>CAWEQY010000001.1:0-36835 GCA_963811375.1 uncultured Solirubrobacterales bacterium
GCGGCCGGATGGGCAAGGGGTGGGCGTGTTCGTCCGACGCTTGACGCTGATCTTGCTGTTGCTGTCGATGGCGCTCGGAGCGGATGGCGCCGCCGCGGCTCTACCCGTGCCTGTCGGCCCTCGCCTGGCCGCGGACGTCTTCCACATCTACCCGAACGCCGGCACCGAAGTGAAGGTGGTCGGTCCGTCTGGCGAGGCGCCGACGAGGTTGGCCGGCGGGCCCGACAACTCTGTGCCGGGACCGCTGGTGGCATCGCGTCCCGCCTGGTCCTCGGACGGGCAGCTCCTGGCTTTCACCGGGGGCGCCCATGGAACCGGCGGGGTCTACGTGGTTCGCGCCGATGGTTCGCACCTGCGGCTGGTGCGGAGCTCCCGCGGCGTGCTGTTCCAGGGCGACCCCGTCTTCACGGCGGATGGTCGGGCGCTGGTAGTGACGACGATCCAGCGCGTTCGTGGGCAGTTCGAGCGCTCGGCGCGACGGGACCCATCGGAACAGAAGCTGGACGTGAGGTTCGCGCTTTGGGCGATCGGCATCGATGGTTCGCGGCCGCACCCGGTGACGCCGTGGCAGCGCCGCGCGATCCTCTCCCCGGGCTCGTTTTCGGCGGACGGCAGGACCCTGGTTGCCACCGCTTACGACGGGCGAGGGGTGAGGATCGTTGCGATCCGAGTGGGCGACGGGCTGCACAGGGGCATGCGAGTGCTGGCCAAGGATGTCGGCGAACCAGCGCTCTCGCCGGATGGCTCGCGGCTCGCCTTCGTGCGCGACCATCTCGCCGGGAGGAACGAGATCGGGGAAGGTCGGGTCGTCCGGACCGATCTGCTCTCGATGCCGTTCTCCGGCGGTGCGCCGACGGTTGTCGCGAGCATCCGCGGCGGTCTGCGCTGGCCGAGCTGGGACCCCTCGGGGCAGCGCCTCGCCTTCACCCGCCTCAGCGGCTCCGGCCCCGCCATCGGCCTGGCGGATCCCCACCAGGGAAATTCGGCGATGCAGGTCAACGCCGACGGCTCCTGCCTCAGTCGCGTCTTCTCGACCAAGCGGGGAATCATCTACGGCACCGCCTGGCAGCCCGGACCTGGGCGCGGGGCCGGCCCGATCGCCTGCTGAGCGACTCCGCCGCTGTGGGTCTGCGGTTACCGGTCCATGGCGCGGGTTACGGCAGATTCACCTGTCACGAAAGCGAATCGGTCGCCTCGTGGACCCGAGCGGCTAGGCGGCGATGCAGGTCGACATTGGCCTGGCGGTCGACCTTGACCTCGATCAGCCCCGTGCCGGCGGCGAGCGCCTCGGCGAGGTCGCCAAGAGATTCGAGGCGGCGATGGGGAAGATCGAAGAGGGCCGCAGCCTTCCCGACGTCGACCCCACGAGGCGTCCCGAGCAGTGCCTCGAACTCCTCGCCGTCCAGCGCCTGCTCCTGCGGCAGGAAGTGGAAGATGCCGCCGCCGCCGTTGTCGATGACGACGATGCGGACTGGGGTGGAGACGTCGCGCAGGGCGGCGAGGCCGCCGAGGTCGTGGAGCAGGCCGAGGTCGCCGGTGAGGATCGTGGTCGGACGGCCGCTGGCATGGGCGGCGCCGATGCCGGAGGAAACGAGGCCGTCGATGCCGTTGGCGCCGCGGTTGCAGAGGAAGAGCGCGTCGGCGTCGGCGTCGGCAAGAAAAGCCTCCTGGTCGCGGATCGGCATGCTCGAGGCGGTGTAGACGAGGTCGCCGTCGCGGTGAGCCTGGCCAAGGGCGCGGTGCAGGGCAGGCTCGGGGATCGCCGCCCCACCGCTGTCGCCCGAACCCGTGCCGGAGGCGTCCAGCTCGCCATCCAGCGCCGCCTGCGCGGAGGCCTCGGCGGCGATCCAGGCATTCGGGGCTCCGCGCGGTTCCTTCTCCAATCGCGCCGCCCACCCCGAGGCCAGCTCGGTCGGATCCGTCCGCAGGATCGCCGACGCCCGGTTGGTCGGCTCGTTCCAGCCGCCGTAGGGATCGATGACGATTTCGCTGGCGCCGCTGGCCGCCAGCCAGGTCCGCAGCGGCTTGCTGGTCGGCATCTCGCCGAAACGGAGGACGAGATCGGGGACGACCGAGCGGGCGAAGCGCTCGTGGCGCAGCAGCAGGTCGTAGCTGGCGATTACCCGGGAGCGGTCGTGGGGACCGCAGCGCAGTTGCGAGGTCGGCTCGGCCAGGATCGGGAATCCGGAGGCGCGGGCCAGGTGGGCGAGCGGCTCGCGCAGCTCGGGATCGAGCTGGCGGCCGGCGACGATCACGCCGGAGATCGCGTCGCCGATGTGGCCGGCCATCTCCTCGAGCAGGAAGGTCGATGGCTCGAGGTCGATCCGCGTCACCGCGGTCAGGGGCCGACTGTCGCGGCCGTGCAGTGCCAGTGGATCGGTCGCGGTCACCGCGCCCTCGACCGGGATCGGCGCCAGCGGCTCGCGCCAGGGCAGGTTGAGGTGGACCGGTCCCGGGCGCGTCTCGCCGCGAGACCGGGCCAGCGCCCTGCAGGCGACCGAGCGGTAGTGGAGCAGCCCCTCGTCGTCCGCCCCGTGCGCGCCGACTTCGCAGAACCAGCGCACGGAGGCGCCAAAGACCTTGATCTGGTCGATCGTCTGCCCGGCACCGATCCCGCGCAGCTCGGGCGGTCGGTCGGCGCTGAGCACCACCAGCGGCAGGCCCGATTCGTCGGCCTCGACCACCGCCGGGTGATAGTTGGCGACCGCCGTGCCCGAGGTGCAGAGCAGTGCCACCGGCGTCCCGCTCGCCTGGGCGGCTCCCAGCGCGAAGAACGCCGCCGAGCGCTCGTCGACGATCACGGTCACCTCGATCTCCGGCGCTCGCCAGAGCGCTAACGCCAGCGGCGTCGAGCGCGAGCCGGGGGAGACGACCGCGTGGTGCAGGCCGCCACGAGCCAGCTCCTCGACGAAGGCCGAGGCGAGAGCGGTGTTGGCGTTGGTCGGGTCCACGGTGCGCGCTTTTCTCGGCTACATGCCGCGTAACGCGCCACGCAGGCTAAAGCCGGTGGAGGTCGAGCGCGCGCTCGTCGATCTCGACGCCGAGGCCGGGGCCGGGGGGCGAGTGCAGCATCCCGTCGCGCAGCTCGCACTCGACCGCGGCGACAGTCGAAGAGAAGAGGCGCTGCGTCGCCAGGCCGTGGGCGAGGCGGAGGCTGCCCTTCGGGGCGTTCTCGCTCAGCGTTTGCGCCACCTGTGCCGCGGCGGCGATGCCGATCGGCCCGTCGAGGGCGCTGGAGAGGTAGGACGGCAGCACCTCGGCGATCTCGATCGCCTCCTCCGGCCCGCCGACCTTCGAGAGCTTGATACCCGTGAGGTCGCAGGCCCCGAGCGAGACCGCGCGCTCCGCGTCGCCGCGGCTCTCGACGCTCTCGTCGGCGGCGATCGGGATCGAGGTCGCCGCCGTCACCTCGGCCGTCTCCTCCAGCGTTGCCACCGGCTGCTCGGCCAGCTCGATGTCGAGCTCCTCCAGCTCGCGCAGCACCTGCTTTGCGGCCGCCACGTCCCAGGCGGCGTTGGCGTCGACCCGGATCCGGGCCTCGGGGCCGACCGCCTCGCGCACCGCCCGCACCTGGCCGGCGTCGTCGCCGCTGCCGAGCTTGAGCTTGAAGGTGGAGAAGCCCTCGGCCGCCCAGCGCATGGCGTCATCGGCGACCGCCGCCGGCTCGCCCGCCACCAGCGTTGCGTTGCAGCGGACCGGCTCGCCAATCGCCGCCGAGGAATGGCCGCCCGCCGCCGCCCGCCGCCCCCGCAGATCCATCAGCGCCGTCAGTGCCGCGCAGCGGGCCGGGGCCGAGAGGTTGGCAACGCCACCGCGCAGGCTCGCCTCGTCCAGCTCGGAGAGCTGCGACAGCAGTTCCAGCTCGCCCACGACCCGGGCCAGCGTCGCCCCGCCCCGCAGCGACATCGGCACCGCTTCCCCCAGCCCTGTCAGGCCGTCGTCCGAGCGCAGCCGCAGCAGCACCATCTCGCGTTGGGCGAGGCTGCCGCGGGCGGTCACATAGAACTTGCGGAAGGGCAGCGCGTAGGGGATGACCTCGACGGAGGCGATTCGCACTCCCACAGTTTCTCATCCCGGCGTCGCGCCCGAGAATGGCTCAGCTGGAGATCAACAGACCGGCCGAGACCAGCAGGCTGTAGACGGCGAGGAGGACCCCCGTGGCGGCGAGCGCGCCGTTCAGCGCCGGGCCGTCGGTGCGGTTGGTCATCGCCCGCATCGGTGCGAACGTCAACGGCAGCGCCAGCAGCCCGATCAACGGCAGCGCGCTCGCTTCGCCGGCCCACAGCGCGATCGGCAGCACCGCGAACGCGCCCAGCATCAGCAGCCGGTAGAGCATCACCGCATTCGAGCGCCCCATCCGCACCGCCAGCGTCATCTTGCCCGCCCGCCGGTCGGTCTCGAGGTCGCGGACGTTGTTGACGACGAGAATCGCGGTGGCGAGGAAGCCGACCGCGATCGAGAGGCCGAGCGGTAGCGCGTCGAGATGCTCCACCTGAACGTAGTAGGAGCCATTGACGGCGACCAGGCCGAAGAAGAGGAAGACGAAGACCTCGCCGAGGCCGGCGTAGCCGTAGGGCCGTGGGCCGCCGGTGTAGAGGACGCCGGCGGCGATCGAGAAGACGCCGACGACAAGGATCGCGGGGCCGGCCACGGTCGCCAGGTAGACCCCGCAGGCGACGGCGACCGCGAAAGCGATCCAGGTCGCCCGCATCACCCGCTGCGGCGTCACCAGCCCGGCTGAGGTCACTCGCACCGGTCCCAGCCGGTCGGCGGTGTCGGCGCCGCGCTTGGCGTCGGAGTAGTCGTTGGCGAGGTTGGTGCCGATCTGGATGAAGATCGAGCCGATCAGGGCGGCGACGAAGGCCAGGGGCCGGGGCAGGCTCCCGTACCACTGCACCGCCGCCGCGGTGCCAACCAGGACCGGTGCGATCGCTGCCGGCAGGGTCCGCGGCCGCGCCGCCATCAGCCAGATCCTCATCGCCCGCCCCCTGCCCGCCGAGCTCTCATGCGCGCCGTGGGAATTTTGAGAAGTCCGGTTGGCGCTTCTCCTTGAAGGCCTCGCGCCCCTCGCGAGCCTCCTCATTGCCGTAGAAGAGCAGGTTGGCGTCGTGGGCCAGCTGCTGGATCCCGGCGTAGCCGTCCTCGTGGGCGTTGAAGCTGGCCTTGGCCAGGCGCAGGGCGAAGGGCGAGAGGGCCAGCATGTCGCGGCACCAGGCGACGGTCTCGCGCTCGAGCTCGTCGACCGGCGCCACCGTGTTGACCAGGCCCATCTCCAGCGCCTCCTCGGCGTCGTACTGACGGCACAGCAGCCAGAACTCCTTCGCCTTCTTGGTGCCGACGAGGTCGCGCAGGAGGGAGGCGCCGAAGCCCCCGTCCCAGGAGCCAACCCGTGGCCCGGTCTGGCCGAATACGGCGTTGTCGCCGGCGATCGTCAGGTCGCAGCAGAGGTGGAGGATCTGGCCGCCGCCGATCGCGTAGCCGGCGACCATCGCCACCAGCGGCTTCGGCAGTCGCCGCATCTGCACCTGCAGGTCGGTGACGTGGAAGCGGCCGAGCGAGGCGCCCTCGGCGACGTAGCCGGTGTCGCCACGGACCGTCTGGTCGCCGCCGGAGCAGAACGCCCGCTGGCCCGCGCCGGTGAGGACGATGACACCCACCTCGCCGTCCTCGCGCGCCAGCTCGAGTGCGGCCGAGACCTCGACCAGCGTCTGGGGCCGGAAGGCGTTGAGCACCTCGGGCCGGTCGATCGTGATCTTGGCGATCCCATCGGCCTTCTCGTAGCGGATGTCGCCGTACTCGCCGGCGCTGCTCCACTCGATCGGGGCGTAGAGGTCCTGCTCGGGTGGGGCGTCCTTGTGGCGTTTGGGCATGATGGGCACGATATCCGTCCAATGAAGCTCGACGACTGGCTGGCCCAGAGATCCCAGAGTTGCCCGGACCGCACCGCGCTGGTGGCGGACGGCGCCGAGATGACCTACGCCGAGCTCGAGGCGGAGGCGACCTGGGTCGCCCGTCGCCTCGCCGCCCACGGCGTCCGCCGGGGCTCCACCGCCGCCCTGACCATGCACCCGCGCCGCGAGCAGGTCGTTCTCGCCCACGCGCTGATGAAGGTCGGTGCCAAGCTGCTGCCGCTGAGCCCGCGGCTGACGCCGGCGGAGCGGGAGACGATCGTCGCCGCCGAGGAGCCGATCGTCGACCTCGATGACGCTGGTGAGCTGACCCAGACCGAGGCTGACATGCCGCTGCTCGGCGAGCACGACATGGACGAGGTCTGCGCCCGCGTCCTCACCAGCGGCAGCACCGGTATCCCGCACCCGGTCGGCCTCACCTACGGCAACTTCCTCTGGAGCGCCGTCGGCTCCGCCTTCAACATCGGCATCGAGCCTGAGGACCGCTGGCTCTGCTGTCTGCCGCTCAGCCACATCTCCGGGCTCGGGATCGTGATTCGCTCGGTCATCTACGGGACCACCGCGGTCGTCCACGAGGGCTTCGACGTCGACCGCGCCGGCGCCGCTCTCGAAAACGACGGGATCACCGTTGTCTCGGTGGTGGCGACGATGCTGACCCGACTGCTCGAGGCGGGGGCGGATCTCTCCGGCCCGCGGGCGATCCTGGTCGGCGGTGGACCGGTCCCCGAGGAGCCGCTGCAGGAGGCCACGGCAAAAGGCGCCACCGTGGTCCAGACCTACGGCCTGACCGAGACCTGCTCCCAGGTGACGACGCTGGCGCCGGCCGACGCCAAGCGCAAGCTCGGCTCCGCCGGCCAACCCTTATTGACCACCCATCTGCGGATCCTCGACGGGGAGATCCTGGTCCAGGGCCCGACCGTCGCCCCCGGTCGCGCCGATGCCGATGGCTGGCTGCACACCGGCGACCTCGGCCACATCGACGAGGAGGGCTTCCTCTACGTCAAGGACCGGATCGACGACATGATCGTCAGCGGCGGCGAGAACGTCGTCCCGGCCGAGGTCGAGGAGGTGCTGCTGCGCCACCCCGAGGTCGCCGACGCCGCCGTCGTCGGCCGCGAGGACCCCGAGTGGCAGCAGGCGGTGACCGCGATCGTGGTCCTCGAGAGCGACTCGGCGGCGACGCCGGACGAACTGCGCCGCCACTGCGCCGAATCGCTGGCCGGCTTCAAGGTGCCCAAGCGGGTCGAGCTGGCGGCGGCGCTGCCCCGCACGCCCTCCGGCAAGCTGATGCGCAGGGCGCTCCGCTAGGGCGGTTGGATAGCCTCCCGGCCATGCGCACTGACGACATTTTCTACGACAAAGACGCCAACCTCGGCAAGCTCGACGGCAAGACCGTCGCGATCCTCGGTTACGGCTCCCAGGGGCACGCCCACGCCCTCAATCTCAAGGACTCGGGAGTCGACGTCGTCGTCGGCCTGCGTCCCGACTCCTCCAGCCGCGCCAAGGCCGAAGCGGCGGGATTGGAGGTGCTTGACGTCGCCGAAGCCGCCAGCCGTGGCGACCTGGTGATGATCCTGCTGCCGGACGAGAGGCAGTCCGAGGTCTGGAACGCCGAGATCGCCGACGGCATTGCCCCCGGCAACCTCCTGCTCTTCGCCCACGGCTTCGCGATCCACTTCAACGAGATCCAGCCGCCCGCCGGCGTCGACATCGGCATGGTCGCGCCCAAGGGCCCCGGCCACCTGGTCCGCCGCCAGTACGAGGAAGGCAACGGCGTCCCCTGCCTGATGGCCGTCCACCAGGACGCCAGCGGCAACGCCCACGACCTCGTCCTCGCCTACGCGTCCGGCATCGGCGGCGGCCGCGCCGCGGTGATCGAGACCAGCTTCAAAGACGAGTGCGAGACCGACCTCTTCGGCGAGCAGGCCGTCCTCTGCGGCGGTGCCTCGGAGCTGGTCCAGGCCGGCTTCGAGACCCTGGTCGAGGCCGGCTACGACCCGCGCCTGGCCTACTTCGAGTGCCTGCACGAGTTGAAGCTGATCGCCAACCTGATGTACGAGAAGGGCATCCAGGGGATGCATCACTCGATCTCCAACACGGCCGAGTACGGCGACCTCACCCGCGGCAAACGCGTGATCACCGAGGAGACCAAGGCGGCGATGAAGCAAATCCTCTCCGAGATCCAGTCCGGCGACTTCGCCCGCGAGTTCATCGCCGAGAACAAGGCGGGTAACGAGAACTTCGACCGGATGCGCGAGGAGCTTCAGGGTTCAGACATCGAGGACGTCGGCAAAGACTTGCGGACGATGATGCCTTGGATCGATCAGGGGTTTAAAGACACGAAGTAGGGGGATGGCGTGCGGGGGGAGGGCTGTGTGCCCCTCTCCCGGAGACCGTCGCGCAGCTGGGGTCGCCTGCCAGGGTTCAGGCGCGGTTCCTTGAGCCTCCGGGAGAGGGGCACACAGCCCTCCTTCACGGAAGCTCTGCTCGGGTCAAGGAGCGTGTGCTTCCCGCCAGCGCATAATCAGAGCCCTCGGCCGGAGGTACGCAGCTCATTTCACGTAGTGATCTCGCGCCCTTGCTTCTCTTGAGAGGTTCCGCACCTTCGGCCGTAACGGAAGCTCGTTCGCGCGCAGAGGGTCGGGGACCCCTTCGACGGAGGCTCAGGGAACCGCGCCGGAACCCTCGGGGCTCGATTAGCTGCGCGACGGTCTCCGGCGAAGGGGTCCCCGACCCTCTGCCCCAGCTGACCTACCGGTGAGTCTCGCCCTCGGCCAGTTTGCCGTCGCGACCCACGTAGCCATCTTTGCCGCCAACGATCACGTAGACGGCCTCCTCGGAGTCGCTGAGGTTTCTCACTTTGCGGGAGGTGGGGGCGTCGACCCAGGCGAGGCCGCCGGGGCCCAGCCGCTGGGTCGAGCCGTCGCCGAAGGTGAACTCGACTTCGCCGCTGTGGACGAAGTAGAGCTCCTCCTGCTCGTCGTGGAAGTGACTGCCGGTCTCGTAGGTGGGGGGCAGGACGATCGCGTTGACGCCGAAGGCGGTGACGCCGAGCTCCTTGCGGATCTTGCGGAAGCCCGGACCCTCGCCGAGGTCGGTGAGGTTGGCGACGGCGTAGCCCTCGCCTTTGGACACGTTCTCGTTGGCCGCGTCGTTCATTGCGGCGACCTCAGATGCTCGGCATCGCCGGAGGAGCCGGCGGTGCGGCTGGAGGGACGGGGGCGACGGTCTGGCTGCCGGCCTTGGCGCGCTCGATCCCGATCGGCGGGTAGTCGTCGGTGAGGATCGCCAGGTAGCCGAGGACGCGGGCGTGGAAGCTGTTGACGAAGGTCATCATGCTGTTGACCCCCTCCGGCAGATAACCGCGGAAGACGATCGTCAGCCAGGCAACCATGCCGGCGAGCAGCTGGATGTACTGGGTCCCGTAGGAGAGCACGAGCAGCACCGGCAGGACGAGGATGATGCGGAAGAAGGCCTTCAAGCGGCTCTGGCGCTCCGCTCGCGGGGCGATGTTGACCCGGATCGGGTAGCTGGGGTCGTCGCTGAGGCTGAATGGCGGCCAGACGTCGGTCTGCAGGTAGATCCAGGCGGAAGTGCGGATCGAGAAGCGGACGACGCCGGAGTTGAACTCGTACAGCCACTGCGGGTAGCGCCCGAGGATCACCACGGCGACCCAGGCGAAGAAGTGCGTGAAGGCGAAGAGGATCCCCCAGAAGGCGCCGACGATCAACCATGGGATTGCCAGGAGCAGCCGGAAGAACGTCGTCCAGCGGTTCGGTTCGGGGTTGAAATCGGCTTCGTAACTAATTGGATACACGGTTCTCCCTCGGGTTGGACGGGACTGCCAGCACAGCGCCGCGAGCCTACCCCCGGCCCCGGCGGGAGTCCACCCGCGGCGGTCAATAACCTGTCGAGCCCGATGGCGACCCCGGCAACCCACACCGCGCAGATCCCGGCTGAGCTGAAGCCGGCCGACGGCCGCTTCGGCTGCGGGCCCTCGAAGGTGAGGCCGGAGGCGCTGGGAGCGCTGGCCCAGCGCTCGGACCTGATGGGCACTTCGCACCGCCAGAAGCCCGTCCGCGACCTGGTCGGCCGGGTCCGCTCCGGACTGGCCGAGCTCTTCTCGCTGCCCGACGGCTACGAGGTCGCCCTCGGCAACGGCGGCACGACCGCGTTCTGGGACGCCGCCGCGGCCTGGATCGTGCGCGAGCGCGCCCTGCACCTCACCTACGGCGAGTTCTCGGCCAAGTTCGCCAAGGCGACCGCCAATGCGCCGTTCCTCGGCGACCCGATCGTGATCGCGGCCGAGCCGGGCGACGCGCCGGCGCCGAGTGTCGATCCCGCCGCTGACGTGATCGCCTGGGCCCACAACGAGACCTCGACCGGGGTCATGGTTCCGGTCGCGCGCCCCGCCGACGCCGGTGACGCTCTGGTCCTGATCGACGCCACCTCGGGCGCCGGCGGCCTTCCCGTCGACGTGAGCGACGCCGACGCCTACTACTTCGCCCCGCAGAAGTCCTTCGGCGCCGAGGGCGGTCTCTGGCTGGCGCTGTTGAGCCCGGCCGCAATCGCCCGGATCGAGGAGCTCGACGGCGCCGCCGACCGCTGGCAGCCGGAATTCCTCTCGCTGCCGACGGCGCTCGACAACTCGCGCAAGCAGCAGACCTACAACACGCCCGCCCTGGCGACCCTGCTGCTGCTCGCCGACCAGATCGAGTGGATGCTCGGCAACGGCGGCCTCGACTGGTGCGTGGAGCGGACCTCCGACTCCTCCGGGCGCCTTTACGGCTGGGCCGAGCGCAGCGACGTCGCCACGCCCTTCGTCGCCGATCCGGCCAAGCGCTCGCTGGTCGTCGGCACGATCGACTTCGACGATTCGGTCGATGCCGCCGCCCTCGCCGCCGCCCTGCGCGCCAACGGCATCGTCGACGTCGAGCCCTACCGCAAGCTCGGCCGCAACCAGCTGCGGGTGGGGATGTTCCCCGCGGTCGAGCCCGACGACGTCGAGGCGCTGACCGCCTGCATCGACTGGGTCCTCGCCAACGTGGAGGGAGTCGCCAAGTGAAGGTCCTGGTCAAGGAGAAGATCGCCGACACCGGCGTCGACCTGCTGCGCGCCAACTTCGAGGTCGACCTCGGCCTCGAGATGTCCGACCAGGAGCTGCGCGAGAAGATTGGCGCCTACGACGCGATCCTGATCCGCTCGGCGACGAAGATGACGCCGGAGCTGATCGAGCTGGCGACCAACCTGAAGGTGATCGGCCGTGCCGGCACCGGCGTCGACAACGTCGACATCCCCGCCGCCACCCGCCGCGGCATCATCGTCGCCAACGCGCCCGAGTCGAACTCTGTCGCCGCCGCCGAGCACACCCTGGCCCTCGCCCTCGCCCTCTTCCGCAACGTCCCGCAGGCCCATGAATCGCTTGTCGCCGGGCGCTGGGATCGGGCCAGGTTCAAGGGCGCCGAGCTCTACGGCAAGACCCTCGGCGTGATCGGCTTCGGGCGCATCGGCCAGCTTGTCGCCAAACGCGCCCAGAGCTTCGAGATGGACGTTGTTGCCTTCGACAAGTTCGTTTCCGCCGAGCGCTTCCGCGAGCTCGGGGTCGAGGGATTGGAGAGCGTCGAGGAGGTCCTCGGCCGCTCCGACCTGGTCACCCTGCACGTGCCGAAGACGCCGGAGACGATCGGGCTGATCGGTACCGAGACGATCGCGGCGATGAAGGACGGGGCTCGGCTCGTCAACTGCGCCCGCGGCGAGCTGGTCGATCTCGATGCGCTGCTGGCGGGCCTCGAGTCGGGCAAGCTCGGCGGCGCCGCGCTGGACGTCTTCCCCTCCGAGCCCTTTACCGAGCACCCGATCTTCAGCCGCGACGATGTCGTCGTCACGCCCCACCTCGGCGCCTCGACCGCGGAGGCGCAGGACCGCGCCGGCGTCGTCACCGCCGAGCAGGTGACCGCGGCGCTCAGCGGCGGTGTCGTCACCAATGCCGTCAACATCGCCGCCGTCCGGCCCGAGGCGATGGAGGCGCTGGCGCCCTTCGTGCCGCTCTGCGAAAAGCTCGGCCGCCTCGCCCAGGGCCTCGGCGACGGCTCTGTAGACCGCGTCAGCGCCGAGTTCCGCGGCCGCATCGCCTCCCACGACACCCGCCTGCTCGGGATCGCCGTTCTCGCCGGCATCCTCGCCGGCAACACCGAGGAGCCGGTCAACCTGGTCAACGCGCCGCAGATGGCCGAGGAGCGCGGGATCGAGCTGGTCGAGACCAACGACGCCAGCACCGACGACTTCACCGAGCTGGTCACGGTCCGGGTCGGCTCCGGCGACAACGAGGTCGAGGTCGCCGGCACCAGCGTCGGCCCCCGCAACGAGCCCTACCTGGTCTCGGTTTGGGGCGAGGGCTTCTACCTGCCATTTGCCGAGCATCTCTCCGTCTTTCGCTACGCCGACCAGCCGGGGATGATCGGCCGGGTCGGGACGATGTTCGGCGAGGAGGGCGTCAACATCGTCTCCGCCGCCGTCGGCGCCGAGCAGGGCGGCGACAAGGCCGTGATGGCGCTCACCACCGACGCTCCCGTGCGGGCCGAGACGATCGAGAAGATCCTCGGCCTGGGCGGTTTCGCGGTCGGTCGCTCGGTCGACCTCTAAGCCGTCTACGTCTCGATTCCCCGCGCCGTCTAAGGTTCCCGCCCATGCGGGCGGTGGTGTTGACGGGGACCGGCGGTCCCGAGGTTTTGAAGGTGCAAGAGCGCCCTGACCCTGTCGTGGGTCCGGGCCAGGTCCGCATCGCCGTGCGCGCCGCCGGCATCAACTTCGCCGACACGATGGCCCGTGTCGGCCTTTACCCGGACGCCCCGAAGCCGCCCTGCGTGCTCGGTTACGAGGTCGCCGGCGAGGTCGAGAGCTTGGGCGAGGGCGTCAGTGGCTGGGAGCTCGGTGACCGCGTCGTCGCCGGCACCCGCTTCGGCGGCCAGGCGGAGCTGGTCAGCGTCGACGCCGCCCAGGTGCTGCCACTGCCCGACCGTCTCAGCTTCGAGCAGGGCGCCGCCTTCCCCGTCAACTACGGCACCGCCTACGCGGCGCTGATCCTGATGGGAGGGATGCGGAAGGGCGATCGCGTCCTCATCCATGCGGCCGGTGGCGGTGTTGGCATTTCCGCCACCCAGATTGCCCGCAACGCCGGCGCCGAGATCTTCGGCACCGCCTCGCCCGGCAAGCACGGGGCGATCCGCGCTCAGGGCGTCCAGCATGCGATCGACTACCGCAGCCAGGACTTCGAGACCGAGGTGATGCGGATCACCAATGGCGAGGGCGTCGACCTGATCGTCGACGCACTCGGCCCGACCTCGTTCCGCAAGGACTACAGGCTGCTGCGCTCCGGCGGGCGGCTGGTGATGTACGGGCTGTCGGAGAGCACGAACGCTCGCGGCCGCGACCTGCCGGCGACGTTGAAGAGCCTGGTGAAGATGCCGCTGGCGACGATGCCCTGGTGGAAGAGCCTGCTGCTGATGAACGAGAACAAGGGTGTGTTCGGCCTCAACATGCTCAGCTGGTGGGACCGCGAGGGCAACCTCGACCGTGTCACCGAGCCGCTGATGGCCGATCTCGAAGGTGGTTGGCTGGAGCCGGTGGTCGCCGAGGCGTTCCCCTTCGACCGTGCCGGCGAGGCCCACGAATTCATCGCTCAGCGCCGCAACGTCGGCAAGGTCGTGTTGTTCCCTTAAGCAGGCCCCGGCAATCGAGCCGGAGCGATTTTGCGATGAAAAGAGCGATCCTGACTGCGATGACGGTGCTGGTGGCGTGGGCTGCCGCGAGCGCCCACGCGGCCGAACCATCGCTGACCGTGCTGCTCGCCGGGGGCTCGGAAGCCAACGTGATCAACATCAAGCTCAGTCCCGACGGTCGCACCTACATCATCGACACGCTCGGGCAGCCACTCGAAGTCGGCGGCGATGTCTGCACTCACCCGGAAGGCAACGAAAGCGAGTTGCTCTGCGAAGCGGCATCGATCGCCGGCTTCGAAGTCAATGCCGGCGGCGGCAACGACTCGATCATCGTCGCGGCGGTCATCCCGACCGCGGTCACCCTGCGTGGTGGACCGGGTGACGACCGGCTGATGGGTGGGGCGGGAGCCGACAAGCTCGTCGGCGGCAGCGGCAACGACGACTTGAACGGCCGCGGCGGCAACGACTCCCTCTTCGGCGGTTCCGGCGACGATCGCCTCGGCGGCGGTTGGGGGGACGACCTGCTGCGAGGGGGCAACGGCGAGGACATTCTCAGCGGCGGCGCCGGCCGCAACGAACTTTTTCAATGACGCCCGGTCAGGCGGCCTGCTCGGCCGTGCGCCGGCGCGAGAGCAGGGTGCCGCCGACGAATAGCAGCGAGACCAGGAAGCCGACCAGAGAGAGCCCGGCGTCGAGCCGGAAACCGGCCTGAACGCCGTCGACGAAGGGCGGCACCGCGGCGGAGAAGACGGTCGTGGTCAGGCCCAGCCCGATCGAGCCGCCGGCGATCTGGAACATGTAGACGATGCCGCCGGCGAGGCTGGTCTGGGAATCGTCGACCGAGGTGACCCCGGCAGTAGTCGCGGTCGGGTAGAAGCTGCCGACCCCGAGCCCGAGCACGACCATGCCGGGAACCAGCGAGCCGTAGGTCGAGCCCGCGTCCACCTGCGAGAAGAGGAACGGCGCCACGGTGATGCAGGCGGCGCCGAAGACGGCCAGCGGCTTGGCGCCGAGCCGGTTGTAGAGCGGCCCGGCGACGAAGGAGGCGAGAGCGAAGACGCCGAGGAAGGGGAGGATCCCAACGCCTGCCTCCAGCGGCGAGTAGCCGAACTGTTTCTCCATGAACTGCGGCAGGTAGAGCAGCGAGGCGAAGAAGGTCGCCGACATGAAGAGAATCGCCACGCAGGAGGCGGTGAAGCTGCGGTTGCGCATGATCTCCCGCGGCACCAGGGCATGGGCGCCGGCCCGCCGCTCGATCGGGACGAAGGCGATGACGAGGACTGCGGCAAGCGCCAGCAGTCCAACCACCCGCGGGTCGCTCCAGCCCCAGTCGGCGACCTGGTCGAGGGCGATCAGCAACGAGACCAGCCCGACCGAGAGCGCCGCGATTCCGGCGTAGTCGATCCGCTGGTCCCTGGCTTCGGGCTCCTTGACGTGAACCAGGAAGTAGGTGACGGCGACGGCGAAGATCGCGATCGGGACGTTGAGGTAGAAGATCCAGCGCCAGCTGAGCGTGTCGGTGAGAACGCCGCCGATCAGCGGCCCGACCGCGTTGCCGAGCCCGGCGGCGCCGAGGATGATCCCGCCGGCCAGGCCGGCCTTCTCTTCGGGCAGGATCGCGAAGGTCATGCCGAGGATCGCCGGCCACATCAGGGCCCCGCCGATCCCCATCAGGGTGCGGCAGGCGATCAGCCAGGCCTCCGACTGGGCGGCGCCGCCAAGCGCCGACATCGAGGCGAAGATCGCGGTGCCGAGGAAGAAGGCGTTGCGGCGCCCGAACATGTCGGCCAGGCGCCCGCCGGTGACGATCATCACCCCGAAGGTCAGCGCATAGGCGTTGACCACCCACTGGATCGTGTTGATGTCGGTGTCGAAGTCCTTCTCCATCGTCGGCAGGGCGACGTTGATCGCCGAGAAGTCGTTGGCGATCACGACCACGGCGATTCCCATGGCGAAGAGGGCGAGCCAGTTGATCCGCTGTGGCGAGGAGGTCTCGATGCGCTCGAGCCTACGAAAAGGCCCCGATGCCGCGCCGGTCTGCGCTACCCTGCCCTAAGCGAATGACCCACCGGTTCGACAGCCTTGCGCTTCTCCTTCTCCTCCCCCCTCGGGGGGAATAGCGCTGGGCGGCGCGATAGCCGCGAGAGACAGAGGTCATTCAAACGCAGTAGAGAAGGAGGAGGTCCGCATGGGACCCGCATCTGACGCCAACCGCGTCCACATATTCGACACCACCCTGAGGGACGGCGAGCAGTCCCCCGGAATTTCGCTGAACACCGCTGAGAAGGTCGAGATCGCCCAGCAGCTGGCACGGCTGGGGGTCGACGTGATCGAGGCCGGTTTCCCGATCACCTCCCCCGGCGACTTCGAGGCCGTTCAGAAAATATCGCGGGTGGTCGAGGGTCCGGTGGTCTGCGGCCTCGCCCGCACCCACAAGGCCGACATCGACGCCGCCTGGGGAGCGGTGCGCGACGCTCAGCGCCCGCGCATCCACACCTTCATCTCCACCTCCGACATCCACATCGAGCACCAGCTGCAGACCGACCGCGAGGACGTCAAGGGGCAGGCGCGGGCGGCCGTCTCCCTGGCCAAGTCCTACTGCGAGGACGTCGAGTTCTCGCCGATGGACGCGACCAGGGCCGAGATCGAGTTCACCGCCGAGGTCTGCGCAATCGCGGTCGAGGAGGGCGCGACCGTCGTCAACATCCCCGACACCGTCGGCTACACCACGCCGGAGGAGTACGCGGACTACTTCCGCCGCTTGTATGAGTTGGTACCGGCGCTGCGCGGGGTCGAGATGTCGGTCCACTGCCACGACGACCTGGGGCTGGCGGTTGCCAACTCCTACGCCGGCGTCCTGGCCGGGGCGCGGCAGGTCGAGTGCGCCGTCAACGGGATCGGCGAGCGCGCCGGCAACTGCTCGCTGGAGGAGATCGCGATGCTGGTCAAGGTCCGCGAGGACGTCCACGGCCTCACGACCGGGGTCAACAGCCGCGAGATCGCCCGTACCAGCCGCATGGTCTCGCGCCTGACCGGTTACGCGATCCAGCCCAACAAGGCGATCGTCGGCCGCAACGCCTTCGCCCACGAGTCCGGGATCCACCAGGATGGCGTGCTGAAGGAGCGCAGTACCTACGAGATCATGGACGCGACCGAAGTCGGCTTGGAGTCGAACTCGATCGTGCTGGGCAAGCACTCCGGCCGCCACGCCCTGAAAGACGCCCTGGAGCAATTGGGCTTCCAGGTCGAGGGCAACGCCCTCAACGCCGCCTTCAAGGCCTTCAAGGAGGTCGCCGATCGCAAGAAGCAGGTGACCGCACTCGACCTGGAGGCGATCGTCTCCGATGAGATGCGCGAGCGCTCCGATGCCCACGAGCTGGCCTGGTTCGAGGTCGAGGCGGGCTCCCGTCGCGAGCCCGTCGCCAAGGTGGCGGTGACGCTGCCCTCCGGCGAGGAGGTCGTCGGCGAGTCCGGCGGCGATGGACCGGTCGACGCGATCTTCCGCGCGATCCAATCAGCGACCGAGACCGAGTGCGAGCTGGCCCAGTACACGGTCGAGGCGGTGACCGGGGGAGAGGACGCCCTCGGCGAGGTGACCGTGATGCTGCGCACCGCCGGCCGCCTGGCGACCGGCCAGGGCGTCGCCACCGACATCCTCGAGGCCTCCGCCCGTGCCTACGTGCGAGCCCTGTCCAACGCCCTCGAAGGCGCCGCCACCCGCGAGGCCGAATCCGCCACTGCCGCAGCCGCCGTCGAGCGCACCCCGGGTCCTTAACCGCCCCCAAGGGGGCGAGGTCCGCACGCGTCTGCACTTGTACGTCCTATGGACGTACTGGAGCAGACGCGTGCCTTCGACCAGCGCATCGCGGAGCTGGCCGA
The DNA here is from genome assembly GCA_963811375.1 of uncultured Solirubrobacterales bacterium. Lineage (GTDB taxonomy): Bacteria > Actinomycetota > Thermoleophilia > Solirubrobacterales > 70-9 > VAYN01. The sequence continues at coordinate 17,507 of CAWEQY010000001.1, forward strand.
GGGGCAACACGGGGTTGTGGCGCGGCGGCAGCTGCTCGCGCTCGGATTGGGAAGGGAGGCGATCGCGGTGCGATTGGGGGCCGGGCGCCTGCATTCCTTGTACCGAGGGGTCTATGCGGTTGGCCATCGGGTGCTCTCCCAGCAGGCGCGATGGATGGCGGCTGTTCTCGCCTGCGGGCCAGGCGCCGTGCTCAGTCATCGCTCGGCGGCGGCGCTCTGGGGGATGCGCGATCCGACGAGCCGTGCGATCGAGGTGACGACTCCTTCGAAGAGCCGATCGCGAGGTGGCATCCAGCGCCACTTTGCCGCCCTGCCGGCCGATGAGAGGACGGTCGAGCGCGGGATTCCGGCGACGACCGTTCCCCGCACGCTCCTCGACATGGCCGCGGTCTCGCACGTCGATGCCGTCGATCGAGGCCTGCGCCAGTCGGAACGGCTCCGCCTCTATGACGCGCTTTCGCTCGATGATCTGCTGGAGCGCTATCCGCGGCGGCGGGGTGCCAAGGTGATCCGCGAGTGCCTGCGCCGGCGTCGTGAGCTTCCTCCGGGAATGACCCGAGAGGAGCTGGAGGCGCGATTCCGTGCCTTTCTTGCGCGCTCCGGCCTGCCCTGCCCACGTTTCAACGCTTGGCTCACGATCGGGCGGCATCGTTACCAGGCCGACTGCCTCTGGTCGCAAGCAAGGGTCATAGTCGAGCTCGACGGCTTCGCCACGCACGGCACCCGGATGGCCTTCGAGAGCGATCGGGATCGCGATCGGCGTCTCGCGGCGGCCGGATACAGAAGCACGAGGGTGACCTGGCGCCAACTCCTCGATATTCCGGAGGAGATTGCTGCGGACCTGAGGGAGCTCCTCAACCAATACAACTGTCCGTGATAACGTACGCACCATGACCGACTCAGCCACCGCTGCCCCGCCGTCCCGACGCGAGGTCGCACCGAACCAGGTCGATCCCTCGGCCACCGTCGGGCCCCGGATCAAAGCCCTGCGCGACGCGATGGGCTTCTCGCTGCGCGACCTGGCCGAGCGCAGCGGGGTCAGTGCACCGATGCTCTCGCAGGTCGAGCGGGGGGAGACCAGTCCGACCCTGGCAGTCGCCGAGAAGATCGCCGCCGGGCTGGAGCTGACGCTGTCGCAGCTGCTGCGCCTCGATGAGGGCGAGCACGTGGCCGTCAGCCGCGCCGGTGAGCGCCGGCGCTTCGAGCGCGGCGGTCACCGCTTCGAGGAGCTGACGCCGCCCTTGCCCGGACAGCGGGCCGACGTGTCCCTGCACACCCTGGAGCCCGGGGCGTCGACCGGAGGCCGCCAGGACCCGCCGATGCACGAGCCCGGCAGCCGCGAGACCGCGGTCGTCCTGAATGGGCATCTGGCGCTCTTCGTCGAGGGCGCCCGCCACGACCTTTCCAGCGGCGACAGCGTCACCTTCGACGCCGACCTGCCCCATCATTTCGAGAACGATGGCGAGGACCCGACCCGGTTCATCGCCGTGATCGCCGCCGGCCTCAGGCGCGGCTAGAGAGGAAGACGAGATGCCGCAAAACATGTTCGAGAAGATCTGGGGGGCCCACGAGGTCTCCGAGGGCCTGATCTACATCGACCTGCACCTGGTCCACGAGGTCACCTCGCCCCAGGCCTTCGATGGGCTGCGACTGGCGGACCGGCCGCTGCGCCGGGCCGACAAGACGCTGGCCACCGCCGATCACAACGTGCCCACCGACGGCACCATGGCCGCGCGCCTGATCGCCGATCAGCTCTCCCGCGTCCAGGTCGAAACCCTGGAGCGCAACTGCGAGGAGTTCGGCATCCCGCTTTACTCGCTGGGCTCCGACCGCCAGGGCATCGTTCACGTGATCGGCCCGGAGCTGGGCGTCACCCAGCCGGGCATGACGATCGTCTGCGGCGACAGCCACACCTCCACCCACGGCGCCTTCGGCTCGCTCGCCTTCGGCATCGGCACCTCCGAGGTCGAGCACGTGCTGGCGACGCAGTGCCTGGTTCAGAAACGGCCGAAGACGATGCGGATCTCCTACTCCGGCGAGCTCGGCTCCGGGGTCACGCCCAAGGACCTGATCCTGGCGACGATCGGCCGCCTCGGAACCGGCGGCATGACCGGCTACGCGGTCGAGTACGCCGGGCCGGCGATCGAGGTCCTGGAGATGCCGGGTCGGATGACGATCTGCAACATGACGATCGAGGGCGGCGGCCGGGCCGGCATGATCGCCCCCGACGAGCACACCTTCGAGTGGGTCCGCGGCCGCCCCGCCGCCCCCGCCGACTTCGACGCCGCTGTCGAGCGCTGGCGCCAGTTGCCGAGCGACCCCGAGGCGACGTTCGACACCGAGGTCGAGGTCGATGCCGGCGCGATCTCGCCGATGGTCACCTGGGGCACCAACCCCGGAATGGTCTGCGAGGTCACCGACGCGGTCCCCGATCCGGCGGCGATGGACTCGTCGGGCGACCGCGAATCGGCCGAACGAGCGCTGGTCTACATGGGCCTCACGGCCGGCACGCCGATGACCGAGGTGGCGCCGGAACGGGTCTTCATCGGCTCCTGCACCAACTCGCGGATCGAGGACCTGCGCGAGGCCGCCGAGGTAGTCGACGGCCGCAGGGTCGCCGGCTCGGTGCGGGCGATGGTCGTGCCCGGCTCCCAGCAGGTCAAGGCAACCGCCGAAGCCGAGGGGTTGGACGAGGTCTTCCGCGGCGCCGGCTTCGAATGGCGCGAGGCGGGGTGCTCGATGTGCCTGGGGATGAACCCCGACATCCTCATGGAGGGCGAGCGCTGCGCCTCGACCTCCAATCGCAATTTCGAGGGACGGCAGGGCAAGGGTGGGCGCACCCACCTGGTCAGCCCGAAGATGGCGGCCGCGGCCGCGATCGAGGGACATTTCGTCGACATCAGGAACTGGAGCTGAAGATGAGGCCGATCGACGTGATCGAGGGCAAGGTGTCGGTCCTGGACCGACACGACGTGGACACCGACCAGATCATCCCCAAGCAGTTCCTCAAGCGGGTCGAGCGGACCGGCTTCGGCGAGTTCCTCTTCTACGACTGGATCCGCGACGGCGAGATCGAGCTGGAACCGAACCCGATCCTGGTCACCGGGCGCAACTTCGGCAGCGGCTCCTCCCGCGAGCACGCGCCCTGGGCGCTGGAGGACTTCGGCTTCCAGGCGATCGTCGCCCCGTCCTTCGCCGACATCTTCTACTCGAATTGCACCAAGATCGGGCTGCTGCCGGCGATCCTCGACGAGGAGCACTGCCGCCTGGTGGCCGAAGCGGGGGAGGCGCGGATCGACGTCGACGACGAGACCGTCACCTGCGCCGCCGGCGTCTTCAACTTCGCGGTCGAGCCCGACGTCAAGCACCGGCTGCTGAACGGGCTCGACGACATCGCGATCACGCTGGAGAACGGGGCTGCGATCGACCGCTTCGAGGCCGCCGGTGGCGCCGAGCGTGGGCCGGTGACGACCGCGCTGTGAGCGCCGAGCCGGCGCGGCCGATGAACAGCAGCGCCCGCGAGTGGGACGCGGAGACCTACGACGCGGTCTCCGATCCGCAGTTCAGCTGGGGGGTCGAGGTGCTCGAGCGCCTGGAGCTGCGTGGCGACGAGGCGGTTCTCGACGCCGGTTGTGGCTCGGGCCGGGTGACCGCGGAGCTGGCCAAGCGCGTGCCCAAGGGAAGCGTGATCGCGGCCGACGGCTCCGAGGCGATGGTGGCCAAAGCGCGGGAGCGGCTGCGGGACGGAGCCACTTACCTGATCGTCGACCTTTCCGAGCTCGAGCTGGTCGAGCCGGTGGATCTGATCTTCTCGACCGCGACCTTCCACTGGATCCTCGACCATGACGTGCTTTTCCGGCGCCTGCGGGCGGCGCTCCGCCCGGGCGGCCGCCTGGTTGCCCAGTGCGGGGGAGAGGGCAACGTCGCCAGACACGCGCAGGCAATCGCGTCCGTCGCCGCCCGTCCCGAGTTCGCCGTGCATCTTTCCGGGGCGGGCGGGATGTGGAATTTCGCCGGCGCCGAGGAGACCGAGGCCCGCCTCCGCGCCGCCGGATTCACCGACGTGCGCTGCTGGCTGCAGCCGAAGCCGGTGCAGCCGCCGGACCCGCTCGCCTTCACCTCGACCGTCACCCTGGGGCCATTGCTGGCGCAGCTGCCCCCGGAGCGGCGGCGTCCGTTCGCCGAGGCGATCCTGGCGGAGTCCGAGCGGCCCTTGGTCCTCGACTACGTGCGCCTCAACATCGAGGCCGTCGCCGGCTAACGCGGCTTCGCGCCCAACCCTTAGAGTCCGGCGGCGTGAGCAGTCCACCCCGCATAGTCGTCCTCCCCGGCGATGGCATCGGCCCGGAAATCGTCGCCGCTGCACAGCGCCTGCTCGAATCGCTGGGCGAGTTCGAGTTTGAGGAGCGACTGCTGGGCGGCGTCTCGATCGACGCCCACGGCACCGCTCTCACCGACGAGGTACTGGAAGCCTGCCGCGCCGCCGACGCTGTCCTGCTCGGGGCCGTGGGCGGCCCCAAGTGGGACACCACCGATCCCGATGCACCGCGCCCCGAGCAGGGCCTGCTCGGCCTCCGCAAGGGCATGGGCCTCTACGCCAACCTGCGCCCGGTTCGGCCCAGCCCGGCTCTGATCGGAGCCAGCCCGCTGCGGGAAGAGCGGATCTCCGGCACCGACCTGCTCGTCGTCCGCGAGCTCACCGGCGGTATCTACTTCGGTGACAGCGGCCGCTCGGGGGACGTTGCCCACGACACCTGTGAGTACAGCGCCGCGGAAGTCGAGCGCATCGCCCGCGTCGCCTTCGAAGCCGCCCGCCGCCGTGCCGAGAACTCCGGCCGCAAGCCGCGGGTCACCTCGGTCGACAAGGCCAACGTGCTGGAGACCTCGCGGCTCTGGCGCGAGGTCGTGACCCGCATCGCCCCCGACTACGCCGACGTCGCCCTCGACCACCTACTGGTCGACAACGCGGCGATGCAGCTGGTCTCGCGCCCGGCCGAGTTCGACGTGATCGTCACCGAGAACCTCTTCGGCGACATCCTCAGCGACGAGTCGGCGATGCTGACCGGCTCGCTGGGAATGCTGCCCTCCGCCAGCCTCGGCACCGAGGGCGAGCCCGGACTCTTCGAGCCGGTCCACGGCTCCGCTCCCGACATCGCCGGCAAAGGCATCGCCAATCCGCTGGCGACCTTCCTCTCGGTGGCGATGATGCTGCGCCACGGCCTCGACCGACCCGACGACGCTGCCCGGATCGAGGCGGCCGTCGATGTCGCACTGGAGCAAGGCCTGCGCACTCCGGACCTCGCCGCGGGGACGCTGACAACTCCACCGATGCCAGACGTCCCCGCCGAAGTCGAGGTCGGGACCGCCGAGATGACCGACGCGGTCCTCGAGGCGCTCGCCGCTTAGGGAGCGGTCACCGCCCACTGTCCGTAGGCGAAGTACGGCTGCGCCGTTTTCGGTTTGACGACCAGGCCGAAGCCGAGCCTCGTGTTGTTCTCCGTCGCGAGCGGCGCGAACGAGCCGGTTTCATCGAGGTTTTCTTTCGCGGTCACGTAGATGCAGAGGTTGCCGGGGGTGGCCTGCGGCGTCTGGGCAGCACCGCTGCCGAGGCCCGCGCAGTTGGCGTTGGTGGCGCCTGGCTGGAGCACGTTCACCGTCGGCGTGGCGAGCAGGGGGAACTGGAAGCTGACCGCCGAGCGCGTCAGCTCTTCGCCGCCGCCGCCGGAGCCGAGGTCGAACACGCCGCGCAGCGTCTGGCCGCTTTTCAAGGTCCCGAGGACCGGCGGGAATTCTTTGCTCAGCTTGGCCGGCGTCACCGATTCGTTGGCGAGGGCCGGCGTGGTCACCGCGTTGGCGGCGAGTTTGTCCGCGGTCACGGCTTTGCTGTTGAGCTTGTTGGTGGTGATGACGCCGTTCTTGATCGAGCTGGCGATCACCGCGCCGGCGCCGATCTTGGCGCTGGTGATGGCACCGTTGCCGATGTTGCCCGGCAGCACCGCGTTGGGGCCGAGCTTGCCGGCGCTGACCGACTTAGGCGCCAGCTTGCCGCTGGTGACGGCCCCCTTCTTGATTTTTGCCGCGGTTACCGCGCCTCGCTTCAGTTGCGTGGCCCCGACGCTGCTCCTGGGCAGGCCGGCGGCGACGGCGGCGCCGCCGAGGGCGATGAACAGCGCGATCGTGGCGATCACATTGGAATAGCTGAGCTGCGGAAGTCTGGATTTCATTGGGTGTTGCGCCTCCTTCTGTTGCTTTCGGTCGTCATTCGTGGCTCCGGGGGTGAAGACCTTCGTTTGATCGGGCATACTTCCCTCCAACATGGACCAGGTGGATTTGATTTGGAAGAACGGCGAGTTCGTGCCCTGGGAGCAGGCCCAGACCCACGTGCTCAGCCATGGCCTGCACTACGGAACCGGCGTTTTCGAGGGGATTCGCTGTTATGAGACCGAGCGCGGCCCGGCGATCTTCCGCCACGCCGACCACCTCTCCCGGCTCGAGAAGTCGGCCGAGCTCTACTACATGGAGCTGCCGTACTCGTCCGAGCAGATTCGCCAGGCGACCCACGAGCTGCTGACCCGCAACGGCCTGCGCTCCGCCTATATCCGGCCGCTCGCCTACCGCGGCTACGGCAGCCTCGGCCTCTACGCGAAGGACGCGCCGATCGACGTCATCGTCGCCGCCTTCCCCTGGGGCGCCTACCTCGGCGAGGAGAGCAAGAACGGCGGCATCCGCGCCAAGGTCTCGAGCTGGCGACGGATCAGCCCCGGTGGCTCGATTCCACACGCCAAGGCCTCGGGCTCCTACCTCAACTCGATCCTGGCCAAGACCGAGTCGCACAACTCCGGCTATGACGAGGCGATCCTGCTCGACGAACGCGGCTTCGTCTGCGAGGGCTCGGGCGAGAACATCTTCCTGGTCCGCGACGGCGAGATCGTGACGCCGCCGCACGTCGCTTCGATCCTCGACGGGATCAACCGTAAATCGGTGATCCAGATCGCCCGCGACCTCGGCTATGCCGTGGTCGAGCGCGACGTCGCCCGGGCCGAGCTTTACCTGGCCGAGGAGGTCTTCCTCACCGGCACGGCGGCGGAGCTGGTGCCGGTGCGCGAGATCGACGACCACCCGCTCGGCGGCGGCAAGCCGGGGGAGATCACCACGCACGTGCAGGCCAAGTTCGAAGACGCCCTCTACGGCCGCGCCGAGGAGTACCTGGAGTGGCTCGACTTCGTCGAGGCGCCGGCCGCGGTGGACGCGCCGAGTAAAGTGAATTCCTGATGCACCGTCTCATCGAGTCAATCGGGCGAATTACCGCAGCCGCCTAGCGGCTGGCGCGGCTTCGTGCCGCGCAGGCAGGCCCCCGTGGCCTCTCCCCGAACCTCAGACTCGAAAGGCAGCAGATGGAACAGGTGAAGCTCTACGACACGACCTTGCGCGACGGCATGCAGGGCGAGGGGATGTCGCTCTCCGCGTCGGAGAAGGCCCGCGTCGTCCTCGCCCTCGACAAGCTCGGCGTGCAGATGATCGAGGCCGGGTTCCCCAGCTCGAACCCGAAGGAGGTGGAGCTGTTCGAGCAGCTGGCCGAGCTCGAGCTGGAGCAGGCGACGATCTGCGCCTTTGGCATGACCCGGCGCCGCGACACCGTGGCCGAGGACGACCCCGCCCTGGCGACCCTGGTTGGCTTCTTTGCCCCGGTCGTCACCCTCGTCGGCAAGACCTGGGGCCTGCACCTGGAGAAGGTGACCAAGGTCTCGCGCGAGGAGAACCTGACGATGATCGCCGACTCGGTCGGCTTCTGCCGCGAGCGGGGCAAGCGCGTGATCTACGACGCCGAGCACTTCTTCGACGGCTACCGCGACGACCCCGGTTACGCGCTGGCCTGCCTCGAGGCGGCGGTCGCCGCCGGGGCCGAGAACCTCTCGCTCTGCGACACCAACGGCTCCAGCCTGCCCGACCAGATTGCCGAAGCGACCGCGGCGATGGTGGCGAAACTGGGGGAGGGGGCGGAGATCGGCATCCACGTCCACGACGATGCCGGCTGCGGGGTCGCCAACTCGCTCGCCGCAGTGCGCGAGGGCGCCCGCCTGGTCCAGGGGACGGTCAATGGCTACGGCGAGCGCTGCGGCAACGCCAACCTGACCTCGATCCTGCCCGCGCTGCAGTTGAAGATGGGTTACGAGGTGGTCTCGGCCGAGCAGCTCGCCTCGCTGACCGAGACAGTCCACTTCGTCGACGAGCTCTGCAACCTGACGCCGAACCCCGACGCGCCCTACGTCGGCCGCAACTCCTTCGCCCACAAGGGCGGGATGCACGTCGCCGGGGTCGCCGCCGACGCCCGCACCTTCGAGCACATCGACCCGGCCGCGGTCGGCAACCAGCGCAACGTCCTGCCCTCGGAGCTCTCGGGCAAGGCGACGATCCGCGACCAGGCCGCGCAGGCGGGGCTGGAGATCGGCGACGAGGCGGCGGCACGGGCGATCGAGCGGCTCAAGGAGCGCGAGCACCACGGCTACCACTACGAGGCGGCGCCGGCCTCTTTCGAGCTGCTGCTGCGCCGCGAGGCCGGCAGCTACAAGCCGTTGTTCAGGCTCGAGAGCTTCCGCGTCGTCACCGAGAAGCGGGCCGGCGGCGAGGTCGAGACCGAGGCGACGATCAAGGTCGAGGTCGATGGCGAGCGCTACGTCCGTGTCGCCGAGGGCAACGGACCGGTCAACGCGCTCGACCAGGCCCTGCGCAGCGCGATCGCCGGCCGCTACCCGCACCTGGCCGAGATCGAGCTGACCAACTACAAGGTGCGGATCCTCGACGAAGCCCACGGCACCGGCGCCGTCACCCGGGTCCTGCTCGACTCCGCCGACGGCGGCCGCGAGTGGGGCACGATCGGTGTCTCCGAGAACATCATCGAGGCCTCCTGGGAGGCGCTGGTCGACTCGCTGGAGTACGCGTTCCAATGAGCGGCCCCGAGGAGATCCAGCTGGCGCAGCCCGAGATCGGGCCGCGCGAGGAGGAGCTGGTGCTGGAGGTGCTGCGCTCCGGCCGGCTCTCGCTGGGGCCGATGGGGGAGCGCTTCGAGCGCGAGCTCGCCGCCTGGCTCGGGGTCGAGGACGCGGTCATGGTCTCCAGCGGCACCACCGCCCTGCACCTCGGTGTGCGGGCGCTCGGCTGGGGACCGGGCGACGAGGTACTGACCAGCCCCTTCAGCTTCGTCGCCTCCGCCAACTGCCTGCTCTACGAGGGGGCGAAGCCGGTCTTCTGCGACGTCGACCCGGTAACGCTGAACCTCGACCGCGACGCCGCCGCGGCGGCGGTCGGGGAGCGGACCGGGGGCGTCCTGCCGATCCACATCTTCGGCTACCCCGCGGCGATGCCGGAGCTGGAGGCGCTCGCCGACCGTCACGACCTAGGCATCCTCGAGGACGCCTGCGAGGCATTGGGGGCCAGCGACTACGAGGGCCGCGGGGTCGGTACCCGCGGCAACCTCGCCACCTTCGCCTTCTACGCCAACAAGCAGATGACCACGGGCGAGGGCGGCATGATCGTTCCCAGCGACCCCGAGGTCGCGGCGCGTCTGCGCAGCGAGCGCAACCAGGGCCGGGCCGCCGACATGGGCTGGCTCGACCACGGCGGCCTCGGCTTCAACTACCGCCTCTCGGACATTGCGGCCGCGCTCGGCGTCGCCCAGGTCGAGAAGCTCGACTCGCTGCTGGAGCGCCGCTCCGCGGTCGCCTCGCTCTACGAGCAGCGCCTGGCCGGGGTCGAGGGAGTCCAGGCACCGGTCGCCAGCCGCGGCAAGGAGCGGCGCAGCTGGTTCGTCTACGTCGTCCGCCTCGGCGACGACGTCGACCGCGATGCGACGATCGCGGCGCTGGCCCGAAACGGCGTCGCCAGCAAGGCCTACCTGCCCTGCATCCACCTCTTCCCACACCTGCGCGAGCTCGGTTACCGCGAGGGCCAGTTCCCGGTCGCCGAAGCGGCGTCCGCCCACTCGCTGGCCCTGCCTTTCTTCCCGGCGATGAGCGAGGCCCAGGTGGACCGCGTCTGCCAGCAGCTCGCCTCGACCCTCGGTCAGCCGCCGGTAACGGGATAATCGCCCGCTGATGGGGCGCTTTCGCAAAGATCCAGACCCGCGCTTCTGGGCGCTCAACCGCTCGCTGCCGTTCGACTGGCAGCTGGCCGCCTACGACATCGACCAGTCGCAGGCCCACGCTCGCGGCCTGCTCGGGATCGGTGTCCTCGACGAGGGCGAGCTGGCGCAGATCGACACCGGGCTGGAGCGGGTGCGCGCGCGCATGGCCGAGCATGGCTTCGCCTTCGAGGACTCCGACGAGGACATCCACATGGCGATCGAGCGCCTGCTCGGCGAGGAGATCGGGCCGCTCGCCGGCAAGCTCCACACCGGCCGCTCCCGCAACGACCAGGTCGCCACCGACGTGGCGATGGTCGTCCAGGTCCACTCGCTGCAGGCGATCGAGCTCTGTGCGGCGGCGATGGAGCGGCTGCTGGAGCTGGCCGAGGCGCACAAGGACTGGCCGATGCCGGGCTACACCCACCTCCAGCGCGCCCAGCCGGTCTACCTCGGCCACCACCTGCTCGCTTACTTCTGGATGCTCGCCCGCGACGTCCTGCGCTTCCAGTTCGCGCTCGACAGCGCCAGCGTGATGCCGCTCGGCTCCGGCGCTCTGGCCGGGGTCAACTGGGAGATCGACCGCGACGCGGTCGCCGGCGACCTCGGCTTTGAGCACGTCAGCCACAACTCGATCGACGGCGCCTCCAACCGCGACTTCGTCCTCGACTACCTGGCCGCCGCCTCGACCTGCGCGATGCACCTCTCGCGGCTCGGATCGGAACTCGTGATCTGGAGTTCGACCGAGTTCGGCTTCTGCCAGCTCGACGAGACCTTCTCCTCCGGTTCCTCGATCATGCCGCAGAAGCTCAACCCCGACTCGGCCGAGCTGCTGCGCGCCAAGAGCCCCCGCGTCGCCGCCAGCTACGCGACCCTGCTCGGGGTCATGCACGCGCTGCCGCTGACCTACGGCAAGGACATGCAGGAGGACAAGGAGCCGCTCTTCGATGCGATCGAAACGATCGAGCTCTGCCTCGACGCGACCGCCGGGATGCTGGCCGGGATCGAGTTCAACCGCGAGCGCATGGAGGACGCCTCCGGCGACGAGATGCTGGCCGCGACCGAGGTCGCCGACCTGCTGGTGCGCAAGGGCGTGCCCTTCCGCGAGGCCCATGGGATCGTCGGTGGCCTCGTCCGCGACGCGGTCGAGCGCGGCGGCGCCCTCTCCGACTTCACCCCGGAGGAGCTCCAGGCCCACTCCGAGCACCTCGACGAGGCCTACTACGAGGTGTTGCGGCGCGGCAGCTGGCTGGAGTCGAAGCGGATCGCCGGCGGTACCGGCTCGGTGCCGCTCGCGGTCCAGATCGGCGAGGCGCGGGAGACGCTGGCGGCGGTCAAGGCGCGGGTGCTCGAAGAGCGCGCCTGAGGTGGGTGGTGCGGTCTCGGAGGGGCGACTCGAGCGGGCATTCTTCGACCGCTCCGTTCACGCTGTTGCCCGTGAGCTGATCGGCTGCCGGCTCTTCTTCGACGGTGTCGGCGGCACCATCGTCGAGACCGAGAGCTACGAGCGCGACGATCCCGCCTGCCACGCCTATGTCGGCCTCACCGACCGCACCGAGGTCCTTTTCGGGCCACCGGGCCTGGCCTACGTCTACCTCTCCTACGGCATCCACAGCCTGCTCAACTTCGTCGCTGAACCCGAGGGGGAGGCGGCCGCGGTCTTGATCCGGGCGCTGGAGCCGACCACCGGCCTGGAGGCGATGCGCGCCCGCCGGGGCAAGCGCCCCGACGGGGAGCTCTGCTCGGGCCCGGGCAAGCTGACCGAGGCGCTCGGCGTCGGCCTCGAGCGCAACGGCGCCGACCTCGCACACGACCCCTTTCTGCTGTTGGCGCCGGAGGGGCTGGCGCCCGAGGTCGTCACCGGTCCGCGGATCGGCATCACCAAAGCGGTCGACCGCCCCTGGCGCTTCAGCGCCGCCGGCAGTCGTTTCGTCTCGCGGCCGCGGCCCTAGCCCAATTCAACTCTGGTGGATGTGGATCAGCCGGCGGTGACGCCACCACCACCGCCGGATTCCGGAGCCGCTTCCGGTGCGGCTTCGGGGGCAGCTTCGACTTCGGGAGCCGCTTCCGCTTCCGGCGCCGGTTCGACTTCTTCTTCGCTTTCGGGGGCCGTTTCGGTTTCCACCGGCGGCACGTAGGTTTCGCTTTCGCCGGAGTCGCCGTCTTCGGATTCGCGGCCTTCCTTGCGGGCCTCCTTCTCGGCGAGGTGGTTGGCCTTGATCTCCTCCCAGGCGGAGATCACGCTGGCCCAGATCAGAGCCGGGAAGGTGCCACCCATGACCGGGCCACCGTTGTAGAGGGTGGCCATCGACGTCGTCGAGTCCGGGTAGCCGACCCAGACGCAGGCGGTGACTTCGTCGCCGACGCCGCCACAGAACCAGGCGTCCCCGTTGTTCTCCGTCGTCCCGGTCTTGCCCCACTGGCCTTCGGCGCCGATCTGGGCGTTGGTGCCGGTGCCGCTGGAGACGACCGTTTCGAGGATGCTCTTGGCGGTTTCCGCCGTGCCTTCGTCGATCACCTGCTTGTGGGTGGAGTCGTTGTCCCCGTCCTTGATCGTGTGATCGTCCTTGTCGGTGACCTGCGTGTAGGAGACCGGGCTGTCGCCGGGCCGCGGCGCCAGGGAGCCGCTGACGCGGTCGCCGTCGTTGCCGAGCGTGCTGTAGGCGTAGGTCCAGCCGAGCGGGGTGACGCCGGGGTCGAGCCCGCCGAGGACCATCGCCGGGTTGGTCGAGATCGGGTCGGCGTAGCCCATCTTATGGATCGTGCCGGCGATCGCGCTGGTGCGGTCGTGGACCGTCTTGCCTTCCAGGCCTTCGAGCGCGAGCGCGGCGTAGATCGAGTTGTCGGAATAGGTCGTCGCGCAGACGATCGAGCAGGAGCCGAGGTAGGCGTCCTCGTCATTGCTGACATTGAATTCTTCGGTGCCCTTCTTGCCGAAGTAGAAGGTCCGCTCTTCGGAGGGGTAGACCGTTTCCGGCGAGATCCCCTGTTCGAGCGCGGTCAGCAGCGTGAAGGGCTTGATCGAGGAGCCGGGCTGGCGGTGGCCCTGAGTCGCCAGGTTGAAGGGCGCGGTGTCGAAGTCGGGCCCGCCGACCATCGCCTTGATGGCGGCGTTGTGATTGTCGATCACGACCACCGAGGCGGTCGCCGGCGAGTAGCCGAGGTAGGAGTTGACCGCTTCCTGGGCCGCTTCCTGAAGGTCGAGGTCGAGCGTCGACTTGACCTTGAGCCCGCCGAAGAAGGCTTTCGAGGCGCCATAGCGTTCGACCAGCTGCTGGCGCAGATAGGCGGTGAAGTAGGGCGCCTTGGAGTCGATCGTCGGCGGTTCGATGTCGCTGGGCGAGGGCAGCGCCTGCTTCGTGCCTTCCCCGAGCTGCTCCTGCGAGATGTAGCCCTGTTCGTACATTTTTTCCAGCACCAGGTTGCGCCGGCCGAGGCTGTTTTCGGGGTAGACCTTGGGGTCGTAGGCCGAGGGCGAGGCGATGCTCGATGCCAGCGTCGCCGCCTCCCATGGCTCCAGCACCGAGGCGCAGGGCTCGGTCGGGGTGCCGCAGCCGGGATGGGCGTCGCCGAAGAAGGTCCGCGCCGCTGCCTCGATCCCGTAGGCGCCCTGGCCGAAGTAGATCGTGTTCAGGTACTGGGTGAGGATCTTGTCCTTGCTCCAGTGGCGCTCGAGCCGGTAGGCCAGCGCCGCCTCCTTGAACTTGACGAAGAGGGTCCGGGTGCCCTGGGCTTCGAGCGCGTTCTTGACGAACTGCTCGGTGATCGTCGAGCCGCCCTGGGCGGCACTCTGGCTGAGGATGTCTTTGACCAGAGCGCGACCGATGCCCTGGAAGTCGACGCCGCTGTGCTCGTAGAAGCGGGCGTCCTCGATCGCCACCACCGCGTTCTTGATGTTGGGGGAGATCTGCCCCGAGTTGAGCAGGATTTTGTTCTGGTCGCTGGTCAGGGTGCCGAGCGCGACGCCGTTGGCGTCGTAGATCTCGCTGTTTTTCGAAGACTTGTACTGGGCGAAGTTGTAGATCGCCGGCAGGTCCTGGGAGACCGCCGCCATCATCCCGAAGACCATCGAGACCAGGGCGAGGATGCCGAGGCCGAGCAGGACGAAGAGCACGCGCAGCTTCTTCAGCCGTGGTTTCGCGGGCTTGGTCGGGGGGGCCGGTGGGGCGGGCGGGACTTCGCCGTCGCGCCGCCGGCGCTTTATTCCTAGGGGCGCCATCGAGGAGTGAGGGCTCGGCACAGCTCAACCCGCCGAGCGGAGGCGGCAGTCTAGCATTCGTCAAATGCCGGATTTGACGCGTAACGCGGTCGACGTGCTGCCGCAGGGAAGGCTTGCCGAGCAGCTCGCCGGTGGCAAGCCGCTGCGGGTGAAGCTGGGAATCGACCCGACCACCGCCGACATCCATCTCGGCCACACGGTCGTGCTGGAGAAGCTGCGCGAGTTCCAGGACGCCGGCCACACGGTGGTCCTCATCATCGGCGACTTCACCGCCCGGGTCGGCGACCCGAGCGGCCGCTCGAGCACGCGGCCGCTTCCCTCGCCCGCCCAGATCGAGGCCAACGCAGCCACCTATCAGGAGCAGGCCTTCAAGGTGCTCGACCGCGAGCGCACCGAGGTCCGCTTCAACGGCGAGTGGCTGCAGATGGAGCCGGAGGCGCTGCTGGGGCTGCTGGCGCAGACGACCGTGGCCCGGCTGCTCGAGCGCGACGACTTCCAAAAGCGGCTCGCGGCGGGAGCGCCGATCGCGGCGCTGGAGCTGCTCTACCCCTTGCTGCAGGGCTACGACTCGGTCGCGATCGAGGCCGACCTCGAGCTGGGGGGGACCGACCAGAAGTTCAACCTGCTCTTCGGCCGTGACATCCAGGGCGCCTACGGCCAGCCGCCGCAGTCGATCCTGACGATGCCGATCCTGGTCGGCACCGACGGGGTCAGGAAGATGAGCAAGTCGCTCGGCAACTATGTCGGCGTCACCGACGCGCCCGAGGAGATGTTCGGGAAGTTGATGAGCATCCCCGACGAGGCGATGGCCGAGTACTACCGGCTGCTGCTCGGCGCTGAGCAACCGCAGAGCCCGCCCAACGAGGCCAAGCGCGAGCTGGGGCGGCGGATCGTCGATCGTTTCCACGGCGCGGGAGCCGGGGCAAAGGCGGAGGACCACTTCAACCGCGTCATCCGCGACCGCGGCGTGCCGGAGCAGATCCCCCGCTGGGATATCGATCCCGCCGCCGGCAAGGAGCCCGATGCGATCCTGCTGCCGCAGCTGATCGGCTCCGGCTTCGAGCTCAGCTCGAGCGAGGCGCGGCGCCTGATCAAGCAGGGAGGGGTCAAGCTCGACGGCGAGACGGTCGCCCCCGATATCCTCGAGTTGCCCCGCAAAGCGCTTGAGGGCAAGGTTCTGCAGGTCGGGAAGCGACGCTTCCTCAGCCTCTACGACAGCGCCGCCTGAGCTTCGCCGCCAGGCACTAGGCAAACGTCCGCCGGAGCGCTATACTCCCGCGTCCTTCTGGGGCTGCCTTGTGCGGCTCCATGCGTGAAGAGCGTCGAGTCCCGGCGTAGAGGCGCAACGGTCTTTGAAAACTGAGCAGCGTGCACTCCGTAGACCCATCAACAGGTCTGCGGAATGTTTGAGCCCGATCCATCCGGCGCGCCAGCGCACCGGATGGTCTGATTTACCCGTCATGCCGGTCGCCGAGTTTGTGTACCCGGCGGCCCGCCAGGCATGGCAGCTCTTTGTGAGTACCTTTCACGGAGAGTTTGATCCTGGCTCAGGACGAACGCTGGCGGCGTGCTTAACACATGCAAGTGGTGCGACGAACCAGGGCTTGCCCTGGGGCTAAGCCGCGAACGGGTGAGTAACACGTGAGTAATCTGCCCCGATGACCGGGACAACCCGAGGAAACTCGGGCTAATACCGGATGTGGTGCACAGGTATAAGCCTATGTACTAAAGGAAGCTTCGGCCTCCGCATTGGGAGGAGCTCGCGGCCCATTAGCTTGTTGGTGGGGTAACGGCCTACCAAGGCAACGATGGGTAGCTGGTCTGAGAGGACGATCAGCCACACTGGGACTGAGACACGGCCCAGACTCCTACGGGAGGCAGCAGTGGGGAATCTTGCGCAATGCGCGAAAGCGTGACGCAGCAACGCCGCGTGGGGGAAGACGGCCTTCGGGTTGTAAACCCCTTTCAGGAGGGACGAAGGTTCACCGGTGAATAGCCGTGTGGATTGACGGTACCTCCACAAGAAGCTCCGGCTAACTACGTGCCAGCAGCCGCGGTAATACGTAGGGAGCAAGCGTTGTCCGGAATCATTGGGCGTAAAGCGCGCGTAGGTGGCTCTATAAGTCCGTTGTGAAAGTCAAAGGCTCAACCTTTGAAAGCCGATGGATACTGTAGAGCTAGAGTCCGGAAGAGGCGAGTGGAATTCCTGGTGTAGCGGTGGAATGCGCAGATATCAGGAGGAACACCAATAGCGAAGGCAGCTCGCTGGGACGTGACTGACACTAAGGCGCGAAAGCGTGGGGAGCGAACAGGATTAGATACCCTGGTAGTCCACGCCGTAAACGATGGGCATTAGGTGTGGGAGGTGTCGACTCCTCCCGTGCCGTCGCTAACGCACTAAATGCCCCGCCTGGGGAGTACGGCCGCAAGGCTAAAACTCAAAGGAATTGACGGGGGCCCGCACAAGCAGCGGAGCATGTGGTTTAATTCGACGCAACGCGAAGAACCTTACCTGGGCTTGACATGTCAGTGACCGCCGTGGAAACACGGTTTTCCTTCGGGACACTGTCACAGGTGGTGCATGGCTGTCGTCAGCTCGTGTCGTGAGATGTTGGGTTAAGTCCCGCAACGAGCGCAACCCCCGTCCTATGTTGCCATCATTAAGTTGGGGACTCATAGGAGACTGCCGGTGACAAACCGGAGGAAGGTGGGGATGACGTCAAGTCATCATGCCCCTTATGTCCAGGGCTACACACGTGCTACATTGGCGCATACAAAGGGCAGCAATACCGCGAGGTGGAGCAAATCCCAGAAAGTGCGTCTCGGTTCGGATTGGAGGCTGAAACTCGCCTCCATGAAGGTGGAGTTGCTAGTAATCGCAGATCAGCAATGCTGCGGTGAATACGTTCCCGGGCCTTGTACACACCGCCCGTCACACCACGAAAGCGAGTAACACCCGAAGCCGGTGGCCTAACCGCAAGGAGGGAGCCGTCGAAGGTGGGACCCGTGATTGGGGTGAAGTCGTAACAAGGTAGCCGTAGCGGAAGCTGCGGCTGGATCACCTCCTTTCTAGGGAGAATTAAGTACCTAGAACGTCGACCGGGCTCCCCGCCGACAACTTGTTGTTGGTGGGCACGCTGCTCAGTTTTGAGAGACCACCACGGAAGAACTCCGTGGTGTGCCTCGGTGGACCTTGAAAACTGCACAAGGCAAAGATGGGTAATTTAATTTCCGCCTGTACACGTAAGTGTGCGGGCAGTATCACCGTCAAGATAGTAAGAGTTTACGGTGGATGCCTTGGCACCAGGAGTCGATGAAGGACGTGGACGGCTGCGATAAGCCGCGGTAAGGCGCTGAACAGCCATTGACCCGCGGATTTCCGAATGGGGAAACCCGACGCCGGTAATGCGGCGTCATCCAACGATGAATACATAGTCGTTGGAAGGGAACCGGGCGAACTGAAACATCTAAGTAGCCCGAGGAAAAGAAATCAACCGAGACTCCCTTAGTAGTGGCGAGCGAAAGGGGATCAGCCCAAACCTGACAGATGTAAGCGGGCACGCGTTGTCTGTCAGGGGTTGTAGGACATCATGCCCGAGCCGTGCCTGGCTCGGCAACAGTTACCAAATCAGGTGTTAACCGAAGCGAGTGGAACCTCGCACCATAGAGGGCAATCGTCCCGTAGGTGAAAGCGCACTGATCTGTTGATTGATGTTCCTGAGTAAGACCACACCCGTGAAACGTGGTCTGAATCGGGGGGGACCACCCTCCAAGGCTAAGTACTACCTGGTGACCGATAGTGAACTAGTACCGTGAGGGAAAGGTGAAAAGCACCCCTGAAGGGGAGTGAAATAGTACCTGAAACCGTAGACTTACAAGTGGTCGGAGCACCCTTGAGGTGTGACGGCGTGCTTTTTGCATCACGAGCCGGCGAGTTACGCGTCAGTGGCAAGGTTAAGCGATGAGCGGAGCCGTAGCGAAAGCGAGTCTGAATAGGGCGACACAGTCACTGGCGGTAGACCCGAAACTGAGCGAGCTATCCATGGGCAGGCTGAAGCGGGGGTAAGACCTCGTGGAGGGCCGAACCGACCTAGGTTGAAAACTGGGCGGATGACCTGTGGATCGGAGTGAAAGGCTAATCAAGCTCAGAGATATCTGGTTCTCTCCGAAATATATTTAGGTATAGCCTCGAGTGATTGCGTTGCGGCCGTAGAGCACTGTTTGGATTAGGGGCCCTACCAGGTTACCGACTTCAGGCAAACTCCGAAGACCGTTACGGTTAGCTCGGGAGTCAGTGTGCGGGGGATAAACTTCGTACGCGAAAGGGAAACAACCCAGACCATCAGCTAAGGACCCTAAGTGCTAGCTAAGTGGCAAACGATGTCCGAATGCAGAGACAACCAAGAGGTTGGCTTAGAAGCAGCCACCCTTGAAAGAGTGCGTAACAGCTCACTGGTCAAGTGTTCGGGCGCGGATAATTCAACGGGGCTCAAGCTAGCCTCCGAAGCTATGGGTGTGCAGGCCTGCGGGCTCTGTACGCGGTAGGAGAGCGTTCTAATTGCGTGAAGCGGCGTCGTAAGGCTCCGTGGAGCGATTAGAAGTGAGAATGCCGGCATGAGTAACGAAAGTGGGGTGAGAATCCCCACCACCGATTGTCCAAGGTTTCCTGAGTAAAGTTCGTCTGCTCAGGGTTAGTCGGGACCTAAGGCGAGGCCGAAAGGCGTAGCCGATGGCCAACAGGTTGATATTCCTGTACCACGTCGAAACCGTTATGACCGATGGGGGGACGGGGAAAGGTAAGGGATCCCAGGCGATGGTTGTCCTGGGGCAAGCACGTAGCTAGTTGCTGTAGGGAAATCCGCAGCGGCGTTTTGACGCGAGGTGCGATGCCAGCTGGCTTGACCGCCGGCAAGTCCCCGATCCTATGCCTCCAAGAAAAGCCTCTAGGCAGGATTCGCGTGCCCGTACCGATAACCGACACAGGTGGACAAGT
>CAWEQY010000002.1:0-561140 GCA_963811375.1 uncultured Solirubrobacterales bacterium
TCGGGGTAGCCCTTCTCCGCAACGGGACCTGGATGACGTCGAAGTCTTTGGGGGCGACGGTGGGTTCGTAGACGGCCTGGGCCTCCTCGAGGACCTTGCCGACGTGGTATCGGGAGGAGATGTGGACGAGGGCGAGCATCTTCACGTGCGCCTCGCGGGCCACGGCGGCGGCCTGGCCGACCGTCGAGTGGCCGGTTTCGGCGGCCCGTTGGACGTCCTCCTCGGCGAAGCTGGCATCGTGGATCAGCAGCTCGGCGTCGGCGGCGGCGGCCACGGTCGCGGGGCTGGGCGAGGTGTCGCCGGTGATGACGACGGTCCGGCCGGGGCGGTTGGTGCCGACGACGTCCTCCGGGCGCACCGGGCCGGAGTCGCCCTCTACCTCCTCCCCGCGCTGCAAAGCGGCAAAGGCCGGGCCTTCGGGGACGCCGAGGCGCTTGGCGGCCTCGACGTCGAAGCGGCCGGGGCGCTCCTCCTCGACCAGTGCGTAGCCGTTGGTGCGAACGCCGTGAGCGGCCTCGAAGGGCTGGACCTCATAGCCGTCGTGGGCGACCGCCTCGCCCGGCGCCAGCTCGACCAGCTCCAGCTCGAAGTGGAGCCGCCCGACGATCGGCTTGAGGATGGCGAAGAGGTCGCGCAGCCCGCGGGGCCGTGGATCCTCAGCGACAGCTCGCGGTCGGTCAGGTCATAGGTCTTCAGCAGCCCCGGCAGGCCGAGGATGTGATCGGCATGGAAGTGCGTGAGGTAGATCTCGTCGACCTGGGTGAGCCCGATCGAGCGCTGCATCTGCCGCTGCGTCCCTTCGCCGCAGTCGAACAGCAGCCGGTCCCCCCCACGCGAGATCAGCACGCTCGCGGTCGAGCGCCGCGCCGACGGCACCGAGCCGCCGGTGCCAAGAAATATCGCCGAGAGATCCACGGCGGCGAGCCTACGCGACCGCTCTCGACGAGGCGCCTCTAGACTGGCCGCCTGAGCGCCCGTAGCTCAGCTGGATAGAGCGCTTCCCTCCGGAGGAAGAGGCCACAGGTTCGAATCCTGTCGGGCGCGTCGTCGCTGTTCCGCTAGGCGGTTTTGAAGCGGGCACGCCACTCGTCGCGGTCGAACCGGGCCGGTTCGGTCTCGTCGAGGAAGCGTTCGAGGGCGGCGATGAAGGCGCCGGGGCTCTGGAGCTGAGGCACGTGGCCGACGCCTTTGAAGATCTCCAGGCGGCTGTTGGGCAGCTCCCGATGGGCTTCTTCGGCGTGGGCGACGGGGATGATCGGGTCGCGGTCGCCCCAGACGATCAGCAGCGGCAGCGCCTCGGCCAGGTAGAGGCGGTCGAGGGCGGCGACGCGCTGGCCGTCGGTGCCGACGACGGAGCGCAACGTGGCCAGGAAGGCCTTGCGGCGCTCCGGGTTGGCGAGCGAGGCGTAGCCGCGCGCGACCTCGGCGACGTCGGCGCTGGGGCGCATGCCGAGCATGCCCAGCCCGCGGCCGAGCAGGGAGCCGGCCTGGCTGCCGATTCCAGCGGTGGCGGAGATGAAGAGGTCCGCCCCCGGCAGCGCCGCCGCTCGCAGGACGGGGCTGACGTCGGGCCCGAGGCCGCCGCTGGAGACGAGCACTAGGCGCTCGACCATCTCCGGGAACTGGTAGGTGAACTGCAGGGCGACGCCACCGCCGAGCGAGTGCCCGACCAAGGTCGCGCGCTCGTGCCCCAGCGTCAGCATCAGGTCGCGCAGGCCGCTGGCAAGACTGCCGAGCGAGTAGTCGCCGCCGCCGGGTGCCGAGAGGCCGTGGCCCGGGAAGTCCGGCGCGATCACCGAGTTGCGCAGGGCGAGCGGCTCGATCACCGATTGCCAGTTCTCGGCGGTGCCGGCCATCCCGTGGATCAGCAGCAGCAAAGGGCCCGCCCCTGCCTCGGCGTAGCTGATGTCGCGGCCGTGCACGGTTGCCGTCCGGGTCTCGACCTGGCCCACCCGCAGCGGACTCGCTTTGGCGCTCACGCCCGACACGCTACCCGTCGCCCGGGGCGGCCAAAACGACGGCATCCGAATCGGCCGCCGGTTCGAATACTGTCGCGCCTGTGAGCGAGCCACCCACGCACACCCGCCCACCGCGCGGAGCGCTGATCGTGATCGCCGTCGGGCTGCTCGCCTGCGTCGCCGCCGCGCTGCTCACCACCGACAAGGGCAGCGGCGAAGCCGCCAACCTCGAATGGGTCCAGTCGGCGCCGATTCCCGACTCGAAGCCCGTCCAGGCCCCCGGGGGTGGCCAGTCGATGCAGCTGGTCGAGGGCGAGATCAGCGCGACCGGGACCAACGTCAGCGGTTACTCGCTCTTCCGGGTCGCCTCGACGCTGCGAATCGGCGCCGGCGCGCCGGTCGGGGACGGCCGTGTCCTCTGTGCGGTCAAGGCCGGCCAGCGGTCCGAAGTCGCGCAGACCGCGGGTGGATTGAGAGCGACCTACCCGCGCTCCTCGGAAGCCGGGATCTACAGCCAGGAAGTGCCGGAAACGATCCTGATCGACTTCAGCGCCCGCGGCAGCGAACTCGCCGTGCTCGAAACCGAGGACATCACTCGATTCACCACCGAAAAAGGGGTGAAGCTCGAGTGGCCCGAGTACAAGGTCGGGACCGAGCGCCTCAAATACTTCATCGCGGGTGGGAAACCGAAGCAGGACCTGGAGCTGCCCTTCTACACCGTCTGGAAAACGACGGCCGTTCCCGCCGCCGGCATCGCCTGCACGCTGACGACCAGTGCCGGCACCGCCACCGCCCGCACCGCGGGCGCGTTGAAGAAAGTCTCGCCGCCGATCGACGAAGAAGCGGAAGAGGAAGCTGAAGAAGAGGCGGAGGAAGAAGCCGAAGAGGAAGAAGAGAAGGAATGAGGGTCAGCCGGACCGCGGCGCGACCAGCAGCTCGGGCCCTTCGGACATCCCTTTGCCGACCTTGTTCAGCTTCGGGTTGGCCGGGGCGCTGGACATCCGGCTCGCATCCAGCGGTCCGCACATCGCCACCGCGTCCTCGACGCTGAGGTCGGGACGCAGCCAGGCCGCCTCGGCCTCGGGGCTGGGCAGGATCGCCGGCATCCGGTCGTGGACTGGGGCGACCACCTTGTTCGGCGTCGTGGTGACGATCGTGGCGCTGTAGAGCCAGCCGTCGTCGAAGCCGCGGTCGTCCTCGTCCTCCCACTCCTTACGAGTGCAGATGCCGGCAAAGGCAAACGGCTCGCCGCCGTCGACGGTGAAGTGCCAGGGCTGGCGCGGCTGCTTGGGGTCCTCGGCCTTCATCCACTCGTAGAAGCCGTCGGCGACGATCAGGCAGCGGTGGCGGAACTTGCCAACCAGGGGGCCGTAAGCCCGGCTGTTGGTCAGGTTCTCGGCTTTGGCGTTGATCATCCGGTAGCCGACCTTGAGGTCCTTGGACCAGCGCGGAACCAGGCCCCAGCGCATCAGCCGTGCCTCGCGCTCGCCCTGCTCGGCCTCCTCCGGCACCGGCGAGGAGCGCACGGTGAGGATCTCCTGGGTCGGCGCGACGTTGAAGCGGTCCAGTCCTTTCGCCATTTTCTTCGCCCGCTCTTTGGACGGCGGCGGCGCCTCGCCGTCACCGCCGCGCTCAAGCGCTTTCTCGAGCTCGACCTGGAAGCGGTCGGCGATCGTCTTCGTATCTTTGGCGGTGACCGTGAATCGTCCACACATCAGGGGCGCGCCTCCGGGTGGTTGCGGTACCACTCGAGGGTACGGCCCAGGCCATCCTCGAGATCGACCTTCGGGTCCCAGCCGGTGAGCGAACGCAGCTTCGCCGAGTCGACGTACTGGCGATCGATCTCACCGGCCGGGTTGCCGGTGCCGTGGTATTCGGGCTCGAGGCCGGCGCCGGAGACAGCCGCGATCGTCTCCAGCACCTCGGCGACCGAGTGGGGGCGTTCGCCGCCAGCATTGAAGGCCTCCCCCGCCGCCGGACCGCCAGCGCCGACCGCGTGCTCGATCGCCAGGTAGGCGGCGACGGCGTCGTCGACGTAGAGGAAGTCGCGCTCGGGACTGCCGTCGGAGCGGATCTGGGGGCGGCGACCGTCGAGGATGGCGACGACCGCTTCCGGGATCAGGCGGGAGAAGTTGAGGTCGCCGCCGCCGTAGATGTTGGCGAAGCGGGTGACCGCGACCGGCAGGCCGTAGGCGGGCCGGTAGCTGAGCGCGATCGCATCGGCGGCCGCCTTGCTCGCCTCGTACGGCGAGGCCGGGCGCAGCTGCATGTCCTCACGGTAGGGCAGCTCCTCGCTGGGGCCGTAGGCCTTGTCGGAGGAGGCGACGACGAGGGCCGGGACGTCCGCGGTGCGGCAGGCCTCCAGCAGCGTCCAGGTCCCGCGCACGTTGGCCTCGAAGGTCGCCGCCGGATCGGCCATCGCCGGCCCGACCAAGGTCTGCGCCGCGAGGTGGAAGACGACGTCGAACTCGCCGGCGACGATCGTGGCACCGACCCGCTGGGCGTCGCCGAGATCGGCCTCGACCAGCTCGATCTCGGGTGCGATCCCTTGCAGGGTCAACCCCGAGAGCGGCGGCGGCGCCAGGTCGAGCACGGTGACCGCGTCGCCGCGCTCGAGCAGCGCCCGGGCCAGGTGCGAGGCGACGAAGCCGTGGCCGCCGGTAACCAGGGCCCGCTTCACGGTGCTTCGACCCCGGCGGCGTCCCAGACCCGCCAGGGTGCCTCGCCGCTGGCCCAGAGGTCGTTCAGCACGACCGCGTCCTTGTAGGTGTCCATGCAGTCCCAGAAGCCCTCGTGGCGGAATGCGCGCAGCTGATCGCCGGCCGCGAGTGCCCCCAGAGGCTCGCGCTCGAGCACGCTGCCCTCCTCGATCTGGCCGAGCGCGCCTGGCTCGAAGCAGAAGAAGCCGCCATTGATCCAATGCTCGCTGCGTGGCTTCTCGACGAACCCGGCGACGCGATCCCCGTCCGCCAGCTCGGCGACGCCCCATTGCAGGCGCGGCTGAACGACGGTCATCGTCGCCAGGCAGCCGTGCGCACGGTGGAAGTCGAGCTGCGCCCCGAGGTCGACATCGGCGACCCCGTCGGCATAGGTCACGCAGAAGCCCTCGCCACCCAAGCGCTCGCCGAGACGGGCGACGCGCCCTCCGGTGGGCGTGTCGAGGCCGGTGTCGACGCACCTCACCTCGACCCCGTCCGGCCAGCGCTCGGTCGCCGCGAACTCCGCCACCGCCTCGCCCATGTAGCCGGTGGCGAGCAGGAAGCGCTCGAAACCCTGGGCGGCGTAGATCCGGATCACGTGCCAGAGGATCGGCCGGCCGCCGATCTCGACCAGCGCCTTCGGCACCGACTCGGTCCGCTCCCGCAGCCGCGTGCCACGCCCGCCGCAGAGAATGACGACCGGCGGTTTCATCGCATCGGACTTTGACCCCAGCCAGGTGGGGTCAAAGTCGGCTGCGCTCAGCCACCCGCTACCGCGGGGAGGATCGTTACCTCGGCGCCGTCGTCGATGTTCGTCTCCAGGCCCTGCAGGAAGCGGATGTCCTCGCCGGAGACGTAGACGTTGACGAAGCGGCGCAGGTCGCCGTCCTGGGTGATTCGCTCGCGCAGGTCGCCGTGGGCGTCGAAGACGGCATCGAGTACCTCGCCGACCGTCGTGCCGGCCACCTCGACCTCGGACTGTCCTCCGGTCGCGGCGCGCAGCTGGGTCGGGATCTTCACGGTGATTGCCATCAGACGGCTACCTCCTGGCGGAACTCGGCCTCGAAGCTGTCGAGGTCAGGGTCGATCTCGTGCATCTGGAACGTATCGCGGGTGGCGTCGAGAGTCTTCAGCCCCTCGCCGGTGATGTAGACGACGACGCGCTCGCCGGCCTCGATCTCGCCACGCTCAGCCAGCTTCCGGAGCACGCCGACGGTTACCCCGCCGGCGGTCTCGGTGAAGATCCCGGTGGTTTCCGCCAGCAGTTTGATCGCCTCGCGGATCTCGCTGTCGTCGACCGAGTCGATGGCGCCGCCGGTCCGGCGCGCCTGCTCGACCGCGTAGGGGCCGTCGGCCGGGTCGCCGATCGCCAGGCTCTTGGCGATCGTCTCCGGCTTCTGCGGCTTGCAGACGTCCCAGCCTTCGGCAAAGGCGGTCGCGACCGGGCTGCAGCCCTGCGCCTGAGCGCCGTTGAAGATCGGCTGCCTGCCCTCGACCAGGCCCAGGTCCAGCCACTCTTGGAAGCCGCGCCCGAGCTTGGTGAAGAGCGAGCCGGAGGCGATCGGGGAGACGACCCGGTCGGGCAGCTCCCAGCCGAGCTGCTCGACGGTCTCGTAGGCGAGCGTCTTCGAGCCCTCGGCGTAGTAGGGCCGCAGGTTGACGTTGACGAAGGCCCAGGGACGGCTCTCGGCCAGCTGCGTGCAGAGGCGATTGACGTCGTCGTAGTTGCCGCGGACGCCGACCAGGTTGGTCCCGTAGACGCCGGTCGCGAGCAGCTTCTGCTCCTCGAGGTTGGCGGGGACGAAGACGTAGGAGTCGAGCCCGGCCGCGGCGGCGTGGGCGGCGACGGCGTTGGCGAGGTTGCCGGTCGAGGCGCAGGCGACGGTCGAGAAACCGAGCTCGTGGGCCTTGGCGACGGCGACGGCGACGACCCGGTCCTTGAAGGAGTGGGTCGGGTTGGCGGCGTCGTTCTTGATCCAGAGCTCGCCCTCGATCCCGAGCCGCGCCGCCAGCCGGTCGGCGCGCACCAGCGGCGTCAGCCCCGGCTCCAGCGGGTCGTTGGGCCGTCCCTCGAAGGGGAGGAAGTCGGCGTAGCGCCAGATTCCCTGCGAGCCGGCCTGGATCCGTCGTTTCACCTCGACCGGGTCGAGCGACGAGTAGTCGTAGGCGACCTCGAGCGGGCCGAAGCAGTTTTCGCAGACGTAGCTGGCATCCAGCTCGTAAGCGGTGCCGCACTCCTTGCACTTGAGACTTTCGATTGACATCCGATCCTCTTTCTAGCTAAAGAAAAACCTCGCCTTGTGTGGGGCGAGGTCCCGATCGGACGTCCCCCACATCTTCCAGGTCCTTTGCGACGCGACCTGCTGGAGTTGGCACCTCTCCTCGAACCGAAGTTCGAGGTGGTTGCCGGGGCTTCACTGGGCCAGTCCCTCCACCCCTCTAGATGTGGCGCTTATGTGGGAAGAACCTTACCAGGGCCTCTTTCAGGCTTTGCAGGCGGCTCTGGCGGCTAACCTAAGCCGCATCATGTGCCCGCTGCACGACGAGACAAAGAACCCGAGCGATGCCGAACCTTCCGAAGCCAAGGCTGCGACGCCCTGGCCGGCGCGGCGATCTCGTCGAGCCGGCCCCCTCGGCTGAGCCCCAGACCCCCAACGTCGAGCAGATCGATTCCGCCGGCCTGCGCTGGGTCAACATCGAGCACCCCGGCGCGCTCGAGCGCGCCTGGCTGGAGGAGCACTTCGACTTCCACGCGCTCGACCTCGAGGACGTGCTCTCGCGCAACCAGCGGCCGAAGATCGACATCTATGACGACTACCTCTTCATCGTCCTCCACTTCCCGGTCTTCGACCGCGCCGCGCGGCGGCTGGGCACGGGCGAGCTCGACATCTTCGTCGGGCCCGACTACATGGTCACGATCCCGAACCAACCGTTGCAGCCGGTCGAGTACCTCTTCGAGCGCTGCCGCAGCAAAGAGGAGCTGCGCGAACAGCTCTTCTCGCGCGGCTCCGGCTACCTGATGTACCGGCTCGTCGACGACAGCTTCGACTACTGCTTCCCGATGCTGCGCAAGATCGGCAACAAGCTCGATGCGCTCGAGGACGACATCTTCGAGGAACGCGCCGACGAGGTCGTCCGCGACATCTCCAACGTCAAGCAGGAGATCATCAACTTCCGCAAGGTGATCCGGCCGCAGCGGCCGGTCCTGCGCGACCTCGAGAAAGTCAAGCAGCGCTACCTCGCCACCGATCTCGACCTCGAGATCTACTTCGACGACATCGTCGACGCCCACGAGCGGATCTGGGACATGCTCGAAAATTACAAGGAGGTCGCCGAGGCGCTGGAGGAGACCAACGAGTCGGTGATCTCCCACCGCCTCAACGACAGCATCCGCGTACTGACCTCGATCAGCGTCGTGATCCTGCCGCTGACCCTGATCGCCAGCATCATGGGGATGAACTCCTGGGTGCCCTTCGAAGGCGACGAGCCGGGCTTCTTCCTCGTCCTCGCGGTGATGGCGATGGTCCTGATCGGCCTGATCGCCTACTTCCGCCGCAAGCGCTGGCTTTGAGCGCGCGCGCCTCTCGTAGGATGCGTGGCCCGTGGCAAATTTCCGCATCTGGGCGCCCTGGCGCCTCGCTTACGTGAAGGACGCGTCCAAGGACAACGAGGAGGAGTGCATCTTCTGCGCCAAGCCGGCCGCGGACGATGACGAGGCGAACCTGATCGTCCACCGCGGCGAGAGCTGCTTCGTGATCCTCAACCTCTTCCCGTACACGAACGGGCACCTGATGGTCGCCCCTTACGCCCACGTTGGCGCCCTGCAGGAGATCCCGGCCGAGACCCTGGCGGAGATGATGGCGCTGGCCCAGCGGGCGATGGGCCGGCTCGAGGAGATCTACAGCCCGCACGGTTACAACGTCGGCTTCAACCAGGGTCGCGTTGCCGGCGCCGGGGTCGAGCACCACATCCACATGCACGTCGTCCCGCGCTGGGCCGGCGACAACAACTTCATGCCGGTCATCGCCGACACCAAAGTGATGCCGCAATCGATCGAGCAGAGCTACGAAGCTCTGAAGGGAGCATTTTGAGCGAGCAGGCACCGCTGGCCCCGGCCGGCATCTTCAAGGCGTACGACATTCGCGGCCTTTACGGCGAGGAGATGGACGTGGGCACCGCGCAGGCGATCGGGCGCGCCTTCGCCCGGGTGCTGGGGCGACTGCGGGGCAAGCAGCCGAGCGAGCTGCGGGTCGGCCTCGGCCGCGACATGCGACTGACCGCGCCCGCGATGGCTGCGGCCGTGCGCGACGGGCTGATCGCCGAGGGCGCCACGGTGCTCGACGCCGGCCAGGTCGCGACCGAGATGCTCTACCACCTGGTCGGCTCGCACGAGCTCGACGGCGGCGCCATGGTCACCGCCTCCCACAACCCCAAGGCCTACACCGGCGTCAAGCTGGTCCGCGAGGGGGCGCTGCCGCTCTCCGGCGACGCCGGCATCGGCGACGTCCGCGACGAGATCGGGGGCGGCCTCGGGGCGGCGCCGGGCGGCGGCTCGTCTGAAGAGGTCGACATCTGGGACGAGTTCCATGCCCACGCGATGTCCTTCATCGACCCGGCCAAGGTCAAGCCGATGAAGGTCGTCGTCGACGGCGGCAACGGGATGGGCGGCCCGATGGTCGGACCGATCCTGGAGAAGCTGCCGCTCGAGCTGGAGGAGATGTACTTCGAGCCCGACGGCGAGTTCCCCGACCACGAGCCGAACCCGCTGTTGGAGGAGAACCGCAAGATGATCATGGAGCGGGTGACGGCCAGCGGTGCCGATCTCGGCATCGCCTGGGACGGCGACGCCGACCGCTGCTTCTTCATCGACGCCAGCGGCGAGTTCTGCGACGGCGACTTCATCTGCGCCCTGCTGGCGCGGGCGGCGCTGCGCAAGAACCCGGGCGCGACGATCCTCTACGACCCGCGCTCGAGCCGCGCCGTGCCGGACCTGGTCGCCGCCGAGGGCGGACGCTCGGACCTCTCGCGGGTCGGCCATGCCTTCTTCAAGGCGCGGATGCGCGAGGAGGGCGCCGTCTTCGGCGGCGAGGTCTCCGGCCATTACTACTTCCGCGACTTCTGGAACGCCGACTCGGGCACGATCCCGGCGCTGCTGATGCTGGAGCTGATCTCGCTCGACGGCCGCACCCTGCGCGAGCTGATGGAGGAGTTCCGCTCCAAGTACTTCATCTCCGGCGAGATCAACTCCGAAGTCGCCGACCCGGAGGCAAAGATGGCGGAGATCGAGGCGCGCTACTCCGACGGGAAGATCGCCAAGCTCGACGGCATCTCGGTCGACTACCCCGACTGGCACTTCAACGTGCGGCCCTCAAACACCGAGCCACTGCTGCGCCTCAACCTCGAGTCGCTGATCTCCCGCGAGGACATGGAACGGCACCGCGACGAGGTCCTCGGGCTGATTCGGGCGTGAGCACCCTCACTCCCGAGGAGGCGCTCGAGCAGGCCGCCCTCGCCGGCATCCACCGCCTGCAGATCCCAACCCCGTTCGCGGTCGGACGGGTCAACTGCTACCTGATCGAGGACGAGCCGTTGACCCTGGTCGACACCGGCCCCAACTCGGGCAAGGCGCTGGACGAGCTCGGTACCCAGCTCGGGGCCCGCGGTCACTCGATCGACGATCTCGAGCTGATCATCGTCACCCACCAGCACATCGACCACCTCGGCCTGGTCGAGATCGTCGCCGGGCACTCCGGGGCCGAAGTAGCGGCGATCGGCCTCGCCGCCGAGCGGCTCGCCAACTTCGATGAGGACGCCGAGGCCGAGGACCGCTTCGCGATCGAGCTGATGCTGCGCAACGGCATCCCCGAGGAGGTGACGGTGGCGCTGCGCAGCGTCTCCCGCAGCTTCCGCGGCTGGGGCTCGCGCGTGGCGGTGACGCGACCGCTCGGCGACGGCGAGGAGATCGCCTTCCGCGACCGCACCCTGGAAGCGATCCACCGCCCCGGGCACAGCCCCTCCGACACGGTCTTCTGGGATGAGCAGCGCAAGATCCTGATCGCCGCCGACCACCTGCTCGCCGAGATCTCCTCCAACCCGTTGATCTCGCGACCGCTGGATGGCTCCTCGCGTCGCGACCAGGCGCTTGTCACCTATATCGAGTCGATGCGCAAGACCCGCGCGATGCCGGCCGAGATCGTCCTCCCCGGCCACGGCGACCCGGTTGTCGACCACGTCGCCCTGATCGACGATCGCCTCGCCAAGCACGAGCGCCGCAAGGAGAAGATCTTCAAGCTGATCGCCGAGCAGCCGCGGACCGGCTACGAGCTGGCCCAGGCGATCTGGGGCAACGTCGCCGTCACCCAGGCCTACCTCACCCTCTCCGAGGTGATCGGCCACGCCGACCTTCTGGTCAACGAGGGCCGCGTGCGCGAAGTCGAGGACGGGACCGTGGTCAGGTATGAGACGACCGGGTAAACGCAGTCACAAGAAGCGGATGCTGATCATCGACAGTCTCGCCCTTCACTGCGCCAATTTGGCTTAGGCAAGCCGCGCGCAGTCCGATTGAGTCCGGCTGTGTCCGGCTTCGAGGGTGCGCCACTGGCGCACCAGTGGCGCACGGCCCCCGAATCCCAATAGGGAGGTCCGCTGGCCAGCCCAGGGTTCTATGAGTGAATCCAGCTCGTAACACTTCGCGCGACGAGAGCGAGAAGGGTCCAACCTTCAATCGCCGGATTACGAGGCGCTCCGGCAGTCCTCTTTGGAGCCGAACGGTCCTAGCGGATGAAGTGAACTTCGGCTCTAACATCCGCCTTTGCCCATTCCTGGTCGGCCGTCAAGGCCGGAACCTCAAGGCGACCGGCCAGCGCCAAGCAGGCCCGATCGGCCAGCGAAAGCCCTTGTGTCTTGGTGATCGGCCGCAATCGCGCAATCACGATGCAATCGGCTGCGGTCACAGGTTCAATTGCCAGCGCTTTCCTTGAGCCCTCGGCCCTACGCAGTTGAGCCGCCGCCATCTCGGGGTCCCTCCCGCCCTCGGCCAGCTTCGAGAGTACCTCTGCCCAATTGACGACACTGATCGCCGAACCCTCCTCGATTGCCTCCATCACTTTGGAGGCTCCGTCCTCGTCGTGGAGGAGTGCCATCAGAGCCGACGCGTCTAAAACCGAAGCCGCCGTTATCTCGGCCACTGCCGTACTACCGCCGAGCCCTGTTCCCGCGATCCTCCGCCTGAGCTTCCGCCCGCCGATCGGTAATTAGCTCGTCAACAAGGCTGCGGTCTGGCGCGACATCAGAAAAGAGGCCGCGCATCCTTTGGGCCGCCTCACGACGACGAGCTATCTCAGGCTTGTTGAGCTTGGTGGCGTGAGCCATGAACACGATGATATCGCGCGTGCCAGCAGCCTTCACGGGGGACCCATCGTGCCTCAAGCTTGAGCTGATTCAACAGGCAAATTCAAAGGCGCGCTGGCCGTCAGAATCACTCTGATTTGCACGTCGATAGAGCTTGATTGCCGTCGGCGAACGCGATGCGAGGCGCAAGTCGTATTGGGGTACCCCGCTCTCAGAGCGAATCGTCTCTCCTACGCTGAGATTTTTCGGATAGCCCATCTCGGAAAGCTTGCGCTGAAACCAATCCCTGATGTTGTCTCCGGTGCGCCGGCCAGCCACCAGGGTCTCTGGATTCGGATGCTCCAAGACCTTTTTCACTGGCTCAATCGCATTGGCACGGATTGATCGGTGGATGGCCAGAACCGGCAGATTGACCAGAAGGTCGAGGTGGCGGAACCTCCACGCGAGTAGTCGGATCGTCTCCATGTGCAAGTCAAGGCCCTGTGGATCCAAATAGGCGAGAACCAACGCATCGCGGGGGATGCGAGCGGTCAATGACTCGATGTGATCCCGATTGTTAGCGTCTCCTTGAGCAATGACTATGTCGGAGGTAGAGGGGAGCCGGCGCTTTAGCGATGCAACGCAATCCTCGCTGAGATCGCTGAATATGTAACCGTCGAACGGTCGTCGAATTCGCTCGACCACCTCCACGGGGATGGCGGGTAGAAATTCCGATTGGTGACGGTGATAAACGGCTCCTGGTCCTGCAAACAAATCAAGCCACCAGATTTTCCACCGCCTAGACATTGCGACCGATACGGTGTCCGCGTAACGAACGATCCGATCCTGCTTTCTCAATGAGTGAGACGTGACGGCCCGGGCCAGCGCCCCCGACTCCCCCTCCGGAATGAGTCCCCCGCTCGTAATCAGCGGGAGTTGAGGTGCTGAGAGGTCCGTTGGGGGGAGGTCTGGAGACTTGCCCCAACCCCGCACGCCAGCTTCGTCATAGCTGCGAAAAATGTTTAGCTGCTCCGACAACAAGGACAGCGTACGGACCGACCCTGACGGCATCACGCCGTCTTGGGCACCTATGCGGCGTCGCGTCGAGCCCGGCGGCTAGACAACTCGTCCTCAGGGCTGACGTCAGACGACGGTTGATCTAGGTCCTTGGCCTCAAGCTGGGCGCCAGCCGGGGGACGTTTGGCCAAAAGAGCGCTGAACTCGGGGTCGCTAGGAAAAACGAGGCCCGCCTTGTCTATCCGGCTCAAGGTGCGCCCAGTCTCTTCGTCAAACTCGAAACGAATGCCCTTGTCGCTCTCCACGGCGGTGAGGATGAACATCAAGTCGGACATAACCGCCGCAGGAAGCTCGGAAGCTCGCCCGACCACCGTGAAGACATAGGCCTCAGCTAAGACCTCAAACACGCGCTGTCGTAGCGTCTCTGGATCTCCATCAGGACCGTATCCGCGGTGGCGAATGTGCCTATCAATCCCAGCCGGCAAGTCTCTAAGGAGAGCTTGGCGCGGATTAGCCAGGCCCATCGTCAGGGCATGGCCTAGCTCATGGAGGACAACGTGTTCGAGATCTTTTGCGCAGTAGTGCGTAGGGAAAACCAAGAGATCCAGAGCCGGATCAAAGATCGCGGTCACTTCGGACTCTGGGGAGTACGCACCGCGTAACTTCAGACGATCCCGAGCAGTCAACTTTACCCCCCTTCGCTGCGCAGCCGGCTCCGCCAGCAGGGCGTGTTCAATCGTAGGCGCGAAGACAATTCTGATTTCACGCCGCAGCAGCAATTCGAGATGGTCGGGGGGAGCCATCGCCAAGAAGCCGAGGTAGCGCTCGATAATCGGGGCTTCCTCGCCGACCACAACCGAGAGCTTGCGAGCTAGGCGCCATGATTGCTCAGACACACGAGAGCCAGCAGCCGGCTCCGTGAGCAGCGAAAAGTCGTCGGCCTGCTGCCGAATCAGCCTCACAGCTCCTCCATGTGCGGATTGCAGCGCAAGATGGTAAATCGTAGACCCCGAGCAGGCGGTTATCCCAGGTCCAGGTATCCAAAGCCGGAGCGAGGGACCACTAAAAAGCCGGAACTTGCGGAAAATCATTTGACGTATTGGCTGGCCCCTTTCGCACGCGCCATCTGCGCAGGGCGAGCGAGACCATGCAGGAGGAGGCGTCGCGACGAGCATGTTCGCGTCCCTCGATACCGTAACCGGCAATGGCCGGCACCTCAGCAATCGAGTGGACGGAAGCCACCTGGAACCCCGTCACGGGCTGCGACGAGTTGAGCCCCGGCTGCGCGCATTGCTATGCGAAGACCTTTGCCGAGCGCTGGCGAGGAACTCCCGGCCACCCCTATGAGCAAGGCTTCGATCTAAAGCTCTGGCCCGAGCGTCTAGTGCAGCCCGCTCGCTGGCGCAAACCAAAACTCATCTTCGTAAATTCCATGAGCGACCTGTTTCATGAGCAAATTCCAGACTCGTTTGTGCAGGAAGTCTTCGGGGCGATGCGTGATGCTCCTCAGCACACCTTCCAGATCTTGACCAAGCGGGCAGAGCGCTTGGAAACCCTGGGGACACTCCTCGATTGGCCACCGAACGTCTGGATGGGGGTATCTATTGAGAATCGCCGTTTTGTGCATCGAGCAGACAGCTTGCGAAAAGTTCAACCTGCCGTGCGGTTTATCTCTGCAGAGCCTTTACTGGGTCCGCTTGAAGGCCTCGATTTACGAGATATTGATTGGCTGATTGCGGGCGGCGAGTCCGGCCCAGGACATCGACTAGTCAAGGAACCATGGCTGTTGGAACTGCGAGATCGCTGTAATGCCGAGGGAGTCGCCTTTTTCTTCAAGCAATGGGGAGGACGGACGCCAAAGGCCGGCGGAAGGCAACTCAGCGGGAGAACATGGGACGAGTACCCAGCCACAGCCGCTCTTCAGATCGCCTGAGCTTGGCTGCCTAGAGCCCGCGAACGGGAGCGCTGTCCGAACGCGGAATCAGAATGGCCTAGTCCATGCTGATGGTGCTGCCAGATAGCAACGCACTCTTCGGGAGGCTAGTCGGAACTCGCCCAGACCGAGACTGGCTAGCCATGCTTGAACTGTCTTCTAGCGGACAAATTCAAATTGTCCTCCCCGAGATTGTGCAGTGGGAGATTGCAAACCAAGCCCAGCGTGAGATATCTGAACTGCTAGCTCGCCATCGAGCAGCGGCAAGCAAGCTCAGACGATTTCAGCTTGAGGCCCCCATGTTTGGAGAGGGGCCTTCTCTCGGCGAGGAGAGAGTTGCGCTAGCGACCGAGGAACTCCGAAGGCAGGTCATTTCATACGGGGGTCGCGTTGCTCCAATTCCAAACGTGTCTCATGCGGAGCTAGTAAGACGGTCTCTCGAACGTCGCCGCCCCTTCGATGGAAATGACCGTGGCTATCGAGACTCTCTCCTCTGGCATACGACGCTCGAATTCCTTAGAGAAGGCCATTCAGTTGTACTGGTCTCTCACGATAAGTCCGCCTTTGCCGCTCCCAAGACCGATGAACAACTGCATCCAGCTCTCGAAGCGGAGCTAAGGGCCTATGGGTGCGCGGGAGAACTTCGTCTGGTTGGAAATCTCGATCGCGCTCGAACCGTGGTCGAAGAGATGACGAGCCCCGAGCAGAAGTACATCGCAGAGCTACTTGCATCGGACCAAATAGCTGCTGAGGTCATGCATGGCTTGTGCATCGACGCTCACGAAGGGGTCCTCGAAGGAGAGGAACTGCGCCACTGGGGGTGGTCGGACGATCTCGCAGGCATTCGGGTATTGGAGATCAAAGATTTTGGAGGTCTACGGTCTCACGAGGTCGTCAGCGCTGACGATGGGAAGTTGAAGGCAAAGGTTCAGATGGAGGTCACGGCCGAACTCGACGTCCGCTCTTTCGACTTAGGTGAGCTTGGTGAGCTTGAGGCGCTGGCAACCCCCGGACCCGTTCATGACATAGGCGTTGGTCTCACTGATGGGCTAGTCCAAGCCTATGTTGATCGAAGACTTACCCTCACGGGAGAAATTCAGGTGTCACGCCAAAAAGGCGTTGACTCAGCCCACCTCACCGCCATTGAGCTACCCCGATATGTTGTTGATCAGGGGCAACTTGCCTTGGGCTTCCCATTTAATGACTTTGCGGACTATTAGGAATCCATAGTTCAGCGATCAGAGGCTGATCCCCAGTCCCTTAACCCGGCTCGCCGACTGAAATTGCTCAAGCGCCTGCTGAGACCGCCGCAACTGGCTCCGCTGGTGCTCCCAGCGCCGCTGCTCACCCCGTCCCTCAGGCCGCGCTCCGAGCGCGCTGTCTTTGTCCACGATGCCGTTCTCTCGCCGGTAGCCCTTGATGCCCCGAACCGCCCGGTCCCAAGCGTCGCGCTTCACCGGTTCGATCGGCCTCTCCCCCAGCGTCTTAGTGACATACGTGGGCGGAGAGATACGGATTGCGGCCACGGCCAGGCGCTGACGCTCGGCGATCAGATGCTCGACCACCACCAACTCGGCCCGCGCCTTGTACTCGACTCCGGCTAGCCCGCGTAGCTCTGATTCCTTTCGGGCCAAGGACTCACGAGTCTGCGCTTCGGCCTGCTCGATGCGCTCGAACTCGCTGCGGCGAAGCCTGCGCGACATCGTCGGCAAGCGCTCACGCTGGGCATCGAGGCGGTCGAGGAATGCGACGTTGGCGGCGATCCGCTGCTCCAGCTCATTGACGGCGCGCTCGCTCCGCGCCTCGGCACCGGCCTGCGGGCGAAGAGAGTTGCGTCGCGCGACCAGCTCGTCGGTCGACAACCTGCCCAATGCGGAGCGCAGAGCCTCGTCGTGCGCCGAGACCTGCGCGCCATCCCGCTCGGCCGCTTCGGCGATGTGGTCAAGCCCTTCGCGCAAGTGCGGTGACCGTGGGGCGAACTCCTCGCGCTCAACCTGGATCTCCGGAGTCGCGTAGAGATAGGTCTGCTCACGGCTGCGCGAGGCGGCGACGTATAGCTCCTGCTTGTCCATCGACGGATCGGCCATCACATAGGCGCGGTCCACCGTCGCTCCCTGCGCCTGGTAGGTAGTCGCGGCATAGGCGTGCTGGAGTGCTGGCGCGTCGTCCCTCGTCCTCGCCTCCAAATAGACGGAATCGACACACACCCGCCTAGCGGTGTCGATTCCGTCCAACGCAACGGTCTGAGCCTCGGGCGCCTGAGCAACAGCGAGCGCTCTGGGCGGGATCGTGTTTTCGGCGCGACCGCAATGCGGCCCTTCACTGGCGAGAAGCTGTCTGAGCGAGCCGACGAGGCGTGGAAGTCCGCTGGCCTCGATCGCATTACGCTGCACGAGTGCCGGCACACCTTCGCGTCCTTGATGATCGCGGCCGGTGTCAATGCCAAGGCGCTCTCCACCTTCATGGGCCACGCGAACATCTCGATCACGCTCGACCGCTATGGGCATCTGATGCCAGGCTCCGAGGCGGAGGCAGCCGATCTACTCGATGCCTATCTCGCCGAGCAGCGCAGGCGCAGGGCTGCCTAGCGGCTCACTGGCGCACCAACTGGCGCACGGACACCGAATGACTCCCAAACTCCCCCACCGCAAGCCAAGGAAGCCCGCCAAGAAGCGGATGCTGATCATCGTCAACCCGGTGGCGACGACGGTCTCCGATCGGCTGCGCAATCTCGTCGTCTACGCGCTGCAGGGGCGTTATGAGGTCGAGGCGGTCTCGACCGAGGCGCAGAATCATGCGACCGAGATCGGGCGCGAGGTGGCCGACCACGGGTACGACATCGTCGTCGCCTTCGGTGGCGACGGGACCCTGAACGAGGTCGCCAACGGGCTGGTCGGGACCGACGTGCCGGTCTCGGTGCTGCCGGGCGGTTCGACCAACGTCGTCTGCCGCACGCTCGGCATGCCCAACGATGTCGTCGACGCGACCGAGCATCTATTGACGCTGGCCGACAACTGGGCGCCGCGCAAGGTCGACCTTGGCAAGGTCGACGATCGCTACTTCGTCTTCGCCTGCGGGGTCGGCATCGACGCCACCGTGGTCGAGCGGGTCGACGCCCACCCCAGGCTGAAGTCCCGCGCCGGGCCCTATTACTACAGCTGGTGCGGAATCTCGGCCTTCTACCGCAAATATCTCCACAACCCCGTCCGCGTGCGCTTCGAGAGTGGCGGCGAGTCGGCCGAGGGGGTGACCGCGATCGTCCAGAACTCCGACCCCTTCACCTACTTCGCCAGCCGCCCGATCCGCGTCTGCGAGGGGATCGCGTTCGACGACGGCACCCTCTCGGTGGGCGTGCTCAAGCGGGCCACTCAGCGCGACATGCCGACCCTGATCTCCCGCCTCTTCAGCGAGACGAAGCCGGCCGCGCGCCACCGTCAGGTCGAGCACTTCGAGGACGTCGTCGCGGGCAGTGTCAGCTCCATCTCCGAGGACAAGGGGGGTGCGCTGCGGCCGTTCCCGCTGCAGGTCGACGGCGACTACATCGGAGATCGCACCAGCATCGAGCTCAGCGCCGCCCCCGGTGCGTTGACGATCGTCGCCTGAGCATCGGCTGGCGACCGCACCGCCGAGCGGAAGAGCGACTACAGCCTGACGAGGTTCTGGGCCGAGATCTTGCGCGTCACGCCCCGGAAGTCGACCACCAGCGGCACGGTGGAGACGATCTCCTCGTAGTCGAGGCCGGGATGCGCGGTCACGATCGCGGCGATATCGACGCCGCTCAGCGCTTCGTCGAGGTCGACGGACTCGAGCCCCAGCTCGGGAACGGCCGGGACATAGGGGTCGTGGTAGGAGACCTCGCCGCCAAGATCGATCAGCTGCTTGGCGATCGTCAGCGCCGGGGATTCGCGAATGTCGCCGACACCCGCCTTGTAGCTGACGCCGAGGAGCAGGATCCGGGAGCCGTTGACCGGCTTCCTGGCGCCGTTGAGGGCGCGGTCGATGCGTTCGACGCAGAAGCTCGGCTGGGTCTGGTTGACCTTGCCGGCAAGCTCGATGAACTCGGGGTAGAAGTCGTGCTCGCGAGCCTTGAAGGCGAGGTAGAAGGGGTCCACCGGCAGGCAGTGCCCGCCCATGCCGGGACCGGGCTCGAAGCGCATGAAGCCGAAGGGCTTGGTCGAGGCCGCGTCGATCACCTCCCAGACGTCGATGCCGAGGCGATCGCAGAGTTGGGCCAGCTCGTTGACGAGGGCGATGTTGACCGAGCGGAAGATGTTCTCCAGGAGCTTGGAGAGCTCCGCCGCCTCCGGGCTGGAGAGGAGGACGACCTGCTCGCAGATCAGCGAGTAGAGGTCGTGGGCGCGCTGTGCGCACTCGGGAGTGAGGCCACCGACCAGCTTCGGGGTGGTGCGGACGGTGTAGTCGGTGCGGCCGGGGTCGATCCGCTCCGGCGAGAAGGCGAGGTGGAAGTCGCGCCCGGCCGCGAGGCCGGACTCCTCGAGGATCGGCTGCAGCCGCTCGCGGGTGGTGCCGGGGTAGGTGGTGGACTCGAGCACGACGAGCTGGCCGGGTCGCAGCACCCCTGAGAGCGCGGTCGCCGACTCGAGCAGATAGGTGAGGTCGGGCTCGCGCGAGCCGGTCAGCGGCGTCGGCACGCAGATCACCACCGCATCGCGGGAAGCCAGGTCCGCCTGCTGGGTGCTTGCCCGCAGGCGCCCACCGAGCGCGCCGAGGGTGGCGTCCGCGATGTCCTCGATGTGGCTGCGGCCGGCGTTCACGCCCTCGACCTTGCGCCGGTCGGAGTCCAGGCCGACGACGTCGTGCCCGGCCTCGGCGAAGGCCACCGCGAGCGGCAGGCCGACGTAGCCGAGTCCGACGATGCCGATCTTCATCGCTGTTGCGTCCACGCATGGACAACGGCTCGCGGCGCGCCCAGCTTGCGCCGCCCCGCGACCGCTAGCATGCCGCCGATCTTCAGCGGATCCAAAGACACCGGCCGGTCAAGACAGTGAGCGGGGCGGCGCTGCAGCCCTCCGACCTGGCGCCCGGCCTGCTGCTCGGCGCCGCAGTCGAGATCGGGCCCGACGTCCTGATCGGCGGTCACGTCGTCATCCACGCCGGCGTCGAGATCGGCGCCGGCGCCAGGATCGGCGATCACGCCCAGATTCGCGACGGCGCAAAAATCGGCCCCGGTGCGACGGTGGGCAGCCTCAGCTCCGTCGACCCCGGCGTCACCATCGGCGCCCGCGCCAGCGTGCAGGCTCGCTGCTACCTCTCGGCCGGCACCGTGGTCGAGGAGGACGCCTTCATCGGCCCCGGCGTGACCCTCGCCAACGACAACACGATGGACCGTCACGGGCCTGAGCTGGAGCTCGAAGGGCCCCTGTTGCGCCGTGCCTGCCGGGTCGGTGCCGGCGTGGTCGTCTGCCCGGCGGTCGAGATTGGCGAGGAGGCCTTCGTGGCGGCGGGCGCGGTAGTCGTCGCCGACGTCGCCCCGCGTGGGGTCGTGATGGGGGTGCCGGCGCGTCAGGTGCGCCAGGTGCCCGACGAGGATCTGCTCGAGCGCTGGCGCTGAAGCTCCCCGGCATCGCTGCCCGGCGGCCGCCCGGGGAGGGCGAGCACCCCCGCGCAAGCTTTTGAGGCCCCGCGCCGTTTGTGATCCGTGGCGGTTCTCAGCGAGCCAATCAGCAACACCCGAGCGTCCTCCGACCAGCTCTGCGTCGTCGTGGGCGCCAATGCCCCCGATACCCGGCGGCGGATCGCCGCGGCGCTCGCAGCCAGCGAGACCGTCGCCGCACCGCGCCTGGTCGACTCCCCCGCGGAGCTCGCCGACCTTCCGATCGACGCCAGCACGATCATCGTCATCGCCTGCGACGTCGATCGCCACCGCGAGATGGCGGCGCTGCGGCGCCTGCGGCGTGAGGTCCCCGGCCCCCCGATCGTCGCGGTCTCGCCGACCGCGACCGCGACCGGCGTCCGCCGTGCCCTCGATGCCGGCGCCGACGCGATCGTCTTCGAGCCCCTGCTGGAGTCGACCCTGGCCGTCAGTGTCAGCGCCGTCGGCTCCGGGCAGTCGGTCGTGCCCCGCGAAATGCGAGCCAGCGTCGAGCGTCCCGCCTTCTCTCACCGTGAGCGTCAGGTCCTCACCTACGTCTCGCAGGGGCTGACCAACGCCCAGATCGCCGACGAGCTCTTCCTCTCGGAGAGCACGATCAAGAGCCACCTCTCCTCCGCCTTCGCCAAGTTCGGCGTGCGCTCGCGCCGCGAGGCCGCCGCGCTCTTCCTCGAGCTGCAGCAGACGACGAACGGCGGCCTGCCGAGCGAAGAACAGGAATCGATCCCCCCCACTCCAAGGAAGGCTTGAACGTGAGCACCGCTACCGCACCGAACGCCCTGCCCCTGGCGGCGACCGAGGGCACCAAGGTTCCCTTCATCCGCCTCGACAGCGCCGACCCGGAGCTGTTCGCGGAGCTGATGGAGGTCGTCGAGCGGATCGCCCGCGACTCCGCCTTCACCCTCGGCCCCGAACTGGAGCGCTTCGAGGGCGCCTTCGCCTCCTTCTGCGGGACCGAGCATGCCGCCGGCGTCTCCTCGGGCACCGCCGCGCTGGAGATCGCCCTGCTGGCGCTCGGGATCGGCCCCGGTGACGAGGTCATCGTCCCCACCTACAGCTTCATCGCCACGGCCGAGGCCGTCTCGACCGTCGGCGCGACGCCGGTGATCGTCGACGTCGACCCGGAGACGGCCCTGCTCACCGCCGAGATCGTCGAGGGGGCGCTGACCGAGAGGACGCGCTGCGTGATCCCGGTCCATCTCTTCGGCCGCCCGGTCGACATGGATCCGCTGCTGGCCATCTGCCGGGAGCGCGGGATCGCGATCCTCGAGGATGCCTGCCAGGCCCACGGCGCCCTCTACAAGGGCAAGCCGGTCGGCTCGCTCGGCGACGCCGGCTGTTTCAGCTTCTACCCGACCAAGAACCTCGGTGGCTGGGGGGACGGCGGCGCCCTGGTGACCGACGACGCGGCGCTCGACGCCAAGGTGCGCCTGCTGCGCTCCCACGGCGAGGGCACCCGCCACCACCACGAGCTGGCGACCGGTACCCACCGTCTCGACACGCTGCAGGCGGCGATCCTCGAGGTCAAGCTGAGGCATCTCCCCGCCTGGAACCAGCTCCGCCGCGATGCCGCCGACGCGCTGCGCTCGGGGCTTTCGGGCAGCAGCGTGATCGCCCCGGCGCCAGCGGCGGCCGACAGCGATCACGTCTACCACCTCTTCGTCGTCCGCAGTTCCGAGCGCGACGCGCTGCGTGACCATCTCGACGCCCGCGGGGTCGCCAGCGCGATCCACTACCCGACGCCGATCCACCTGCAGCCCGCCTATGCCGAGCTTGGACTCGGGCGCGGCAGCCTGCCCGAGGCGGAGCGGCTTGCCTCCGAAAACTGCTCCCTGCCGATCTTCCCGACGATCGAGGACTGGCATATCGCGGAGACGGTGGCGGCGGTCGAGAGCTTTGAAGCCCCAGCCGCTCGCTGAGGATCGCTCACGCGGCACCCGCGGCGGCGCCCTGCGGGTCTGCATGGTCCACTACTCGGACTTCGTCGTCGACTCGCGCATCCAGCGCCAGGCGCGGGCCCTGGCCGAACGCGGCGATCGCGTCGACTGCGTCTGCCTCAACGACGACGCCGAGTTCGCGGTGGGATCGGGGCAGATCGCCCTCCACCGCGCCGCCGCCGGGAAGCCCCGGGGCGGCACCCGGGCCTACCTCGAGGGCAACGCCCGCTTCCTGGCCGGCGCCGTGCGCAAGGTCAACGCCCTCGCCCGCCAGCAGCGCTTCGACCTGATCGAGATCCACAACATGCCCGACGTGCTCGTGCTGGCGGGGCTGCGGCAGAAGCTGCGCGGGACGCCGCTCGTGCTCAACTTCCACGACACCTTCCCGGAGCTGTTCGCCACCCTCTTCGACCGCTCCCCCGATCACCCCCTCGTGCGCCTGATCCGGGCCGAGGAGAAGGTCAGCGCCGCGCTTGCCGACGGCCACATCTTCGTCACCTCCGAGGCCCGCGACCTGCTGCGCGCCCGCGGCGTCGCCGCCGACCGCACGCAGATCGTCATGAACACCCCCGACGAGCGCGTCTTCGGCGAGCGCCGGCCGCCCCTGGCGCCACCTGGCGACGGCGAGCTGCGGGTCGTCTACCACGGCGGTCTCGCCGACCGCTTCGGGGTCGAGGTCCTGGTCCGGGCGGTGGCGCTCCTGCGCGACCGCGGCGCGCCGGTGACGCTCGACGTCTACGGCTCCGACGCCGAGGCCGCCCGCACCCTCGCCGCGGCCGCCGCGGAGCTCGCTCCGGAGGGAGTGCGGATCGCGCCGCAGCCAACCCCGGTCGGGGAGATCCCGGACCGGCTCAGCGCCGCCCACCTCGGGGTCGTGCCCACCCTCCGCGACGACTTCACCGAGCTGCTGCTGCCGGTCAAGCTGCTCGAGTACGTGCACATGGGCCTGCCGGTGGTCGCCTCGCGGCTGCCGGTGATCGAGCGCTACTTCGGCGACGACGTGCTGCTCGCCGAGCCCGGCGACCCGGCCTGCATCGCCGCCGCGATCGAGGGCGTGCGGGCCGAGCCCGAGCTGGCCCTGCGGCGGGCCGAACGCGCCTCCGAGCGCCTGGCCGAGATCGAGTGGCGGCGCCAGCGCAACGGTTACCTGGCGCTGATCGACGAGCTCACCGGCCGCGCCGTCTAGGTCCTCAAAGCAGATATCGCGCCGCTACGGCGAGGGAGAGCACGGATCCTGTGGTCAAGCTCACGATGCCGT
Source organism: uncultured Solirubrobacterales bacterium (assembly GCA_963811375.1). Classification (GTDB taxonomy): domain Bacteria; phylum Actinomycetota; class Thermoleophilia; order Solirubrobacterales; family 70-9; genus VAYN01. The sequence continues at coordinate 23,743 of CAWEQY010000002.1, forward strand.
GGACGCCCCGGAATCGAACCGATTCAACGCCCGCTGCATCCTGTCTGGAAGAAAAACGCCGCCCGCTGTCCCTTGCTCCAAGTGATTCCAGCAGGAACTCCGACCCCGACAATCAGGACGCCCAGGGTCACGACCGATCTTTCCGCAATCGACGGGCCGTATCGAAGGCCGGAAAGCTAGCTGGCCGGCGGTGCTGCCTCGGCCGGCTCGGTGGCCGACTTGGGCCTGATCGCACCGAGCATCACGCCGACCAGGCGTGGGACCGCCAGCAGCAGGCAGGCGGCGTATAACGCACAGCCGAGCGCGCCTGCGACGAGAGCCTCGGGCAGCCCGTCGGTCAGCAGCCCCGCCAGCAGGGCGGCGCCGCCAAAGCTGGCCGCGGCAAAGACCGCGAGTCGGCCGCCGTCGCCGGCAAGGGTGCGGACCAGGGCCCAGCGACCTTCCTTGACGCCGACGCAGAGGAGCACGCCGGCGAACACCGCGGGCGCGACGAAGGCGGCCCCGACCACGCCGTCGGACCCGAACAGCATGCCGCCGATCGCGGTGGCGGCGACGTGGAGCGCCAGCAGGCCGGGCGCGAGCGCGTTGACGAGACGACCGTGCCCGAGGGCGAGCAGGGCCGGCAGGAAGAGGTTGACGAGCAGGGCGGCGACGGCCCAGGGGGCCAGCAGGGCGGCGAAGACACGCAGCGTCTCGACGTCGCCGGCATCGAAGCTGTGCGGCAGCAGCTCGCCGATCAACGGAGCGCCGGCGACGATCAGGCCGGCCATCGCCGGCGCCACGATCAGCATCGAGTAGCGGAAGCCGGACGGGACGGTGTCGGTCAGCATCTCCCGCCACTCGCCGAGGGCGCCGCGGCGCATGTCGGCGATCCGCGAGAGGCCGAGCGCGAAGGCGGTCGCGGCGACGAGGTAGCTGGCGAACAGGTAGGCGTAGGAGAGGACGGTGGCGTCGCCGACGGCGTAGCCGCTGGCGAAGGCGAGAGTGACCATGTAGAGGGCATTGAAGACGAGGTAGATCGCCGTCCGGGCGAGGATCAGGCCCGACATCGAGACCAGGCGGGCGGGCCCGAAGGAGGGCTTCGCCGACTCCCGCTCGGGACGGGCCTGGCGCAGCCCCGCCAGCATCACCACGAGCGTCGTCAGCGCCATCGCCAACATCGACCAACCGAGGGCGAGCTCGTCGACCAGCGGCGCCACAGCCACGTAGACGATGAGGCCGACGACGGCGCCGGCGATGTAGGCACCGGCGATCGAGTTGAAGCGGTCGCGGACCGCGAGCAGCGTCGCCCCTCCCGCCGACCACAGCTGCATCGCCGCGGCCAGGCCCAGCAGCGGCAGGGCGTCAGCGGTCACGGCGCGGTCGGCGCTGTCGAGCCCCGGCGCCAGCAGGTGGGCGAACTGGTCGGCGAACGGGATCGTCAGGATCAGGATCGGGATCGCGATCAGGCCCAGGCAGACGCCGTACTCGGCCGTGACCAGACGCGGGCGGTCGCCGATCAGAAGGTTGGCCGAGGTCATGCGGATGCTCTGGCTGAAGACGCCGACGATCGTGTAGAGCGCGAAGGCGACGAAGAACCCGTCGGTACGACCGTTGACGCCGAAGGAGTTGAGGTAGAGAAGAGCCTGCAGCCCCGAGGCGGCGGCCATCGAGAGGGTCGCGATCGACATCGCGACGCCGGCGCTGGCGTGCTTCTTCTGCATGCTGTCGGCGACTTGACTGGTCATCGTCCTAACAACAACGGCTGGGACGGGCGATTCTCGCGCGGGCGGTCAGATCGAGACGGTGGCCCTGGCGGCCGCGGCAGGGGCCGGAGCGTCCACCCACTCGCGCATCCAGCGCTCGAGCAGGAAGAGGCAGAAGAGGCGCTGGTCGGCCTTGATGTCACCGCTGCCGGCCACCTGCAGCAGCCGCCTCACCTCGTCCTCGCGATAGAGGCCGCGCTCCGCGGTGCGCGGGTCCAGCAGGGTCTGCTCGAGCAGACCTCCTTCCTGCGCCCGCAACCAGGTGCCCAGGGCCGAGCGGAAGAAGCCGCGCTTGGGCTTGTCGATGATCTCGTCGGCGACGAGGCCGCGGGAGACCCGCTTCAGCAGCTCCTTGCGGTTGCCGCGCCGGACCTTGCGCGAGTCCGGCAGCGCCAGGCAGAAGGAGACGACGTCGTGGTCGAGGAAGGGGACGCGCACCTCCAGCGACGTCGCCATCGACATCTTGTCGAAGTAGAGCAGCATGTTGTCGACCAGCGCCAGGCGCGAGTCGAGGTACAGCGTCTGCGTGAGGACGGAGCGACCGCAGACGTCGCCGTGGCCGCGCACGGGGGCGCCGACGTCGCTGTCGGTGAGGAACTCCGGGGTGAAGAGGGCAAGTCGCTCGCGTGGCTGCACGACCCGGCTCATCGCCAGCATGCGCTCGACCGGATCGCGACTCGACAGCGCCCTGAGACCGCGTGCCCTGGCCGACTCCGGCGCCCCGATCCCGGCCGCCAGTGCCACCGCGGCGCGGGCCGGCGGCACCCGACCCAGGTGGTCGGCGGCGCGGGCGACCTGGTGCTTGCGGTAGCCACCGAGGATCTCGTCCGCGCCCTGCCCCGAGAGCGCCACCGTGACGGTCTCGCGGGCCAGCCGGCTGAGCAGGAGCAGCCCGACGCAGGAGAGGTCGGCGATCGGCTCCTCGAGGTGGCGCAGGGCGTCGTCGAGCAGGTCGGGATGGTCGAGCGCCGAGGTTTCCAGCTCGTGATGATCGGCGCCGAGGCGGTTCGCCACCTGCCGTGCCTCGGCCAGCTCGTTGGCGGCGGCGTCCTCGACGAAGCCGACCGAGAAGGTCTGCACGGGGCGGTCGGAGGCCTCGGCCATCAACGCCGTCAGCAGGCTCGAGTCGAGCCCACCGCTGAGCATCACCCCGAGCGGGACGTCGCTGATCATCCGCGCCCGGGTCGCGGTGCGCAGGTGCTCGAGCAGGCGCTCGCCGTCTTCCTCCCAGGAGCGTCCGACGTCCGCCGGCGCGGCGTCCCAGGGGTTCCAGTACTCGCGCTGCTCGACGATCTCGCCATCGGCGTAGACCAGGCAGCAGGCGGGCGGCAGCTTGCGCACGCCGGCGAACAGCGTCAGTGGGCCCGGCACGTAGCCCCAGGCCATGAAGAGCTCGGCGGCCACGGGGTCGAGGCTGGGCCGCACCAGTCCCGCCGCGACCAGCGACTTCACCTCGGAGGCGAAGGCGAGCCCGGACTCGGTCTCGGCGAGGTAGAGCGGCTTCTCCCCCATCCGATCGCGCGCCAGCACAAGCCGCCGCCGCGGCCGGTCCCAGATCGCGATCGCGAACATGCCGCGCAGGTGCTCGACGAAGCGCGGCCCGAACTCCTCGTAGAGGTGGACGATCGTCTCGCCGTCGCCGCGGCTGGCGAAGCGGTGGCCGCGTCCCTCGAGTTCGGCGCGCAGCTCGCGGAAGTTGTAGATCTCGCCGTTGAAGACGGCCGTCACCTCGCCGTCCTCGCTGGCCACCGGCTGCGGGCTGCCGGTCGGGTCGATGACGCTGAGCCGGCGCATGCCGAGGGCCACGCCCGGCTCGAGGAGATGACCGTCCTCGTCCGGGCCACGGTGCTCGATTGCCGCGGTCATCGCCCCCAGGGCCTCGGGCTCGAGTGGGACGCGCCGTGGGTCGGCGGCGGCGATGCCGGCGATTCCGCACATCTGCGGACCTACTCCGAGCCCGCCAGCGCGGCCCGCATCCGGCCGCGCAGCTCGCGCCGCACGAAATGCCTGAATTCCCGGTCTTCCACCCGCGGGACCCGCTGCACGGCCGCCTGCAGGTAACCGAAGACGAAAGCCAGGCCGGAGATGCCCCGGGGGCGCATCCGCAGCCCGACCTTGAACCCGCGCAGGGCGATCCAGCCGAAGCCGAAATGGGCGATCCAGGCGCAGCGGCCGTGCCGGGCGCGGCCGCGCAGGGCGCCGCTGGCCGTCGCCACGGGACGGTGGTGGCGCGCCACCAGATCGGGATAGGAGCGGGTGCGGAAGGCCCGCATCCGGGCGTAGGTCTCGTCGATCGTGTCCCAACCCAGGCGCTCCTGGACCCCGCCGATCGCCTCCAGGCACTCGCGCGAGTACAGCTTCAGGGCGCCGTGGACGTGATGTGGCGGGATCGTCAGCCGCACCCATTCGGGCCCCACCGGCTCGATCAGATCGCCGCAGGCGATGCCGAGGCGCTCGTCGCCGGCGAAGCGCGAGAGCAGCACCTCGTAGTAATCGGGGGGAAGCTCGACGTCGCCGTCGAGCTTGGCCACGTGGGTGAAGTCGTCGCGGCCGTGATCGAGGCCGAGGTTGAAGGCCCGCGGTGCCGCGGCGAGTGCCAGGCGGTCGACCTCGGCCGGATCCAGCTCATCGTCCGGTGAGATCACCCTTATGAAGGGGATCTGAGCGGCGAGCGCGGCGAGCAGCTCCCCGGTGCCGTCATCGGAGCCGTCGTCGACGATCACCCATTCGTCCGGCGGGCGGGTCTGGGCCGCCATCGCCGCCGCGACCCGCTCGAGATGGGCCGCCTCGTTGCGAACCGGACTGACGACGAGGAGCCGCTGCTCCGAAGATCGGGAAGATCGATTCATCTCGATTAGGAAACGGGTCCGGAGCGGCGCTGCTTCCGAGTGCCTGAAAGTTCCATGAAAGTACGGGTCGACTCAGCCGTTGACTCTGCAGCGAACCTCAATTGGACGGGACGAATGGACCTCATCAGAATCCTCAACGAGCTTTGGAACCGACGCCTCTGGGTGGTCGCGGCGGCCGTCGTGGCGCTGCTCATCGGCATCTCGACGAACTACAAGCTTCCCTCCTTCGAAAAGCGCGCCCAGCTCGTCGGCGCCGCCACCTCGCAGGTCCTGATCGACTCCTCGACCTCGGCGATCGCCGACGTCGACCGCGACCCGGGCCCGCTCGCGAACCGTGCCGTGGTTCTGGCTCAATACATGAGCAGCGCCGAGGCCCGCGCGCAGATCGCGGCGAAAATGAATCTCTCGCCGACGCAGATAGCTGCCGACGGTCCCTTCAGCAGCCTCACCGACCGCTCGACCTACCAGGCGACGCCGGCCGGGCCGCGGGCCAATCAGCTGACCGAAGAGAACGCCATCTACCGGCTCGTCTTCGACGCCCAGCTGAGCCTGCCGATCATCTCGATCTACACCCAGGCGCCGGACGCGACCGGCGCCACCAAGCTCGCCAGCGCCGCCACCGACGTCCTCACCGGTTACGTCCACGAACTCGACGAGGGCATACCCACCGCCCGGCGGATAACCGTCAGCAAGCTGGGTGTGCCGGAGGGCGGAACCGTCAACGACGGCGCCAACCCGATCCTCGCCTTCCTCGCCTTCGTCGGCGTCCTGGTCGTCCTCTGCACGCTGATCGTGCTGGGCTCGGGCCTGGTTCGGCAGTGGCAGGAGATGAAGGCGTCCGATGACGACGGGGACGGCGACGGCGCCCGGCGGATGCCCGAGGGGATGACGCAGATGCCCAGCGACGAGCTGCTCCGGCCGCCCCGACCCAGCGATCGTCGCGGTGTACCCGTCGGCGGCGCGCCCCGCCAGCACAGGTAGGCGGCGGATGGCCGGCGCCGGCCCTCGTCCTGACCTCTGGCCCAGGACCTCGCGGCTGCTGCCGTGGAGCATCGCCGCCTTCCTGGCGATGCTCTTCCTGATCCCGTTCGACGCGACGACGGTCACCGCCGCCAAGCCGGACCGGCCGATCCTACTGCTGATCGCCGGCCTCTGGCTGCTGACGCTGGCCGTCATGCGGGGCAAGAACCGGCCCCGGCTCACGGGTACGGTGCTGCACGCGGCACTGCTGCTCTTCGTCATCACCGCCGTGCTCAGCCTCCTGCTCAATGCCGAGACCCTGCGCATCCACGGCGAGTTCGGGCTCGGCGTGAAGAAGCTGTTGATGCTGGTCTCGTTCGCGACCGTGTTCGTGGTCACCGCCTCAGCCCTGCGCCCGGGCGAGGCGCGCGCCTTCATCCCGCTGATCGTCGGCCTCGGCTGCCTGGCGGCGCTCGGCTCGGTCTGGGAGTACAGGACCGGCTTCAACCCGTTCTACGAATGGGGCGGCAAGGTCTACCCCGGCGGCCTCGACCTACCGGCGATCGCGACCGAAAAAGACGCGACCGGGCGGATCCCGGTGCTCGGCCCGACCATCCACCCCCTGGCCGTGGCGCAGCTGCTGGCGATGGTCGTTCCCTTCGCCATCGTCGGCGCCCTTTACGCCGCGACCACGCGGCGCCGGGTGCTCTACCTCGTCGGGACCCTGATCGTCCTCGCCGGCGTCTTCGCGACCCAGCGGAAAACCGGGCCGATCGTGCTGGCGGCCGGGATCGGCACCCTGGTCATCTACCGGCCCCGGCGGATGCTGCGCGCAGCCCCGGTCGGCGCCCTGCTGATCCTGGCAATACCGCTCGTCGCCCCTTCCGCGGTCGGCTCGCTGCGCGACCAGCTGCGTCCGGGTGCGGCGACCTCCACCCTTTCCTCTCGCGACCGCCTCTCCGACTATGAGGCGATCGGACCGGAGGTGCTGAACCACCCCGCCCTCGGCCGCGGCTGGCAGACCTACGACCCGGAGCGCTACCGGGTCCTCGACAACGAGTACCTGTCGATCCTGATCGGCAATGGCTGGATCGGCGTCGGCGCCTTCGTCCTGGTGCTGATCGCCGCCCTCGCCGTCTGCACCCGGGCGATCCGCACCGAAGACCCAGCGCGTGCTCCCCCCGCCCTGGCCGCCGCGGCAACCGTGACGATGATGGCGGTCGCCAGCGCGACCTTCGACACGATCGCCTTTTCGGTGGTTCCCTACACGCTCTGCCTGTTCCTCGGCCTGGCCGCCGCTTGCGCTCCGATCCGCAAGGACTCGCTGGCCCGCATGGCGGCGCGGTTCCGGCTGCCCTCGGTGACGGCACGGCGCCAGAGCGGCTGATGACGTCGCCCAGTGCCGACACCAGGCCTGTGGCAAAGGGGTCGGGGGCTTCCCGACCCAGCCACGACCTCTGCGCGATCGTCGTCTCGCACGAAGGCCGGCGCTGGCTCGGCCCGGCGCTCGGCAGCCTCTTCGAGCACGCCGGGGAGATCGACCTCGACGTCGTCGTCGCCGACAACGGCAGCGACGACTCGGCGCGCTACGTCGAGGAGTCCTTCGAGCGGGCGCGGGCGATCCGCTGCGAGAACCACGGCTTCGCCCACGCCAACAACCGGGCCGCGATCACCGCCGACGCCCGCTACGTCCTCTTCCTCAACCCCGACACCGAAGTGGTCGACGGCACCCTCGCCAACCTCGTCGCCTACATGGACGCACACCCGGAGGTTGGCCTCGCCGGCTGCCGTCAGCTCGACGCTGAGGGTCGGCTCTGCCCGACCGTTAGGCACTTCCCGAGCGTCGGCCGCGCCCTCGGCGAGGCGATCGGGCCCGAACGGCTACCGCTGGCCGCGCGGCTCGGCGAATCGGTGCTCGACCTCTCGCGCTACGACGCCGAGCTGGACTGCGACTGGACCTCCGGCTCCTTCCTGCTCGTACGCCGGGAGGCGCTGCAGGCCGCCGGACTGCTCGACGAGCGCTTTTTCTTCTACTCGGAGGAGGTCGATCTCTGCCTGCGGATCAAGCAGGCCGGCTGGCAGATCCGCCACCTGCCCCGCTTCACGATCGTCCACCATGGCGGCAGCACCGGGTCGAGCCCGCGAATGGAGGCACAGATGGCCTACGCACGCGGGCAGTACGCGGCCAAGCACTTCGGCCCCCTGCGCCGCCGAGCCTTCGTCGCCGCGATCGGCCTGCGCCACCTGCTGCGCTGGGCCGCCTTCGCGCGCGGCCGCGACGCGCGGCGGGCCGCGGCGCACCGGCGGGCGCTGATGACCCTGCTGGGCCGCGAGCAGCCGCCCTTCGGCGCCCCGGCCGCCCACGCCGTCGAAGCTGGCTGAAGAACCCTCGGGGGAGCGCTCAGGCAACGGCGACGGCGGACGCGGGCTCGAGTACCTCGGCCCGCCACTGCTCCAGCATCAGCAGCGCCCAGATCCGCTGCGAGTGGTCCTGCCCGGCGAGGTGCCCGTCGAGCAGCTCCTGGACCGCGCCGGGCCGGAAGCGCGCGCGTGAGAACGAGGCCTGATCGAGCAGGAGGTCACGCGAGTACTCGCGCAGATCGCCGCGCAGCCACTCCGCCAGCGGCACCGAGAACCCCTGCTTGGGGCGGTCGAGGATCGAGTCCGGCAGCCAGGCCCGCAGGGCATCGCGCAGGATCACCTTCTTCTCCATGCCCTGCAGCTTCATCGGCGCCGGAATCGCCGCCGCGAACTGCATCATCTCCGGGTCGAGGAAGGGCGAGCGCGCCTCCAGCGAGTGCGCCATGGTGGCGATGTCGATCTTGGTCAGCAGGTCGCCCGGCAGGTAGGTGCGGACGTCGACCTCCAGCAGCTGGTCGAGGCGGCTGGCCCCGGAGGCCTCGCGCCAGGGCTCGGCGATCGCCTCGGCGACGACGTCCGTGCCCCCCAGCGCCGCCCGGTACTCGTCGCTGTAGAGCCGCGCCCGCTGGTCGGAGTCGAAGAGCGAGACGTAGCGCTCATAGCGGGCCGGACCGTCCAGCCCCAGCGAGCCGCCGAGCCGGCGGATCCTGTTGCGGGCGCTCTGCTCCTCGGCGCTCTCGGGCAGCCGCGCCGCCAGCCCGGCACCGAGCCGGCGCAACGGCAACGGCACGCGCTCGAGCCGGGCCGCGAGAACGTTGGCCGCGTAGCGGGTGTAGCCCGCGAAGGACTCGTCGCCGCCGTCGCCGTTGAGGGCGACGGTGACGTGGCGGCGGGTCATCTCGGCCAGGTAGAAGCTGGGGATGGCCGAGGAGTCGGCGAACGGCTCGCCGTAGTGACGGGCGATCCGGGGGGCGATCGAGATCGCGTCGGGGCGCACCTGCAGCTCCTCGTGCTCGGTCCCGAAGCGCTCCGCGATCAGCCGCGCGTGCTCGAGCTCGTCGAAGCGCTCGGAGTCGAAGCCGATCGAGAACGTCCGCACCGGCTCACTCGTCTCCCGGGCCATCGCCGCGACCACCGCCGAGGAGTCGATGCCGCCGGAGAGGAAGGCGCCGAGCGGGACGTCGGCGACGAGCCGGCGACGCACGGCGCGGCTCAGGGTCTCCCGCAACGGCGCGTGCAGCTCGCGCGCGTCCGCGACCGCGTGCTTGTGCCCGTAGTCGAGCCGCCAGTAGCGCTCGAGCGTGACCCGCCCGCCCTCGTAGACCATCGAGGTCGCCGGCGGCAGCTTGCGAACCGCGCGAAAGGCGCTCAGCGGCGCCGGGATGTAGCCATAGGCGAGGTAGCAGTCGAGCGCCTGCTCGTCGACGTCGCGGGGGACCTCGTCGTCCTGCAGCAGGGCCCGCAGCTCAGAGGCAAAGCTCAGCGTCCCGGCGCGCAGCGAGTAGAAGAGCGGCTTCTTGCCAACCCGGTCGCGGGCGACCAGCAGCCGTTGCCGCGACTCGTCCCAGAGCGCGAAGGCGAACATGCCGTCGAGCGAACGGACGCAGTCGACCCCCTCCTCCTCGTAGAGGTGGACGATCGTCTCGGTGTCGCCGTCAGTGCGGAAGCGATGTCCCGCCGCCTCGAGGCGGCGGCGCAGCTCGCGGAAGTTGTAGATCTCGCCGTTGAGGACGACGGCTACCGTCCTGTCCTCGTTGTAGAGCGGCTGGTCGCCGCCCTCGACGTCGACGACGCGCAGGCGCTGGATCCCGAGCCCGGCCGGGCCGGCGGCGTGGATGCCGCGGGCATCGGGGCCACGGTGCTCGAGCGCGGCGCACATCCGCTCGACCAGGGCCGGGTCGGCGGCGCGGCCGTCGGCGTGGACGCAGCCGGCAATGCCGCACACGTCAGGCCTCCCCCACGCTGCGCATCGCCAGGCGCCGGAAGCGCACGGTCCTGGCCCCGTCCGGCAGCACCCGCGCGGTCAGCCCGACGATGTCGTTCCAGACCAGCGGGAAGAAGCTGCGCAGGGCGCTGGCATAGACGGCGGTCCCGACCAGGCCGACCAGCAGGGCCAGCACCGGCACCGGGACGCCGGCATCGCGCAGCAGGCCGGCCAGCGGCGCGGCGGCGGCCAGCAGGGCGAGGCTGCAGGCGATCGCCGGCAGCAGGTCGCTGACCAGGCGGCCGATCGGGATCTTGAGCAGGAGCCGGAACAGCACGCCGTAGACGGCGACGATCATCGCCACGTGGACGCCGACGACGCTCAGCGCCAGCGCCGTGATCCCGTAGGGAGCGGCGATCCACGAGCTCGCCGCGTAGAGGACGAGCAGGACCAGGTTGAAGATCAGCAGCGCCCGCGGCTTGCCGGCGGCGAGGAGGATCTGCGGGTAGCCGGTCAGCACCGCCGCGATCATCCCCGCCACGGCGAGAATCTGCACCGCGCCCGCCGCCGGCGCCCAGCGCTCGCCGAAGACCCACGGCACCAGGTCGGGCGCCAGCACGATCAGCAGCGAGAGCAGCGGCAGCAGCACCGCGGCGTGGATCCGGGTCGCCCGCTCGTGGAAGCGGCGCAGCTCGTCGAGGTCGGTGGTCCGGGAATAGATCGGGAAGGCGAGCCGCATCATGATGCCGCTGATCTTGTCCTGGTAGACGACCCCGAGCTGGAAGGCACGCCAGTAGAGGCCGACCTGGGCCGCCGAGAGCCGCACCGCAGCGATCGCCACGGTGGCGTTGCTGACGGCCACGTAGGTGAGGCCGGCGGCCGAGGCGGGCAGGCCGAAGCCGGTGACGTCGCGCAGCGCCTCGCGGTGGAAGCGCGGCATCGGCGGCGGCACCGCGATCAGCAGCTGGACTGCGGTCGCCAGGGTCGCGATCAGGGCGCCGAGCACGATCGCCTCGGCGGCGAGGCCGGCGATCGCCATCGCCACCGCCGCGGCGGCGCCGAGCCCGAGCGAGATCATTTCGATCAGGCTGACGCGGCGGAAGTCGAGATGGCGCCAGAGCAGGCCGCGGGACACCGCTCCCAGGCCGGCCAGGAGGAAGACCGGCGAGATCATCTTCAGCAGTTCCGCCGAGGCCTTGCCGAAGAGCTGCCCCCCGAGCGGGTCGGCGAGCAGGAAGGTGGCGGCACTGAGGACCGCCCCGGTCACCACGCTCGCCAGCATCGCTGCCTCGACGTGGGTGTGGTCGATCTCCTTGCGCTGCACGAGCGCGCTGCCCAGCCCCTCGAAGGTGAAGATCACCGCCAGCGGCACGAAGATCAGCGGCACCACCGCCTCGCCGAACTCCGAAGGGGCGATCAGACGGGCGAGGACGACGGCGGAAGCGAGGGCGATCAGCTCCGAGGCAATCCGGGCGACCACCGTCCAGCGCACGCCCGAGACCGCCGCCTCCTTGAGGTCGTGCGAGGACAGCTCGGTTCGTTTGGTCTGGTGTCGATTCATCGCGATGGGACTCGCGGCCGTGTCCCGGCACGGTCCTCTAGAGATGAACGCCTGGGACGAGAGCCGACTTGCGCTCCGCAAGCGACGCCGCCCGGGGTCCGTTTATCGGAGGAGATGGGACATCCAGCCGTCGAATCGCGCCAGCGCCGCCCAGAGGGGAAGCCCGCCACGCAGACCCGCGGCGACGCGATCTTCACCTTCGAGGAGATCACCTGGGACGCGGCCCAGCGGCGCGGCATGTGCTTCCCCAGCGACCGCGTCGCCCTCGCCCTCGCCGCCAACCCTCGGGTCGAGCGGCTGCTGATCTGCAACCAGCCACGCAGCGCCCCGATCAAGCTCGTCAAGGACACCCTGCGGCGACCGGCCCCGTTTCCCACCGACGACCGCCTCCACCTCTACGAGCCGCTGCGCCTACGCCGGCGCGACCCCGTCTCGATCGCCGCCCTGGAGCGCTCCTACGCTGCCTACGGACGTCGCCTGCGGCGGGCCGCCGGCCGCTACGGGCTCACCCGCCCGGCGATCGTCACCGCCCACCCCTTCGTCGCCGCCTTCGCCGAGCTGGACTGGGCTGGGCCGATCACCCTGCTCGCCACCGACGACTGGGCCGCCCACCCCGCCTACGAGCGCTGGCGGCCGGCCTACCTGGCCGCCTACGAACGCATCGCCGCCCGCCGCCTGCGGGTCTGCGCCGTAACCGAGGCGATCGTCGAGCGGATCGACCCCCGGGGACCCGCGGTGGTGGTGCCCAACGGCGTCGATCCCGAAGAGTGGCTGCGGATCGCGCCAGCGCCGGATTGGTTCCTGGATCTGCCCGGCCCACGCCTGCTCTATGTCGGCACGCTCGACTCGCGGCTCGACGTCGACGCTGTGGTCGCGGTCGCACGCACCTGGCCGCAGGGCTCGATAGTCCTCGCCGGGCCGCTCGCCGACCCCGACCATCTGGCAAGGCTGCGGGAGGAGCCGAACATCGCCTTTCCCGGACCGGTTCCGCGCGACCAGGTCGCCGCCCTCGCCCACGCCGCCGACGCCTGCCTGGTCCCCCACCGGCGCCTACCGCTGACCGAGGCGATGAGCCCGTTGAAGATCTACGAGTACCTTGCCGGCGGCGGTCCGGTGGCGGCCACCGACCTCCCACCCCTGCGCGGCATCGAGGGCCCGGTCGCCCTCGTCGCGCCTGGCGGCGACTTCGTGGCGGCGGTGCGGGAGGCACTCGCCACCGGACCGATGGAGCCGGCCGAGCGGCAGCGGTTCGTCGAGGCCAACGCCTGGTCGCGCCGTACCGCCGAGGTGCTGGCGCTGAGCCTCGCTGACTGAAGCGACGAGAAGTGCATCGACCGCCCTATACGGGGCGGATGCACTTCTCGTCGCTCGAGATCCGCCTCAGCGCCGTTCGTAGATCGTAAAGGCGGCGGAGGGGTAGCTGCCCGAGACCGGCTTGTCGACGTCGCCGAAGCTGGCGATCCGCTTCGAGCCGCCGCGGATCCAATCGCCCAGCAGACGGTCGTAGTCGGTGCCGAAGCTGCGGAAGCCGAAGGCGGAGAAGTCGCGGGAGCTGAGCGCCGTCAGGCGTACGTCCTCGTCTTCCAGGCGCCGGATCGTGCGGCGCTCGTCGGCCCGCGAGTCGAGCAGGCCCGGGAGGAACATCACCTCGTAGGTGGCCGGCGGTCGATCGGCCATGAAATAGACCCCACCGTCGGAGGGCAGAGCCAGGATCGGCTCCCCGGGGTCGGTCCGCGCGTCGATCAGGTCGAGGGTCTTCTGCAACGCCGGCGCTGAAGCGTCGTTGGCGACGAAGCTGCCGCGCGCGGTTCTCACTTCGGTGTTGTTGTCGCTGTAGAGACCGAGCAGCGGGTAGAGCACCAGGCCAAAGGCGGCTACCGCCAGGGCCGCGGTCACGGCGGAGCGCGCCTGCGGCCAGCGCTCGCCGATTCGCTGGTGCAGGATCCCGGCAAGCAGGACCAGGGGCGCCGCGTAGTAGGGAGCGTAGGAGCCCTCGCCGTTGAAGGCGTCGTAGGCACGCAACCCGAGCACCAACGCGATCGCTACCAGGGCGGCGTCGTCGGGCCAGCTGCGCCCAAGCGGCGGGCCGCCGCGCCGCCAGAGTGCCGCCGCCACGGCCAGCGCCGAGGCCAGCGCCAGCGCCGGCAGCCAGGTCATCCCCAGGGTCAGGTTGGTGGCCTCCTGCTCGACCGCTTCCCTGGCACCGCTGAAGAGACCGAGCGAGCGAGCCGCCTCGTCGAGCAGGCCGAGGACGAGCAGCACCGCGAGCGGTGGCAGCGCCGCCAGCAGGCGCGAGGCACCATCCCGACGGCGCCAGATCAGCACCGCCCAGGTCAGCGCGCCCAGCAGCCCGGCGTAGATGAGCAGCCGGCCCAGCGTCGAAAAACCGCTCGCTGCCGTCAACGGCGCCCAGCTTTCCTGGGAGCGGAAGCCGGCGACGCGGATGAAGTCCGCCGGCCAGAGGTTCTCCCAGAGCAGGCGATCGAAGCCCGCCGCCGCCGCGAAGGCGCCGAAGACGATGCCCGGGACAGCCAGCGCCGGCAGGCCGATCCGCAGGCCGTCGCCCAGCACCTGACGCCAGGATCGCTGCCGCAGGCCGGCGACCAGCCAGACAACCGCGGCAAGGGCCGCGACGCCGACGAACTCGGGCCGGGTCAGTCCGGCGGCGCCGATCGCCAGGCCGGCCAGCCAGGGCCGGCGGCGGCAAAGCGCCAGCAGGGCGAGGATCAGGCAGAGCAGGCCGACGGTCGCTGAGTTGGAATGCGGCAGGATGAAGTTGAAGGCGGTGCCCGAGAAGCCGATCGCCATCACCATCGCGGCGCAGACCGCGGCCACCGTCGGTCGCAGCCACTGACGGGCGAGTGCGTAGAAGGAGCCGACGATGCCGGCGGTCATCGCCAGGCCGAAGCCGAAGGCGGTGGCCAGGCTCGTCCCGAAAAGCTGGAAGGAGCCTGCCAGCGAGTAGAGGCCCAACGGGCCGTAGAAGTAGCGGATGTCGCGGTAGGGGACCGCCCCGTCGACGATCCGTTCGGCCGTGGTCAGCTCGGCCCCGGCGTCGAGCGCCGGATTGCCCCACTTCTTCCAGGTCAGGACCGTCAGCAGGATCAGGCCCAGAGCCAGAGCGCCAAGCGCCAAGAGGTCGGCACGGCGGCCTTCACGGCTCTGCTCCGCCCGAGGGTTGGCCACCGCCGCGGCGGGATGCTCGAGGGTCGCGCTGGGAGCCATCCCAAGATCAACGCGCGAACCCCCCCGCGCCTCGCGCGGAGCCGCTCAGCGCTCGTCGGAGCCGGCGTCGAGCGCGGGGCCGTCGGGCCGGGGCTGGCCGTCGATGTCGTCGACGAGATTGCTGGCGCTGGCCGGAACGCGGTCGACGGCGGGGCCGCCGGTGAGGTGATAGTCGAGATCGCCGCGATCGCTGGCGCGCAGGAAAGGCGGTGCGCTGCCGCCGCTGACATCGCTTGGATCGCAGGTCCCGCCCCCGAACCAGACGTTGTAGCGATAGGTGACGCCTTTGTAACAGGCGATAGCGCGTTCGGCGACGTTGCCGATCACGAGGGCGTTTTCGTACTGGGGGCTGGCGGCGCCGTCGTTGAGATTGATCGCGGTGTTGACGGAGTTGTGGCGAATCAGCAGGTTGCGCCAGGGGCCGCCGCCGGAGAACTCGACCGCACGACCGCTGTTGGCTTTGCCGTCGGGATCGGTCGGCGTCGCGAACCAGTTGTTCTCCAGCGTCACGTCGGAGATCGCGCCGTTGAACGGCTGCAGGAAGATGTCGAAGATCGAGCAGTTCCAGAAACGCGAACCGCGGACGGTGATGTTCTGGCCGGCGCCGACGATCAGGCACTCGATGTGGCACTGGACCAGGTCATAGGACTGGACGTCGTGGATGTCGACCCCCCAGATCAGGATGTCGCTCGGCATCACCCCCGGCCGGTTCATGCGGATGCCGTTGTTGCCGCCCCCGTAGCTGCCGCCGCAGGAGCTCGCCGGGCCGTAGTCGCCGCCGATGACGTTGATCTCGCTGCCGGAGTCGATCGTGAAGTTGCGGGCGTCCATCCCCCAGAAGGTGACGTCGCTGACGTCCGCCGGGCCGTCGTAGGGGATTTCGGTGTCGAGCGCGCGCATCGCCATGAAGGTGACGTGAGAGCCGTAGGCGTCGATATTGCCGGCGACGTTCACCGCGGCGCCGGCGGCAGGACGGAAGTAGACGTCGGTGGCCGAGGTCTTGGAGGAGTCGTGTTCGATCCGCTGGGCGGGATAGGTGCCGCCGGCGACGTCGACGACCTCGCCGGGCGCGGCCACCTCGTAGGCGCGGTTGAAGGAGCGGCAGGGGCTGGAGGCGGCGCAGGTCCCCGAGTCGGAGCCGTCGGTCTCGATAAAGCGCGTCGCCGGAACGTCGGGAGAGACCGGTGGCGCCGAAGGCACCCGCACGGTCACCCCCGGAGCGACGGGCACTCGCGAGCCGCCGACCACGGCCGCCGGCGACGCGCCCGTGGAGTCACGCAGGGCGAGCTGCCGCTCGACACAGCGACCGTCGGCACAGGCGATCACGCGGATTGCCCCCTGTTTGCCTGCCGAGCGCGAGGCGGCGGAGGGGCGCGTGCGCTTGGCGATCGCGGCGTTGCAGCGGCGGACCCGGAGGCTGGAGCCCTGAAGGGGGACGCGCAGCCGGAACCTGACCCCCGAACCGGAGGAGTCGACCCGGACGGCCCGGCAGTTCTTGCGGTAGCGGCCCAGCACGTTCTTGGTCTCGCGCGCGGAGCCACTGACGATCACGGCGGAGCCACTGCCGGTGAGACGGGCTTCGAGTCCAGCCAGGGCGGGCTTGCCGTCACTGCCGCCGCTGCTGGCAAGGGCGATCAGCGCCCCGCCACACAGCGCGCATAGCACCACCGCCCCCACGACCCAGATCAATCGAATGCGCTTGATGGAAGCGATTGTGGCAGGGCTCGGGGACACCGTAGGGCTGAAATTAGAACCCGATTCGCAGCAAAGTACTAATTTCGGTTAGTCCTCCCCTTGGGCGCAAGCAGGCGGTCGCCTGGACTGTTTACTAGGTGCATGCCCGCACCCCTCCTCCGCTTCAGCCTCGCCCTGGCCATCGCCGCGACGACCGTGGGGGTCCTGCTCGCCACCGGCTCATCCTCGGCCGCGGTGACCTGCCCCAGCTCGGTTCCCGTTCTCAGCGAGAACAACTGCAAAGGCGAAGGCAGCTCGGACTGGATGACCGGCAACTACGACGACAACATCGCCGGTTTCGCCACGCAGACCAGCTTCAACGTCGGCCAGAGCGTGCCGCTGAAAATCGCCCGCAACACGACCCCGGGAACCAAAGTCAACATCGAGGTCTTCCGCATGGGCTACTACGGCGGCGAAGGTGGACGGCTCGTCCACACCGCCAACAACATTACCGTCGGCAACAACTTCACCTGCAAAACGGCGCAGCCAAACCCGACCACCGGCGAATACAGCTGCGCCAACTGGGGTGTCAGCTACACGGTTCCGGCCTCGGCCGTACAGACGACCGGCGTCTACGTCGCCAAGCTGACCACGGTCGGCGGCTCGCCGCTGGAAAACACGATCGTGTTCGTGATGCGCGACGACAACCCGACGGTCGACTCGAAGATCCTCTTCGTCCTCCCCACCGCCGACTACCAGGCCTACAACACCTGGGGCGGCAAGTCCCTTTATTACGACCGCCTCGGCGGCGGCACCGTCACGGCGTCCGGGACCGGGCGCGCGGTCAAGGTCTCCTTCGACCGCCCGATGTTCGAAGGCAACGACGAGCGCGACCGTTTCTTCGGGCCCGACTTCGAAACCCTCTTCTGGCTCGAGAAACAGGGCTACGACGTCTCCTACAGCGACGACGTCGCTGTCCACCAGAACGGCGCCTCGCTCAAAGACCACGACATCATCGTCGTCCCCGGCCACTCCGAGTACTGGTCCGGCGAGCAGTTCAAAGCCTTCGAGAACGCTCGCGACGCCGGCGTCAACCTCGCCTCCTTCAGTGCCAACACCTCCTACTGGAAGGTCCGCTACGAGAACGGCAGCCGCACCCTCGTCTGTTACAAGACCGTCCAGGGCGACGGCTCCGGCGGCAGCGGCACGATCTCCGACAACGACTGGGGCCCGGATGGCCTCAAAGGCACCGCCGACGACGCGCTCGGCCTCGACGGGCAGGCCGGTACCGCCGACGACAACCGACAGAACGCGACCACGACCTTCCGCGACAACGGCGCGGCGCCAGGCGACCCCAACGCCCCGCTTGGCGGCCGGGTCGGACCGGACAGCCCCGAGAACGCTCTCTGGGGCGTCATGTACTTCGGCGACAACGCGGCCAAAAGCTACCCGCTGAGCATCCCCGCCGGAAACGCCAACGACGAATACGCCTCCGACCGGATCTGGCGCAACACCGGGATCTCCGAGAACACGACGACCACGATCGGCGACGAGATCGTCGGCTGGGAGTGGGACTCGGTTCCGACCCAGCCCCAGTACCTCGCCCATCAGCCAGCTGGGGTCAAGGTGCTGACCTCGACCAACGTCGACGCGCTCGGCGGCTCCCAGAACAGCTGGCTGATCGACGAGGGGCGCCAGCGCACCAACTTCCCCCCGGCCGGGATGGCGGGCACGGTCAACGCGGTCAAGTACAAAGCTCCCAGCGGCGCCCTCGTCTTCGCCTCGGGGACGATGCGCTGGGCTCGCGGGCTCGGCTCCGAGAGCGATTCGCGGATCGAACAGGCGACCTACAACGTCCTCTCCGACATGGGCGCCCAGCCGGCAACCCCGGAGGGAGTCACCGTCGACCCCGGCGGCTCCAACCAGGTTCCGAACGCCTCCTTCACCCTCACCCCCAACCCGGTCGGCTTCAACACCACGGTCACCTTCAACGGCTCAGCCTCGAAAGACCTCGACGGCTCGATCGCCAAATACGAGTGGGACCTCGACGGCAACGGGACCTATGAGGTGAGCTCCACCACCAACTCGAGCACGACCCGTAAATACACCTCCGACGCGACGATCGACGTGCGCCTGCGGGTGACCGACAACAAAGGTGCCACCGACGTCTCCGTCCGCACTCTGACCGTGATCGGCAACCAGTTCCCGATTCCCTCCTTCACGGCGACTCCGAACCCGGCGATCCAAGGCCTGACCGTGTCCTTCAACGCCTCGGCCTCGAAAGACCCCGACGGCACCATCACCAAATACGAGTGGGACCGCGACGGCAACGGGACCTATGAGACGAACACCGGGACCACTCCCACCACCTCCTTCTCCTACCCGACGCCGGGAACCGTTCAGGTCAGCCTCCGGGTCACCGACAACGGCGGCAAAACCGCCACCAAAACGGTCCCGGTCTCGATCAGCGTCGCCGGCGTCAGCAGCTATCCGGACGCGGTCAAAGACACCTCGGGCCTGATCCACTACTGGCGCCTGGGCGAGGCCAGTGGCTCCAACCTCGCCGACAGCGTCGGCACCAGCAACGCGACGGCGGTAGGTGGGCCGACCCTCGGCGTGCCCGGCGGGGTCGCCGCCGACCCGAACACGGCGGTGCGCTTCGACGGAGCCGACGATTCCGCCCAGGCCGCCGTCGACCTCTCCGGACTGAGCACGATCACGGTCGAGTTCTGGCTCTACGTGGACTCCTACACCAACGACGACGCGATGACGCTGGAGCACACCAACAACTTCAACCAGAACAAAGGCGGCTTCCTCATCGACCCGAACGCGCCCCAGGCCGGGGGCAAATTCGGGATCGGGATCGGTACCCCCGACACCCGCAACGACGCCTATTTCGAACGGCCCAGCGCCGGCCAGTGGCACCACTACGCCTTCGTTCTCGACAGCAACGCCCCGGCGACGCAGCAGATCACTCCGTACGTGGACGGCAAAGCGGTTGCCTACACCAAGGCCGCCACCGGCACCGGCTCCGGCGCCTTCGCCAACGCGACCCTCAACTTCATGTCGCGCGGCGGCACCGCGTACTTCGAGCGCGGCGTCCTCGACGAGGTCGCGATCTACAACCGCGCCCTCAGCGCCGCCCAGATCCTCGAACACGAGCAGAGCTTCGGGACCAACCGGCGGCCGGTCGCCTCCTTCACGGCCACCCCCTCCCCCGTCCTCACCGGGGTCCCGGTGAGCCTCAACGCGAGCGGATCCAGCGACCCGGACGGCTCGATCGTCAAATACGAATGGGACCTGGACGGCAACGGGACCTACGAGACCAGCACCGGCTCGATCTCGACCACCTCGAAAACCTTCGCGACCAACGGCGAATACACGCTTGGGCTGCGGGTCACCGACAACCTCACGGGCACCGACACCACCACCCGCACGATCAAAGTCGGACCGCAGCCGCCGATCGCCTCCTTCACCGCGAACCCGAACCCGGCGGTCGTCGGTGGCTCCGTCCATTACAGCGCCTCCGGCTCCAGCGACCCGGACGGCACCATCGTCAAATACCAGTGGGACCTCGACGGCAACGGCAGCTTCGAGACGGACACGGGGGCGACCGCCGCCGTGGATCGCGTCTACGGCATCCCCGGCACCTTCGACGTCGGCCTGCGGGTGACCGACAACAGCGGCGTCACCGGGGCGACGACGGTGCCGGTGACGATCAACGGCGGCGGCGTCAGCAACTACGGCGACACCGTCCTCGAGACGCCGGGTCTGGTCGCTTACTGGCGCCTGGGCGAGGCGAGCGGCCCGAGCCTGGCAGACAGCCAGGGAACCGCTACCGGCACCGCCTCCGCCGGTGTCACCTTCAAACAGGCGGGCGCGGTGCCCGGTGATCCCAACACGTCGGCGCGCTTCGACGGCAGCAACTTCGCCAAAGCCCCGCTCAATCTCTCCGGGACCAGCAAAGCCACGGTCGAGTTCTGGCTCAAGTGGGACAGCTACGCGGACGACGACGCGCTGGCACTCGAGCTGACCGAAAACTTCAACGCCAACAACGGTGGCTTCATCGTCGACCCGAACGCCCCCCAGGAAGGCGGCAAATTCGGGGTCGGGATCGGCCAGGGCTCGTCCCGCAATAACGTCTTTTTCGCCCGGCCCAGCGCCGCCCAGTGGCATCACTACGCCTTCGTCTTCGACACCACGGCGGTGGGCGCGCAGCAGATCACGCCGTACGTCGACGGTCAGACGATCGCCTACACGAAGACGGCCAGCGGCACCAGCGCCGGCAACTTCGCCAACTCGGTCCTCAACTTCATGTCCCGCAACGGCGAAATCCTCAAAGGCATGGGCACCCTCGACGAGGTCGCGATCTACAACCGCATCCTGACCGGGTCTGAGATCGCCGCCCACCGGTCCGCAAACGGCGCCAACCAGAAACCTAAAGCGGCGCTGGCGATCACGCCCAACCCGGTCTCGCCCGGCGGCCACGCTACCTTCAACGCCTCCGGCTCGACCGACCCGGACGGCTCGATCGCCAAATACGAGTGGGACCTCGACGGCAACGGGACCTATGAGACGAGCACCGGCTCGACCCCGACCGCCGCAGCCGACTACGCCGCGGAAGCCGAAATCCCGATCTCGGTCAAGGTCTACGACAACAACCTCGCGGTCGACACCGAAACCAAGACGCTGAAAGTCGGTGGAGCCGAACCGCAGCCGCCCGTGGCCGCCTACTCGGCCCAGTCCAACCCGGCGGTGACCGACATCCCGGTCAACTTCGACGCCGCGGCGTCGAAAGACGCCGACGGCACGATCGTCAAATACGAGTGGGACCTCGACGGCAACGGCAGCTTCGAGACCAATACCGGCACCACCGCGGCCACCCAGCGCACCTACAGCTTCGCCAGTACCGTGCAGACCCGGCTGCGGGTAACCGACGACAGCGGCATGACCGACACGGTCACGGTCCCGGTCACCGTCAACGCCAGCGGCGCCAGCAACTATGGCGACGCCGTGCTCGACACGCCCGGCCTGGTCGGCTACTGGCGCCTCGGCGAGGCCACCGGCCCGAGTCTGGCCGACAGCAAAGGCACTGCCACCGGCACCGCCTCGGCCGGCACCGCCTTCGGCCTCACCGGCGGCGTGCTCGGCGACCCGAACACCGCGCTCGGATTCGACGGCAGCGACGACTTCGGCAGCCTCCCGCTCAACCTCTCCAGCACCGGCAAGGCCACGATCGAGTTCTGGCTGAAATGGAACGGCTACGACACCAACGACGACCTGGCGATGGAGCTGACCCCGAACTTCAACGAAAACAGCGGCGGCTTGATCGTCGACCCGAACGCCAGCCAGGGCAACTTCGGGGTTGGGATCGGGATCGCCGACTCCCGCAACAACGCCTTCTTCGCCCGGCCCAGTGCCGGAGCCTGGCACCACTACGCGCTCGTTCTCGACAGCAACGCCCCGGCGACGCAGCAGATCACCCCCTACGTCGACGGCCAGCCGGTCAGCTACGCCAAGACGGCCAACGGCACCGGCGCCGGCAACTTCGCCAACTCGACCCTCTATCTGATGTCACGCGGCGGCCAGGGGCTGTTCGGGGCCGGCACGCTCGACGAGGTGGCCGTCTACAACCGCACCCTGAGCGCGACCGAGATCGCCGAGCACCAGGCCAGCCACGGCCTCAACCGGCGCCCCCACGCGACGCTTAACGCCACCCCGAACCCGGTCGAAACGGGGAACCAAGTCAGCTTCAACGCCTCCGGCTCGACCGATCCGGACGGCTCGATCGCCAGCTATCAGTGGGACCTCGACGGCAACGGCAGCTTCGAGACCGACACCGGGACCACGGCGACGACCGCCGCCACCTACTCCCAGGAGGGCACGGTGACGGTCACGGTCAGGACCCGCGACAACGAAGGAGCGACCGATACCGAGAGCGTCGTTCTCACGGTCGCCGACGAAGAGGAACCGCCGCCTCCACCCCCCGTCTCCAGCTACTCGAAAGCCGTCGGGGAGACCGCCGGCCTGATCCACTACTGGCGCTTCTCCGAGGCCTCCGGGACGGCCCTGGCCGACAGCGTCGGCAGCGCCAACGCCAGCCTCGGCGGCGGCACCACGCTCGGCCTCACCGGCCCTCTCGGTGGCAGCGCCAGCGGCTTTGACGGGCTCGACGACTATGCGGCGGCGCCGGTCAATCTCTCAGGCACCACTGACCTCACGGTCGAGTTCTGGCTCAAGTGGAATGCCTACGCCGACGACGACGACCTGGCGATGGAGTTGACCGAAAACTTCAACGCCAACGAAGGCGGTCTCCTGATCGACCCCAACTCGAGCCAGGAAGAATTCGGCGTCGCGATCGGCAGCTCGGACACCCGCAACAACGTCTACTTCGCCCGACCCAGCGCCGGCGCCTGGCACCACTACGCCTTCGTCTTCGACACCGCTGCCCCGGCAACCCAGAAGATCGTCCCTTATGTCGACGGCAAAGCGGTGGCCTTCAGCAAGGGCGCCAGCGGCGCCGTTTCCGGGGCCTTCGCCAACAGCAGCCTCTACTTCATGTCCCGGGCCGGGGGGAACCTCTTCGGGGCCGGCACGCTGGACGAGGTCGCGGTTTACGACGTGCCGCTGAGTGCGGCCCAGGTCGCGGGCCACTTTGCCGCCAACGCCGACTGACCGGCCTCCACTGAGCGGCCAGGGCGCACTCCTGGCGATCAGCCCGACTCGTCGGCGCCGGCATCCCGCGCCGCGCCTATCGGCCGGGCCTGGCCGTCGATATCGGTGGCGAGGTTGCTCTCGCTGGCGGGCACGAGGTTACGCGCCGCGCCACCGGTGAGGTGATAGTTCATGCTGGCCCCGTTGACCGTGTTGGCATACGGGTAGGCACCGCCGAGATTGACATCACCGGTGCCGCAGGCCATTCCCTTCCAGAGGTTGTAACGGTAGATCACACCCCGCAGCGAGCACGAGCCGAAGGTCGGCTGGCCGATGTTTCCAACCGCTTTGAAGTTGGTGTAGGCGGGGTTGACGCCGTTGTCGTCAAAGGAGACGTAGCCGTTGAACGAGTTGTGGCGGACGGTCGAGTTGGCGAAATCACCGGAGCCGCCGGAAAAGGCGAGAGTGCTCGAACCGGACCCGGAACCGCCCTCGCCGACCGGCGCGGCAAACCAGTTGTTCTCGATCAGGACTTTCGAGACCGGGCCGCTGTTCGACTGCAGGAAGATGTCGTAGACGGAGTTGCCCCAGAACTTCGAGTTGCGCACGGTGACACCTTCGCCGGCGAAGATCGCCAGGCCCTCGATGTGGCACTCGGTGAAATTCTCCGAGATGATGTCGTGGATCCGGACCCCTTCGATGAGAATGTTCTGGGGGTTGGGAGCGCCGTTTTCGGCAAAGCGACGAATGCTGTTGTTGGAACCCCCGTAGGGGCCCCCGCAATCGCTCGCCGGCCCATAGTCGCCGCCGATCACATTCACGTTGCTGGCCGACATGACCATGAAGTTGCGCGCGTCCATGTTGCGGAAGGTGATGTCGGTTACGGCGAACTGGTACGGATCGGTGACCCGTGCGGTCAGATCGGTCGCCTGCATGCCTTCGAGCGTCACATGCGAGCCGTAGACGGTGACGCTGCCCAGGGTGACCCCAGCCCCGGAGGCGGGGCGGAAGACGACGTCAGCGGACGAGGTAAGACCGGTGTCGCGCTGGATCGTCTGACTGCCGTAGGCGCCGGCCGCGAGCTGGACGATGTCGCCTGGCGCCGCCACCTGGTAAGCGCGGTTGAGCGTTTTGCAGGGCGCAGACGCCGAGCAGGCCGCCGAATCGGAGCCATTGGCCGTCAGGAAGAGGTCGGCGGCACCCGGAGCCGGTGGGGTCGGCGGTTCTTCAGGGGCAGGTTCTTCCGGCGTGGTGACCGTCCAGATCCGGCTCGCCGGCGTGGAGTCGATGTTCCCCGCGACGTCCTCCGCCCGAACCTGGAAGGTGTGTTTGCCGTCCAAGAGGTTGTTGTATGCGCGCGGGGTCGCGCAGCCCACCCAGACGCCGCTGTCAAGTTTGCAGTCAAAGGTGGCTTTTGGCTCGGAGCTGAAAGAGAAGGAGGCCGAGTCCGAGCTGGACGTGCCGGTGGGCCCCGTCACTATCTGGGTGTTCGGCGCAGTGGTGTCGCCGGCCGGCGGTGGCGAGATAGCCGCCGTCTCGTCGGCTCCCGCGTCCGGCGCCCCCCCTGCCGGCCGTGCATCGCCATCGATATCGGTGGCCGGCGCGTTGGCCGGGTTGCCGGCGTTGATCGCGGCGGCACCGGCGTTGAGGTGGAAGTCCACCGCCGCCGCATTGCGGAACCCCGCGGCGGCGACCTTGTCGTGGCTCCCCACTTTCGCCCCGGCGTACCAGACGTTGTAATCGACTTCGACGCCGGCCGGTTTGGCCTGAATCGCACCGGTGCTGCCGCTCCAGAACTTCACCGCCGGACCGACGTTGCCGATGATCTTCACGTTCGAGTAGGGAACGCCGGGGTCGGGATTGATCTCTTTGTTCAGGGAGTTGTTGCGGATCGTCACGTTTTTCCAACTCGTTCCGGCGTGGTCCGCCATTCGGATCGAGTAGTAGCCGCTGGCGCAGCAGTCGAAGAAGTTATTCTCGATGAGGATGTTGCTCGGCGTCGCCGCGGCGCCTCCGGGCAGCTTCTGCAAGAAGATGTCGAAGACCTCGCAGTTGCGGAATTTGCTGTTGCGGATCGTCAGGCCTTCGACCGCCCAGACCTGCAGGCACTCGACGTGGGCTCCCGAACCGGGTGAGACCGTGAAGTCATGGAAGTCGACGCCGTCGATGAGGATGTTGCGGGGCGAGGCCGAGGTCGATGGCCCGTTCGAGGCGATGCGACTGTTTTCGTTGGCCGATGGCCCGACGCTGCCGCCGATGAACGAGATGTCGTGCGAGGACTCTTTCCCGCTCGAGTACAGATCGAAGTTCTTCAGCGTGCTGTTGCGGATCGTCACGTCAGCGGCGCTCGATTCGATCCACAGCTTGCTGGTGAATCGCAGTCCGCGCAGCTCCAGGTGCTGCGCGTAGACATGCAGCTGTGGAGAGATCGTCACGGTGGCACCGGCGACCGGACGGAAGATTACATCCGTGGCGGACGTCTTCGTGGCGTCCACTGACAACGCCGTGTCGGTGTAGGTGCCGGCGGCCATTTCCACCGTCTGACCCGGTTTCGCCAGCTTGTAGGCGCGGTTGAGCGTCTTGCAGGGTTTGGCTGCACTGCAAGCGTTCGCGTCCGCCCCGGAGGGGCTGAGGCGGAGTGCCGCGACCGCCGCCTCGGATTCCGGCGCAGGTGGCGGAGAGGTGACCGGCGGTTCCTCGGGTGGAGTTTTAGGCGCTGGCTCCTCGAGTGGAGGTTCCGGAGTGGGTGGGGTTTCCGGCACCGGCGGGGTCGGTACTTCGGGTTCCGGTTCGGGAGTGGATGGGGTTTCGGGTTCCGGCTCGGGCGCGGGGGGAGTTTCCGGGGTGGGGGCCGGCACCGGTGGGGTCGGGGTCGCCGGTGGGACGACGGGACTGGCAGGATCGAGTGGGTTGCTGCCGAGCTGCAGCTCCTCCCGGTCACTCAGGCCGTCGCCGTCCGTATCGCGCAGCCGCGGATTGGTATGGGACCGATGCGTCTCGAAACGATTGCTGAGCCCGTCGCGATCGCTGTCGCGCTGGCGCTCGATCGAACGCGGATTCACCCGCTTGACGACCGGCGTGCGGTCGACGACCCGGGTGGCGGCCGAAGCCACCGCCACGACGGCAAGGGCGATGGCCGCCAGGGCTGCGAGTAAGATTGCGTTCTTGAGGCGTGAGCTTCTGGTAAGCATTGTCCTGTTGTCGGTACCCACCTCCCACTCCCTGAAACGACGGGGTCGCCATCGACGGATGGTCTAGCGAGGGCGTCCAGCCCAGGCAGCCGCGAAGACCCTACATGGTCGGAATACCCCGGTGCCATGCGGAAAAGCGGGGCAGGATCAAAGGCCTGCAAAAGAGCGTGGCCGAGGCGAGCTCCGCGGCTCAGTACTAATTAGTTCGTGAGTCGAACCGGGGAGGTCGCGTCCCGTACCAGCAACTCCGGTGAGCCTCCTCCGCCGGCCGGAACCGTGTAGACGTTGCGTTCGTCGGAGTAGGCGAGGGTGTCGTTGTCCAGCCACTCGACCTGGTCGTCGATCGAACGCGTCTCGGTCAGCTCATGGTCCGTGAGGGTGGCCACGGACAGGACTCTCAATCGCCAGCGATCGCTGTCGCCGATCCTGTCCTTGAAGGCGATCTGCTTACCGTCAGGGGACAGCGAGGGACACTCGACACCGTCGCGCAGAACCCGCATCGTTCGCGCGTGGACGTCCCCTGCGACCAGATAGTGATGCCCGCCCGTACCGAGGGTGGCGTAGAAGCGATTCGGGTCGGCGGCAAAGGTGATGCCCCAGAAGTTGAAGTCGACCGCGTCGAACGGCTTGCCGTCCTTACTCACCTCGAACTGCTCCAGCTGACCGATCTGCTCACCGCTGGCCATGTCGAGGATCGTCGTCCGAGTGGAGAAGGAGGATGGCGATTCGAGATAGGAGTCACCGCTGACGAAGACCGTCATCGCCCCGTAGCGACCGTCGCTGGAAACCCGGGCACGGGAGGGGAAGCCGGTCAGCGCGATGGTGTGCAGCGGCCGCAGCTTCGAGTCGAAGACGCTGGCGGTGTAGTCGACGCCCGAGGGCGACACACCCATGCAGATCCCGTGGCTGGCCGAGTAGTACACCCGCTCGCAGGCCAGGTCCCCGGAGCGGCGCGAAACCCTGCCGTCGTCGATCTCATAGACACGGCCGTTGAGGCGTGGGTTCGTCGGGTCGACCGCCCTTACCATCAGGTCGCTGTTGTCCAGTACCTGCCGCGCCTCCGGCCTGGCGTCGGTCGTCGTCTGATCGGGACCGAAGGCGGCGACCGCCACATACCCCGCCCCGGCGACGACGCAGAGCACGACGAGGACAGCGAGGAGCTTCTTACCGCGGCTATCCATGCACGGGGGCCCGCTGGGCGCGAATCAACAGCGGCGCGGCAATCGCCATCGCCACCAGCAGGGCGGCGGCGAAGACGAGGACGGCGCTCTGCAGGCCGAGCGCGAACCAGAGCGCGCCGAAGGCGACCGAGGAGACCAGGCGACCGAGGCTGACCACGGTGATCAGTATCCCGATCCCGCTCGCCTGCAGCTTCTCCGGCAGCAACGCTCCGGCCAGCGCGGTCATCACCCCTTCGGTCGCGGCAAAGTAACCGCCGAGGCAGATCAGGCAGAGGATCAGCAGGCCGTACCCGACCGAGGTCATCAGCAGGACCCCGTAGACGACGAAGAGCAGAGCGTGCCCGGCCAGCAGCACCGGCACCTTGCCGACCCGGTCGGCGAGCTGCCCGAAGGGAATCGCCAGGCCCATGAAGGCAACTGCGGTGACCACGAAGAGAAGCGGGAAGACGGCGGGCTCGAAGTCGATCGTGCGCTGCAGGCCGACGTAGATCATCGCGTCGGAGACGCTGGCGATCGAGAGTCCGGCTGCCGCCAGCAGCAGCGGCGAGAAGCGCGGGTCCTTGACCAGTCCGATCGAGGCCCGGAACGAGGGCGCCGGGCCCTCTCGCGGGGCCCGCTCTGGCTTGCCCTGCACGGTGAGGACGAGGACCGCGAGACCGAGCAGGGCGAAGAGGGTGCTGACGACGAAGACGGCGTCGAAGCGGGCCGGGGCGACGAGCAGGATCCCGAAGGCGACCAGCGGACCCAGCATCGCCCCGACGCTGTCCATCGCCCGGTGCACGCCGAAGGAGGTGGCAAGGCTCTCCTTGCGGCTGGAGAGCGAGATCAGGGCGTCACGAGGGGCCGTGCGGATCCCCTTGCCAACGCGGTCGACAGCGACGATCGCGCCGATGCCGCCGATCGTGTTGCCGGCCGCGACCAGCGCCACCTTGCCCAGGGCCGAGAGGCCGTAGCCGATCCCGGCGACCTCCTTGTGGCGGCGCCAGCGGTCGGACGTGAAGCCGCTGACCACCTGGACCAGGGCCGCGGCGCCGCGGTAGGTGCCGTCGATCGCGCCGAAGACGAGCGGGCTGGCGCCGAGCGTAAAGACCAGGTACAGCGGCAGGACGGTGGCGACCATCTCCGAGGAGATGTCGGTCAGCAGGCTGACCATCCCCAGCGCGACAACGTTGCGCGGCACCCGCAGGCGCGAGGAGCGACGCGCCCAGAGGCGCGGTTTCAGCAGGGCTTTGGAGGCTTCGACTTGGTACATGGCATCTCAGGGGGAGCGACCGGGACCGGCCTTCTTGCGCCCTCAGTGATGCAACGTGCCGACTAGTCCTTTTCTCGCACTTTCGCTCGCCGGCCGTCCGTCCAGCTCGAGCCGCTCGGCGACTTCGCCGGCGACGCCTTCGGCAAAGCCCATGACCGAGTCGCCGTTGAGCAGGTAGGGGTAGATCTGGGCGTTGGAGGCGAGCGCCAAGCCCTCGACCCCGGGCCAGACCGGCGCCGCGCGGACGTCGTGATCGGGACCGAGCCTGTGCACCGGCTCGACCAGCTTCGCCCTCTGCACGGTCCAGTCGACGACATCGTCGCGGCTGAAGCCGGGCGAGAGGCGGGCCAGGTAGTCGGTGAAGCGGCGGTAGACGGACTCGTCGTCCTCGCTCTGCTCCTTGGCGTCGGGAGCGCAGTATTTGGGCAGGTAGACGAGGTGGAGGCCGTCGGTGTGGTCGGTCCCCAGCACCTGCGTGGTCTCGATCGCACTGGTGATCGGCGTCTTCTCGACGATGTTGACCGCGTAATAGGGCAACAGCGAGCGCTTCACCTTGACGATCGGGCAGACGCAGCCGAGCCAACGCTCGGGATACGGAGCCAGCAGCCCCTGGTGGCGCTCCGGCAGCAGGAAGCGGAGGGCGGGCGGCTGCAAGGTGGGGATCGTGAGGTCGAACGAGAGCGTCTCGTCGCCGAGCTCGACGCCGGTGATCGAGCCATCCTCGGCCATCGCCAGACCGCTGACCGGAGCATCGGTAAGCGTCTCCACCCCCAGCTCTTGCGCCCGCGCGACCATCGCGTCGATCAGCCGCTGATGACCGCCGACGATATGGCCCATCTCCTCGCCGCCGCTGCCCTTGCTGTTGCGGGCGCCGGACATGCGCCGGGTGCGCGCCCAGAGGTAGGTCGCCGGCAGCCCCGAGGGATCGCCGTCGAAGCGCGAGTCGAGCAGCGGTTTCCAGATCCGCTCCCAGACCTGCTTGCCGCAGATTCGGCGCAGCCAGGTCTCGAGCGGGATCTTGTCGAGCTTGGCGTAGGAGGAGCGCAGCTGGCACTGGGCGACGAACAGCCCCAGGCGCAGGCGCGCCGGTGGGCTCAGCGGCGAGAAGCGCAGGAGGTCGCCGACGCCGTTGAAGTCGTGCATCTCGTCGTTGGCGAAGAAGCCGGCGCCGACCGGGTTGAAGCGCAGCTGGTCGCCGAGCCCGACCTCCTCGGCCATATCGATCATGCGTTGGTCGGCAGGGGTGATCACGTGGTAGAAGCGGTCGACCTCGTGCCCGTTGAAGTCGAAGGCGCCAGCGAGGCCGCCGAGGCTGGGCCCGCGCTCGATCACCGTCACCTTGGCGCCGGCCTGGGCCAGGCGCAGGGCGAGCGAGGTACCGAGGACGCCGCCGCCGACGACGCCGATCCGGGGAGCTTGCTGGCTCATCAGGCCTGGATTGCGGGCTCGCGGCCGTTCGCCGCGGGCGGCTCGGTCGCGGTCGCGGCGGCGGGCTCGGGCAGCGCCAGCGGCGCCGTCGCCTCGGCCAGCGGCGAGACCGGCGGCGGCTGGATGCGGCCGACGATCTGGGCGGCCATCACCCTGAAGTAGGCGAGTACGGTCGGTTTCAGCTGCATCTTCGACTCGCCTTTGCGGGTCCGCCAATCGTTCGTCGTCGGCACCTCGGCGACGCTGGCGCCGGCGTTGTAGAGCTTCAGCAGCAGCTCGACGTTGGCGGCGAAGCCGGGCTCGCGCACGAGCAGGTAGCCGTAGGTGTCGGCGGCTTTGCGCAGGGTGCCGGCCCGGTAGATGCGGTAGAGCGAGGAGAGCGTGTGCATCTCGCGCAGACCACCGAGGTAGCGGAAGGTGTTGGAGACCGATTTGCTCGCCGCCAGGCGCCAGCCGGCGACGCCGATGATCTTGCCGCCGGGGGCGTAGACCGAGGCGAGCACGACGTCGGTGCCCTGGTCGAAGAGCTCGAGCATGCGCGGCAGGTCGGAGAGGTCGGAGGTGGTGTCGGCCTCGAGGGTGACGATCGCATCCTCGTCGGAGGACTCCTTCAGGGCCGAGCGGATGCCGGTGTTGATCGCCGTTCCCAGGCCGCGGTTGACCGTGTGGGTGACGACCGCCAGGTGCATGTCCTGGGCGTGTTCGCGAATCACGTCGCCGGTGCCGTCGGTGGAGCCGTCGTCGACGATGATCACGCGGGCGCCGAGCTCGCGGGCAACCGGTGCCAGGTCGGCGAGCAGGCGGGGGATGTTCTCCGCCTCGTTGTAGGCCGGAATGACGAAGCGGATCATGCGAAGACCTCCAGGCGGCGGGGAACGGGGATGTCGAGCAGCTCGACCGGACGGCGGACGGCGGCGGACTCGCGCACGGCGAGTGCCGCGGCCAGGGCCTTGACGCCGTCGTGGGCGCTGACCGGCTCCGGCGTGTCGTCGAGGACACAGCGGCAGAAAGCTTCGAGCTCGGCCCGCAGCGGCTCGGCCTTGGCAAGGGAGAAACGCACCGCCGCGCCCTCGCCGTCGCCGCGCAGGACCGAGAGGCCGTCCCACTGCAGCGGCGCGGTCGTCGACTCGACGAACCAGACGTCCTGGGTGATGTAGCTCGCCCGCAGCAGCCCGTTCTCGCCGATCAGGGCGATCTCGCGCTTCTTCTCCGGGGTCAGCCAGTTGACGTCGAGCAGGCCCAGCGTCGGCGCCTCCCCCTCCTCGCCGAAGCGGGCGAGGCAGGTCAGCAGATCCTCCTGGGAGTCGTGCTGGAAGCGGCCGCCGTCGGCATAGATCTCGTGGATCGAGCTGTCGAGGACGTGCTGCATGACGTCGAGGTCGTGGGTGGCGAGGTCGATCGCGACACCGGTGTCCTGGATCCGCGTCGGCAATGGCCCAACCCGGGTCGTGTGCGCACGGTAGACGTTGCCAAGACGGCCATCGGCGACCAGCTCGCGCAGCTTCTCCACCGCCGGGTTGAAGCGCTCGACGTGGCCGACCATCAGCTTGCGGTCGGCTTCGAGGGCGGCGCCACGCATCCGCAGCGCGTCCGGCAGGGTCGTGGCGATCGGCTTCTCGACGAGGACGTGCAGGCCGGCGGCGAGTGCCTCCAGCGCCACCTCGGCGTGGTACTCGGAAGGACAGGCGATCGAGACGGCGTCCAGTTCCTTGGCCCCGAACTCGATCATCTCGCGCCAGCTGTCGTACTCGGCCACCCGGGCGTCGCCGAGCGCCCGGCGCCGCGACTCCTCGCTGGGATCGGCAACCGCGATCAGCTTGGCGCAGTCGAGCTGTGCGTAGTTGCGGATGTGGAAGCCGCCCATGCGGCCGCAGCCGACGACGCCAATTCTCAATTGCTCAGACACCGGTCTTCTCCAATGCGCGGTCGAGGTGGGCAACGGTCAGCTCGGCGATCCGCTCGGCGGCGTGGCCGTCGCCGAAGATCGGCGGGCGCTCGTCCGGCAGCGACTTGGCGAGGGCGTCGCCGAACTTCTCGGCGTCGACGCCGACCAGCGTGTTCCAGCCGGTCGAGACGGTCTCGATCCACTCGGTCTCCTCGCGCATCGTGATGCACGGCACCCCCCACAGATAAGCCTCGCGCTGGACGCCGCCGGAATCGGTGGCGATCGCTACCGCCCCCCGCTCCAGGACCAGCATCTCGGTGTAGGTCAGCGGATCGCGCATCTCGACGTTGGCCGGAACCCCGAGGCTCCAGGCCTCGATGCTCTTGCGGGTCCGCGGATGCACGGGGAAGATCACCCGGCGCTCGGCCGCCCCGAGGCAATCGAGGACGGCGGAGAGCCGCTCGGGCGAGTCGGTGTTGTAGTTGCGGTGGGCGGTGGCGAGGACGTACTCGCCCTCCTCGCCGCCCTCGGGCAGGCGGCTCTGGGTCGCCAGCAGGACGTCGGCGAGGACATCGCCGGTGACGTGGACGACGCCCGGCACACCCTCGTCGAGGAGGACGTCGCGAGCGTGGCCGCAGGGCGCGAAGAGAAGGTCTGAGAGTTGGTCGGTCTCGATCCGGTTGTGCTCCTCCGGCATGTCCTGCCGGTAGCTGCGCAGCCCCGCCTCGACGTGCAGCAGCGGCACTCCGGCGGCGACGGCGGCGCGAGCGCCGGCGATCGTGGCGCTGGTGTCGCCACGGACCAACACCGCATCCGGCTGCTTGCTCTCGATTACGCGGGCGATCCGCTCTTCGGCGACCGCGACGCCCTTCTCGAGCGGAAGCGAACCGACGCCGAGGTTGAACTCGGGCAGCGGCAGGCGCAGGTCGGCGATCTGCAGGTCGGACATCCCCGGGTCGTAGTGCTGACCCGTGTGGACCAGGATCTCCTCGACGCAGTTGGAGTAGGCGAGCGACAGCGGTGCTGCCTGCACGATCTCGGGCCGTGAGCCGATGATGGAGACGATCCGGGCTGCCATGGGTAATCAACGCAGCGAATGCCCAGGTCTTTGCGCGGCCCGGAAAATTTCCTCGCTGTACTGAGTCTCCAACGTTTTTCAGCCTTCGCTGGCCGGCGCGGCGCAAGTGTTCCCGGTGCAAAGTCGTTGTCTTTGCGATGGAGGCACACGGGCTCACCCACAAGCAGCCGCTGGCACGGGTGGTCAGCGAACCGCGCTGGCTGGCGGCGCTGCGGCGCCTCTTCGACATCGTCTTCGCCGCCACGATGATCCTCCTGCTTTCACCGCTTCTGATCGGCGTCGCGATCGCGGTCCGTCTCGACAGCCGCGGCTCGGCCCTCTTCCGCCAGCGCCGCGTTGGCTTCCGGGAGCGTGAGTTCACCCTCTTCAAGTTCCGCAGCATGCGCCTCGATGCCGACCCGCGCGGTCACCAAGAGTACGTGACCGCCCTCATCAACAGCAACGACGAGGACGTCGAGAGCCGTCCCGACGGCGGCAAGAAAGACCTCTACAAGCTCGCGGTCGACAACCGGATCACCCCGGTCGGCCGCTGGATCAGGAAGTGGAGCCTGGACGAGCTGCCGCAGCTCTTCAACGTCGTCCTCGGCCACATGACCCTTGTCGGCCCGCGCCCCGCCATCCCCTACGAGGTGGCCGAGTACCCGAGCTGGTATCTGGAGCGCTTCTCCGTCAAGCCCGGCCTGACCGGCTACTGGCAGGTCAGTGGCCGCAGCGAACGCACCTACGAGGAAATGGTCCGCCTCGACATCGAGTACGCCGAGCGGCGCTCGTTGCCCCTGGACCTCTCAATTCTTGTCAAGACCCCGTGGATCGTCCTCAGTAGAAAGGGAGCCGAGTGAACCCATCAGGAGCAATAGGCACCATGGTCGTTGGATACGGCTACTGGGGCCCGAACATCGTCCGCAACGTCGTCGAGCGGCCGGAGTTCCGACTCATGGGGCTCTGTGAGAAGGACGAAGGCCGGGCCGAAGACTTCCGCCGCCGCCATCCCGGCGTCTGGGTGGAGAGCGACTACGACGCCGCCCTCGCCGATCCGCGGATCGAAGCGGTGGCGATCGCCACCCCACCCCACACCCACTACAACCTCGTGCGCCGGGCGCTCGAAGCCGGCAAGCACGTACTGGTCGAGAAGCCGCTGGCCCGCACCTCCGAGGAGGCGGCGAAACTCGTCGCGCTGGCGGATGAGCTGGGCCTGGTGATGATGCCCGGCCACACCTTCGTCTACAGCCCCTCGGTCAACAAGGTCCGCGACCTGATCCAGACCGACGAGCTCGGCGAGATCTACTTCGTCACCTCCTCGCGCATGAACCTCGGCCTCTACCAGCAGGACGGGGTCATCCTCGACCTGGCGCCGCACGACCTCTCGGTCCTGCTGCACTGGCTCGGCAAACCGTTGGTCGAGGTCTCGGCAACCGGCCGCAGCGTCTTCCAGGAGGGCGTCCACGAGACCGCCTTCCTCACCCTGCGCTTCGAGGGCGGCACCCAGGCCAACGTCCAGCTCTCCTGGCTGGCCCCGCGCAAGGTGCGCCAGATGGTCGTCGTCGGCTCGCGCCGCATGGTCCAGTACGAGGACACCTCGGCCGACGACTCGGTGCGGATCTACGACCGCGGCCTCGACTTCTCCGAGCCGCCCGCCAACTTCGGCGAGTACCGCCTCACCTACCGCAGCGGCGACATGGTCGCGCCGCGGATCCAGGCGCTGGAGCCGCTCAGCCAGGAGCTGCAGGACTTCGCCTCGGCAATCCGCGAGGGCACCACGCCGGTCTCGAACTCCCGCCTCGGGCTGGAGATCGTGCTCGGCCTCGAGGCGCTGGAGCACTCGCTCGCCAATCAGGGCGCACCGGTTGCGGTCCCTGCCGTCGACGAGGTCCTGGCCGCCGGCCGGCAGACCCTCGCCGCGAGCCCCAGCGACGCCTAGCACCCGAGTCAGGGCTGAAGACGCGACGCCAAGCTCCCCGGCCCTACGGCTGGGGAGCGCTGGCGCGCGGCGCCACGCCGAGAAACTCCAACTCGGCGAGGTAGACCAGCACCGTGTGGGCGGCCAGCTGACTCAGCGTCGTGCGCTGCCGCAGGGCCTCCTGCTCGAGCATCGCCTCGGTCTCCGGGTCGACGCTCAGGTCGAACGCGACCTCGCCCTCCAGGGGGGCCTGATCGCCCAGGAAGCGCGGTGGCGCGAGGGGCCTACGCCCGGCCTTGAGCTTGCGGGCGTAATGGAAGAGCGCCTTGCGAGTGCCGGCTGGGATATCGTCGCCCAGATGGGTTTCGATCCCTGAACAAGCAAATTTTCCGAGTGCGACTTTCATCATCTCTACCTATGAACTCCTCTGGGGTAGCCAAGGTTTTCACCCACCAACCCAGATTCCTCCTAACTTCAGACTCCCAATACCTGTGCAAATCGCAGCGAATTA
This sequence comes from uncultured Solirubrobacterales bacterium, assembly GCA_963811375.1. GTDB lineage: Bacteria > Actinomycetota > Thermoleophilia > Solirubrobacterales > 70-9 > VAYN01. Next base: position 59,119 of record CAWEQY010000002.1, read on the forward strand.
GTTGTGCAATTGCAGGGGCTTGAGCCTGAGAATGAAATTTGGACAAATATTGGGCATTGACAATTAGGCCGATCGTCCTTAATCCTCTGGGCCGCAGCCTCTCATCGGAAGCTGCCCAGCATCAAGTCGGTATTCCCCATTTTGGGACGAAATTCTTATCCAAGTCTTTGCATCGATTGGGCCCCGGCTTTGTTTTTATGTGGTCACAGGACAATTTTGAAAAAACCAGTAAATGCATGCGGTGAGCATGCGGGGGAACAGCGATGAGCAGCACGCCCGATGACGCAGCAGAGGCTCGCGGGGCCACCAGGCTGACCAGGGAGGCCATCGCCCGGGCCAAGGCCGGGGACTCCGAGGGGCTGCACTATCTGTATGTCCGCTACGCGGACGACGTCCTCCGTTACGTGACCGGTTTCATCCGCGACCATCATGAGGCCGAAGACATCACCCAGAACGTCTTCGCCAAGCTGATGAAAGCGATCAAGAAATACGAGCAGCGCGAGGTACCTTTCGACGCCTGGATCCTGCGCGTCGCTCGCAACGCCGCCCTCGATCACCTGCGCGCCAAGCGGGCGATCCCGACCGAGGAGATCAGGCTCGCCGACACCGGCAGCGCCCAGACCGGCCTCGATCGTGGCCGCGCCCTGCGCCAGGCGTTGGAAGAGCTGCCCGAGGATCAGCGCGAGGTGCTCGTACTCCGGCACATAGTCGGCCTTTCGCCGGTCGAGATCGCCGGCACCCTGGACAAGACCGAGAGCTCAGTTCACGGCCTTCACCACCGTGGCAGACGCTCGCTTCGGGCCAGCCTGATCGAGCTCGACGCCGCCCCGGTAGTGGCTACCGCCTAGCTCGGGTCGCTGCTGTTCGTCTCGGTCGTCTTCGTCTCGGTCGCGTCGAGATCGTCGAGGATGCGCTGGGTTATGCGCCCGGCGTTGAGCTCGGCGGCGAAGTAGAAGGCGGCGTGCTCGAGCAGCTGCTGGACCGAGACTCCCTGCCTTTCGGCCTCGGCCTCGAACTGCAGCCAGAGATCGGGGGCGACCTGGAGCTCGAGCCCGACCTCCTCACGTGTCTCGCTTCCCCGTAGGAACCCGGGATACGGCCAGGCCGCCTGACCGGCGTCCCTGTCGTTGAGATAGATGCGGATGGCGCTCTCCGTCCTCACCGGAGCCCGGGGAGAGCCTGCCGGCGCCTCGCCGGCGAGAGCCTCGAAGGCGAGCTGGCTGAGCCTTACAGCCACCGCTTGCTTTCGTGCGGTGAGTCCCTGCTTTACCTCAACTCGCTCTGCCTTCGTTTTCATCGCATCCCCTACTTAAGCCGTTCTCTCGGATGGAGCCTGGTTACCCGGCGCCGGAATAGAATAACTGTCCAGCCTGTATTTACCTAATATTGGGGAAGCCCAGGCAGGCCGCTCGTACGTATTCGGTACTCGCTACTCGAGCAGCCCGGCTTCGCGAGCCGACACCGCGGTCTGAATCAAGGTCTCGGCCGCGTCGAAGCGCGGTTCCCAACCGAGCTCGCGGCGGGCCTTGCCGGTGTCCATCAGCACCGGTATCCGCAGCGCGGTCGCCCACTCCAGCTGGGGCGAGAGAAAGCTCAGTCGTCGAGCGACGGAGGCGCCGATGCCGACCGCCGCCGCGGGGACGGGAACCGTGTGCCAGCCCAGCGCCCGGGCGACGTCGCCGATCCCGAGCTGGCCCTCGCCGGCGAGGTTGTAGGCACCGGGCTCACCCCTGCCGGCGATCGCCGCGGCCAGCGCCCGGGCGACGTCGTCGTGGTGCACGAGCTGGATTGGCGCCCCCGCGTCGGGCAGCAGCGGCTGGGGCAGCGGCAGCCGACCCAGCCCCCGTCGCAGGGCGGGCAACGGGTCGCCGAGACGGACGCTCTCGACCGCCTTCTCGATCAGCATCGTCGCCCGCGGGCCGGCGACGATGCAGGGCCGGAACACGTAGGCCTCAACCTCGCTGCCGGCCAGGAGGCCGTCCAGCGCCGCCTCCAGCTCGGCCTTCTGGGCCGAGTAATAGAAGCTGTCGCTGCCCCGGGCCGGGACCTCCTCGGTCAACGGTTGCGGGTTCTCCCGGTGGAAGCCGTAGGCGGCCACCGAAGAGGCGTAGACGAGCCGCTGGACCCCAGCCTCGATCGCGGCTTCGAAGACGTTGCGGCTGCCCTCGAGGTTGATGCGGCGAGCCCGCTCCCGGTCGCCGAAGATCGCGAAGGCGAGGTGGACCGCGACGTCGGCGCCATCGAACAGCGCCGCCAGGGAGCCGCGGTCGAGGATGTCCCCGCGCCGGTAGGAGGCCTTCTCCCAGCCCTCGGTGGCCGGGTCGAACGGTCGCCGCGCCATCCCGCGCACCGAGCCCACCGCGGAGTCGCGCTCCAACTCCGCCATCAGCGGCAATCCAATCTCCCCCGTGGGACCGGTGACGGCGACGGTCAGCGGCACCGGATCGCCCTTCGACTAGGCCGCGGGAGTAATGCGATAGGCGTCGAAGACGGACTCGACATTGCGCAGGCGCGAGATGCACTGCTTCAGCTGCTCGGTGTCCCCCACCTCGACCACGAACTTGTTCTTGACCATCGGGTGGTTGGTCGTGCAGGAGGCACCGATGATGTTGATCCCGGCCTCCGAGAAGGTCCGCGAGAGGTCCTCGAGCAGGCGAGTGCGGTCGTAGGCGTCGATCTGCAGCTCAACTCGGTAGGAGGCTTCGTTTTCGCCTTCCCAGCCAACCTGAACGAAGCGCTCCGGTGCCTTTTTCAGGGCCTTGACGTTCTTGCAGTCGGCGCGGTGGATGGTGATCCCACGGCCCAGCGAGACGTAGCCGGCGATCTCGTCGCCCGGCACCGGCCGGCAGCACTTGGCGAGCCGCACGGCGACGCTGTCGACCCCCTTGACCCGGATCCCGTAGTTGGCGGCGTCCTTGGTGCGGCGAGCGCGATCGTCGCGGCCGCTGACCGGCGCCGCCGAGTCCTCCTCGACCGCCTCGCCGGCTTTGAGCCGCTGCATCAGCTTGTTGGCCGCGGTTTTGGTCGAGACCTTGCCCTGGCCGAGGGCGATGTAGAAATCGGTGCCCTTGCGGAAGCCCATCTCGCGGATCACGTCGGCGAGCAGCGGCGATCCGGCCAGCTTCTGCATCGGCAGGCCGCGCGTGCGCAGCGCTTCCTCGAGGCCCTCGCGACCGTCGCGCTCGGCGTCCTCGCGGCGCTCCTCTTTGAACCAGGCGCGGATCTTGTTGCGGGCACGGCTGGTCCGCACCAGCTTCAGCCAATCCAGAGACGGAGCGCGTTTCTGCTTTGCGGTCAGCACCTCGACGATGTCGCCCGACTTCAGCTGGTAATGCAGCGGCACGATGTTGCCGTTGACCTTGGCGCCGACGCAGCTGTGGCCGACGTCGGTGTGGACGGCATAGGCGAAGTCGAGCGGCGTCGAGCCGGCCGAGAGGTTCTTCACCTCCCCCTTGGGGGTGAAGACGAAGACCTCGTCCTCGAAGAGATCGACCTTGAGCGACTCGAGGAACTCGGCCGGGTCCTGTTCGCCCTCGGCCTCGACCAGCTGCCGCAACCAGGTCATCTTCTCGCGCTTCGGGTCGGTGCCGCCGCCCTCTTTGTAGGCGACGTGGGCGGCGATCCCGTACTCGGCCAGCTTGTGCATCTCTTCGGTCCGGATCTGGATCTCCAGGGGCTTGCCCTCGGGCCCGATCACGGTCGTGTGCAGGGCCTGGTACATGTTGGCCTTGGGCATCGCCACGAAGTCTTTGAAACGGCCCGGCAGCGGCTTCCAGAGCGAGTGGATGACGCCGATCGCGCCGTAGCAGTCCTTGACCGAGCCGACGATCACCCGCATCGCCGTGAGGTCGAAGATCTCGTTGAACTCGCGGCCCTTCTTCGCCATCTTCGTGTAGATCGAGTAGAAGTGCTTGGCCCGGCCGGAGATCTGGGCCTCGATCCCGACCTGCTCCAGCTCCTCGGAGAGGAAGCTGCCGGCGTCGAAGACGTAGCTCTCGCGCTCATCGCGCTGCTGGGCGACGAGCTGTTTGATTTCCGCGTACTTGCGTGGGTGCAGGGTGGCGAAGGCGAGGTCCTCCAGCTCCCACTTGATCGCGTGGATCCCGAGCCGGTGGGCGAGCGGTGCGTAGATCTCCAGCGTCTCGTGCGACTTCGCCATCTGTTTCTGCTTCGGCAGGGCCCCGAGCGTGCGCATGTTGTGGAGGCGGTCGGCCAGCTTGATCAGGATCACCCTGACATCGGTGGCCATCGCCACCATCATCTTTCGGTAGTTCTCGGCCTGGCGCTCGTCGCGACTCTCGAACGACATTCCGGTCAGCTTGGTGACGCCGTCGACCAGCTGGGCGATCTCCTCGCCGAATTCCTCGCGCACGTCGTCGAGGCTGGCGCTGGTGTCCTCGACGGTGTCGTGGAGCAGGGCCGCGCAGAGCGTCTCCGTGTCCAGCCGCATCCCGGCGCAGACCTGAGCCACCCCGACCGGATGGGTGATGAACTCGTCGCCGGAGTGGCGCATCTGGTCGGCGTGGCGCTCACAGGCGAAATCGAAGGCGCGCTCGAGGGCGGCACGATCGATCGTCGCCACCGCCAGCGCGGTGCCGCCGGAGCCGTTGCCGTTTTCGCTCGGTGCCGAGTCGAACTCCTCGACCACGGCAAAGAGGTCGGCGAGGAGCTCAGAGTGCTCTACGGCTGCTTGGGTCTTTCGAGGTATGGCACTGCCTCCGAGTGGTCTGCTCTGTAAGCACGGAACGCCGCGGAGCGCTCCAGATCCGTCCCCTCTGAGGATACGACCCCGACGCTGCCAGCGCCGGCGTTGGGCTCGCCCGAGACCAAACCGAGCTCGACCAGGACCCGGAAGCCACGGGCCGCCGCCTCCGGGCAGAGCGGGTGGGCGCCGTTGCCGGCAAGCGCCTGGCGCAGATCCGCGCCGCTGGCCTCGCCGGCCTCGCGCAGGCGCCGGAAGAGACCCCCCACCACCGCCCGCGAGGCCTGCTGCTCGTCGGATGCCGAGACCGCAAAGCCCTGCTCCGCCTGCGTCCAGAGTCGGTGCAGGAAGCCCGGCTCGGTGCCGCTGCTCGCTCGGCTGCAGCGATCCTCGTCCCCCCGCTCGCGCGGCGGGTCGACCATGACGACGTGCTCGAAGGACTCGGCCAGCTCGGGCTCCCGCGCCAGCGCGGCGTAGTCGGTTAGAGCCAGACCGCCATCAGCGCGGGCGGTCAAGGCGACGATCGCCTCCTCCCCGCAACGGTGACAGGCGATGCGGGCGGCGGCGCCGTTGAAGCGGGCCAGGCCGGTGGCGCCGCTGGCCAGCGGCGCCCGTCGCGAGGCATCGGCGCAGACGGCCAGCACACCGGCGCCGCTGGAGACCAGCTCGGCCAGGGCGACGGTGATGGCACCGGCGCCGTCGACGACCGTGCGCCCACCGTCGCCCTGGCGGCTTTGCCTCTCCGTGGGCGACAAAGCCACGACCGGGGCCGCAGGAGCGCCCGGCTCGCGCCCGAGCTCGGCCTCGAAGCGCCGCCACCACTCCTCGTCCTCGCACTCGCAGGGATGGGGCGCGAGCGGCTCGCCGGGAGCGTCCGCGAGCGGATAGAGCTCGTTGAGGACGACGCGGGGCTCGACCGAGCCGTTCCAGTGGTTGACCTCGAGCCGCACGGCGGCATCGACCGCGTCGTCGTCCTCGACGCCCAGGCTGGAGCGGCCAAAGGCGACGCCGAGGGCGCGGTGGGAGCCGCTGTGCAGGCTGAAGCGGGAGTGCTTGCCCTCCCCCATCGTCCGCACATCGCTGACCCGGGCCGAGGGAACCATCAGCCGCACCCCCGGGTTGCCCATCCCGAAGGGCGCCAGCTGGCCCAGCTCCTCGGCCAGCTCGAGGCCGAGGCCGACGCCGCCGACCATCGCGTCGATCCGCTGGGTCCGGCGCAGGTCGTCGGGGCCCAGGACCGCGGTTGCGTGGGCGGCAAAGGCCCGGCGGAAGGAATCGATGTCCTCGGCCCGCAGCTCCAGGCCCGCGGCGGCGCGATGGCCCCCGAAGCCGACCAGGTGCTCGGAGCAGGCCTGCAGCGCCGCGAGCAGGTCGAAGCCGGGGATGCTGCGGCCGCTGCCGCGACCGCCACCCTCGCCGTCGAGCGAGACGACGACGACCGGACGATGGTGGCGCTCGACCAGGCGCGAGGCGACGATCCCGACCACGCCGGGATGCCAGTCCTCGCCAGCAAGGACGAGCCCCGGCGCTTCGCGCAAGGCCTCCGGCAGGTCCCGCCGTGCCGCCTCCGCCGCGGTGTCGACCTCGCGCTCCCGCGCCCGTCGCTCGGAGTTGGCCCGGCCCAGCTCGGCGGCGATCTCCTGCGCCCGGCCCCGATCCTCGGTCAACAGCAGCTCGACCCCGGCATCGGCTCTGTAAAGGCGCCCGGCCGCGTTGATCCGTGGCGCCAGTCGAAATGCCAGATCGCTCTCGTCCAGCCGCGTCGGCTCGCATTTCGCCGACTCCATCAGCGCCCTCAGCCCCGCTCGTCGCGCCCGTCGCATCTCCACCAGCCCGCGCTTCACCAGCGAGCGGTTCTCGCCCACCAACGGCACCACGTCGGCGACCGTCGCCAAGGCGACGAGATCGAGGTCCGGCTCGTCGTCGGGAGACCCCACCCCCGCGGCTTCCCTCAGCGCACAAGCCAGCTTCCAGGCGACCGCGGTCCCGCAAAGCGAAGGAAACGGATAGTTGCTCAGTTGCGGATGAAGGATCGGGCAGTCGGGCAGCTCGGCGCCGGCCTGATGATGATCGGTGACGATCGTCTCGATCCCCAGCTCGCGCGCCAGCCGCACCTCCGCGACCGCGGTCACCCCGCAATCGACGGTGATCAGCAGCTTCGTGCCGCGCTTGGCCAGCTTCTCGATGTTCGGGGCGCTGAGCCCGTAGCCGTCCTCGATCCGGTCCGGGATCAGCCAGTCGCACTCGGCTCCCAGCTCGCGCAGGGTCGAGACCATGATCGTCGTCGCGCAGACGCCGTCGACGTCGAAATCGCCATGGACGGTGATGCGCTCCCCGGCGGCGATCGCGGTCCCGATCTGGGCGACGATCGCCCCGATCGAGTCAAAGGCGGTGGCCGGGTGCGACTCGTCGGCAGCGAGAAAGACCCGTGCCAGCTCCGGCGTGCGGTAGCCGCGGCGGACCAGGGTCACCGCCACCGGCTCGCTCAGGCCGAGGCCGTCGGCGACGGCACGCACGTCGGCGTACTCGTAGGGCTCAGCGGCGAACGCCTGCAGGGTTTCCGGCACACAACCAGGCTAGGCAGGCCGGCGGCGTCAAAATCGCCGCAAAGGTGCCGAAAATGGGGCCGAAAGCTAGTCGGGCTGAGCTTCGCCGCGGATGCCGATCGCGTAGACGACGCCGAGGCCGATCGCCACGCCGGGAATCGCCAGCAACGCGGTCCCCAGGTCGGTGTCGCCGAGGCTGCGGCCGCTGATCGTGCCGACGATCAGGCCAAAGAGGACCGCGCCGACGACAGAGCCGAGGAAAGCGCCGACGATGCCCTGCCAGAAGTGATCGGGAATGAAGACGGTGAAGTGCCAGAGGGCGATCCCCATCGTGAACCAGACGAGCAGTGCCATCAGATCTAACGCTTCCTTCCGTGCTTGCGACGGGCTTGGCGACGCGCCTTGCGCTCAGCGTTGCGTTGACGGCGCTCGGCCGAGGCGGCGTTGGGCTCGCCGTTGCTGGCGGGATCGGCGCCATTACCCTCGGCGGTCCGCTCAACCGTGGCGACGCCGCCTGCCTGCGGCTGCGCCTCGGGCCGGTCGGCCGCGGCGGCGATCTCGGCTTCGCTCTCGTCGTCGCCGCTGAGATCGGCCATCGCGATGTCGTCGGCGAAGGCCGGAACGCCGCCCTCGGCCTGGGCGATGCGCAGGCGGCGGCGCACGAAGCCAGGCTCACGTTCCTTCCAGGCGGTCAGCACCGGTGAGGCAATGAAGATCGACGAATAGGTGCCGGAGGCGATTCCGACCAGCATCGCGAAGGCGAAGTCCTGCAGGGTGGCGCCGCCGAAGATCAGCAGCGAGGTCACCCCGAGCAGGGTGGTGAAGCTGGTCGCCAGCGAGCGCGTCAGCACCTCGCTCATCGAGCGGTTGACGATCTGGGAGAAGGCGGCCCGCGGCATCCGCGGCACGTTCTCGCGGATGCGGTCGAAGACGATGATCGTGTCGTAGATCGAGTAGCCCAAAATGGTCAGGAAGGCGGCGACGGTGCCGCTGCTCACCTCTTTCCCCGTCAACGAGTAGACGCCGGCCGTGATCAGGATGTCGTGGAGGATCGCGATCAGAACCGGTACCGCGAACTTCGGGTCGAAGCGCAGCGCCACGTAACCGCAGATCACCAGCAGCGAGAAGATCAGCGCTTTCAGGGCGCTGTCGGCGACCTGCTGCCCGAAGGTGGGCCCGACGCTGGTGCTGTCGAAGCCGTCTTCGGCCACTCCGTACTGACTCTCGAGCTCTCTCTGAACCTCTTTGACGCGGTCCGGTCCCAGCTCGCGGGTCTGGATCTGGAAGACGTTTTCCCCGAGCACGGGATCGGAGACCTGCTGGATCTCCTCGCCCGAGATCCCGATCGAGTCGAGGGTGTCGCGCACCCCTTCCTCGTCGGTGGGCTCGACCAGCGCCACCTTTACCCGGGTGCCCGACTCGAAGTCGATGCCGAAGTTGAGCTGCTTGGTCGCCAGCGAGAGGGCGCCGACCAGCAGGATCACGCCGGAGATCGAGAAGAACCAGCGACTCGCGCCCATGAAGTCGAAATGCCAGCGCATGCCCTGGCCGCCCGCTCCGAGCGCGGCCGGGGAGCGCAGCAGGCGGGAGCGGCTCATGCTGCCGAGCAGGGCCTGGGTGAAGACCACCGCGGTCAGCAGCGAGACGATCGTGCCGACCCCGAGGGTGAAGGCGAAGCCTTTGACGCCGGAGGTCGCCAGCACGAAGAGGATGAAGGCGGTCAGCAGGGTGATGACGTTGGCGTCGATGATCGTGCTGATCCCGCGTTTGTAGCCAGCGCTGATCGCGCTCGACATCGAGCGCCCCGCCCGCACCTCCTCCTTTATTCGCTCGAAGATGACGATGTTGGAGTCGGCCGCGACCCCGATCGTCAGGACCAGCCCGGCGATGCCCGGCAGGGTCAGGGTGATCGGGATCAGATTGATCAGGGCGAAGAAGATCACCCCGTAGGCGCAGAGGGCGATCGATGCGATCAAGCCGAGGAAGCGGTAATAGAAGATCAGGAAGAGGATCGCCAGAATCAGGCCGATCACCCCGGCCTTGACGCCGGCGTGGAGCGCCTCCGAGCCCAGGGTCGCCGAGACCTGGGTCTGGCTGATCAGTTTGAGGTTGATCGGCAGGGCGCCGATCTGGAGGATCGTCGCCAGGTCCTGGGCCTCGGTCGGGCTGGAGAAGCCGCCGGAGATCTGGGCGCCCTGGCGGCCATCGATCCCGTCCGGGTTCGCGGCAAAGTTGATGATCGGCCGGGTTTTGACTTCGTTGTCGAGGACCACCGCGAAATGGCCCGACAGCTGTTCGGCCTGTTCGCCGGCCACCGGGCCGATCGCCTGCGCCTGTCCGCGCTGGGCGATCTGGCGGGTGACTTCCTGGAAGGAGTCGCGGCCCTCGTCGGTGAATCCGAAGCTGACGTTGGGTTCGTTGAATTCGCCGAATTCCTGCTTCGGATCGGTGATGTCGGTGCCCGACAGCGCCGGATCGTCCTTGAGCGCGTACCAGCCGGGCTTGGCGGTTTTGTCGACCTTGCCGGTTTCGTCGTTGGGGTATTCGGAGACGACGATCGTCCCCGTCGGAACTTTGACCACAAGCCCGTCGTGGGACCGTTTTTCGCCGGTCGGACTGATGTAGAGGTCCTTCTTCACAAGCTCCGGGCCCGCGATCAGATCGTGCGACGCGTCTTTCGCGAAGAGGTAGTAGCGCGGTTTGGAGACCGAGCAGTTCTCACAGTTCTCAACCACGGGTTGTTCGGAGGCGAGTTTCGCGGCGCCGTAGGCGTCGGGGAAGGCCCCGGAGAAGATCAGCTGCTGGTTCTCGGCGCTTTTGGTGTTGCGGCCCGCGTCTTTCCAGCGTTCTTCGGATTGTTTGAGCGGCCCCGGCGGTGGCTGCTGACCGGGGCGTCCGCCGATCGCCCGCTCGGGACCGATCAGGTTCGGCTCCCAGTCATAGAAGAAGAGCTGAGCGGTGGTGCCGACCTGGTCTATCGCCCGTTGGGCGTCGTCGACGTCGGGCAGGCTGACCGTGATCTGGTCGGTGCCGAGGCGCGCGACTTCCGGCTCGGAGACACCGAACTGGTCGATCCGTTCGCGGATGATCTCGATCGCCCGTTCGATGTCCTCGCCCGTGACCTCCTCCACCTGACCGGTCGGCTGGCCCTGGTAGACCAGCTCGACGCCGCCCTTGAGGTCGAGCCCGAGCTTGGTCGAGGTGTTGGCGATGACCAGAGCCGAGGCGATGACGAGCCCCAGCACGAAGACCAGGATGAAGAGATAGCGACGCCGGTTGCCCATCGCCTAGCCCTCTGGGGTGAGCACGAGCAGCAGCCCGCCGTCGTCGTCATAGGCGGGAAAGACGTCGGCAACGGCCTTGGCCGGCAGGTCGCCCTCGGCGTTGACGTTGACGCGCTTGCCGAGCGAGCGCACGCCCCACTCCAGCGAGGTCTCGATCGGGTCGGTGACGCCGTCGCCGTTCTTATCGGAGCTTTCATCGCCCTCGCCTGTGTCGATCCAGTCGAGGCCGAGCACCTCGCGCACGGGCCAACCGATCACATCCTCGTCGGTCAAACCGGTCAGCTCGAAGCTGCCTTTGCCGGCGTCGATCACGCGTTCCTGCTTGTCACAGACGAAGAAGGCTGCATTCGGAGCCGGATAATAATCGTCGAGTAATTCGAATACAAAGCCAAAGCCGCATTTGGAGCAGCCCTTGGGGCGCGAGCTGAACCCAGCGGTCCGCTCGCCGCTTACCTCCCGGTGCCCGCAATTCGGACAGATGAAAAACGGCATATTCGACAGGCTACAAGCGCGCGGCTAGAAGAGGCTCGCGGCGCCCTCGGGCGCGGGCAGGCCGAGGTGATCGTAGGCCCGCTGGGTCAGCACCCGCCCACGCGGGGTCCGCTTCAGCAAGCCCTGCTGGAGCAGGTACGGCTCGAGCACGTCCTCGATCGTGTCCTGCTCCTCGCCGACCGCGATCGCCAGGGTCGAGAGCCCGACCGGGCCGCCACCGAACTTGGTCGCAACCGTGTCGAGCAGGGCGCGGTCGCTGCGATCGAGGCCACCGGCGTCGACCTCGAGCATTTTCAGCGCTCCGACCGCCACACCGGCCCCGATCTCGCCGGTCCCCTTGACCTGGGCGAAGTCGCGAACCCGCTTCAGCAGCCGGTTGGCGACCCGCGGCGTGCCACGCGAGCGCGAAGCGATCGTGTGCGCCCCCTCGGCGTCGATCTCGACCCCGAGGATGCTCGCCGAGCGCTCGATGATCAAAGCGAGATGGTCGGGGCTGTAGTGCTCGAGCCGGTGCGAGACGCCAAAGCGGTCGCGCAGTGGCGTCGTCAGCAGGCCGGCGCGGGTGGTGGCGCCAACCAGGGTGAAGGGCGGCAGCGGCAGCGTCACGGTCCGCGCCCCGGCGCCCTGACCGAGCACCACCGGCAGCTCGCCGTCCTCCATCGCCGGGTAGAGGGTCTCCTCGACGGCGCGGCCGAGGCGATGGATCTCGTCGATGAAGAAGACGCTGCCGGGCTCCAGCGAGGTGAGGAAGGAGGCGACGTCGGCCTTGCGCTCCAGCGCCGGACCCGCCGTCTGCACCATCGGCACACCCATCTCGGAGGCGACGATGTGGGCCAGTGAGGTCTTGCCGAGGCCGGGCGGACCGGCGAGGAGGACGTGGTCGAGTGGCTCGCCGCGACCGCGTGCCGCCTCGATGAAGATCGCCAGCTGCTCGGTCACCTGCGCCTGATTGACGAAGTCCTCGAGAGTCGGCGGTCGCAGCGAGCGGTCGAGGTCCTCGTCGGGGACGTCGGCGCGGGCGTCGTGGACGCGGACCTCGGCGTCGACCGGGATCGGCTCGTCGCCGATGCCCGGCGTGCGGATGCGATTGGCGCCGATGTCGGGAGAGTCGCTCACGCGCGGCTCCGGGTCGCCGCCGCCTTGCGCAGCGCCGCCGCCACCAGCTCCTGAGGATCGCCGCCCTCGATGCCGTCGAGCAGCTGCTCGGCCTCCAGCGGCACGTACCCGAGGTTGACCAGGCCGTCGCGGGCCAGCGCGCGAGCGTCGCCGCTCTCGGCCACCGCGGTCGCCACCTCTTCCTCGAGCGCGCCGGCGACCTTCTCGCGTAGCTCGACGATGATCCGCTCCGCGGTTCGTTTGCCGATCCCGGGTACCGCCTGAAAGCGTTTGGCGTCGCCGGCGGCGATCGCCCGCAGGAGGATCCGGGGGCTGCCCCCCGAGAGCGTCGCGATCGCGACTTTGGGGCCGACGCCGCTGACCGAGATCAGCAGGCGGAAGAGGTCACGCTCCTCCTCGGAAGAGAAGCCGTAGAGCGCCAGCGAGTCCTCGCGGGCGATCAGCTCGGCGTGCAGAAAGGTCTCGCTGCCGCTGGCCGGCACCGCTTTCAGCGTCTCCGCCGAGACCGTCAGCCGGTAGCCGACGCCACCGGCGTCGATAACGACGTGGTCGGGGCGACGCACCATTACCTCTCCACGCACGGCGGCGATCATCCGGCCAGCCTTGCCGCTGCCGCGCCCGCGGGAGTGGCGTCGGCGGAGGCGACCGCCTGCCTATGTCCAGCGCTGCCGCCATGGCAAATCGCCACCGCGAGGGCGTCGGCGGCGTGGTCGGGTGTCGGTGGCTCGGGCAAGCCCAGCAGGGTCCCGACCATTCGCTGCACTTGCCGCTTGCCGGCGGCCCCAGAGCCGCAAACCGCCATCTTGATCGCCTGCGGCGTGTAGCTGAAGCAACCGACGCCGCGCTGCGCGGCGGCCAGCATCGCCACCCCGCTGGCCTGGCCGACGGCCGTCGCCGAGTGCACGTTCTTGCCGAAGTAGACGGCCTCGATCGCCATCGCCCGCGGCTCGTGCCAGACGATCAGCTCGGCCAGGGCACGGTGGATCCGCTCCAAGCGGCGCTCCATCGGCATCTCAGGGGTGGTCTCGACCACGCCGCCGTCGAGGGCAACCATGTGGTTGCCCTCGACACGCACAATCCCAAAGCCAAGATTGGCCGCGCCGGGGTCTATGCCCATTACAACTTGCATGGGAAGGGATTCTCGGAAGCGGGTCGGATGCCTTCCTCGGGGGCATTGCGAGGGAGGGGTTGGGTGACCCTCTCACGGAGACCGTCGCGCAGCCGATCGAGCCCCGAGGGTTCAAGCGCCTGTCCTTGAGCCTCCGTGAGAGGGTCACCCAACCCCTCCGACGACCCGCACCACCAGGATCGCCCAAGGTTCGAAGCTGTTCCCAGCTTGAGCGAGCGACATCCCCGAGCTTTTCGCAGAGATCCCGCACCCTGGGCCGTCCGTCGGAGTTCGTTGCGTTGGTGGGAGGTCGGTACCCCTCCAGCGGAAGCTCAAGGACAGGCGCTTGAACCCCCGGGACGCGACCCAGCTGCGCGACGGCTTCCGCTGGAGGGGTACCGACCTCCCACCCCCACAGCGCCCCGTCCCCTCGCCACTTCAGGCCGCGAGCTTCTCCAACACATCCTCGGGGATATCGAAATTCGCGAACACTTCGTCGACGTCGTCCTGGTCGTCGAGCGCGTCGAGCAGTTTCAGCAGCTGCTCGGCCTCGTGACCTTTGACTTCGACGGTGCTTTTCGGCTCGGTCGCCTGGCCTGCCGATTGAACCTCCACCCCAGCCCCCTCCAGCGCCTCGCGCACGGCGGTGAGGTCGCTCGGGTCGCAGAGGATTCGCAGCTGGTCGCCGTCCTCGCGCACGTCTTCGGCGCCGGCGTCGATGGCAACGATCACGTCGTCCTCGCCGTAGCGGCCGCCGTCGACGACGATCGCGCCCTTTTTCTCGAAGATCCAAGCGACTGAGCCGGGCTCGCCGAGGCTGCCGCCGTGACTGGAGAAGGCGAAGCGGATCTCGGCGCTGGCGCGGTTGCGGTTGTCGGTCAGCGCCTCGACCAGGATCGCCACGCCGCCCGGCCCATAGCCCTCGTAGAGGATCCGTTCGATCGCTGCTCCATCGGCACCGGCGCCGGTGCCGCGGTCGATCGCCCGCTGGATGTTTTCCTTCGGCATCGAGGCGTCGCGCGCTTTCTGGATCGCGGTCGCCAGAGTCGGGTTGTGCTCAGGGTCCCCGCCGCCGTCGCGGGCAGCGACGATGATCGCGCGGGCGAGCTTGCTGAAGAGCTTGCCGCGTTTGGCGTCGGCGGCGCCCTTCTTGTGTTTGATCGAGGACCACTTTGAGTGACCGGACATGCGTGTCATTCTATGAAGTGAGGGAATGACCGCCAACACGCATATCCACAACCCGGCGCGCGCACTGGCCGCGGGGTTGGTCTTCCTGGCGATGCTGCTGGCCGCGTTCGCGCTCTGGACGGCGATCCCCTTGAGCTGGGTCTACATCGCCTCCAAGCTCTCCGAGACCCAGTTCCCGAGCGGCGGGCCCTACGCCGTCGTCGCGGTCGGGATCCTCATCTCGATCCTCTTCGTCGCCTGGCTGATCGGTCGTCTCAACGATCTATATATCCGCATCACCGGCACCAACCGGCTGACGCCGATCCGGCCCGCCTGGTTGAAAAGCATGCGCGACACCGGCTCGATCCAGAGCAACGTGACGGTCGTCGAGGCGGTGCTGATGGGCTCGGTCATGCTCGCTGCCCTCTCCCTGACCGTCTGGTTCTTCCTGCTCGCAGGATCGCCGATTCCAAACCAGTAGCGCTTTTCGGCGAAGCCTTTACGTTTCGCCGACAACACGTTACATCTGCCAGGCTAGGCTGCCATCATGGAGGCCGTGAGAGATGCGTGGACCGACGAGCGCCTGGACGACCTGAACCACCGGGTCGACGAGGGCTTCAAGGAGATGCGGGAAGAGTTCCGGGCAATTCGACTGGAGTCGAAGACGGAATTCGCCGCTGTGCGCTCGGAGATGGCGGCGATGAACAGAACGATGCTGCAGATCGTTGTCGGTGGTTTCGGGGTGATGCTCGTCGGTTTCGCCGGCACCATCGCCACGATCCTGACCCAGATCTGAGGCCGCCGGACCGGCACATCTCGGCGTCCTCAGACGACGAACTTGCCGTCTTCCTGCATGACGACGCCGTCGACTTCGAGCTTGCCGCCGAGGCGGAGGTCGCAGACGAGGTCGGTATGGACGGCGGACTCGTTGACGCCGCCCGACTCGGGGTAGCTGGTGCCGACAGCCATGTGGACGGTGCCACCGATCTTCTCGTCCAGCAGGACCTCGCGCGTGCCGCGGTCGATCCCGTAGTTGGTGCCGATCCCGAGCTCGCCGAGACGGCGCGCTCCGGGGTCGGTGTCGAGCAGTTTCAGCAGGTACTCCTCGCCGCGCTCGGCGCTGGCGTCGACGACCACGCCGGCCTCGAAGCGCAGGCGCACGCCGGAGACCTCGCGACCGCCGATCACCGCCGGCAGGTGGAAGCTGACCTCGCCCTCGACCGAGTCCTCGACCGGGCCGGTGAAGAACTCGCCGTCGGGCATGTTGTGGCGGCCGTCGCAGGGGATGAATTTGCGGCCGGCGATGCCGAGCTTGATGTCGGTGCCCGGCGCCGTCACCCGCACCTCCTCATGGCCCTCGATCCACTCGGCCAGGCGCGTGGTCTCCTCGGAAGCCTTCAACCAGGCGCTGAGCGGATCGCCGTCGCCAGCCAGACAGGCGCCGTAGTAGAAGTCTTCGTAGTCGGCCAGGCTCATCTCCGCCTCCGAGGCGTAGGCGCTGGTCGGGTAGAGCGTGTAGCACCAGCGGAAATCGCCCGCGGCGCTGCGCTTCATCGCCCGCGCCATCAGGTCGCCGGTAACGGTCTGGCGCAGGGTCTGGCGCTCCGGCGGCACCCCCGAGAGCTCGCGGGTGTTGGTGCTGGCGCCGATCGCGATCCGCACGTCGGCGTTGTCGACCATCCACTCGGCGAAGGGCGAGATCCATTCCAGCTGAGCGTCGGAAGCGTGCTTGAAGTAGGCGGCGATCTGGCCGTCGAGGGCGACGTTGAGAACCGGGTTGGCGCCGGCCTTGAGGACCTCCTCGTAGACCGCCAGCAGCAGCGGCGCGGCGGCGCTCTCGCCGTCGATCGAGACGACCTCGCCCTCCTTGACCTCGGTCGAGTAGCCGACCAGAATCTTCGCCAGCGCCTCGGTCCTCGAATCGCTACCCATGCGTCGCCTCCTCCTTGGCGCGCTCGCGCGCGCTCGTAGTCATCGCCATGAAGAGCGCGTGGAAGCGAGGGTCGTCGGTCAGCTCCGGATGGAAGGCCGAGGCAAGCACCGTGCCCTCGCGCACCGCCACCGGATGGCCCTCGTAGGAGGCGAGCACCTCCACCCCGTCACCGTGCCGCTCGATCCAGGGGGCGCGGATGAAGACCGCCCGCAGCGGCTCGTCGCCGATCCCCGCGATCGCCAGGTCGGCCTCGAAGCTCTGCAGCTGGCGGCCGAAGGCGTTGCGCCTGGCATTGGCGTCGAGCAAGCCGAGGTGCTCGGCGGCGCAAACGATCAGGCCCGCGCAGGTCCCGAGGATCGGCCGTCCGGCCGCGTGATGGGCGCGCAGCGCCGGCTCCAGCTCCGCCGTGGCGATGCCCTTGAGGATCGTCGTGCTCTCGCCGCCGGGGATCACCAGCCCGTCCAGCCCGTCCATCTCGTCGGGGCTGCGGACCTCGGTTACCTCGGCGCCGAGCTGGCGCAAGGTGCGGGCGTGCGCCTCGAAGTCGCCCTGCAGCGCTAGGACGCCGACGCGCAGCTCAGGCTCCGCGGTTCTGGAGCAGGGCGTCGGCGGCGGCAAGATCGGCGATCTCCAGGCCCGGCATTGCCTCGCCGAGGCCGATCGAGACGGCGGCGACCCGCTCGGGGTCGTTGAAGTGGGTGGTGGCCTCGACGATCGCGCGAGCGCGGCGGGCGGGATCGGAGCTCTTGAAGATCCCCGAGCCGACGAAATTGCCTTCGGCGCCGAGCTGCATCATCAGCGCCGCGTCGGCGGGGGTGGCGATGCCGCCGGCGCAGAAGAGCGGCACCGGCAGCTTGCCGGCCGCGGCGACCTCGCGCACGACCTCGATCGGCGCCTGGTGTTCTTTGGCTTCCGCCGACAGCTCCTCCGGGCGCAGCTGCGCCAGGCACTTGATGCCGGCGGTGATCTCGCGCATGTGGCGGACCGCCTCGACCACGTTGCCGGTTCCGGCCTCGCCCTTGGAGCGGATCATCGCCGCCCCCTCGCCAAGCCGCCGCAGCGCCTCGCCGAGGTTGGTGGCGCCGCAGACGAAGGGGACGTCGAAGGCGAGCTTGTCGATGTGGTTGCGCTCGTCGGCCGGGGTCAGGACCTCGGACTCGTCGATGTAATCGACCTCGAGCGCTTGCAGCACCTGGGCCTCGGCGAAGTGCCCGATCCGGGCCTTGGCCATCACCGGGATCATCACCGCCTCCTGGATCCCCTTGATCATCGAAGGGTCGGACATGCGGGCGACGCCGCCGTCGCGGCGGATGTCGGAGGGGACGCGCTCCAGCGCCATCACCGCGCAGGCCCCCGCGTCCTCGGCGATCTTCGCCTCCTCCGGCGTGACCACGTCCATGATCACCCCGCCCTTCAACATCTCGGCGAGGCCGGTTTTCAGCCTGAAAGTCGCGCGCTCGGTCACGCGCCCCATATTACGGGGAGCGGGTTACTTGAGTTTGTAGGCGCGGATGCGGTCTTTGTGCGCGGCTTCGTCACGGGCGTAGAGACCGTGGGCAAGAGCCTGGACCAGCGCCATCAGAGCCGTGTTCGAGCGTGCGAACGAGGGGCTGTTGGAGGAGAAGTAGAGGGTCAGCTCCGCGTGCTCACCGACCTCCGACATCGTCGCGTCGGAGATCGCCAGGGTGCGGGCGCCGCGATGCAGGGCGAGCTTCATCGCCCGCAGCAACAGCGGGTGAGCGCGACCGGCGGAGAGGGTTATGACCAGCGTGTCTTCGCCGATCCGGCCCAGTCGCTGCAGCGACTCGCCACCGGTGCTGGCGACGATCTCGGCCCGGATGTCCAACAAGCTGAGGGTATGGCGCAGGTAGCTGGCGAAGAAGGCCATCTGATCGACGCCGACGATGACGATGCGCTGCGCGGTGGCCAGCGCCGCGACGGACGCGTCGACCTGCTCCGGCGTCAGTTTGCGCGCGGTTTCCTCGAGGTTGGCGTAGTCGGCGCTGAGCGAGCCCTCGAGCTCGGAGTGGTCGAAGGAGAAGAGGGCGCCGCCGTTGCTGGCGCTGGCGGCCGCGATCGTCGTCCGGTACTCCTCGATCGCCGCCTGCTGCAGCTCCGGGTAGCCCTCGAAGCCGAGGGCCTGGGAGAAGCGCACCACCGTCGATGAGGAGGTGCTCGCCCTCCGGGCCAGCTCCTCGGCGGTGAGGAAGGCTGCCTCGTCGAGGTGATCGACGATGTAGCGGGCTACGTCTTTCTGGGAGCGCGAGAACTCGTCGAAGCGCTCCTGGATGTAGTCGGAAAGACTCTTAAGTTGTGGGGACTTCGTCGCGGTCTTGGTCACGGCGGTCGATTTCGCCGAACCTCACCCTTTCCCTTCTTGCAAAGTCACACTCGTGTGCGTAATTCGGTGCCGATCTGGTTGGATTGAAC
This sequence comes from uncultured Solirubrobacterales bacterium, assembly GCA_963811375.1. Classification (GTDB taxonomy): domain Bacteria; phylum Actinomycetota; class Thermoleophilia; order Solirubrobacterales; family 70-9; genus VAYN01. The sequence goes on from CAWEQY010000002.1 coordinate 77,897, forward strand.
GTAGCGATGACTCTGGAACAGGCGCTGCGCCTAACCAATCGCAACATGATCGCCTTCGACCTGCTTCTGGGCAGCGCCGCGATCGCGGCTCCCGCCGCGACCCTGAAGGTGCTCGGTCACGACGAGCCCTCCCCCGACGCCAAGCACCTCTTCCGCCGCTGTGGCCCGATCTGGCTGACCTTCGCCGCCGCCCACGCCGTCGCCGACCGGCGCGGCGCCCCGGGCGACTGGCAATCGCTGGCCTGGCTGCGCGGCACCGAGATCGCCACCGACGCCCTTTGGGCCGGATCGCCCGCGGTCAGCAGGCCGGGCGCGAAGCTGGGCCTGCAGCTCGCCGGCGTCGCCAACCTGGCAATGGCCGCCGGCTTCGCCTGGATGTCGAGGCGATGAGGTGGGTCAGTTCGACGGCCAGCCGAGTATCCGTTGGAGCTTGCGCGGGCTGAACGAAGAGGGCGATGAGGCCTGGCTGATCCGCGGCATCGCTCGCAAGCTGTACCACTGCCCCGGCTGCCACGGCGACATCGACGTCGGTGCCGAGCACACCGTGGTCCAGTACGTGCGCCGGCTCGGGGGGACAGACCATCACCACTGGCACCGGCGCTGCGCCGAAGAACTGCTGATCCCCGAGCTCGGCAACCTCAAGCGCGTGCCGGCCTCGGAGTCGAGCCAGTCGAAGCTCGAGTCCCGTGGCCGCCGCCCCGCCGGTCGCCGGCGCCGCTGACGTGGGCTTTCTGCGCCGCCTCGGCTCGATCTACTGGCGCATCGGCCGAACCTACATCTCGAAGGCGGGCTCGCTGCTGCTGCTGGCGACGGTCCTCTTTATTCCGATCGGCTTCCTCGACGCGCTCACGACCGGAGTCGAAATCGGGACGCTCGACCCCGGGAGCCTGATCAAGCTCGCCGCCGCGATCGGCGCCGTCGCCGCGATCACCATGACCGGACTGCTCGGCGAGGTCTTCTACAGCGGCGCCGTCGCCGTCTCCCTTGCCCACCCCGAGCATGAGAAGCCGCCGTCGATCGTCGAAGTCGCCCGCCGCCTCGACTACCGCCGGCTGATCCTGGTCGACCTCGCCTACGTCGCCCTCGTCATCGTCGGCCTGATCGCCTTCTTCATCCCCGGCATCCTCGTCTTCGTCTGGTTCGGGCTGGCCGGGCCGGTGGTGGAGCTGGAGGGACGAACCGTGCGCGGCGCCCTGCGCCGCAGCGCCAGCCTGGTGCGCCACAACTTCTGGCTGGTCTTCCTCGTCCTCGCCCCGGTCGAGGTCGCCGGCGACCTCGTCGCCGAGCTGGTCGGGCACTTCGTCCACGACCTGCTCGGCGATACCTTCCTCGCGACCTGGCTGGCGGAGTCGGCCTCGAACATCGTCTTCACCCCGATTTTCGCGATCGCCGCGGTCCTGCTCACCCTCGACCTGATCGCCCTGAAGCGCGAGACTGACTCGGGTGAGAGCTCCAACCTCGAATCGGCCCCGGTGAGCGCATGACCTACGCCTCCTTCGTCTCCAACTTCTGGAACGAACACATCCTCGCCAACAATCGCCAGGGCGTCTTCCTGGTTCTGGTCGGCTTCATCCTCTCCTTCGCCTTCATCCGCATGAGCACGCGGCTGATGCGGAGCCCCAAGGTTCCCTGGTGGCCGGGCAGCGTCGTCAGCGACAGCGGCGTCCACCTGCACCACCTGGTCTTCGGGATCGTGACGATGATGATCGCCGGCACGCTCGGCTTCGCCGCCCACGGCGAGAGTCCCTGGGCGGAGATCTGCGGCTTCCTCTTCGGCGTCGGCGCCGGCCTGACGATCGACGAGTTCGCCCTCTGGGTCTACCTCGACGACGTCTACTGGGCCGAGGAGGGCCGCAGCTCGATCGACGCCACCGTGATCGCCGCGGCGGCGATGGGGCTGGTGGTGATGGGTGTCAATCCGCTTGACACCGGCACCGACTCCGAAGGCTGGCTGGCGCTGATCGTCTCCGGCCTGCTGCTCGTCACGGTGGTGGCGATCTGCTTCTTCAAGGGCCGCCGCCTGCACGGGATCATCGGCTTCTTCGTCTTCCCGGTCGCGCTCTATGGCGCCTGCCGGATCGGCAAGCCCGACTCCGCCTGGGCGCGGCGGCGCTACGGCAAGCGCAAGCCGAAGAAGCAGGCCAAGGCCGAGGGCCGCTTCCCGCCGGACCGTCGCACCGAGCGCTACAAGGAAGCCTTTCGCGACATCGTCGGCGGCAAGCCCAGCGAGGGCGTCGCCGCCGCCCGCGACGAGGCGATCGCGGCGACGCGAGAGGCAACCGAAGAAGTTCGCCACCGGGCCGAACAAATCACCCATGCGGGCGACGGCAAGCGCGACGAGGACTGATCAGCCGCGACCGAGGCGGCGCTCGAGGTTGGCACGGACCGCCGGCCACTCCTCGCCGATGACGCTGAAGTAGGCCGAGTCGCGCTGGCCGACGTCGGGGACGATCATGTGGTTGCGCAGGATGCCCTCGAACCGGGCCGGGATCGCGGCCATCGCGGCGCGGGAGCGCTCGTTGCGGGCGTCGGTCTTGAGCTCGACCCGGACGCAGTCGAGGCCGTCGAAGGCATGCCCCAGCAGCAGCAGTTTCTGCTCGACGTTGATGCCGGTGCGCCAGGCGGCGGGGTTGAGCCAGGTCCAGCCGATCTCGACCACGCGGTCGGCGGGCCGGGCCGCCAGATAACGGGTGCTGCCGACGAGCGCGCCGCTGCGCCGGTCGCGGCTGGCGAAGACCCCCTCCCGTCCCTCGCGGTGGGCGCTCAAGGAGAGCTCGAGCCAACGGTCGAAGTACTCGCGGCTGCTGCCGACATGCGCCAGCCACTGCCAGATCTCCGGCGCCTGCGCGGCCGCCCAGAGCTCGTCCGCATGCGCCGGCTCGAGCGGCTCGAGCGCGACCAGCTCTCCTTCGAGCGGCACCGCCAGGTGACCTGTCCAGACGTTTTCCTCCGTCACTCGCCCATCGCCTTGATCACCACCCGCTTGGGACGGCCGCCGTCGAACTCGCAGTAGAAGACCTGCTGCCAGGGCCCAAGGTCGAGGCGGCCGGCGGTGACCGGGACGATCGCCTGGTGATGAACCAGAAGGTTCTTGAGATGGGCGTCGCCGTTGTCCTCGCCGCCGCGGTGGTGGCGGTAGTCGCCGTCCTCCGGGAGGAGCTGCTCGGCGACCGCGTTCGCAGCTGGCGCCCAGCTCGGCGGCGCGATTTTGTCGAGCCACTCGAGCGCGTCCTCGTGCAGGCCGGGCTCGTCGTCGTTGACCCAGATGCCGGCGGTGATGTGCATCGCCGAGGCCAGCACCATCCCCTCGGCGATCCCGGCCTCGTCGGCGGTCGCCTGCACCTCCTCGGTGATCCGGATCAGCTCCCGCCGCTGGCCGGTGTTGAAGGTGAGGTATCTCGTCGCCGACTTCATCCGCCCTCCTCAGAGTTGGCTGCCGCTGCAGGTCTCGAAGCCGATCGCTTCGGCCATCCGGGTCCGGTTGTCCTCGGTGTCGTCGCGGTTGTCGCGCGCTTCGAGGTAGGCCGAGACGTCATTGGCCCTTGCCGCGGTCAAGGCGTCTCTGTCCCACTGGGCGACCTCTTCCTGCGATTCGAGGTATGCGCCGTACTCCTCGGCCTTGCTCCTCGGCGGCACCAGGCGCTGGAATTCGTCGACCATCCGGGAGGAGTTTTCGACCAGCCTCCTGGAGTAGGCCACGTCGGGAACTTCCTCTGACTTCGCCGCCGGAAAGTCTTCTCGGGCCTGCCCGTAGGCACCGCGGCTGATCGCACAGACCGCGTCGCCCTGCGCGATCAGCTGTGAGGTGGTGAGGCGATCCGGTTCCCGTTTCGGTTTCTCCCGCTTCGCTTCCGCCTTCGGCTTGGCGGTCCTGGCGGTACCGCCGTCCCCGGAAGCCTGCTCGCCATCGCCACCGCCCGAGCCAAGGGCGATCGCGATGCCAACGACGGCCACTATCGCCGCCAGCCCGCCGGCGATCAGCAGCGGCCGCCGCCGCGGGCCGTCGACGTTCGGCTGGCCGGGCGGCTCCGAGGGCTCCGGGCGCAGGCGCCCGGTCGCCGCCGTCTCCGGAACCGGCGTCTCCGGCGGGGTCGATTCGCGGGTCGATTGGGCGGGGGCCACGGTCTCCGACTCGACCGTTGCCGCGGCGCCGGTCGCGACCGTGTGCTCGGGGATCGTCACCGCGGCGCCACTCAGGGCCGCGACCGCGGCCCGGCCGAGGTCGCCGGCGGAGGGGTAGCGATCATCGGGCTGCTTCGACAGCGCTCGGCCGACGACGTCGTCGAGCGCCATCGAGACCGCTGGCGCATACAGCGACGGCGCCGGCGCCGGGTCGTTGAGGTGAGCGTAGAGGCGCGCGGCCTCGCCCTCGCGGGGAAAGGGGACCTCGCCGGTCAGCAGCTTGAAGAGCAGGCAGCCGAGCGCGTAGACGTCGACCCGGGCATCGATCGCGCCGCCGGATATCTGCTCCGGGGCGACGTAGTCGAGGGTGCCGACGAAGCGCCCGGTCTGGGTCAGGCCGGACTGGGTGGCGACGTTGCGGGCGACGCCGAAGTCGGTGATGTAGGCGTGGTCGGCACCCTCGCCCCCGCTCAAGAGGACGTTTGCCGGCTTGACGTCGCGGTGGACCAGGCCGGCGGCGTGGATCGCGTCGAGCCCGTTGGCGACCTGGGCAATCAGCGCCACGGCCCGCTCCGGCGCCAGCCGGCCCTCGCGGGCGATCCGCTGGCTCAGGTCCGAGCCGGCGACGTAACGCATGGCGATGAAGGGCACGCCGCCCTCCGCGCCGGCAGCGTAGATCGGCACCACGTTGGGGTGCTCGATCGAGGCGGCGATCCGCGACTCCTCGGCGAAACGCCTGGCGAAGACCTCCTCGGCGGCGGCCTCGGGAGCGATCAGCTTCAGGGCCACACGCCGGTCGAGGCCGGGCTCCAGCGCCAGGTAGAGGATCCCCATGCCGCCTCGGCCGAGCCGCCGCTCGATCCGATAGCCGGCGAACTCGTCGCCGTCGGACAGCTCGGTCCAGCCATGAGCCTCAACCATCGCTCAACCCTAGCCGCAGATTCCGGCGCCTAGACTGGACCGTGCGATGCGCCGACGCCTCCTCATTCCCGTACTGCTGACGATCGCCGCCCTCCTGGGTGCCGCCCTCGCCCAGGCCGAGCTGAGCCAGGACGGCAACGTGCGGATCTCCTTCAGCGGCGACTTCAGCCCTCACGCCCTGCCCCGCAACGAGCTGGCGCCGGTGACGATCGACGTCAAGGGCGCGATCGGCACCACCGACGGCACCCACCCGCCGGCGGTGCGACGGATCGAAATCGCGATCAACCGCCACGGCCGCCTCTCGACCCAGGGGCTCCCGGCCTGCTCCGGCCCGCGGCTGCAGTCGACCAGCACCGAGACCGCGCTGGAGCGCTGCCGCCAAGCCCTGGTCGGCCGCGGTCACTTCGGCGCCAACGTCGAGTTCGCCAGCAACGACCCGGTCCTCGCCACCGGCGCGATGCTCGCCTTCTACGGCAAAAGCGACGGTAAGCAGGCCTTGCTCCTTCACCTCTACGCGACGACGCCGGTGCATGCAACGTTCGTCCTGCCGCTGACCATCTCCCACCAGGGAAACCAGCTCTTCGGAACCATCCTCTCCGCCAAAATCCCGACCCTGGCGGGTGGCCTCGGCTCGGTCACCCAGATCGACCTGAGGATCGGCCGCAACTACACCTATCGCGGGCAGCGCCGCAGCTTCGTCAGTGCCAGCTGCCCGGCCCCGGCCGGGTTTCCGGGCGCGAGCTTCTCGCTCGCCCGTGGCAGCTTCTACTTCGCCGACGGCAAGAAGATAGAGACCACGCTCGCCCGCGCCTGCCGCGTCCGTTAGCCGAGACCGAGCCCCCCCACACCGCTCTCGTCCCAGCCCAGGTGGTGGGCGAGCTCGTGGCGCAGGGTGCGCTCCACCTGACGCGCGAGCAGGTCGCGATCGTGGCCGAAGTCGCGCTCCAGGGTGTCGCGGTAGATGACGATCCGGTCCTCGTAGCGTTCGCGGGCGACGCCGTCGCCGTAGTACATGCCGTAGGCGCGATGCTCACTGCCGAGGTCGGAGACGATCACGGCGACGTTCTCCAACACCTTCTGGAACTCCGCCGGCAGAGCGTCGATCGCATCCGCGACAAGCCCTTCGAACTCGTCTGTTTGAGCCTCGTCCGTCACCAGGCCAACGGTAGAGTCATCCGTTCTGAGAATCCACCCCCGGGAGAGCTAGATGAGAGATGCACAGTCAGGTAGTGCCAGGTTGCGCGCGCTGAGCGCGATGTTTGCCCTCGTGGCGATCGTCGCCGGCGGCGTCTTCTGGTCGGGTTGCGGCAGCAGCGATGAGACCAGCGACAGCACTGCCACCGCCAAGCAGGAAGTCGAAGAAGGCGTCAAGAAGGCCGAAGAAGGCGTCGAGGAAGGCACCGAGGAAGCGAAGAAGGGCATCGAAGAAGCGAAGAAGCAGATCGAAGACAGTAAGGGCGACACCAATAAGAGCATCGAAGAAGGCACCAAGCAGGCCGAAAAGGGCATCGAAGAAGGCAAGGCCCAGGCTGAAAAGGGCATCGAAGAAGCGAAGAAGCAGGCGGAAAAGTACCTGCCGTAGCTCTCAGTTCGAAGCGATGAAGTGCCGGATCGCGCCCACCGCCGGCGAGCGGAAAGGGAAGTAGAGGCTCGAGGCGTGGCCGCGGTCCGGCACGATGTAAAGGCTGGACCGCGGGAAGCGATGCCCCACCTGCCGCGCCTCCGCCACCGAGGTGATGTCGTCGACCTGGCCGGCGAGGATCAGAGTTGGAAAGGTGGTCGGAGCGCGCCAGCCCACCGGCACCGGCGGCTCGAGGCCACCAGGGGGCGGCGCCGGCCAGGTCAGGCAGCTGGTCAGGTGGGCAGCCGAGGAAAGCAGGTACTCGCGGCGCCCGAACGGCGCGAAGTAGTCCTTCGGCAGCCGCTCTACAGCGGCTGAGAGCTGGCGGATGCGCTCGTCGATCTCCACCCGCGGATCCCAGAGCAGCGGATAGTCGTTGCACTCGACCGCGATCTCGAGGCCGTATGAGAATTCGGAGAGCTCGCCGTGGCCGGCCGGGCCCGCTGCGATCAGCTCGTTCAGCCGCCGCGGCCTGCCGGCAAGGAAGCGGCCGCCAGCTTCGTCGAGGCTGAGGTAGGAGCGCGGCGCCAGCGTCCCCGCCTGCAGGAGGAAGTCGAGCAGGCCCTCGGTCGAGCGCCCGGCGGCGTGAAAGCGATGAACGACGCGTGCGAAGCGGGCGACCGGGTCGCCGTCGCAGCTCGGTGAGCGGCGACAGGCGATCCGCAGCCCGTCCAGCCCCGCCGGCAGCAGCGTTCGGTAGTAGGGATCGTCGCCGGGATAGGCGGAGTCGAGGACGAGGCCGCGCAGGGCGCCGGGGTAGCGAACGGCGTAGGCCTGTCCGAACAGGGTGCCGTAGGAGTCGCCGTAGAAGAAGACCCTGCCGAGGCCGAGCGCCTCTCGCACCGCCTCGAGATCGTTGGCGGCTTCCGCCGTCGTGTAGCCGGCGTAGCGTGGGCCGAGCCGATTGGCGCACTCGCCGACGGCGATCGCTTCCTGGGTCAGCCCTCCCTGCAGCGCCGGGCAGTCGACGACGTCGGAGCGTCCGCTGCCGCGCTCGTCGAAGAGGACGAGATCGTGGCGGCGCAGCAGCGGCGCCAGCACCGCGACCAGCGAGCGCGCGAAGGGCGCGTCGCTCGAGGCGTAGCCGGGACCGCCGTCCATCGCCACGATCGTCCCCAGCGAGGGACGCCGGCGATCCGACCGCGTCCGCATCGCGAAGGCGACCTTGGTGGTGCCGAGAGCGAGATCGGCGCGGCGCATCGGCACGACCACAAGGCCGCACCGGAAGGGACGGGGCAGCCCGAGGTCGCAGCGCTGGAGCCGCGGTCCCACGGCGGGCGCCGACGCCGGCACGAGCAGGACAATGAGGAGGAGCGGTGCGACAGCGCGCAGGAACGTCTTCATCGGTGGCCAACCTAGCCTCCGTGACCGATCGACCGCAACCGCTCGGCCGTCGCCTGGCCCGGATCGCCGCCTGGGTCGGTGGCGTCGTCCTCTTCATCTTCGTGCTCGACCTGCTCGGCGTGCCGGCGGGAGACTGGATTCGCGACCTCATTCGCAAGGTCGGCGACGTACCGCTCTGGGCGGTCGTTGCCGGCGTCGCCCTGGAGACCGCCCAGACCTCGCTGGCGGCCCTGGCCTGGTTCGGGATCCTCCGTGCCGCCCTCCCCCGGGCTCGCTTCCCCTATCGGCTGGTGCTCGCCTGCTACGCGGTGGCGGTCGCGCTCAACGGCTTCCTGCCGGCCAACCTCGGCACCTGGGTGATGTTGCTGATGTTGACGACGCTGATCGCCGGCGCCACCTTCGCGATGGTCTTCTCCGGCCTGATCGTCGAGAAGATCCCCTTCACCGTCTTCAACGTCGGGCTCTACCTGTACCTCTTTCTCTCGGTCGGCGGCTCCTTCTCGATCAAGCTCGGCTTTCTCGCCGACCACAGCGCCCTCGTCGTCGCCCTCGTCGCTGGCGCAATCGTCCTGGTCGTCCTCCTGGCCCGGATCTTCTGGGGGCGGCTGGCAAAGCTGCGCGCACAGCTGGTCAGCGGCGGCGCGATCCTGCGCAGCCCGCGCCGCACCCTCACCGACCTCTTCCTACCGGTGCTCGGCAGCTTCGCCGCCCGCCTGGCGATCGTCGCCATCTTTCTCGGCGCCTACGGGATCCCGGTCAGCTTCCACAACGTCGCCACCGTCACCGCCTCGAACTCGATCTCCAACAGCGTCTCCGCCACTCCGGGAGGCGTCGGCGTCACCCAGGCGATGAACTCGGCCGCGCTCGCCGGCTCGGTCGACGCCTCGACCGCCACCGCCTACTCGATCGGCCAGCAGTTGATCGTCTCCGCCTGGGACGTCCTCTTCGCCGTGATCCTCGTCTGCTGGGTCTTCGGCTGGTCGGGCGGCAAAGCGCTGGTCGAGTCCTCCTACGCCGACGCCAAGGTCAGGAGCCGCGAGCTGAAAGCGAAACGCAAGAAGTCGCGAGGGCCGGCCGCTCGGGCCTAGCCCTTGTGGCTCTCGACGAAGATCTCGAACTGCTTATGGGTCGGCTCGCGGACCTTGCCGTTGCCGTGAAAGACCCGGACGACCTCCATCCCGACCGAGGACATGATCCCCTTCAGCTCGTCGACGGTGTAGAGCCGCTGGCGGAATTCGATCGGCTTCAGCTCGTCCAGCACCTCGCCGAAGCGGATCGGGATCATCGCCCCTTCCATGTAGCGGTCGCTCTTGTTCCAACGGTGCTCGACCAGTTCGATCATCGAGGAGCCCGAGATCCAGGATTTCTGCGGTAGGTGCTCGCGTGCGTAGAGGACGTTGGGCAGCTGCATCAGGTGCCGCCCGCCCGGCTTCAGCGAGCGCGAGATGACCTCGAAGGTGCGGAGGTTCTCCGCTTCGGTCTCCAAGTAGCCAATCGCGCCGTCGTTGAGGCTGAGGACGAGGTCGAACTCGGCGTCGAAGTCGAGATCGCGCAGGTCGGCCTCGACGAACTCGACGTCGAGGCCCTCGTTCCGGGCGTCGCGCCGGGCGATCTCCAGCAGCTCCGGAGAGATGTCGGCACCGACGGCGTCGAAGCCCTGCCGCTTCAGCTCCAGCGAGTGCCGGCCCGAGCCACAGGCGAGATCGAGCACGCGCTCGCCGCCCGCCGGCTTCAGCATCCGCATCGCCCGCTCCACTTCCGCCTCGGTCCGGTCCGTCCAGGCCATGTCGGCCGTGTCGGCGAAGGCCGAGACGTACCAGTCCTCCGCGATCTCCTTCGAAAGCACGCTCATCGTCGCCCCCTGCGCCGTTTCGACGCTTTAAAAGCCATCAATCACTCAACTTCTCCATAGTGGCGAAGACGATAGCTGAGCCGGCCGATCGTGTCCACGCGGAAATCGAGCCCGACTCGGATCTTCGTCCGAGGCCCTACGGATCGAACCGCAAAAGCCCGACAGGGTGAGCCGATGCCGAGGAAGCTGACCGCAGCCATCGCTTTGACTGGTATCGCCGCGGCGATCGCGCTTGGGCTCGCTGGCTGCGGCGAATCGCCGCGTGCCGGCAAGGAGAGCGGGACGCTGCGGGTCACCTACGCGTCCTTCCCCAGCTACCTCGACCCGGCGCTTTCCTACGACACCGAAAGCTATACGGCGATGTACAACACCTACGTCCCGCTGCTCACCTACGCCCACGCCAACGGCGAGGCGGGCGGCGAGGTGATTCCCGGCCTCGCCAAGGCGCTGCCGAAAATCAGCAACGGCGGCAAGACCTACACGCTCTTCCTGCGCCCGGGACTCAAGTACTCCGACGGCACCGCGGTGCGGGCGTCGGATTTCACCAACGCGGTCGAACGGATGTTCAAGCTCAACTCCGGCGGCTCCTCGTTCTACACCGACATCGTCGGCGCCGAACGATTCCTGAGGACGAAGAGCGGCGGCATCGCCGGGATCGAGACCGACGACAAGAGCGGTGAAATCGTGATCGATCTGACCGCGCCGCGAGGCACCTTCAGCAACGAGCTCGGCCTGATGTTCGTCGCCCCGCTGCCGCCAGGCACCCCGGACAAGAACATGACCGCCGAGCCGCCACCGGCCACGGGGCCATACGCGATCGCCAGCTCCCAGCCGGGCCGTGGTTGGGAATACGAGCGCAACCCCCAGTGGCTGCGCAACAACGCGAAGCTGATGCCGGACCTGCCCAGCGGCCACGTCGACAAAATCGACGTCACCGTCATCCGTAACCCCTCGACCCAGGTCAACGACATCGAGCAGGGCAAGTTCGACTGGATGGAGAATCCACCGCCGGCCGACCGCTACGCCGAAGTGAAGAGCAAATACGAGGGCACCCAGTTCCGGGTCGAGCCCCAGATCAACACCTACTACTTCTGGATGAACACCCGGCAGGCTCCCTTCGACGACCTCAGGGTCCGCCAGGCGGTCAACCACGCGGTCGACCCGGCGGCCCTGGAACGGATCTACGCCGGCTCCCTTTCCCGCACCCAACAGATCCTGCCGCCAGGCATGCCGGGCTATGAGCAGTTCGAGCTCTACCCGCACGACATGGCCAAGGCGCGGCAGATGATCGCGGCGGCCGATCCGTCGGACCGGGAAATCACCGTCTGGACCGACAACGAAAGCCCCAACGACGAAGCCGGCACCTATTACCAGGACGTGCTGGAGAAACTCGGCTTCGACGCGAAGCTGAAAGTGCTCAGCTCCGACAACTACTTCACGGTGATGGGCAACACGTCGACCCCCGATCTCGACACCGGCTGGACCAACTGGTTCGAGGACTACCCCCACCCCAACGACTTCTTCCAGCCGCTGCTGTCGGCGGAAAGCATCCAGCCGACCAACAACACCAACTGGTCCCAGATCGCCGATCCGGCGCTGAGCGCGAAGGCCAGGCAGCTCGGCGCCGAACCGCTCGGGGCCGAGCAGGACGCCGGCTACGCCGAGCTCGACCGCGAATACATGGAACAGGCGCCCTGGGCGCCCTACGGGACGCTGACCGTCGCCACCTTCGTCTCCGACGCGATCGACCTCGACAAGGTGATCTTCAACCCCACCTTCGGCCAGGACCTGACCAGCTTTCAGTTCAAGTAGAGGCGGGCTCCATCGGGTGCGGCTCGCCCCGGTGGCGAGTCGCATCGGGTTCCTTTCTCGGCAACCCGCTCAGGCGATGGAGCCGGCGAGCTCGCGGTCGATCTCGAGTAGGTAGGGGGCGACCAGGCCCTCGTAATCGGCCTTGCGCTCGGCTGGAAGGTCTTTCCAGCCGGTCACGGCGCCGCGGCAGATGTCGGCGCCACAGAGGCAGCCGCCCGGGAAGTGCTCGATCGCGTAATTGCGCATCGCGTAGTCGAAGGTGATCTCTTCGCCGTCGGCGATCGAGCGCCTGGCGACAAAGTCGCAGGCACCTGTGGCGTTCAGCTCGACGCCGCAGTTCGGGCTGCACGAGTGGTTGACCTTGGGTCCGAGCCCGCCATGGCGGGCCCACTTGGTGCGGCTGATTTGGGTGGCGTGCGAGTCGTTGCGCTCAACCTCGCCCTCCAGCACTCCGACCATCACCGTCTCGCCAACCTGGAAGCCACGAGTGGCGCGAACGCCACCGCCCTTGCCGCCTTCGGGGGTGCAAAGCTCATATCCGACCGGGTCCAAGGGACCGCCTCTCAGTTGTTTGAGCGCGGAAAGCCGCGCCCGATGACCTTAAGCCCTGGCGACTTCCCGGGCCTACCGCTCCGCCGGCGTCTCGCCGGCGAGGACGGGGTCGGCCGTCGGGTCGAGGCTGGGGACGGCAGCGCCGACGCCGCCGGGCAGCAGCGGGCCGAAGCCCTTGCGGGTCATCTCACCCCAGTGCTGCTTGCGGCGCAGCAGCGTGTACCAGGAACGCATGCGCACCAGCGCCAGCATCTGCCGGTAGCCGAAGTTCTCGACGACCGTGGTCAGGGTGAGCCGGGTCAGATCGCTCCAGCCCGGATAGCGGCGGAAGGCACGCTCCTCCATCAGGATCACGAGGAAGCTGAGCACAAGGCTGTAGGTGAGCGAGACCGCGAAGAAGACCAGCGCGAACGGCAGCGAGACGATCCCCAGGGCCAGGGCGAGCACGAAAAGCGCGTAGCCGAAGCACTCGATCGTCGGGCCCAGCAGCTCGAAGACGATGAAGTAGGGCATCGCCAGGCAGCCGATGCGGCCGTAGCGCGGCCGCAGCAGCATCTCCTTGTGGCGGGCGATCATCTCGATCAGGCCGCGCTGCCAGCGGTCGCGTTGGCGCACCAGGGTGCGCAGGTCCTCCGGGCACTCGGTCCAGCAGATCGGGTCGGGGAAGAAGGTGATCCGGCAGGGCTTGCCGCGGTCGCGCTGATGGCGGTGCAGGCGCAGCACCAGCTCCGCGTCCTCGCCGACGGTGGTCGGGTCGTATCCCCCGACCTCGACGCAGACGTCGCGCCGGAAGAGCCCGAAGGCGCCGGAGATGATCAACAGCATCCCGCTCTTGGACCAGCCGATACGGCCGCCGAGGAAGGCGCGCAGGTACTCGATGATCTGCAGGTTGGCAAGCAGGTTGCGCGGCGTCCGCACCTTCAGCAGGCGCCCGTCTTCGAGCTGGGATCCGTTGACGATGCGGACGATGCCGCCGACGGCAACCGTCTCCGGCGCCGCCTGGAACTCCCAGACCAGGCGCGGTAGGGCACCGGCGTCGAGCATCGTGTCGGCGTCGATCGCGCAGAAGAGCGGATAGATCGCGTGGTTGATGCCGGCGTTGAGGGCATCGGCCTTGCCGCCGTTGACCTTGTCGATGACGACGACGCGCGGCTCCAGCGGGCTCGTGTAGACGCCGCGGACGAGCTGGGTGGCGATGTTCGAGCGCGGGACACGGCCGACTTTGACGAGGCCGAAAGCCTCGGTCAGCTCCGCCATCGTGCGGTCGGTCGAACCGTCGTTGATGACGACGATCTCGTACTCGACGAACTGCGAGGTGAGCAGCGAGCGCAGCGAGGCGACGATCGAGCGCTCCTCGTTGAAGGCGGGCACGAGGATCGAGACCGGCATGCTCATCTCCGACTCGGCGACGGCCTGGTAGTCGCGCATCGGGCGGCGCTTGACGTAGTCCTCGATCGCCCGCCAGCCGACGACCGCGAGCAGCGTGTAGGTGAGCTGCAGCACCACGAAGTAGGCGAGCGTGAGGATGTTGAAGCCGAGCAGGGTGTGTTCGAGCAGGCCGGTCACGCGAGTGCGTGCTCCTCGATCACTTCGTGCAGCGCGAGCTGCTCGGCGGCGCGGTCGGCGGCGTAGGGATCGTCGTGCTCGAGCGCGCGGCGCAGCGCCTCGATGCCGGGCTCGCCGAGCTCGCGCAGCGAGCGGGCCGCGTTCGCCCGCACCCACCAGGCGCGGTCGGAGAGGCAGCGCTCGAGTGGCTCCAGGGCATCGGTGGCACCCAGGGCGCCGAGCGACTTCGCCGCCTGGGCGCGAACCGGCCAGGCCTCCGACTCCAGCGCTTCGATCAGCGCCGGCAGGCAAGCGGGCTCTCCGACCCGGCCCAGAGCACGGGCGGCGGAGATCCGCACCTCGACCGAGTCGCTGTGCAGCAGCGTGGCGAGAGCGGGCGCACCGCGCGGATCGTGGGCGAGGCCCAGGGCTCGGGCGAGGCTGGCGTCGAGCTCGACCTCGCGACCGCTCGGTGCGATGCCGGCGAGCGCGTCGGGGACGGCGGTTGGTCCTTTCTCCAGCGTCAGCAGGATCGTCTCCACCGCCCAGGGCTCGCCGAGCCGCTCGATGATCCGCTCCGGCGGCAGCAGCCGCGCCACGAGCGCCCAGATCAGCACCTCGGCGGCGTGCGGAGTGGCGGCGCGGGCGAGCCCGGAGCAGGCGACGAGGCGGACATCGGGGTCGGCATCGCCCAGGAGCGGCACGATCTGCTCGACGACGGAGGGAAGGCCAGGGCGGGTGAGGAGCAGCGCGGCGCGAGCCCGTGCGGCGGGACGGCGGGACGTGAGAGCCGCGCTCAGGCGCGAGATCAAGGCGGAAGCCTCCATCGCCTCGCCGAGGGTGGCGATCCGCGCGGCGGAGAGCGAGGGATACACCGCGTCGATCGAGACCGCAAGGTCGACCTGGGCGGCGACGGTGCGGACCTCGTCGCAGATCGTCGTGATCGCTTTACCGTCGCCGCCGCGCAGTACGGCCTCGTAGCGGGCGCGCGCCTCGCTCGAGCGCGCCTCGCGGCGATCGCGGCGGAGCTTGCGTGCGACGGCGAGACCGACGAGTGCCAACCACAGCACCAAGCTCGATCCCACCAGCACGATGAGACCAGTAAGGGAAGTCATCGTCACGCTCGCTATCGACCCTGCCGGGGGCGGACTAAAGCGTGCATGACGACCGCCAATCGCGAACTTGCCTCAAGTTCGCGAGCGCAGCGTCCGATTAGGACCCAGGTCGTTCCGCCCACCAACGCAAGGACTCCTTCTTATGCCGCGTCTCGCCCGCCGTTTGCTGACCCCGATGATCCTCGTAGTCGTCTTCGCCGCGATCGGCGTCGTCCCTGCCGCGGCATCCGCCACGACGCCGGGCGCGTCATCCGCGACCGCGACCGTGGTCCGCGCCGACGGCTCGGCGAGCGCCCGTCGCCTCGGCGGCCATGTGCGCCGCGCCTGGCCGGCCAAGAAGGCCCACCGCCCGAAGACCGCGATCACCCGCTGGCTGGCGCGTCAGGTCGGCCCGCTGAAGCCGGTTGCGTGCGCGAAGCGAGGCGCGAAGGCTCGCGCTCACTGTGCTTCTCGCAAGGGCAAGGGACACGCATCGGCCTCCGTTTCGGCGTCGATCGCCGGGGGCTCGGGATCGAAGGCCGCCGCACGCACCGAGACCGTCGCGCTGCGCCTCACCACCGGCAAACGACGTGAACTGCAGCTGATCCGCTCCTTCGACATCCCGGTTGACGACCCGTCCTACGAACGCCTGCTCAACTGGTCTTGGACGTATGACTCCGCGGTGGCGGCAACCGCCTTCTCCTCGGTCGGCCTGCAGGAACAGTCGGGCCGACTGCTCGACCAGCTGGCCGCTCTGCAGCGCAAGAACGGCTCGATCGAGTTTGCCTTCGACGTCAAGACCGGTGAGAGCAGCGCCAGCATCCGCGCCGGCTCGGTCGCCTTCGCCGCGATCGCCTTCTCCGATTACGACAGTGCCTTCTCAAGCACCCTCTACCTCAACAACGCCCGCCGCGCCGCCGACTACCTGCTCTCGTTGCGCAACGAGGATGGCCTGGTCCGCGGCGGCCCCGACGTCAAGTGGGTCTCGACCCAGCACAACATCCTCACCCTGATCGCACTGATGACCCTCTCCAGCCAGCTGGAGGAACAGGGCGACGAAAGCGCGCCCGTTTACCGCGAGGCCGCCGAGGTGATCGCCAAGGGCATCGACTCGCAGCTGATCGTTCGCGGCGACGAACTCGCCCACTTCCGCCAGGGAGTGAACGACGACGTCGTCCCGCTCGACACCCAGGCGCTGGGAATCATCTACGCGATGTTCCGCGACGACCAGGAGCTCGCCAAGCAGGTCTACGAGTACACGCAGCAGAACTTCCCGCTCGAAGACCGCTCGATCAACCTCTCCGACCAGCCGGAGAGCTACAACATGACCTACGAGGCCAAGGGTCCGTTCCGCGGCTACCGCCCCTACATCGGCAAGGGCGCCCCGGACGTCCTCTGGTTCGAGGGAACCGCCGAGATGCGCTTCGTCTCCACCTTCCTCGGCCAGCCCACCGATGAGCTCGACCAGAGCATGAACTCCTGGTGGGACGTTACCCGCAAGCAGGGCCTCGCCCCCCTCGGCGCCAACCGCACCATCACCGACAACCCTTACAACGAGTACCACGTCTGGCCAACCGCGGCCGCCGGTGCCTGGACCGTCCTCAGCGGGGCGGCCAGGGACACCGACTGGGCGGATCCGACCCAGGCGGTGTTGCAACTGCTGCGGTAGGTCCGCTGCGGGCTTTGGTTTCAGTCGATTTCATCGCTGCATCTCCTTTTGGATTGGATTCGACTAGGCCGTCGCGGCGCCGGGCGGGATCTCGATGCCCGTCTCCGGCTCGCTGACCTCGGGGCTCTCCCTCGCCGGCAGCCAGATCGCCGCGATCACGGCGCCGACTCCGGCCAGGCCCGCGCCGACCAGCGCTGCCGTCCCCATGCCGGAGACAAAAGCGGCGCCGGCCGCGCTTTGCAGCGCTTCGGCCGCCGGAGCCGGCAGCTGAGCGGCGACCGCGGCCGCACCCCCGACCGAGCTCTCGGCGACACCCGCCGCTTGCGGCGGTAGGGCTGCCAGTGGGTCCGACATCTCGGCGGCGTACTTGCCGGAGAGGAGCGAGCCCATGATCGCGACGCCCAGGGCGCCACCCATCATCCGGGTGGTGTCGTTCATCGCCGAGCCGACGCTGGAGTGCTCGAGGGCGACCGAGCCCATGATCGCGTCGGTCGCGGGGGCCATCGCCATGCCAATGCCGAGGCCGAGCAGCACCAGGGAGATTGCGATCGGCGGGTAGCCGCTGTCGGCGCCGACAGACGCAAGCACCAGGAAGCCGACGGCGACCGTCGACATCCCGAGGCTGACGAGGATCTTGGCGCCGTGTCGCGCGGCCAGGCGCGTCGAGACGATCGAGGTCGCGATCACGGCGACGCCAAGCGGCGTGATCGCCAGCCCAGCCTCGAGGGCGCTGTAGCCGAGCACCGACTGGAGGTGCTGGGTGAGCAGGAAGACAGAGCCCAGCAGGGCCGCGAACAACAGGCTCAGCGAAGCGCTCGACGCCGAGAAGCGGGGGTTGCGAAAGACGCCGAGATCCAGCATCGGGTGAGGCGCCCGCCGCTGCCAGGCGAGGAACGCGGCCATCGCCCCCGTACCCAAGCCGGCTGCCGCCACGACACCGGGGTCGAGCCAACCCTGGGACGGCGCTTCGATGATCGCCCAGACGATCGCGGTGAGGCCAACCATCGAGAGGACCGCGCCGGGAAGATCGATCCGCCGCGCGGCGGGATCCCGCGACTCCGGAATGAGCTTGACGCCGGCAACGATCGCGCCCAGCGCCCCCGGAACGTTGAGCCAGAAGACCGCGCTCCAGTCGAACACCTCGAGCAGGGCGCCGCCGGCCAGCGGGCCGAGGACGATGCCAAGGCCCGAAATCGCGCCCCAGGCACCAATCGCTTTCGCGCGCTCGCCGGGAGGGAACATCACGGTGATGATCGAGAGCGTCGACGGCATGATGAAGGCGCCACCGACGCCCATCAGGGCCCGGCTCGCCGTCAGCGCGTCGACGCTCGTCGACAGCGCCGAGCCGATCGAGCCGACCGCGAAGACGGTCAGGCCAAATTGCAGCGCCCGCTTCCTCCCGAACCGATCGCCCAGGCTGCCTGCCGTCAGAAGCAGGCCCGCGAAAACCAGGATGTAGGCGTCGACGATCCACTGCAGATTCCCAGCGGACGCCCCAAGGTCGTCCCGCAGGGAAGGCAGGGCGGTGTTGAGGATCGTGTTGTCGAGCGAGATGACGAGAAGGCTGAGCGAAAGGACGACCAGGGCCTTCCATCGCTTCGCATATGGCTCACTGGAACTGGCAACTTCGGCGTGGTCGGACATTCGCTCGGCCTCTCTGATTGGAGTTCAGGACAGGCAACGAGCTTCGCCTCCAGGCGACCCTTAAACATCAGGGAAAGACCCTGAACCGCACTCCCTGAGCTTGAGGTCGAGTCGGGAGGATCGGCGTCAGCCCACGGCGATACAGCCTGATAGCCCGGTTACTCGACGGCGCCGTCCAAGAGCTGGAGTACACCGTGTGGCTCGACGATCGCTTCGGGAACTCGAGGGGGCCGGCGCTCGCGATCGCGTCGCACCCGGCCGCCATGGCCGGGGGTGTTTCAGTCGCCGAACACGTTGTAGCGCTCGACGGACTCAACCCAGAAATCGTCCTCTTGCGTCCTCGGATCGTGCAGCGAACAGTTGTAGAAGACGCCCTCATCCTCACCCTTGACGCAGAGCTCATGGATGTGGTCGGGCTCGTGATAGCGCTCGCCGGGCATGAGATCGTTATCGAGGTCGCAGGTGGTGCAGAGAACGCGGGCAGGCGGCGTGGCCCCTCCCGCCGATCGCGCGAGACGCACTCTGAGTCCGATGTCCGTGGTGAGGACGGATGGCTGCACCGCACGCTTCTCACTATTGAAAAATGCCTCCCTGACACGCTTGGCGATCTGGGTGCGAAAGGTGCCAAGCTCTTCCCGCAGCTCGCCGATCAGCAGAAGGGGCGCCCGTTCGGGATCGTCGGCCATCCGTTCGGCCACCTCGATCAGTCCGGTCAGGTAAAGATGCTGCTCCGGCTGCTTCCTGATTTTCTCAACATCGGCGAAAGGGGAGACATGGAGATCTTTGCCTCTCTTCTTCGGTCTGCTGCGAAACCCGAACTGGATCTGGTTGAGGAGAAACTCCGTCTGGCGACTCCCCTGTCTCTCCTCGCCGTCGGCGCTTTTTGCTTTGGCCTGGTCCGCAGCCGCGGACCAGAGCTCCTTGTATTCGGCGATCATCCCCGCCGCAACCTCATCCCCGGACCCTAAATTCGCGAGTTCTCGCAGCTCGCGCAGCGGCACTGCACTGACATGGGCAATGACGACGTCCGCCTCGCCAACCGCATCCCAGAAGTCTTTGCCCTTTGCGAGCATTCGATCCGCGCCTTCATCCGGCTCCGGGGAGGAGTCGACCGGCCGATCCGGTGCACCGGTGTCGCCGGTGAAAAGAATCGACGCCTCGTTGTCCTGCGGACCGAAGCGAAGAAGGAACCCTTGAGATACATAACCATTGGCATCGGTGTGTCCCCACGTCTTTACCGGTTCAATCCGCAGGCGACGCGGCCCGAGAAGGATTTCCGCCTCTCTGATGGCCTCTGAGCGGCCTTCGTCGAGGCGGGTGATTTTTGCGATCTTGCTAAAGCTCAGAACGCGCACCGCATCTCCTCGCGGCGCCCGCTCTTTCGAGTCCGGTTTCCGCTTGATCGGATGCGGCTTGCCGAAATGGGCATACCTCTTGCAGACGCTCTCATTGCCGACAATGGCCAGGCATCTCTTTTTCTTCTGGTCGAAGGTGGAGTCGCCCAAGCCCCTGCGAGTGCCCATCAACGCCAGCAGTGCATCCACCGACGCGATGTGGTCTGCGTGGTCGTGGGTGAGAATGATCATGTGGATGTCGCCGAGTGAGTACCCGCACGCGTAGAGGTTTTCTATGAAGTCCGGCCCGGGGTCAATCGCGATTCCGAACGGCTTCCGACGGGGTTCGGCCACCTCGACGAAATAGCCTCCTCCGGGTGCACGAAACGCTGCCGGTCGGGGAAGAAACGGAAAGAAGCTGCTGTACCGTCGCAAGCAGACGAAGTCGAGTGCGTACTCGCCCGGTTGCATCGGCGGCTTTAGCTTACGGTTGCGCATCAGGTAGCTGTAGACCTGCGCAAGCTTCATGTTGCTGCTGTCGGTATGCGCCAGGAACGATCCCAACAGGCCTCGGGCAACCTGTTGCTCGCCGGGTGGGTCCACCTCTTCCGCGAGAGGGCCGGCCCCTCCGGGAGAGGCCGAGGTCAGCCACTGCTGGAGCGTCAACTCGGTGATTCGGGCAGCATCCTCGAAAAAACCACTTCCAGAAGGCCATTGGTCTGTCAATGGCGTCTGGATATCGCGTCGCGATTTCTCGACTGACAACCTCGCCGGCGGCCGCTTCGGATTCAGAGCGACACCCCCTTCGGCTTCCTCCAGCTCCCGTCTCGCTTCCTGGATTTTGAGACGGTCTCCGGCGGCGAGGGTGCTTGCGGGGTCGAGGAAGATCGCCTGCTCGATGCATTCCGACGCGAGGTGATGGTGGCTTTGACGAAGCCCGAAATCGCCGGAGCCTTCCGACTCCCTGTACGGCAGCCTGAGGATGAAGAGAAGATGCCCCACCCTCATCACGATGTCAGCGGCAAGCAGGCGAAGATGGACGGGGGTGCGAAGAGTCACCAGTTGTTCGACCAGGGGCTCGACGTGGTCGCGCAGCTCCTTCCTGCTCAGCTCAGGCTCGTCGACAATTGGCTCTAGCCATTCGATGAATTCTTTGACCACGTCGATATTCGCCGTCGCGTGAGTTTCGGACTGAACCAGCAGCAGGAACGCTCTCCAGGCGCGGGCGTAATACAGGATGCTTCGCTTGTGCCTTCCCAGCTCGAAACTCGCCTTGCCCTGGTTGAGGAGAAGAGTGATGCGCCAATGCGAACTTTTGATCAGGCGCCCAATTTCATTGGTCTCTTCCCATCCTTCCAAGTGTTGCGAGGCACGTTTGAAGTAGCGCAGCGCCATTCGGTATGCGTGTTGCCCGCGGTAGATACGCCCGATGTGCAGCTCTGACATCGCGGTCATTCCTTCAATGAAGGTGTTCGTCCCCGGAACTCGCAGTCCGCGCTTCTGTGCGGGTTTTCTCAAACCGCGCAGCAGTCGAGTCAGCTTGTGGAAATCTCGATATGCATCGTCATGGTTGCCCATCGTCCAGGAAGTGAACGCTCGACGGTGAAGGGCCAGCAAGCTGAACTGCGCCGAAATCCACATGCAATACGTAGGAGCCAGACGATCACAGCAGTTCTCATAGTCCTCGATGACGTCATGCCGCTCGATGTGGTCTTCGGCAAAGATCCAGGGCACCGCGCGAGCCACGACGAAGACGAACGTGTTGAGAGCCAGGCTGTAGCGAAGCATTCGCTGCGCCTCGGCATAGGTTGCCGGGATGGTCGTGAGCCCCGGACCGAAGCTCTGCCCTCGCACGTTCTCGGCTTTGTGCATCCACATATGAGCCTCGCTAAACGCTTTGACGATGGTTCCCATCAGCCCTTGCTCGCCGTCCGTGTAGCTGGCCAGGATGCCGCGGAACCTCTCGGTACGCGCCGCATCGTCAGTCGAGTCCAGCCTGACGCCCCCTGAGTCCTGCGCTTCCTCCAGCAGGACGTTCACATCGGCGAGCCGCGCTTCGGTGCGAATTATCTTGCCCTCGATAAGCGACTCGGGCTGTGGGTTCGTGAGTCTGCCGCGCCGCTGTGGATCATGCACGAAGGCAAGCTTTGCTCCCAGTTTTGCCCCATGTGCCTCAGGGTCGTCCGCTGCGGCTTGGTCTCCCAGAAACAACCTGAGCGCAACCTCGGCATCGCCGTAAAAATTGGCTATCTCACCGAGAAGATCGGCGTCCGGGGCGAACTCCTTCCGTTTTCCCTTCTCTTCCTTCTCGGAAAACGGGGTGGGACGACGACCCAGGAATCGACCCGAGCCACTCCCCATCGGCCTGTGCAGACCGTTGCGCAGATGGTCGTTGCAGCGAAAAGAGGCTTTGACGGCATCGGCGAGGACAACCTCCGAGTGACAGTCTTCCTCTGCCTCCTGCTTGTCCCTCTTGACCTCCTCGAGGTCGTTCCTCAGCGCCTCCAACTTCTCGCACGCAGATTGGTACGTCCCTAGCGTGTGCAACGTCTCCGCGTAAAGAAAGTCGCTCAACTGACGCTGAAGGTCAGTGCCAGGCGACTGAACAGGATCCTTCATTGAACGAGAACACTACATCAAACAGCAACTTCAGTGTAAAAGGCGGCGGGTGAAATACGACCATTAGCGCGGGCGCTAAACAACTGGGAGAAGACGAGGATGGCTTGGGGTTGTGCGTATGAGGGGATTGACTCGAACCTTCGACCGACGGATTATGAGTCGCGCCAGAACCCCGCGATTATGTCCGCCGCGGGTCGGTGTCGATGCGAGGAAACAAGGGTGCGCCGCGCAACGTGCTGTAGTCCCCGACCCCGCCGGCGATTGCGATCGCCGCGACCAACGCCAGGAAGGCGCCAGCCTCCCGACTGGCTCCGGATGGGAAGTCGAAGAGGATCAGCCAGGCGAGAAGGATCGTCGCCACCAGGCCCAGCAGATCGGCCGCCCCGTTGATGGACAGATCGGGGCGAAAGAGCCCGTAGCGCCCCCACGTGAGCGCGGCCGCGATCGCGACCAGTCCGACGATCAGCAGGAGGACGTCGCCCGTGGTCAAGAGCTCGAACCCAGTTCGGCTCGTTCCCCCGGCCTCCGCCCAGGGAAGAAATAGGGAGACGATCAGCAGCGCGCCCCCTGCACCGGTGATCAGCCGCCCGGGTCCGGGCTTCTTCTCGGTCATTCTGCCTCCTTGATTCGCGTTCTTAGCGGTGAAATTCACGAGGGGCCCTGCCCCCGCTCGTGCAATGTCTCGGCGGTCGTCCGATCGGCCGGGAAGAGCAGCTCGACCGCCAGCTCCGAGGTGGTCACCTCGAACGGGGTGTCGAAGCTCGCGAACATGCCGAAGAAGGAGAGTTCGTCGCCGTCGGGAGTGCGCACTTTGACGGGGCCCAGCATCTCGCCAGCGGCGAACCCGGATACGGCATCGGGCTCGGATACGGGGTAGCCGGCAACCTCGTCGATCAGGGAGGCAAGCTGTACATCACCCGTTACCGCCAACTGACCTTCAAGCCGCCTGAGCCAATGGGCGTGCCAGTAGCCGAGATTGATGAACAGCGGACCCAAACCACGGGGGTGAAGGCCGACGCGCATCACATTGATCGGAGGCTCAAGCAGCTCGGGGTCGATCTCCACGCCCTCGGTCAACGCGAGCATGGCGGAGTTGGCGGCGACCATGTTCCAGACGCGATCCACTGCGACCGCCGGGTAGGGCTCGTGGCCGGACAGGACCAGGTTCAGCGCATCTCGCACAGGCGCCAGATCGGGGTCGTCAAACGATCGTTCCGGATAAGCGGGGGCGTGACCTGCGGCAAGCAGGAGCCGATTCTGCTCGCGAAAGGGAACCTTGAGCTGCTCCAGAACCCGCAGCAGCATCTCGCGGCCGGGCTTTGAGCGACCCGTCTCCACGAAGCTCAGATGACGCGCCGAAATTCCGGCATCGAGCGCGAGTTCGAGCTGAGTCAGGTGCCGGCGCTCGCGCCACTGGCGCAGGAGCGACCCGACCTCGGATTGAGATTGAATCGTCGCCACCGCAACGACTCTAGTGCGCGCATGTACGCGGGTCGATTACCTCAAGGTAATGCGAGATAGAGCCGAGGACTGCGCCCACAAAACAACCCTGAAGCTGAGAATTATCAAGAAAGTGGGCCGGGAAGGACTCGAACCTTCGACCGACGGATTATGAGTCCGCTGCTCTAACCAGCTGAGCTACCGGCCCGCGGGAGCGAGCCTAGCGGGGGATCGGCGCTCTAGGCGCTGAAGAGCTGGGCGAGGGAGCGGCCGACGTCCGGCGGCTCTTCCTTGCCCTCGGCGGCGGCGTTGGCTCCCTCGGCAAGGGCCTTGGCAGCGTCGGCGATCTGGTGGGCGCGGCCGCCGCGGATGACGCCGGTCGTCTTCGCTTCGGCGAGGTCGGACTCCATCAGGCCGGCGAGCTCGGCGAGGCGGCGCAGGCCGATGACGGCGGCGGTGCCGCGGAGGGCGTGGGCTTCGGCGCGCATCGTCTCGAAATCGGTGGTCTCGGTGGCGAGGCCGGCGGCGATCACGTCGCAGCGGCGGCGGGCCTCCTCGGCGAAGGAGCGGCGCAGCTCTTCTCTGCTCGCCAGCTCCTCCTTGGTTGGCTCTTTTTCCTTGGCTTTCTCTTTCTTGGAGCTCATTCGGCCACCGCCTTCTTCACCGCGGCGGTCAGCAGTTCGAGGCCGAAGGCTCCCTCGACCACCGAGCTGACCGTGCCCTGGCGGTCGATCGTGAACAGCCATGGCTCGCTGGGCAGGTTGAAAGACCGCAGCTGAGGACGCACGCCCTTGCTCGGGTCGTTGTCGTTGTAAATCTCCATGTGGATGAAGGCCGCCTTGTCTCCGTATCCCTGCTTGACCTGCTCGGCCACGTCGACAACGGGGCCGCAAACCCGACTCTGGCAGAACTGGGGGGTCGCAAACAAGAGCACGATCGGTTCCTTGCCGAGCGCGTCGGCGTAGTCGACCTTGCTCTGGGTGTCCGGCGGGATGCGCGTAGTGATCTGGGCGAGGTCACCGCCGACGTCGGCGGGGGTGGGCGTGTGGATCTTCGGTGCCTTCTGGCCCGGTTTGGGGATACCGCTGAACTCGCCGACCACAGCGCTGCCGTTCAGCAGCGTGCCCTTGATCTCGCCGTCCTTCTTGACCATCGCCGCTATCCGCCACTCGCCGTCACTGGGAAAGTCGAGCTGGGTCGAGTAGACGACGCTGGCGGCATCGGGGTCGTCGCTGGTCGTCTGCGCCCGAAAGGCTGGCTGGGTGACGAGGCTTTCGATCGAGGCCGGGAACGGCCCGAAGGCGGGCTGGTCCAGCGCCTGTGCCTGTGCTTTGGCGGCCGGGCCTTTGTTGCCCGATTTCGATTCCGCGCCAGGCTCCGGCGTTGGCGTCCTGGCGAAGTAGAGGGCGACTTCGGCATCGGAGACCTGGGTGCGATCGCGCTCGAAGACGCCGAATGGGTAGCGGTTCTCGCCCTTGTAGAAGGCCAGCGCCGCCGGTGAGACGACCAGTTCGGCCGGTCCGTCCGCCGCTTTCAGCAGCTCGCGCAGAGTTCTCCCTTCGGGGCTGGGGAAGTCGCTTTTCGGCGGCGCGGGGCGACTCTCCGCGCTGCCGGCCGAGCCGGAGGTGGAGTCGGTCGAGTCGGAGTCGCTGCCGCAGCCCGCGAGGAGCAGGACGGCAGCGAGCAGGCAGGCGAGGGCCGGGGCAAGGCGGGGGGCGGCGCGCATCGGCGCCATGTTATTCAGACCGGCGCTGAGACCGGTACGCCCCGGCGCCCCATCGGTACGGCAGATAGGGTGCGCGGCGGCGTCGAAACAGGAGGAGAACGAGATGGCGGAGCGAGCAGCACTGGTAACCGGAGCGTCGAGCGGCATCGGCCTCGCGGTCGCGCGAACCCTTGCTGAAGAGGGATATGCGCTGACCGTCTCCGCCCGCCGTCCCGAGAAGCTCGAGGAGGCGACGGCCGGGCTCAGCGCCGACGGCTTCGAGGTCCAGAGCGTCGCCGCCAACATGACTGACGAGAACGACGTCGTCTCGGTCTTCACCGCCCACAAAGAGAAATACGGGCGCCTCGACGCCCTGGTCAACAACGCCGGCGTCGGGATCGGTGCGCCGATGGAGGAAATCCAGACCAAGCACCTGGACATGCAGCTTGCGGTCAACCTGCGAGCGCTGATCCTCGGCACCCGCGAGGGCCTGCCGCTGTTGCGCGAGGCCGGCGCCGAGCACGGCAAGGCGCTGATCGTCAATACCGCCTCGATCGCCGGCAAAGGTGGCCAGGCCTGGCTCTCGATCTACGCCGCGACCAAGGCCGCGGTGATCAACTTCACGCAGTCGACCCACCGCGAGGCGGGCGGCGCCGGGATCCAGTGCACGGCGCTGGCACCGGGCTTCGTCGATACGGCGATGACCGAGTTCGCCAAGGGCCAGGTCCCGGCCGAGTCGATGATCCAGCCCTCCGACCTCGGCGAGGCGGTGCGCTTCCTGCTCCACACCTCGCGCAACTGCCACGTGCCGGAGATTGTGTTTACTCGCCCCGGTGAGGGACTCGATACCCCCTAGCGGCGCGCCGGTGGAGAACACCGGCAAACCCCTGCGAGTACTGGTCGCCGCCTTCGGCGACCCCGGCCACGTCTTCCCGGCGATCTCGCTGGGACGGGCGCTGAAGGAGCGCGGTCACGAGGTCGTGGTCGAGACCTGGGAGGAGCGGCGCGCGGCCGTCGAGGGCGCCGGCCTGGGCTTCGCGGCGGCGGAGGAATACAAGATGTTCCCACCGCCGGGGCCCGACTCCGCCGACGGCCAACATGCCGCCGAGGCGGCACGGGCGCTGCTGCCGCTGCTGGAGGAGATGCGTCCCGATGTCGCCGTCAGCGACATCCTCACCCTGGCGCCAGCCCTGGCCGCCGAGCGAGCAGGGGTGCCACTGGCAACCCTGATCCCCCACATCTATCCGGTGGTCGAGCCGGGGCTGCCGTTCTTCGCGATCGGGCTGCGGCCACCGCGCACGCCGCTCGGGCGGGGGATCTGGCGGGCGGGACAGCGGGCGCTCGACGTCGGCCTCGAGCACGGCCGCCGCGACCTCAACCTGCAGCGCCAACGGCTCGAGCTGCCGCCGGTCGAGCACTTTCACGGCGGCATCAGCCCCGACCTGGCGCTGGTCGCCACCTACCCCCAGCTCGAGTACCCACGCCAGTGGCCGCCCGGGGTCGAGGTGACGGGACCGATGACCTTCGAGCTGCCACACCCGGAAATCGAGCTGCCGCCGGGCGATCGCCCGCTCGTCCTCGTCGCCCCCAGTACCGCGCACGACTCCGAGAACCACCTGGTCCGCACGGCGCTGGCGGCACTCGCCAGCGAGCCGGTGCGCGTGGTGGCGACCACCAACCGCGTCGTCCCCCAGCGCCCGATCGAGGTTCCGGCCAACGCCGTCCTCGTCGACTGGCTCAGCTACAGCCAGCTGATGCCCGCCGCCTCGCTGGTCATCTCCCACGGCGGCCACGGCACCGTCGCCCGCGCCCTCGGCGCCGGCACCCCGGTCCTGATCTGCCCGATCATCGGCGACATGAGCGAGACCGCGATGCGGGTCGCCTGGGCCGGGGCGGGCCTGTCATTGCCCTGGCGCCTCTGCCGCCCCTCCCCCCTGCGCTGGGCGGCGCGGCGCATCCTCGACGACGGCTCCTTCGCCGCCGGGGCGGAGAGGATCGCGGCCTGGGGGCGGGAGAACGACGGGGCCCAGCGCGGAGCCGAACTGGTCGAGCGTCTGGCGCGAAGCAGGGTTCCCAACAGCGAGTAGCTCCGGGGGTGGGACTCGAACCCACAACAACTCGATTAACAGTCGAGTGCTCTACCGATTGAGCTACCCCGGAACGGGTGTGAGGAAATCTCAACCGAGAGGGATTTCCCAACCGCGAAGAATTTACCGGCTCAGCTCTCGACCCGCTGGGTGCGGGCGATGCGCTCGACCAGGGCGGCACGCTCGCGGCTGAGCGAGGCGCGGCGCTCATAATCGTCGCGTTCGCCGGCGGCGGCGATCTCGTGCTCGATGCGGCGCTGGTCCAGCAGCATGAAGTTGAGCTCCATCGACTCGTGCGAGGCGGGCTCGTCGTGGGCGAGCATCACCAGCTCGGTGACCAGGCCGGTCAGCTCGGGGTCCTCGGGGAGGTTGGAGGCCGGGTCCCCGGGATGCTCGCGCAGCCAGGCGGCGGCGAGCAGGCCGGTTGGCGAGAGATGAGCGTCGGTGAGACGGGCCAAGTAGTCCTTTCCCTCATCGGGCAGGGCGATGCACATCGCCAGCAGCGCCCGCTCGCGGCGCTCGCGCGAGGTCAGCTCGGCGGCGCGGCGCGGTGGCGGCGCGGGCTCCGCACGGGCGGTACCGCCACCACCCGGCGCCTGCTCGCTGCCGCCGCTGAGAGGCCGGGCCGAGACCACCCGGCCCATCACCATCGCCGGCTCGAGGTCGAGGCGCTCCGCCACCTGGCGGACCAGATCGTCGCGACTCGCGGTCTCCCCCATCGCCGCCAACACCGGTGCCACCTCGTCCAGCGCCCGGTCGCGCTCCAGCGGCGAGGCGACGTCGGTACGGCCGAGCACCAGCCCAACCTGGAAGGCATTGAGCTCGACCGCGGCGTCGATCAGCGCCCGGAAGCGCTCGGCGCCGCCGGGCGTGGCCATCATTTCCGCCGGGTCCTCGCCGGCCGGCATCGCCGCCACCCGCAGCCTCATCTTGCGCCCGGCCGCGACCCGCTGCGCCCGCAGCATCGCCTCCTGGCCGGCGGAGTCGGCGTCGAGCGCCAGCACCACCTCCTCCACCATCCCCGAGAGCGTCGCCACCTGCTCGCCGGTGATCGCCGTCCCCATCACCGCCACGGTCTCCTCGATCCCGGCCTGGTGCAACGCCAGCACGTCGGTATAGCCCTCGACCACGACCGCCCGGTTGGCCTTGGCGATCGCCGCTTTCGCCTTGTCGACGCCATAGAGCAGCTGGCTCTTGTGGAAGAAATCGGTCTCGGCCGTATTCACGTACTTGGCGCCCTGGTCGGAGCGCATCGCCCGGCCGCCGAAGCCGAGGGTGCGGCCGCGGCGGTCGCGGATCGGGAACATGATCCGCGAGCGGAAGCGGTCGTACTCCTTGCCTTCGCGCCCGCGCTGGACGAGGCCGACGCCGTGCAGCTCCTGGACGCTGAAGCCGGCCTGCTGGCCGCGGACGAGGATCTTGTCCCAGGCACTGGGCGCATAGCCGACGCCGAAGCCGCGCAGGGCCTCCTCCCCCAGCCCGCGCTCTGCCAGGTACTCGCGCGCCTTGGCGGCCTCCGGCGACTCCCAGAGGTAGCTGGCGTAGTAGGCGGCGACGCGCTCCAGCAGCTGCTCGAGGCGGCGGCGCTGCTGGCGCCGGGCCTCCGCCCGGGGATCCTCCTGCTCGCGCTCGATCTCGACTCCGTAACGGTCGGCGAGCAGCTCCACCGCCTCGGCGAATCCGAGGCCGTCCTTCTCTTCGACGAACTTGATCACGTCGCCGCCAACCCCGCAGCCGAAGCAGTGGTAGAGCTTCTCCTGGGCGTCGACCGAGAACGAGGGCGTGCGCTCGTCGTGGAAGGGGCAGAGACCGGTGTAGCGGGCGCCGGCCCGGCGCAGATCGGTATGGGTGGAGATCACCTCGACGATGTCCGCCGCCTGCTTCACTCGGTCCAGGCTCTCGGGGGAGATCAGCGCCACTAGAAGCGCGCCTCCTCGGGGACGGTCAGGGCGGTGAACTTGGCGATGCAGAAGCGGTCGGTCATGCCGGCGATGTAGTCGGTAACGCGCTGGCACTCGCTCGCTCCAGGGTCCCAGGCGGGCAGCTCGTCGGGGTGCTCGCGGTAGTGGTCGAAGAGGCCGCGCATCGTGCGCTCGACCCGCTCGTGCTCGCGCTGGGCATCCGGGCCGAGGTAGACGCGGTCGAACATGAACTTGCGCAGCCGCAGCATCGCGCCGCCGATCTCCTCGCCCTGGACGATGTCGCCGGCGCCGGCGGAGCGCTCAACGATGTCGCGGACGAGGGTGTCGATCCGCAGCGAGCCGGTCGGTCCCAGCAGCTCGATCTCCGCCGCCGGCAAGTCCGTCGGCTGCAGAATCCCGGCCCGCAGGGCGTCGTCGATGTCGTGGTTGATGTAGGCGACGCGGTCGACCAGCTTGACGATCCGGCCCTCGAGCGTCGCCGGCCTGGTCGGCCCGTTGTGGTTGAGGATGCCGTCGCGGACCTGCTCGGTCAGGTTCAGGCCCTCTCCATTTCGCTCCAGCACCTCGACCACCCGCAGCGAGTGCTCGTTGTGGCGGAAGCCGCTGCCGCAGCGCTCGCGCAGGGCGGCGTCGAGCGCGTCCTCGCCGGCGTGGCCGAAGGGCGGGTGGCCGAGGTCGTGGCCGAGCCCGATCGCCTCGGTCAGATCCTCGTTCAGGCCCAGTGCCCGGGCGACCGTGCGGGCGATCCCGCAGGCCTCGAGCGTATGAGTGAGGCGAGTCCGGTAGTGATCGCCCTCGGGAGCGACGAAAACCTGGGTCTTGTGCTTGAGCCGCCGGAAGGACTTGGAGTGGACGATGCGATCGCGATCGCGCTGAAACGGCGTCCGCAACGGGCTGTCGGGCTCCTCCACCGCGCGGCGGGCCGGGTAGGAGCGGGTCGCGTGTGGGGAAAGGAACTCTTCCTCCCAGGCGGAGACGCGGTCCTGGAACTCGGCAGTAACTGGCACCCCTCGATCATAGGGAGAGGGGAGGGACTCTTCGGAGCCTCCCCGCTGTTGCTCCGAAGAGTCCCTCCCCTCTCCCTATGCCGCTGACCGCAACTGCACATGCGCGTGGTGCTCGAGCGTCTCGCCCACGGCCCGCTCGACCTGGCGCAGGGCCAGCGGCTCCGCCGGCGGCACCTCGGCCAGCGGCAGGGCGAGCGCCTCGACCATGAAGCGGTGCGCGTCCTCGGAGAGCCCGAAGGAGCCGGCTTCGCAGCCGGCGCAGACGACACCCCCGGCGGCACCGGAGAAGCCGGCCAGGTGCTCGGCCTCGCCGCAGCGGGCGCAGGAGGCCAGCTCGGGCACGAAACCGGCCACCATCGCCAGCTTCAGCCGGAAGGAGAGCGCCACCTCCAGCCCGGCGCCGCGCGGCTGCGCGGGGTCGTCGAGCAGCGCCAGGTAGCGACAGAGCAGGTTGTAGGCGGGCAGATTGGGCTCGGCTGAGTCGAGCAGCCGCAGCACCGCGTCGCAGGCACGGGCACCGGCGGTCAGCGCCGGCCCGGAGGAGCGCAGCCGCGGGTAGCCGTCGATCGTGGCCACGCTGGTCACCGTCATCAGGTCGCCGCGGCCTTCGTGCAGGATCAGGTCGAGCCGAAAAAATGGCTCCAGGCGACCGCCGAAGCGCGACTTCGGTTTGCGCGCCCCCTTGGCGATCGCCCCGAACCTGCCGCGGGTCTTCGAGTAGCAGTGGAGGATCCGGTCCGCCTCGCCGTAGCGAATGCTGCGCAGGACGATTGCCTCCGTCTTTACGGTCTTTCCGGCCACGGGATCAAAGGTGACCGACGGACCGGACGGCGAAGCGCCTATTTGGCGCGACCGGTGGGGCGACGGCGGCGCGGGCGTTTGCGCAACTTGACCTGGCAGCCCGGACAGAAGTAGGTGGAGCGGCCGCCGACGACGATGCGGACGATCTCGCCCTCGCAGGACGGGCAGGGCTGGCCCTCGCGGGTGTGGACGAGGAACTCGTTTTGCATCGTCCCCTTCTCTCCGCGCCCGTCGCGGTAGTCGTCGATCGAGGAGCCGCCGTGGTCGATTCCCGCTTCCAGGGCGGCGACGACGGCGTCGCGCAGGGCCAGCAGGTGCTCGGGCTTCATCGAGCCGGCGGGCGAGAGCGGGTGCAGGCGGGCCCGGTAGAGCGCCTCGTCGGCGTAGATGTTGCCGACCCCGGCAACCCCGGACTGGTCGAGCAGGAAGGACTTCAACGGCGCCGTGCGCCCGCTCGCCATCGCTCCCAGGGCCTCGGAAGTGAAAGCCGGTGAGAGCGGCTCGACGCCGACTTTGCCGGCAAAGCGCGCCTCGAGGTCGACATCGTCGATCAGGAAAGCCTCGCCGAAGCGGCGCGGATCGGTGAACCAGATCTCGCGGCCGTCGTCGAGGACGAAGCGGGCGCGCAGGTGCCGGGCGGAGGTCGAACGCTCGGCCTCGTACAGCCGCCGTCCCTCTGAGGGGTCGAGCACCTCCTCGCCCTCGACCAGAACCAGGTTGCCGGTCATCCGCAGGTGCATGACCAGCGTCTGGCCGCCATCGAGTCCAAGCAGCAGGTACTTGCCCCGCCGTCCCAGCCCCTCGATCGTGCGCCCGCTGACCGCGGCGCCCAGCTTTTTCGGCGGCACCGGCCGCGACCAGCGCCCGTCCAGTACCTCCAGCGACTCGATCCGGTGCCCTTCCAGCTCCGGCTCGAGCTGGCGCGCAACGGTCTCGACCTCGGGCAGCTCTGGCATGTCCGAGTTCTACTCCATGAGGTTCGCCGCTAGTCGCTGCTGGCTCGCGGATGGGCGCTGAAGTAGACCTCCTTGAGGCGTTCGCCGGAGAGGTGCGTGTACATCTGGGTGGTGGAGATGTCGGCATGGCCGAGCATCTCCTGCACGGCGCGCAGGTCGCAGCCGCCGGCGAGCAGGTGGGTGGCGAAGCTGTGGCGCAGCGTGTGCGGGCTCATGCGACCGGAGAGGCCGGCGTCGCGGGCGTGGCGCTGGACGATCTTGTAGAGGCCCTGGCGGGTCAGCGGGCCGCCGCGGAAGTTGACGAACAGCTTCGGCTCGTGGCGCTCGCCGATCAGCTTCGGGCGACCGCCGCGCAGGTAGGCGCTGATCGCGGCGATGGCCTGGCGGCCGAGCGGCACCAGGCGCTCCTTGGAGCCCTTGCCGCGGGCGCGGAGGAAACCCTCGCGCATGTCGATGTCGGCAAGCTCGAGCCCGATCGTCTCCGAGGCGCGCAGCCCGCAGGCGTACAGCACCTCGAGCAGCGCCCGGTCGCGCAGCGTCGTCGGCTCGCTGCCGCGCGGCGAGGCCAGCAGCTTCTGCACCTCGGAGTAGTTGAGGACCTGCGGCAGCTTCTTCGAGCGCCGCGGCGCGCTCAGGGCGGCGGTGGGATCGTCGCCGATCAGCTCGTCGCGACGCAGGTGCTTGTAGAAGGAGCGCAGGCAGGCGGCCTTGCGGTGGATCGTCGAGGCCGAGCAGGCGGGCCGGCCCTCCCCCGTCGCCAGCTCGGCGAGGAAGTCGGCGACGTCGGCGGGACGCGCGTGCAGCGCATCCTTTTTATGAGCGGCGAGGTATTCGCCGTACTGGAAGAGGTCGGTGCGGTAGGCGTTGAGGGTGTTGCGGGAGAGGCCGCGCTCGAGCTCCAGATAGGAGAGGAAGTCGAGAACCAGACCCTCGAACCGAGCGTCGGCTCCCGGCCTGGCGGGCGCAGACGGAACCGCGGGCTTGACTGCGATCGCCATGACGGCCTGGTTCTCCCCGGCCCCGACCAACCCTCTAGCCGCAAGGCGCGGCCCAAGCTCACTCGACGAGCAGGCGGCCGGCCGCGAGCGGCGCCGCGAAGAAGAGCGGGTCCTCCCCGAGTGGGCGGCCCATGGTGGTGGCTGGAAGGCCCGAGGCGCCGTAGGCGTCGAGGTCGGCGGCTGCGTGGCGGAGGCGGTGGGTGCCCGCCGCTTCTTCCAGGGCGGCGGCAATCGAGTCCTCCCCCTCGGGGACGGCGACGTCGACGGGGGCAAGGAGCAGCTCGAGGACGGTGTACGTGTGGTGGCTGACGTCGACGTGGCGTTCGCGGGGGTCGCTGGATGAGAGGCGCGGGGAGATCAGAGTCGGGAGGCGCAGGGAAAGAGCGGCGTGGGCGCTGTCGAGGGCGGCGATGCCGCCGTGGCCGAACTCGGTGTTGGAGCCGATGATGCCGGGGCCGGGGCCAACCAGGGCGGCGTCCCAGCCGAGGCGGTTGGCGGCGTCGAGGGCGCCGACGGTGCCGAGCGCCTCGTGTTCGCCGCCGTAGGCCGGGGCCGCGGCGATGTGACCGCAGAGGAGGCCACGCTCGCGCAGCTCGGCGACGTCGCGCGAGAGCGAGCCGGGCAGGGCGCCGCCGCCGGTCTGGATGTAGCCCACCTGGGCGCCGGGCGAGGCCTGGGCGGCCGCCCAGGCCGCCGGGGCGAGGTGCCCGTGCAGGGGCAAAACCAGGACCAATACCGCCACGGGGGCGCCGGTCTCCGCCGCCTCGGGAGACTTCTCCCCGGTCTCCGCCTCGACCGGCGCGACCGGGTGCTGAAGCGAGGTGTAGTTGAGCTTGATCACGTGCTCGCCATCCGGCCCTCCCCCGCCCTCGAGGCCGCGGCTGAGGTTGACGTGGACGACGTCGAAGCCGCCGGAGCCGAGACCGAGGTCGAGCGCGGCGACGTTGACGACGACTTCGTCGCCTTCCCTCATCTCCCCCAGCAGCACCGTGTCGGCCCAGGCGGGCCGACGCTCGCCGTCGACCTCGACGGCCAGCGGCTCGGCGCAGACGACGGTGCCGCGGCGCAGCGCCAGGCGAGCGCTCACGCCTCGCCCGTGGTCGCAGCTTTGCCCTGGTCCCCACCCGCGGCCACGGCGGCGACGATTCCCTCGCAGACCTCCAGCATCTTCTCCAGGCTGGCGGCCGGCACATGCTCGTCTTCGGTGTGCACGGCGTCGGTGCCGTTGGCGAGGAGGACGGCGTCGAAGCCATCGAGGCGGAAGACGTTGGCGTCGCTGCCGCCGCCGATCGCCGCCCGCACCGGCTCGAGGCCAGCCGAGCGCAAACCCGCCTCGGCGAGGCCCAGTGCCGGCGATGAGGACGGCACCTCGTAGCCGCGAAAGAGCTCTTCCAGCCGCACGTCGACGTCGCAGCCGTGCTCGCTGGCACCCCAGGCGCAGGCATCGGAGATCTGGCCGGCGACCTCGGCGGCGCGGCCGGCGTCGCGGCTGCGCGCCTCGGCCTGGATCCAGCAGTGCCCGGGGACGACGTTGCCGGAGGTCCCGCCCTTGATCAGGCCGACGTTGGCGGTCGTCTGCTCGTCGAGGCGACCGAGCTCCATGCGACCGATCGCGGCGGCGGCGGCGGCGATCGCGCTGCTGCCGTCCTCGGGCCGGATCCCGGCGTGCGCCTCGACCCCCATGAAGTCGGCGAGGATCTTCTGCTGGGTCGGCGTGGCGACGATCACCTCGCCCACCGGCCCGGCGTGGTCGAGGACGAAACCGCTCCGCGAGCGCAGCCCCGAGGTGTCAAAAGCTTTTGCCCCGCGCAGTCCCTGCTCCTCGGCGACGGTCAGGACCAGCTCGATCCCGACCGCAGCCGGAGCGGTGGCGTGACGGGCGACCAGCTCCATGAAGACCGCGACGGCAGCCTTGTTGTCGGCGCCGAGGATCGTCTCGCCGCGGCTGCGAAAGACGCCTTCGTCGTTCCGCACCTCGACCAGGCCTCGGTGCGGCACGGTGTCGAGGTGGGCGCAAAACATCACCCACTCGTCGCTGGTGCCCGGCATTCGCGCCAGCAGGTTCCCGGCACCGGCTTCCGCCGGTCCCGCGGCGTCGTCCTCGCTGACCTCGAGTCCCAGCGCCCGCAGCTCGGCGGCGACGGAGTCCGCGATCTCGCGCTCCTCGCCGGTCGGACTGCGGATCTCGCAGAGGCGGACGAAGGTCTCGCTAAGGCGCGAACTCACGCCGGACAGGCTAGATGACGGTCCGAGGAGCGACTATGCGGCGTCCTCGGTCGCCCGCACAGCGCTGCTGCCCGGGCTCCCTGCGTCCTCGCCCAGTCGCTCCTCGACCTCGTCATCTAGCCCGCCCCCAGCTGGCTTGTCGCCAGCGTGCTTGGCGGCGGCACCGACGAACTCGCGGAAGACCGGCTCGGGGCGGTTGGGCCGGGAGTTGAACTCCGGGTGGAACTGAGCGGCGACGAAGAAGGGGTGATCCGGCAGCTCGACCATCTCGACCAGGCGCTCGTCCGGCGAGGTGCCGCCGCAGACCAGGCCCTCGTCTTCGAGCCGGCGCCGCAGCTGGTTGTTGACCTCGTAGCGGTGGCGGTGGCGCTTGTAGATAACGGCCTCGCCGAAGATCTCGCGCGCTTTCGTGCCCTCGTGCAGTTTCACCGGGTCGGCGCCGAGGCGCATCGTCCCGCCCATGTCGGAGACCTCCTTCTGCTCCGGCAGCAGGTCGACGACCGGGAACGGAGTCTCGGGGTCGAACTCGGCCGAGTTGGCGCCCTCGAGGCCGGCCACCGTGCGGGCGAACTCGACCACGGCGATCTGCATCCCGAGGCAGATCCCCAGGTACGGGATCTGCTGCTCGCGGGCGATCTTCGCCGCCTGGACCTTGCCCTCGATGCCGCGCTCGCCGAAGCCGCCGGGGATGAGGATGCCGTCGCAGCCCTGGAGCTTCTCCGGGTCGAGGTTCTCCGAGTCGACCAGCTCGACCTCGACCTCGACGCCGTGGTGGAAGCCGCTGTGCTCGATCGCCTCGATCACCGACTTGTAAGCATCGGCCAGCTGCACGTACTTGCCGACGACGGCGATCCGCACCTTGCCCTCGGCCGAGTCGGCGCTGCGCACCATCGCCTCCCACTCGCCCAGGTCCGGCGACGGAGCTTCCATCCCGAAGTGGTCGAGGACGAGGTCGTCGACGCCCTCGGCGCGGAAGACGAGCGGCACCTTGTAGATGTTGTCGACGTCGTGAGCGGAGATGACGGCGTCGACGGGAAGGCTGGCGAAGAGGGCGATCTTGCTGCGGATCTCGCGGTCGAGGCGGCCTTCGGAGCGGCAGACCAGGGCGTGCGGCTGGATCCCGATCCGGCGCAGCTCGTTGACCGAGTGCTGGGTCGGCTTCGTCTTCAGCTCGCCCGCGTGGCCCACGTAGGGGACCAGGGTGAGGTGGACGAACATGCTCCGTTTCGGCGTCAGGTCCGTGTAGAGCTGGCGGATCGACTCAAGGAAGGGCAGGGACTCGATGTCGCCGACGGTGCCGCCGATCTCGGTGATCACGAAGTCCACCGCCTGCGACTCGGCGACGATCAGGATGCGCTGCTTGATCTCGTTGGTGATGTGCGGGATCACCTGCACGGTGGCGCCGAGGTAGTCGCCGCGGCGCTCGCGCTTGATCACCGAGTTGTAGACGGCGCCGGCGGTGACGTTGGAGGCGCGGGAGGTGTTCTCGTCGGTGAAGCGCTCATAGTGGCCGAGGTCGAGGTCGGTCTCGGCGCCGTCCTCGGTGACGAAGACCTCGCCGTGCTGGAACGGGCTCATCGTCCCCGGGTCGACGTTGATGTAGGGATCGAACTTCTGCAGCTGGACCCGATAGCCGCGGGAGACGAGCAGGCGGCCGATCGAGGCCGCGGCGATGCCCTTCCCGAGTGCCGAAACCACCCCGCCGGTGACGAAAATGAACTTGGTGTCGCCTTTGTGGGAAGGATTCATGCTCTGCCGAGCGAGTCTAGCCAGCGCAGTGGCGGAACCGACTCGATCGTCGCCGAAATAGAGCGCAACTCGCCGTAAATCGTCAACGCGAGGACCACGGCAAGGGCGATCAGGCGCGCGTCTCCTCCCAAAATGGTCAGTAACCAGACCCCGGCGACGGCCCCGATCAAATTCGAGCCGGTGTCGCCCAGCATCGCCCGCTCGCGCAGGGTCAACCAGGCGCCGACCAGGATCGGCCCGGCGAAGATCCCCAGCAGTTCGATCGGCGCCAGGGTCCAGGCGCCAAGGCAGACCCCGGCGCCGAGCAGCGCCAGCCCCTTCTCCGCCCGCCCGGGGCGCAGATCGAGCAGGTTGAAGAGGTTGGTGGCGAGGATCAACAGCACCACGTCGGCGATGTAGCGCCAGTCCTCCAACCCGCGCCCGGAGGCCACGTAGGCGGCCAGCGCCAGCGCCCCGATCGCCTTGATCGCACCGGTCGAGAGGCTGCCTTCGCGCAGCGCCCGCCCGTGCCCGCGCCAACCGCGCGGGGTCGCCGCTGCCGCCCCCTGGCCAAGTGCGTCGTCGAGGAAGCCGAGGAAGGCGATCCCCAGCAGGTACGGCAGCCAGCGCCGCAGCTCGGGGTCGAGCAGGTCGAGGTCGGCGCGGTCGTTGAGGAAGGCCAGCGGCGCCAGCGCCACCAGCGCCGCCGTCGCCAGCACCGCCCCGAGCGGGAAGGCGAGCGCGGCGCCGCGGTAGTTCTCCCGCACCAGCCCGGCCTCGCGCAATCCCCGCGCCCCGGCCGGCAGCAGCCAGAGGGAAAGCGCAATCGCCAGCGGGAAGCCGACCCAGTACACCTCAGGGGCCCTGGGTCAGCAGGTCCGGCAGCAGGCGGTCGGCGCTGCTCTTGACCCCGAAGCTGCCCTCGGCGCCGAGCATCGTGAAGACCAGCGCCAGCTGTCCCGCCGTCGCCTCGATGTCATCGACGCTGGAGAGGTCGTTGCCCTGGAAGAAGGAGATCGAGGATGGGTCCGCATCCGAGGTCTCGACGCCCGTCGCCGGCGTCCGCGTCGCCGTGATCCCGCTCAGCAGCCCACTTTCCAGCGTGCCGGCCGTGGTGCGCTGGAGAGGGCCCAGGTCCTGCGGCTGGTTGCGGACGACGATGACGCCGTCGAGGGCGCCGAAATTGCCGCTGGCGCGCGAGAAGAGGTGGCCGCGGACCACTTCGGGCAAGGTGCCGCCGCGGACCAGCTGGCGACCCACGCCGACCCCGAGCGCGGTCAGCGTTTCGGGGTCGTCCTCGATGTCGGCGAAGCGGGTCTTCGCCAGATCGCCGGCGAGCCCGTCGAGGTCGACCGGCTCGCGCACGACCCCGACCCCGACCAGCTTTGCCCCGGTCGGCCCCAGTGCCTCCTCGACCGCCGCGATGTCCTGGCTCGGCAGGCCGCCGAGCGCGACGATCGCGATCCGTTTGCCCTGCAGCCGTTCCCGGGTCAGGGCCGGGTAGACGCGGTCGGAGAATTCATTGGCGCGCCCCAGCTCGCCGTTCAGTTCGTCGGTCTTGGAGCGGGCGTCCTGGAGATTGTTGACGAGGCTGGCCTCGAGGTTCCTGCGGGTGCTGGTCAGCGCGTCGCCACCGAACTCGGCGCCGATCAGGATCCCGATCGCCAGCGCCAGGAAGACGGCGATCAACGAGGTGGCGTGGTAGCGCGCGCTGTAACCCATCAGCGGCCGAAGGCTAGATGGTCGCCCCGGTGCTCGCTAGACGCCAAGCCAGATGCGGATCTTCAGCCAGAACAGCTCGAAAATGTCGTTCAGCGCCGGCGAGGTGATGATCAGGATCGTCAGCAGGACCAGGAAGGCGAGCACGAAGAGGCCGACCGGCGCCAGGGTCGAGCTCGGGTTGTAGAGCCGGCTCACCCCCTTCGCGTCGACCAGCTTCTCGCCGATCCGCAGCCGGGTGAGAAAGGTCGAGGACATGCCGCCGCGCTTGCGATCGAGGAACTCGATCAGGTTGAAGTGGGCGCCGACGCTGACGATCAGCGTCGCCCCCTTCTCGTAGGCCATCAGCATCGCCACGTCCTCGCTGGTTCCGGCCGCGGGGACGACGGTGTGCTTGAGGCCGGCGTCGACGAGGCGCTCGCAGCCGGGGGCGCGGCCGTCGGGATAGGCGTGGACGATCAGCTCGGCGCCGCAGGCGAGGGCGGCGTCGCTGGCCGAGTCCATGTCGCCGAGGATCATGTCGGGCTTCAGCCCCGCTTCCAGCACGCCGTCGGCGCCGCCATCGACGGCGACGATCAGCGGGCGCATGTCGCGAATGTAGGCGCGCAGGGCTTTGAGGTCGCGGCGGTGGCGATCGCCGCGGACGACGATGAGGACGTGGCGGTCGCGGAAGGAGGCCTCGGTGTGCGGGAACTCGACGCTGCCGGTCAACAGGTCGGTCTCCTGGCGCACGTGGGCGACGGTGTTCTCGGCGAACTCGGCCAGGGCCTCGTCGATCCGCTCGCGCTGCTCCTCGAGCTGGCGTTCCAGCTCGGCGGCGCCGAGCACCCGTCCGCGCAGCACCTCCTGGTCGCCAATCGTCACCGTGCCGCCGTCGATCCGCAGTCTGTCGCCGTCGTTGAGCAGCTCGAAGAGCCCCGCGCCGGGAGCGTCGACGAGGCGGATCCCCTCGCGCGCCAGCATCAGGGGCCCGGCATTTGGATACTGCCCGTCGGAGGACGGGGAAGCGTTCAGCACCGCCGCGACGCCGGCTTCGATCAGCTCCTCGGCGGCGATGCGGTCGATGTTGACGTGGTCGATGACGGCGACGTCGCCGGGTCGCAGGCGTTTGACCAGGTGCTTGGTCCGCTCGCCCAGCCGCGCCGTGCCCTCGACCGGCACTTCCGGGCGCACGCCGTTGCGACGCCCGAGCAGAGCAGGAAGGCGACGGCGAGCGGTGGCGGCCACTAACTCAGATTAGGCCACCGAACCGGCGCCCGGCAAGGGGTCAGGCGGCAGCGAGCAACTCACGCGCGTGCTGAGTGGCCGCCTCGTCGGAGCTCTCGCCGCCGAGCATGCGGCGGATCTCCGCGACCACGCCCTCTCCGTCGAGGCGCTCGACGGTGGCCAGGGACTCGCCCTTGGCAACCCGCTTCTCGAGCCGGAAGTGGACGTCGGCGAGCGAGGCGACCTGCGGCAGATGGGTGATGCAGACGACCTGGCGGTCCTTGCCGAGGGCCTTCAGCCGCTCGCCAACCACCCGCGCCGTGTTGCCGCCGATGCCGGCGTCGATCTCGTCGAAGACCAGCGTGCCCGTCGTCGCGGCCTGGCCGAGCCCACTCAATGCCAGCATCACCCGCGAAAGCTCGCCGCCGGAAGCCGCGTCGCGCAGCGGCGCCGCCTCGATGCCGGGGTTGGGGGCGACCCGCAGCTCGACGGTCTCGCGCCCGTTGGCGCCGTAGCCGTCGGGGTGGGGCTCGAGCGCGACCTCGAGCGTGGCACCGGCCATCGCGAGCTTGTCCAACTCGGCGGCAACGCGCTCTTCCAGGGGCCGGGAGGCGTCGGCGCGCCCGGCGCTCAACCGCTCGCCCAGCTCCTGGCGCTGCTTCTCGGCCTCGGCCAGCGCCGCTTCGGCCTCGGCCCCCCGCACCTCGGCGCTCTCCAGGCGGGCGATCTCCGCCCGGCAGCGGTCGGCATGCTCGAGCACCGTCTCGACGCTGCCGCCGTGCTTGCGCTCGAGCTTGTCGATCGCTTCCAGCCGCTCCTCGATCGCCAGCAGCGCCCCGGGATCGGCCTCCAACCCCTCGGCGTAGTCCCGCAGCTCCGAGCCGACGTCGCCGAGCTCGACGCTCAGCGCCGCCACTCGCTCGGCGATCGCGTCGAGGCCCGCGTCGAGGCCCGCTGCGCCCTGCAGCAGCGATTCGGCCTGGGCCAGCGCCGCCGCCGCACCGCCGCCGTCCTCTTCGGCGCCAGCCAGGCCCGCGTGAGCCCCGGCCGCCGCGTCGCGCAGCCCCTCCGCATGACGGAGGCGCTCGCGCTCGGTCGCGATCCCGGTCCGCTCCTTGGGGTCGGGCCCCACCTCCTCGATCTCAGAAAGCTCATAGCGGTAGAGGTCGAGATCGCGCTCTCGCGACCCTTCGGCCTCCCGCAGCTCGGCCAGCTCCGCCGCCAGTCGCCCACACTCGCGATGAGCCTCGCGGTAGCGCCTCCGGGCCTCCAGGTGCTCGGCCCCGGCGAAGCCGTCGAGCACCTCCAGCTGCGCCGAGGAGATCGTCAGCTTGCGGTGCTCGTGCTGGCCGAAGAAAGCCAGCAGCCGGCCGCCGAGCAGCTTCAGGTCAGCGGCGGTCGCGGCGCGTCCAGCGACGAAAGCGCTGGTCCGCCCAGCCGTGGAGACCCGCCGTCCCAGCACGACCTCCTCGGCCCCCGGCGGCAGCCGCTCCGCCAGCTCCGCCAGCTCCGGCTCCTTCAGCAGCCCCTTGGGCAGGTCGAAGACCCCCTCGACCCAGGCCTCCTCGGCACCGGGCCGGACGATCTGCGCTTTCGCTTTCCCGCCCATCAAGAGATCGAGCGAGTGAGCGAGAACGGTCTTTCCCGCCCCCGTCTCCCCCGTGATCGCGTTCAGCCCCGGGCCGAGCCTCAGTTCGGCCCGTTCGATCAGCAGCAGGTTCTCGATCCGCAACTCACGAAGCATGGGGCCTGTGTAGCAACGGGGGCGGACCGACTGTCCCCGGTTTTTCGCTATATGCGGACTCAGCCGGCGGGCTCGGGCGGGCCGTCGTGCTGCACGAAGTCCCCGGAGCGCACCAGCGCGAAGCCGAGCGCGGCACCGATGAAAGAGAGGATCGCGGCGATCAGGATGATCTCGTTGAAGCCGCTGACGAAGGCGACGTCGGCGGCGTGAACTGCTTTGGCATGGATCGCCGGCGGCAGTGGCAGCTCGGCGACGGCGCGAGAGCCACCCGACGCGACCACTTCGCCCAGCCCTGCCGGCGCGTGCGGCAACAGCTCCGCAAGCTTCGAGTCGACGCGCGACTGGAAGACGGCGCCGAGCCCGGCGACACCAGTGGCAATCCCGACCTGGCGGAAGGTGGTGTTGATCCCTGAGCCCATCCCCGATTTCTCCACCGGCACCACGGCGATCGCCGCCTGACCGATCCCCGGGTTGGTGATGCCGATGCCGACGCCGGCGGCGAGGAAGCCCGCCAGCAGCGTCGTCCAGCCGGAATCGGCTGAGACGCCGTGCATCAGCAGCAGGCCGACTCCGACCACGGCGAGGCCGGTGCCGAGTAGGACGCGGATCGGGATTTTGTTCGAGAGCGCCCCGGAGATCGGCGCGACGACGAAGCCGAGCACGGTCAGCGGCAGGAAGCGCAGGCCGGCCTCCAGCGGCGAGTAGTCGAGCACTCCCTGCATGTAGATCGTCAGGTAGAGGAACATCGCGAACATCCCCGCCGAGAGCCCGAAGGCGACCGCGGAGACGCCGTTGAAGGCGGGTTTGCGGAACAGGGTCAGGTCGAGCATCGGATGGGCGCTGCGGCGCTCGATCGCGACGAAGGTCGCCAACAGCGCCGCGGCGCCGATCAGGCAGGCGAGGATCAACGGGCTGCCCCAACCCTCGGGATTGCCGCGGATCAATCCGAAGATCAACAGGAAGAGGGCGAGCGAGAAGGTGACGAGCCCGGGCACATCGACCGGTTCCGCGTCTTTGGCGAAGACGTTGACGATCTTGCGCTCGGTCAGGACCATCGCCCCGATCCCGATCGGCACGTTGAGGAAGAAGATCCACTCCCAGCCGAGGGTCTCGGTGACGACCCCGCCGACCAGCGGCCCGACCGCAACGGCCCCGCCGACAACCGCCCCCCAGACGCCGAACGCGGTCGCCCGGTCCTTGCCGTGGAACTCCTGGCCGATCAGGGCCAGCGAGGTGGCGAACATCCCGGCGCCGCCGACGCCCTGCAGCCCGCGCGCCAGGTTGAGCAGGGTCGGGTCCTCGGCGATGCCGCAGAGGAACGAGGCGAAGGTGAAGATCCCGAAGCCGATCGTGAAGACGCGCCGACGCCCGAGACGATCGCCGAGCGAGCCCGCCGTGAGCAGGAAGGCAGCAAGCGTCAGCGAGTAGGCATCGACGACCCACTGCAAACTGGAGAGGCTGGCGTTGAGTTCACGCTGGATGTCCGGCAGGGCGACGTTGACGACGGTGACGTCGAGCAACAGCATGAACGTCGCGATCGAGGCGAGAAGGAGGGTCCACCATTTGCGCTCCATGGCCGGCAACCCTAATCAACGGCTTGCTTCGGCTGAGGTCGCGGGGCCAAGCAGATCAAGGACGCAGGAAGCGAAGTGTGCTCCGCACACGAGCGCCCGAGGACGCCGATATGCGCCGGTCCCGCGACCTCAGACGGCGAGGTGGCCGAACTTCTCGCGGATGCGCTGATAGAAGCTCGTCCCCGGCAGCTGGGCGAGGCGGCCGACTCCGTCGGCGAAGCGGACCTCCAGTGCCGCGCCAGCGGGCAGGTCGGCAAGATAGGCGCCGTCGACCGCGACTTCGACCGGCTCGCGCTCCGGGGCGTTGCCGACGTGGAGGACGTCGCCGGGGGCGACGACGAGGGCACGCGCGGTCAGCGAGTGGGGCGCGATGTAGCTGACCGCGTATCCCTTCACCCCCCAGGCCAGGATCGGGCCCTGGTTGGCAAGGTTGTAACCGGTCGATCCGACCGGCGTGGCGGCGACGAGGCCATCGCAGCGGACGTGGCCGACCTCCTCGCCGGAGAGCCGGTAGCTGAGCTCGGCGACCCGGTCGTGCGGACGGCGGGTCAAGGTGACGTCGTTGAGGCCGACTCCCGCCTCGCCCTCGAGCGCGACCTCCAGCCCCGGCAGCTCGATCGTCTCGATTTCACCGGCGAGGGTGCGGCGGATTCCCTCCTCGGCTTCGTCGCGCTCGACCGCGGCGAGGAAGCCGACGGTGCCGAAGTTGACACCGAAGACCGGCACTCCGGTGCGAGCGAAGCGCCGCAGCGCGTGCAGGATCGAGCCGTCGCCGCCGAGGACGATGCAGAGGTCCGGGCGCGGCTTGTCGCTGGCGACGACCTCGATGCCCTTGGCGGCCTCGCCGTGCTTGGCGAGCTCGTCCGCTGTGCCGACCAGCCGCCAGCCGGCCTCCCGGGCAACCCTGACGGCGACGGCGACGGCCTCGGTGGCGGTTGGCGGGTGCGAATGGGTGACCAGCGCCGCGGTCTTCACTTGTCGACCTCCACGGCGGCGTGGACGG
Organism: uncultured Solirubrobacterales bacterium; assembly: GCA_963811375.1. GTDB lineage: Bacteria > Actinomycetota > Thermoleophilia > Solirubrobacterales > 70-9 > VAYN01. The sequence goes on from CAWEQY010000002.1 coordinate 122,142, forward strand.
CGGCGTCGAGATCCGCGACCGCAGGGCCGTCGCCGCCGCACCAGAGAAAGGTCTCGCGATTCCCCTTGGGACCGGGCAGTCCCGAGGAGGCGACGCCACGGACCGGCAGCCCGGCCTCGACAGCAGCCCGGGCGACGGCATGGATCGCCTCGCGGCGATCGCCGCTGTCACGGACGACGCCGCGGCCAACCCGCTTGCGGCCCAGCTCGAACTGTGGCTTGACCATCGCCAGCACCTCGCCGCCGGGCGCCAGGCAGCCCGCCACCGCCGGCACGATCTTGGTCAGGGAGATGAAGGAGACGTCAATCGTCGCCAACGCGGGCGCGAAGGGCAGGTCCGAGGGAAGCAGCTCGCGGCCGTTGAGGCGCTCGATCACGGTCACCCGCGGATCTTCGCGCAGGCGCACGTCGATCTGGCCGTAGGCGACGTCGACCGCAGCGACCCGCGGCGCCCCCCGTTGCAGCAGGCAGTCGGTGAAGCCACCGGTGGAAGCACCGACGTCGACACAATCGCGCCCCGCGACGTCGATCCCGAGCGCCTCCAGCGCGTTCTCCAGCTTGATCCCGCCGCGGGAGACGTAGCGACGCCCCTCGTCGACGATCAACATCGCCTCCGGCTCGACCAGCTGGCTCGGCCGCAGCGCGACCGGCCCATCGCGTCCGACCCGGACTTCCCCGGCCCGCACCGCGCCGGCCGCAGCGGTGCGCGATGGAAACAGGCCCCGCTCGGCCAAAACCGCGTCTATCCGGGACTTCTTCACGTCCGGAACGCTACAGCGAGGGCTCGAACCGGCCGTTTATCGCCCTAACCAAGGGGTACGAAACCGCGCATTGGGAGGTCCCTCGCGACCGATCAAGGTCTCTGTGATCGGCCTCACACACAAATCGCACGTATGTTCGTACGCTGTTCAAGGATTCAAGTGGAGATGCCGACGTAAGGAGCAGCACCAAGACTTTTAGGTCGAGTCCCGCGTCATACATTGCCCCGTTGCTTCCCACAACGGCGCCCATGACACAGACAGGGCTCACCCACCTCCCACAGATCCACATATATAGAGATACATATCTCTCCTCCCTGTAGTAACCCCAGAAGCGCCCCGCCTCCCCGGTGGGGCGTTTTCTGTTGTATGGGGCTTTAGCAAGCCAAAAACGGGCGGTCTTCCTGTCTAGGAATGCGGCTTCTGAATCGCTCCAAAGGCCGCGGTGCCACAGTCAGGCGGCGTTCGTGCATCGAGGGGCGGTAGCCGAGTCAGTTCGACCCTCCCGGCGAAGCTAGCGATTTAGGGACGCCTGTTCATGCCGATACTTGGCGCCGGCGATCACAAAGGTGGAGGCGCTCAGCATGAGACCGCCCCATCCCGGCCTTCCGGTGACCAGGACCACCACCAGGGAGATCGCAATTGCGAGCAGCGCGTAGGCCACCTGGAATCTCAAGTCGGACCCGAGCTTGTGAAAGACGGTGCGTGCCATCTAGGGGCGGAGGATAACTCGCCAATTTGACCGCATGAGATCAGGCGCATTTATCGCGCGAGGGCGCTTGGGTTCAAACTGACCTCCAACCGAGGCCATCAGGCCGGCAGCTCGCTCCCCCGGTCCTTCTCCACCGGCCCGAGCGACACAACGTCGTCGTCAAAGACCGCGTTGATCTCGATGTGCCCGCCCAAGGCGTCCACGTAGTCGGCAAGCGTGCTCAGATAGAGATTGTCGCTCCGCTCGATCCGCGAGACGTTCGCCTGGGTCATCCCTAATAGATCGGCAAGCTGCGCCTGCGTCTGCCCGCGCTGTTTGCGTAGTTCGTTCAGCCGGACAGCCGCAACGATCGCCCGCTTGCGAGCGTCGATCTCCTCTGCGGCGCCGGGGCGACTACGAACCTCTTCGCTTAGCTCGCCGAACGGCTTTGGCTTTGCCATGGCTTCCCTCATCTTTGTAGTCCAGCGTTTGTAAGTGCTGCTGATAAATCGAGTCGGCAACCGGGATCATCCGCTTGTAGAAGCGCTTCGTCTTCCCCGCCTTGTCTCCACCGATGAGCAGGATCGCTACTCGTAGGGGGTCAAAGGCAAAGAAGATGCGCATCGTCTGCGTGACTCGCAACTCCTTCATGTTGGAATGCCGAGAGCCCTCTACCGAGTCGACCAACGGCCTACCGGCGGACGGCCCAAGCTCTTGCAAAGCCTCAACCGAGGCGACAACCTTGCGTTGCTCGGGGTCGGTCAGCGTTTGCCACCAACTGTCGAACTCGTCGGTTCTCTCGGCGCCCCAACTCACTAGACAAATATAACGTAGACCTTGTACAAGTCAAACGTTGTTGCCAAGGTGACAGGCATCCGCCGCTGCGCCACCCTCAAGGAGGTCGATACCTAGGCTCGCCAGCGCCTCGGCGCCGTCTTCCGTGTTCTCGGCAGCACCGCTGCGAATGCGCTCCGCAGCGATCGCGGCGGCCTCGTCGTCAGCTCGACGCGACTCGTCCACAGGTCCCATTCCCGAACTCAGAGGCATCCTGGCGAGGATAGCTCCGCCCTCCGAAGCCACCATCACGTGCCGTCAGCATGGCGGTCGCCGCGCAGATAGGCGTCCATGCGCTTGCGGACCTCGTCATGGCTGCCCGGCAGCAGGTGCCCGTAGACGTCGAAGGCCGTTTGGATTTTCGAGTGGCCCATGAACTGCTGGATCGCCTTCGGGTTGGCGCCGGAGTCGATTAGTAGCGAGGCGAAGGTGTGCCGGCACTCGTGAAGCGTGATCGGCCGCAGCAAGACCCGCTCTCGACCCTCCGTCTCCGCAAGCTCGCACTCGCGTTTGTTACGCGCCTTCCAGGTTCGCTTCGCCCGGCCGTCGACGGTTGACGCGAAAAAGGCATCGTCCTCCGTCCGGCCGAACAGGAGGTCTTCCCCGCTCCGCACCGTTCGCGGAAGGAAGTCCCAGAGGCAGGAGCGCAGGACAGCCAGCAGCGGCACCGTGCGCCGGCCGGCGCGGGACTTCGGCTCGATCACGCCCTCGACCTGATCCCAGCCACGCTCAACCGAAACGAGGTTCGTCCCGAAGTCGATATCGCAGACCCGCAGCGCCTGCAACTCGCCCGCCGCAATCCTGCGTAAAAGGCGGTCGCCCACACCGGTCGATCCTCAACCGGCAGGACAGCCAGCAGTTCCGCTGCTTCAGCGGCCGACGCAATCCGCTTCGGCCGCTTAGAGCTTCCTCAGGAAGATCGATCAAGGCCGACGGGTTGTAGGCCAGCTCGTCGCGGTGGATCGCCCGACGGTAGAAAGCCTGGATCGGGTTCATCGCGTTACTAACCGTGGCAGGCGAGAGGCCCGTGGCCAGGAGGTCGTCGGCGAACGCCTGCAAATCGCGACGGCGGATCTCCCCCACCTTGAGTCCAGCGACCGGCGACGGTGCGATGTGTTTCCGTAGCGAGCGCTCATAGGAGCGCGTCGTATTCGGCTTGTAGCGCTCACGGCGCCTCGGTCGAACCGAACCGTCCTTCATGCCCGCGACGTACCGCCCCGACAGCTTCGGCGAGAGTGCGGGCATCAGCAGGGGTCGGCCGCAGAGCCCCTACTTCGGCTGCTCTCAGCGCATCGGTCCTCCAACTCTTGGCCTCGTCTTTCTGCGGGAACGTTTTCGTGGTCCGTTTGCCCTCTCGCGCCAAGTAGATCGACGCCTCCCAACCCGCGTTGCAGTTGCATCGCTTCCCTTTGCGCGAGGCGCAGCCCCTTCGAGTGCCGCTTGCGGATGCCTTCAGCCATTGGCCCGTTCCCTGAACTGCCCGTGCCGCAGATCGCCGGGGCTCCAGTTGATTCCCGCCATCAGTTCGGCGGCCTCGACTTCCAGGCACGCGCAGAGCTTCGCCAGCGTGTCGATGCGAGGAATGCGAAGGCCACGCTCAAGCTGGCTGATCTCGGTCCGATGAACCGAGGCCCGCACGCTCAACTCGTCCTGGGAGACGCCGGCGAGCTTTCGGCAGCGGACGAGGTTGTCGCCGAACTGCGCCGCGACATCCATCAGTCGTCCCTCTGCTCGGGGCCGCGCGTGACGAACTTTCCACGCGGATTTCCACGCGACGGCTTAGGCGGAAGCCATGCCATCCCTTTGAGCAGATCGCCCGGAGCGATTTCCAGGGCACCGGCCAGTTTGACCACGGTGTCGATGCGGGCGAGTCGGACCCGCCGCTCAAGGTTGCCGATCTCGGTCCTGTGTACTCCCGCGAGGTCGGCAAGCTGTTCCTGGGAGAGACCCGCCCGTCTGCGGATGATCAGCAGGTTCTCGGCCAGGCAGCGTGCGAGTTCGGGGGGATATTAGTAGTCCGCCATCAGGCGGCCTCTCGCTGATCGCCGCGACGAGCGCCACCGGGATCGTTGAATCCAAAGCTGCCGGTATCGAGCCGTGGCGGGGTCCAAGTGATGCCCACCAACAGCGTGTTCGCATCGACGCCGAGGGCGGCGGCGAGGTTGACCAGGGTGTCGGCGCGGGCGACCCGCTCGCCTCGCTCAAGCTGGCCGACCGCGGTGCGGTGCAACGCCGCGAGGTCGCCGAGCAATTCCTGGCTGAGGCCATCCCACGCCGAGCCTGGTACGCCAGTCGTGCGCTAGTCAGCCACCGAAAATACCGGCTCCCCGGTGGGACGTTTTCTGTTATTTGGGGATACTGCCGGCGTGAGGCGCCGATGGGGACTGATTGCAGCGGGAATCGCGACCGTTGCCCTGCTCCTGGTGATGTCGCCCGCCGACGAGCGGATGCAGGAGACCGGCGGCCCCGGGATCGTCCCCTTCGAGTTGACGGGCGGCCAGGATCGGGCCGATGAGATCCTCGCCGAATGGGGTGAGGATGGCCAGGACGCCGCTCGCGAGTCGCTGTGGATCGACTTCGGCTTCCTGCTCGCCTACGGGACCTTCCTTACCCTCGCCCTTGCCGCGGTGCGGGATCTCGCCAGGAAACGGGGGTGGCGCCGACTTGCTGCGATCGGCATGGTCGCCGTCTCGTTTGGCGCTCTCGGGGCGGCATTCGACACGCTCGAGAACATCTGCCTGCTGCTGACCCTCGACGGTGCCGGTACCGCGTTCCCCCTGCTGGCGACGATCTTCGCCGCCTGCAAGTTCATCCTCCTTGCAGCGGCGATCGCGTACCTGTTCGCCGGCCTGGCGACGTGGTTGCGCAGCCGCGGTCCGGCGGCACCCCCGAGCAACGCCAGCTGAAGATCGGCAGGCGCGATCGAGGGACTACGGCTGTGTCGCCTCTGATCCAGCGCTCAGGTTTCGCACGAAGCGGCTCCTGTCGGGTTGGCGCTCATAACCGGCCGCTGCCCACAGGCTCTGCGCGGCAGCCTCATCGCTGGCGACGATCGCACTCAGCCTGGTGGCGCCGAGCGCTTGCAGTCGCTCCTCGCCGGCGCGGATCAGGGAGACGGCGATGCCCTGACGGCGGCGCCCGGGGTGGACGGCGAGGCGGTAGAAGCTGCCTCGCCATCCATCCCAGGCGGCGATCAGCGAGCCGACGATCTCGTTGCCGGACGAGGCCAGGAGCAGTGCTCCCGAGTCTCGGTCCAGCAGACTCTCGAGAGCAGGCTCGGTGTCGGTCGCGGTGGGCAGGCTCTCCGCCACCCGCCACAGCTCCAGGACCGTGCCGATGTCGGCCGTCTCGCCGTTGTGGATCGCCGGTTTTTCCTCGGGTGCCATTCAGCTCCGGCTCATGCTCTCAGCCCGCCTGCCCGGCCAGCAGCTCGTCAAGGCGCGCGTAGGTTTCGTTCATGCCGCGCTCCATGCCGGAGTCGAGCATGCCGTCGCGTTCCTCGGGAGCGTGGAAGATCGAGGTGGAGACGACCCTGGTGCGGTCGCCGAGATCCTCGAAGGTGGCCGTGTCGACGGAGACGTGGCCCGGCATTCCGTCCCATTCGAACGTCTGAACGATTCGCTCCGGTGCGGAGACCTCGCGGTAGACGCCCCGGAAGACGGTCTCGCTGCCATCCTCGTTGCGCATCGCGAATCGCCAGATCCCACCGGTCGTCGCATCCATCTCCTCGACGATGGTGGTCGTGCTTCGCGGGCCCCACCAGCGTGGGATCAGCTCCGGATCGGTGTAGGCCGCGAAGACGCGATCTCGCGGCGCATCGAATATGCGCTCGACCTGTATCTCCCGCTCCGTCGGCAACGTGACCGTCGATTTTCCTGCCACGCCTTGCTCGCTCATGATGTATCTCCTCTCGTTTGCTCGAGCAGCTCCTCGAGTCGGTCGAACCGCTCCTCCACCGTCGCGCGGTAGGACTCAATCCACCCCTGCAGGTCCTCCAGGCGCTTTGGCCCGAGGCTGCAACGGCGCGTCCTCCCCACCTTCTCGGTGCTGAGGAGCCCGGCGCCCTCGAGCACTTCGAGGTGCTTCCTCATCCCGGTCAGTGACATACCCGCGGGCTCGGCGAGCTCGCTGACACTGGCGCTGCCCTGGCGGCCGAGGCGCTCGAGAACGCCTCGTCGGGTGGGGTTGGCCAGGGCGGCGAGGGTTCGATCTATTGACTGATACTGAACCATATAGTTCAGTGTATCATCGACGCCACTCCCCCGCGGGGTTTTAGGATTCGCCGATGGCGCGGCGTCACCCGATGGCAATCGAGGCCGGCATCCCTGAGGCCCACGGCCGCTCGCGATGACCGAAGTTCTCCCCGACCTCCTCCGGCCCGGCCTGAACGTGGTCTTCTGCGGGACCGCCGCCGGCACCGCGTCGGCCAAGGCACAGGCCTATTACGCCGGGCCCGGAAACGCGTTTTGGCAGGCGCTGCACCTGACCGGGCTGACGCCGGTCGAGCTGGTGCCGGCGGAATTCAAGCGGCTGCCCGAATACGGGATCGGGCTGACCGACATCTGCAAGGCCTCCTACGGCTCCGACGCCGAAGTCGGGGTGGTCGAGTTCGACGTCGCCGGGCTGCAGGAGAAGATCGCCGCCGCCGAACCGGCCTACCTCGCCTTCAACGGCAAGAACGCCGCTCGCGGTGCGCTCGAGCGCGACGTCGCCTACGGCCCCCAGGACGAGCAGGTTGGCGGCGCGGCGGTCTGGGTCTTGCCCTCGACCTCGGGCCGCGCCCGCCGGTTCTGGAAGATCGAGCCCTGGCAGGAGCTGGCCCTGGCCTGCGGGGCCGAGGTCGACCGGCTCTAGGCCGACAGGTCGGGATTCTCGCCGCGCGAGCGACTCGCAAGCGGGGATGCCAATAACGGACACCGCGATCGAGGCGAAGTCTTTGGCCGATCCAGGCGAGTTGTTACGATATATCGCGTTAGGTATCGATAGAAAGGTATTCAGATGCACCCCAGACACGAATCGCGACATTCCAGGCATCGCGGCCGTCCCGAGTTCGCCCGCAGCCGCGGTCCTCGTTACGGACGCGGACGCGGCGGGCCACGGGCTCGGCGCGGCGATGTCAGAGCCGCGGTCCTGGCTCTGCTGGCCGAGCGGCCAATGCACGGCTACGAGATGATCAAGGAGATCGAGGAGCGCACTCAGGGGGCCTGGACCCCAAGCGCCGGCTCGATCTACCCGATGTTGCAGCTGCTCGAGGAGGAGGGGCTGATCCAGGGCGAGGAGAGCGATGGCAAGCGCCGCTTCACCCTGACCGCGACCGGCAGCGCCGAGCAGGAGGCCAAGGCCGGTGAGGAGGCGCCGTGGGACGCCGTCCGCGCCGGGGCCGCGCCGGAGGCGATCCACCTGCGCGACAGCGTTGGCAAGCTCCACCACGCGATCGGCCAGGTCTTCCACGCCGCCGACGAAGGCCAGCAGAAACGGGTCCGCGAACTGCTCGACGAGACCCGCCGCAAGATCTACGCGATCCTCGCCGAGGAGAGCTGAGTCGGCCGCGTGGCGCGTCGCCGGGCGCGCCACGCGAAACCGGCCGCGCTAGCGGCCGGTTCCTGGAAGGTCCGTCCCCCAACGGACCCACATATACAGAGAACCCCTCCTCCCTATGGCAATCCCCAGAAGCGCGGGCCTGACGACCGTTGCTCCGTCAACCATCACCGGAGAGATTGGGGCAATCTATTCGATTGAGACGATTGGTTCAATCGTCAAAATTAATGAGAGACGAATAAGTGTCGCTCAGCCCAAAACCGGCTGCGCCGAAGGCAGGGCGGCGAGGACCCGCTCCGCCACCGACTCGCCGGTGAGCCCGGCCTCGGCCCGCAGCAGCGCCGGCTTGCCGTGGGTGACGTAGCGATCGGGGAGGCCGACGCGCAGCACCCGCGCCCGCTCGGTCGGTCCTTCGGCGCAGGCATCCTCGAGATGCTCCAGCACCGCCGAGCCGAAGCCGCCGGGAAGGACGTTCTCCTCGATCGTCACCACCAGGTCGTGCTCGCGAGCGAGGCGCTCGGCCAGCTTGCCGTCGATCGGCTTGGCGAAGCGGGCGTCGGCGACGGTCGCTTTGAGGCCGTGGCCAGCGAGAATCTCCGCCGCCTCCCGGGCCACGGCGACGCCATAGCCGTAACCGAGCAGCGCCACCCGCTCCCCCTCGACCAGGACCTCGCCGCTGCCGATCGGGATCAGCTTCGGCTGCGAAGGCAGCTTTGCCCCCTCCCCCGCGCCGCGCGGGTAGCGCAGCGCCGCCGGCCCTTCGTGGGCGACGGCGGTGTGCAGCATGTGGACCAACATCGCCTCGTCGCGCGGCGCCATCACGACGACATGCGGGATCGGGCGGAAGTAGGAGACGTCGAAGGCGCCGTGGTGGGTCGGGCCGTCGTCGCCGACCAGGCCGGCCCGGTCCATCGCGAAGGTCACGTCCAACTGCTGCAGGCAGACGTCGTGGATGATCTGGTCGTAGGCGCGCTGGAGGAAGGTCGAGTAGATCGCGCAGACCGGCTTCGCTCCCTGCAGCGCCAGCCCCGAGGCGAGCAGGACCGCGTTCTGCTCGGCGATGCCGACGTCGTAGTACTGCTCGGGCAGCTCGTCGGCGAGCTTCTGCAGGCCGGTCCCCCCCGCCATCGCCGCGGTTATGCCGATCACCCGTGAGTCTGCCTCGGCCTCGGCGACCATCGCGTCGGCGAAGACCTGCGTGTACTGCGGCGGCGCCCCGGCGGCCGGCGGCTTCTCCAGCATCTCCGGCGCGATCGCGCCGGGCGAGTCGGTTTCGGTCACCGGCACCGGCTTGGCCGAGGCCGGCTGGCCATTGACGATCGAGTTGGGCTTGGCGGCGTGCCATTTCTCCATCGACTCGAGGCCGCCCTCTTCGGCGGGAAGGAAGCCTTTGCCCTTGACGGTGTGGATGTGGACGACGACCGGGCGCTCGGCTTCGAAAGCCTCCTTCAGCGCCTCGCGCAGGGCGTGTACGTCGTGGCCGTCGATCACGCCCATGTAGGCGATGTCGAGCTCCTCGAAGAAGAGCCCGGGCGCCCAGTAGGCCTTGATCGCCGACTTGATCTCCGGGCCGAGTCGCTCGATTCGCCGCCCGAGACCGAGCGGCAGCTTGGTCAGCCGGTCCTCGACCCCCTCGCGGGCATGGAAGAGGCGCGGGTTGAGCCGGATCCGGTTGAAGTAGCGCGAAAGGGCCCCGACGTTGGGGGAGATCGACATCCCGTTGTCGTTGAGGACGATCACGAACGGGGTCTGCAGGCCGCCGGCCGCGAGCATCGCCTCGTAAGCGACGCCGCCGGTGAGGGCGCCGTCGCCGATCACCGCGGCGACCTTGCCGTCCTCGCCGATTCCCTTACGCATCCCCTCCTTCAGCCCGACCGCGTAGCCGATCGAGGTCGAGGCGTGACCGGCGCCCATGATGTCGTGCTCGGACTCCTCGATCGAGCAGAAAGGGGCGAGGCCCTGGTACTGGCGGATCGTCCGTAACTGCTCGCGGCGGCCGGTCAGAACCTTGTGCGGGTAGGACTGGTGGCCGACGTCCCAGAGCACCTTGTCGCGCGGAGACTCGAGCAGGCTGTGGAGGGCGACGGCGAGCTCGCAGGTGCCGAGGTTGGCGCCGAAGTGGCCGCCGATCTCGCCAATCGTGTCAATGATGTAGGTGCGCATCTCCTGCGCGACCTGCTGCAGCTGCTCGTCGTCGAGCTCGCGCAGGTCGGCGGGGCCGTCGATCCCGGCCAGCAGCGCTTCGGTGTTGTCGTTTTCGGTGCCCTGGGTGGGGGGCTTTTCGCTCATTCGTTCCTCGTGAAGATGTAGTCGGCCACGCGCCTCAGGTCGTCGGTCTCCCCCGCCGCCTCGGCCAGCGCTGCGGTCGCATTGGCATGGGACTCGGCGGCCAGCTCGCGGGCGCGATCGAGCCCAAAGAGGCTGACGTAGGTGAGTTTGCCATGTCGCTCGTCGCTTCCATGTGGCTTGCCGAGCTGCTCGTCGCTCTCGGTGACGTCAAGGATGTCGTCGACGATCTGGAAGAGGACTCCCAGTTCACCGGCGAAACGGCGATAGGCAATTGTCTCAGGTTCGGCCAGGCCCTCGAGGATTAGTACGACGCCGACGCTGGCGGCGATCAAACGGCCGGTCTTGAGGACGTGCAGAGCCCGCAGGCCGGCGGCGTCGTCCTCGGTGCCGATTACGTCGACGTACTGGCCGCCAACCATGCCGTCGACCCCGGTCGCTCCGGCCAGCTCGGCCAGCGCCGCCAGCACCCGCGCCGGGTCACCGGGCTGCTGGCAGAAGAGGCGCATCGCCTCGGCGAAGAGCCCATCTCCGGCGAGGATCGCCACGTCCTCGCCGAACTTGACGTGGGAGGTCGGCAGGCCGCGGCGCAGGGCGTCGTCGTCCATCGCCGGCAGGTCGTCGTGGATCAGCGAGTAGGTGTGGATCAGCTCGATCGCGGCGGCAACCGGGAGGAAGCGCTCGGGGTCGGCGCCGAGGGCGCGGGCGGTGGCCAGCGCGAGCACCGGGCGGACCCGCTTGCCGCCGGCCAGCAGCGAGTAGCGCATCGCCTCCTCCAGGCCCGCGGTCGGGTCAGCGTTGGAGAAGCGGAGGCGGTCGAGGGCGGAGTCGACCAGGGCGCGCAGGTCCTCTGGGTACATCGACGCCGGGGAGGCGCTCACCCGGCGCTCGCCGCTTCGCGCGCCTGGCGGTTCGCCTCCTCGACCGCCTCGGCGGAGAGATCGGCGGCCTCGGCGGCCAGCTCGGCGGCGCGCTCGTCGCCCAGCTGGGCATCGTCGGCGAGCTCGGTGGAGATCTGACGCAGGCGCTCGGCGATCTCGCGCAGGCGGCTCACTTGGCCGGCTCCCGCTCGCGCACGATCGCGCCGAGGATGCCGTTGATGAACTTGGGCGCGTCGGCGCCGCAGTACTCCTTGGCGATCTCGACCGCCTCGTCGATCGCGACCTCGATCGGGGTTTCCCCCTCTTCGATCTCATACAGCGCCACCCGCATCACGTTGAGGTCCAGCGGCGCGATCCGGTCGACCGTCCAGCCCTTGGCGTATTCGGCGATCGTCTCGTCGAGATCTTCGCGCTCGGCGTCGACGCCTTCGGCAAGTTCGCGGGTGAGCGGTTTCGAGTCGGCGATCAACTCGGCCAGCGGGCGCCCGGTGATATCCCGCTGGTAGCTGGCAAAGACGGCGTCGCGGCGTTGATCGGATCGGCGCATCGGTTCATTCTGCCGCTTTTCAGCGCAGGATCTCGACCAGCAGGACCCAGGCATTGATGATTGCGCCCGTGACCGCGAAAACGATGCCCGCGGCCACCCAGTACAGGCCGCCGCCAGCCTCGGCGAGAACGCCGACGGCACCGATCAGCAGCGGCAGAGTTCCCGCCGCCCGTACCGACCACCGGCCCCAGAGCCAGGCGCGCGGCTCTTCCGCCTTGGCACTGCCAGTCGTCGGCACGCGGGCGATGACGGTGCCGATGGCCAAGCTGACGAAGACGAGCTCGAGACCGAGCGCCACGTGGCTCTGACCCGGGATCAAGCCGATCACCGAGACGAGCAGGACGCCGAGCAGCAGCAGGACGGTCTCCAGCGCCCGCTCCGGCAGCCCCCTGTACCTGAGAATGCGCTCGATGTTGATCGAGACGGCGACGAAGACGAGACCCGCCAGAGCCGCGGAGGCGCCGGCGGTGGCGACAAAGAGGTCGCTCCACTCGCTCGGGTCGTAGGCGATCACGCCGTGGATCGTAGGCGCCGGCAAGGTCGCTCAGGCGCGCGAGATGTACTCACCGGTGCGGGTATCGACCCGGACCACTTCGCCCTCGTTGATGAAGAGCGGCACCTGGACGACCACACCCGACTCCAGGGTCGCCGGCTTGTTGCCGCCCCCGGAAGCCGTGTCGCCCTTGAGGCCGGGATCGGTCTGGGTGACCTTCATCTCGATTGCGCCGCCAACCTGAATATCGCTCGGCTTTTCATCGACGAAGAGGATCTCGACTTCGGCGTTCGGCAGGACCCACTTCATCGAATCGCCGAGGCTGTCGGTCGGGATTTCGATCTGGTCGTAGTCGCGGCTGTCCATGAAGACGGCGGCGTCGCCGGAGTCGTAGAGATATTGCATCTTCTTCGATTCGGTTCGAACGGGGCGGAACTTCTCCCCGGCCCGGAAGGTTTTGTCGATCACCGAGCCGTCCTCGATCCGGCGCAGCTTGGTGCGCACGAAGGCACCGCCCTTGCCCGGCTTGACGTGCTGGAACTCGATGACCTTCCAGATCTTTCCGTCGATCTCGATATGGACGCCGTTGTGAAATTCGTTGGTGCTGATCACGGCGCGAATCCTAGAGGGACTGCAGCGGCCCCGGTCCGCGGTCAGGCCGAAGTGGCGAGGCGCTGGACCGCCTGCTCGGGATCGGGGAAGACCTCGCCGCGGATGAAGCGGCCGCCGCTGACGTCCCAGATCCAGGCCATCGGAACGTCGCGGATCCCGAGCTCGCGGCTGCGCACGTAGACGCGGCCGCGGACCAGCAGCGAGCCGCTACGCCGTTCGATCGCCGTCGGCGTGATCAGCAGCTCTTCCCAGGCGCGGTCGACATCGCCGAGATAGTCGCGCAGGCCGTCCGGCCCGACGTACGGGGCGGTACGGCCGATCGCCTCGGCGGTACCGACCGGGAAGAAATCCAATGCCTCGTCGCAGAGGGCGACGATCTCCTCGGCGTCGCGCCGGTTGAAGGCCTCGAAGAGCCGCTCGACCAGTTGACGATCCTCGGGCGGCGCCGGCTCGGCGACCGCCACCGTCGGGGCGATGGCGAGGATCGCGGCGTCGTCGTCGAGGCTGCCGGCGCTGAAGCGATGCAGCGCGCCCTCCAGCTTCTGGGCGGCCAGAGCCGGGCTCGAAACCCCCGCCAGCTCCTCGCGCAGCCGCTCCTCGCCGAAACGCCCCTCCGCGCCAGCGCAGTCGGTGACGCCGTCGGTGACGACGACGAGCTGCTGTCCGGGCCGCACGTCGATCCGCTCGATCCCCCAGCTGGCGTCGGCAAAGGCGCCGAGCACGGGGGCTGAGACGGTCGCCTCGACCACCGAGTCGCCGTCGACCAGCAGCGGCGCGGGATGGCCGGCGATCGCCAGGCGCACCGGCTGCAGGGGGTCTTCGTCGATGGCCATCGCGGCGACGCTGCAGAGGGCGGCACCGCGCCGTGCGAGCAGGTCGCGGTTGAGGGTTTCCAGAGCCACCACCGGGTCCCCCGTGAGCGCGGCCGCGGTGCGCAGCGTGTAGCGGGCGAGGGCGGTGACGGAGGCCGCCTGGGCGCCCCGGCCGGTGACGTCGCCGATCACCACCATCCAGCCACCGGCGATGCGGAAGGCGTCGTAGAAGTCACCGCCGATCTCGTTTTCGGCGCCGGCCGGCCTGTACATGGCGGCCACCGACCAGCCGGGGATGTGCGGCAGCGGTGGCGGCAGCAGCCCACGCTGCAGGGTCTCGGCGATCTCGGCTCGTTCGCGCTCGCTGCGCTCGAGGTCGGAGAAGAGGCCGGCGTTGTCGAGGGCCAACGCCACGCGGCCGGCGAGGACGCCGGCGAAATGGGCATCGTCCTGGCGAAAGCGGCGACCCGAGTGACTGACCCCGACCGAGAGGACCCCGGTGGGCCGCCCCCGCGCCCGCAGCTCGACGGTGACGAAGGAGCGGACCTTCATCGAGAGCAGAAATGACAGGTCCTCCTCGGTCTCGGCGACCGGCCGCAGGTCCGCCTCGACCACGCGTTCGAAGAATTTGGGCTCCTGCCGGGCCACCGAGGCGGCGCTCGCCAAGCGCTCCTGCAGGGCCGGCTTGCGCTCGACGAGCCCTTTCTCGATCGCTTTGGCTTCGGGACCGTCGACGCGGACGGCGGCGCGGCGAATGCGGCCCTCCTCGATTACGTCGATCATGCAGAAGTCGCCGAGCGCGGGGACGAGAATCTCGGCGATCGCCTCCAGCGTCTGCTCCAACGAGCGGCCGCCGTCGGCCACCGAAGCGATGTCGTCGAGGATCTGGAAGCGGCGACTGGCCTGCCGCGAACGGTTCCGGTAGAGCACGGCCACAGCGGTCGGCGTCGCGAAGACGATGGCCAGGATGCCTATCTCGATCCCGTTCACCGGCCTGTTCCTCTCCTCATTGCACCGCCCCCAGTAGCACCGCGAAGAAAGCGTAGCGCCTGCACGACGCTGTGCAGGTGGATTCGTGCCGACTGCAATCTCACGTTTCGAGGCGCCGCGTCGTTGACTTCACATGGACCGCGAGGACTTGGAGTTCGACTGCGGCGGCGATAGCTGCGCCGCCTGGCTCTACGCCGCCCGCGGCGACACTTCCAGGGTGCCGATCGTCGTCATGGCCCACGGGTTGTCCGGGACGCGGCGGGACGGGCTGGGGCCATTCGCCGAGCGCTTCGCGGCGGCGGGGATCGCGGCGCTGGTCTTCGATCACCGCGGGTTCGGCGACAGCGGCGGCGAGCCGGACCTCTTCCACCCCGCTCGGCAGCTCGACGACTGGCGGGCGGCGATCGCCCATGCCCGCTCGCTACCGGGCATCGACCCCGACAGGGTGGCGACGTTCGGCTCCTCGATAGGCGGCGGCAACGCGCTCGCGGCAGCCGCGGACGACCTGCGCGTCGCCGCGGCCGTGAGCCAGGTCCCCTTCCTCGACATGGTGCGGCAGGCCCACCGCTCCACTCCGCTCGTCGCGGCGCGGATGCTGCTCGCGGCCGCCCGGGGCAAGCACCTGCCGGCGATCGGACAGCCGCACGAGGCGGCATTCATCAACGCACCGGGTGGCGAAGTCGGCTGGCGTCACGTCGTCGCGATCGGCGAGGACTCGCGCTGGCGCAACCGCGTCTCCTCGCGCTGGCTTTTCGGCCCGCCCTTCCGCCCCGCTCGTCACGCCGCCAAGCTCCACTGCCCGTGGCTGCTCTGTGTCGGCGAGGCCGACCGGGTGGCCAAGCCCGGACCGGCGATCGCCGCCGCCCGCCGCGCCCAATTCGGCGAGCTGCGCACCTACCCCGGCGTCGACCACTTCGACATCTACGACGGGGCGGAGTTCGAGGCCGTCGTCAGCGACGAGGTGGCCTTCCTGCGGCGGCACCTGCTGCCCAGTTAGGTCGCGGAGCCCCTTTCCCCCGTGGTGCTCGTGGTCAGGCTGGTCGCGGCGCCGCCACTGAGGACGCGACGGACCAGGCGCGGGGCAAGGATGCGGGCGACCGCGGCGAGGGCGTAGGGGCGCGGGACGTAACGCTCGGCCTTGCCGCCGGGGCCGACCTCGTAGATCGCCTCGGCGACCTTCTCGGGCCTGGAGACCAGCCAGCGCGTGATTGCTTTCTCGCGCAGCTCGCTGGCCGGGAAGCCCTCGGTGGCGACAAAGCCCGGCAGGACCATGCCGACGTGGACGCCGTGGGGCAACTCCTCGGCGTAGAGGGAGTCGGTCCAGCCGATCAGGGCGAACTTGCTGGCCGAGTAGGCGCCGGTGCGGGCGCGGGAGACGCGGCCGGCGGTGCTGGCGACGTTGACGATCGCGCTCGGCGCCGAGGCCCGCAGCAGCGGCAGCAGCTCCTCGGTGAGGCGCAGGACGGCGTCGAAGTTGAGCTCCATGTGACGCTGCACGTGGGCGTGGCCGGTCTCGGCGAAGTTGCCCCGCCAGGCGGCGCCGGCGTTGTTGACGAGCAGGTCGAGGCGCCCCTCGTGATTGGCCTCGAGGTGGGCGCGGACCCGCGCCGGCGCGTCGGCGCCGGTGAGGTCGACAGCCAGGTAGGTCGCCCTGCAGGGCAGGGACTCGGCGACCTTCCGCAGCAGCTCCTCGCGGCGGGCGACCAGGACCAGCTCCGTCCCTGGCTCGCGCGAGAGCCGAATCGCCGTCGCCGCGCCGATCCCCGTCGATGCTCCGGTCACCACCGCGACACTCATCGCCGCAAGGCTATTCGACCGGTCCAGCGGCGGGCGTGTCCAACTTTTCCGGTCGCACCTGGCGTTGGTGGAGTCAGGCACGCCACCGCGCCGGGTTGCAAGGATGGGTCGATGCCGGACGGCTCGGAAACGCACTCCTCGCGCCTCGGGGCGACCCGGCGCGAGGGCGAGCGGGTGACGCCGCTGGAGCTCTTCTTCGACCTCGTCTTCGTCCTCGCGATCACCCAGTGCACGGCGCTGATGTCCCACCACCCGACCTGGTCGGGAATGGCACAGGGCCTGCTGGTCCTGGGAATCCTCTGGTGGGGCTGGGTTGGCTATGCCTGGCTGACCAGTGTCCTCGACCCCGAGGAAGGGGCGGTGCGCCTGGTCATGTTCGCGGCGATGGCGGCGATGCTGATCGTCGCCCTCTGCGTTCCCGAGTCCTTCGGTCACCTCGGCCTCACCTTCGCCCTCGCCTTCGGCGCCTTCCGGGTGGCCCACATCGCCCTCTTCATGCTCGCCAGCCCCGACGACGACGCCCTGCGCCACTCGGTGCTGGGCCTCGCCGCCAGCACCGCGATCGGCGTCTCGCTGCTCGCCGCGGCCTCGCTCTTCGACGGCTTCGCGCAGGCAGCGCTCTGGGCGCTGGCGATCTCCCTCGACATGGCCGGCCCCTACTTCTTCGGCGCCGACGGCTGGAAACTGATCCCGGGACACTTCGCCGAGCGACACGGGTTGATCGTCATCATTGCCCTCGGCGAGTCGATCGTCGCGATCGGGGTGGGTGCCGCGGGCGCGCTCGACCTCGGAATCGGCACCGTCGCCGTGCTCGGCGTCGCCCTCGCCGCCGCGCTCTGGTGGGCCTACTTCGACATCGTCGCCCTGGTCTCGGCCAAACGACTTGGGGAGGCGACGGTCGGTCGCGAGCAGAACGAGCTCGCCCGCGACTCCTACTCCTACATCCACCTGGCGATGGTCGCCGGCATCGTCATGCTCGCCTTCGGCCTCAAGGTGGCGATCGGCCACTACGACGAGCACCTGCATGCGGTTCCCGCCTTCGCGCTGCTGGGCGGGGTCGCGATCTATCTCTTCGGCCTGGTCGGCTTCCGCTACCGCCACATCCGCACGATCAATCGCAGACGGCTCGGCCTTGGAATCGTGCTGCTGATCCTGGTGCCGGTGGCCACCGCGGTGCCGGCGTTGATCTCCCTCGCCATCGTCAACGTACTGATCTGGACCATGATTGCCTTCGAGCACCGCGGCTACGGCGAAGAGCGGGCGGAGTTTCGCCGCGAAGCCGCCGCCGCCCACACCTGATGCCACCCTGATGCCATCGTCAAGCGACGGACACACGTTCGATTTCGGCATACTGCAAAACCTTGAGTCAGACGCCTGCACTACTCGACAATCTCCTCCGCGCCGGCGCCCCCTCCGGCTACGAGGGGCCGGCCGCGGCCGTCTGGCGCGAGGCCGCCTCTTTCGCGGAGCTGACGACCGATGGCATCGGCTCCTCGATCGCCCGCGTCGGCGACGCCTCGCCCCTGCTCGCCGTGGTCGGCCACATCGACGAGATCGGGCTGATCGTCGTCCACGTCGACGATAAGGGCTTTCTCTGGTTCGCCCCCGTCGGTGGCTGGGACCCGCAGATCCTGGTCGGGCAGCGGGTCGAGGTGCGGGGCAAGGACGGTCCGGTGCTGGGCGTCGTCGGCCGCAAGCCGATCCACCTGCTCGAGCCCGACCAGCGCAAAAAGGTGGTCGAGCTGAAGGGCCTGCACATCGACATCGGCGCCGCCGACCGCGACGAGGCGGCCGAGCTGATCCGAGTCGGCGACCCGGTCGTGATCGCCGCCGAGCCGATGCCGGTTGCCGGCGAGCGGCTCGTCTCGCGGGCGATGGACAATCGCCTCGGCGCCTACGTGGCGCTGGAGAGCCTGCGGCGCGCCAACGAGCGCGGCGAGATGACCGGCTCGTTCGCCGCCGTCGCCGCCGTGCAGGAGGAGATCGGCCTCTTCGGCGCCCGCACCGCCGCCTTCGAGGTCCGGCCCGACATCGCCATCGCCGTCGACGTCACCCACGCCACCGATGCGCCCGGGGTCGACGAGAAGGAGATCGGCAGCCACCCGCTCGGCTCCGGCCCGGTGATCGGGCGCGGCTCCACCCTCTCCCCCAAGGTCTTCGAGCTGCTGCTAGAGACCGCCGAAGCCGAGGGCATCGAGCACTCGATCAGCGCCAGCGGCCGCGGCACCAGCACCGATGCCGACGTCCTGCAGATCTCCCGCGCCGGCATCCCCACCGGCCTCGTCTCGATCCCGCTCCGCTACATGCACTCGCCGGTCGAGATGGTCGACCTGGCCGACGTCGAGGCGACGGTCGAGCTGTTGGCGGCGTTCGCGACGCGGCTCAAGGCCGACGTCGACCTCAGCCGCTGACCCTCACTCAGTCAGGGTCAAGTCTTTGGGCAGGCCGCTGAGGTTGCGCAGGCCGTCCGCGGTGACGACGACCAGGTCCTCGATCCGCACCCCGAGCTTGCCGGGCAGGTAGACGCCCGGCTCGACGGTGACGACTTCGTTCGGGGCCAGCACGTCATCGGAGCGCAGCGACAGCCGCGGGCCCTCGTGGACCTCGAGGCCGACGCCGTGGCCGAGGCCGTGGCCGAAGCGGTCGCCGTGGTCGGCGGCCTCGATCGCTTTGCGGGCGACCGCGTCGACCGCTTCGCCCTCGATGCCCGCCCCGATCGCGTCGAGCGCAGCCTGCTGGGCCTGGCGGACGACCTCGTAGACGCCGCGGGCCTCCTCGCCGGGGTCGCCGGTGGCGTAGGTGCGGGTGCCGTCGGAGCAGTAGCCGTCGAGCTTCGCTCCCATGTCGAAGACGACCAGCTCGCCGCGGCCGATCTCGCGCTCGCCGGGCTCGGCGTGCGGCAGCGCCCCGTTGGGGCCGGCGGCGACGATCGTGGGGAAGGAGGGGTCGGCGCCGAGCTCGCGGATCCGCGCTTCGGCGGCGCGAGCGACGTCGCGCTCGCTGCGCCCGGCGAGGCCGCGCTCGATGCTCCAGAGCCAAACCTCGTCGGCCAGCTGCGAGGCGGCCGCGATCGCCGCCAGCTCCTCGGCGTCCTTGACCCGCCGCAGGCCCTCGACGGTGCCGCCGGCCGCGACCGGCTCGACCCCGTCGGCAAGCTTGCCCTTCAGTTTCTCCAGCGCGCGCACGGACATCTGGTCGTCCTCGAAGCCGCACCTGCCCTGCAGCCGCTCGGCGATCGCGCCGAGCCAGTCGCCGCCAACCGTGATCGCCTCCCAACCATCGACTTCGGCGGCGGCGCGCTCGGTGTAGCGAAAATCAGTGAAAAAAAGGCGAATGCCCGGCCCACATACACAGGCCCCATTCGATCCGGTGAAGCCGGTCAGGTAGCGGACGTTGGTCAGATCGGTGACCAGCATCCGCTCCAGCTCGCGCTCGGCGAGCAGCGCCTCGAGGCGATCGCCGCGGCCGCGCATCAGGCGCTGGCACCGAGCTCGCGGGCCAACAGCTCCAGCGCCTCGTGGTAGCCGTCGGGGCCCTTGCCGGAGATCTTCGCCAGCACCAGCCCGTCGAAGACCGAGTCGCGGCGCCAGTCGTCGCGGTTCTCGACGTCGGAGAGGTGAACCTCGACCGCCGGCAGACGGGCGACGTCGAGCGCGTCGGCGATCGCCCGGCTGTAATGACTCCAGGCGCCGGCGTTGATCAGCGAGGAGTCGGCGAGGTCGGGCAACCGGTGCAGGTACTCGACGAACTCGCCCTCGTGGTTGGTCTGGAAGAAGATCGGTTCGAGGCCGAATCCGTGCGCCCAGCCACCGATCCGCTGCTCCAGCTCGCTCAGCGAGAGCCCGCCATAGACCTCCGGATCGCGACGGTCGAGGATGTCGAAGTTGACGCCGTGCAGGACGGCGACGCGGTTGCGGGTGGTGGTCATCCGTAGAGCTCCGACACAGCTGCCGCGACCCTATCGGGGTCGACCAGCTGCCCGGTGTGGGGCTCGCCCGGCGCGGAGAGGAGGACGAAGCCGACACCAGCGGCGGTGCGCTTCTTGTCGCGCTGGAGGGCGGCAAGGATGGCGTCGCCTTCGACCCCCCGGTCCAGCCGCGTCGGCAGCTCGTGGCGGTCCAGGGCGATTTCGACCTCCTCGCGCAGCTCGGGGGCGTCCGAGAGGCGCAGCGCCGCCAGCAGCCCGAGCCCGACCGCCTCGCCGTGGCGGAAACGCGTGTACCCGGTTGCCGCCTCGATCGCGTGCCCGACGGTGTGGCCGAGGTTGAGGACGTGGCGGCGGCCGCCGTCGCGCTCGTCGGCGGCGACGACTTCGCACTTGTAGCGGGCGCAGGCGAAGACGACGTCGTCGAGCTCGGCGGGGTCGAGCGAGTCGAGCGCCCGTACTTGCTCCCAGAGCGAGCCACCGGCGAGCAGGCCGGTCTTCAGGACCTCGACGAAGCCGGCCGCCAGCTCGGCGGGCGGCAGCGTCGCCAACGTCGCCGTGTCGCTGATCACGGCGGTGGGCAGGTGGTAGGCGCCGGCGTAGTTCTTGCCCTCGGGCAGGTCGACGCCGGTCTTGCCGCCGTAGGCGGAGTCGACCTGGGCGACCAGGGTCGTCGGCACCTGGACCACCGGCACTCCACGCTGATAGAGGTGGGCGCAGAGCCCGGCGAGGTCGCCGACGACGCCGCCGCCGAGCGCGACCACGTGGTCCTCCTTGGTCATCCCCTCCCGGGCCAGCTCGCGCAGGACCTCCTCGGCCACGGCCATCGTCTTCGAGCCCTCGCCCGGAGCGACCTCGGCCCCCCCGGCCAGCGGCGCGAGGCGCTCTCCATAGAGCGCCACGGTGGTCGCATCGGCGACACAGAAGCGCCGACCGGGTGCCGGCCACCAACCCGGCGCAGCGGACGAGCCCGCGAGGTTCTCGAGCAGCCCGGCGCCGACGAAGATCGGGTACTCGCCGGAGGCACTCGCAGCCCAGATCAGCTTCGTTGCCGACGGCAGGTCGAGCAGAGCGCACAGGGCGGGCAGGGCGCGAGCCACGATTCCGCGGTCCCCCACCGGCACCACCGCGTCGGCCAGCTCCTCATACAGCGGCTGGCGCACCGCCATCAGGCGGGCGACGTCCTCGGCGCTGGTCGCGAGCGGGCGGTCGCTGTGGGCGATCCGGCGCCAGGACTCCCTGGCGTCGACCTGCAACCAGACGACGACGTGGCGGCCCAGCGCGGCGCGGATCCGCTCGCTGAGGATGCTGCCGCCGCCGAGCGCGATCGCGCCGCCGTCGGCTTGCTCCAGCAGCGAGCCGACGACCTCCGCCTCGCGGGCCCGAAAGCCCTCCTCGCCGTGCTGCTCGAAGGCCTCGACGATCGAGGTCCCGAACGCGGCTTCCATTGCCGCGTCGATCTCGGTCGTCTCCAGGCCCGCCTCGCGGGCGGCGGCGAGCGCGGTGCTCTTGCCCGCACCCATGAAACCGATGAATACGAGGGATGGCCTCAAGCTGGCCATGGTCCTAACCCCTGAAGTCGATGCGCTGCTCGTAGGCGGCGATCGCGGCGAGGACGTCGTCGATGTGATCGCCGCCGAACTTCTCGCGGTAGCAGCGCGCGAGCGTCAGCGCCACCATCGCCTCGGCGACGACCGCGGCGGCGGGGACGACGGTCGAGTCGGTGCGCTCGCGCAGCGCCTGCGCCGGCTGCTTGGTCTCGGTGTCGACCGAGCGCAACGGCTTGGTCAGGGTCGAGATCGGCTTGATCGCGGCCCGCACCGAGAGCGGCTGGCCGTTGGTCATCCCGCCCTCGAGCCCGCCGGCATGGTTGGTTTCACGGAAGTAGCCGTCCTTCTCGGACCAGAAGATCTCGTCGTGGGCCTCCGAGCCGGGGCGGCTGGCGACGTCCCAGGCTTCGCCGATCGCCACTCCCTTGACCGACTGGATCGAGGCGACGGCGCCGGCGAGGCGGCCGTCGAGGCGGTCTTCCCAGGAGACGTGGGAGCCGAGCCCGGGGACGAGGCCGAAGACGCGCACCTCGAAGCTGCCGCCAAGGCTCTCGTTGGCCTTGCGCAGGCGATTGATCTCGGCCACCATCTCTTTGCTCGCCTCCGGGTCGAGGCAGCGCACCGGGTCGTCGTCGACGCCCTCGAAGTCGGCGGGCGTCAGGTCCTCGCGCGCGGCCGCCTTGACCGAGGCGATCTGGGTGACGTGGCTGTGGATCTCGACTCCCAGCGCGGTGAGGAAGCCGCGGGCGATCGTGCCGGCGGCGACGCGGGCGGCGGTCTCACGGGCACTGGCCCGCTCGAGCACGTTGCGGATGTCGTCGTGGCCGTATTTCTGGGCGCCGACGAGGTCGGCGTGGCCGGGGCGCGGCAGGTGCACCTCGTCGGGCTCGAACCCCTCGACCGGCCAGGGGTTCATCCGCTCCTCCCAGTTGGCGTAGTCGCGGTTGGCGACGAGGATCGCGATCGGGCTGCCGAGCGTGCGGCCGTGGCGCAGGCCGGAGCGAATCTCGACCGTGTCGGTCTCGATCCGCATGCGGCCACCGCGGCCGTGGCCGAGCTGGCGCCGCGCCATGTCGCGGTCGAGCACCTCGCGCTCGAGCTCGAGCCCGGCCGGCATGCCCTCGACGATCGCCACGAGCCCCGGCCCGTGCGACTCGCCTGCGGTGGTGAATCGGAAGCTGGTCATGAGCCGTCAAGGCTATAGGCGGCGGCGCGCATGACATCGACCGGCGGCTCGCGGCCGGTCCAGAGCTGCAGGGAGAGGGCGCCCTGCTGGACGAGGACCTCGATGCCGTCGACGGTCCTCGCCCCGGCCTCGGCGGCGGCGGCCAGCAGCGAGGAGGGAGCGTTCCCGTAGACCATGTCGACCACCGCCTGACCCGGACCGAACCCGTCGTGCCGTAAGGGCAGGTGCTCGAAGGGGTCCTCGCCTCCGAGGCCGACCGCGGTGGTGTTGACGATCAGCTCGTAGCCGCTCTGATCGAGCTCGGCCGCGCTCTCCTGCGCCTCCGCCTCGATCGTCCCCACCTCGATCTTGACCTCGAGCTCCTGCGCGCGCTCGGCAACCTCGATGCGGACCGTCTCGGCCCGCGCCGGCGTGCGATTCCAGATGTCGACGCTCGCCCCCGCCGCTCCCAGCGCCCAGACCGCCGCCCGCGCCGCGCCCCCTGCCCCCAGGACCAGGGCGCGCTGCCCCTGTGGCGCCTCCGGCAAGGAGGCGATCAGGCCGCCGGCGTCGGTGTTGTGGGCGAGGATCCCGGCGTCGCTGAAGGTGAGCGTGTTGGCGGCGCCGATCTCGCGCGCCATCTCGCTGACGGCGTCGGCGAGGGCCAGGGCCGCCAGCTTGTGCGGCACGGTGACGTTGGCCCCGGCAAAGCCTTCGGCGGGCATCGCCCGCACCCGCGCCTCGAACTCCTCCGGGGCGACCTCGATCGCCTCGTAGCGCCACTCCTCCCCCAGCCCCAACGCCGCCAGCGCCGCGTTCTGCATTGCCGGCGAGCGCGAGTGGGCGACCGGGTGACCGAGGACCGCCAGCCGCGGCATCCCTATTCCCCGCAGCTGGTCGGCTCGTTGCCGCCGTTGGCTTCGCGAGCTTCGTTGTACTTGGCGACGTTGGCTTCGAATTCGGCTTCGCTCTTGGCGAAGGCGAGCTCGTTGCACGTGTTCGGCTTGTTCACGTAGAAGAGGAAGTCGGATTTGGCCGGGTGGGCGGCGGCCTCGATCGCGGTCAGGCCGGGGCTGTTGATCGGGCCCGGCGGCAGGCCGGCGTTGGTACGGGTGTTGTAGGGCGAGTCGACTGCCAGCTCCGATTCGGTCAGCGGCTGTTCGTAGTTGCCGGTGGCGAAGCGGATCGTCGCGTCGATCCCCAGTGGCATCCCCTCGTGCAGGCGGTTGTAGACGACCGAGGCGACCAGCTTGCGCTGACTGGGGATGCCCGCCTCGTCCTCGATCAGCGAAGCGATGATGAGGACGTCGAAAACCGTCAGGTTCTTCGACTTGGCGTAGCTCATGTCGACGCCTTTGATCCGCCGCTTGAAGTCCTGCAGCTGCAGCTGAGCCAAGTCGGCGACGGGCGCTCCCGGCTTCATCACGAAGGTGTCGGGAAAGAGGAAGCCCTCCAGGTCCACCGCACCCTTGCCGCCGTACTGGGCCGGGTCGAGGTACCTCGAGCGCACCGTCTCCTTCGTGTAGTCGCCCTCGAGCCCGTCTTCGGCGACCAGCTGCGCCGCCTGCGAGCGACTGTAGCCCTCCGGGATCGTGACCGTGGTCTCGCGCTTGACCGGGGCCCTGGAGAGCGCGTCGATCGCCGCCCCATAGGACATCCCGTGGGCGAGGGTGAAGGGCCCGGGGTACAGCTCCGAGCGCTTGCCGGCAAGCGTGGTGCGGATCTGAAACAGGGTCGAGCTGTCGACTACGCCCTTCTCGCCGAGCAGGTCGCCAACCTCGCTGACGCTGGCCCCTTTGGGAATCGTCACCACGACCTTGCCCGAGCCGTCGCCATGAAAGGGCTGGAAGAGGGCGAAGAGGAACCAGAGCACGAGCACCGCGACGACCGCGCCGACGAGGCGGAACGGGTGGCGACCGATGGCGGCGAGGAAGCCCGATCCCGAGCCGCCGCCGCGGCGGCCCTCGGGGGCGGACACCGGCGGCGCCTCGATCGGCTCGCCTGCGAACGAATCCTCCTCGGCGCCGGGCCCCTCGTCCCAGAACTCCTCTTCGGAGCTGCGCGGCGCCAGCGGCGGCTCCGCGGCGGGGTTTTGCGCGCGCGGGGGCTCCGGCTCCTCGGGAGCGGCCGCTGGCGGTGGCTCCTGGGCGGGTGCGGGATCAGGCTCGGCGGGCGGCTGGACGGGTGCGGTTCGGCTTGACGCCAGCGGCTCGACCGCGGGCGCGTCCCCGGCGGGAGGCGCGGGCGCTGGCGCGGCTTCCTTCCTACCTCTTCTGCCCTCTTTCCTGGCCGGCTTCTCCTCGCGCTTGCGGCGCTTCTCCTCGCGTTCGAGCCGGCGCTGCTCGCGCTCGCGCGCGGCCGGGTCTTCGGGGTTGGCAAAGGGGTCGTCCTGCAGCCAGTCGTCAGTCATCGGCCCGCTCCTCGATCGCGGCCTGGCCGGCGAGGTAGGCCTGCAGCAGATGGGCGGCGGCGATCGAGTCGCGCGCGCCGGTGGCACCAGCGCGGCGGGTCGCGTCCGCCATTTTCGTCGTCAGGCGCTCGTCGTAGGTCTCGATCGGGATCGAGAGCATCGCCTCCAGTTCGGCGCAGAAGCTGCGGGCCAGCCCCGCCTGGCTCCCCTCCTCGCCACTGAGGTGCAGCGGCAGGCCGACAACCACCCGCTCGACCCCGTGCTCGGCGACCAGCTCGGCGACCGCGCGCGCCTCTGGCGGTTCGATCACCGGCAGCGGCGTTGCCAGGGTGCCGCTGGGGTCGGAGAGGGCACAGCCGATTCGCACGGTGCCGTGGTCGAGGGCGAGCACCCGCATGAGGCTAGGAGAGCTCCCGCTCGATCGCGGCGCGCGCAGTGGCGAGCGCCTCGTCGAGCTTGGCCGGGTCGCGGCCGCCGGCCTGGGCCATGTCGTCGCGGCCGCCACCGCCGCCGCCAACCACGGCTGCGGCCTCGCGGACCAGCTTGGCGGCGGAGAGCCCGCGGCCAACCGCCTCCTCGGAGACGAGCGAGACGAGCGCGACTTTGTCGCCGTCGCCGCCGCCGAGCACCAGCGCCGTGGCACCGCCGAGCGTCGACTGCACCCGGTTGGCGACCTCGAGCAGCTCCTTTTGCCCCGGCAGCTCCGAAGCGACGACGACGACCTTGATGCCGCCGATCTCGGTTGCCGCCGCGTGCAGGCGCTTGGCCTCCTCCCCGAGCAACTGGCGCTGCGCCTGCTCGGCACCGGCGCCGGCCTCGCGCAGCTGCTCGGCAGCGCGGCGGGCGCCGCTGAGCGGGTCCTGCGGATTTCCCAGCAGTTCCCCCGCCTCACGCAGCTGCTGCTCGCGCTCGCGGAACCAGTCGATCGCGGCGGGGCCGCTGAGCGCCTCGATCCGGCGCACGTTGGCGGCGCTCGACCCCTCGGAGACGATCTTGAAGATGCCTACCTCGGCGCTGTTGGCGACGTGGGTGCCGCCGCAGAGCTCGCGCGAGACGCCGTTGACTTCGACCACCCGCACCCACTCGCCGTATTTCTCGCCGAACAGGGCCATCGCGCCGAGCTTCTCCGCCTCGGCCCGCTCCATGTTCATCCAGCGCACCGGCGCGCTCGCCTTGATCCACTCGTTGACCCGATCCTCGACGTCGCGCAACTCCGCCGGGCCGAGCGCCTGGCCATGGGTGAAGTCGAAGCGCAGCTTGTCGGGGCGGACGGCGGAGCCGGCCTGGCGCACGTGGGTGCCGAGACACTCGCGCAGGGCCGCGTGCAGGAGGTGCGTCGCCGTGTGGTTGCGCATCGTCGCGTGGCGGGTCTCGCGGTCGACCAGCGCATCGACGGCCGCCTCCTCTGCTCCCAGCCGGGCATGCTCGTCGTCAGCGGAAGCCTCGCGCCCGTCTTCCTGCGTCCGGGGACGGCGGGGAACCACCGCGAGCACCTGGTCGTCCCCAACTCTGAAGACGTCGACGACGTCAGCCTCCTCGCCACTCGACCAGCGCAGGACCCCCACGTCGGCAACCTGGCCACCGCCCTCCGCGTAGAACGGACTCTCCTCGAGCTTGACCAGGGCGCGACCGTCGTCGCCCTGGACGGCGGCGAGGGCGGTGGTGGCACTGAGGGTCTCGTAGCCGACGAAGCGAGTCGGCGGTGCGGCGGCGGCGAAGGCAGCCACCCTCTCGTGGGAGTCCTCGGAGCCGTGCGCGGTGGCGGCGCCGGTGCGGGCGCGGCTGCGCTGCTCCTCCATCAGCTCTTCAAAGCCGGAGTCATCGACGGAGAGCCCCTCGTCGGCCAGCAGCTCCTTGGTCAGGTCGTAGGGGAAGCCGTAGGTGTCGTGCAGCTTGAAGGCGTCGGCCGCCTCGATCCACGACGTCCCCGACTCCTTCGCCTCGGCGATCAGCCGCCGCAGCAGCTCGGTCCCCCGCTCCAGGGTGCGGCCGAAGCTCTCCTCCTCGTCGTCGACCCAGCGCGCGATCGTCTCCCGCTCGGCGACCAGCTCCGGGTAGGCGTCGCCCATCAGCTCGATCGTGCGCTCGGCGAAGCGGCCGAGCCAGGGAGCCTCGAGCCCAAGCGTGTTGCCCTGCTGGATCGCCCGCCGCATGATCCGTCGCAGGATGTAGCCGCGGTCCTCGTTGGAGGGGACGACGCCGTCGGCGATCAGGAAGGCGGCCCCGCGCGAGTGGTCGGCGACGATCCGCATCGCCCGCGTCACCGCGTCGCCCTCCTCGTAGCCGCGCCCGCTCAGTTCCTCGGCGAGGTCGATCAGCGGGCGCACGTGGTCGGTCTCGTAGACCGAGGGCACGTCTTGGAGAATTGCCGCCATCCGGTCCAGTCCCATGCCAGTGTCGATGTTGCGCATCGGCAGCTCGGTCAGGTTGCCGTCCTCGGCGAGCTCGTAGCTCATGAAGACGTGGTTCCAGAACTCGAGGAAGCGGTCGGTGTCGTCGCCCGGGCGCTCGTCGTCGGCGCCGAACTCCGGGCCGCGGTCGAGGTAGAGCTCGGAGCAGGGCCCGCAGGGCCCGGACGGGCCCGCCTGCCAGAAGTTGTCCTCGCGGCCGAGCTGGACGATCCGCTCATCGGGCACCCCGACGCGGCGCCAGATCTCGATCGCCTCCTCGTCGGGCCCCAGCCCAAGCTCCTCGTCGCCACCGAAGACGGTGACCCAGATCCGCTCCGGGTCCATCCCGAAACCCTGCGTGGCGAGCTCCCAGCCCCAGGGGATCGACTCCTCCTTGAAGTAATCGCCGAAGCTCCAGTTGCCGAGCATCTCGAAGAAGGTCAGGTGGCGGGCGGTGTTGCCAACCTCTTCGATGTCGGTCGTGCGGAAGCATTTCTGGACGTCGGTGAGGCGCGGCGCCGGCGGCTTCTCGCGACCGAGGAAGTAGGGCTTGAAGGGCTGCATCCCGGCGGTGGTGAGCAGCACCGAGGGATCGTGCGAGGAGGGCACGAGCGAGGCCGACGGGACCACCTTGTGGCCGCGCTCCTCGAAAAAGGAGAGGTAGGTGTCGCGGATCTCCTGGGCCTTCATGTGAGGGAGCCTAAATATTTCGCAGACAGAAAGGGCTTGGGCCAGAGCGGGGCCGGTGGAACTCGTCAGGCCGCGGCGGCGATCGTGCCGTGGCCGACGATCGTCTCGCCCTCCAGCAGCACCGCCGTCTGCCCCGGGGAGGCGCCGACAAACTCCTCGCCCAGCTCGACCTCGAGGGCATCGTGGCGGCCGGGGCCGGCGACGCCGATCGAGGCCGGCAGGGCGCGCGAGTGATAGCGCAGGCGGACGGCGTCGACGCGGGCGCCATCGCGGTGCAGCGTCGCGTCGCGTACGTGGACGCGGCGGGTTTCGAGCTCCGCCCGGGTGCCGACCGTGACCGTGTTGGCGACGGCGTCGGTGGCGATCACATAGAGGGGATCGGGCGCGGAGACGCCGATGCCGCGGCGCTGGCCGACGGTGAAGTTGTGGTGGCCGCGATGGCGGCCGACGGCGCGGCCGGCGCGGTCGAGCACGGCTCCGTCGTTGTCGGTCAGCCCACCGTGACGGCGCAGGAACTTGCGCTTGCCCTGGCCGGCGAGGAAGCAGAGGTCCTGGCTCTCCGGCTTCTTGGCGACCGAGAGACCGTGGCGCGCGGCGATCTCCCGCACCTCCGGCTTGGTCAGCTCGGTCAACGGGAACGAGAGTCGGCCGAGCAGCTGCGGTGGCAGCGCCGCCAGCATGTAGCTCTGGTCCTTGGCCTCATCGGCGGCGGAGGCAAGCAGCGGCCCCTCGGCATCCTCGACGATGCGGGCGTAGTGGCCGGTGACCAGGCGGTCGGAACCGAGCCGCTCGGCCAGATCGACCATCGCCGCGATCCGCACCTCGCCGTTGCAGAGGACGCAGGGATTGGGAGTGCTGCCGGCCGCGTAGCCGTCGATGAAGCGACCGACGACGCGGCGGCGAAATTCCTCCTCGAGGTCGAGGGTGAAGTGCGGGATTCCCAGCGAGTGCGCGAGCCCGCGGGCGCCGAGCACCGCCTCCGGGGAACAGCAGGCCTTGGCCCCATCGGTCTCCGGATCGGCCCAGAGCTTGACGGTGACGCCAACCACGTCTGCCCCGCGCTCGCGCTCCAGCAGCGCCGCGACGGCGCTGTCGACGCCGCCGGACATGGCGACGGCCACGCGCTCGCTGGTCCTTGGCGCCAACCGGGCGGCCGCGGTCTCTCGGTCGACGGCCCCCTCCATCGCCGGCGGGAGCGCCAGGCGCAGCGAGGAAGCGGCGGCACTCGCGAGTCCGCGATGCAGAGCGTCGGCGGCAAGCTGGGCCGCGTGCCGCTTGGCCGGGGTCAGCCCGCCGATGGATTCGGCAACCGCGTCGATGTCGATCGCCGCCGCCGCGAGCACGGGAGCACCGTCGATCGTCTCCGCCACCGCCGCGGTGGCGGCCCTGGTCGCTCCGCATCCCTCCGAGTCGAAGCTGACATCGGTGACCCGCTCGGCCTCGACCACGAACGAGACCCGGGAGAGATCGCCGCAGGCGGCGCCACCCGCGGCGCCCGTGAAGGCCCCCTCGACCGCGGTGCCCCGCCGACTCTCATCGCTCAGATAGTGCTCGAACAGCTCTCGGTCCATGACTACAGGGTAGGAGGCACGGACTCGAGCCGCAGCAGCTCCCGCAGATCGGCGGCGATCACAGCCGGTTCCTCCCGCAGCTGCCGCCAGGTGACCCGCGTTGAGCGCCATCCCTCCACGAGGAGGATCCGGTCCCGCTGCCGGTCGCTCTCGAAGGCCCGATCCGTGCGATGAACCTCGCGCCCGTCGAGCTCGAGTAGAAGCCGCTGCGCCGGCCACATGCAGTCGGGCCTCAGCAGTCTTCCCCGAACCGGCAGCGTCGCGTTGAGCCGCGGCCGCGGCAGACCATGGGCATCGAGGAACTCGACGAACAGCTCCTCGAGATCGGTCTGGGCAATCCCCGCCGGCGTCTTCGCGGCGAGCAGCTCCCGCAGGTTGGCCGCTCCTCGTCGCCGCGGATACCGCTCCAGCAGGTCCGGCAACGAAAGCCGATCCGTCAGCCGCTTCACCTCCGCCTCGTGCATCGCCCGCTCCAGCCCCCGCTTCGACAGCACGCCAGCCAGATCGAACTGCGTCCGCACCACAGAGGTCACCGGAATCCCCAGCAGCTCGTCGATCTCATCCGGCGGAACCGCGGATCGACGGCAGAGCACTCCCGCTCGCCGGCGAAAGAAGCCCGGCCTGGTCACTTCCGGCACGGTCGCCTGTCGCGGCACGATCCCCCAAAGCTGCCCCGCGGTCCGGTGGCTGAGTACAGCGCCAGGCCCACAGGCCAGAACCGCGGCCATCCACCGCGCCTCGATGGTTGCCGGCCGAAACCCAACCCCGTAGACGCCGAGATGCAATGGCAGCAATCTCCCTCGTTCGACCCTCCCCTCGATCGCACCGCGCCCGACGCCCGAGCGCTCCAACTGCCATCGCCCGACCACTCCGTGCTGCCGTCCAGCCAACTCACCGATCACTCGATCGACGCCAAGGCTCGCGAGCTTCGCCGGGGCGCCATTTCTCTCACGAGGAGTGCATCCCCCATCCATATGGCGGTGGATGCACTCCTCGTCGGCCACGCGCCGGATACTGCCGCCAGCGCCCGCACCAATGGTGCGCACCAAGCCACATCTCTCCCAAATCTCTCCCCAGGCAAACAAAAAAGGCCCCAGCCCGCCGTTGCCGCCTCTGGCTTTGATCCCTTCAAGTGAAGGTGGGTGCCTGCTCCTGACCCCAAGGGGCCCGGAGACTCCCGGCTCCCGCGCCGTTTGTGTTGGGTCAAACGGTGAGACGGCTCTCGTACGGGCTCGAGCCTTGGCTCAACCGTACCACCGTGAGCGCTCGCGCAGGCGCTGTCGCCGAGCGCGGCGGACGAGGATTAGAAATCGTCCGTGTCGAGGTTGGAGAGATGCATCTCGGCTTCGCTCCAGCGGTCGGCGGGAACGCGGAGAGCGATGTCGCCGTGGCCGAAGCGATCCAGCGGCCAGTCGGCGGTCAGCGCCGCCTCGATATCGGCCTCGATCAGCGCCTGGTGCCAGGCCCGCGCGGTCCTCAGATCGGCGAAATCCCGCACCACCTCCCAGCTGTCGAAGCTGGGGTCGTCGACGAAGACGGGCGTCTGGCCGGGTCCGGGAGCCGGGCGCCACCTGCGTGGAAGCCAGTCCCGGAGCCCCATCTCAGTGACCGGCGAGTTTGCGCTGGTGGAGGGAGATGCCGAGGTCGCGGATCTGGACGTCGTCGACCGGGGCCGGGGCGCCAACCAACAGGTCGAAGCCCGAGGCGGTCTTGGGGAAGGCAATTACATCGCGAATCGTCTCGGCGCCGCTGAGGCGCTGGA
This sequence comes from uncultured Solirubrobacterales bacterium, assembly GCA_963811375.1. Lineage (GTDB taxonomy): Bacteria > Actinomycetota > Thermoleophilia > Solirubrobacterales > 70-9 > VAYN01. The sequence continues at coordinate 153,843 of CAWEQY010000002.1, forward strand.
CGATGCGGTCGACCCCGTAGGCGATGCCCCCGTGCGGCGGCGCCCCGTAGCGCAGCGCCTCAAGCAGGAAGCCGAAGCGGGCCTCGGCCGTCTCGGCATCGATCCCGAGCGCGGCGAAGACCTGCTGTTGGACCGCGGCGTCGTGGATACGGATCGAGCCGCCGCCGAGCTCCTGCCCGTTCCAGACCACGTCGTAGGCGACCGCCCGCGCCGGGCCCGGATTCTCCGGGTCGAACTCTCCCGCCGGCGCCGTGAACGGGTGGTGCAGCGAGTCCCAGTGCTGCTCCTCCGCGTTCCACTCCATCAGCGGCCAGTCGACGATCCAGACCAGCTTGTGGTCAGCCTCGTCGATCAGGCCGAAGCGCTCCGCCAGATCGATCCGCATCTGCCCGAGCACGGCATCGGTCACCTTGCGCTCGTCGGCCACGAGCAGCAGCAGGTCCCCCTCCTCGGCACCAAGGCGCTCGTTCAGATCGGCGAGCTCGGCCTCACTGAGGAACTTGGCGATCGGGGAACGCCAGCCCTCTCCCTCGCGGAAGGCCCAGACCAGCCCCTTCGCCCCCAGCTCCTGGGCGCGGGAGATCAGCTTGTCGAGCTCCGAGCGCGGCATCTCGCGGCGGCCGGCGTTGATGCCGCGGATCGCGCCACCACCGTCGAGGACCGAGCGAAAGACCTTGAACTCGGTCTTGTGCAGGGCGTCGCCGAGGTCGACGAGCTCCAGCCCGAAGCGCAGGTCGGGCCGGTCGGTGCCGAACCGACCCATCGCCTCGTCGTAACACATGCGCTGCATCGGCAGCTCGATCTGGGGACCGCCGGCGCGCTCGAAGACGTGGGCCAGCAGCCGTTCGTTGACGTCGATGATGTCCTCGCCGTCGACGAAGGACATCTCGATGTCGAGCTGGGTGAACTCGGCCTGACGGTCGGCCCTGGTCGACTCGTCGCGGAAGCAGCGTGCCACTTGGTAGTAGCGCTCGAAGCCGGCCACCATCAACAGCTGCTTGAACAGCTGTGGCGACTGTGGCAGCGCGTAGAAGGAGCCCTGCTGCTGGCGGCTGGGGACGAGGAAGTCGCGGGCGCCCTCGGGCGTCGAGCGGGTCAGCACCGGGGTCTCGACGTCGACGAACCCCTCGCGGTCGAGGAACTCGCGCATCGCCGCGGTCACCCGGTGACGCAGCATCAGCGCCTCGCGCATCTGTTCGCGACGCAGGTCGAGATAGCGGTAACGCAGGCGGGCATCCTCGCCAACCTCGCCGGAGAAGCCCTCAATCTGGAAGGGCGGGGTCTCGGCGTCGGCCAGCCGCTCGGCGCTCGTCACCTTGAGCTCGACCTCGCCGGTCGGCAGCTCCGGGTTGACGGTCTCGGGAGAGCGCCGGACCACCGGCCCGGCCGCCGTCAGCACATCCTCGGCCCGCAGCTGGTGGGCCGCCTCGAACGACTCACCGGACACGTCGGGATGGAAGACGAGCTGGACGATGCCGCTGCGGTCGCGCAGGTCGATGAAGATCAGGCCACCGTGATCGCGGCGGCGGTGGACCCAGCCGGCAACCCGTACCTCGGAGTCGACACGGTCGCCGAGCACCTGGCCGCACCAGGTATCGCGGTATTTGTTCGGGCTCAGGGCGGGCGTCTCGCTCACGACTCTCCTCCGGTCATCTCGTCGACAAGGTTGCCGGGGTCCGCCGCGCGCTGCTCTCCGGTGCCCATGTCGCGCAGCTGGGCGGAGCCGTCGGCCTCGAGGATGAGGACGCGACGGGCGCCGATCCGGTTGGCGTGTTTGAGCTGCCCCTTGAGGCCGCGGCCGGCGAGGTCGATCTCAGCCGAGAGACCGGCGTGGCGCAGCTCGACCGCGAGCGCCATCGCCCGCGCCCGCTGTCCATCGTCGGCGATCGCGACAAATGCATCGCGTCCCGGCGCCTCGTCCTCCTCATCCAGCGCCAGCAGGATCCGCTCGATCCCCGCCGCCCAGCCCACGGCTGGCGTCGGCGGTCCGCCGAGCTGCTCGATCAGGCCGTCGTAGCGGCCACCGCCGCCGATCTCCGACTGCGCCCCGAGTGCGTCGCAGACGAAGGAGAAGATCGTCCGCGTGTAGTAGTCGAGGCCGCGGACCAGGGTTGGATCGACCCTGTAGGCGATGCCGGCGGCATCGAGCAGTGCACGTACTTCGGCGAAGTGCTCGGCGTCCTCGCCGGCCAGGGCGCCGACGATCGTTGGCGCTCTGGCCATCACCGCCCGGGTGTCCGCGTGGTCGGAATCGAAGGCGCGCAGCGGATTGATGTCGATCCGCTCCCGCACATCCTCCGACAGCTCGCCCTCGTGGGCGTGCAGATGCGCTTTCAGTTCCTCCAGATAGGCGCGCCGGGCGTCGAGCGAGCCGAGGCTGCCGAGCCGCAGCTCCACCCCGGGCACGCCGAGCTCGCCGAGCAGGTCGGAGAGCAGCATGATCGCCTCGGCGTCGGCCAGCGGCGAGTCGGTGCCGATGCACTCGGCCCCGAGCTGGTGGAACTGGCGGTAGCGACCGGCCTGCGGACGCTCGTGGCGGAAGAATGGACCGAGGTAGCTGAGCTTGACTGGCTGCGCCCGTTTGTGCATCCCGTGCTCGAGATAGGCGCGGCAGATCGGCGCCGTTCCCTCCGGCCGCAGGGTGAGGCTGCGCCCGCCCTTGTCCTCGAAGGTGAACATCTCCTTGCGGACGATGTCGGTCGACTTGCCGACGCCGCGCTCGAACAACTCGGTGTCCTCGAAGGCCGGCGTCGCCACCGGCTCGTAGCCGGCGCGGGCGAAGATCGCCGCCGCGGCGCGCTCGATCCGCGCCCGCCCCCGTGCCTGCTCGGGCAGCACGTCGAAGGTCCCGCGGGGCGCCTGGTACTTGCTGGCCATGATTGCGGCGACCTTACTTACCGCTGCGGTAAACCGCCTACCGCGCCAGCGAAGCGAGGAACGGGTTGGAGGCGCGCTCGGCCCCCAGCGTCGTGATCCCCATGTGGCCGGGATGGACAACGGTCTCGTCGGGGTGGGTGTCGAGCAGGGTGCCGATCGACTCGATCAACGTCGGTCCGTCGCCGCCGGGCAGGTCGACACGGCCGACCGAGCCCTGGAAGAGCACGTCGCCGGAGAAGATCGCCCCCTCGCCGCGGACCGAGTAGGTGACGTGGCCGGGGCTGTGGCCGGGCGTGAAGACGACGTCGAGCACGAGCCCGGCCAGCTCCAGCGCCTCGCCGCCGGCGACGGTCTCGTCGGCGTCATAGCTCTCGTAAGGACCGAAGCCGGGCCAGGGGACGAAGGCCATGATGTCGGCGAGCAGCGGCAGCTCGAGCTGCGGGCAGTAGACCGGCGCCCCGGTCGCCGCCGCCACCGGGGCGACAGCGCCGATGTGGTCGAAATGACAGTGGGTGAGCAGGATCGCCTCGACCTCGCCCATCTCTCCCGCGGCGGCGAGAATCCGCTCCGCCTCCTCGCCGGGGTCGACGACGAGGACGCGGTCGGAGCCCTGGCGGCGCAGCAGGAAGCAGTTCTCGGCGATCGCGCCGACCGTGAGCATCTCGACGTCGAGGCCCACGGCAGTCCTCCTAGTCGCCCTGCGAGCGCATCCGCGTGCGCTCGCGGCGCCGCCACAAGGTCATGTCGATGAAGTACCCGGCGGGGATGTAGAAGGCGAGCATGAAGGCGCCGAGCGCCAGCGAGGTGCCGATCGGGCGTTTGAAGATCAGCAGCAGCAGGACGAAGAAGATGACGGCGGCGACGAGGCCGCGGGTGATCGAGCTGCGCCAGGTTGGCGGCAGGTCGACGCGGGCCACCGGCTTGCGTTTGGAACGGGCGCGGGCTTTCGCCTCGGCGCGGCTGCGCGGTTTTGAGCGGGTGTTGGCGTCGATGCGACCGCCCTGAGTGCCGCGCTGCTTGCGCCGGCGCTTCTTCTTGGTCTGGGCCATGGCCAGAATCTAGTCGGTCAGAGCAGCCAGCCGCCGCTCGATCACGTGCCGGTCGGGGTCGAAGTCGCGCAGCGGCACGTCCCCGGGGTAGTCGCGCAGGGCGGCAGCCGGGACAAGGCCCACCAGCTCTGCCTCGAGCGGGCGGGCGGCGAGCGCTGCCGCCAGCTCCCGCACCCGCTCCACCACCGTCCCCAGGGGCACCGCGAGTGGGTCGTGAACGTTGGTCGATACCTGGGCCCGGCCGCTCGAGAGCAGCAGCCCGATCGCCCGCACCCCGCGCAGCCCACCCCCGGCCTCGCGCAGGCCGGCGGCAACCGAGCGGGCGACCTCGATGTCGCCGCTGTCGAGCTCGATGTTGAAGGCGGCAAGCGGCGGGCGGGCGGTGACCAGGGTGGCACCGGCGCGGGGGTGCGGCAGCTGCGGCCCGAAGTCCGGCTGCAGCTCTCCCGACTCCATCCGCAACCAGAGCTCAGGCAGGCCGCCGTTACGGAAGTAAGCCCGCTCGGCCCGCCCCGGCCCACGCGCCAACTCGCCGTAGAGGAAGACCGGGATGCCGAGGCCCCCGATCTGCGCCGCCGTGGCGACCGCCTCGGTGCGGGCGGCATCGCGGTCGGCGGGATCGAGCCAGACCAGCGGGCAGACGTCGAGCGCTCCGATTGCCGGGTGAACACCGCCGTAGGTCCCCATGTCGATCGTCTCCAACGCCTCCTCGGCGCCGGCGACGAGGCCCTCCATCAGCGGCCCCGGCCCGCCGGCCAGCGTGAAGACGGTGCGGTCGTGATCGGCGTCGGTGTGGCGGTCGAGCAGGGAGACACCGCGGCCGAACGCCTTCTCCAGGGGGGCGAGGCGGTCGCGGTCGCGCCCCTCCGAGACGTTGGGAACCGCGAGCAGGACCGGCATAGGCTGAGGCTAGCCGCCGGCGGCCGCGTTCGCCCGGCTCAAAGCAGCAGCTCGCCGCCGCTGACGATCGTCTCACCGTCGATTTCGATCGTCGGTTCGAGCACAACGCAGTCGATGTGGACCGGCACCTGAACCGTGCCGCCGATCGCCGCCGAGGCCCCAAAGGCGACGTGGCAGGTGCCGAGGATCTTCTCGTCCTCGAGGATGTTGCCGGTAAGCAGCGCCTCTTCGTTGGTGCCGATCCCGAGCTCGGCGACGTTGGTGCCGTCCTCGCCGTGGGCGCTCAGCATCTCCATCAGAGCGGCGCCGTCGGAGCCGGTGGTGTCGGTGAGGTGACCGCCACGGAGCGTCAGCGAGGTTGGCGTGTCGAGCAGGCCGACTTCGGCAATCGAGCCGTCGACGACGAGCGTGCCCTCGGCGGTCCCCTCAACCGGCGCGATGAAGGCCTCGCCGCAGGGCAGGTTGCCGAAGGCGCCGCGGTTGCCGAGTTCGCCGGCGTCGACGATCGAGAGCCGCCCCTCCAGGCCCAGCCGCAGGTCACTCCCATGGCGGCAGGTGATGCGCGCCTCGGCGCCGCCGTTGAGGAGGCCGCTGAGCGCCCAGCCTCGCCGGCGCACCTCGGAAAGGTCGCTGGTCATCAGCCGGGTCAGCATGTCTTCGGTCACGCCCGGGAGACTGCCGATGCGGACGCCCTCTTCGCTCGCTTTCTTGCGGGCAGCGGTGTGGGAGATCGACTGGATCGTCGGCGCCAGCACCACGTCGGCCTCGGCCATCGCCGCGGCGACCACATCCGGCGGCTCGGCCGCCGGCGATTCGCGCTCGGACATCACCGCCAGCGTCGCCATCGCGCCGTCGCCCTGGGCCTCGATCCGCATCAGCGCCCCGATCTCTTCGGTGACGGGATTGCAGACGACGAGCACCTCCTCGCCGGGGGAGACGCTCATGCACTCGCGCACGACAGTCCGCACCGCCCTATCCAGCTCGGCGCTCATCCGCCCAGTCCCCTGTCCAAAGTGGCACTCACCCCCGCAACCCTAGCTCTCGCCACCGACCGACGCGACCTTTTCCCCTGCAAGCGCCGCTCGCGACCGCCCGATTAGATCAACACGCTCCACCAAACCCCTGACTCGCCTAGTTGTCGTCGTGCCGGTGGCGCAGCGCCCAGGCCTCGAACCAGATCAGCCCCAGCAGCAGTGAGCCGAAGGCGATGAAGGGCGGGAACCAGCCGCCCGGGTGGACGATCGCCAAAGAGGCCACCGCAAACGCGTCGACGAGCAGCAGCAAGCCGACCAGCAGCGGCCGCATCGCCGCCCATCCCGATCCTGGAGTGCGCCCCGAGCCGGCAACCATACGAGCAAGGATCGCAGGCCCCCCGCAGCCGCCAAAGCCCACCGCCCCATCGCTACCATGCCCCTCCCTCGCCGGAGTAGCTCAGCTGGTTAGAGCAGCGGAATCATAATCCGCGTGTCGGGGGTTCGAGTCCCTCCTCCGGCATCGAAACTGACCGTGGAAACGGCTTGCCCGGACCCGGGATGAGTCGCGCCCGCTTCGCCGCCGGGAGCTGCGCGGCCGTCCAGGTCGAGCCGACGCGCTACGGCGAGGTGCCGCCGAGGAAGGGAAGCACCGAAGTTCCTCCCGCGCCCGCCGATCCTTCAGGGCTGGGTCAGGGCCCGGATCAGCGTGGCGACGCGCTGGGGCTCCTGAGCCATGAGGGCATGGGCGCAGCCGGGGAGGATCTCCACTTCGGCGCCCGGCCAGCGGCTGGCGAGGGCGGCGGCGTTGGCGGCGGGAATGACGGCGTCCAGGTCGCCGTGGAGGACCAGGGTCGGCGGGGTCCCGCCGGCGCCTGGACTTGCCCGCGAGAGCCGGTGCCAGGACTCCATCGCCGCCTCCTGCGCCCGCAGGGCTGACGGCGAGAGCTGGGCCTGGGCGGTGGCGACGAGATCGCCGAAGCGGCGGTCGATCTCCGGCGCCAGGTCGGGTGGGAAGAGCAGCGAGATCAGGCGGGTGGCGCGCTCGCGCGGGGTCCCGGAAGGATCGATCAGGCGGGCCCAGTCCGCCGGCGCCGCGGCTATCGAGCCGGGGCCGCCGGGGTCGGTCGCCAACAGGGCCATCGCCTCGATGCGTCCCGGCGCACGGGCGGCAAGGCACTGAGCGACGAAGCCGCCCATCGACCAGCCGACAACGGTGATGCGGTCGATCGCCAGAGCGTCGAGGAGGGCCTCCAGGTCCGCGGCCATGCCGTCGATCGTCAGCTCCGTCCCGCCGAGCCCGGAGCCGCCAACGCCGCGGTTGTCGGGGCAGATCAGCTCGAACGACTGCGCCAGCCCGGCGAGGAAGCCCGGGTCCCAGTCCGCGCCGGTGGCGGCGTAGCCGTTGACCAACAGCAACGGCGGACCGGCGCCCGCCGTGCGCCAAGCCAGCCGGCGCCCCTCGACCTCGATCTCCCCGATTGCGGATCCCATCGAGGGCGAACCTAGCGCTCGGTCGCCGGCTCGACCTCGAGCATCAACGTAACCGGACCGTCGTTGATCAGGGCCACGCCCATGCAGGCTCCGAAGACGCCCTTGCTGGCGCCGAGCCGCTCGCAGAAGCGGTCGTACAACGGCCGCGCCAGCTCTGGCCGGGCGGCGCCGACGTAACTGGGACGGTTGCCCTTGCGGGCCTCGCCGTAGAGGGTGAACTGGCTGACGCAGAGAATCTCGCGCTCGCCCAGCGGCTCGTTCATCTTGCCGTCGGGATCGTCGAAGATCCGCAGGGCACGAACCTTGTCTGCCAACCGATCGGCCTCCGCCTCGCCATCGCCCAAGCCAACCCCGAGCAGGACCAGCATCCCGGGACCGATCTGCGCCACGCGCTCTCCCTCGACGTCGACGGCCGCCTGGCTGACCCGCTGAACCAGCGCCCTCAACGACCGCTGGCCACCGCATGCGGGCCGTGCTTGCCGCCGCGACGGTGGTGCTTCTTCTTGACGCAGTGGTACCTGCCCTTGACCCACTTCTTCCTCTTGCCCTTCCTGCACTTGAACGGCCGTGGCTGCGGCGCGGTCGGGATCAGGGTGACCTGGACCGGCTGCGGGCCGGTCTTCGGGCAGATGTCGGTGACCTCGCCATCGATTCCGGCGAGGACGTCCGGGGGCGCGACCGTGAGCGGCGTCGCGCTCGCGAAGCCAGCGGCGCCTCTGTAGTACTGGGCCTGGTAGCAGTCGCTGTTGAATGACCCGAACATGGTGTGCGAGAAGCCGATTACGTAAGTGCCGGCGGGACGACCGCGGAACGCGTAGCGCCCGGCGGAGTCGGTCTCGACGAACTTCAGCACCTCTTCGGTCACCGGCGCCAGCAGCGACACCTCGACCCCCGAAAGCGGTTTGTGGGTCCCGGCTGCGGTCAGGGTGCCGGAGATTTCGGCGCCAGGCCGGAGGGCGGCGTCGATCGACGATTCGAGGTCGCCCGGACCGGCGATCGGGACGGGCGTGGCGGTCGCCGCGGTGGTGGCTCCGTCGTAGTACTGCGTCAGGTAGTTGAACTCGCCTTCGCCGAGGAATTCGACCTCGTAGTCCTCGGGCGGAAGGCCATTGATCGCGTAGTTGCCATCCCCATCGGTGCGCCAGCAGCGACCGACTTCGCCCAATGGGGTGCTCGCGAACGCGCAGACCGGGAAGTTGGCGACCGCGATGCCGGTTCCGAAATCGGTGACCGTGCCGGCGATCGTGCCGCCCGCCTGCAGCGCGGCGTCGACCCCGGTTTTGTTCTCGGTGGCCGCGATCGCGATCGGGTCCGCGGTGCTGAATTCGCTTTTGCCGCTGAAGAACTGATCGACGTAGTTGCGGTTCTGGCGCTCGGAGAAGCGCACCTTGTAGGAGCCCGAGGGCAGTCCGGCCAACGCGTAACCACCGCCGGCATCGGTTTCGGCGCAGGTCTCTTCGAAGGCAAGGGGTTCGACCCGAGCGCAGACCTGGATCCCGGCAACGGGAGCGCCACCGACCGCGGCGGTAACCGTGCCCGCAATAGACCCCGCTGCCGCCAATGCCGGAGCAACCGCCCCCAGCGCCCCGAACAGGCACAACACAAACGCCGCCACCCGCACCCTTGCCATCTACCTCTCCCCCTGGCTGGACAGTTTTGCCGTACTAACCAGCCGATATTCAACCAGTTGCGGTGCCGGCCTCCAGCTCCTCGACCAGCGACGAAGCGTCGTAGGCGCCGTAGTGGCGCTCGCCGTTGACGAAGAAGCTGGGAGTACCGGTGGCACCGCTCTGCGCGGCTGAGGCGAGGTCGCGCTCGACCCGAGGGCGGTGGATGCCGGAGTCGATCTCGGCGGCCATGCGCTCGGCGTCGAGGCCGAGGTCGCGGCCGACTTCGAGCATCGTCTCGCGCGAGAGCTTCGGCTGGGCCGGGAAGAGGGCGTCGTGGTACTCCCAGAACTTGCCCTGGGCGGCGGCGGCCTCGCTGGCCTCGGCCGCCAGCGGCGCCAGCGGATGGCGCTCGGGAATCGGCAGGTGGCGGAAGGCGAAGACGAGGCGATCGCCGAGGCGATCGTGCACCCGGCGCAGGACCGACTGGGCGCCGAGGCAGAAGGGGCACTGGAAATCGCCGAACATCGTCAGCTCCAGCGGCCTCCCCAATTCGCCACGAACGTGGTCGACCTCGTCAAGCGGGGGAGTGAGCGTGTCGGCCACTGGCAGGATGTTATGCCTCCGATGAACCAAATCGAGTCAATCCTCGTTCTGATGCTGGCGGCGACGCTGTTGGTGCGACTCGCCGACTACGGCAACGTGCCGGCGCCGATCGTGCTCGTCGTCGGCGGCCTGGCGATCGCCTTCGTCCCCGGCCTGCCGACGGTCGACCTCGATCCGGACGTGATCTTCCTCGTCTTCCTGCCGCCGCTGGTCTTCTCCGCCGGCTGGCGCACCTCCCCACGCGAGCTGCGCACGGTGATGCGACCGCTGGCCCTGCTCGCGGTCGTCCTCGTCTTTCTCACCGCCGCGGTGGTGGCGCTGGTCGCCCACGCCACGGTCCCGGGACTCGGCTGGGCCGAGGCAGCCCTGCTCGGCGCCGTCCTCGCTCCCACCGACGCCGTCGCCGCGATCGCCATCTTCCGTCGCATCGGCGGCCCCGAGCGGGTGCGGCTGCTGGTCGAAGGCGAGTCGATGATCAACGACGGCACCGCCCTGGTGCTCTACTCGATCGCCCTCGGCGTCGCCACCGGCGGCGCCTTCTCGCTCGGCGACGCGGCGCTCGAATTCGTCGCCATCTCGCTCGGCGGCATCGCCATCGGCATCGCCGTCGGCTTCCTCTCAATCCTCGTCATCCGCCGCCAGGACGACGCCAGCCTCGTCGTCGTCCTCACCGTGCTGACCGCCTACGGCGCCTACATCGGCGCCGAGGAAGCAGGCGTCTCCGGCATTCTCGCCGCCGTCGTCGCCGGCCTCTACGGCGGCTACCAGGCCCCGCGCCTGGTCGACGCCGACACCCGCCTCACCTCGATCGCCTTCTGGAACGTCCTCATCTTCACGCTCGAGATGACCCTCTTCGTGCTGCTCGGGGTGCAGCTGCCGGGAATCGTCGACTCGCTCGAAGCGAGCTCATCCGGGGTTGGCGAGCTGCTCGGCCCGGCGGCGGCGATCGCCGCCGCCTCGATCGCAATTCGCCTCGCCTTCGTCTTCGCGATGCGCTCGGACGCGGGCGAGACCCTGGGCGAACGCTTCGCGGTTGGCTGGAGCGGGATGCGCGGCGCCGTCTCCCTGGCGGCCGCCCTCGCCGTCTCCTTCGACGTTCCCGGCCGCCCCCAGATCATCTTCCTCACCTTCGCCCTGATCCTGATCACCCTGGTTGGCCAGGGCCTCTCGCTGCCCTTCGTGATCCGCAAGCTGCGACTGGAGGAGCCGCGGCGCTGGAGCGACGAAGAGGCGGTCGCCCGGATGGAGGCGGCGCAGGCGGCGCTGGACCGGATCGACGAGATGGAGGGCGAGAAGCGGGCGGACGAGGCGCAGTTGAAGCGCCTCCGCGATCTCTACCAGGCCCGCTTCCGGATGTGCCAGGCGGTGCTCGGCGGCGAGGACCCCGAGACCGCCGCCCGCGAGCAGCGGATCGCCGACTACGGCGAGCTGCGCCGCGAGCTGATCGGGATCGAGCGCGAGATCCTGCTCGAGCTGCAGCGGGCGGAACGGCTGCGCAACGCAACCACGCGCCAGATCGAGCGCGACCTCGACCTCGAAGAGGCACGGATCCGCTCCTGACGACTGCGCGTAGGTGTTTCCTCGCTATCCGGCTACAGCACGCCCGGGACGAAGAACTCGCGCGCCCGGGCGGCGACAAGGTCCGGCTGCTCGTCGACGATGAAGTGGCCGCAGTCGGGCACGAACTCGACCTCCATGTCCTCGGCATGCTGCTCATATCCGCTCAGCATCGGCGGGCGCAGGACGGAATCGTCGACGCCGAAGACGAGGCGAGTCGGCACCAGCAGCCGATCATCGGCGTAGCGCCCACGCAGGATCGGCGGCAGCTCGCGCCAGTTGAAGACCCTGTACATCTGCACGGCCGCCCGCGCCCGCGCCGGCTCGGTGAAGCGGTCGGCGAAGGCGCGCAGCGCCTCCTCGTCCCAGGCCTCGCGCTTCTCGGAGCCGCCGACGAGGATCCGCGGAACGAAATTGCCGCTCCGGTGCAGGCGGTAGCCGATGCCCGGCGCGAGGATCAGCTGCTGGTACCAGAAGCGCCAGGCATGGCCGATTCCGGCCCTGAACGTGATCCAGGGCGGCACGATGTTGAGGGCGAGAAAGCGCTCGAAGCGCTGCGGCGCCCGGAGGCAGAGGAGAAAGCCGATCCAGCCGCCCCAGTCGTGGCCGACCAGCTTCACCCGCTCGACCCCGAGCTCGTCGAGGACGGCGAGCACGTCGGTTGCCAGGTTCTCCTTCTCATAGCCCTCGCGCGGAGCCTCGGACCAGCCGAAGCCGCGCAGGTCCATCGCCAGCACCCGGTGGCGATCGGCCAGGGCCGGCATCAGCCGCCGCCACTCGTACCAGTGCTGCGGCCAGCCGTGCAGGCAGAGGACGACGTCGTCGCCGGACCCTGCTTCGGCGACGTGGAAGTCGAGGCCCCGCGCCCGCAGCGTGCGGTGGCTGACGCCGTCAACCTGAGGCGGATCGATCACCGCCACAGGCTAGGCGACTGCCGTCAGCGCAGCGCAGCCGCGGCTGCCTGGCGAAAGTCGGCGAGCATCTCGCCCATCGTCTCGACGTTGCAGGCGACCATTTCCGGCCACTGCTTCTCGGGATGGTCCTGAAGCGTCTTCAGGCCGTTGCCGCTGATCACCGCAACCACGGTCTCATCGGGGCCGACCTTGCCCTCGGCGGCGAGCCTGGCGGTGGCGGCGATCGTGGTGCCCCCGGCCGGCTCGGTGAGCAGCCCCTCCGTTGCCCCCAGGAGGTCGATCGCGCTGAAGATCTCCGCATCGGAGGCGGTCGCTGCCGAGCCGTTGCGGGTGCGCACCGCGTCGAGCACGAGGGTGCCGTCGCCGGGGGCGCCGATAGCCAGCGAGTGTGCCGCCGTGTCGGGGGTCTGCGGCTCGATCTCGCCGCCCTCGAGGATCGCCGTCGCGATCGGCCCGCAGCCGCCGGCCTGGGCGATGTTGATCTTGGTCGCGCTCGTCTCCGCCAGCCCGACCGTCTCCAGCTCGTTCAGTCCCTTGTGCACGCGCGAGGAGAGGGTGCCCCCGGCGGCCGGGATCACGAAGTGGTCCGGCGCGGTCCACTCGAGCTGCTCGACGACCTCGAAGGCCATCGTCTTCGCCCCCTCGGCGTAGAACGGGCGCAGGGTGATGTTGGCGAACTCGATGCCGCTGGCCAGGGAGAGCTCGCGACAGGCGCGGTTGGCCTGGTCGTAGTTGCCGTCGAGCTGGCAGACCTGGGCGCCGAGCGCCCGGCAAGCCTTCGCCTTGCCCTTCTCCATGTTGCCGGGATAGAAGATGTAGGCGGTGGCACCGGCCTTGGCGGCGAGCGCCGCGACGGCGGTGCCGACGTTGCCGGTCGAGACGCAGCCGACCTCGTCCTTGCCCAGCTCGAGCAGGCGAGCGATCGCCATGCTGACCACCCGGTCCTTGTAAGAGAGGGTCGGCCGGTTGGTCGAGTCGTCCTTCAGGTAGAGATTCTTGAGGCCGATCTCGGCGCCGAGCCGGTCGGCGCGGATCAGCGGGGTCTGGCCGGAGAACTGACCGACCCTGGCCTGGGCCGCGCGCGAGCGAATCGGCAGCAGCTCCTCGAAGCGCCAGATGTTGTTGGGCCGCTCGGCGAGCCCACGCTCGGCGATCAGCGACCCTGCCCGCTCGTAGTCGTAGTCGATGTCGAGGCCCTCGCCACAGGCCGGACACTTGAAGGCGGTGTCGAGCAGGGGGGTGCGATAGCCGCAGTCGCGACAAGCGAGTTCGGTCGCGCAGGAACTGGTTAGTGGACCGCCGGGCCCTCCCAGATGCGCGTCGCTCATAACTCCTCCTTTACCGCCATCCGCCGGGTACAACCCGGGACTGGCGCTCGGCCTTTGCTCGCACGGGTATAACACACCGGTGGCCAGTGCTCAACGCTTTCTGCGTAAATATTCGGATATCGGCGTGCCATCCCCGACTGCAAAGTAGCGAAACGCGCAGTTGCACCGGTGTGGAGAAACTTTCTGTCTGTAGAGTTCCTGTCTTCAGCACCAAAGAATCGCTATTCGATGACCCCTCAGGAGCGCTTTGCCGCAAATCTTCGCCAGGCCCGGACCAAAGTCGGCATCTCCCAGGAAGAGCTGGGCAACCGGTGCGAGCTGCACCGGACCGAGATATCGCTGCTGGAGCGGGCCGGCCGCGAGCCGCGCCTCGGGACCATCGTCAAGCTCGCGGGCGCCCTGGAGACGACGCCGGGAGAGCTCGCCACCGGCATCGCCTGGCAGCCGTCGAAGCACCGCTTCGACGTCAAGTCTCCACCCCGAACCGGCAGTTGAGCCAAGCAAAACGATGAAGTGAGGCGGGGCCGCGCCGGCCGTGCCGACGTCACCAGGTCCGTATCCGGCCTGGCTCATGACTGGTCCTCCTTTGCCACCCCAAGGCGGTTTCCCAGATCTTGAGAAGCCCCGCCCCCTTCACCGGTTTGATCGCCCGGCAGGGGAATTCATAACACACTGCCGTGTAACAATCAAGCCAGTTTGCTTAATCGGCGGACTTTTGTCGGAGATCCTTATCCGCTCGCCGCGGAGGGCTCCGCCGCAACTGGAATCGACGCCGCCTCGGGCCAGCGGACTGGCAGCTCGGCGGCCTCGGCGCGGCCGGATCCGAGCAGAATCTCCTCCGCCGCATGGGGTGCGAACGGGGCCAGGGCCTGCGCCAACAGCACCAAGGCGGCGATCTGCGCCTCGGCATCGGCGCGGTCGAGCTGACCGCGGCGCTTGACCACGCGCTTCTCGAAGTCCTGGATCCGCTCGAAGAGGCGGGTGATGTTGCGAACCGCCTTGTGCATCTGCAGTTGCTCGACGTCGTCGGTGATCCGGGCGAGCCCGTTGTCGCACCATTTGCGCAGGCGGTCGCGCATGAACTCGGTATCGGCAGCGGCCTCCTCGTCGTGCGGGGTGCCCTCCAGCGCCACGAAGCGGTCGTGCGAGTAGGTCCAGAGATTGCGCAGGAAGCGGTGGGCAAAGCGCAGCGCCCCATCGCTCCAGTTGAGCGTCTTCGCCGGGCCGGCGGCGTAGAGGATCGCCAGCCGCACCGTGTCGGCGCCGTAGCGCTCCACCAGCTCGTCCGGATTGACGACGTTGCCGAGGTGCTTGCTCATCTTGCGCCCGTCGGCGATCACCATCTCGTGGAAGAGGCAGCCGGCGAACGGCTCGCCGTCCTCGAGGAAGGCAAAGGGGCCAATGTCGCGCAGCGCCTTGGCGACGATGCGTTGGTCGAAGACGAAGCCGCCGCTGTCGCCGCCGGCGACGAGGCGCTCGGCGGGCAACCACTCCTTCAGATCCGGGTGCTCGAACATCAGCTCGGCGCGATCCTCGGGCGGGACCGCCGCCGGCACCCAGAGCCAGAGCGCGTCGAAGTGGCAGTCGAGGGTGTCGGTCTCGCGCTTGGCCGGGGCGCCGCACTGGGGACAGGCGACGTCGACGAAATCGGGGCGCTCGGCCAAGGGGTTTCCCTCCCCGGTGGGAGCGATGTCGCGCGGCAGCACCACCGGCAGGTCCGCCTCGGGCACCGGCACCGGACCGCATTGCCGACAATGGATGACCGGAATCGGGGTGCCCCAGGAGCGCTGGCGCGAGATCGAGAAGTCGTTGGCGCGGTAGCGCTTGGTCTCGCGCGCTCCCGCGACCGCGGCGGCGCCCGCAACCTCGCTCGGGCCAACGCCCGGCTCCCCCCATCCTCGCCTGGCTCCGCCGCGGTTGGGACGCGCTCGATCCGCCCGGCAATGTCCCGGTCGGCGTCATCCACGGCGGGGATGCCGAACGCCGCGATTGGCCCGAAGCGGGCGTCGACCAGCGGTGAGATCAGGACCGGCAGCTCCTCCCCGCCCGGGCCGACCGCCGAGGCCCCGGTGTCGAGGACTGGGACAGAGCGAGCGTCGCGGGCGCTGCGGTCCCATCCACCGGAGCGCATCTGCTCGAGCTCCTCCCGCACCTCGGCATCCGCGACCCAGGCATCGACCTCGGGATGGCGCGGCGAGAGCAGCACGAAGCTGGCCAACCCGACGGCCCCCCGATGCGGGCTGAAGACGGTCAGCTGACCGCCGTCGCCCTCGAGGTCCAGCTCGACCCCGTCGCTGCGGCCGAGGATGTAGCGCTGGGTCGCAAGCGCCAGGTCGTCCCAGTTCTGCAGCCCCTCGGTGTTGCGGTCGTTCTCCTCGAGGTACGGGGTTATGCGCAGAAACCAGGTCGGGCGGCGGATCAGCCGAACCTCGTTGTGGCAACGCCAGCAGCGCCCATCCTCGACCTGAATCGAGGCCAGGGTCGTTTGACAGGTGTCGCACCAGTCGACGGTGGCGTCCTCGCGGTAGATCAGATCCGCCGCCAGCAAGGTCAGGAACAGCCACTGGGACCACCGGTACTGGCTCTCGTCGGAGCTGTAGAAGACGCGGTCGTAGTCGAAGGAGAAGCCGAGCCGCTTCATCTGGCCGAGCATGCGCTCGCCGCACTCGGCGACCCACTCGGCCGGGGGCTCCTGGCGCTCGATCGCCGCCAGCTCGGCCGGCAGCCCAAAGGCGTCGAAGCCAAAGCCGAGCAGGACCGCGTCGCCGCGGGCGCGGCGGAAGCGCGCGTAGGCATCGCCGATCGAGTAATCGCGGACGTGCCCCATGTGCAGGTTGCCCGAGGTGAACGGACTCGAGGGCTTGACGTAAACCCGCGCCTGACCGGCGGCCGGTCGCGGCGCCTCGTAGTCGCCGCGACGCTCCCAAACGGCCTGGCGGGCCGCCTCGATGCGCCCCGCGTCATAGCTCGGCTTCTGCTTGCTCATCTCGCGGTCAAGGCTAACTCAGCGATCTCCTGGCCACTGAGCTGGTTCTTGGGAACGCTCGATAGCCGTCTGGGTACGGGCTGTCCGGAACCCGGCATACTCTCACCGGGTCCATGCAGAAAAGGGCCCCGGCGGTGCGGCACACCCCGGGGCCTGGCCGAGACCCAAGATGGAGGTCCCAACGTGAGAGAGAGTAGAGAAGCCCTGCTGATCGTTTCGGATGCGTGCTATCCGGATGCCGTCGCGCGGGCCTTCGAGGCCGCAGACCATTCGACCGAACCGATCAAGGCCGGGGTCGAAGCGATGGTCGCGATGGCGGAGCTGAACCCCGAGGGCGCCCGCGCCGCGCTCTGGCGCCTGCAGACCGACTGGCCAACGTTGAAGCGCCTCGAGGAGCGCGTCGGCGGCGAGCCGACTCAGGCGGCGCTGCGAATCGGCGCGGCGATCCACCTCGCTCGGGCCGAGCTGGGCTCCCCGGCGCCCCAGCTGCGCCGCCGCCTTCCCGAACTATTGGAATGGCTGGGACGGCGCGAGCTGAGCCCGACGGAGTGAGGCGCTGCTGGAGACGGTCTCCGCCGCTGGCTGTCGATGCGCCGATCGGCCTGGCGATGCCTAGGCGAACGTCCAGAGCTTGTTGCCGAGGAAGTTGAATGGCATCGCGACCGCAACCGCGATCGCCTGGGCGGTCAGCTCCCCGACGCCCCCGCCCGCAACCAACAGCTCCAACACGACCAGGTTGATGCCGAGGGAGGCGAGGCTGACGGCGAAAAAGCGGGCCGCCTGGAAGCTGGCCGAGCCATCTCCGGGGCCAAAGGTCCAGTAGCGATTCCAGAGGAAGTTGCTGGACACGGCGACGCAGAAGGCACCGAGCGCGGCCACCGTGTGGTGGACGCCGAGGCTGCCGGCGAGGACCGCGAAGACGGCGAGGTTGATCAGGTACCCCGAGCCGCCGACGATCCCGAACTTGAGCAGCTGCCACCAGCTCGCCGGGCGGCGCGCCGCCGCGCCGAGACGATCGGCGAATTCGGAGGCGCTCATCGCTTCGGTCCATCGAGCAGCACGGCAATATCGCCGAAGCCGGTCGGCAGGTCGCTGAGGGCGTGGAACTTGATCGGCACGGGGTATTTGGAGAAGTAAGTGATGAGCGTGAGCCGGTCGGCTCGCACTCGGCCCACCTGGTGGAAGGACGGCGGCAGACTCACCGGCCCGGTTGCCAGAGGCTTACGGAGCACGGCGATTTCACTGATCCGTTCCTCCCCACCGTACATGCGCACCGCCTGATCGTGCAGGTAATAGCGCACCGGGTTGGCAGCCAGTTTCCAGGTCACGATCGCCCGCCGCCCGCCGGCCGGCCCCAGCTCGTCGGTGACGGTGCGGAAGTCCGGGCGCTGCAGATTCGGCGTCTGCGTGACGTGCACATCGAAGGCGATCCAGTAAGCGCAGAGGGCAATCGCGAAGAAGGCTCCGAGCCGGCGGGCGCCGGAGGCGGCGAACCCGATCGCGACGACCGCCAGCAGCGGCACCAGGGCCGGCAGCAGGTTGCGCTCGACCACGTAGTCCTTGCCGGCCAGCGCCGCGGCTGCCGTCAAAGCCGCCACCCCGAGTCCCAGTACCAGCCCCAGCCCCGCGCCGCGCCGCTCACGGCGGCTACCCCGGACGCCAACCAGGACCAGAGCCACGCCGACCAGGACGATCGGGACCAGCGCGTAGCGCTCCCGTGGCGCCTCGGCGATCACGTGGCCGGTTTCGCCGACGAGGAAGGAGACGGCGGTCTCCCAGAGGCGTTCGGGCAGGGGGCTGTTTTCGATCCAGCCGATGTGGGTCGGGTTGGTCTGCGAGTTGGCCAGCGGCAGCAGCGCCAGGCCGGTGGCGACGGTGGCGCCAACCGCCGGCAGCACCACGCGCCAGCGTGCTCGCAGCGCCACGAGCAGCCAGAGCGCCTCGATCGCGATCGCGAAGACGGCGAAGTAGTGGCTGCAGAGCGCCAGCGCCGAGGCCAGCGCCCACCAGGCCAGGTCGCGCCCCCGACCGGTGTCCAGCGCCCGCACGAAGAAGAAGAGCGCGAGGGCGTCGAAGAAGACCAGCAGTGCGTAGGAGCGGGCCTCCTGCGAGTACCAGATCAGCATCGGGTTGACGGCGATCAGCCCCGCCAGGATCAGGCCGGCGCGGCGACTGGCGAGCTGGCGGCCGATCAGATAGCCAACCGGCACCGTCGCCGCCCCGAAGAGCGCCGAGAGCGAGCGCAGGCCGATCTCGTCGGTCCCGAACACCTTCGCCCAGCCCCACCCGAGGACGTAGTAGAGGGGCGGGTTGGACTCGCTGACCTTGACTGCGTGCAGCATTTCGCCGAAGCTCCCCGGCAGCACCCGCAGCGCCGTGATCACCTCGTCGTGGTGGTAGCTCTGGACGCCAAGGCTGGCGAAGCGCATGGCGACGCCGAGGGCGGTCAGCCCCGCGAGAATCCAGAGCACGGTCGAGCGCTGGCTCACGGGGCGCAGTCGCCCTTCGGCATCGCGCGCTGGGGCCCGAAGGAGGGTGGCGCCGCCGCCGCCGAGGCGCCCCAGCGGCGGTTCGGGTGGCGGCCGAGGCGGAAGGAGAGAGTGGCGCCACGGGCGAGGGCGCAGTACGTGGTCCAGGGCTTGGCGTAGGCGTGCCCGTTGAGGCGCAGGGATTGGATGTAGGGGGCGGCCGCCGGGCTGAGCGCGCGGACCTGGCGGTGGCGCTTCTCACCGGTCCCGCTCGAGCTCACCTCGCGCCCGGAGGCGAGGATCAACGCCCGGCGCCGCTGCGGCAGGCGGATCTCTGCCCGCTCGAAGAGCGGGCTGCCAATCGCCAGTACCCCGACTCCCGGCGCCTCGGGGTAAAGGCCCAGGGCCCCGAACACGTACCAGGCCGAGAGCGTGCCGAGGTCGTCGTTGCCCGGGTAGCCGTCCGGCGAGGTGTCGTAAAGGGTGAGCAGGGCCCGACGCACCGCCGCCTGGGTGCGGTCGGGACGGCGCATCCAGTTATAGAGCCAGGGCGTCTGCAGGGTCGGCTCGTTGCCGAGCAGGGCGTGGTCGGTGTGCGTTCCCCCCGCGCCACCGTTGAGCTCGCGCAGGAACTGGTCGAGCCGCGCCGCCGCTCGTCGCGGCCCGCCCATGCGGGCGATCAGGCCACCCGGGTCCTGTGGCACCATCCAGGTGTACTGGACGGAGTTGCCCTCGACGAAGCCGCCGCCGCCCAGGTTGTCGTAAGGGGTCTGGAAGCGGCCGTCGGCGAAGCGCGGCTCGACCATGCCGCTGGCGGGGTTGAAGAGGCGGCGCCAGTTGGCGGAGCGGCGCATGAAGGCGCGATAGGTGGGGCGGTCGCGTAGGGAGCGGGCGGCGAACTGGGCGATCGCGAAGTCGGCGACCGCGTACTCGAGGGTCGTCGCCGCCGAGCCCCAGACCGCGTCCGGATCGCCGTAGATCGAGTTGGCGTTGCGGGTATTGGTGTCGAGATCGAAGGGGACGTAGCCGAGCGCCATGTATGGGGCCAGGCCCTGGCGCTGCAAGTACTCGCCATTGGCGCTGCGACAGGGCTGGGTCGCCCCTCTGACCATCGCCTCCAGCGCCGCCCGGTGGTCGAAAGCACCGGCGCCGAACGCCGTCGCCGAAGCGATGATCGGATCGGCGGGATCGCCGACCATGGTCATGCTCTGGCCGTTGGCGTAGGGCCAGCGCGGCAGGCAGCCGCTCTGCTCGGCATCGGCCAGGAGCGACCGCATCATCTCGCTGGCCCGCTCCGGTGCCAGCAGCGAGAGCAGCTGCACCTGGGTGCGATAGGTGTCCCAGCCGGAGAAGTCGGCGTACTGGATGCGGCCGCGCGCCTGGTGGATCTGCCCGTCCATGCCGGTGTAGGCGCCACCGACGTCGCTGAAGGTGCGCGGCGCCAGAAAGGCGTGGTAAAGCGCGGTGTAGAAGGTATCGAGGAGCGACTTGGGACCGCCGCTGACCCGCACCCGGCCCAGCGCCTGGTTCCAGCGCTTGCGAGCCAGCCGGCCGATGGCGCCGAAGCCTTTACCCCCGCTCTCGGCGGCGAGGTTGGCGCGGGCCCCCTCGACGCTGACGAAGGAGATGCCGACCCGGGTGGTGACCGTGCGGTTCTTGCCGGTGTCGAAGCTGGCGTAGGCGCCGGCCTGGGCGGTGGTGCTCGGGTTGGCGGTCGGCGTCTGGCCGTCCTCCGCGGCCAGCCCGCCGCGGTCGAGCGAGTCGCCCTCCCAGGTCCCCGAGGCATCGAAGCGACGGTTGAAGACAGCGGCGAAGTAGACCCGGTAGCGCGGGCGCTGTCCGCAGAAGAGGCCGCTGGAGGCGGTGCCGCTGATTTCGCGTCGCCCCGGGTCGACTTCGACTGCGGCGAGGTCGTTGGCCTGGGCACTGCCGCCTGCGTCGATGAGGACACTGGCGTGCGGATTCGCGGGGAACTCGAAGCGGGCCATGCCGGTACGCGTCGTCGCCGTCAGGGCGACGTCGATGTCGGCGCCGCCGGCGGGATTGAGCCGAACCTCGTAGAAGCCGGGCCAGCCGGCCTCCTCGGAGTGCGAGAAGCCGGGCTGGAAGCGCCCGTCGAGGCCACCCCCGGGCGCGGCCGGAGAGGAGTCGATCGGCTCCGTCGTCGGCAGGAAGGGGAAGTCGCCGTAGAGGGCGCAGCCGGCACCGCTGAGGTGGGTAAGGCTGAAGCCCCGAAGATGGTTGTCGCGGTGATCGTAACCGCCGGAGTGCGGTGCCGAGGGGGTCGTGTCGGGGCTCCACTGAACCATCCCAAAGGGCAGCGCGACGCCGGGGAAGTTGTGGCCACCGCCGAAGGTTCCGGGCCCCGGGCGGGTGCCGGCAAAGGGATTGACGTGGCCCGCCAGGTCGGCGGTCGCGGTCGCGGGTGCGGCGCTGGCGAGACTCAGCGATACCGCGAAGATCGCGGCTCTGACTCGTCGCATGAGGATCTGTCTGTTGCGCGTAATGTTCCCGCTCCGATGCGTAGAAGAACTGCAACCCTGGCAGCGCTGGCGGCGACCGTCGTCGTCCTGGCGCTGGTCTTGCTTTTTGGCGGTGGCTCCGATTCGAAACACGGCCAGGCGGATGCGGCAGCGGTGCCCGGCCAGCCCAGCGTAGAGATCGTCTCCCCGCGCAACGGTGCCCGCCAAACCAGCCACGCCGTCGTCGTCAAGGCGATCGTCGAAAACTTCCGCTTGGCGCCGCGCCAGTTCGGCCGCGACCCGCAGCTCGGCGAAGGCCACATTCGCTTCAGCCTCAACCGCGTCCCGGACTGCGTCGAACCGGTCAAGCTGCTGCACGCAATCAACAGCCCGATCGGCAACGGCCGCCTCGTCGGCGCCTCCTTCGACTACCCGCGCTACTCCGGACCCAACGGCGTCCTCGCCGAGCGAATCGGCAGTGCCGGCAGCTACTCGCCGGGGACGCGGCCGGAGATCTTCTACCACGGCCTCCCACCCGGCTTCTACCGCCTGATCCTCAACCTGGCCCAGAACAGCGGCGCCCCCACCCCCGTCCACGCCGTCACCAACTTCCAGATCCTCCCCCGCCCCGGCCACGGCCCGAAACCATGCGCGAAGGGCAAAGTACCGAGCGCCAAGGCCGCCGCCAGACTCAACGGCTAAACCGCCCGAGCGGGCCTTCGGCCTCGTGGCCAGCCTCGACTGCTCCAATACTTCACTTTGTATAGTGGGTGGGAATGCACACGTACCGCCGTTTGATGGGTTTTTTGCGTCCCTACCGCCCCCAGCTGTGGGGATCGCTGGCGTTCGCCTGGGCCGCGATGGGGATGACGGTCCTGATCCCCTGGCTGATCGGTCGCGCCGTCAACGCGATCGAGAGCGGCGACAAGCCCGACCTGCTGCCGCTGGCGCTGGCGATCTTCGGGGCCGCGATCCTGCGCCTGGGGCTGACCGTGGTCCGCCGCCTGGTTGCCGGCAAAGTCTCGCTGGCGGTCGAATTCGACCTGCGGCAGATGTTCTACGCCCATCTGCAGCGGCTCGAGCTTGGCTTCTTCGACGGCCAGCAGACCGGTCAGCTGATGTCGCGGGCGA
The DNA here is from genome assembly GCA_963811375.1 of uncultured Solirubrobacterales bacterium. GTDB lineage: Bacteria > Actinomycetota > Thermoleophilia > Solirubrobacterales > 70-9 > VAYN01. The sequence continues at coordinate 176,193 of CAWEQY010000002.1, forward strand.
CGGTCGACCTCGGTGCGATCCGCTTCTTCCTCGGCTATGGGTTGATCTTCATCACCCAGAACCTGCTGACGATCGTCCTCGCCAGCGCCGTGATGTTCGCGATCAACCCGCTGCTGGCGCTGATCGCCCTTGCCCCCGCCCCGTTCATCGTCTACACCGCCTCGCGCTACAACCGGGTCTCCCGCCCCGCCCAGCAGGAGGTCCAGCAACGGCTCGCTGAGCTGACCGCGGAGGCGGAGGAGAACGTCTCCGGAATCCGCATCGTCAAGGCCTTCGCCCGCGAGGAATATCAGCTGCAGCGCTTCAGCCGCTCGGTCTCGCGGGTCTTCGACCAGAGCATCTACTCGACCCGACTGCAGGCCTTCTTCTCGCCGCTGATCGGACTGCTGCCCCAGCTCGGCATTGCCCTGGTGCTGCTGATTGGCGGCCGCGAGGTGATCGCCGGCAATCTCAGCCTCGGCAACTTCACCGCCTTCTACACCTACCTGGTGATGCTGGCCGGGCCGCTGCGGATGCTCGGCGTGGCGATGGGGATGGCGCAGCGGGCGATCGCCTCCGGCAACCGCCTCTTCGAAATCCTCGACCGCGAGCCGCGGATCGAGAGCCCGCCCGGAGCGGCTCCGCTACCGGCGGGCGGCGGCGAGGTCGAGCTCCGCGGAGTGACGCTGCGCTACAGCGACCCGGCCGATGTCGACGCTTCCGACTTTGACCACACCCCGGTGGGGTCAAAGTCGGCTGCGGCGCTGGAGGGGATCGATCTTCGGGTCGAGGCCGGGCGCACGGTGGCGCTGGTCGGTCCCTCGGGCTCGGGCAAGACCAGCTTGGTGGCGCTGATCGCCCGCCTCTATGACCCCAGCTCCGGCGCGGTCCTGGTCGACGGCGTCGACGTGCGCGAGGTCGACGTCGCCTCGCTGCGCTCGGAGATCGCCTTCGTCGCCGACGACAGCTTCCTCTTCACCGCCAGTGTCGCCGAGAACATCGCCTACGCCAGTCCAGAGGCAACGCTGGAGGAGATCGAAGCAGCAGCGCGGCGCGCCCAGGCCGACGGCTTCATCCGCGAGCTGCCCGACGGCTACGAGACGCGGGTTGGCGAGCGCGGGCTCACCCTCTCCGGCGGCCAGCGCCAGCGCGTCGCGATCGCCCGTGCCCTGCTCGCCGACCCGCGGATCCTGATCCTCGACGACGCCACCTCCTCGGTTGACGCGACCACCGAGGCGGCGATCAAATCCGGCCTGCAGGAGGCGATGGCCGGCCGCACCACCTTCATCATCGCCCACCGCCTCTCGACCGTCTCCTTGGCCGACGAGATCGTCGTCATCGACGGCGGCCGGATCGTCGACCGCGGCACCCACGAGGAGTTGATGCAGGGCTGCGGCTTCTACCGCGAGATCGCCGAGCACGGCCTCGCCGACTCGGTCTTCCTCCAGCGCGACCTCGAGCAGCGCCAGGAGATGGCACGGCTATGAGCGCGCACGGGCCCGAGCCCAGCGACAACCGCCTGCGGAATATCGCCCTGCTGTTCGCGGCTCTGTGGCGACTGATCCGCGGCGAGGACCAGCGTGGCCGCAAGGTGCGCTGGCTGGTCGGGCAGCTGCGGCCCTACCGTGGCCGCGTCGCCCTGATGTTCGTTGGGCTGCTGGCGGCCACCGCCGCCGGGCTGGCTCCGCCCTACCTGGCCGGCCGCGCGATCGACTCCGGCATCCTCACCGGCGACGTCGCCGCGCTCGACCTGATCGTCGTCGCCTTCGTCGCCGTCGCCGTCGTCTACGCCGCCGCCACCTACCTGCAGACCTACATGGTCGGCTGGGTCGGGACGCGGGTGCTGCAGAACCTGCGCCAGCGCGTCTTCGCCCATCTGCAGTCGATGTCGATCGGGTTCTTCACCCGCCGCAGCCCCGGGGTCCTGATCTCGCGCATGACCAACGACATCGAGGCGCTCAACCAACTGGTGACGGATGGCGTGGTGACGATGTTCTCCAGCACCCTGACCCTGGTTGGCGTGGTCGTGATCATGCTCGCCCTCGACGTCCAGCTGGCCCTGGTCACCTTTCTCACCTTCCCGCTGCTGCTGATCGCCAGCGTCGTCTTCCGGATCGTCTCTCAGGGCACCTACCGGATGACCAGGGAGCGGATCGCGGCGATCACCGGCTACCTGCAGGAGACCCTCAGCGGCGTGCGCGTGGTGCGCAGCTTCGGCCAGGAGCCGCGCCACGTCGACGTGATGACCGACCTCAACGAGCAGAACCGCGAAATAAACATGAAGACGGTCTACCTCAACGCCTCCTATTTCCCGGCGGTCGAACTGTTGGCGGCGCTGGCGACCGCGGTGATCCTCGTCTACGGCGGCTCGCAGGCGATCGACGGGGCGATCCAGATTGGCGTCATCGTCGCCTTCGTCGGCTACCTGACCACCTTCTTCGAACCGATTCAGCAGCTCTCCCAGCTCTACACGACCTACCAGCAGGGGATGGCCGCGCTCGACAAGATCTTCGATCTGCTCGACACCAAGCCGGACATGATCGACGCCCCCGGCGCCATCGACCCGGGCACGCTGCGCGGCGAGATCGAGATGAAGGGGGTGTGGTTCTCCTACAGCGAGGACGAGGAGCCGGCCGACGACGCCTGGGCGATGGAGGGCGTCGACCTCCACGTACCGCCCGGTCAGACCCTGGCGCTGGTCGGTGCCACCGGCGCCGGCAAGTCGACCTTTGCCAAGCTCGTCGCCCGCTTTTATGACCCCCAGAAAGGGCGTGTGCTGGTCGACGGCCACGACCTGCGCGGAGTCCAGCAGCGGGCTCTGCGACGCCAGCTCGGGATCGTCCCCCAGGAGGGCTTCCTATTTTCCGGCAGCATCCGCGAGAACGTCGCCTTCGGGCGGCCGGAGGCAAGTCTGGAGGAGATCGAGTCGGCCGTCGCCACCGTCGGTGCCACCGAGTTCGTCGCCGCCCTCCCGGACGGGATCGAGACCGAGGTCGGTGAGCGCGGCGTCCAGCTCTCCGCCGGTCAGCGCCAGCTGGTCGCCTTCGCTCGCGCCCTGCTGGCCGAGCCCCGCATCCTGATCCTCGACGAGGCCACCTCCAACGTCGACGTCCGCACCGAGAAAACGATCGAGAAAGGCCTCGAGCGCCTGCTCCAGGGACGCACCGCGATCGTCATCGCCCACCGCCTCTCGACGATCCGCCGCGCCGGCAAGATCGTCGTCCTCGAAGGCGGCAGGATCGCCGAGCAGGGAACGCACGAGGAGCTGATCGCGGCGGGTGGGGTCTACGCGCGGCTGTACGGAGCGTGGGCCGAGTCGTCTGCGGCGTGACTTGGGACGGGGCACGTTCGGTGCGGAGAGGTCGGGGTCCTCTTGCCCCGACCGGCGGCTCAGCCCGGCCCGACCCCACCTGAAGTGCCGCCGGCGCTGCCGCCGGATTCCGGCGCTGCTTCTTCGACGCCGCCGCCGGCGCCACCCGTTTCCGGCGCGACTTCTTCCGGAGCGACTTCTTCCGGCACCACTTCTTCTTCGAGTTCTTCAGGGGCGACTTCGATGCCGCCTTCTTCGCTTTCTTCGATCGGCGGGCTACCCGTGGCACCACCGCCGGCAACCGGGGCACTGGGACCTTCGCTGCAGTCTTCGAAGCCGTATTCGCCGGCCACGCTCTCGAATTCTTCCCGCGCGGAATCCGCCTTGGCCGCCGCTTCTTCGAGGGCGGCGGCATCTTCGCGTTCGGCCGCTAGCCTCGCTTCGCCCTGCGCCCCCGACAGCGCTTCGGCCGCGGCAATCAGTTCGGGGTAGCCCTCCGCTTCCTCGGGTGCGCCCAGGCTCTTGATGCTCTCGACCATGCCGGTGTAGAAGTCGGCGACTTTGGTCGTCAATTCGGACTCCCCGCCTTCGGCGGTCACTATTTCGGCCGCGCCGACGGCTTTGTTGACCTCGCCGCAGATCGCGTCGCCCTGCGAGATCAGATCCGCCTTGCTCAGCGCCGTCGCGGTTTCGGTCGTCGCCGCGGGCGAGGTCGAGTCCTCGCCGCCACCACCACAGCCGGAGATCGCCAGCGCGGCCAGAGGGAGAGCAAGCGTCAGGGAGGTCTTCGAGAGTCTCATCTAAAGAACTGCGGCCCAGGGACTCGAACCCCGACTGCCTCTTCCAGAGAGAGGTGTGCTGCCATTACACCAGGCCGCAAAGCGTCCTCGAAGGATATCGATGGCGGGGGGAGACAAACGCCTCGCCGCGACCTCAGGCGAGAAAATGCGCGCCGGGGACCAGGCTCGTGCCTAGGAGATCGCCGAAAGATCGCCGTCGACGTCGGCAATCGCCGCGCGCGCGGCAGAGACGTCGACGCCGTCGGCGAGCATGCGGCGGGCTTCGGCGAGGTCTTCGGAGCGACCGACGCTGAGGGCGCCGGCGACGCGGCCGTTCTTGAGGTACCAGACGGAGAACTCGCCTTGGGCGCGATCGCCACGCCAGATCTCCTCCTCCCAGTCCTGGGCCGGACCGACGTACTCGAGGCTGGCCCAATCGGCGAGGTCGCTGAAGAAATAGGGAACGACCTCGTAATCGCGCTCGTCGCCGAGCATGTTGCCGGCGGCGTGGCTGCCCTGCTGCATCGCCACGTCCCAGTGCTCGACGTGGATGCGGCGCCGGTGGACGACGCTGTCGTAGGAGCAGCAGTCGCCGGCGGCGTAGATGCCCTCGACGGAGGTGCGCAGCTTCGCGTCGCAGACGACCGCGCCGTCGACCTCGATACCGGCCCGCTGCGCCAGCATTGCGTCGGGACGCACACCGGCGCCGACCACGACCATGTCGCACTCGACGCTGAGCCCGCTCTTGGTGACCACCGCTTTGACCCGGCCGTCGCCCTCGAAGGCCTCCAGCTCCTCGCCACCGTGGAACTCGACGCCCTTGGATTCGATCAGCTGCTGAAACCAGCGGCCGACGTCCGCGCCGAAGGTCCGCGACAGGGGCGCGTCCTCCATCGCCACGATCGAGCACTTGGTTCCCTTGGCGGTCAGCGAGGCGGCGACCTCGGTGCCGATGTAGCTGCCGCCGATCAGTACTACGTGCGCGGCCGCTTCGGCCTCGGCCCGAATCGCGTCCGAGTTGCCGAACGCGCGCAGATAGTGGATGCCCTCGTTCTCGGCGCCCTCGACGCGGAGGATGTTGACCATCGCGCCGGTGCCGATCAGGGCCTGGCCGAAAGCGACCTCCTCCCCGCCCTGGACCTTCACCGTGCGGTTCGCGGTATCGAGCGACATCACGTTGCGGCCGGTCAGTAGCTCGACGTCGTTCTCCTCGTACCAGGAGAGCGGGTTGACGTAGGCATCGGCGCGCGCGGCCTCGCCGCGCAGGTACTCCTTGGAGACCGGCGGGCGTTCGTACGGGGGCTCCGGCTCGCGGCCGACCAGCAGGATCGAGCTTTTCGCGTCGCGCTTGCGCAGCTCGGCCGCGCAGTGGGCGGAGGCCATGCCGCCGCCGATGAGCAGGAAGTCGACCTTCCGGTCAGCCACCGTTGCTGCCGTTGGTTTCGGGCCCGAAGAGCACCTTGAGGTCGTCCTCTTTGCCCGGGTCGAGGACGGCGAGGATCTCGTCTCCCTCCTCCAGCACGGTGTCGGCGGTCGGCACGAAGCCCTTGCCCGAACGCAGGACGGAGATCAGCAGGCTGCCCTCCGGCATCTGCAGGTCGCCGACGCGGCGGCCGGTCACCCCCGAGTCGCTGCCGAGCAGCATCTCGATGATCTCCAGCTGCTCCTCCTGCAGATCGAGCAGATGGACGAGGCCGTACTCGGGCACCTCGTGCTCGAGCAGGCGCAGGATCAGGTCGGTCGCCGAGACCGAGGGTTTGATCCCGAGCAGGTCGAAGTGCTGGCGGTTGCGCGGATTGTTGACCCGGGCGATGATCTGCCCGACCAGGTACTTCTCTTTGGCGACCTGGCAGATCAGCATGTTGTCCTCGTCGTCGCCGGTCACCGCGATCACCATGTCGGCGCGCTGGATCCCGGCCCGCTCCAGTACCCAGAGCTCGGAGGCGTCGCCGTAGGAGACGTTGTGCTCGAGCTCCTGCTCGACGGTCAGGTAGCGGCGCCGGTTGTTCTCGATCAGCGTCACCTCGTGGTCTTTCTCGAGCAGCTCGCGAGCCAAGTTCCACCCGACCTTGCCCGCTCCGACGACGATGATGTACATCCGCTCCCCCGATCCCTCTCTAGGCGGCTTCCGCCGCGCCGTCGGTGGGGTTAGGGCCCTCGGCGCCCTTGCGCACGGCGCTCTCCAGCATGTCGATCGCGACGCTGGTCGGGCAGACCGTGTGCAGGCCTTGGCGCTGGTACCACTCCGCCCGCAGCGGATCGAGCACGCGGGCGATTACGGTCGGCACCTCGTAGCGTTTCTGGGCGATCTGGGCGATCACGATGTTGGTGTTGTCGCCGTCGGTGGAGGCGATGAAGGCGTCGGCGCGCTCGATCCCGGCCGCCTCCAGGGCCTCGGTCTCGAGGCCGGCCCCGACCGTGAACTGGCCACCGAGGTCCTCCCAGCTCTTCTCGAGGCCAACCTCGAGCCGCGCGTGCGACTCGGGGTCCTCGTCGAGACACGAGACTTCATGTCCCTCGCGCAGCATCGCCCGGGCGACCGAGGAGCCAACGCGGCCGCAGCCCACAATCAAGATCAGCATTGGCCGGATACTAGATGGGAAGGCGGCCTAGGGCGCGTCGGGCGGAGCGGTCAACAGGACGCGGCACGGAGCTTTCTTCAGCACGTACTCGGTCGCGGCGCCGATCTCAGCCGGCTTGGCGCCGCCGATCCCGCCGATCTTGGCGCCGCCGCGAATCCTCGACGGTGGCTCGCCGCCGATCACGATCGCCTCAGCGCCGCTGCGCCGCGCCGCCTCGAGGATGCCGGCACCCACCTTGCGGGCGCGGATCACCTCGGCGGTGACCTCGACGTCCTCGTACTCATCGCCAACCTCGCGGGCCCGCTTTAGCGCCCGCCGCGCCTCGTCCTCGCGCTCGGGCGGCAGCGGTGCGTCCAGCGGCAGGGTCAGCGGCACTTCGATCACGTAGATGAGATCGAGCCGGGCGTCCTCCTCGTCCTTGCCCGACTGCTCCTGCTCGGCCGCGGCGAGGCGGCCGGCGGTGGCGACGATGTCGTCGTCGAGCTTGGTTCCGAAGACGGGCACGAGGATGTTGCGGAATGCGACTTCCGGCACCTGCTTGGTGAGGGCGTGCTCGGGGACGGAAACCCGCCTGGTCAGCGTCGTCCCCTCGAAGACCTTGCGGTAGACGACGTAGAAGATCAGCCCGAAGGCCATCCAGCCGCCGCCAACCAGGCGGGCGGTGTCGTGGTAGGCGAGGACGCTGATGAAGGCGAGCCCGCTGAGGATCGCGGCGGCGATCGCCGGCAGCGGCAGCTCGGCGCCGCGCCAGGGCACTCCGAGCGGAATCTTGAATGGCCGCCGCCGCTCGGGGTCCTTGACCCGCAGGCGGATGATCGAGAGGTGGGCGATCGTGATCGCCAGGGTGGCGCCGAAGGCATAGATCCCCGCCAGCAGCTTGACGTTGGTCGGGATCACCAGGCCGAGGGCAATGACGCCGCAGATCGTGATCGCCACATAGGGCGTTGCCCGACGCCGCTCCAGCTTGCCGAGCCAGCTGGGTATCTGGCGGTTGATCGCCAGGGTGTAGATGTGGCGGGAGACGCCGAGCATCGAGGTGTTGGCGGCCCAGAAGAGCACCGGCGCCGCGATCAGCGCCACCATCCAGCGCATCGAGTCGGCGACCCAGTCCGGATGGAAGGCCGAGACGACCCCCAGCACCGGCTCCTCGACGAATTTGCCGCCGAGCGCGGTCTCGGGCCCGTGCGGCCCGGCGACGACCGGCACCGCCATCAATGCGATCGCCGCCATGCCGGCGTAGACAAGGGGAACGGCGATCGCCCCCAAAGAGGCAATCCGTTTCAGGTCACGGCGATCGACGTCGATGTCCGGCGCCAGGTCGGAGGCGGCCTCGATCCCGGCGTAGGCGAGCATCGCCACCACCGCGGCGTAGACGATGTCCTTGAAGCTGGGGTCGCTGAAGAGGTGAAGCTGCTCGGTCAACCGGTCCGGATGCATGACGACGAGGGCACCGACGACGATCACCGCCAGCTGTAACCCGAGGTCGGCCAGCGCCAGCAGCGCCAGCGAGCGACCGCGCCCACGGCCGGTGATGTTGAGGATGTTGAGCACGCAGGCGGCGGCGATCACCGCCGCGGCGATGCCGATCTCCCAGCCCGGCTTTGAGAAGCCGCCCCAGACCGGCTCCAGATAGTGCGGCACCGAGATCGCCGCCAGGGCGATCACGATCAGGTAATCGATCAGGATCGCCCAGCCGGCGATGAAGGCGATCAGCTCGTTGAAGGCGTGGCGAGCGAAGGTCGAGGAGCCGCCGCGCTCGCGGAACATCGCCCCGCCCTCGACGTAGCTGAGCGTGGTCAGGCCGAACAGCAGTCCCGAAGCGAGGAAGATCAGCGGCGTCAGCCCGAGGCCGCGGTCGGCGACGACGCCGAGCGCAAAGTAGATCGAGAAACCGACGGCCGAGTAGGCAGCGGCGAACAGCCAGGGCACGCCGAGGCCGCGCTTGAGCAGGGGGTCCCCCCGGCGCCCGGGCGGCGGCTGGGGCGGGGTGCCGCCCGGTTGGCTCATCGCTCCATCCTCGAAGCGATCCACAGCCGCCCGGCACCGACGGCAATGAAGGCGATCCCCATCAGAAACCCGACCGAGGCCGGACCGCCGCCGTTGGCCAGGGTTACGGTCAGCACCACGAGCCCGATCAGGACGAAGGCCGCGGAGAATCCCCGCACCGCGTGCCGGTAGATCACTCCGCGACCTCGACGATTGCTTCGGTCGGCACGGCGACCGGACTGGCAGGCGGGTCGGAGACGACGATGACCCGGCAGGGACGCTCCCCGAGCACCGTCTGCAGGGTCTTGTCGTAGAGCGGCACGCCGGCGCGGTAACGGAGGCCGATGACGATCGCCGCCGCCTTGATCAACTCGGCCTCCTCGGAGATCGAGTAGCCGGCCTGGCCGGGACGGACGCGGGCGACATGGCCGGTGACCCGCTGGCCGCCGATCAGCTTCGCCTCCTCGATCATCCCCTGCGCCGCCTCTTCCTGCTCGGGCATCTCGGCGTTGAGCGGCAGGTTGGTCGGGACGGTAAGCATCGAGTGGACATGGATGCCGCGGCGGCGCTTGGAGGCGAGCTTGACCGCGGTCGCGACCATCTCCGGCGAGAACGATTCGTCGTCCTCGAAGCCGACCAGGACGCTGCGGTACTCGACCTCCTCGACCCCCAGCGGCTCCGGCGTCACGACCTTGACCGTCTCGGTCAGCGGCAGCTTCTGGTTGCGGCGGTAGAGGACGTAGACGAGGATCCCCAGCACCATCCAGCCCGTGCCGACGACGAGCGTGCGCGGGTTCAACGCCATCACCACGATCCAGGCCGCGAAGGTGCCGAGGCCTCCGAGCACGGCGACCATCGGCACGTCGAAGCCAAAGGCGCGGATGTTCAGCGGCGCCTTCCAGGAGCGCTCGGCGTCGCTCTGCACGCGCCGCAACTGTATTAGTGCCACGTGCGCGATCGTGAACGAGAGCATCGCTCCGAACGAGTACATCGTCGCCAGGAAGTCGGTCTGTCCCGGCAGCAGCGTGACGATCGCGATCGCGGCGAAGATCATGATCGCGATGTAGGGGGTGCGGTACTTCGGGTGGACCGCGCGCAGGGCCTCCGGCAGCTGCCGGTGCTGCCCCATCGAGTAAGTGAGGCGGGAGACGCCGATCAGGCCAGCATTGGTGGCGATCAGCAGAATCACCGCCGCCAGCACGCCGACGTAGTAGCGGAGGATTTCCGTCGGCATGTGCGCGAGCCCGAGGTTCTCGACGATGCCGAGGATCGGGTCGTCGGCAAAGGTGCTGCCGAGAGCGGTGGTGAAATTCCCGGCGGCGTCCTGGGTGACCGGCATCGCCGAGAGCGCGACGATTGGGATCAGCAGGTAGAGGCCGAGCACGGCCGCGACCGTGAGTCCAACGCTGCGGGGAATCGTCCGCGCCGCGTCCTTGGCCTCCTCGGCCATGTTGGAGATCGTCTCGATCCCGGTGTAGGCGATCATCCCGACCGCGATCCCGAGCGCGAAGTCGCTCCAGGTCGGGGCGACGCCGAGGTGGATGTTGTCGACCAGGACCTGCGGGCTGAAGACCAGCACCAGCCCGATCCCGACCAGCACGACCTGGGTCGCGAGGTCGGCAACGGCGAGGATCAGGTTCAGTTTCGCCGACTCCTCGGTGCCGCGGATGTTGATCAGGGCGAGGGCGAGGATCAGCGCCGCGCCGCCGACGATGTCACCGGGACTGCTGCCCAGCCAGGGCCAGAAGACGGCCAGGTAGTGGGGCACGAAGAAGGCCGAGATCGCGACCGTGATCGTGTAGTTGAGCATCTGCCCCCAGGCGGCGATGAAGCTGACGAACTCGTTGAAGGCGTGGCGGGCGAAGCTGGACGAACCACCGGCCTCCGGGTACATCACCGTCGCCTCGGCGTAGGTGGCCGCGGTCGCGGCGAAGATCAGGCCGGAGATGACGAAGGCGACCGGGGTCAGGCCGAGGGCGAAGGCGGCGGTGACGCCGAGCGCGTAGTAGATCGAGGAGCCGACGTTGCCGTAGGCCGCCGAGAACAGCGCGCCGACGCCGTGGACACGGCTCAGCGATTCGTCTCTGGGTATTCGCTGGGCCATCTAGAAGCTGCTGAGAACGGACACTCAGTCCGAATATACGGACGTTGCCGGTGCTCTCTGCACGTGGGAGCGGGTCAGCTCGGCCGGCGCGGCGCAGCCGCAGAGCGCCAGGGCAAGCTCCAGCTCTTCACGGAGCAGGCCGAGGACCCGGCCCGCGCCCTCCGATCCGGCGGCCGCCAGACCCCAGAGAGGAGCGCGGCCAACCAGCACGGCGTCGGCACCGAGGGCCAGCGCGATCGCGATCTCGACCCCGCGGCGGATGCCGCCGTCGACCAGGACGGTAGCCCGGCCGTCGACGGCGTCGACGATGTCGGCGAGGGCATCGCCGGTCGCCAGCGCGCGATCGAGCTGGCGACCGCCGTGGTTGGAGACGACGACGCCCGCCGCCCCGTGCGAGACCGCCAGCTCCGCGTCCTCGGCGGTCAACAGGCCCTTGACCAGCACCGGCAGACTGCACTCGGAGGCAAGATCCTCGAGGTCCGACCAGCCCAGCGCCGGGTCCATCAGCGCGAAGGTCTCCTCGATCGTCACCGCCCGTTCGACCCCCATCGCCGCGGCGACGCTGGGGACGCCCAATCCCGCCGGGATCTTGAAGCCGCTGCGGCGGTCGCGCTCGCGGTTGCCGCTCCGCGGCGCGTCGACGGTGACGACGATGGCCTCGAATCCTGACCCGATCGCTTCGTCCATCAGCGCCCGGGTGACCGCCTCATCCTTGAAGCAGTAGAGCTGGAACCAGCGCCTCCCGGCCGGCACCGCGGCGGCCAGCTCGCTGGGCAGCGTCGTCGCCAGGGTCGAGAGGCACATCACCGTGCCCGCCTCGGCGGCGGCCCGCGCCATCCCGACCTCGCCCTCGGGATCGACCAGGCGCTGATAGGCGACCGGCGCCACCAGCGCCGGCATCGAGACAGGGGCCCCCATCACCGCGGCCGCCGTCGTCACCTCGCTGACGTCGACCAGCACCCGCGGCCGCAAGCGCCAGCGCGACCAGGCCGCGACGTTGTCCCGCAGCGTCAGCTCGTCGCCGGCGCCGCCGGCGAAATACCCCAGCGCCCCCGCATCGAGCTTCTCGGCGGCGGCCCGCTCGAAATCGGCGACATTGATCGGCCCGTCGGTCACGGGCGCGAGCCTAGCCGCCGGCACCGCGGCCGGGCTTGCGCTTGGCCGGCGCGATCGCGAAGCGCGCCGTCGCCGGCGTCGGATCGGCATTGCCAGCGAGGTCGACCGCGTAGACCTTGAAGACGTGTCGCCCCGGCGACAGGCCCGAGTAGAGCTTCGGGGCTCTGCACGGGGCTGCCTTGCGGGCGTCGAGCGCACAGCGGAAAGTGGAGCCGGCCTCGTCCGCGTGGAAGCCGAAGGTCGCCGAGCGGGCGGCCGAGCGCACCGCGCGGCTGTCGAGGAGCGTGTCCGGGACGGTCACGTCAGGGCCGGTGGGGACCGCGGTGGCGGTGGTCCCGGCAACTGCAAGTGGGTCGGCAGGCGACACCGGGTCGGCAGGCGGCAGCACCATCGAGAGCGTGAGGTCGAAGCTGCCCACTCTGGCGGCACCGGCCACGAGTTCATATTTGCCGTCGACGGCAAAGCGGTAGCTGGTCCCGGCAACGACGGGAAATGTTCCGAAGGCCGACGTTTTCACCTCGGTCAACGAGCCAACGGCGCTGCCGACGTAGACGCCAAGGCTCAGCGGGCCGCAGCAGACGCCGACCTGAGCCGAACCGGTCTCCGGCGCCGTCCACGAGTACCAGACCGAGGCGCCACCCTGGTCGCCATCGTGAGGCGGCTCCCCGGCCTCCTTGTCCGCACCCCAGTTGTAGCCAAAGCGATCGGCGAAGTAAAACCTAGCCCCGCCCGGTTCTTCGGAGGTCGTGCCTTCGAGCGCCGCGGCGTCCTCGAAGTCGTCGTTGAGCGGAGGCGGCGTCGCTTCGATTCGCAATGCGAGCGAGCCTTCCGTGGCTGCTGGGAGCGCGGGAGGCACGAAGAAGCCGTTGCCGTCCAGCGCGATCTGGAACTTGTCTTTGGCCGCGGCCAGAAAGGTGACGCCGTTACGAATGCCCGAACATTCGCCAACGCCGAAGTTGGCCCGGCTCGCCACTTCGGTGAGCTCGTCCAGCTCGCTGCCGGCATAGACCCCCAGCACCGTCGGAATCGCGCTGCCACAGGTCGAGAGGGTGACGTAGCCCGTGCTCGGCGCTTCCCATTCGAGCCAGACGCTGTGGCCGGCGGGCGCGAGCGGTTTCAGCACGGGCTCATCCACCTCCCTGCCGGCGCCGAGATTCGGTCCGGTTACTTCGACCGGCAGCCCGTCAACGGCCTCCCGGCCCGCGAAGCCGTCGCTGAACCCCGCCGCGCCGGCCGCGGCGGGAAAGCACAGCGCCATGCATCCGAGCAGAGCCCCGATCTCGGCCGCAATTGCCCTCGCCCGCGGCCTCATCGCTGAAAATCGCATAGATCGTTTTTGACCGGCACGTCTATCAACGCACCGGACCATCGCAAACTAGCTCGCGAACGAGCCAGTGCCTGGAAACCGCTGTCCTCGCTCACGGCGGGTGAGCCTAGCGCTACGGTGAGGGCCTTGAGCGCGGCGAGGAAGCCCACGGAGCGGCAAATTCGGCGCCGGAGGCGGATGGCGCTCGGCGCCTTCGCCGCCGGCCTGGCCCTCGTCGCCTATCTCGTCCTGGCCGCGACGGTGTTCGCCCCGGTCGACCGCCACGGGGCGGGGCTCGTCCATATCGAGGTCCAGAGCAAGGCCGTCGGCAGGGACCTCGGCGTCAACGTGATCGTGCCGCCGAACTCGGGGCCGAAGGGAGAGCGCTCGCTGCTCGTCTTTCTGCACGGGCGCGGCGGTGACGAGGGGACCTTCAACGACGCCGTCTTCCGCGGCCTGCCGAGCCTGCACGGCCGCCGCGGCCCGGTCGTCGCCTTCCCAGCCGGCGGCGTTCACAGCTACTGGCACAACCGCGCCGACGGCGACTGGGGCGACTGGGTGGCGGACGAAGTGATCCCGCTCGTCGTCCACCGCTTCGGCATCGACCCGCGCCACCTGGCGATCGGCGGCATCTCGATGGGCGGCTTCGGCGCCTACGACATCGCCCTGAAGAACCCGGGCCGCTTCTGCGCCGTCGGCGGCCACTCCGCCGCGCTCTGGTTCGACGGCTCCGAAACCGCGCCCGGCGCCTTCGACGACGAGGCCGACTTTGAGCGCAACGACGTAGTCGAGGCGGTCCAGGCCGACCCCGACGCCTTCGGCGACGCTCGCGTCTGGAACGACTACGGCAGCGCCAACCCGTTCCGCCCCTACAACGAAGGTTTCGTCGACGCGCTCGAAGCCGGCGACGTCGACCTCAGCGCCCACTCATGGCCGGGCGCCCACGAGGGCAGCTACTGGGATGCCCACTGGCCCGCCTATCAGCGCTTCTACGTCAACGCCCTCAACCACTGTCGCTAGCTCCTCAGCGGCCGGGAGAGCCAGCGGGTGGGGTCCCGGGCGGCGGTGCCGGTCCCCAGCTTTCGCGACCGTCGGCCTGGGAGATCGGAATCGAGGGGCCCGCCATCGCCGGCGTGTTCAAAGTGACGTCGGCGATCGCCTTGACCCGCGAGAGCACCTCGCGAACTTCGCTCTTCTTCCCCTGATATCCCCAGCGGTGCTGATCGGCGGTGAGTCCGGTCGCGTCGATTCCGGCGGCATCAGCGAGAAACAGCGCCCGCGGCATGTGGAACCCCTGGGTCACGACGACGGCGTCCCGCACCCCGAAGATCCCCCGTGCCCGCACCATCGTCGCCCAGGTGTCGAACCCGGCGTGGTCCTCGAAGACGTCCCGCGGCGGAACTCCATCGGCGACCAACGCCTTGCGCATCGTGCCCGGCTCGTCGTAGGCCCACGTGTGGTGATCGCCGGAAACCAGGATCTTCTCCACCTTGCCCGCATGCCAGAGCGCCGACGCCTGGCTCACCCGGTCGCGCAGCATCCCACTCATCTTCCCGTTCGGCTGCACCAGCGCCCCCGGCACGATCGCCACCTGCGCCTGCGGCACCTCCGCGACCCTGTCCGTCGACTCCCCCTCCGCGCCGAGCAGGATGTACGCATTCGACCCCGCCACGACCAGCACGACCAAGAGGGCCCCAGAAATCGCTGCCCTGGAGAGCCGCGGCCAGCGCCGCAGGGGATAAATCACCCCGCGCCAGATCAAGTTGAGCCCCTGCATCCGAGGGAACGCTAACAACCTCGACCTGCATCAAGCTCTAATCCTTCAAGGATGAAAAAATGATGCAGGTCGGGAGGGTCCTCCCAACTGCGCCAGCGGACAGCCAGCCGACTCTTCAGGCGAAAAGGACAGCAAGCGGGAGGGGCGCACCGCCCCTCCCGCCCGCCAGCGCTTAGAAGTGGACGATCGGGATGATCAGGATGGCGACGATGTTCGCCACCTTGATCATCGGGTTGATCGCCGGCCCAGCCGTGTCCTTGTAGGGATCGCCGACCGTGTCGCCGGTCACCGAGGCAGCGTGGGCCTCAGAGCCCTTGCCGCCGTGGGCACCGTCCTCGATCAGCTTCTTGGCGTTGTCCCAGGCACCGCCGCCGGCGGTCATCGAGATCGCCGCGAAGAGGCCGACGACGATCACACCGATCAGCAGGCCGCCGAGGGCGTCGACGCTGAGCAGGCCGACGATGACCGGGATCACGATCGGGATCAGCGACGGAATGATCATCTCTTTCTGCGCCGCCAGGGTGACGATGCTGACCGTCTCCGCGTAGTCGGGTTTCTCGGTCCCCTCCATGATCCCCGGGTGCTCGCGGAATTGTTTGCGGACCTGCTCGACCACCTGGCCGCCGGCACGGCCGACCGCCTCGATCGCCAGCGCCGAGAACAGATAGACCATCATGCCGCCGATGATCAGCCCGACCAGGACGTCGGGGCTGCTGAGGTTGAAGAGCGTGTTGAGATCGAAGCCGTCGGGTTTCTCGGCCGCGAGCTCGCTCTTGAAGGCAGCGAACAGGACCAGCGCGGCCAGGGCCGCGCTGCCGATCGCGTAACCCTTGGTGACCGCCTTGGTCGTGTTGCCGACGGCGTCAAGCGGGTCGGTGACATTGCGGACGTCCTCCGGCAGCTCCGCCATCTCGGCGATGCCACCGGCGTTGTCGGTGATCGGCCCGAAGGCGTCCAAGGCGACAATCAGTCCGCAGAGCGAGAGCTGGGCCATGACGGCGATGCCGATGCCGTAGATGCCCGCCAGCTCGTTGGCTCCGAGGATCGCCAGCGCCAGCACCAGCGCCGGAGCCGCGGTTGCCTGGAAACCCTGCGCAAGGCCCTGGATGATGTTCGTGGCGTGACCCGTCTCCGAGGCCTGGGCGATCGTCCTGACCGGGCGGAAGCGGGTAGACGTGTAGTAGTCGGTGATCACGAACAGGAGCGCGGTGACGGCGATGCCGATCACGGCACAGAGCCAAAGGTCGGTGACGCTGACCGCGTCAGCGCCAGCGCTGAGGGCGAGCCGAAGCGGCTCGCTCATCAACCAATCGGTGATCGGGTAGAAGGCGGCGATCGAGAGCAGCCCGGAGACGGCCATGCCGACGTAGAGCGCACCCTCGACTTTGTCCGTTTTGGTTCGCACCGAGAGGGCGCCGATGATCGAAGCGATGATCGCGACGCCGCCGATGACCAGCGGGAAGATCGCGACCTCGCGCTGGAAATCGCCACCGGCGCCGGTGAAGGTGAGGACGCCGAGCAGCATCACGGCGACTGAGGTGACCGCGTAGGTCTCGAAGAGGTCGGCGGCCATGCCGGCGCAATCGCCAACGTTGTCCCCGACGTTGTCGGCGATCACGGCCGGGTTGCGCGGATCGTCCTCGGGAATGCCGGCCTCGACCTTGCCAACCAAATCGGCGCCGACGTCGGCGGCCTTGGTGAAGATGCCGCCGCCCAGGCGGGCGAAGACGGAGATCAGCGAGCCACCGAAGCCAAGGCCGATAAGCGCGTCGACGGCCTCCTTGTCGGTGCTGCCGGTGATGATCAGAAAGCCGTAGTAGCCGGCGACGCCGAGCAGTGCCAGGCCGACGACCAGAAGGCCGGTGACCGAGCCACCCTTGAAGGCGACATCGAGCGCCGGCGGAACGCCGCCACGGGCGGCCTCGGCGACGCGCGAGTTGGCCCGCACCGAGACGTTCATCCCGATGAAGCCGGTGGCCCCGGAGAGAACGGCGCCGATCACGAAGCCGAGCGCGGTCTTCCAGTCCTGCAGCAGCAACAGCACGACCGCAAGCGGCACCGCGACAGCGGCGATGATCGTGTACTGGCGATTCAGGTAGGCCTGTGCGCCTTCCTGCACGGCACCAGAAATTTCCTGCATCCGGTCGTTGCCAGGGGACTTGGCAAGTAGGCGCTGGGTGACTATGAGTCCATAGACGACGGCAGCGCCGGCACACACAAGCGCGACAACTACCCCGTAATCGGTCAAGAAGCTGGTCAAGTTCGTTCCTCCGGTGGATTTAGCGGCGCGGGAGTCTATAGACGGAGGCGGCGTCGCCGCCTATAGACCCAGTTCAGGAAGACTTTGCGGTCTCGCCAGCGCCCGAATAGGTGCGTCTGGTCTCGGCCACCGCGTCGCGGTAGATGTCCTCGAGTGTGGCCCCCGAATCGAGCGCCTCGAGCGCCCGCTGGGCACCGTTTCGGTCCGGCAGCTCGAGCTCGATGCCGAGTTGGGAGCGAGCGGGCTCGACCCAGGCGAGCACGGAATCGAGTGCCTCTCGCGCCTCCACCTCGACCCCGCGCCGGAAGTCGATCAGCTTGCCGCTGAGGCCGTAGCGAATCGCCCGCCAGAGGTTCTCCTCGATCTCGCGGTCGGCCAGCGGCGCCCCGGCCCCTTCGTAGCCGTGCTCGTCGTAGTCCAGCGCCGCCTGGGCGATGCAGGCGGAGATCAGCCCGGCCAGGGCGAAGGACTCGTCGCCGCGAGTCTGGGCGTCGCAGATCCGCACCTCGACGGTGCCGAAGTGGTGATGGGGCCGCACGCTCCACCAGAGCTGGGTCGACTCGACGATCGAGCCCAGCCGCTCCAGTGTGTTGACGAAGCTCGCGTAGCTCTCCCAATCGCGGAACGGCGACGGCACTCCGCAGCGCGGGAAGGTGCGGGTGAAG
Source organism: uncultured Solirubrobacterales bacterium (assembly GCA_963811375.1). Classification (GTDB taxonomy): domain Bacteria; phylum Actinomycetota; class Thermoleophilia; order Solirubrobacterales; family 70-9; genus VAYN01. Next base: position 194,057 of record CAWEQY010000002.1, read on the forward strand.
ATCTCGGTCCGGACCGTGTGCAGGCCGGTGTCTCGGCGATCGAGGAAGGGTGAGTTGGCGGAGGTCGCGAGCAGCAGCGGCAGCAGCTCCCGGATCCGGTCGCAGACGGCGATCGCCCGGTCGGCGCCGCGCACGCCCATGTGGACGTGGGTGCTCCAGGTGTTGTTGCGCTGCGCCACCCAGCCCAGTTCCTGGCGCAGGCGGTTGTAGTGGGGCGTGTCGATGATCCGCTGGTCGAGGTAGTCGGCCCAGGGATGGGTACCGGTCGCGCCAAGCGCCAGCCCCATGTCGGCGACCAGCTCGAACAGCCGCGTGCGCCGCTGGCGCTGCTTGGCAACGGCTGCGGGGAAGCTCTCGGCCCGGCCCGAGCGGATCTCGATCTCGGCGGCGATCAGCTCGCCGGCCGCCGACTCGGCCAGCAGCTCGTCCTGTTCACAGGCCGCATAGACGTCCTCGAAGCGATGCTCCAGCTCCAGGGTTGCCGGGTCGAGGATCGCGAACTCCTCCTCGAGGCCGATCGTGAAATCGGTGGAGGACTCGAATCTCTCGCGGACGAGGTCGAGGTCTAGCGACAAGGACTCAGGCCAGGTAGAAGTAGAGCGCGTAGAGCAGGTCGACGGCGGGGCTGGAGGTGTGAACCGTTACCTCCGGCGGCACCTGCAGGAGCTGCTCGGAGTAGTTGAAGATGATCTTGACGCCGGCCTTGACGAGGCGGTCGGCAACCTCCTGGGCGGCATCGGCGGGCACTGCGAGGACGCCGACGACGATCTCCTCCTCGGCGACGACCGCCTGCAGATCGCCGAGGTCGCGCACCTGCAGCTCGCCGATCTGGTTGCCGACAACGCTCGGGTCGCTGTCGAAGACGGCCACCACCTGAAAGCCGTGGTCGGCGAAGATTGCCGAGCTGGCGATCGCCTGGCCAAGGTTGCCGGCGCCGAAGAGGGCGATGTTGTGCTGGCCCGAGGTGCGGAGGATCTTGCGAATCTCCGAGACCAGCGATTCGATGTTGTAGCCGACGCCGCGCTTGCCGAACTTGCCGAAGCCGGAGAGGTCGCGGCGGATCTGGGTCGGGTTGATGTGCGTGTACTCCGAGAGCTCCTGCGAGGAGATCGTCTCGCGGCCCATCTTGCGAGCCTGCGTCAGCACCTGCAGGTAACGCGAGAGGCGCGCGGCGACGCCGAGCGAGAGGCGGTCCCCTTCGACGGGAAACCCCCCTGGCGCCTCGAACTCCTCGATCACCTCGACCATGCCCCCACAGTATCGAGCCTGGCGCGAAGGCCGGCTTCGTCCAAAACGAGCTCCGAGACGACCGTGCCGTCGACCTCGACCACGGGGATTCGCTCGAGATGGCGCCGCAGCAGCAGCTCGTCGCTCTCGATGTCGACCTCGTGCAGGCCGAAGCGGTATCCCTGCTCGTGCAGGGCGACGATCGCCGCGATCGCCTCCTCGCAGAGATGGCAGCCGGGCCGCGAGTAGACGACCACGTCGGTCACGCCGCCCGACGCTCGCCCGTGGAGAAAGCGTCGTAGCCGAGATAGGCCGGGTACTCCAGCGCGGGGGCGAAGCGGGCGGCCGAGCCGATCATCGCGGCGTTGTCGGTGCAGAGCTCGCGCGGGACCAGCTTCAGGCGCACCCCCTGCTCCTCGCAGAGCCGCGCCACGGCCTCGCGCAGGGGTCCGTTGGCGGCCACGCCCCCGCCCAGGGCCACCGCCTCCCAGTCGCCCTTCTTCAGCGCCCGCTTCAGTTTCGCGATCAGCTGCCCCACCACCGCCGCCTGGAAGGAAGCCGCGAGGTCGGCGCGATGCTCGGCGACCCCCTCCTCGCCGAGCTCGCGACAGCGATAGACCAGCGCCGTCTTCAGGCCGCTGAAGCTGAAGTTGAGACTCGGGTCGCGGGCCATCGCCACCGGCATCTCGAAGGCCTCGGGATTCCCCGTAGCCGCCAGCATCTCCAGCGCCGGCCCACCCGGGTAGCCAAGCCCGAGCAGACGGGCCGACTTGTCGAAGGCCTCGCCGGCCGCGTCGTCGAGGGTCTGGCCGAGCAGCTCATGGCCGGCGTGGTCGGCGACCCCGGCCAACAGCGTGTGGCCGCCGCTGGCGACCAGACAGAGAAATGGCGGCTGCAACGGCTCCGGCTCGAGGAAGTTGGCGGCGACGTGGCCCTGCAGATGGTCGACCGGGATCAGCGGCAGCCGCCGCGGCGCCGCAATCGCCTTGGCGGTGCTGACCCCGACCAGGAGAGCGCCGATCAGGCCGGGGCCGGCAGTGACGGCAATCGCCTCGATGTCGTCGAGTCCCGTTCCCGCTTCGTCGAGAGCCGCCCGGACCAGTGGCGCCGTCAATTCGAGATGGTGGCGGGAGGCGACCTCGGGGACGACGCCGCCGAAGTGGGCATGCGCGGCCGCCTGCGAGGAAATCAGGTTGGAGAGGATCCGCGGGCCGTCGAGAACGGCCGCGCAGGTGTCGTCGCAGGAGGTCTCGATCGCGAGGATCAATCGAGCCACATGATCAGCGCGTCCTCGCCGTTGTCGTGGTAGTAGCGAGGGCGCACACCGGCGGAGCGGAAGCCGAAGCGCTCGTACATCGCGATCGCCTGGTGGTTGGAGACGCGGACCTCGAGCGTGAAGGGCAGGACATGGCGCGCCTCCTCGAAGAGCCGCGTCAGCAGGCGCCCGGCGACGCCGGCGCGGCGCTGCTCCGGTGCGACGGCGATGTTCATCAGGTGCCAGACCTGGTCATAGCGGGAGCAGATCACGTAGCCGAGCAGCTCGTCGCCGGCACTGGCGGCGAGGCAGATCCCCGACGGCTTCGAGAGCTCGAGGACGAACATCGCCAGCGACCACGGGGTCGGGAAGGAGCGGCGCTCGATCGCGATCACCGCCGGCAGGTCGCTGTAGGCGAGCCTGCGAACACGGACCTCCTGGGTCAGATCACTCGGCTCTCTGGAAAGAATCTCGCTCACGCCACCGCTCCGCGTCGGGAGGTCTGAGATAGATCGGGACGAGTGGGCCGCCGGCCTCCGATGCCGCCGCGAGAGCGCAAATATGCCGCGCGGCGACGCGGTGAACGGGGTCGGCATCGTCCTCGATTCGGACACCATGCCGGGCCAACTCGTGCCGGAATCGTACCGCCCCCGAGCCCGCGGCCGGCGGCGGTGCGGGCAGAGCGGCGACGCGCTCCTGCAACTGCTCGGGCCGACAGACCAGCGGCTCCCAGATCCGCTCGCCGCCGGCGGAATAGAGCGCCGCGAAAATCTCGCTCCGACGGGCGTCGAGGACAACCAGGCGATCGCCCTCCACACCGGCCTCCCCCATCCCCCGCCCGATCGCGTCGAGGGTGCAGACGCCGGCCACCGGCAGGCCGAGGCTGGCGCCGAGTCCACGGGCAGTGGCGATGCCGATCCGCAGCCCGGTGAACGAGCCGGGGCCGAGACCAACCGCGAGCCGGCCCACGCGCTCCCAGCCGCCGGCGGCGGCGGCGCAGCGCTCGACCTCCTCGAGCAGGGCGGTCGTGTGCTGGGGCCCTCCGTCGAGAGGCCCCAGCAGCGACTCCAGCAACACCTCGCCATCGCCCCAGGCGCAGGCGGCGGTATCGGCGGTCGCGGTATCGAAGCCGACGACGACCAGCGCAGCGCCGCTTCTAGCTCTTGACCCTGAAGACGAAGGAGCCAACCTGTTTGCCTTCGACAAACCAGGTCACCCGGTGCTTGCCGGGGATGGTCGACGTCACCTTGTTCACGTAGAGCGTCCCCTGAGTTGCTTCCTGCGCCTGGGCGCAGAGGTTTTTGCCGCTCGGGAATTTGACGCAGACGCTGTAGTTGACGTTGCCTTTGAGGCTTTTGAAGAAGGCGCCCTTCTTGCTCTTCTTGGGACAGACGTGCGAGGGAGTGGCGTTGCGGGAAATGCCGCAGCCGACGTAGTGCTTGTACGCCGCCGCCCCGGCCGTGGCGGGCGCCACGCTAACGAGCAGCCCGGTGATGACCAGCACTGCTGAAAGCGCTTTCAATCCCTTCATTGGGTCCTTCCCTTCGTGGATCGCAGTTTTCAAGCCGATGCTACAAGTTGTTTCGCTGTCTCCCGAACACGACCTGCGCCCACTTGCTGCGGCGCCCGCAGCCGCAATGGCGCTACCACTCGATTTCGGCAATGCGGCTCTCGCCGCCGGCGTGGGCGAGCCGGAGCTCCAGCGCCGGCCTGCCGAGCCGCTCGACCCCGACCGCCGGCCACTCGACAAAGGCGACGCCATCGGGGCCGAGGTAGTCGTCGAGCAAGGCCGGATCCTCCCCCTCCAGGTCTTCCAACCGGTAGAGGTCGAGGTGGGAAACCGGCAGCCGGCCGCCGCCGTAGCGCTGGCCGATCGTGAAGGTGGGCGAGGTGACCGGCTCCTCGACCCCGAGCGCCCTGCAGGCACCGCGAATGAGCGTCGTCTTGCCGGCGCCAACCTCGCCGCTGACAACGACCAGGTCGCCCGGCGCCAGGCGCTCGGCCACCCGCGCTCCCAGCGCTTCGGTTTCGGCGGCGGAATTGCTCTCGAGCCGCTCCATCTCAGCCGAACATGTCGAGCTGGTCGTCGGGCGGCGGTGGCGTCGTCGTGTGTCCGCCCGGCACCTCTTCTGCTGCCGCGATCTCCTCGGCGCTCGGGGTCGGTGCCGGCGACGGCCCCGCGAGCAGACCCGGGACGGTTGCGAGGTCGCCGCGCAGCGTCTCCTTCATCGCCGGCGTGCGCAGCGCCGCGGCCGGGTGCAGCAACGGCAGCAGGAAGACGGTGCGCCCGCCCAGCTCGTGGACCTGGGGCGTGCCGCGCACCCTGGTGATCCCGACCGGGCTGCCGCTGAGCAGCTTGGTCGCGAAATTGCCGAGCGTGCAGACGATCTTGGGCTCGATCAGCCGCACCTGCTCGAACAAATAGGGCTTGCAGGCCTCGATCTCCAGCGGCTGCGGGTCGCGGTTGCCGGGCGGCCGCGACTTCAGCACGTTGGCGATGAAGACCTCCTCGCGCGAGAGCCCGATCTCTTCCAACAGCTGGTTGAGCAGCTGCCCGGCACGCCCCACGAAAGGCAGCCCCTGGCGATCCTCTTCGGCCCCGGGCGCCTCGCCGACGAACATCAGCTCGGCATCGGCGTTGCCTGCCCCGAAGACCGTCTTGGCCCGGGTCTCGTGCAGGGGGCACCTGGTGCAGGCCGAGACCTCCTTATAGAGCTCGACGAGCTGCTCGCGACGCTGCTCGGCAGTTGGCGTCACTTCGTCCCTTTCTTCTTCGGAGGGTGGGGATTTTCGCCCGCCGCCCGCTTCTTGCGCGACTCGGCGATGCGGTCGTGGCGCGCCGCTTCCCGCTCCCGCCGCTGCGATTCGTTGGAGCGCACGGCGGCCCCGCGGGGCTGTCGGCCCGGTGGCGAAACGCTCGACATCAGCCGTCGCGTCCGCGCCGAGCCGCACTCGGCACAAGCAACCGCCTCGGCGCCGGCGGCGACCAGCTCCTCGAAGCGAGCCCCGCACTCCCCGCACTCGAACTCATAGATCGGCATTCGCGCCCATCGTACGACGCGCCGCTTCCTACTTTCACCCCACCCAGGTGTGGTCAAAGTAGGAAGCGCCGTCAACTCAGGGCAGCGGCTCCCACTCCCAGGCCTTTTGAGACGCCAGGCTCTCCTGGTCGAGGTAGCGGCGGAACTCGTCGAGCTCGGCGGGCTCGACGCTGTAGACGTGGTCGGGTTCGGGGAAGTGGCGGGAGCGGACCTCGTCGCCGTACTGCTCGACCGCCGCGACCATCTGCTCGTGGATGTTGGCGTAGCGCTTGACGAATTTGGCCATGTGGCCGGTGGTGATGCCCAGAAGGTCGTGGAAGACCAGGACCTGGCCGGAGGTGGCGGGGCCGGCGCCGATGCCGATGCTCGGGATGTCCAGCTTGGCGACGATCGCTTCCGCGATCGCGGCGGGCACCGCCTCGAAAACGATCGCAAAGCAGCCGACCGACTGCAGCGCCAAGGCGTCCTCACAGAGCTGAATCGCGTCCTTGGCGGTCTTGCCCTGGGCTTTGTAGCCGCCGAGAGCGGTGGCGGTCTGCGGGGTCAGGCCGACATGGCCCATCACCGGGATGCCGGAGCGGACGATCGCCCGAGCGCGCTCGACGGCGATGCCGCCGGCCTCGAGCTTGACCACCTGGCAGCCGGTCTCCTTGATCAGCCGCTGGGCGTTCTGCACAGCCAGCTCGTTGCTCGACTCGTAGCTGCCCATCGGCATGTCGCCGACCATCAGCGGCGTCTTCAGGCCGCGGCGCACGGCCTTGCCGAGGACGATCATCTCCTCCATCGAGACCTGCTCGGTGCCGGGGTGGCCGAGCACCACCATCGCCGCCGAGTCGCCGACGAGAACGAGGTCGACGCCGGCCGCCTCGGCCACGGTCGCCGAGGGGTAGTCGTAGGCGGTGACCATCACGATCGGTTCGCCGTTGGCCTTCATCTCGGCCAGGCGGGGCAGGTTGACCGGCGTGCGGTCGGAAGACGGGGGCGCGGTGTGCGAGCGGCCGCCGGAGCTCATGAGAGCAGCACCTCGGGATGGCTGTCGATGGCGACGGGGTTGTTGTCGTCGTCGACGTGGACGACAACCGGGGAATAGCGTTCGAGGTCGCTCTCGTCATAGGTGCCGAAGGAGGCAACGATGATCTTGTGGCCGGGCTCGACCAGATGGGCGGCGGCACCGTTGACCTGCATCGTGCGGGAACCGGGCTCGCCGTCGATCACGTAGGTGACGAAGCGGGAGCCGTTGTCGATGTCCCAGACGTGAACCTGCTCGTTGGTGATCAGGTCGGCCTGAGCCATCAGCTCGGTATCGACCGTAATGCTGCCGATGTAGGCGACGTCGCAGTCGCTGACCGTTGCTCGGTGGATCTTGGACTTCAGCATCTGTCTCTGCATTGGCTCTCCCTTTTGCCTTTCTACGCGTTCAAGGTCGGATCAAGACGTTGTCGATGAGGCGGGCACCGCCAACCTGGGCGGCAACGGCGATAAGTACGGGGTGGCCGTTCAGCACCGCGACCGGCTGCAGTCGCTCGGCGTCGCGGGCCTCGAGGTACTCGGGCTCGATGCCGGCGGCGGCCAGCTCGCGGCGGGCGGCCTCCAGGCCGGCCTGCAGCGACTCCTCATGGGCGCCGCGCTCGGCCGCCCGCAGCGCCCGCGAGAGGGCGACTGCCCGCTGGCGGGCGTCCTCGTCCAGGTAGGCGTTGCGCGAGCTCATCGCCAGCCCATCGGGCTCGCGAACGGTCGGCATCACCTCGATCCGGACGGGAAAGTCGAGGTCGCGGGCCATGCGACGTATAACGGCGGCCTGCTGCGCATCCTTCTGACCGAAGTAGGCGACATCGGGACCGACGCTGTTGAAGAGCTTGGCGACGACGGTGGTGACGCCGCGGAAGTGCTCGGGGCCACGGCGGGCGGGGTCGCCGTCGAGGACCTCGGTCAGGCCGCCGCCGACCTCGACCGCGCTGGCGAAGCCCTCGGGGTAGACCTCCTCGACCGGGGGCGCATAGACGAGGTCGACGCCCGCCTCCGCGGCTAGGCGCAGGTCGCGCTCCTCGTCGCGGGGATAGCGCTCGAGGTCCTCGCCGGGGGCGAACTGGGTGGGGTTGACGAAGAGGCTCATCACGACCAGGTCGCACTCGGCGCGGGCGGCGCGCAGCAGCGAGAGGTGGCCCTCGTGCAGATAGCCCATCGTCGGCACCAGCCCGATCGTGCGCCCGTCGCGTCGCGGCTGCGCCAGGGCAGCACGAAGATCCTGCCGGGAGCGGATCGCTCGCACGCCAGAAATTGCAACGGGGGGGTTGCCGATGCTGGAGTTCACGTCAGTGGGTCCATGCCCTGTTCTGGGTCACGGCCGAGCGCAATTATACCCCTTTCGCGCGAACCCGAAACGAAAAATAAAAACAAGCCAAGCAAGTGATCCACCTGGTGACGAGAGCCGCAAGGAACGGGAAAGCAAGGCTCCCCCGATCGAAAGGCAGTCCACCCCATGAGCTCCAAGCTGAACATCGAGCAGGTCGACGTAGACGGCGATATCCGCGAAACCGCTCACGAGGCGACCGAGGCGCTGGAGGGCGACACCCGACTCGGCTTCCTCAAGAAGGCCGGGCTCACCGGCGGTGCGGTAATGGGCGGCGGCGCCCTGCTCAGCGCCCTCACCCCCGCCGCTTCGATGGCAGCCAAGGGCAAGGGACGCCCGCCGGCCAAATTCGGCAAGGGCGATATCGGCATCCTCAACTACGCCCTCACCCTCGAGTATCTGGAGGCCGCCTTCTACAACGAGGCGACCGCCAACAACATGAAGAGCTCGTTCGTCAAGAACGGCCAGGCGCAGGTCTTCCTGAAGACCGTCACCGCCGACGAGAACGCCCACGTCGCCTTCCTCAAAAAGGCGCTCGGGAGCAAAGCGGTCGCCGCTCCGAAAGTCGATTTCGGCGGCACCACCTCGGACGAAGCGTCGTTCATCAAAACGGCCGTCGCGCTCGAGAACACCGGCGTCGGCGCCTACTCGGGCCAGGCGCTGAACATCAGCAGCCCCGCCTACGTCGCGGCGGCGCTCTCGATCTGGTCGATCGAGGCCCGTCACGCCTCGGTAGCCGGCCTGCTGCTGAAGCCGACCCCGGCAAACCTGACGCCGAACGGCCCGTTCGACAAGCCGAAAACGGCTGCGCAGGTCCTCAAGGCCGTCGCAGCGACCGGCTTCCTCAAATAGCCACCCCGAAGGCTCAGCGGAGTCGGTCGACCGACCGACTCCGCTGATTCCCTCGCCAAAGGATTGGAGACACCATGCCCAACATAGGACCGATGGAGATCATCGTCGTACTGATAATCGCGCTCATCGTCTTCGGGCCGAAACGCCTTCCCGAGCTCGGCAAGTCGCTCGGCCGTGGCATTCAGGAGTTCAAAGGCACGATCAGCGGCGAGAAGGCCGACGACGAGCCGGACGCAATCGAGCCGACGCCCGTCGTCGTCACCCCGGCAGCCGCTCCGAAGGCCCCTGTCGCCACCCCCGAGCACCAGGCCTGAGGCAGGTCGATGCGGCGCGTAAAAGCAATCTCACACGAGGATGAGCTGAGTCTCGTCGAGCACCTCGACGAGCTGCGCGCCCGCGTCGTCGTCTCGATCGCCGTCTTCGGCGTGGCGCTGGCGCTCTGCTTCTGGCAGAACCAGCTGCTGCTCGAACTGGCGAGTGTGCCGCTGCCCTCCGATCACAACCAACTGATCACCTTCGGGATCAGCGAGCCGTTCACGACGACCGTGACCGTCTCCGCCTACGGCGCGATCATCCTCGCCCTGCCGATCATCCTCTACCAGCTCTACGCCTATCTGCTGCCGGCCTTCAGCAAGCAGCAGCAACGGGCGATCCTTCCCCTGCTGCTGCTGATCCCGGCGCTGTTCATCGTCGGCATCGTCTTCGGCTACTTCGTCGTGCTCCCGGCGGCGACCAGGTTCCTGCTCAACTTCAACGACGCCCAGTTCAACATCCAGGTGCGGGCCAAGGAGTACTACGGCTTCTTCGCGCAGACGCTGCTCGCCTGCGGGCTCGTCTTCCAGGTCCCGGTCGGGATCCTCGCGGTGACCCGCCTCGGCATCGTCAAGGTCGAACAGCTGACCAGGAACCGGCGCTACGCCTACCTTGCGTGCGCCCTCCTGGCCGCTGCCCTGCCGGGCGTCGACCCCGTCTCGATGCTGATCGAGACGGCGCCGCTGATCCTGCTCTACGAGCTCAGCATCGTCCTCGCCCGACTCTTCGGGCAGCCGACGCCGGCGCCGCTCGTGGACGCTCCGGCTAGAGGGGCTTAGGGGAGGTCGGTGCGGCTGGCCGGCCGTGCCGTCGGCGCCGCGATAGACGGCGGAGGAGGCGCGACAGGCGGCGACGGCGGTCACGCAGAGAGATGGTCACCGCCGCCAGGTAGAGAAAGGCCGGGCCGGCAAAGGTCAGCAGCGTCTCCTCGATTGGGAGGCCCGCGATGTGCGCGCCTGCCATCGACTCAGTCGTAGGTGACGAGCGACAGCCGCTCGAAGAAGAGGACGTCGCCGATGTCCTCGTTCTGAGGGTTGCTGGGCACCACCGTCACCGAGACCTCCGAGCCACCCCCCTCGATCACCCGCTGCAGCGCCTCGGTAACCGTGACCGTCATCAACTGCGGGTTGAGCGCGTGTGGTGGCCGGTAGTCGAACGGGTGGATGGGGCCGGCCGGAACCTTGCAGTGGCCCTCGTCGCCGTAACACGGACCATGACCGAATACGTAGAAGGAGCCCGCGTACCCCGTCTCCGGCGTCTTTGGCGTCTCGGGACTGGCGTCGGCGGCGTCAAAGAAGATGCGCCCCTCGTAGTAGTCGTCGCGGTGCTCGATCCGGTGGAACTGGAGGTCGGCGCGATAGAAGCTGGGCTGACCGTCCCAGACCGGAACCGCGAATGGCTCCTTCGTTTCATACCGGTCCATCAGGCATTCACCTCCCGATGTGCGGTGCTGGCGGCGTAGTCGTATCCCAGCGGTGGGGTGTCGAGGACGTCCTGGACCGTCATGTCCAACCCGTTGAGCACCCGCCCCCACTGACTCGGCCGCGGGCCTCGACTGGAGTGTGTTACCTGCCATAGCGACCAGAGGCGGTCGACCATCGTGTGGTGGGCCCAGAAAATCGGGTCGTAAGCGGCGGTCGACTGCCGTCTCATCGTTCCCCCGACCCAGCCGTGGATCGCGTTGTGGAGCTGGATCTCGAGATCTGCCGAAAAATCGTCGAAGTTGGGACGTTCGAGGATCCCTTTGACCTTGGCCGCGGTCGGCAGTTCCCGCGGGTCGCCGGGATTGCGCGAGGTACGTTCGGGCCAGTCCGGGGGCTGCGTCAGCAGCGGCGGCAGGTCCGACCCCGCGAGTGGATTGAGCTCGCCCTCGACGTCCTCGAATGCCACCGGGATGCCCTCCGAGCGCGAGGCCGGCCAGTCCCACCAGGGCAGGGTGGCTTTCGGTTCTTTCGCCTGCAGGGCGATCTCGAGCCGGTAAAGGTAGGCGCGGTGCCAGGGAAGGAAAAGGCTGTCGAACCCGGCTTCGCCGGAGTGCTCGCATTTGTACCCCGGGGCGCCGTGCTTCCCGGCCCAGTACCAGAAGCCGTTGGTGTCACGCAGGGCCTTGACCGCGTCAAAGCCCTTGCGCAGCGCATCGAGCTGGTCGGGACGCAGCTTGGCAATGCTCTTGCGATGCCGAACGACCTTGTTTGGCTGAATCGGCGACCGGTGCGGAGTTGCCATCGGCCGAACCTAGAGCAAGCAACACTGACTTATCAATACTTACTAATTAAAGAACCGTGACAGCTATGGCGATTCACCTACCGTTCCTATCTTTCGCGCGGGCACGCCGGCCGAGATCGTCAGCGTCGGGAGGTCGCGGTTGACCACCGAGTTGGCGCCGATCACACACCGGTCCCCGACCGTGACCCCGGTGGTGACGACACAGTTGACGCCGAACCAGCAGTTGTCGCCGATCTCAACCGGCCCCTTCGAGGTAAACCCTTGTTCGGTGATCGGTCTGTCGAGGTCGTCGAAACGGTGACTGGCGTCGCCGACGAAGCAGCCGTTGGCGAACATCGTGTGGTCTCCGATCGAGACCCGCTCGTGAGCGGCGATCATCGTATTGCGATTGAGGAAGCAACCGGCGCCGATCTCGATTCGCGCCTGCGGCCCCAGGGTCAGCCAACAGCCCGGCTCCAGCAGGGTGCCTTCGCCAATCGTCAGCCGCCCCTCGTCGAGCGCCTCCAGCAGCTCGCCCTCAACCGGATAGCGGACGAAGAAGCCGCCGCGGGCGGCGTGGCGGTCGATCCGCCGGCGGCGGCGCCAGCGCCGGTTGCGCTCATACCAGCGTCGCTTCGCCCACCAGATCCTCCAACCGCGCTGGCCCTCGCTCTCGCTCATCTGCTCGTCACGTTACGAAACTGGGTTCCCGTGCCCCTGTTCGAGCAGCGTCCAATCACCGACTTAGCGTCCTCGGCGCGACGGGTTGACTCGACGTTTGATGTCGCCGAGTTGGCTGACCGACGGGTCCTGTCACCCGTCGCGTTCGAGGACCGATGGCGTGACCTGATAGGAGCGTGCAAGAGCCCCACCCAGTTCTGTCCGCCGTCGATCCGTGACCGCAAGCCACTCCCCAAGGAGCGCCATTGATCACGATCGGCATCGACCCCCATAAGGCAACCAATACCGCGGTGGCCGCCTCCGCGCTCGGCCGCCAACTCACTGAGATCACCGTCCCGGCCAATGACGCAGGCCAGCAAGAGCTGCTCGCCTGGGCTCACGGCCTCGGCACCGAGATCCGCTTCGCCCTGGAGGACTGCCGCCACGTCAACGGCCGCCTGGAGCGCTTCCTGGTGGCCAGTGGCGAGCCCGTGCTGCGGGTCGGGCCGAGGCTTATGGCCGGCGCTCGCAAAGGCGCGCGGACTCGCGGCAAGTCCGATGCGATCGACGCTCTGGCGATCGCCCGCGCGGCGCTGCGCGAGGAGGCGCAGCTGCACCTCGCAAGCCACGACGAAGCGGCCCGGGAGCTGAAGCTGCTGGTCGACCACCGCGACGCTCTGGTGAGCGAGCGAACCGGCCTTTCCTCGCGGCTTCGCTGGCACCTGCACGACCTCGAGGCTGGCCTCGAGCCGCCGGCCCGAAGCCTCGACCAGGCCAGCGTGCGCCGCAGCCTCTCCCAGCGCCTGGCCCGAGCAGACCGTGCAGGTGCGGATCGCCCGCGACCTATTGGCGCGGATCGGCGACCTTACCCGTGGCGAGCGCCAGCTCGCTTCTGAGATCGGCGAGCGCGCCAAGCGCTACTGCCCCGCGCTGTTCGAGGTCCCCGGCGTCGCCTCGCTCACCGCCGGCAAGCTGATCGGCGAGATTGCCGGCGCCAATCGCTTCGCCTCCGACGCCCAGCTCGCGCACTTCGCCGGCTGCGCGCCGATCCCCGCCTCCTCGGGCCGAACCGAGCGCCATCGCTTCGACCGCCACGGCAACCGCCAGCTGAACGCGGCCTTCTACCGGATCGCCCTGACCCAGGCTCGCGTTCACCCGGGCGCTCGTGCCTATCTGGCCAAAAAGCGCGAGGAGGGCAAGAGCACCACCGAAGCGCTGCGTTGCCTCAAGCGCCTGCTGGTCCGCGTGGTCTGGCGGGCACTCAGAAGTGCCGGTGAGCCCCGTCTTTCTCCCTCTCCCTCTTGATCTTGGAGGGGGAGACCCTTGACACCGTTGGCTCACATAGGAGAGACCCGCCCATAGACTGCGGGGCGTGGCTGAGCTGCGCGGCGGAATCGACTTGGGCGGGACGAAGATCCAGACGGCGATCGTCGCTGCCGACGGCAAGGTCCCGGGCGAAGCACGGCGGCCGACGCCGACCGACGGCGGCCCGCAGGGCGTCGCCGCTGAGATGGCCGCGGCGCTGCGCGAGGCGGCCGAACAGGCGGGGGTTGAAACCGCCGCGCTCGCGGGTGTCGGCGTCGGCTCCCCCGGCGACGTCAACGAGCAGACCGGCGTTGTTTCCAGCGCCCGCAACCTGCCCGGCTGGGAGGGCAGCTTTCCGCTGGCGGAAGTCCTGAAGCAGGCACTGGGAACCGAGGTCCGGGTTGGCAACGACGTCCAGGTCGCGACCGAGGCCGAGTTCCACCTCGGAGCCGGGCGCGAGTTCCAGAGCCTGATCGGCGTCTTCTGGGGGACCGGCGTCGGCGGCGGGCTCGTCCTCGACGGCAAGCCGTGGCTGGGGCGCGGCGCGGCTGGCGAGATCGGCCACATGGTCGTCAAGCGCGGCGGTGCCAAGTGCCCCTGCGGGCGCAGGGGTTGCATGGAGGCCTACGCCGGACGCTCAGCGATGGAAGCCGAGGCGCGGCGACAGCAGGAAGAGGGCCACAAGACCGACCTCTTCAAGCTGATGGAGAAGCACGACAAACCGCGTCTGACCAGCGGCATCTGGGAGCGCGCGCTCGACCACGGCGACGAGCTCGCCGCAAAGCTGATCGATCGCGCGATCGAGGCGCTTGGAACCGGCGTCGCCTCGGCGATCAACCTGATCGACCCGGAAGCGATAGTCATCGGCGGTGGCCTCGGCGTCCGTTTCGGCGACCGCTACATGGAGCCGCTGATGGAGGAGATGCGCAAGCACCTCTTCCTCGACGAAAAGCCGCCAGCGGTGCGGGTCGCCGCCCTGGGTGACCTCGGTGGCGCCATCGGTGCCTCCTTGCTTTTCGCCCGTAGCTAGACGCGGCCGGTTTGCGAGCGCTGGTTGCGAGCGATCGCGTCGACCAATACTGCCAGCAGCAGGACGCCGCCGGTGACCATGAACTTGACCGCCGAGGAGAGGGCCAAGAGGTCCATGCCGTTGGAGATCGAGCCGATCACCAGGGCGCCGGTCAGCGCCGTCCAGACCGAGCCACGGCCGCCGAAGAGGCTGGTGCCGGCGATCACCGGGCCGGCGATCGCCAGCAGCAGCAATTCGTTGCCGCCCGAGTTCTGATTGACGGCGAGCAGGCGCGAGGCGGCCATGATGCCGCCGATCGCGGCCATCGTGCCGGCGATGCCGAAGACGGCGACGCGGATGCCGTTGACGCGGATGCCGGCGCGGCGGGCGGCCTCGGAGTTGCCGCCGACGGCGAAGACGTGGCGGCCGAAACCCGTGCGCTTGACCACGTACTCCATCCCGACCACGAAGGCGAGCAGGATCAACACCGCGAGGGGCACGCCACGGTCGGAGTTGAAGACGGTCACGGCGACGATCGTCACCACCGCGACCGCGGCGAAGCGGATCACGAGCCCGGCCAGGCTCTCGCTGTCGAGTCCGGCGGCGACGCGGCGACGGTGACCGAGGAAGAGCACCGCCCCGTAGCCGCCGATCACGACCGCGGCGAAGATCCAGCCGACCGTGTCGGAGTAGAAGGTGTTGGCGAGGCCGGTGATTTTGGGGTCGGTGAGGTTGATCGACCCGGTCGAGCCGAGCACCTGTAAGAGCGCGCCCTGCCAGGCCAATAAGCCCGCGAGGGTGACCACGAACGAGGGCACGCCGAAGCGGCTGAAGAGGAATCCCTGCAGTAGCCCGATCGCCAGGCCAACCCCAACCGCGGCGGCGATCGCCAGGTAGGGATTCCAACCGTGCTTGACGTTGAGGACTGCCATCACCGCGGCGGCGAGACCGCTGACGGCGCCAACCGAGAGGTCGATCTCCCCCAGCAGCAGCACGTAGACGACGCCGATCGAGATCAGCCCGGTAGCGGCGATCTGCAGCATCAGGTTGGTCAGGTTCTGGGCCGAGAGGAAACGATCGTTCTCGAACTGGAAGATCGCCCAGATCAGGGCCAGGCCGATCAGCACCCGCAACGAGGCGAGGTCGCCCTGGATCAGGCGGCGGATCGTCTCCTTCGGCCTCGGCAGGTTCTCCTCGCTGTCGGCGGTGGTGGTTGCCGCGTCGCTCATCGCCCCTCATCTCCGCTGCCGGGATCCGCGGGTTCCGTGCTGCCCGCTTTCTGGCGGGCGTCGGAGCCGACCCCGGTGATCGCCGAGACCACGTGCTCCTCGGTGGTCGATTCGGCGGCGAACTCGCCGGCGGCTTTGCCCAGTCGCAATACGAAGATGCGATCCGCTACCTCGAAGACGTCGACGAGGTTGTGGCTGATGACGACGACGCCGAGCTCGCGCTCGCGCAGGCGCCGGATCAAGTTCAGCACCTGGGCGGTCTGGGCGACCCCGAGGGCCGCCGTCGGCTCGTCGAGCAGGACGACCTTGGGCTCCCCGAGCAGCGAGCGCGCGACCGCGACCTGCTGGCGCTGACCGCCGGAGAGGGTGCCGACCTCGCTGCGCAGGCTCGGGATCGTCACCGCCAGGTTGGAGAGGAGCTCGCCGGTCTGGTGCTCCATCCGCGCCTCGTCGAGCTGGCGCGAGGCGGTGCCAAAGCCGGGCGAGACCTCCTCACGCCCGAGGAAGAGGTTGGCGACGACGTCGAGGTTGTCGCAGAGGGCGAGGTCCTGGTAGACGGTGGCGATCCCCAGTCCGGTCGCGTCCTGAGGCTTGGAGATCGAGACCTCCTGACCGTCGAAGCGGATCGTGCCTTCGTCGGCGGCGTGGATGCCGGCGATCGTCTTCACCATCGTCGACTTGCCGGCACCGTTGTCGCCAACCAGGCCGACGACCTCGCCGGCGTGGACGGCGAAGTCGACCCGGTCCAACGCCTGGACCGGGCCGAATCGCTTGCTGACTCCCTCCAGCTCGAGGAGGGGAGCACCCGTGCTCATGCTCAGCCCGAGATTCCCGCTTCTTTGCACGCGGACGCGTAAGCGCTGGTGCAGAGTTCGGACGCGGTCACGAACCCGTCCGCGATCACCGTCGACTTGACGTTGTCCTTGGTCACCGCGATCGGTTCCAGCAGCACCGCCGGCACCTTGCCGGCGCCGTTGTCGACTTCTTCGGTGACTTTGTCCTGCGGAACCTCTTCCCCTTCGGCCAGGGCAAGCGCGATTTCGGCGCTGACCTTCGCCTGCGGCGGAATTTCCTTGTAGACCGTCATGAACTGCTGGCCGGCGAGGATCCGCTGCAGCCCCGCCACGGTCGCGTCCTGACCGGTGACCGGGATTTCTTCGGGGTCGAGGCCGGCGCCTTTCAGCGCCGCGATGGCGCCGCCGCCGGTGTCGTCGTTGGCGGCGTAGATACCGGCGAAGCCGTTGTTGCCGAGCGCGGTGATCGCCTGCTGGGCCTCACGCTGGGCGTTTTCGGCGGACCAGCCGGGGGTGTCGTATTCTTTCGCGACTTCGACCCCCGCCGCGTCGAACCCTTTGTTGGAGCCGGCCTTGAACAAAGCGGCGTTCGGGTCCGCCGGATCGCCGTTGATCTTGATGATCGGACCGCTTGGTTTGCCGTCTTCTTTCAGTTTTTTGGCCAGCGTTTCGGCCTGCAGTTCACCGACTTTTTCGTTGTCGAAGGAGACGTAGGCATCGACTTCGCCATTTTCGATCAGGCGGTCGTAACTCAACACCGGCACGTTCTGGGCCTTCGCCTTTTCGGCGATTGCCGCCGCCGATTTGGAGTCCATCGGGTCGACGACGAGAACTTCGGCCCCCTGCGTCAGCGCCGCTTCCGCCTGGCTCTGCTGTTTCTGGGCGTCGCCTCCGGCGTTGCTGTAAATGACGTCGCAATCACTGCACAGTTCTTCGACGGACTCTTCGAAGTCGGGGCGATCGTTGGTTTCGTAGCGGGGCGTCTCGTTTTCCGGCAACAGGAGGGCGATCTTGGTGCCGCCGCTGTCGCTGCTGCCACCACAACCCGCGGCAACCAGGGCAATCACGAGCAGCGCTCCGAGCCCGAACCAAATCCGCTTCAGCGCGGTAGGACTGGTCATTCGTCTCCTCCTTTTGCCGGGCTCTGTGACCCGATTCCCAAAACCTGACTCGACCATACCCCTCCGATGCCGATCTCAATCCAGATTCGGGCCAGGCCGTCCAATCAACTTGGGCGAGCTGGGACGTGGCGTCCTAGACGCCGTGCCTAATCAGGCGGCGAGCGCTTCGCGGCGCCTGTTGCCACGCTTCGCCTTGACCGGCACAACCAAGTCGGAGAGGAAGCGCCCGGTATAGGAGCCCTTGACCGCGGCGACCTCCTCAGGAGTTCCGGTGGCGACGATCTCGCCCCCCTCTTCCCCGCCCTCGGGGCCGAGGTCGACGAGCCAGTCGGCGGTCTTGATCACGTCGAGGTTGTGCTCGATCACGACGATGCTGTTGCCGGCGTCGACCAGGCGCCCCAGGACCTCGAGCAGGCGGGCGACGTCGGCGAAGTGAAGGCCCGTAGTGGGCTCGTCAAGGATGTAGAGGGTGTCGCCGGTGGCGACTTTGGAGAGCTCGGTGGCGAGCTTGATCCGCTGCGCCTCGCCGCCGGAGAGCGTCGTCGCCGGCTGGCCGAGGCGGATGTAATCGAGGCCGACGTCGTGCAGGGTACGCAGGCGACGGGCGATCTTCGGCACGTTCTCGAAGAACTCCACCCCCTCCTCGACCGACATCTCCAGCACGTCGGAGATGTTCTTGCCTTTGAAGCGGACCTCGAGCGTCTCGCGGTTGTAGCGTTTTCCGTGGCACTGTTCGCACGGCACGTAGACGTCGGGCAGGAAGTGCATCTCGATCTTGATCTGGCCGTCGCCTTTGCAGACCTCGCAGCGCCCACCCTTGACGTTGAAGCTGAAGCGCCCCGGCTTGTAGCCGCGCGCCCGCGACTCCTGGGTCTGGGTGAAGAGCTGGCGAATGTGGTCGAAGACGCCGGTGTAGGTGGCCGGGTTGGAGCGCGGCGTGCGCCCGATCGGCGACTGGTCGATGTTGATGATCTTGTCGATCTGGCTGAGCCCGTCGATGCCGTCGTGGGCGCCCGGCCGCAGCTTCGCCTGGTGCAGCCGGTTGGCGACCGAGTGATGCAGGGTCTCGTTGATCAGGGTCGACTTGCCGGAGCCGGAGACGCCGGTGACGCAGCAGAGAACGCCGAGCGGGATCGTCACGTCGACGTCCTTGAGGTTGTGTTCGCGGGCGCCGCGGATCAGCAGCGCCCCGCTCGGCTGGCGGCGCTCCTCGGGCACGGGGATTTGACGCTTGCCGGAGAGGTACTGCCCGGTCAGCGAGGCCGGGTCCTTGGCGACCTCGGCCGGGGTCCCGGCCGAGATCACGTGACCGCCGTGTTCGCCGGCGCCAGGACCGAGGTCGACGAGATGGTCGGCGGCCATCATCGTGCCCTCGTCGTGCTCGACCACGATCACCGTGTTGCCGAGGTCGCGCAGGCGGTCGAGGGTGCCGATCAGCTTCTCGTTGTCGCGCTGGTGGAGGCCGATCGAGGGCTCGTCGAGCACGTACATGACCCCGACCAGGTGCGAGCCGATCTGGGTCGCGAGGCGGATCCGCTGTGCCTCGCCGCCGGAGAGCGAGCGGGCCGCGCGGGCCAGCGAGAGGTAGCCGATGCCGACGTTCTCGAGGAAGGCGAGGCGTTCGGTGATCTCACGCACGATCAGACGGGCGATCGCCTTCTCCGTCTCGGTCATCTCGAGGTTCGCGATCCACTCCGCCGCCGCCCGCGCCGAGAGATCGCTGTACTCGGCGATGCTGATGCCGCCAACCTTGACCGCAAGGGTCTCCGGCCGCAGCCTCGCCCCCTCGCACTGCGGGCACGGCTGCTCGGCCATGTAGCTCTCGATCCGTTCGCGATTGGTCTCCGAGTCGGTCTCCTCGTAGCGGCGCTGGAGGTTGTTGACGATGCCCTCGAAACGGACCTTGTAGGAGCGGCGGCGGCCGAAGCGGTTGGTGTAGGTGACCTGGTGGCGGTCCTCGCCGGTGCCGTAGAGGAAGATCTCCTTCTCGGATTTCTTCAGTTTCGACCACGGCTTGTCGGCGTCGATGCCGTACTCGTCGGCGACGGCCGCGATCAGCCGCTTCCAGTAGGCGCTGATGCCACGGTTCCAGGGCTGCAGGGCGCCCTCGGCCAATGAGAGGGTCGGGTCGGGGACGACCAGTTCGGGATCGATCACCCGCTGGAAGCCGAGTCCGTGGCAGCGCTCGCAGGCGCCGTGGGGCGAGTTGAAGGAGAAGATCCGCGGCTCCAGCTCGGGGATCGAGGTGCCGCAGTTGAGGCAGGCGAACTGCTCGGAGAAGAGCAGCGGCTCGTCCTGACCGACGATCTCGACTTCGATCAGTCCCGCGGCCAGCCCACCCGCTGCCTCGACCGACTCCGAGAGCCGCCGCCGCAGGTCGGTCTTCATCACCAGCCGATCGACGACCACGGAGATGTCGTGTTTGTACTTCTTGTCGAGCACGATCTCCTCGTCGAGCCGGCGCAGCTCGCCGTTGACCTCGACCCGCGAGTAGCCCTCGAGCCGCATCTGCTCCAACAATTTCCCGTACTCGCCTTTGCGCCCGCGCACGACCGGGGCCATGACCATGAATTTGGTCCCCTCCTCGAGCGTCATCAGCCGGTCGACGATCTGCTCCTGAGTCTGACCGGTGATCTCCTCGCCGCACTCGGGGCAGTGAGGCACCCCGATCCGCGCCCAGAGCAACCGCAGGTAGTCGTAGATCTCGGTCACGGTGCCAACCGTCGAGCGCGGGTTGCGCGAGGTCGTCTTCTGGTCGATCGAGATCGCCGGCGAGAGACCCTCGATCGAGTCGACGTCGGGCTTCTCCATCAGGCCGAGGAACTGGCGCGCGTAGGCGGAGAGCGACTCCACGTAGCGCCGCTGCCCCTCGGCGTAGATCGTGTCGAAAGCAAGGCTCGACTTACCGGAGCCCGAAAGCCCGGTAATGACGATCAGCGCGTCCCGCGGCAGCTCGAGGTCGATGTCCTTGAGGTTGTGCTCGCGGGCACCCGAGATGACGATTCGGTCAGAGGCAGCCACTGCCGTCGATTCTACGCAGGCGAACAGATGTTCCCGTAGGGAGCGTTGTGGGCACGAATGCACTTGTTCCCGGTATGCGGGAAGAAATGCGTTCATGCGCAGTGACGGGCTCAGCCAAGGGCGGCGGCGAGCTTGCGGCGGTAGTCGCGAGCCGCGGGGTTGGCCGGATCCGCGCTGAGGATGCCGACTATCGCCCGTCGCAGCAGCTCGCGGGTGTCCGCGTCGGCAGCGCCCACCTCCGTCAGCAGACCCTCGAGCGCCGCCTCGCGTTCGCCGCGGTCGAGGGCCGCGAAGGCTTCGGTGGCGATGCCGCGGCGGGCGAGCTGGATCCGGGCGGCGATGCCCGCGGCTCCGAAGTCGGCCTCGTGGCCGGCGACGGCGGCCAGCGCCTCTTCCTCCGCCCCGCGTTCGAGCCTCGCCTGACCCAGACGCACGGCGATGTCGGCGCGGCGGGGCTCCAGTTCGGCGGCCTCGCGGAGCGAGAGCTCATCGCCCCTTTCCAGCAGCTCGTCCGCCCGGGAGGGGACGAGCGAGTCGAAGAAGGCATTGACTTTGGCCGGCGGCACGGCGCCGGTGAACTCGCTGACCACCTCGCCGTCACGGAAAGCCTTCACGGCCGGTATCCCCTGGACGCCATAGCGAGCGCCAAGCGACTGATTGGAGTCGACGTCGACCTTGGCCAGCAGGACCTGGCCGCCGTGACTCGCCTCGGCCGCTTCCAGCGCCGGGCTCAGCGCTTTGCACGGCCCGCACCACTCGGCCCAGAAATCGACCACGACCGGCGTCTTCTTCGAGAGCTCGACGACGTCGCGGTCGAAGGTCGCTTCGGTTACGGCGATGGCCACAGGCTGAGATTAGCCGGGAGCGGAAGCCGGTATCGACTTGTGCCACCAGCTCAGCGGCGTTACGTTGGACTGCAGGCGGGATCGAACAAGGAGGAGAGATGTCGAACGTCGACACTGCCCGGTCCGCCTACGACGCCTTCGGGCGCGGCGACCTGGCTGCACTGCAAGAGTCGTTCGCCGAGGATGCCGTCTGGGTCACCTCGGACGAGCTGCCGCTCGGCGGCGAAGTCAAGGGACGAGACGCGATCATGGCGAACTTCGCCCAGATCCCCAACTACTGGACCTCGTTCAGCGTCGAGCCCGAGGAGTTCATCGACGCCGGCGAGTGGGTGGTCGTTCGCGGCACCCAGCGCGCGGGCAACGACAAGGGGAGCTTCGAGGCCCCCTTCGCCCACCTGCTCAAGATCGATGCCGACGGGAAGACCGTGCGCGGCGAGTTCTACACCGACAGCGCCAAGGCGGCGAAGCTGCTGGCGTAGGCCCGGGTTCAGGCCCCGGCGGTCATGCCGTCAAGGTCACGGCGCAGCTCCCGGAGCTCGTCGCGGATGCGGCCGGCCTCCTCGAAGCGGAGGTCGTCGGCCGCGGCCAGCATCTCCTCCTCGAGCGCGACGATCGTCTTCTCCAGCTCCTCCGGGCTGTCGTACTCGCCGCTGCGCTTGCTGCGGCGCTTGGCCGGGGCGCGGTCCTCCATCGCCAGGAAGGACGACATCTCGGAGATCCCCTTGCGCACGGTCTCCGGGGTGATCCCGTGCTCCTCGTTGTAGGCGAGCTGAATCGCCCGGCGCCGATCGGTCTCGCTCATCGCCGCCCGCATCGCGTCGGTCTCCTTGTCGGCATACATCAGCACTCGCCCGTTGACGTTGCGGGCGGCCCGGCCGATCGTCTGCACGAGGCTGGTCTCGCCGCGCAGGAAACCCTCCTTGTCGGCGTCGAGGATCGCCACCAGCGAGACCTCCGGCAGGTCGAGCCCCTCCCGCAACAGGTTGACCCCGACCAGGACGTCGTACTCGCCGAGCCGCAGGTCGCGGACGATCTGGATCCGTTCCAGGGTGTCGATCTCCGAGTGCAGGTAGCGGACCTTGATCCCGTACTCGAGCAGGTAGGCGGTCAGGTCCTCCGCCATCTTCTTGGTCAGGGTGGTGACGAGGACGCGCTCGCCGGCTTTGGCGACGACCCGCGCTTCGTTCATCAGGTCGTCGATCTGGTTCTTGGTCTCGCGGACCTCGATGTAGGGGTCGATGATTCCGGTCGGGCGCACGATCTGCTCGACGATCCGGGTCGATTCGGCTTTCTCGAAGTTGCCGGGCGTCGCCGAGACCATCACCAGCCGATCGACCCGCTCGAGGAACTCGTCGAACTTGAGCGGCCGGTTGTCGATCGCCGAGGGCAGGCGGAAGCCGAAGTCGATCAGGGTCGACTTGCGCGAGCGGTCGCCCTCGAACATGCCGCCGATCTGCGGGATCGTCTGGTGGGACTCGTCGACGAAGGTGACGAAGTCGTCCGGGAAGTAGTCGATCAGCGTGTGCGGTGGGCTGCCGGGCGGGCGGCCGTCGAGAATGCGGGAGTAGTTCTCGATCCCGGAGGTGAAGCCGACCTCCTTGATCATCTCGAGGTCGTAGGCAGTGCGTTGGCGCAACCGGTGCGCCTCCAGCTGCTTGCCTTCCTCCTCGAGCTCGGCCGTGCGCGATTCGAGTTCGGCGCGGATCTCTTCGACGGCGCGCTCGACGGTCTCGTCTTTGGTCACGTAGTGGGAGGCCGGCCAGACCGAGACGTGGTCGATCGTGTCGAGGATTTCTCCGGTCAGCGGGTCGAAGTGCTGGATCCCCTCGATCTCGTCGCCGAAGAGGGAGATCCGGTAGGCGGACTCGGCATAGGCGGGCATGATCTCCAGCACCTCGCCGCGGACCCGGAAGGAGCCCCGTCCCAGCACCTGGTCGTTGCGCTGGTATTGCATTTTCACCAGCTTGCGCAGCACCTCATCGCGGTCGAGCGAGGCACCGACTTTGAACAACTGCATTTTTTCGTTGTAGACCTGCGGCGAGCCGATCCCGTAGATGCAGGAGACCGAGGCGACGATGATCACGTCGCGGCGGGCGAACAGCGCCGCCGTCGCCGCGTGGCGCAGGCGGTCGATCTCGTCGTTGATCGAGGAGTCCTTCTCGATGTAGAGGTCCTGGGCCGGGACGTAGGCCTCGGGCTGGTAGTAGTCGTAGTAGGAGACGAAGTACTCGACCGAGTTCTCCGGGAAGAACTCGCGGAACTCGTTGCAGAGCTGCGCCGCCAGCGTCTTGTTGTGGGCGATCACCAGCGAGGGGCGCTGCACCGCGGCGATCGTCGCCGCCATCGTGAAGGTCTTGCCGGTGCCGGTGGCGCCGAGCAGGGTCTGGAAGCGTTCGCCGGCCTCGATCCCTGCGGCTAGGCCGGCGATCGCTTTCGGCTGGTCGGCGGTCGGCGTGTAGGCGGGGTTGAGCTTGAACTCGGGCACGCAGATGACCTTAGCTGGCGCGCTGGTTGCGCTTTTCGTCACGAAAGCGCCAGGCCTCACCACCTGGGAGACTGCCTCGCCGATGACCCGGTCCCGCCGCCTCCTCGCCGCCTTCTTCGGCTTCATGGGCTCGATGCACTTCGCGATCCCGCGCAGCTTCGAAGCAATCGTGCCGCCCGCGATCGCCGATCGCAAGCGCGAGGCGGTGATCGTCAGCGGCATCGCCGAGATCGCCGGCGGCCTGGCGGTCCTTCATCCTCGCACTCGCGGCTTTGCCCGCTGGGGGCTGCTCGCCCTGCTGTTCGCCGTTTTCCCCGCCAACGTCCACATGGCGGTCAGTCCCGAGCAGATCAGGGGGCTGGACCTGAACAAGATTCCGCGCTGGACGCTCTGGGCACGGTTGCCACTGCAGCCGCTGACGATGCTCTGGGTCTGGCGCGCTACGCGCGGCTGACGGGCACGCCCGGGCCGGGCCCCGAAGCGGCCGCCCTCTCTGACTGCGGCGCGGCGACCACGGCCTCGATTGGCTCGCGTTCGGTCTTCGCCCAGTCGCCGCGTTCGGTCATCTGGCGCACGGTCGAGCGCAGCAGCACCGGCCAGAGGAACCACGTGTAAGGGGTGTAGATCTGGGCGATCAGGAAGCCGCGCAGCCAGCCGATCGGACCCTCCTCCGAGCGCGCCGCGATGCAGCCCAGCGCCGTGCCGCCAAAAGCCAGGAGGTAGAAGAAGGCGAGCTGCCAGGTCGGGCCGGCACCCCAGAAGGGAGCGATGCCGGCGATCGCCAGCACCAGGGCGCCGACCAGGCCAATTCCGATGATCCCCTGCCAGAAGGGCATCAGCAGGTAGGCCATCTGCTCCGTGCGGGCGCCGAGCCCCAGCGGTGCCCCGGCAACCTGGTGGCGCAGCGAGATCGCCTGCAGATTGCCCTGCGACCAGCGCGTGCGCTGGCGGAACAGCGGGCGCAGCTTCGAGAGCCCCTGCTGGTCGACGGTCGCGCGCAGGTCCTGGCGCCCCTCCCACCCCGCGGCCAGCAAGCGCAGGCCGAGATCCTGGTCCTCGGTCAGCTTGTCGCGCCACGGCCCCTCCTCGTCGCTGAGGTCGTCGAGGGCGCTGAGTCGGTTGAACTGGCCGTTGCCGCCCATCCCGGCGGTGCCCCAGTGATCGCGGCCGGCCTGGAAGAGGTGTCCGTAGACGGAGAACTCGACGTCCTGCAGCCAGGTCAGCAGATGCTGACGGTTGTAGATCCGGACCAGCGACTGCATCCCCCCCACCCCGGGGTCTTCGAAGTGGCTGGCGGCGAAATGCGGCGCCCGGTCGTGCAGGCGGCCGTCGGCGTCGACGATGACGACGATCGTCCCGGCCCGGTCCGGGTGCGTTGCCAGCGAGCGGTAGGCGTAGTTGAGCGCCGCCGCCTTGCCCTGGCGCGCGTTCGGCGCCTGCCGCCGCAGGACGAAGAGGTCGGGATGGTCGATGCCATCGAGGATCTCCCCGGTGCGATCGTCGGAGCCGTCGTCGATCACGATCACCCGGCGCCGGGCCACCGGCAGGCCCAGCAGGCGCTCGACGCTGTCGGCGATCGTCACCTCCTCGTTCAGGGCGGGGACAAGGAAGACCCAGGTGAAGGCGTCGGCTCCCTCGGGCGGCGGCTGCGGCGGGTGGGCGATCGCCTTGTGGCCGCGGACGAACAGCAACGCGGTCCAGAGGAACATCGCCACGACGACGACCAGGCAGACGGTGAAGAGGACCTCCCAGGCGACGGGCAGGCCCTCGAAGGGCCAGGTCGGCGTCGCCACGACTAGTCCTCGATGAGGTGGATCGACTCCTCCAGGGGAGCCGGTTCCGGCAGCGGCGCCGTCTCTCCCAGCGCCGCCTCGAGCTGCTCCAGCGCCGAGCCGGAGGCGGGCTCGAAGCCGGCGGCGAGCGCCACCGCGGCGCGGCTGTAGCCGGGCCCGAACGGTGCCGGCGGCTCGTTGCCCAGAAGGATGTGCTCGAGGGCGGCGACGATTCGCTCGGCCGCATGGCCATCGCCGTAGGGGTTGGTGGCCGCCGCCATCTCCTCGTAGGCCTCGTCGTTGTCGAGCAGGCGCGAAGCCTCGGCGAAGATCACGTCGGGATTGGTGCCGACCAGGCGCAGCGTGCCCGCCGCCAGTCCCTCGGTCCGCTCGGTGATCTCGCGGGTGACCAGCACAGGCTTGCCGAGCGACGGCGCCTCTTCCTGGATGCCGCCGGAATCGGTGATGACCAGGTGGGCGCGGCCGAGCAGGCGGGCAAAGGTCGCGTATCCCAACGGCTCGGTGAGGAGGACGTTGTCGAGGCCGGTCAGGCGCTCGGCCAGGACCTCGCGCACCCGCGGATTGGGATGGACGGGCAGGACGAAGTGGACGTCGCGCTCGGCCCGGGCGAGGCGGGCGACCCCCTCGGCGATGCCGCGCAGACCGTCGCCCCAGTTCTCGCGCCGGTGGGCGGTGACGACGACGATCCGGGAGTCGCTGTCGTGCAGCGCCTGCAGCTCGGGGTTGGCGAACTTGACGTCCATCTGCGAGGCCCAGCGCAGGGCGTCGATGCCGGTGTTGCCGGTGACGAAGACCTGCTCGACAGGGATGTCCTCGCGGACGAGGTTCTGCAGGTTGGCCGAAGTCGGCGCGAAATGCAGGGCGGCGATCGTCGAGATCACCTGCCGGTTCAGCTCCTCGGGGAAGGGCGTCAGGTTGCCGCCGCCGGTGCGCAGACCGGCCTCGACGTGCATCACCGGGATGTGCAGGTGGAAGGCGGAGAGCGAGGCAGCCATCGCCGAGCTGGTGTCGCCGTGGACGAGGACGGCGGCGGGATGGCGACCGTTGAGGATGTCGTCGGAGGTCGGGACGGCATCCGGGTCGAGGTCGAAGCGCTCGACGCAGAAGTCTTCGAAGCGCTGCATCACCGAGGCGACGCGCTCGTTCAGGTTGGAGCGGCGCGAGCCCGACCACAGCGTCACATCGGGCTTGATGCCGGCCAGCTCGAAGATGTACTCGACCATGCGGTTGTGCTGACCGGTCGAGATCACGATCGGCTCGTAGTACTCGCTCTGGCGCAGCGCCATGATGATCGGCACCAGCTTGATCGCCTCCGGCCGGGTGCCGACGACGATCGGGACGACGAGCTTGGTCGTCGGAGCGGAGTCTTTGTCGTGCTCGTACATGCGGGTACGGCGTCTATCGGTGCCTGAGCCGCACGACTTGAGAGAAAAGATCTCGATCCGGTCGGCGCCCCGGGCCGCCGGGGAGGGGCCGTTAAGGCAACAGTTCTTCGAGCAAATCCCCGGCCGGGCCGAGGAAGCTCTGAACGTTGCCGAGCAGCGAGTCGGCATTGTTGATCAGTTCGATCGCTTGATCGAGCGGAATTTCCTCGATCGTGCCGCGCAGCGGGCCGGCGATGAAGGGACTGAGCGCCCCCGCCTCTTCGGCGTCGTCGATCGCCCGCAGCAACCCGGCCCGCACCGCCCGCGCCAGCTTCGCGTCGTCGATCCCGTAGCGCTCGCTGAAGCGTTCGCGCGCCTCCGGGGTCGCCAATGCCCGAGCCAGGGCCTCGCGCGTCACCCCGAGCTGACAGGCGGCGCCGTCGAGAGCCGAGATCGAGAACTGGTTGGCGATTTCGCTGAGGCCCTGAGGGTTGGTCCAGGCCCGGTGCTCGCACGGGTCCTGGCTCTTCTCCGGGGTATACGAAGAGCCCCCCGC
Source organism: uncultured Solirubrobacterales bacterium (assembly GCA_963811375.1). GTDB lineage: Bacteria > Actinomycetota > Thermoleophilia > Solirubrobacterales > 70-9 > VAYN01. The sequence goes on from CAWEQY010000002.1 coordinate 221,481, forward strand.
CGCCAGGTAGACGCCGACCAGCGTCAGTGAAAGGACGATCGCCGCCCCGACCAGCACCTGCGCCCGCAGCCCAGAGCTCATCGCGCCAACCTCACAGCTCGACCCGCCGCGCCAGGACGATTGGGATCAGCGCCAGCAGGCCGAGCAGGGCGGCGAGGGCGAACGAGGGGCTGAAGGCGTGGGTGGCGCCGCGGTTGAGCTGCTCCTGCAGTTCGTCGCGCAGCTCTTCCACCGCGGCACGATCGCCGGAATCGCTCGGCAGCGGCTCGAAGGCCGGGCCGAGGGTCGGTACCTTCCCGGTCTCACCTTCGAGCCGGTTCTCGATCTTCTGCGCGAGGTCGATCTTGATCAGCGGGTTGACCCTGGAGTCGAGGATCACCGCCGTGCCGGCGTCGATCGCGTCGTTGCGCTGGTCGGCGATGTCGGCGGTGAAGATCGGGGTCAGGGCAAGAAGGCCAATGACGACGCCGGCGTGACGAGCGGAGATCGTCCAGCCGCCGTGGATCGCCTGCGGGGCACGGCCGCCGAGCGCCGTCTCGGTCAGCGCCGAGAGCACCAGGGAAAGGCCGACGCCGACGAGGATCTGCGGCGGCAGGGTCAGCGCCACCTCGGCCTTCGGCAACAGCGCCAGGCCGCCGAGCCCACCGGAGACGAGGATCGCGCCGGCCGCGGCGCGGGCCTTGGCGCTTGGCACGAGCGGGCCGAGACGGCTGCCGAGGATGGCGGCAAGCGGCATCGCCGTGACCACGATCGCGGCGCCGATCGGGGTCAGGCGCCAGCCTTCGATCAAGAGCAGAACCAGCAGGAACAGCGCCGCGGCGATCGCCGCCGAGACCATCGCCAGGGCGACGTTGGCCGCCACGTGGGGACGACCGGTCCGCCGCAGCTCGGTCCGCAGGATCCCGGTCGCCGCCTCGTGTTTGGCAACGGCCAGGATCGGCACGGCGGCGGCGAGGGCCACCGGCACCTGGATCAGGAAGATCGACTGCCAGGAGACCAGCTCGGTGAGGATGCCGCCAACCGCCGGCCCCAGTGCCGCCCCGGTTGCCCCAGCACTGGCCCAGATCGCGGTGGCGCGGCGCTCGGAGCCAACCGAGGCCGGCAACAGCTCCAGCGCCGCGGTGATCGCGGCGGCGCCGCCGAGCGCCTGGATGCAGCGGGCGAGAATCAGGGTCGAGAGTTCGTCGGCGATCCCGCAGGCAAGCCCGGCGCCGGCGAATACCGCCAGTCCGACGGCGGCCGCCCGGGCCGGACCGACGCGGCGGGCCAGCAGCGCCGCCGGCACCGCGGCCAGGGCCATCACCAGGTTGAACGAGATCAGCACCCAGGTGACGCCGGCGATGCTGGTGTCGAAGTCACGGTAGATCTCCGGCAGCGCCAGGACGACGATCGAGGAGTCGGCGAGGACGACGCCGACGGCGAGCGCCAGCGCGGCCACGCGCGGTCGGGGAACGGCGGCGCTCACTAGTAGCCCAGCTCCCGCCCGTACTTTTCGCGGTAGGCGCCGCGCTTGTCGAGAACCTCTTCCACGTAGGCGCGAGTTTCCGGGAAGGGGATGTCGCTGACGTTAAGGTCCGAGCCGCCCCACTCGTCCGCATTGCCAGGGCCCGCGTTGTAGGCGGCGAGGGCAGCGGCCTCATCGCCGTCGTAGCGATCCAGCAGTTCGCGCAGGAGGAAGGTGCCGTAGCGGATGTTGATTTCGGGGTCGGAGAGGTCGTCGATCCTGAACGAGGTACCGCCGCTGAGGCGCTCGATTTCGTTCGCCGCTGCCGGCGTTATCTGCATCAGGCCGCGGGCGCCGGCGCTCGAGGTTGCGTCGCTGAACTTCGACTCGGAGTAGATGACGGCGGCGATCAGCGCCGCGTCGACTTCCTTTTCGGCTGCCTGCTGGCGAATGATGTCCTCGTGGCGCAGCGGCAGGGTCAGCTCCTGGATCGCGTCGTCGAACTTGCCGCTGGCGACCATGACGCCGACGACGAGTCCGATCGCCACCGCAACGCCCCCCAGGGCCAGCCAGCGTCGGCTCATCGACCCAGCTTCTCGATCAAGGCGGACAGCGCCTGCTCCAGGTCTTTGACCGAACCGTCGTTGGCGACCGTGTGCTCGGCCCGCTCCGCCTTCTCGTCCTGAGCGAGCTGGCGCGCCTCGCGCTCGTCGACCAGGGCGTGGCCGCGGGCGGCCGCACGCTGGCGCCGTACCTCGTCCGCGGTGACGATGGCGACGGTCGTGTCAAAGGCCTTCTCCATCCCCGACTCGAACAGCAGCGGCACCTCGATCACGGCGATCTCGGTCTCGGCGGGGAGAGCGAGTAGCCAGCCGCCGATCCGTTCCCCGACCAGGGGATGGATCTGCTGCTCCAGCCAGGTCAGCTGATCGGGATCGGCGAAGACGAGCTCGCCGATGCGGTTGCGATCGATCTTGCCCTCGGGGGCAACGCCTTGGCCCCAACGCCCGATCAGCCAACCGATCAGCGGTTCGGAATCGAGCAGCTCGTGAACGACGACATCGCTGGAGAGAGTTGCCGCACCCAACCGTGAGAAAGCTGCCAGCGCCTCGGACTTCCCGGCCGCGATGCCGCCGGTGAGGCCGATCGTCAGCGGCATCGACGCCTAGGAGTCGGCTGGTGCCTCAGGCTCGGACTTCTCGCCGGCAGCCTCGTCGACGTCGTCCGGCGAATCGGGGCGGTCAGCGGCGGTTTCGCCCTCCTGGGCCTCCCCACCATCGTCCTCGGAACCGTTTTCCTCGGTGGTCCCGTTCTCCTCGGCGACCGGAGCGGGATCCGCGTCCTCAGCGGCCTCCTCCTCGGCGGGAGCATCCTCAGCAGCTTCTGCCTCGACAGGAGCCTCTGGCTCAGCGGCGACCTCTGCCTCGGGCTCCTCAGCAACAGGCGCCTCCGCAGGAGCATCGTCCTGGGGCTCCTCGGTCACGGCCTCCTCGGAGACCGGCTCGGCCGAACCCTCGGCCTCAGACGTCTCATCCGCGGGTGGCGTGGAGGATGGCTCCTCGCCCGCAACTTGTGAGGACGAGGAGTCGTCCTCCGCGACAGGACCCGCGGCTGAGGCCTCTGAACCCTCGGAGGCGGCAGCCAGCTGGTCTCCCAAGTCACCCATGGGCATGTTCTGTCCCTCAACTCGCTTAATACTGAGAGACAAACGCCGCCGCTCTTCGTCGATCTCGAGGATCTTCACGTTGAGCGTGGAACCCGGCTCGACCACTTCGGAGGGATTCTCGACGTGGTGGTCGGCAAGCTCGGAGATGTGGACCAGGCCCTCGACGCCGGGCAGTATTTCGACGAAGGCGCCGAAGGCGACGACCTTGGTTACGGACCCCTCGAGCACGTCGCCGGGGCGGTGGGTGCTGATGACGCGCTGCCACGGGTCCTCCTGGGTCTGCTTGAGACCCAAAGAGATGCGCTGGCGGTCGCGGTCGATGTCGAGCACTTTGATCCGCACCGTGTCGCCGATCGCGACGACTTCGGAGGGATGGTTGACGTGGCTCCAGGAAAGCTCGGAGATGTGGATCAGGCCGTCGATCCCGTCGAGGTCGACGAAGGCGCCGAAGTCGACGATGTTGGAGATCTTGCCTTCGACTACCTGGCCGGGCTCGAGGCGACCGAGGATCTGCTCGCGGACCTCCTTGCGCTCCTCCTCGAGCACGGCGCGGCGCGAGAGGACGACGTTGTTGCGGCTGCGGTTGAGCTCGATGACTTTGCACTCGAGCGTCTGGCCCATGAACTCGTCGAGGTTGTGGACGCGGCGGATGTCGACCAGCGAGGCGGGCAGGAAGCCGCGCACCCCGAGATCGAGGATGAGCCCGCCCTTGACGACCTCGATGACGCTGCCTTCGACCGGTTCGCCGGAGTCGGCGGCGATCTCGATCCGGCGCCAGGCCTTCTCGAAGCGGGCGCGCTTCTTGGAGAGGATCAGGCGGCCCTCGGCGTCCTCCTTGGTGAGGACCAGCGCGTCGATCTCCTCGCCGAGCTCGACCTCCTCGGCCGGATCGACCGACTTGCGAATCGAAAGCTCGTTGGAGGGAATGACCCCCTCGGCCTTGTAGCCGATGTCGACGAGAACCTCGTCTTTGTCGATCCGCACGACTTTGCCGTTGACGACGTCGCCCTCGTCGAAGGAGACCATCGTCGCCGCGTAGTTGGGGACGATCTTGCCGTCGATCTGGAGCAGCAGACCGCCCGAGCCCTCGACGGGGGTGGCGGTGGGTGCAGGGGCAGTCAGTAAGTCGGTCGCGGACACGGCGGCGAATAATGGCAGAATCGAGGCCGATGCCGGTTAGAGCGACCAAGCGCGGCGAGGAGCGCACTCCTCTCGACGGAAGTCACGACGTGCTGATATGCGGAGCCAGCTTCGCCGGACTGGCGATCGCACGCGAGCTTGCGGGCTCCGGCGCCGACGTGATGATCGTCGATCGCTATGAGATCGGCGAGCGCCAGACCTCCGCCTGCGGAATCCCGACCGAGTGGCTGGCACGGCTCGGGCTGATGGATTGCGAGCGCCAGCGCTTCGACGAGCTGGTCATGCACACCCCTCACGGCGACGCCCGCTACAAGCTTCCCTGGACCTTTTCCACCTTCGATTACCGCGAGCTCTGCCAGCTGCTCTGGCGCGACTGCGACGCCCGCTTCGAGACCGCCAAGGTCAACGGGCGGGCCGCGGCGGCCAACGATGGCGGGGCGATCGCGATCGACACCGACCGCGGCGTCATCTCGGCGCCGCTGGTCGTCGACGCCCTCGGCTGGCGCCGGATGCTGGCCGGCGGCGACGGCTACCAGCCGCCGGAGGCGCCGCTCTCGCGCGGGCTCGAGGTGCACCCGGCCGGGACCAGCGACGATCTCGAGATCTGGATCGACCGCCGCTACGTGCCCGCCGGCTACGGCTGGTCCTTCCCTGCCCGCGACGAGCTGCGCATCGGGATCGGGTCCTTCGATCCGCGGTTCCACGTCAAGGACACCACCGTGCTGCTGACCGAGGATCTCGGCAAGGAGCCAAACGAGTACCAGGGGAACTGGATTCCCCACGAGCTGCGCAAGGCAACCGAGGGCGGCATCTTCTTCGCCGGCGACTCGGCCGGGCACTGCCTGCCGCTCAGCGCCGAGGGGATCAGGACTGCGCTCTATTTCGGCATCGCCCTTGGGCGCGAGCTGCGCGGCGTCGTCGAGGGGCGCCAGAGCCGCGAGCAGGCCGCCGACGCCTATGCCGAGTTCAACGACTCGCACGAGTGGAAGTTCCGCTGGATGCTGCGGGTGCAGCGGCTGATCCCGAAGATCCCGCCGCGGATCCTCGGCCCGGCGATCCGACTGATGGGAGCCAAGCGGTTCGTCGACTGGTCCTTCTCGCACTACCTCAACATCGCCCCGCCGGACTTCGTCCCACCGGTCGCTTCAGCGAACGATCAGGAAGGTCCCGGCCAGCAGCAGGCCGACGCCGAGCAGGCGCTCGGGGCTGAGCGCGACCTGGTCCAGGCCGAACAGACCTAGGCGGTCGATTACCACCGAGGCGGTGAGCTGGCCGGCGACGGTGGCCGCGGCGACCCCACCGGCGCCGATCGCCGGGACCGCGAGCAGCGCGTTGGTCACGTAGATGGCGCCGAGCAGGCCGCCGAGCAGGTAGTACCAGCTGACGTCGAAGGTCGAGCCGAGCCCACCCGCCTTGCCGCTGAGGACGACGATCGCCGCCAGCGCGGCCGAGCCGACCGCGAAGGAGACGAGCGCCGCCGGCAGTCCCCCGGTTGCCTTGCCGAGCCCGGAGTTGATCGGCGCCTGCAGGGCAATCAGGCCGCCCGCGGCGGCGGTCAGGAGCACCGCCAGGCCCCTATCCATGAATCCTGCCTCGGCGGCGCGTGATCTTTGGGCTGGACGTGGGTTGCATGGGTGACGGCGGACGGGTGAACCCTGCTGCTGTCATATCAGTACCGCAGTAGAGAGCCATCGCCACGATGCCGCCACCCCCAGCAGAGCCGTTCGCCGCCCGGATCTTTCTCGGGCCGGCATTGCGCGCGCAACCAGACCGGCGCCTGGTCAAACTCGTCCGCGAGGGCTACGAGACCGCCTTCGAGGAGATCGTCCGCCGCTATCGCAGGCCGCTCGACCGCTTCGCCGCCGCGATCGTCGGCGGCCGTTCGGAGGACGTCACCCAGGACGCCTTCTCGAAGGCGCTGCTGGCGCTGCGTGGCACCACGACCGAGATCGAGCTGAAGCCATGGCTCTACCGGATCGTCCGCAATACGGCGCTGAACGAGTTGCGCGACGGGCCGCCGCCGACCGAGGAGCTCGGCGAGGCGATCCCGGGCGGGCGCAGCGCCGCGGTCGAGGCCGAGCGCCGGGAAGAGATCGGCGAGCTGATGGAGAGGTTGCGGGCGCTGCCCGAGCCGCAGCGGGCGGCGATCGTGATGCGCGAGCTGGAAGGGCTGAGCCACGAGGAGATCGCGGCGGCGCTGGGCGTCAGCGGCGGCGCCGCCCGGCAGGCGATCTACCGGGCGCGACTGGCGCTGCGGGACGGCCTCGGATTGCTGATCCCGCTGCCGCTGCTGCGGGTGCTGTTCGACCACGGGGCCGAGGCTGCCGGGGCGAGTGCCGGCGGCGCCGTCGCGGCGGCCGGGGCGGCCTCCGCGGCCGGTGGCGGTGCCGGGGCGACCCTGGGGGGACTGGGCGCGGCAGGGGCGCTGAAGGTCGGGTTGGCGACGGCGGTGCTCGCCGGCTCGGTTGGCGCCGGGGTGGCGATGCAACACGATCGCGGCGGGCGCGGCCCAGAGCCAGCCGAGGCGTCGGCGACGGGGCTGCCGGCTGCCGGGGGCAGCGGCGCCTCCAACTCGGGCTCCTCCTCGAGCGGATCGCCAAGTGGGTCCGGGTCCGGGTCCGGCCAGGCACCGGTCGTCTCCGGCGGAGATCGTGTCCGGAGTGAACCGGGCTCCGGTGACGACGAGGGACGAGGCGCGGCTTCGGACGACCGCCGCGGACACCGAGGCGCTGGCGCCGACGACGACTTTGACGACCGCTCCGACGACGCCGGCGGCCCCGGCTCGGAAGGCGGCTCCGGGCACGGCGGTCACGGCTCCGGCCATGGCGGGCGCTCCGGACCGGGGGATGGCTCGGACGGGGAAATTTCAGAGGAGAGCTATTCGGGCCGCCACGGCTCCAGTGGGCCCGGCGACAACTCGGGAGGCGGCGGTCGCGGCGACACTGGGTCGGGCAGCGACGGGGGCTCCCACAGCGGGAAGTCCGGCTCGGGCGGAGGCGAAGACGATGTCAGCGACTCGGGGAGCGGCGGGCACGGCAGCGACGACTCCGGATCGCCCGGTGTGCCGGCGCCGACGCCCAGCCCTGCCGCCGCGCCCGAAGCGCCGCCAGAGGACCCGGGCGAGCGCTCCGGCGGAGGCGACTCCGGGAGCGGCGGCTCAGGGTCGGGCAGCGACGATTCGGCCCGGGGCGAAACCGATTCGTGATCTTCGGCTCCGGCGCGGGTTGTCGGGGTGAACGTGTCCCGTTTCGAACAAGGAGGAACCGCAATGACCAGCTTCAAAGGAAGGCGAGCCCGCCTCGGCGTCCTGCTTGCCGTGGCGATCGGGGCTCTCTCGATCTTCGTCTTGCCCGGCCTGGCCAGCGCCAGGGGCGGTAGCGACGACAGCGACAGCAGCGCGACGATCAAATCGTTCGACCAGACGACCAAGACCCTCGTCGTCGCCCTGCCCGACGGGCAGACGGTGAGCGGCCTGGTCACGCGACGGACGAAGATCAGATGCGAGGACCAAAGCGGCGACCGGCGCCGCGGGCACGGCGCTCGCGGTCGCGAGGCCGAGCCTGGTGACGACCGCGGCGGTCACGGCGAAGAGGCCGGGGACGACAACGGCGGGCACGGCCAGGAGCCGGGCGATGACAACGGCGGTCGTGGCGTCGAGCCTGGCGATGACAACGGCGGCGACAGCTCCGGCCCCGGCCCATCCAACTCGGGCTCCAGCGGGCACGACGACAACGGCAGCGGCGCCAACTGCGCCACGGCCGCTCTGGTCGCCGGTGCCGCGGTCGAGGAGATCGAGCTGAAGTTCCGCGGCGACACCGTCGTCTTCGACGAGGTCGAGCTGGACGACTAGCTCCGGTTACTTGGCGGTGAGCCAGTCGGGGCCGACGCCGATGTCGACCTCGAGCGCTGGATCGAGCTGGTAGGCGGCGCACATCTCGCGCCGCACCAGCTCGGTCGCAGCGTCCATCTCCTCGGGCGGTCCCTCGAACAGCAGCTCGTCGTGGATCTGCAGGACCAGGCGGGTCTTGTCGCCGGTCTCGGCCAGGGCCTTCTGGCAGCGGACCATCGCCACCTTGATGATGTCGGCCGCCGTCCCCTGGATCACCGTGTTGACTGCCAGCCGCTCGCCGAGGCGGCGGGTGTTGGGATTGCCGGAGCGCAGCTCGGGGATCTGACGGCGGCGGCCCATCAGGGTCGTCACGTAACCCTCCTCCTGGGCTTTCTCGACGATCTCCTCGCGGAAGGCGCGGACGGCAGGGAAGCGCTCCAGATAGCGGGCGACGAATTCCTCGGCCTCTTTGCGGGGGATGTTGAGCCGGTCGGCGAGGCCGAAGCCGGTAAGGCCGTAGACGATTCCGAAGTTGACCATCTTCGCCTTCGAGCGCTGACCGACGTCGACCTCGTCGCGGCCGATCTCGAAGACCTCGGCGGCAGTGGCGGCGTGAACGTCTTCCTTCGCCCGGAAGACGGCTTTCAGCACCTCCTCGTCGGCGACGTGGGCGAGCACCCGCAGCTCGACCTGGCTGTAGTCGGCGGAGAGCAACCGGGAGCCCTGCTCGGCCACGAAGCAGGCGCGAACCGGGCGGCCGACCTCGGTCCGGATCGGGATGTTCTGCAGGTTGGGGTTGGTGCTGGAGAGGCGACCGGTCGTCGTCGAGGCCTGGTTGAAGGTGGTGTGGACGCGGCCGGTCTTGGGATCGATCAGGTCGGGCAGCGAGTCGAGGTAGGTGTTCTTGAGCTTGGTCAGCTCGCGCCAGGACTCGATCTTCTCGACGATCGGGTGCTCGTCGCGGATCTGGGCGAGCACCCGGGCATCGGTAGAGAAGCCGGTTTTGCCGCGGCGCTTGCGGGTCAGCTCGAGCTTCTCGAAGAGGACGCGGCCGACCTGCTGCGGGGAGCCGATCGTGAACTCCTCGTCGGCCAGCTCGAAGATCTCCTTCTCCAGGGTCGCGATCCGCTCGCCGAAGCCGGCGCCGACCTCGGCCAGGCGCTCGGCGTCGAGCTTCAGCCCCTCGCGTTCCATCGCCGCCAGCACCTGGACCAGGGGCAGCTCGACCTCACGCAGCAGCGATTCCAGGCCCAGCTCCTCGATGCGAGGGCGCTGGATCTCGGCCAGCGCCGCGACCAGGCGCGCCTCCTCGGGGGGGTCGAGCCCGGCCTCGACCTCCTCGCCGAGCGCCAGCTGCCCGTCATCCTCGTCGGCCATGGCCGCGGCGCCCTCGGCGAGGCCGATTCCGGCGTCGGCGGCGAGCTCGGTCAGCTCGTAGGTGCGGCGCTGGGGCTCGAGCAGGTAGGCGGCGATCATCGTGTCGTGGTCGAGGCGCAGGTCAACGCCCTCGCGGGCTGCCGCGGCGAGCAGGCCATGGCGCCCGCCGCCAAGGGACTTGGCGTCATGGGCGAGAAACCCACGCCCGGCCAGCGCCACCGCCAGCTCGTCGTGGGTCGAGGAGCCGGCGAGGATGCGCTCGCCGGCGGCCGCCGCCCAGCGCTCGCCTTCGATTGCCAGCGCCACCGGCCCGTCGCCGAGATCGGCGACGGTTCCCTCCTCCACTTCGATCGCCAGCTCCTGCTCGACGCTGCGGCCAGGCACAGCCTCACCCTCCGGCAGCGCTTCTTCGAGGCGCTCCAGCACCGCCCGCAGCTCGAACTCGCGCATGAACTCGCGCAGGGTGTTGCGGTCGGGCTCGGAGTCCATCGCCGCCGCCAGGTCGACGCCGGTCTCGATCTCGTACTGCAGCGTCGCCAGGTCCTTCGACATGCGGGCGTCGTCGGCGTGCTCGGTCAGGTTCTGTTTGCGTTTGGCGCCGGAGATCTCGTCGACGCTTTCCAGCACCTTCTCCAGCGAGCCGAATTTCTGCAGCAGCTGCGAGGCGGTTTTCTCGCCGATCCCGGGCACGCCGGGGATGTTGTCGGAGGTGTCGCCGCGCAGGCCCATCAGGTCGGTGACCAGCTCCGGCGGCACCCCGTAACGCTCCAGCACAGCGTCGCTGTCGTAGATCTTGGTCTCGGTGATGCCGCGCGAGGTGCTCATCACCCGCACTCCCTCGCCGACCAGCTGGTAGGCGTCGCGATCGCCGGTGACGACCATCACCTCGATCCCCTCTTCGCGAGCTTGCCGCGTCAGCGAGGCGATCACGTCGTCGGCCTCGAAGCCTTCGACCTTGACGTTGGTGTAGCCGAAAGCCTCGACCAGCGGCATCAGGTGCGGCCACTGCTCGCGCAGCAGGTCCGGGCGCGGTTTGCGCTGAGCCTTGTAGAGGTCGTAGGTGACCTCACGCCCCGACATCCCGGCGTCCCACGCGACGACCACACCCTGGGGGTGGTGCTCGTCGATGATTTTGACCAGCATCGAGGCGAGCCCGTAGATCGCGTTGGTCGGCCGCCCGTCGCTGGTCCCGATCGACTCCGGCAGCGCGAAGAAGGCCCGGTAGGCGAGCGAGTTGCCGTCGATCAGGAAGAGCTGCGGTGCGTCGGCGCCGGTCACCGCCGCGACTCTAGCCGCGCGGCAGCCTGATCCGGCGGCCGACGGCCAGCAGCTCGCCGTTCGCCGCTTCGAAGTCTGCCGCCAGCCTCAACCGGAGCGCATGTCTCGCCAGTCTCGAGCGCACCGCCCGGGAGAGCTTGCAGCGCAGGTCCAGGATCCCGGCCTGCGGAGCACTGGCGCGATCGGAGCAGACGGTCGCTTTGCCGGCGTGGGCGACCGAAGTCACCAGCAGGTGGACCGACCCCGGCCCGGGAAGCTCAAGCCGGGTCGCGAGGAACTTCCCGACCCGGTGCAAGCGCCCAAGGCGAAGCTCACCTGGAGGTGGCGGCAGCGCCGGCGCGAACACGGGCGCAGCCGCGACAGGCGTCGGCGACGTCGGTGGCGGCGGCGGGCTCGGCCCGGGGGGCGGCCTGTTCGCCTCAAGCCAGGCGTTCGCTTCGGCGCCGCGGCCGGCGATGAACTCGAGGGTCGCGTCGACTCCCTCTTCGACCTGGGCCGCGGTGAATTGCGGCCTCCCATCCTCGCGTTCCAGCTGCTCCCAGGGGGCGAGGAGCGCGGCGGTGTCGTCGGCGAGCGTGGCGGGATCGAGGTCGGCCACGACGTCGCTCACCTCGTCCAGCGCTTTCCAGTACAGACGGGCGCACTCATCGTCTTCGAGGCACTTGTCGAAAAGCACTCCTCCGTGACCGTCGAAGGTCACTTCGCGCTGCGGGGTGCCGACGCCGATCGTCGGTATGTAGGTCTGGTCGGCCCCCCAGGGCAGCATCTGGAAGCGCCCCGAAGCGTCGCTGTAGAGGTAGTAGTTGTTGGGGCGAAGGCCCGCCTCGGCATGGCCGGAATAGCCGTCCCAGTGGTCGATGTACTTCTCGACCGCCCACATCCTGGTCATCTCCTCAAGGTCCACAAAGGGAGCCACGCGAGTCGACCAGGGCAGAGCGCCGCCTCCATTGACCGCTTCGATGAGGGCTTCGAGATCGGAGAGGTCGGCATCATCGCCCTCGTCGACCTCAAAGGCGAGCTCCTGCCCAGGCAGGACATCGTGTCCCTTTTCACCCTCATAGAGATGCTGTGGCGGTTTCTGGAAGGGGCCAAAGCGATTTTCGAGGGCGACTTTGTCAAGCGTCTCGACGTTTGCGTAGAGCCCGAGGTCTTCGCCGTTGAGACGGACGTAGGCGTAGCCGCTGCGCGAGGAGGGCACGCCGGCCGCCGCGAAGGTCGCGTAGGCGAGGGACTCGTGCAGCATCGAGTCGTCCTGGACCATGTTGTTGAGGGTCATCTTGCGCAAGCCGATGAAGGTCGCGGCCGCTTTGAACTTGAGCTTCAAGGCGGCCTTGCCGGTGATCGGCCGAAAGGAGCCGCCAACGCTTCCCTTGAGGTGAACTTCGACGCCGATCGGCGCCGGCGTCAGCGCCGTCTCGGCGCCGCCGGGGGCGCCGTCGGTGGTCGCATAGGAAAAGGTGCCTTTGACGTCTTCGTCCGGTTCGGCTTCGAGGTCGGCGATCGCTTCCGGCGAAAGCGTCAGATCGATCGCTCCGACCGACGCTGGGTCGTAGACCGTCGCCACCGCCGGATCCTCGGCCGCGACCGCGACACTCGGCCCCGCCAGTAGAGCGGCAGCGATAAATAGCCCGAGCCAAAGCCGGCCAGTACGAATCTCACCCAGTCGTGGCAAGCGTAAAACGGTATCGCCTCTCCTCGGACCGTCAGCTTTCGGGAGCGAGGTGGGCCCCGATGCCCGTTCCCGTGAGCGGAACGTTCGAGCGGCCGGGAAGGTCGACGGTCAGATTGCCGCTCCAGCGATTCGCCACCGCCGCGCCGCGATGGAAGCTCGCGTGGCCGGAGAACGGGGCCGGCGGCGCCAACCTCGCCGTGCGCAGCAGTGGGTCGTAGTCGAAGGCACTGGCGCCTACCCACAGCGTGCTGGTTCGGGAGATCCAGATCCCCCGATGCGTTTCCTTGGTCTCGACTTCGAACCTGGTGCGGGCTCGGGGGCGGTTCTTGTTTGCCTGCAGGTTGAGGCGAAAGGGGCCCACGTGAGAATGGAGCCTCAGCCTGGCGCCGGCGCGCATCGGGCCGGAGGTTTCGCCGCTGCTCCCGCCGGCACAGAGGAGAGAGGGGAAGAAAGCCGTGTATTCGGACGGCGCGGTACTCACCGCATCGGTGAACCCCTCCTCGCCATGGAACTCGAAGTTGCCACGGTACGCCTGGCTTTCGAAGCTGATCGTTTCGGGTTCCTCGTTGCACGGCACCTTCACCGTCTTCTCCCGGCCCGTGGGCACCACGTCGAGGATCACCTCGCCAAGCGGACCAAGGTCCGCCTCCACGCTCGTCGCCGTCAACATCGCCGGAGCCACATAGATCGCGCCGGCGTCGCGGCGACTGACGAACAGCACGACCTCGCCGCGACCGTCCGCTCGCTCGTTGGCCGCGAAGGCCACGACCGAATAACCGTTGCTTCCCTCGAGCCTGAAGGCGTAGGCGTGCTTCAGATCCGAGTCGGTAGCGCCGGCGTGAACGGGCGCAAGCAAAGTGCCGACGAGAGCAACCACCAAGCCGGCGATCGCGGTGGCAGCGCCTCGGCCCCGGTCTCTCCTCTCCCTCATTGCTCGACCGTACCCGATGCGATCGCGGATGGGTCGCCCTCGGCCTAGCCCAAGCCGTGCCCGAGCCGAGACGGCGAATCTGATTCGATAGCCGCAATGGCCGTCAGCGCGCAATACAGCGTCACGATCCGGGTCGAGCTCGACGCGCGGCAGGAGCCCCTGGGCAAACTGACCGCGGCGATCGCCGAGGCCGGCGGGCAACTGCAGGGGGTGGATCTGGTCCCGGGTGCCGGGCCGGAGGGCAAGCGGGTGCGCGAGTTCACGATCGACGCTTCCGACCGCGAGCACTGGGAGAGGATCCTGCGGGCGATCGGCTCGACCAGGGGCGCCCGAGTCCTCGACTACGTCGACCGCACGATGCAGATGCACCGCGGTGGCAAGATCGACATGCACAACAAGTACCCGGTGAAAACCCGCGATGACCTCTCGATGGCGTACACGCCCGGCGTCGCCCGCGTCTGCATGGACATCCACCACGACCGCAGCAAGGCCTTCGAGTACACGATCAAGAAAAACACGGTCGCGGTGGTCTCCGACGGCAGCGCCGTGCTCGGGCTCGGCAACATCGGCCCCGAGGCTGCGATGCCGGTGATGGAGGGCAAGTGCATGCTGTTCAAAGAGTTCGCCGGGGTCGACGCCTTCCCGATCTGCCTCGACACTCAGGACGCGGACGAGATCGTCAAGGCGGTGGAACTGATGGCGCCGACCTTCGGTGGCATCAACCTCGAGGACATCTCCGCCCCGCGCTGCTTCGAAATCGAGGAGCGGCTGAAGGAGTCGCTCGACATCCCCGTCTTCCACGACGACCAGCACGGCACCGCGGTGGTGACCATGGCGGCCCTGTTCAACGCGCTGAAGATCACCGGCAAGCCGATCGAGCAGCTGCGGGTGCTGGTGGTTGGCCTCGGCGCCGCCGGGGTAGCGGTGACGAAGATGATGCTCGCCTCCGGAATCGTCCACATCGTCGGCTGCGACCGCCAGGGCGCGCTCTCGACCCAGCGCCAGGACTACCTCTCCGGTGAGATGAACGAGGCCAAGCGCTGGTACGCCGAGCACTCGAATCCCGAACTGATCCACGGCCAGCCCGCCGACGTAATCGAGGGCATGGACATCTTTGTCGGCCTTTCCGGCCCCGGCACCATCGACGCCGAGGCACTGAGCAAGATGAACGACGACGCGATCGTCTTCGCGATGGCAAACCCGACCCCCGAGGTGATGCCGGAGGAGGCGGCTCCCTACGTGCGGATCATGGCCACCGGCCGCTCCGACTACCCGAACCAGATCAACAACGTGCTCGCCTTTCCCGGCATCTTCCGCGGCGCCCTCGACGCCGGCGCGCCCAGCATCACCGAGGAGATGAAGCTGGCCGCGGCCAAGGGGATCGCCGAAGCCGTCGCCGAGGACGACCTCGCCGAGGACTACATCATCCCCAGCGTCTTCAATCGCGACGTCGCCCCGAAGGTCGCCGAAGCGGTCGTCGAGGAGGCCAAGCGCGACGGCATCGCCCGCCTCAACGAGGAGACCGGCACCTTCGCCACCGTGGCCCCCGAGCAATGAGAGACCGGGCTTCAACGCAGTGAAGGTGCTCGTCACCGGAGCCACCGGTCTGATCGGCTCGGCCCTGTGTGACTCGCTGCTGAGCAGAGGCGACGAGGTCGTCGGCCTCACCCGCAACCCGGGCAAAGCCCGCCTCGCCAGTCCCGGAATCGCCTGGCATCCCTGGGAGCCGACGCTGGAACGGCCAGCCGCGAATGCGTTCGACGGCGTCGACGGCGTCGTCAATCTGGTGGGCGAGAAGATCGACCAGCGCTGGACCGAGGAAGCGAAGAAGAAGATCATGGAGAGCCGCCGTACGGCCACGCACAACCTGGTGCAGGCGATCGCCGGGCTCGAACGGCGCCCCGCCGTCCTCGTCAGCCAGTCGGCGGTCGGCTACTACGGGAATCGCGGCGATGCCGTGGTCGACGAGTCGGCCGATCCCGGCGGCGAGAGCTTCGACTCGAAAGTGGTCGAGGAGTGGGAGCGAGCGGCCCACGAGATCGACGCCACAGGGGTGCGGCTGGCGATCGTTCGCAGCGGCCAGATCCTCGACGCCGGCGGCGGCATGCTCGCCGAGCTGCTGCCGCCCTTCAAGCTTGGCGTCGGCGGTCCGCTCGCAGGCGGCAACCAATACATCTCCTGGATCCACGCCGACGACGAGGTCGGGATCCTGCTCTGGGCGCTCGACAACGATGACGTCAGCGGCGTCGTCAACGCGACCGCGCCCAACCCCGCCAGCAACCGCGACTTCTCAAAGGCGCTCGGGCGGGCGCTGGGACGGCCAGCCATCGTCCCCGTACCCGGCTTCGTCCTCGACCTCAAATTCGGCAGCGAGTTCGGGTCGGTGTTGAGAGGCGGCCAGCGAGTGGTTCCGAAGCGGACGCTGGAGTTGGGGTACGAGTTCAAGCACCCCAATCTCGATGAGGCGCTGGCAGACCTGCTCTGAGCAGGGGCTCTACAGCTCGCTCAGGACGTCGCGCACCGACTCGCGCAGCGAGCCGGAGTCGTCCGCCTCGCGGATTGCGCTGAGGAGACGGCCCATCGCGGTAGCTCCGGAAGTGCCGCGGATCACAGCGATCCCGGCGGCTTCGACGATCGGGCGGGAAAAACTCGGGGTCGCCGGCGTTTCGAGATAGCCGACGCTGGCGGAGTCCTCGGTGGCCCGGCGGGCGTTGGCACCGATAGCCGCCAGGTCCTGCCGCCCGCCGTCATCGGCGCTGGCGAGGCAGACGACGCGAACCCGAACCGAGCCGGCTCGCCCTCCCTCTCTCTCCAGCTCGCGCTCTGCCCCAGCGCACAGCGGCGCCTCGACATAGGCAGCAACCCTCGCTCCCGCCGACACCCCCTCCCCCGCCCCACATCCCCCCCCAGCTACGAGCAGAGCACCGATCGCGGCAACCAGCACTGCTTTGGGAAGGATGGAAGAGGGGCGGGTGCGCCCTCCCAAAACACTCAAGAGCGGCCTCCTGGCCGCTCGTTTTGGGAGGGCGCACCCGCCGCTCCCTCCCGCCTAGCCAAAGAAAACCTCAGCCTCCGCGTACAGCGACTCCGGCACCGTCTTCAGCTCGGCCGTCGCCTCGGTCAGCTGGACCAACCGAATGTCGGTGCCGCGCAGGGCCGTCATCGTGCCCCATTCGCCCGCGTTGGCGGCATCGATCGCGTGCAGGCCGAAGCGGGTCGCCAGGACCCGGTCGAAGGCGGTCGGGGTGCCGCCGCGCTGGACGTGACCGAGCACGGTCGCCCGCGTCTCTTTGCCGGTCCGGCGCTCGATCTCGCCCTCCAGCCAATGCCCGACGCCGCCGAGGCGGACGTGGCCAAAAGCGTCGAGCTTGTCGTCCTCAGCGCTCGGCACCCCACCCTTCGGCTCCGCCCCCTCGGCGACCACGATGATCGGCGCGAAGTGGCTGGCGAAGCGCCGTCCGACGAGGTCGCAGACCTGCTCGACATCGAACTGTCGCTCCGGGATAAGAATGATGTTGGCGCCGCCGGCAAGCCCGGCGTGGAAGGCGATCCAGCCGGCGTGGCGGCCCATCACCTCGACGATCAGCACCCGGTGATGACTGTCGGCGGTGGTGTGCAGGCGATCGATCGCCTCCATCGCGATGTTGATCGCGGTGTCGAAGCCGAAGGTGTAGTCGGTGGCGCCGAGGTCGTTGTCGATCGTCTTCGGGACGCCGACGATGGGCAGTCCGTGCTCCTCGTGCAGACGCGAGGCCGCCCCAAGGGTGTCCTCGCCGCCGATCGCGATCAGGCCGTCGACGCCGGCCGCAACCAGGTTCTCGGCGATCCGTGCCGGCCCGCCCTCATCGGCGAAGGGGTTGGTCCGCGAGGAGCCGAGGATGGTGCCGCCGCGGGGCAGGATCCCGCGTACCTCGGGCACGCCGAGTGGGCGACTGTCGCCCTCCAGCGGACCGCGCCAGCCGTCGCGGTAGCCGACGAACTCGTGGCCGTAGCTGCTGACGCCCTTGCGCACGATCGCCCGGATCACCGCGTTGAGGCCGGGGCAATCGCCGCCGCCGGTGAGGACTCCGATCCGCATCGGCGCAGCTTAGAAGCTGTTCGCGGGCGGCGTTAAGAGGTAGGTTCGAGAGAAGCTCACGAGGAGGAGAGATGACCGAGCAACCCGATCTCAAAGCAGTCACCCAGGTCCAGCAGCAGATCTGGTCGAAAGGCGATTTCGCGATGGTCGCCAACATCGTCTACAACGCCAGCGAGAACCTCGCCGAGGCGCTCGAGCTCGTTCCCGACGAGCGGGTCCTCGACGTCGCCTGCGGCAGCGGCAACGGCGCAATCTCCGCCGCGCGGCGGACCTGGGGCAACACCGTCGGCGCCGACTACGTCCCCTCGCTGCTCGAGCGCGGTCGCGAGCGCGCGGCGGCCGAGCGGCTGGATGTCGAGTTCGTCGAGGCCGATGCTCAGGACCTGCCGTTCGAGGACGCCAGCTTCGACGTCGCGATGTCGATCTACGGCGCCATGTTCGCGCCGGACCAGGAGAAGGCCGCGAGCGAGCTGCTGCGCGTGGTCAAACCAGGGGGGCGGATCGGCATGGGCAACTGGTGCCCCGACGGCGCCGTCGGGACGATGTTCAAAACGATCTCCAAGCACGCCCCGCCCCCGCCCGGGGTCGACTCGCCGCTGCTCTGGGGCACTGAGGAGCGCCTGCAAGAGCTGTTCGGCGACGGTATCGCCGACCTACGGGTGGAACGTCGCGTCTCGCGCCAGCCGTTCCGCTCGGCCGATCACTACATCGAGTTCTTCCGCCAGTACTTCGGCCCGACCCAGACGGCCTACGAACGGGTCGGCCCCGACGGCGAACAGGCCCTGACCGAGGACCTGCGCGGCTTCCTCGAAGCAGCGAATACGGCCGGCGATAAGGCGATGGTGCTGGAGGCCGACTACCTCGAGGTGATCGCGACCCGCGCCGGCTAGCCAAGCAGGTCAAGGATGCAGGGAGCGAAGTGTGCTCCGCCCACGAGCGACCGAGGACGCCGAGATGCGCCGGCTAGCGCGGCTGCAGGACGCGGATCGCGGCGCCGATCAGCAGCACCGTGAAGAAAACCAGGCCGGCGACCGGGCCGCCCTGCCCGAAGGCGTAGGAGACCGTCATCGCGGCCAGAGCCAGAAATAGCGTTACGACCATTCCCATTGCGGCCAGGAGCCTATCGAGCGAGGGCGACGCGCGCCTCGCTGAGGAAGGCGGCGACGGCGTCGGCGGCCGCTTGGCCTGAACCCGCCTCGCCGGCAGCGCGAACGAGGCGGCTGCCGACGATGACGCCGTCGGCGATCCGGCCCACCTCGGCCGCCTGCGCGGCGGTGCCGATGCCAAAGCCGACGGCGACCGGAATTTCCGCGTCCTCTTTGGTCGCCGCAACCAGATCGGCCAGGGCGGTAGGAATCTCGGCCCGCTCGCCGGTCGTCCCCACGGTCGAGACCACGTAGACGAAACCGCGGGCGACCGCGCAGATTTGGGCCCGGCGCTCGGGCGAGGTCGTCGGCGCCACCAGCGGCACCAGCGCCAGGCCGGCCGCGGCGAAATCCTCACGCACGTCCTCGGCCTCGCCCAGCGGCAGATCGGGAACGATCACGCCGGCAGCGCCGGCGGCGACAGCGAGACGCGCGAACCCGGTCGCCCCGCCGTGCGCCAGCACCATGTTGGCGTAGACCATCAGCACGACCGGAACCCGGTCTCCGACCGAACGGCAGACCTCCAGCGCGGTCGAGAGGGTCGCGCCAGCCTCGAGCGCCGCCGTAGCTGCAGCATGAATCGTCGGCCCGTCGGCCAGCGGATCGGAGAATGGAACGCCCAGCTCAATCAGATCCGCGCCGGAGTCGACGTAAGCAGCAGCCACCGCCAGCGAGGTCTCGCGGTCGGGAAAGCCGGCCATCATGTACGGCATCAACGCCGCCCGCCCTTCGTCCCTCGCCGCTTCGAAGGCGTTGGCGATCCGCTTCTCCCCACTCAGCTCGCCCACATCGCCAGCACTCATAGGAGCGGCGCGTCCCCGCCGCCCTGAGTCTGGGCAACCACCTCGGCCAGATCCTTGTCGCCGCGCCCCGAGAGACAGAGAACGTCGAAGTCCCCCTCCCCCGGGTTCTCCAACAGCCAGGCGATCGCATGCGAGGACTCCAGCGCCGGAATGATCCCCTCCAGGCGCGCCAGCTCGCCGAACGCGGCCAGCGCCTGGCGGTCGCTGATCGCGACGTAGCTGGCCCGGCCGGTGTCGCGCAGGTGCGCGTGCTCAGGCCCGACGCCCGGATAGTCGAGCCCGGCGGAAACCGAGTGCGCCTCGAGGATCTGGCCCTCCTCGTCAGCGATCACCGAGGAGAGCGAGCCGTGCAGGACCCCGGTGCTGCCAGCACCCAACGAGGCGCCGTGACGAAAGCTGTCCAGCCCCTCGCCGGCGGCCTCCACCCCTATCAGCGCCACCCCGGAGTCGGCGAGAAAAGGGCTGAAGATGCCGATCGCGTTGGAACCGCCGCCAACGCAGGCGATCACCCGGGACGGCAGCGCATCCTCGGCCGCGAGCGCCTGCGCGCGCGCCTCTTCGCCGATCACCCGCTGCAGATCGCGGACCAGGGCGGGATAGGGAGCTGGGCCGACGGCCGAGCCGATGACGTAGTGGGTCGTCTCGACGTTGGCGACCCAGTCGCGGATCGCGGCGCTGACCGCCTCCTTGAGGGTGCGGGCGCCGGCCTCGACCGGCGCCACCTCGGCCCCCAGCAGGTGCATCCGCTCGACGTTGGGTGCCTGGCGGCGGATGTCCTCGCTGCCCATGTAGACGACGCACTCGAGGCCGAGCAGAGCGCAGGCGGTGGCAGTGGCGACGCCGTGCTGGCCGGCCCCGGTCTCGGCAATCACCCGCGCCTTGCCCATGCGCGCGGCCAGCAGCGCCTGCCCGAGCGCGTTATTGATCTTGTGGGCGCCGGTGTGGGCCAGGTCCTCGCGCTTCAGGTAGACCTTGGAACCGATCCGCTCGGAGAGTCGCCCGGCCAGGTAGAGCGGCGTCGGCCGGCCGATGAAGTCGCGCCGCAGCAGCTCCAGTCGCGCCATGAACTCGGCGTCCTCGCGTGCCTCCCCCCAGGCCGCGGTCAGCTCGTCCAGCGCCGCGATCAGCGTCTCCGGCACGTAGCGCCCCCCGTAGGGGCCAAACCGCTCCTCGACCGCGCTCATGGGCTGGGGATGCCAGCCGGCTGGGCGGCCTCGAAGAAGGCGGCCATCGCCGCGTGATCCTTGCGTCCGGGCTCCAGCTCGACGCCGCTGGCGACGTCGACGGCGTAGGGCTGCGTCACCGCGACCGCGGCGGCCACGTTGTCCGGCCGCAGCCCGCCGGCGAGGATCTCGGGAATGTCGGAGCGATGCCCACGCAGCAGCTCCCAGTCGAAGCTCTCCCCGGTCCCACCCCAGAGGCCCTTGCCGCGGCGGTCGAAGAGGTGGAAATCGGTCCGGTAGGCCTCGGCGGCGTGGATGTCGGCGGCGCTGGCCACATGAATCGCCTTGATCACCTTGACCCCGGTCCGCCGCGCCACCTCGGCGCAGAACTGGGCTCCCTCCGCCCCATTCAGCTGCACCATCGTCAAGGCCGCGTTTTCAACTGCCTTGTCGACTTCCTCCAGGGTCGGATTGACGAAGACGCCGACGATCTCGCACTTGCGGCGAAAGGCCGCCCCGATCTCGGTCGCCATCCCCACCTCGACGCAGCGCGGGCTCTTGTCGTAGTGGATCAGGCCCACCGCCCAGGCCCCGAGCCGCACGGCCTCGGCGGCGTCGTCGAGATTGGTGATTCCGCAGAACTTGACTCGCATTCCCCCAGACTACGCGAGCCGCTATTCGGAGTTCTGCGATTCCCCTTCGACCGAATCGGGCCGATCGGCGAGCTTCACGGTGGCCGTCCTGGTCGACCCGTCGCGCAGGACCGTCAGCTCGAGCTCTTCGCCCGGATCCGCTTCGTTGACGATTTCGACGATCTCGTCCATCCCCGCCACCTTCTTGCCGTCGACCTCTGTGATGATGTCGCCGCCGAGGCTGACTTCGGCCCCTTCGATGGTTGCCGAGGTGTTGCCGCCCTCGATCCCGGCCTTGTCGGCGGGCCCACCCTTGACCACGGACTGGACGATCACGCCTTCCTTGACTGGGAGGTTGAGCGCCTTGGCCAGGTCGGGAGTGATCGTGCCGCCGCTGATGCCGATGAAGGCGTGGTCGACTTCGCCCGTCGTTTCGAGCTGGTGGATCTCGGCGCGAACGGTGTCGATCGGGATCGCGAAGCCGATGCCGACGTTGCCATTGCCGCCCCCGCCGGTGGCGATCTGCGAGTTGATGCCGATCACCTCGCCACTGGCGTTGATCAACGGGCCGCCGGAGTTACCGGGGTTGATTGCGGCGTCGGTCTGGATCACGTTGGTGATCGAAAAGCCGTCGGGAGCTTCGATCTGGCGCTGCAGGGCGGAGACGATGCCGCTGGTCACCGTCCGGTCGAGCCCGAAGGGGTTGCCGATCGCGACCACTGGGTCGCCGACTTCCATCCTTGCCGAGCTGCCGAGGGTGAGCGGGTGCAGATCGCTCGCCGGCGCTTCGACATCGAGCAGGGCCAGGTCGGTTGCCGGGTCGGTACCGACCACCTTCGCCGTGTAGGTGGTGTCGGAGTCGCCCAGTTTGACCTGGATCCGGTCGGCGCCTTCGACCACGTGGTTGTTGGTCAGCAGGTGGCCCTCGGTGTCGATCACGAAGCCGGAGCCGGTCGCGGTACCGCCACCTTCCTCTTCGGGTGCCCCGAAGGGCGAGAGTGGCTGTGCTTCCTGCGCCGGCACCTCGGATTCGATGAAGGCGACGCCATCGCCGTCCTGGCGGTAAATCTGATTGACGACATTGCTGTCGCCGTCGCCGCTCGACTTGTCGACGATCGGTGCCGCCAGCGGCGCCGCAACGGTGGTCGTCGAGCCGCCTTCGGACTGGATCCAGCCGGCCGCGATTGCGATCCAGCCGAAGGCGGCGACGATTGCCCCACCCAAGAAGGCGGAGGCGAGTGGCGTGTGGAGGACCCGTCGTACCTTGGTCATTGCGGCAATGATCGTCGCCGCCGCTGATCTCTCTCTAAATGCTCTTGAAAGATTTTCTAAATTCGTCGGGCGCGGGCCCGGGACCTAGAAGAGGTGCTCGCGGGTGCCTTCGTCGGCGCCGGTCAGCTCACGCGTCTTCGCCTCCGGATCGGCGGCGGCCATCAGCGCGCCCCCGATCAGCACGGCGTCGACGCCGACCCGCTCCAGCTCCTCCAGCTCGGCGCGACCGGAGATGCCGCTCTCGGCGACCACCGTCTTGCCGGCCGGCACGTCGGGCATCAGCTCGAAGGTCGTCGCCAGATCGACGTTGCCCTCGTCGAGATTGCGGTTGTTGATCCCGATCACCTCGGCATCGGCCTCCAGCGCCCGTTCCAGCTCGGCCTCGTCGTGGACCTCGACCAGGCAGTCGAGGTCGAGGGCGCGGGCCTCGTCGTAGAGAGCGCGCAAGTCATCGTCGTCCAGGGCGCGGACGATCAGCAGCACCGCGTCGGCGCCGTTGACCGCCGCCTCGTAGAGCTGGTAGCGGTCGACGATGAAGTCCTTGCGAATGATCGGCAGGCCGCAGGCGGCCCGGGCCGCACGCAGATCCTCGAGCGAGCCGCCGAAGTGGGGCTCGTCGGTCAGCACCGAGAGCGCCGCCGCGCCGCCGCGCTCATAGGCGCCGACCTGCTCGGGCACGGTGGCCGTGGCGGAGATCTCGCCAGCGCTGGGCGAGCGTCGCTTGAACTCGGCGATCAGCGAGAGGCCGGGCCGCACCAGCGCCTCGTTGAAGGGGCGATCCTCGCCGCGGCTGGAAAGCTGCGACTCGAGGTCGGCCTGCGAGAGCTCGCGGCGACGCGCGTCGACTCCCTGCCTGGCCCCTGCGATGAGCTGCTCGATCATTCCCACTTGACTGTCAGAGCCTAGTCGCCACTGGAGGTCGTCGCCGCGATCAACCGCTCCAGCACGTTTCCTGCCGCGCCGGAGTCGATCGCCTCGGCGGCCTTGGCGACGCCCTCGCCGAGGTCGGCGGCGAGCCCGCCTATGTAGATCGCCGCGGCGGCGTTGAGCAGGGCCAGGTCGCGGCGCGGGCCGGGCTCGCCGGCCAGTACCTCCCGCACCGCGGCCGCGTTCTCGGCGGGGGTTCCGCCCGCCACCGCCTCAAGCTTGGCCGGGGCGAGTCCGAACTGACCCGGCTCGACAAACCACTCGGCGGTGCCACCGTCGGCGACCTCGATCACCCGCGTGCGCGCCGAGATCGAGAGCTCGTCGAGGCCGTCCTCGGCGGCGACGACCAGCGCTCGCACGCTGCCGAGATCGACCAATGCCTCGGCGATCGTCTCCTGGTAGTGGCGGTCGGCGACGCCGACCAGCTGCCGATTGGCGCCGGCGGGGTTGGTCAGCGGGCCGAGGAAGTTGAAGATCGTGCGCACGCCCAACGCTTTTCGAGCCGGCATCACATGCGCCATCGCCGCGTGGTGCCGCGGCGCGAACATGAACCCGAACCCGATCTCGTCGATGCAGCGGCGGACCTCCTCGGGGTCGAGCTCGATGTCGACGCCCAGCGCCTCGAGAAGTTCGGCGGAGCCACACGGGCTGTTGGAGCGGTTGCCGTGCTTGGCTACCGCGCAGCCCGCGCCGGCGGCGATCAACGCCGCCGTGGTCGAGACGTTGAAGGTCGACGGCCCGCCTCCGGTGCCGGCCGTATCGACCAGGTCCGAGCGGCTGCTGGAGACCGGCGCCGCCAGCGAGCGCATCGTCCGCGCCAGGCCGACGAGCTCGGGCACCGTCTCGCCCTTCGCGCGCAGGGCGATCAGGAAGGCACCGGTCTGGACCGAGTCGACCCGTCCCTCCATGATCTCCGTCAGCACCGCCGAGGCGTGGTCGGCGGTGAGGTGCTCGCCGGCGCAGACAGCGTCGATCGCGCGGCTGACGACGTCGTTCGGCATCAGCCGCCTCCGAGGAAGTTCCGCAGCAGCGACTTGCCCTGCGGGGTCAGTACCGACTCGGGGTGGAACTGGACCCCCTCGGCCGGTAGCTCGCGGTGGCGGGCGGCCATCACCACGTCGCCGAGCGAGGCGCTCAGCTCGAGCTCGTCCGGAAGATCGGGATCGGCGACGAGCGAGTGGTAACGGCCGGCGACCAGCGGTGTCGGCAGCCCGGCGAAGATCGTCCTGCCGTCGTGCTCGACCTCGGCGTCCTTGCCGTGGACCGGCTCGCCCTGCACCACCTTGCCGCCGAAGGCCTCGACCATCGCCTGGTGACCGAGACAGACACCCAGCACGGGCGTACCCGCCTCGGCGAAGGCGCGGATCGCCGCTGCGGAGATCCCCGCCTCGGCCGGCGTGCAGGGGCCCGGCGAGACGACCAGCCGCTCGGCGCCGCGCTCGAGCAGCTCGCCGACCTCGGCCTTGTCATTGCGGACCACTTCCACCTCGGACCCGAGCTCGCCCAGGTACTGGACCAGGTTGTAGGTGAAGGAGTCGTAGTTGTCGATCACGAGCACGCGCACGATCAGGCCCAATCCGGCTGTTCGCAGGCGACCTCGACCGCGCGGAAGACCGCTTTCGCCTTGTTCACCGACTCGATGTACTCGTACGAAGGCTTGGCGTCGGCGACGGTGCCACCGCCCGCCTGCACGTGCAGCTGACCGTCCTTGACGACGACGGTGCGGATGTGAATCGCGGTATCGAGGTCTCCCTCCCAGGAGAGATAGCCGATCGCGCCACCGTAGGAGCAGCGCTTCACCTTCTCCAGCTCGTCGATGATCTGCATCGCTCGCACCTTCGGCGCTCCGGACAGCGTTCCCGCCGGCAACGCCGAGCGCAGCACGTCCATCGCGCTGACGCCCTCGCGCAGGGTCCCGGAGACCTGGCTGACGATGTGGTGGACGTGCGAGTAGGTCTCGACCCCCATCAGCTCGTCGACCTTGACCGAGCCGTACTCGCAGACGCGGCCGAGGTCGTTGCGGCCGAGGTCGACCAGCATCACGTGCTCGGCCCGCTCCTTGGGGTCGTTCCTGAGGCGCTCGGCGAACTGGCGGTCCTCCTCCTCGCTCTTCCCGCGCGGCGAGGTGCCGGCGATCGGCCGCGTCTCCACCCGCTTGCCGGTGACCTTGACCAGCGGCTCCGGCGAGGCGCCGACGATCTGGAAGTCGCCGAACTCGAGGAAGTACATGTAGGGGGAGGGGTTGACCGTGCGCAGGCCGCGATAGACCGAGAAGGCCTCGACCGGCGCGGGGGCGGAGAAGCGTTGGGAGGGAACGACCTGGAAGGCGTCGCCGGCGTGGACGTACTCGACGATCCGCTCGACCGCGGCTTCGAACTCCTCGCGCTCCATGTTCGACTCGAACGTCGGCGGCTGCGAGATCGACGGCTCAGCCGGGATCGGGACGGCGCCGCGCAGGCGCTCGCGCATCTCAGCGATTGTCGCGGCGGCACGCTCGTAGGCGGCGTCGATGCCGCCCTCGGAGTCGGCAAAGGCGCAGGCGAGGATCGTCAGCTCGTGGCGCAGGTGGTCGAAGACCACCATCGCGTCGGTGATCATCAAGGCCATGTCGGGCAGGCCAAGCGGGTCCGGATTTGGCTCTCCGAGCGGCTCGACAGTGCGGACCAGGTCGTAGCCGAAGAAGCCGACGGCGCCGCCGGCAAAGGGCGGCAGCCCCTCGACCGGAGCCGGGCTGAAGTCGGCGAGGCGCTGGGCAACTGCCGCGTAGGGGTCGGGCGCCGGCTCGGTGTGGCTCGGGCCCTCGCCAGCGGCAGCCTCCTCTCCGCTCCACTCCGAGAGGGTGCCGTCGCTCCAGCGCAGGATCGCCCGCGGGCGCAGGCCGACGAACGAGTAGCGGCCGACCTGGCCCTGCTCGGCGGACTCGAGCAGGAAGGTGGGCGCGCCCTCGGGCTCCCCGGCACGCAGCTTGAGGAAGGCGGAAACCGGCGTCTCGCAGTCGTCGACGAAGCGCGCGCGGACCGGCACCACGTTGCCCTCTCGCGCCAGCACCCGCGCCCCCTCGAGGCTCGGCTCGAGCCTCAGCTCGGAATCAGCCACTACGGTCATTCAGCACTTCCATCACCGCCGACTGGGAGACGCCGCGCGAGACCAGCAGCACGCTGAGGTGGTACAGCAGGTCGGCCGCCTCTTCGGCGACGCGCTCGTTGGACTCCTCGCGGGCGGCGCGGATGACCTCCTCGGCCTCCTCCTCGACCTTCTCCCCGATCAGCTCGCGATCGTCGAGCAGCTTGACCGTGTAGCTGCCGTCCGGGCGCTCGACGGCGCGGCTGCGCAGCGTCCGTTCCAGCGCCGGCAGCGCTTCGTAGGTGACCGGGAACGGCTCGCCGGGAGCCGGTGGCGCGTCCTTGCGGGCCGAGGCCGAGCCCAGCACCTCGCGGTAGAAACAACTGCGCTGGCCGGTGTGACAGGCGGGGCCCGCCGGGTCGACCATCGCCACCAGGGCGTCGCCGTCGCAGTCGTAGCGGAGCTGGCGCAGGTGCATGAAGCTGCCCGAGCTTTCGCCTTTTTTCCAGAGTTCGTCGCGCGAGCGGCTGTGAAAGTGCAGGTCGCCGGTCTCCAGCGTCATTTCCAGCGATTCCGCGCTGACGTAGGCCAGCATCAGCACCTCGCCCGTGGTCCAGTCCTGGACGACGCAAGGCGCCAGCCCGCGCTGATCGAATTCGATTTCCCCGAACATCGGTCCAATCGTAGTGCCCGGCCGGCTACTCGATCCCAAGCCGGTCCAGCAGGTCCTCGTCGCGGCGCCAGTGGCGGCGCACGCGGACGCTGAGATCGAGGTGGACGCGGGCATCGAGCTCGTCCTCCAGCGAGCGCCGCGCCGCGCTGCCGATCTCGCCGATCTTGGCGCCGCCCTTGCCGATCAGGATGCCCTTCTGGGACTCCGTCTCCGCCCAGATCTCCGCCCGCACGACAACCAGCCCGTCATCGCGCGGTGCCACCTCCTTGACCGCGACCTCGACCGAGTGGGGAACCTCCTGTCGGGTCCGGTTCAGCACCTGCTCGCGGATCAGCTCGGCCAGCAGCAGCTCGCTCGACTGGTCGCTGTGGTCCTCGGGCGGATACATGTACGGGCCCTCCGGCATCAGCTCGCCGAGGCGCTCGACCAGCACCTCGAGCCCCCCGCCGGTGCGGGCGCTGATCGGGAAGACCTCGTCGACCCCGGGCAGCTCGGCGGCTGCGGCGAGGACGGGGACGATCTCGTTCGGGCCGAGGCGGTCGGCCTTGTTGACGGCGCAGATCACCGGCAGCGCCGCGCCGGCGCCGAGCAGCGAGCGGACGATGAAGCGGTCGCCGGGACCGACCCCCTCCTCGCCGTTGATCACGACCAGGGCGACGTCGGACTCGGCCAGCTCGCGCTTGACGCGCTCCTGCATGCGCTCGGTGAGGACGTCGCGCGGGCGCTGCACACCGGGCAGGTCGACCAGGATCAGCTGCCGCTCCGTCTTGAGGTCGGTGGCGACGCCGCGGATCGCCCGGCGGGTCGTCTGCGGGCGCACCGAGGCGATCGCGACGTGGGAGCCGACGATCGCGTTGACCAGGGTCGACTTGCCGGCGTTGGGGCGCCCGGCGAGCCCGATGAAGCCGGAGCTGGTCACCGCAGCGCCACCAAAATCCGCTCCTGCTCGGCCAGCATCTCGCCGTCATCGGTCTCGTGGTCGCGACCGCAGAGGTGGAGGACGCCGTGGACCGCTGCCTCGGTTGGGTTGGCGCAGTGCTCAGGGCAGATCGCGACGTCGCCGAGCTCGCGCGGACCGGCGGTCGGGCCGGTGCCGTCGACCGGGAAGGCGAGCACGTCCGTCGGCGCGTCCTTGCCGCGGTGATCGCGGTTGAGCTCCTGGATGCGCTCCGCATCGACCAGCTCCACCGCGAGGTGGCCGTCGGCGACGCCGGCGGCGTCCAGCGTTGCCGCGACCGCCTCGCGCAGGTCGGCCGGGACGTCGGCGAGGTCCAAGCTCAAGAGCGCGGGGTCGGGCCGTGTTCGTTGCGCGCCGCCCGTTCGCCGCCGTCGTGCCGGTCGTAGGCGGCGACGATGCGCTGGACCAGCTTGTGGCGGACCACGTCCTCGCCGCCGAACTCGACGAAGGAGATGTCCTGGACCTGAGTGAGGATGTCGCGCACGGCGATTAGGCCGGAGCGCTGGTCGGTCGGCAGGTCGATCTGGGTGATGTCGCCGGTGACGACCATGCGCGAGTTGAAGCCGAGCCGGGTCAAGAACATCTTCATCTGCTCGGGGCTGGTGTTCTGCGCCTCGTCGAGGATCACGAAAGAGTCGTTGAGGGTGCGGCCACGCATGAAGGCCAGCGGCGCGACCTCGATCACGTCGCGCTCGAAGTAGCCGTTGACGCGATCGGGATCGATCATGTCGTAGAGGGCATCGAAGAGCGGCCGCAGGTAGGGATCGACCTTGGCCTGGATGTCGCCGGGCAGGAAGCCGAGCCGCTCACCGGCCTCGACCGCGGGCCGGGTGAGGATGATCCGCTGCACTTTGCGTTCGGTCAGCGCCGCGGCGGCCATCGCCACCGCGAGGAAGGTCTTGCCGGTGCCGGCCGGGCCGATCCCGAAGGTGATCGTGTGGCGACGGATCGAGTCGACGTAGCGTTTCTGGTTCAGCGTCTTCGGGGCCACTTTGGTGTTGCGGTGGCGCCAGACGACGTCGTCGAGGATCTCGGCCGGGTCCTGGTCGGCATCGAGAGCGCCGGTCACCGCCTCGATCGTGCCCGGTGCGACGTCATGGCCCTGCTCGATCAGCTCGACCAGCTCGTCGACGATCGTCGCCCCCTGCTCGACGTCACCGGAGTCGCCGTCGAGGGTGAGGACGTTGCCGCGCAGGTGCAGGTCGCAGTCGAGCCGCTCGCGCAGCTCCCGCAGCGTCGTATCCTCGGAGCCGGCCAGCTCGGCAGCGACGGTGTTGTCGAGCGTCAGCTGCCTACGCGCCAAGCCGCTCACGCACCGCCGTACTGACCCGCTTGCCATCGGCGCGGCCGCCCAGCTTGGGCATCAGCGCCGACATCACCTCGCCCATCTGCCGTTGCTCGCTGGCGCCGGTCTCCGCGACCGCGACGTCGACCAGCCCCGCCAGCTCCTCGTCGGAAAGCTGCTGCGGCAGGTAGGCCTCGATCAGCTCCGCCTCGAAGCGCTCGGCGGCGGCCTGCTCGGCCCGCCCCGCGTCCTCGTAGGCCTCGGCCGCCTCGACCCGCTTCTTGCGCTCGCGCTGCAGCACGGCGACCTCGTCGCCCTTGCCCAGCTTGGCGTCCTGCTGGAGCACGTCGACGACCATCCGCAGCGCCGCCGCGCGCTCGCGGTCGCGCGCTTTCATCGCCGTCCGCACGTCGTCCTGAATCTGCTCGAGAACGCTCACCGGGCTAAGGGTAGTCGGCGGCGTCGGGCGTCACGGCCAGGCCCTTGGCGACGAGGTCCGCGATGTCAGTGCTGACCAGCGTCCATTCGCCTCGACGCGTAGCCGCCGCGTAGGCGGCGTCATAGACGGAGAGACCCAGCTCGGATGCGATCGCGACCGCGGCATCGATCAAGTCGACGTCGACCGGCACGATCCTGCCATTGCAGCGCAGGTCGATAGTGCGACATAGCTCCCGCGCCAAGTCCGGGCGTCGCCAGCGCGAGCCGACGACGTTGGCGACCTCGTAAAAGGTCAGGTCGAGCGCGCTCGCGGGCACCTTGGTGTCGAGGACGAGCGATCGGGCGGCGTCGAAGTACCGATCGTCGGCGTCTTTGGCCGCAACCCAGACACTGGCATCGAGCAGGAGCACCTCAGTGGGATTCGCGGTCTTGGCGAATCAGCTTCGCCGCTTCTCCGCCCAGATGCAGCGGCGGGCCAAGCAGGTCTTCCAACTCTTCGCGGCGGCCATCTCCCTGCTCGCTCAGCTCTCGCTCGACCAAACGCCGCAGCAGGCCGCTGCGGGTCTCTCGGGCGGCGCCCGCCTGGGCATCGAGCCGCGCCAGCAAATCGTCGGGGATTGAGATCATCACCTTTGCCACGGGGTGAGTATATACGGTATTGCCGGAAGCAAGAATGGGCATGGGTGGATGCTCCCGAATCGAGACGCATGGGGGACGCGCCAACCGCCTCGGATTCGGGTCAAACAGCGCGCGAAATCGTCAAGCCGGCTCGATCTCCACCCGCTCGACCTCGCCCAGTGGCATCTGCAGGAAGCGGGTGCCGAGATCGCGGAAGGAATCGGTGTCGCCGGTGCAGAGGAAGCGGTAGTCGCCCTCGCCGTCGCGTTCGCGGGCGATGCCCGCCCGCTCGAGCGTGCGCTGCACGGCGGCGGCAACAGCGTGGCCGCCGCTGACCAGGCGGATGTCGCGACCGAGGATGCGCTGCAGCATCGGCGCTACCAGCGGGTAGTGGGTGCAGCCGAGGATCAGGGTGTCGACTTCGGCCCGCTTCAGCGGCTCGCAATACGCCCGCGCCATCGTCATCACGCTCTCGTCGAAGGGCGAGCCCTGCTGGATGAACGGGGCCAGCTTCGGCGCCTCGACTTCGGTCACCTCGAGCGGGCGCCCCTCGGCTTCGAGGGCGCGGCGGTAGGCGCCGCTCTCGACCGTGTTCGGCGTCGCCAGCACCCCCACCTTGCCGCTGTCGGTGATCGCGGCGGCGATCTCGGCCTGGGGCTCGACCACCGGGACCACCTCCACCCCGCTCGGGCCCGCCACCGCGCGCGCCACGTCGGCGCCGATCGAGGTGGCGGTGTTGCAGGCGATGACCAACAGCTTGGCGCCGTCCCCAAGCAGCAGCTCGGCGATTCTGGCGATCCGCTCGCGCAGGGCGTCCGGGTCGCGGGTCCCGTACGGGAACCAAGCCGTGTCGCCGAGATAGACGAAATCCTCCTCCGGCAGCGAGACGAGACACTCGTGCAGCACCGTCAGGCCGCCGACCCCGGAGTCGAACATGGCCACCGGCAGGACGGGGTCGAGCCTGTCCACTCGCGGCAACGCCGTTACAGAAATGGTTTGTACGCCATGAAGAAGATCGTCACGACGACGATGACGCCCGCGATGCCGCCGACCTGGCCGATCCGCTGGCTCACGGCCTCGAACTCCGGACTGAGCGCGTCCCCCGCCTTCAGGTCGCGCTCGGCGAGCTCTTTCGCCCTCTGCGTCTGGGGTTGGAAGAACCCATGCTGAAGACCGAAGAGGGCGATGATCGCGACGAACCCGACGGCGACGAAGACATCGCTCGTATCCCAGACGCCATCGCTGGCCGAGAGAAGCCCGATACCCGCCAGCAGCAGCACGACCATGCCCGGGTTCACCAGGTAGCGGTCGACCTTCTGGACCCCGGCGAGGATCGCCGGCGTGGCCTGCGGGTACTGCGGCGCCATCGAGAAGAAGAACGCGTATCCGAACGTGGGCCCAAACGCGAGCACGACCGCAAGGATGTGCAGGAACAACGCGATCTTGTAGCCGGGATCGACGATGGAGGCGAACATCGGTGGAAACATATCGTCGCGGCCAGCCACCACTTGCGGCAGCGCCTCAGGCGGCCGCCGGCTTGACCTGGATCGTGTGGGTCACGAAGAGCTCGCCGTCTTCTTCATAGGTGCTCTCACGGAGAACATCCAGCTCCAGCCCCTTGGAAAGCAGAAGTTCACCGAAGTCCCAGGACCCGATCTCACGCGCGGTCGCCGCCAGACTCGAAGGGTGATTCGTGGCGGTGGCATCGACCCAGTAGTCGATCGCCTGCTCGAACTCGTAGATGCCCCATTGGTCCGACAGGTCTGACTCCTGCCGGATCTCGTTGAGAATCTGGAGATAGTTCGCGCGACGCGAGAGCTGGGCGGTGACGTCCTCGATCGCATGGGTGAGCTGTTCGGCGCGAAACTGGAGCAGGAACCCCCAGACCGCAAGAGAGCCTGCCACGAGATAGGCCGCGGCCAGGAAGGCGATGATCGCGGCCTCTTCGACTTTGCCCGTTCCGCTGACGGCAACCGTGCGAATCAGCGTGGTGATCGCCCCCAGCGCCCCCGCCACCGCTCCGGCGACCCACGCGCTCCGCTTCCTGCGTGCCAGGGGAGAGGTATGGCGGAGGGTTACGCTCTGCAGGGTTCTTTCGGTCGCGGCCGCGCGTTCATTTCGCTGCTCCAGCCGCTCGATCGCTTCGGTCTGACTGCGAACGAGCTCCTTCGCCACGTCGACGCGGACCATTTCCTCTCCCGGTCGCTTGCCAAGCAAAGCGTCCCGAGCTTCGACCACGCGATCCCAATCCGCCCGGTTGCCGTTCGGGGTGTCCGTGTGGGTCCTTCGCGCCGCTTGGCGAAAAGCGCTGCCAATCTCTTCCTCGGAGGCCCCCGACCGAACCTCGAGCACCTCGCAGGCTTCCTCTGCGTTCACTGGTTCAGCCTAGACGACCAATACAGAGATCTATGTCAGCGGCGGAGCAGCAGCGCCGCCCAATCGCCGTCCCGACGGCGCTCGGCCTCGACAAGGCCCGCCGCAGCGAAGAAACCTGCCGCCTCGTCCAACTCACCGGGCAGCAACCCCGAGCAGACGAGCGTGGCGGGAGCCTCCTCGAGCCAACCGGCGACTGCGCGCAGAATCGGCGAGGTCATGTTGGCGACGACGGTCG
Source organism: uncultured Solirubrobacterales bacterium (assembly GCA_963811375.1). GTDB lineage: Bacteria > Actinomycetota > Thermoleophilia > Solirubrobacterales > 70-9 > VAYN01. The sequence continues at coordinate 254,484 of CAWEQY010000002.1, forward strand.
CTGCCAGCTCCGGCAGCCGTTCGCGCAGGTTCATCCGCTCCAGCGTCAACTTGACGCCGTTGGCAGCGGCATTGACGGCCGCCGCCTCCAACGCCGGGGGCTCGTGGTCGTAGGCGTGGATCGGGCTCCATCCCAACTTGGCGGCGGCGATTGCCAGAATGCCGGAGCCAGTCCCGAGGTCGGTCAGCGGCCCCTGCGCCGCGCCGCCCGCCTCCAACTCCAACAACAGCCCGAGGCAGAGCCGGGTGGTCGGGTGGGCACCCGTCCCGAAGGCCTGCCCCGGGTCGACGACGACGTCGATTGCGCCCTCCCGCGGGTCCTCCCACGACGGCCGCAGCCAAAGCCGATCGCCGACCAGCAGCGGCTTGTGGAAGTCGCGCCAGCGGTCGGCCCAATCGTCGGGGATCTCGGTGCTGCTGACCTCGATCCGACCCTCTCCCACCACCGCGTCGATCTCCCCCAGCTCCGGCAGCTCCCCCTCGCCGCCATAAATCGCGTACTCGACGTAGCCGGGCCCGCGCTCCTCCTCGACGCCGTTCGGCGCCAGCACGGTCAGCTCCGCCAGCACCAGGTCCGCCTGCTCGGGCGGACAGCGCACCGCCAGCCGGATCAACCGAAGGCCCGGCGCACGCGACCGAAGAGGCCGTCGCCCTGGCGCGGGCCGAGGTTGTCCTCCTCCAGCGAGCCGTCGAGGCGCTCGGTCAGCTCGCGCTGCTCCTCACTGAGGTTGGTCGGGACGATGACGTTGAGGATCACCCGCTGGTTGCCGCGGCGACGGCCGCCGAGGCGCGGCAGCCCGGCACCGCGCAGAACCTCTTCGTGGCCGGGCTGGGTTCCAGCCGCGACCTCGATCTCGCGCTCCTCGTCAAGGGTGGGGACGGTGACCGTGGTCCCGAGCATCGCCTCGGTGGCGGCAATCGAGACGACGCTGATCAGGTCGGTGCCATCGCGCTGGAAGCGCTCGTCCTCGCTGACCTCGACCTCGATGTAAAGGTCGCCGGCGGGGGTCCCGGCTTCGCCTGCATGTCCGGCGCCGGAGACCCGCAGCCGCTGGCCGCTTTCGATGCCGGGCGGAATTTCAACCGCCTGTTTCCGCGCTCCCCGGGTGCGACCGCTGCCGGCGCACTCCGCACAGGGAGTCTCGGGGATTTTGCCGGCGCCGCCACAGGCGTCGCAGGCGACCCCCTGGACCATCTGCCCGAACGGGGTGCGAGCGACCCGGCGCAGTTGCCCGGCGCCGCCGCAGCGCTCGCAGGTGGCGATCGGCGTGCCCGGCTCGGCGCCGTTGCCGTGGCAGTGCTCGCAGGCGCCGACGGCGTCGAAGGAGACCTCGCGCCGCACTCCGGTCGCGACCTCCTCGAGGTCGAGTTCGACCGAGACCAGGATGTCGGCGCCGGCAGCGCGACCGCCGCCGCCAAAGCCAAAGGCTTCGCCACCACCGAAGAAGGCCTGGAGGATGTCGTCGATCGAGCCGAAGGAGGAGGCGCTACGGGGGTCGAAGCCGCCCGAGCGCAGGCCCTCGTGCCCGTGGGCGTCGTAGGTGCGCCGGCGCTCGGCGTCGGAAAGGACCTCATAGGCCTCCGCCGCCGCCTTGAATTTCTCCTCGGCCTCCGGGTCGTGGTCGTTGACGTCCGGATGCAGTTCGCGAGCGAGGCCCCGGAACGCCTTCTTGATCTCGGTCTCGCTGGCCTCCCGGCCAACGCCGAGCACGTCGTAGTAGTCGCGCGGCATTGGTCGTCTAGCCGTCGTACACGGTCTCGAAGTAGCGCGAGAGCTCGCGGGCGGCACCGCGCACCGAAGCGATCGCCGTCGCGTAGTCCATCCGCAGCGGCCCGACCACGCCAACCGAGCCGAGGTTGCGGTGACCGAGGCCGTAGTTGGCGCCGATCACGCTGACCGAGCGCAGCTCCGGCTGCGGGTTCTCGTCTCCGATCCAGAGGAAGACCGAACGCTCGTCGAGCGAGGAGCGCAGCATCTGCAGGACCCCGGCACGGCGCTCCAGCGCGGTCATCAGTTCGTCGGCCCGCGGCAGGTTGGCGAGGTGCGCTTCGGAGAGCAGCCGCGAGGCGCCGTCCATGTAGAGGTCGGCGCCGGTCTCTGGCTCCAACTCGGTGAAGGCGGAGCCGAGCCTGGCGACGAAGTTGGCCTCGGTCCCGTCGAGCTCGGTATCGGCGAGGCGGCCGGCGATCATCCGCGAGCCGACGCCGAGCCCCGCCAGCGACTCGTTCAGATAGCTGGAGGCCCACTCGACGAGCCCGGGATCGACCGGCCGCTCGAACTCGAAGACGCGCCGTGCCACGTCACCGGTCGAGGCGATCGCGATCACCACCACCTTGGTCGGCGTCAGCCGCAGCACCTCGACCCGGTGGATCGTCGCCGTCACCAGCTGCGGCGCCGTCGCCATCGCGACCAGGTCGGTGACCCGGGCCAGCGCCGCGGTCGTCTCCCGCATCGCCTCGTCGACCTCGCGGCGCAGGCGCGAGAGCTCGAGCTCGACCTGGGTCTCGGCCGGCAGCACGCCCGACTCCATCAGCAGATCGACGTAGCGGCGGTAACCGACATCGGTGGGGACCCGGCCCGCGGAGGTGTGGGGATGGGTCAGGTAGCCCTCGGCCTCGAGCAAAGCCAGCTCCGAGCGGACGGTCGAGGGGCCCCAGGCGACCTCGGGCCGCTCGGCCACCTCTTTCGAGGGCACCGGTTTCGCCGACGCCAGGTAGGCGTCGACGACCAGTTGCAGGATCAGCTCTTGGCGCTCGGAAAGCATCGGCCTTCCATTGTAGGAACGGCTAGAGCTGGACTTCGGCTTCGGCGTTCTTGATGATCGCCGTGTCGCCCTGCTGGGCGACGGTGTCGACGACGACGCGGTCGCCGTCCACTGACTTGACCGTGCCGGAGACGACGATCTCCTGCTCGGGCATTCCCATCCCGCGGAACTGGACCGAGAGCCGCTTCAGCGCCCGCGGATCGCCGCCGGCAAGCGCCGCGTTGGCTTTGGCGACGAGGCCCATCGAGTAGAGGCCATGGAGGATGTTGCGCGGCAGCCCCACCGCTTTCGCGAACTCATCGTCGATGTGGATCGGGTTGAAGTCTCCGGAGGCACCGGCGTAGCGGTGTGGCAAATACTTATCGGGCGTGACGCTCAGCTCGGGGACGTTGTCGCCGACGTTCAGCTCGCTCATCTCAGACTCCCCTGACGATGTTGGTCCAGGTGCCGCGCACGACCTCGGCGCCATCCTGGTTGACGGAGACGGTCTCGAAGACGTAGAAGCCCTTGCCGTCTTTCTCCTCGATCGAGAGGCACTTGGAGCCGGTCGTGATCTCGTCGCCGGAGCAGACCGGCTCGCCCCACTCGAAGACCTGGCCGCCGTGGACCATCGCCGCGAAGTTCATTTCCACCTCGGGGTCGAACAGGACCGGGCCCAGGGCCGGGCCGCTGTAGACGACGGCGAACATCGGCGGTGCGACGACGTCGCGGAAACCGGCGGCACGAGCCGCCTCGGCGTCGAAGTGCACGGGATTGTCGATCCCCAGCGCGTTCGCGTACTCCTTGATCTTCTCCCGGCCGACCTGGTAGGTCGTCCCGGGCCATTCCTTACCTATGGCGTCAGTCTTTATCGGCATGGGCGGGCACTCTAACTGGCCGCTCAGCCAGGCGGTGGCTCCTACTCGTCGATCTGCAGGACCGCCAGGAACGCCTCCTGCGGCACTTCCACCCGGCCCACCGACTTCATCCGCTTCTTGCCCGCTTTCTGCTTCTTCAGCAGCTTGTTCTTACGGGTGACGTCGCCGCCGTAGAGCTTCGCGGTGACGTCCTTGCGCAGCGCCTTGACGGTCTCGCGGGCGAGGATGTTGGAGCCGATCGCCGCCTGCACCGGGACGTCGAAGAGCTGGCGCGGGATCGTCTTGCGCAGCCGCTCGACCAGCCGTTTGCCCTGCTCGTAGGAGAAGTCGCGGTGGACGATGATCGAGAGCGCGTCGACCTTGTCGCCGGCGAGGAGGATGTCGACCTTGACCAGGTCGGAGGCGCGGTTGCCGATCGGCTCGTAGTCGAGCGAGGCGTAGCCGCGAGTGCTGCTCTTCAGGAGGTCGAAGAAGTCGAGGACGATCTCCGCCAGCGGCATGTCGTAGCGAATCTGCACCCGCACCGGGCTCAGGTAGTGCATGTCGACGTGGGTGCCGCGGCGCTGCTGGCAGAGCTCCATCACCGCGCCCACCTGCTCGGAGGGGCAGATGATCGTGGCCCGGATATAGGGCTCTTCGACCGACTCGATCGTCCCCGGGTCGGGCAGGTCGGTGGGGCTGCGAACTTCCTTTGAGGTGCCATTGGTCATGTGCACCTCGTAGCGCACGTTCGGCGTCGTCGACAGCAAATCGAGGCCGTACTCGCGTTCCAGCCGCTCGCGCACGATCTCCATGTGCAGCAGCCCGAGGAAGCCGCAGCGGAAGCCGAACCCGAGCGCCTCCGAGGTCTCCGGCTCCCAGGACAGGGCGGCGTCGTTGAGGGCCAGCTTCTCGAGCGCGTCGCGCAGGTCTTCGTAGCGGTCGGTGTCGATCGGGAAGACGCCGCAGAAGACCATCGGGCGGACCTCGCGGTAGCCCTCCAGCGGCTCCGCGGCGGGTCGCTCGCGCGCCGTCAGGGTGTCGCCCACCCGCAGCTTGGTGACGTCCTTGATCCCGGTGATCAGGTAGCCGACGTCGCCGGCCTCCATCCCCTCCACCGCGGTCATCGCCGGCCGGAAGAAGCCGATGTCGTCGATTTCCGCCTCGGTCCCGTTCTGCATCGCCAGGATCCGCTCGTGCTTGCGGAAGGAGCCGTCGACCATCCGCACGTAGGCGATCACGCCGCGGTACTGGTCGAACTCGGAGTCGAAGATCAGCGCCCGGGTTGGCGCCTCCGGCTCGCCCTTCGGGGCCGGGATGCGCGCGACGATCGCCTCCAGCACCTCCGGCACGCCGACCCCGGTCTTGGCCGAGATCCAGAGCGCTTCCTCGGGATCGCCGCCGGTTAAATCGGCGATTTCGGTCGCCACCCGCTCCGGCTCGGCGCCGGGCAGATCGACCTTGTTGATCACCGGGATCAGCTCCAGCCCGGCGTCGATCGCCAGGTAGGTGTTGGCGACGGTTTGCGCCTCGACGCCCTGGGCGGCGTCGACGACCAGCAGGGCGCCCTCGCAGGCGGCGAGGCTGCGCGAGACCTCGTAGGAGAAGTCGACGTGACCGGGGGTATCGATCAGGTGCAGGTGGTAGGTCTGCCCGTCGGCGGCCTTGTACTCGACCCGCACGGCCTGCGCCTTGATCGTGATCCCGCGCTCGCGCTCGAGGTCCATCGAGTCGAGCATCTGCGCCTGCATTTTCTTCGGGTCGACGGCGCCGGTGACCTCGAGGATGCGGTCGGCAAGGGTCGACTTGCCGTGGTCGATGTGGGCGATGATCGAGAAGTTGCGGATGTGGTCCATGGACGGGCGGAAGTATGAGGGACGAGGGCGGTCGGCCGGCGGGTCCTGTCGTGGGGTGGGGGTGGTGTTCCTTGCGCTTCGATCTGCTCGGGGCAAAGGGATAGGAGCCCCGCCCGGGTCAAAGGAGTGCGCCTCGCAGACTCCGCGCGGCGGAACACCACCCCCACCCCACGCCACCCGCCGGAGGAGTGCCCTCGGCTCACGGGCACGTCGATGGATCCAGCTGTCCGTTGAGCTGGAAAATGACCGTGGGGGGCTTTTTCAGGATGGGTTTGGCCCCGGGGCCTTCGGTCCAGCGGGCCTGAGGTGGGTATGGAGCATTGCCAGGTTCCAAGCGGTCGTAGGTCGTGATCGCGTAGTCGTAGTGGCCGGCGTTGAGCAGCTCGCGCCAGGTGCGGCAGGTGCTGGGGGCCTCGAAGCCGCCGTGGGGGCGTTCGTTGCCGATGAACTGGACGTGGTTGGAGAGGTCGGTGCCGAAGAGCGGGTACTGGCGGGTGCTGGTGGTGGCGATGCGGGAGTCACCGATGCCGTCGGCCCAGGCGAAGGCGGCGTTGAGGCCGGGGGTGGCGAAGGTGGGGTCGGAGTAGCGGCTCTCCAGGTAATGGCGCTGGACCGGGTAGCCGATCACGACCGCGACCAGCAGCCCGGTCGCCGCCACCGCTGCGATCGGGTGCCCGGCGGGGAACCCGGACGGGTTGCGGCAGTCCTTTGGGTCGCATAGCGACCCAAAGGACTGCCGCAACCCGAAGCGGGCGAAGAAACCGCGCAGAAGCGGCGTCGTCGGCAGCAGGGCGAGCCCAAGGACCAGCGCCGGCGCCAGATAGCGAAGGCCGGACTCGAAGCCGCGGGGCATGCCCTCGGGACCGGAGGCAGAGGTCGGGGCGACGAGCCAGGCGAGCGCGGTGGCGAGGCCAACCAGGCCCGCGACCCGCAGCAGCGAGCTGGCGCGGCGCCCGAGGCAGAGCAGCAGGCCAGCCAGGGCGGCGGCGCCCAGGAGCGGCCAGATCGGCCAGAGACCGTCATGGAGCCCGGGCAGGAACCAGTCCGACCAGACCGTGCCGTCGGTCAGGTAGCCGATAACGCCGTGCGCTTCGCGACCGCCCAGAGCCTGCTCGGGGGCCGGCAGCGAGATCGGGCCGAGGTCACGCACCCAGGGCAGTGGGTTGCCACTGTGGACGAGGTTGCGCAGGTACCAGTAGCCACCGCCGGCGAGGGCCGCGAGGCCGGTGGCGGTCAGCGCACGCAACCTCCCTCCCTGCGGAGCGATCGCGACGAGCCCGGCAACCAGAACGACGGCCGGCAGGAGAAAGTTGAGCTTGGTCCCGGCCGCGAGCCCGGCCGCGAGCCCGACGACCATGAGCGCGCCGGGCCCGAGGCCCCTCTCGCCGTCCTCCCGGGCCTCCCAAGCATTCAGAGCGACCGCGGCGGCGGCGAGCAGGAAGAAGATCCCGACAATGTCGTTCCGCGCCTCCCCCGCCTGATCGGCGAGGGCGGGCACGCTCAAGGCGATAGCCCCGAGGATCAGCGACCAAGCCCCGACCCGGTACGGCCGCCCGATGCACCAGCTAGCGACCAGGCAGCCCACGAACCAACCGAGGTTCAGCAGCGGGGACAACACGTCCCGCCCAAACGCCAGCATCCCCACCGAGTGGAAGATTTCGCCATTGGCCGGGTAGAACCAGGCCAGGAACTGCGGCGCGATGAAGTGCAGGTCGATCGTGTTGCCGCTCTGGAAGAACCCCGCCGCGAACGGCCCGTGGTACCAGGTGCTGTCGAACCCAGTCATTCCAGTCGAGAGCCGCAACCTGACCCCGCCGGCAAAATGGACCACCGCAACCGCAGTAACCGCAAGCGCAACCAAGGTCAGCCAATCGACCCCCCACCCGCGGGTGGCGTCGGGGCGGGACGAGGCCATCCCACCCCGACGCCGGGCCCCGCGGCCGAGGGCAACCGCCCCAAGCCCGACAACCACGACGCCAACCGAGTACGGCACGGGCTTGAGCCACCCCACCGTTCCCAGCAACTCCGCCACCCAGATCAACACCGCCAAAGCCAGCACCGCCGTGGCCAGCTGCGCCGCCACCCCGAAGAGCCGAGGCAGCAACCGCGCCCGCACGCTCGCCGCCCCCAACCAGGCGAAGCCGACGAGCAGAACCAACTCGGCAACCCCCAGCAGGTAGCGACCGGGCCCGAGCATCTAGCGGCGCCGCAGCAGGCGCGTGATCTGCTCCAGCTCGGCCACCCGCAGCAGCTTGGCGACCGCGACGTAGACGAGCCCCCCCACCGCCAGGCCGCTCCCCAGCGAGACGATCTGGCCGACCAGGCCGCGACCGAGTGCCTCGTCGAGCAGATCCCAGACGACCCAGCCGACGCCCGCCAGAGCGGCGGAGGCGACCACGATCCGACTCGCGGTCGAGAACAGGCGACCGAGCTCGAGGCCGCCGAACTCGCGGCGCAGGATCAGCGCCTGGGCGACGACCGCGGAGCTGGTGCCGATGCCGGTGCCGGCGACGATGCCGCCGACGCCGAAGGGCTCGTAGAGGGCTAGGGCGGCGACGGCCGAGACAACCAGGTCGATGACCGCCAGGGAGACCGCCTGCCAGGGCCGCTGCAGGCTGAAGAAGGTGCGCGTCTGCAGCAGGTAGAGGCCATTGGTTGGCAGCGAGAAGGCGAACCAGAAGAGCGCGGTCGCGACCACCGCCGTCTCCGCCGCGTTGAAGGCTCCGCGCTGGTAGACGAGCCGGATCATCGGGTCCGAGAGCGCGAGGATGGCGGCGGCGGCCGGCAGCAGGACAAAGAGGATCTGGCGCATCCCGTTGGCCATCGTCGCCCGCAGGTTCTCGATCTCACCGCGGTTGGCGAAGCGGGCCAGGGTCGGGAACAACACCGTCGCGATCGCCACCGAGAAGATTCCCTGCGGCAGCTGGTAGATGCGGAAGGCTTTGTCGATCGCCGCCGGCGCCTGCTCGGAGACGAGGCTGCCGAAGAAGCTGGCGATCAGCAGGTTGAAGTTGATCAGGCCGAGGCTGATCGTCACCGGCAGCATCAGCCACAGCACCCGCCGCAGGCCCGGGTGGCGCCAGTCGAAGCTGAACTTGAAGCGGAAGGGCGTGTTGCGCAGGTCCCAGACCGGGATCAACAGCTGGACCAGGGTGCCGACGAGGATCCCGATCGCGTAGGCGTAGATCTTGTCGTCGCCGTGGAACATCGGCTCCAGCACGACGAGGACGAGGATGATCGTCAGGTTCCAGAACAGGGGCGAGATCGCGAAGGCGCCGAAGCGGTCGTAGCTGTTGAGGATGCCGACGACGACGCCGCTGACCCCGAGCAGGATCAGGATCGGAAACATGACCTGGGAGAGGGTGACCGTGAGGTCGAGGATCTCGCCCTCGAAGCCCGGCGCGAAGATCGGCATCACGACCGGGGCGAGGAGGACGAAGAGCGCGGTGATGACGCCCAGCACCATCGTCACCAGCAGCAACAGGGTCGAGGCCAGGCGGAAGGCGTCTTTGTAGTGCTTCTTGCCGATCAGTTCGGTGAAGACCGGGACGAAGGCCGGCTGCAGGGCGGCGTCGGCGAAGAGGGCGCGGATCAGGTTCGGCACCTGGAAGGCGATCGTGAAAGCCGACATCGGGCCGCTGATGCCGTAGAAGCCGGCGGCGACGACTTCGCGGCCGAGGCCGGCAACGCGCGAGGCGGCGGTGGCGATCGAGAAGAAGGCGGTGGAGCGGGCGATCCGGCCCGCTTGGCGCCCCGGCGCGGGCTCCCCGGACAGTTCCTCGCCGGGGTCGAAAGCCTCGGCCTCGCGCAGGGCCGCGTCGGCATCGATAGCCGCCCGCTCGTCGTCTCCGGGTGTGTCGGGTGCCTTGGGCGTCTCCAAGCTAGGTCTCAGTCACAGTCGCTATAGTCGGCGGCCGCTTGGAGCTTGCACTCGTCAGCTCGGGCACTTGACTCATGGCCAACATAGCCTCACAGAAGAAGCGGATCCTACGCAGCGAGCGCGAGCGCTCGGAGAACCGCCTGCTCACCAGCACGGTCAAGACCCATTTCCGCCGCCTCGAGAGCGCCGTCGAGGGTGGCGACACCAGCACGATCGCCACTGAGGAACGCGACCTGGTCTCGAAGATCGACAAGGCCGTGCAGAAGGGTGCCATGCACAAGAACACCGGCGCCCGCAAGAAGGCGAAAGCCTCCCGCATCGCCGCTGCAGCCGCGAAGTAGTCAGGCCGCAGCCGTCGCATCTGCCGCTCGCCTCAAGGCGAGGGTCAGCGCGAGCTCGTCGCCGTAGTCGGCGCCGCCACGGCACCACAGCTCCAGCTCCGCGAGTGCCTCGGTGGCGGCGCGAAGGTCGGCGACGTCGGCGTCGCGCAGGCGACCGACCAGCTGCTTGGCCGCATAGGGGTGCATTTTCAGCGACGACTCGACCTGCCTGGGCGGGATCCCCTCCTCAAGTCGACCAGCGGCGAAGCAGGCGCCGCGCAGCCGCGACGCGAGGCCGTAGATCAGCCCGGTGACGTTCTCGCCCTGGTCGATCAGGCGCTCGCCGATTCGCAGGGCGCCGGCGGCGTCGCGCTCGATCAGCGCATCGGAAAGCGACCAGACGGCGGCCTCGGAGGTGTCGGCGATCATCGCCTCGAGATCGGCGGCCGTCACCGCTCCCCCCTCCCCCGCCCACAGCGCCAACCGCTCCAGCTCATGCTGCAGTCGCACCGGGCCGGCCCCCATGCGGTCGACCAGCAGGCGAGCGGCGGCGGGGTCGAGCCGGAAGCCGAGTGCCTGCGCATTGGCGACGAGCGTCCGCGGCATCTCCCGCGCTTTGGGCGCCTCGAACTCGTGGACCTCTCCCTTTGCAGCCTTGACGGCCTTCGCGAGCTTGGCCGGCGCTTTGGCGCGGGAGATCAGGACCAGGGTGAGATCGGGAGGAAGCTGGCCGACGACCGCGGCCACCGCCTCGAGCTGGCGCTCGCGCCAGCGCTCGATCCCGTCGGCCAGGAGGTAGCGGCGCGAATCCATCAACGACATCGCCGGAATCGCCGCCAGCAGCGCCTCGTGATCGGGCATCCCCCGCCCCTCGCCCGGCTCGAACACCTCCAGCGCGTCAGAGCCAGCCTCGCGTTCGGCGCGGGCGCGCAGGCGCGAGCGAGTGGCGTCGATCTTCGCCCCGTCGGTGCCGGCAATCAGGTACAGCGCTCGCATTCCCTCGGCCATCGGCCGAGTCTAGGCGACGCCCGGGCGGTACCTCAGCCACCGCTCTCGACCGCGATCGGGCCAGGCCCGACGTCGATCTCGATCGTGCCATCGAGGTCGGTGCGCAGGGTGCGGACGCCGTCGGCGGCGAGGGTCTCCAGGGTCCCAGCCGTCGGGTGCCCGTAGGAATTGTCGGCGCCGACCGAGATCACGGCCAGGCGCGGACGGGCGCGGTCGAGCAGGGCGGCGAGGCCGGCGTCGTCGCTGCCGTGGTGGGCCACCTTGAGCACGTCGATCGGCCCCGGGTCGAGCGGCACCGCCTCCGCCTCGGCGTCGGCGGTCAACAGCATCGTGAAACCGCGCCAGCGAGCGCGCAGGACCAGGGCCAGCTGGTTCGGGTCGCTGCCGGCAGACGGCTCGGCCAACAGCTCCGGGGGCGGCCAGAGCACCTCCAGGTGGAGGCCCCCGGAGCGCAGCCCGTCGCCGGCGACGGCTCGCATCGGCAGGGCGCCGGCGGCCGCGGCCGCTTCGAGCGGCTGCCGACCCAGGCGCGCATAGACGAGCCTGGCGATCGGGAAGCGGCCGAACAGCTCTTCGATCCCACCGACGTGGTCGGACTGGTCGTGGCTGACGACGACCGCGCCCAGGCGCTCGACGCCAGCCTCCTCCAGCTTGCCGGCGAGGTCGTCGCCCGGCGGCCCACCGTCGACCAGCACCGCCGGAGCGGCCGCCGGTTGCAGCAGGATCGCGTCGCCCTGCCCGACGTCGAGCACCTCGACCCGCAGGCCGGAGATCGGCGCGGACGCGGCGGAGCCGCCGCCGGGCACGACAAACGTGACCACCAGGACGATCAGGGCGAGCGCCAGGAGGTTGAGCTGGAGCGGCTGGGGGCCCCGGCCTCGGCCCCGGGTCGCCGGCGAGCGTTGCCGAGGGCGCCTCGCCACGGCCAGGCGACGGCGATGGCCAACCCGGAGGGCGACGACGACCGCGAGCGCGAGTGCCAGGTAGGAGACCAGCAGGCCGGTGCCGCCAAGGCGCACGCCAACCTCGGCCCAGCTCGGTCGCCCGCACCAGGCGGCAACCTGGGCGATGTAGCCGAGCAGCAGCGCGTTGAGGGCGTTCAGCGCCTCGACCGGGGCGCCGGGCACCTGCGCGGCGGCAGCGGCCGCCATTCCCAGCCACATCGCCGGCGCAACGGCCGGCATCGCCGCCAGGTTGGCGACGAGGGTCGTGGTCGAGAGCGTTTCGAAGTGAAAGGCGATCAGCGGCGCCGTCGCCAGGGTGGCGCCGATCGTCACGGCGGCGCCCTCGGCCAGGGCACGCCGCCAGCCGCCCGAGCCGATCCGGGCCGCGATCGCCTCGCGCAACGGCGCGGCCAGGAGGAAGATGCCCGCGACCGCGGCAAAGCTCAGCTGCCAGCCGATGTCGGCGGCGACGCCGGGGTCGATCGCGAGCGTGGCCCCCAACGCCAGCAGCAACGCGTAGAGGCGCGAGGCCCGCCGGCCCGAGAGGGTCGCGAGCACGCCGACCGCGCCCATCACACCGGCGCGCTGGATCGAAGGGCCGGCCCCGGCAAGCGGCACGTAGACGACGATCAGGCCCAGCACCCAGACCAGGCGCTCGCGCAGGGGGATGCCGAGCGCGGCCATCAACGGCAGCGCCAGCAGCGCCAGCAGGGTCACGTTCTGGCCGCTGACCGCCAGCAGATGGCTCAAGCCCGCCCGGCGGAAGTCTTCCTTGGTCTGCGGGTCGATCTCGTCGTCCTCGCCAAGCACGAAGCCGCGAGCCAGCTCCGCCTCGCGGGTGGGCATCCCGCGACCGAGCCCGTCGGAGGCCCGCTCGCGAATCTCGCCGCTGCGCGCCAGCGCGACGACGACCAGGACGGCGATCCCGATCAGGATCGGAAGCGGTGGGCGCGGGGAGCGCACCTCGACCGCCTAGGGCTGCAACCGGGCGCGCAGCGACTCCATCGTCGCCGGGCCGATCCCCGACACCTGGTCGAGCTGATCGACCGCGGCGAGGCCGCCGTGCCGATCGCGGAACTCGACGATGTCCTGGGCGGTCACCGGCCCGATCCCATCGATCGTGTCGAGCTGCTCGACGGTGGCGGTCCCGAGGCTGATCGGACCTTCTTCTTCGCCTGCCGCGGCCACCGCGACTCCGGCGGGGCCGCGTTCGGGCACCACCACCTGCTGCCCGTCGGCAAGCCGGGCGGCGCGATTGACCGCTTCCAGCTCGGCCCTGGCGGTGGCGCCGCCGGCGCGCTCCACCGCATCCTCGACGCGGCTGCCCGCTGGCAGGCGGTAGACGCCGGGGCGCTCGACCGCCCCGGCGACGTCGACGACCAGGTCGGAGGCCTCGCCGCTCAGCGTGAAGCTGCCGCTCGACGACGACCCCCCGGCCGAGCCGGCGGCAAAGGACCGTTCGGCACCGCCCTCCGACCTGATCGCCCGCGCGCCCACCAGCAGCAGGGCGATGGCGATCGCGCCGTAGACGACGATCTGGGCTCTGCTCAGCTCGGGCACCCCCCAAGCCTGGATCAACCCGGCGCGCGAGTGGCGCGCCAAAGACGACGAATCAGCTAAATATCGTCGTCTTCGTCGTAACCCGCCACCTCGGCGAGCTGATCGCTGTACAGCTCGGCGGCGGCAACCGGCGGCGACTGGATCGAGACGACAGAGAACTCCGCCTCGCCATTGTTGGCGACCGAGTGCTCGGTGGCCGGCGGAACCAGGATCAGATCGCCCTCTCCCAGCTGCTGCGTGTCTCCCGCCACCGACATCGTGCCGGCGCCACGGACGACGACGTAGGCCTGCTCGGACTCCTGTTGGGAGCTCAGCGTCTGCTCGGCGCCCGGGGGCAACGAAAGCCAGGTGACGGAGAGGTTGCGCGAGCCGAGTTCGCCCGCGTCCATGAGCACGTGCGTGCGCAGACGGTGCCACTCCTCAACTGGTGCGTCCTCCAGACGCCTGACGAGCATCGGCGCGCTTTGTACCAAAAGCGGACAGAAGCAGGGAACCTGCCTCTGTTATCTGACCACCAGGTTGACCAGCTTGCCGGGCACGACGATCTCCTTGACGACCTCTTTGCCGTCGAGATATGCCCTCACCTTCTCGCTTGCCCGCGCCAGCTCCAAGAGCTGCTCCCGCCCGACCTCGGCCGGCGCCTCGATGCGGTCGCGCAGCTTGCCGTTCACCTGGACGATCAAGGTCACGGTATCGCTGACCAGCAGGGCGGGGTTGGCCTCGGGCCAGGGCCGCTCCCAGACCCGCTCGCCGGTCAGGCGCTCGAACACCTCGCTGCCGAGGTGGGGGGCAAAGGGGAAGATCAGTGAGGCCGCGGTGGCGGTCGCGAAGCGCACCGCGGCGTCCCCGTCCGGATCCCCGTAGAGGCCGTCCTTAAGCCGGTAAGCGTCGTTGACGAGCTCCATGACCGCCGAGATCGCGGTGTTGAACTGGAAGCCGCGTTGGAAGTCGCGGGTCGCCTTGTCGATCGCCCAGTGCGCCTTGGCCAGCAGCTCGCGCGCCTCGCCCTTGACCGCGGCACTCGCCTCGCCGCCGGGAGCGGTGCGCTCCTCAACCTCGCCGCTGAGCCGGGCGAGCCGGGAGAGGAAGCGATTGACGCCCTCGACACCCTCGTCGGACCAGTCGCCGCCGCGCTCGGGAGGACCCATGAAGCAGACGTAGGTGCGGGCGGTATCGGCGCCGTAGCGCTCGACGTAGTCGCCGGGGCTGACCGTGTTGCCCTTCGACTTCGACATCTTCGCCCCGTCGCGAGTGATCATTCCCTGAGCGAAGAGGTTGGCGAAGGGCTCCTGGACGCCGAGCTGGCCGATGTCAGCCAGCGCCTTGGTGAAAAAGCGCGCGTACATCAGGTGCAGGATCGCGTGCTCGACGCCGCCGATGTACTGGTCGACCGGAAGCCAGTGGTCGGCCGCGGCGCGGTCCCAGGGAGCCGCGTCGTTGCGGGGATCGAGGTAGCGGATGAAGTACCAGGAGGAGTCGACGAAGGTGTCCATCGTGTCGGTCTCGCGCCGGGCCGGGCCACCGCAGCGTGGGCAACTGGTGGCTACCCACTCCTCGGCCGCCGCCAGCGGGCTCCTGCCCTGCGGCGCGTAGTCCTCGACCTCCGGCAGCTCGACCGGCAGCTGGTCGTCCGGGACCGGAACCGTCCCGCACTTTTCGCAGTGGACGATCGGGATCGGCGCGCCCCAGTAGCGCTGGCGCGAGACCAGCCAGTCGCGCAGCCGGTAGTTGACCGACGGCTTGCCGCGCCCCTCGGACCGCAGCCACTCGACGATCTCCTCGTAGGCCTCGCGGTTGTGCTTGCCGTCGAAACGGCCGGAGTCGACCATCGGCCCGTCGCCCGGATAGGGCAGGCCCTCCTCGTCGCGGGCGACCCCGGGGTCCGTCCCTTCGATCACCCGTCTGATCGGCAGCCCGAACTTCTGGGCGAATTCGTAATCGCGGGAGTCGTGGCCGGGCACCGCCATGATCGCGCCGGTGCCGTACTCCATGAGCACGTAGTCGGCGACGAACATCGGGATCTCCTCGCCGTTGACCGGGTTGACGACGCTGCGCCCGAGCGGCACGCCGGTCTTCTCGCGATCCTCGGCACCGCGCTCCTCGGCTGACTCGCGGGCGACGCGGTTGACGTACTCGCGCACCTCCTCCTCGGCAGGGGTGCCGGCGACAAGTCGCTCCAGCTCTGGATGCTCGGGGGCGAGGACGAAGAAGGTGGCGCCGAAGAGGGTGTCGGGCCGGGTGGTGAACACGGGGAAGTCGAGCTCGAGCTCCTCGCAGCGGAAGACGACCTCTGCCCCTCGGAGCGGCCGATCCAGTTGCGCTGCATCGTGATCACGTGCTCGGGCCAGGAGTCGAGCAGGTCGAAGTCGGCCAGCAGGCGGTCGGCGTACTCGGTGATGCGGAAGAACCACTGCTCGAGTTTGCGCTGCACCACCTCGGTGCCGCAGCGCTCGCAACGACCGTCGACGACCTGCTCGTTGGCGAGGACGGTGGCGTCCTTCGGGCACCACTGGACCGCGGCTTCGGTGCGGTAGGCGAGGTCGTGCTCGAGCAGGCGCAGGAAGATCCACTGGGTCCAGCGGTAGTACTCGGGCGTGTGGGTGGCGAGTTCGCGCGACCAGTCGATCGAGATCCCCCACTCGCGGAACTGGCGCTGGAAGGACGCGATCGAGCGCTCGGTCGCCGCCCGCGGCGGCTCGCCGGTCTTGATCGCGTTGTTCTCGGCCGGCAGGCCGAAGGAGTCGTAGCCCATCGGGTGGATCACCTCGAAGCCATGGCGGCGACGAAAGTGGGCGATCGCGTCGCCGACGGCATAACACTTGAGATGGCCGACGTGGGGCTCGCCCGAGGGGTACGGCAGCATCTCCAGCACGTAGGACTTTGGCTTGTCGGGGTCGAAGCCGGGCTGCCCTGGGTCGGCGACCTCCCAGGTCTTCTCCGCGGCCCAGACCTGCTGCCACTTGCGCTCGATCGTCTTGGGGTCGTATCCGCTCACCGAGCGGCGATCTTATGAGCCGAGCGTCAAGTGGGTCGTGATGTGGTGGGGATCGACAGGCGAGATTGCCTCGAGGATCTGCGGCCAGACGTAGACCTCGACGGTGGCGGCCACGACCAGAACCGGAATCGCCAGGGCGACGGTGATGAAGGTCGCCGCCAGCAGCTGGTTCCACTCGCCGCGGCGGCTGGCGATCAGCCAGGCGGCCAGCGGCAGGAAAAGGGCGGTCAGCTCCGGGAGCGCGTGCGGGAGGACGCTGACGATCAGCTCGAGGCGGGTGATCTCCAGCTGCGCGGCCAGGGTCGACCCCTGGAAGCCGAGATAGAGCGCCTGGGTCCCCAGCGAGAAGAGAGTCACCGCGCAGACGAAGAGGATCGCCAGCTCGCCGGCCTTGACGTGAATCCAGCGCGAGAAGCCGCTCCGCTGCGCCGCGGCGATCGGCATCGAGGCGCCGGCGATGAACCCGGCGATGCAGGCCGTCCCGTGTAGCGCCAGCACCAGCGAGTTGCGCCAGAGGATCGGCAGCAGGTCCCCCGGCTGCGATGGCTCGGTCAACCCGGGCAGGTGAATCGGGGTCAGGTCGGGGGTCAACTGACCGGCGACGAACCAGGTCGCGGTCAGCAACGCCAACGCGATCGCCACGCTCAGCGCCAGCCAACCCCGCAGCACCGCCCAGGGCCGCTCATTCCAGATCGCAAACGTCTCCCGCGTATCCCGCATCCCGTGCGAGAACACGTGTTGATCGGCCGCGCTCATCGACTCATCATCGGCAGCGCAGGGCGGTCGATCAAGTGGCGGCCGGCGGCGCGCTCCCCGGTTTGGCGCCTCTTTTGGACGCGGCGGGCGGCTTGGCAGCAGCCTTGCTCGCGGGAGTCTCGTTCTGGGACCAGTTCACCCAGCGGTAGGCGACCATGATCAGAAGCGCGAGGCCGAGGAAGATCGCGTTGGCGAGCCAGCCGTCGGCCAGCCCGATATAAGCGGCGGCCAGCACCGCGTACAGCACTCCGCAGACCGCCAGCAGGATCGGGCGATAGCGCTGCCCGGGGTTCTTGTCGGGGTTCGGATTGGTCGACCCCCTCAGCGCGCCCCAGAGCAGGTAAAGGCCAAACACCGCCGGAAGGGCGCAGAAGGCCGGCGTCAGATCGGCGCCGGGAGCGGCGATGAGGACGTGGCACTTGAGCAGGAGAAAGCTGTACAGGCCGACGATGACGATGTCGAGGTAGAAGCGCCAGAGGTCCACCCGCCGATTGCCGGCATCGGGATCGAGGAGCTGGTAGGGCTGGTCCTCGGAGGCGAGGTGGTAGTCGACGAAGCTCTGGATCGCGGTGAAATAGATCAAGGCCAGAGCCAGCACTACCGGCAGAGCTCGAGCGGGGTGCAGAAACTCGTCGCCGATCGTGAACAGCGCGCGGTAATTGATCGCGCCCTGGACCAGAACCAGCGCGTAGAGGACGTCGACCAGGCGCGTCAGCTGCCGCGAGATCTCTCGTTGGCGCCGTTCACGGTCGGCGTCGGGATCGAGCTCGGCGGCCTCGGACTCACCACCGTTGCCTGCAGGGTTTATCTGAGCTCCTTCCCGCGGGTCATCGGGCAATGCCGATTTCCTTTGCATTGAATGAGGCCGGCAACAGCTCGCCCAGGCTCCAGGCCTCGATGCTGTCGTCTCCGAGGCTCGCCAACTTCGCCGATTTGACCTGCCTTTGCGCGATCCGGTCGATCAGGACGATCGTTTTCGGCCCAGCGAACTCGGCGACGAACTGGCGACAGGACCCACAGGGGGACACCCCCGTCACGTAAAGAGCCTTGATCCATTTTCCGCGAGGACCGGCCCCGGCGAGCATCGCGGCCAGCACCGCGACCTCCTCGGCGTGCTTGGTCAACGAATAATTGACGTTCTCGACGTTGGTCCCGCCGAAGACTCCGTCAGCCGTCTCGACCGCCGCCAGAGTGGTGAACTTCGAGTAGCGCGCGTAGTTCGCGCGGCGCGCGCCCTGCGCCGCTGCACGAAGCTCCGCGAGCCGG
This sequence comes from uncultured Solirubrobacterales bacterium, assembly GCA_963811375.1. Classification (GTDB taxonomy): domain Bacteria; phylum Actinomycetota; class Thermoleophilia; order Solirubrobacterales; family 70-9; genus VAYN01. Next base: position 272,669 of record CAWEQY010000002.1, read on the forward strand.
TCCGCGCCGACGCCGCAATCGGCAAACGCTCGCATCGGCGCAAGCTAACGCCCGATCCGGACATCAGCCACCGCGAGCCCACCGCCGCGGTGTCCGGAGCCAATATCGGGTGAGGGACCCTCAGAACTGCGGTCTGCCCTCGGGGAACCGTTCGAGCCCATCATCGGGGATGGGCTCCCAGGGGGCGGCATATGCGACATGGGTGCGCCAGCTCAGCCGCACACCGGGATCGCCGTCAAACGCTCCCATGCGCACGCTCATCTGCGTCGGGTCAGCGGGATTGCGGCTGAACAAGTGCGCTCCGCACTCACGACAGAAGCACTTCTCGAAACCCCCCTCGGGATGGCGCCAAGCCTTGACCAATGTGTCGCCCTGGAGCAACCTGAAAGTGCGCCCATCGATCCGCGCCTGCGCCGACACCGCCGTCCCGGTGCGACCCTGGCAGCGAGTGCAATGACAGTAACCGCCGACCTGCGCCGGCTCGGTCAGCTCAAAGCGGACCCCACCGCACAGACAACCCCCTGTCACTGAGGAATCAGTCACTCGACAAGTGTGGCACCCGCTTGTGGCGCACCGCCAGCATCGCGCGAAGGCAGACCGCTGGGGACGTTCGCCGCCAGCGGAAGCGAGCGACCGTTGCGATGGAGCTGAGGGGGCTCGAACCCCTGACCTTCGCGCTGCCAGCGCGACGCTCTTCCAGCTGAGCTACAGCCCCAGATCGACTTGCGAGTTTATCGCGAGTGCCGCCGGACTAGGCGGCGCGTTGCTCTGGGCCCGGCTCCTCGTCGACGTCGAGGATGAGGTTGTCCGGGGCGGTGTGGCGAACCTTGAAGTCGAGCGCGGAGAGCTCCTCCAGCTCGCGCAGCAGCTCGACCGGCTGGTCGAGCCTCATCGAGAGCGTCGCCCGGCCCTCGGAGAAGCGTTCGACGGAGATCTCAGATGCACCGACCTGCCCGACGGCGTCCTCGAATCCGACCAGCTGCGAGAAGTCGCCGAGCGGGCCGATCTCAAGCTTGATCAGCCCCTCGAAGATCCCATTGAAGTCCTCGACCTGACGATTGCCGTTGCCGTTCGTGGTTGGGGCGGCTGCGGATTTCGGTGCCTCGGTGGGCGTCGCCTGAGCCTCGTTCAGCTCCTGCACGCGCCGGCCGACCTCGACCGCCTCGCGCAGCGCTTTCATCCGGATTCGCGTCGCCTGGCCGCGGGCCTGGGCCTGAATCTCCTCGAGACGGCCGGAGACCGCCTCCAGCGAGGTGATGCTGCGGTCGTGGCGTTCGTTGGCCTCGCGCAGCCGCTCGCTCAGGCCGCGGATCTCACGCTCGCGCTCGATCACCATCCCCGAGAGAGAAGCGAGCTCCTGCTCCATCTCGGACATCGCCGTGGTCTGGCGGCCCGACTTCATCTCCAGCCCGAGTATCTGTGCGTCCCGCGTGGAGATCGCGTCATCGACGTCGAACCGGCGATAGCCGAACAGCACCCGCTTGAAGCTTCCCATGCGCGGCACCGTATGGGGGTGCTCGGACGGCTTTCCTCACCGCCGCGGCGAAACCGACGCGGCAACGGTCAGGCGCTCGCGGCCGAGGGCGCTTCGGGCACATCGAGGTCGAGCTCCAGGCGCGGCGCCTCACGCCAAAGATCCTCAAGCCCGAAGCGCTGCCGCCCCTCCTCGGTGAAGACATGGAGGAAGCAGTCGAGGTAGTCGAGCACCGCCCAGCCTGCTTCGACGCCGGCGTCGACCCCACTCGGCAGCAGCCCCATCTCGTGTTTCATCTGCAGCCGCACCTCGTCGACGACCGCCTTGGCCTGGCGCTCGTTGCGGGCCGTGCAGATGACCAGGAAGTCGGTGTAGGAGACCAAGGCCCGCATGTCGAGCGCCACGATCTCCTCCGCCTTTTTCGAGTCGGCCAGCTCGGCCAGTCGCCGGGCCAGAGGCTCCGATCGCGGCGCGCTCATGAGTAGATCCCCTTTTCCTCGATGAACCGCGCAACTGGCTCCGGCACCAGATAGCGCAACGGCCTGCCCGCCGCCGCCCGCTCGCGCACGGCCGAGGAGGAGACGCCGAACTGCGGCATCTCCAGCATCGTCGCCCGCCCGCCGGCACCGAGGCTGCGGATCACGGTCGCGACCTCCGCGTCGGAGACCCCGGCCCGCCGCGCCACCGCCAACTTGGCCAGCCCGACGACGTACTCGGGGTTGCGCCAGCTCTCCAGGCCCAGGGCAGCATCCGCACCCATTACGAACACCAGCTCCGTGTCGCCTCTTTCTTCCGCAAGCAGCTCCAAGGTTTCAAACGTGTAGGACGGCCCCTCGCGGTCGACCTCGAGCGCGGAGACCGAGAAACGCGGATCGTCGGCGGCGGCAAGCCGGGTCATCGCCATCCGCAGCTCGCGCCCGGGGTCGTCGGCGATCCGCTTGTGTGGCGCGTCGCCGGTCGGGACCAGGATCACCTCGCTGAGCCCGAGCTGCCAGAGCGCCTCCTGGGCCAACGCCAGGTGACCGAGGTGCGGCGGGTTGAAGGCCGACCCCAGCACGCCGATGCCCGTCCCCGTCGCGCTATTCACGCACTTGGCCGTTGCCGCGCGCCACGTACTTGAAGGTCGTCAGCTCGCGCATCCCGATCGGCCCGCGGGCGTGCAGCTTCTGGGTCGAGTTGCCGATCTCGGCACCCATCCCGTACTCGAAGCCATCGGTGAAGCGGGTCGAGGCGTTGATGTAGACGGCGGCTGCGTCGACGCCCGCGGCGAACTCATCGGCGGTCTCCTCGGAGGTGGTGACGATCGCCTCCGAGTGGCCGGTGCCGTGGGCGTTGATGTGGTCGACCGCGTCGGCGACGGAGTCGACCACGGCGACTGCCATCTTCAGCCCCAGGTACTCGCTGTCCCAGTCGGCGTCCGTCGCCACGCCGATCTCGGCGTCGCCGGCCCGGGAGCGTGCCCGTTCGTCGCCCACCAGCTCGACGTCGGCCTCACGCAGGTCGGAAAGCACGGCCGGGACGAAGCGCTCGGCGATCGCGGCGTCGACCAGCAGCGTCTCCGCCGAGTTGCAGACGCCCGGGCGCTGCACCTTGGCGTTGACCGCGATCCGCCGCGCCATCTCCAGGTTGGCGTCGCCGTGCACATAGACATGGCAGTTACCCGCCGCCGCGTACATCACCGGCACCGTCGCCACCTCCTTGATCGCCGCCTTCAGCCCCTCGCCACCGCGCGGGATCAGCAGGTCGACATTGCCCTCCTGCGTCGCCAGCTCCGCCAGCTCGCCATGACCGCCGCTTGCCAGGAGCAGCACCGCATCCTCAGGCAGCTCCGCCTCGACCAGCGCCTCGCGGATTACCCCGGCCAGCGCCCCATTGGAGCGCTCCGCGTAGCTGGAACCCCGCAGCACGATCGCGTTGCCGCTCTTGATCGTCAGCGCCGCGCAATCGATCGTCACGTTGGGACGCGCCTCGTAGACGACGGCGACGACGCCCAGCGGCACCCGGACCTTGCGCAGGTCGAGGCCGCTGGCCAAAATTTTGTGTTCGAGCTCCTCGCCGACCGGGTCGTCGAGCTGGGCGACCGCCCGCACCCCCGTCGCCATCGCCGCTACCCGCTCCGCCGTCAGCGCCAGCCGGTCTTTCAGCGCCGCGGTCAGCCCGACCGCCCGCTCGTCGGCCAGGTCGGCGGCGTTCGCCTCGAGGATCTCCCCCGTTCGCTCCTCGAGCAAACGGGCGGTTGCCTCCAGGGCGGCGTTCTTGGCTTGCGTGGAAGCGCCCGCCAGCGCCCGCGCCGCCCCCTTGGCGGCCGCGCAGCTCGCGGCGACGGTGGTCGTGGTCACAGCCATGAGGACAAGGGTAGCTGGGGACCTAGACCAAGACGAAGCGGTTCCGGTGGATGACCTCGTCGGCCGCGTGCGGCAGCACGTCGCGCACATCGGCGCTCTTCATCCCGAAAACCTGGGACAGCTCGCGGGCGGAGTAGTCGGCGATGCCCTTGCCGATCGGGACGCCGCCGGCGCTGACGTCGACCGCGTCGCCGGCGTCGAAGTCGCCTTCGACCGCGACGATTCCCACCGGCAGCAGGCTGGAGCCGCGCTCGCGCAGAACCCGGGCGGCACCGTCGTCGACGACGATCTGTCCCCGCGCCGGCTTCGCGTACTTGAGCCAGAGCTTGAAGCTGGACGCCTTGCCCGCCTGGGCGGCGAAGCGGGTGCCAATCGCGGCACCGCCGGCCGCGGCCGCCAGCGTGCCCGCGGTGGTGCCGTTGCAGATCACCGCCGGAATGCCGGCCTCGCTGGCCATCTCCGCCGCGGCGACCTTGCTGCGCATGCCGCCGGAGCCGAAGGCCGAGGTGCGGTCGCCGATCGCAAGTACCGCCAGCTCGGAGAAGTCCGTTACCTCGGGGACCAGCTGGGCTTCCGGGTCGACCTCCGGGTCGGCGCTGAGCAGCCCGTCGATGTTGGTCAGCAGGACGAGCAGGCGGGCGTCGAGGAGCAGCGCCACCTGGGCGGCGAGGAAGTCGTTGTCGCCGAAGCTGATCTCGTCGGTGGCGGTGGTGTCGTTCTCGTTGATCACCGGCACCACCCCCCACTCGACCAATCGCTTCAGCGTCTGGCGCGCGTTCAGGTAGTTCGTGCGGGCGGCGATGTCGCCGGCGGTCAACAACACCTGCGCCGCCCTGGTCCCGTGGCTGGCCAGGCGGCTCTCGTAAGCGCGGAAAAGGTCGCCCTGACCAACCGCGGACGCACCCTGCAGCTCGTCCATCGCCCGTGGCCGCACCGGCAGCTCCATCAGCCGCATGCCCCGGGCGATCGCGCCTGAGGTGACCATGACGACTCGCTCGCCGCTGCGCTCGAGGGCGCTGACCTGCGCGCAGACGGAGTCGAGCACGCTCGTGCGCAACCCGCCGTCATCGGCGGCGACGATCGAGGAACCGAGCTTTACGACCAGGGTCATGGCTGCGGCAAGTGTATGAACGACCGCCACCAGGACCTCGCCCGTGGTTAGTCTGGCCGCAATGAGCCGTTCGGCCCAAGGGCGGAGCTGAGATGGGAGCGGCCCTCGGCTGGGGCGCGCTGGCGGCGAGCTCGCTGGTGCTCGGCGCGGCACTCAGTCTGTTGCGCCGCTGGTCCCCGCGGCAGGTGGGCCTCGTCCTTGCCTTTGGCGCCGGCGCCCTGATCAGCGCCGTCAGCTTCGAGTTGGCCGAGGAGGGCCTCGCGGTCGGCGGTGCGGGCGTGACTGGGCTCGGGCTGGGCGTTGGCGCAGTTACCTACTTCGTCCTCGACGGCCTGATCGCCAACCACTACTCGGCCGGCCGTGGCCGCCGCGGCCGCGCGCAGGGGTCGAGCGGGGGCACGGCCCTCGCCCTCGGTGCCTTCCTCGACGGCATTCCCGAGCAGGCGGTACTCGGAATCAGCCTCGCCGCCGGGCAGGGAATCGGCGTCGCGCTGCTGCTCGCCATCTTCGTCTCCAACCTGCCGGAGGCGATGGGATCGGCCGACGAAATGCGCAAGGCAGGGAAATCGCGAGGGACGATCCTGCGGCTCTGGCTGGTCGTGGCGGCGATCTGCACGGTGGCGACCGTTGCCGGCTACGCGGCTGCCGACGCGGTCAGCGGCAACCTGCGGGCAGCAATCGACGGCTTCGCCGCGGGCGCCCTGCTGGTGATGCTGATCGACTCGATGATTCCCGACGCCCGCAAAGACGCCGGCCGCGCCGCCGGTCTCGTCACCGTCCTCGGTTTCGCCTTGGCGGCTGCTCTCTCGAACCTGACCTGATGCAGCGCTTCATATGTGCAACTCAAACTCATGCTCGCCGACCCGGACCTCGTTGCCGGCCTCGAAACCCGCCTTGGCCAGGGCGGAGATGACGCCGATCTCGCGCAGGCGCTGCTCGAGATAGGCGAGCGCCTCTTCGTTTTTGGTGTCGTGACGCTCGAAGAGCAGCTCGACCCCGCGGCCGGAAACCCGGTAGGCGCCGTCCTCCTCGCGCTCGACCCAGTAGCCACCCTCCCCCGCCGGTTTGTAGACACGGTGCTCGGCCTCGAATTCGCCGCTCGACTCGCTACCCGGAACGACGGCGACCGGCTGCAGCTTCGGCAGTTCCGCCAACACCTCCAAACGCAGCTCGTCCAGGCCTTCTCCCGTTGCCGAGGACACGGCGAGCACCCCCAGCACGCCGTCGCCCAGGCGCCGCGACCACTCGGCCACCGCCACCTCGACGTCCGCGGCCGGGAGCAGGTCGCGCTTGGTCAGCGCCACCAGCTCCGGCAGTCGCTCCAACCCGGCCCCGTGTGCCGCCAGCTCCGTCCGCACGGTCTCGTAGTTCCCCTCCGGATCCCCTTCCAGCGGCGCCAGGTCGACGAGATGGACCAGCATCGAGCAGCGCTCGACGTGGGCGAGAAACTCGTGGCCCAGCCCAGCCCCCTCAGCCGCCCCTTCGATCAGTCCCGGGATATCGGCCACCACCGCCTGCCGGTCGTCGTCCTCGAGCGTCCCCAGCACTGGCGAGAGCGTCGTGAACGGGTAGTCCGCCACTTTCGGCGCCGCCCGCGTCAACCGCCCCAACAAGGAGGACTTCCCCGCGTTCGGCAGCCCCACCAGCCCCACATCGGCCAGCAGTTTCAGGCGCAACTCGATCCAGTCCGCTTCCCCCTTCGTCCCTTTCTCCGCAAACCGCGGCGCCTGCCGCGTGGAAGTCGCAAACCGCTTGTTCCCATGCCCCCCACGCCCCCCATGCGCCACCACGGCCCGCTGCCCCGCCTCCACCAAATCGATCGCACTTCCGTCAACGGTGGTCGCCTGAGTCCCGGCGGGAACCGGAATCACCCGCTCATCTCCCTGCCCTCCGTGCTTGTTGGACCCTTCGCCATGGCTGCCACGCTGCCCGCGGAAGTGTCTGCTGCCTTTGAGTGCGCCCAAATCGCGCTTGGAGAGATCGCAAACGAGCACCACGTCCCCGCCGTGGCCGCCATCTCCACCGTCGGGCCCGCCCCGGGGCACATGTGCCTCCCGGCGAAAGCTCACGCACCCGTTCCCCCCGGCACCGCCTTCAACCCAGATCTTCGCCTTGTCGTACATGGATCAGAGAGGGTAGATGGGTTGCGGCAGTCCTTTGGTCCGCTATGCGACCCAAAGGACTGCCGCAACCCGGAGGACAGGACCCGGACCATGCAGGAGGGGCCGGGTGCCCCTCACCCGAACCTCCCGCTGTTGTGAGGGCGAGGGGCACCCGGCCCCTCCCTCACGCTCAGTTCCCAGCTAGTCCTGCAGGACGCGAATCGTCCGCCCCTTGCGGGCGGTCAAGAAATCCACTTTGCCGGCGCGCGTCGCAAAGATCGTGTGATCGCGCCCGAGCCCCGTTCCCTCACCGGGCCAGAACCGCGTCCCCCGCTGCCGCACGATGATCTCGCCACCGGTTACCTCCTGGCCCGCGAAAACCTTCACGCCCAACATCTTCGGGTTCGATTCGCGCCCGTTGCGACTGGAGCCCAGCCCCTTCTTATGAGCCATCGGTCTCCTCCTTCGCAGCGGGTTTCTCGGCAGCCGGTTTTTTCTCGGCGGCTTTTTTCTCGGCCGGTTTTTTTGCGGCCGATTTGAGCAGTTTGACCTCGGTCACCTCGAGCTTGGTCAGCTCGGAACGGTGGCCGGCCTTGCGCCGGTAGCCCTTCTTGGCCTTGTATTTGAAGACCTTGATCTTCGGCCCGCGCAGGTGCTCGGCGACTTTCGCCTCGACTTTGACCTTCTCCAGCTCTTTCGGCGCCGCCAGGACGGTGTCGTCCCGGAACATCACGGGGCGCAGGGAGACTTTGTCGCCCTCCTTGGCATCGAGGCGATCGACGAAGAGGGCAGTGCCCTGCTCGACCTTGTACTGCTTACCACCGGTTTCGACTACTGCGTACATGCTCAGTTCACTCGTCCTTGCTTCCTTGATTGGCGCGCGAACGTCCGCGACCGCCACGGCGGCCCCGACTGCGTTTACGCGAAGCAGCGGCGGAGTCTAGCTCGGAGTCGTCCTCGTCGGCGGCGCCGGACCCATTCGGGGAGTCGGAGCCCAGCAGCGAGGCGATCGCCGCCGAGCGCTCGACTTCCTCGATCCGCACCAGCTTGCGCTCGCCGACGAAGCGACCGCCGCCGGTGACGCTGACGATGTAGGAGTCGATCCGGGCGACCGCGTCGTCGGCGTTGTACATGTGCGGCTCGTCGATCTGGACCAGGACCTCCTCGCCGACCTTGAACGGCAGCGCCCGCTCCTCGATCTCCGCTCGCGTCCCCTTCTCGACCAGCGTGAAGGTGTCGATCGCCAGCGCGTCGCCCCCCTCGAAGTGGAAGCGCTTGCCGGTTTCGGACTCCAGCTCCGGCAGGCCGCTGTCGTCGTCGGTCAGCTCGGCGGCGACCTTCGGGTTGACCCGGATCAGGAAGGCCTCCTCGTCGCCGTGCTCAGCGGCGATGTCGCGCATCTTGCGCAGCCCCTCCAGGGCCACCGTCTCGGCCGAGAGGACCACCCCCTCCCCATGGCAGGTCGGGCAGGGCGCGGTGAGGATCTCGCGGACGCCGTCGGTGACGTTCTGGCGCGTCATCTCGACCAGGCCCAGCGGCGAGACCTCGACCACGTAGCTCTTCGACTTGTCGGCGTCGAGCGCTTTGCGCATCGTCTTCAGGACTTTGTCGCGATTGCTGGCCCGGGCCATGTCGATGAAGTCGATGACGATGATGCCGCCGATGTCGCGCAGCCGCAGCTGCCGCACCGCCTCCTCGGCCGCCTCGGTGTTGACTTTGGTGATCGTCTCCTCGAGGCCGCCTTTGCCGCGGCCGGTGAAGCTGCCGCTGTTGACGTCGATCACGGTCAGGGCCTCGGTGTAGTCGATGATCAGGTAGCCGCCCGAGGGCAGGTCGACGCGGCGGTTCAGGGTCGACTCGATCTCCTCGTCGATCTTCCATTTCTCCAGCAGCGGCTTCGAGCCTTTGTAGAGCTCGACGCCGGCGACCAGCTCCGGCGCCGTGCGCTGGAAGAAGTTGGTGACCCGCTCGAACTGCTTCTCGGAGTCGATGATCGCTTTCTCGAACTCGCTGAGGAAGACGTCGCGCAGGACCCGCACCGAGAGGTCGGCCTCCTGGAAGACGAGCGACGGCGCCTTGGTCGTCTCGCTGCGCCGCTGCAGCACCTCGTTCAGCCGCTGCAGGTACCCGATCTCCCGCACGAAGTCGGATTTTTTGGCGCCATGGGCGGCGGTGCGGACGATCAGCCCGCCCGGCCCCTTGTAGGTGCGGTCGACCATCTTGCGCAGGCGGTCGCGCTCGGAGTCGGTGAGGCGGCGACTGACGCCGACGCCGCTGCCCTGGGGCGCGAAGACGAGGTAACGGCCGGCGATCGAGACGTTCATCGAGAGCCGCGCGCCCTTCGTCTTCAACGGGTCCTTGACCACCTGAACCAGGATCTCCTGCCCGGGTTTGATCAGCTCGTTGATCCGCCGGCCGCTGCCGCGACCCCGCTTGGGGGCCTGCTCGCCGCCGGGGAGGACGATCTCGTCGACGTGCAGGAAGCCGTTGCGCTCGAGGCCGATGTCGACGAAGGCGGCCTCCATGCCGGGCAGGACGTTGTCGACCTTGCCCTTGTAGATGTTGCCGACGATGGAGCGCTTGCCGCGACGCTCGATGTAGAGCTCGGCGACGTCGGCCTTGCCGCCTTTCGTCTTCGACTCGAGGACGGCGACACGGGTCTCTCCGCGCTCGGCGGAGACCAAAATCGTTTTTTTCATTGCTTCAACTCAGTTTCGGATAGGTACGCAGGCCGGGGCCCCTTCAGGGCTTCACCAGGCGAACCTCCCCTTCTGAGCGAGACGCGCTTGGATGTTGATGCTCTGAAGAACTCCGATCGCCAGGAACGTAGCGATCACTGAGGACCCTCCGTAGCTCATCAGCGGTAAGGGGATGCCCGTGATCGGCATGATGCCGAGGTTCATCCCCACGTTGACGAAGACCTGGAAGAGCAGCGAGACGGCGATGCCGCCCGCCACCAGGGTCCCGTAGGAGTTCTTCGAAAGCGTCACGATCCGCAGCGCCCGCCAGAAGAGCAGGGCGTAAAGGGATAGGACGAACGCGGCGCCCATGAATCCGTAGCGCTCACCGATCACCGCGAAGATGAAGTCGGTGTGCCGCTCGGGAACAAAGTCGAGCCGCGTTTGGGTGGCACGGTCGCCACGGCCGGTCTTCTCACCGGAGCCGATTGCGACCACTGATTGGTTTTGCTGGTAGCCCGCGCCGCTCGCATGCTCGTTCGGGTGCAGGAAAGAGGTGAGCCTCTGCTCCTGATAGCCCTTCAAAACGGGCACCCCAACCGAGGGGGCGGCGACGAGGACAAGTGCGATCAACGCGACGAGTGCCGCGCCGATGACGGCGAAGTGGGTCCAGGGGACACCACCGAAGTACATCACGGCGAGGGTTGCGACCGCGAACACCATCGAGGTGCCGAGGTCCGGTTGCAGGAAAACGAGGGCCGCCGGGGCCAGGCCGAGGCAGAGATAACGCACCGTGCGCTGCCTGGCCGAGCCACGCCTGGCGCCGTCGATGACGAAGCCGGCGAGGGCGAGGACGAGCAGGAGCTTGCCGAGCTCCGACGGCTGGAAGCTGAAGAAGGGGAATTCGAAGGCCCGCCGCGAGCCGCGGGCAGCGAAGCCGAAGACGAAGACGAGCGAGACGCTGGCGCAGAGGAAGGTGTAGATCCCGACCCGCAACTCGCGGAAGCGCGAGTAGTCGATCCGGGTCAGGAGCAGCATCCCGATCAGGCCGAGGACGCCGTAGAGCGCCTGCCGGTCGACGTAGTAGTGGGGGCTGCCGGGAACGTCGTTGGTGGTGGCCTGGGAGAGGGTGAAGACGCTGAAGGCGGCCAGCGCAATGGTGGCGAGGCTCAAGGTCCAGTCCATGTGGGCGAGGCCGAGACGCTCGCCGATGCCGGCGCGGATCGTGAAGGGCTCGGGTCGGGCTTGTCTGGTGCGGGAGGCATACATCATTCGACCACCGCCGATCCGGTCGTCGAAACGGAGCTCGCCTGCTTGTCGAAATACGCTTCGAGGATCTGCAGCGCGGCCGGCGCCGCGGATTCGGCTCCGAAGCCACCTTCCTCCATGGTCACGACGGTGACGATACGGGGGTCCGGATACGGGGCGAGGACCGCGTACCAGGACTGATCGGCGTGCGGGGGTCGCTGCGCGGTCCCGGTCTTGCCGGCGACCTCGATCGGGAAGCCGCCGAAGATGCCGTACGAGGTGCCCTGAGGGCCCTGGGCCGCCTGGTGCAGGCCTTCCATGATCGCCGTGCGTGAGGCGGGATCGATCTTGATCTTGCGCCGCGGCCGCGGATCGAATTCCTTCAGCACCCTGCCGGCCGCGTCCTCGACTTCCATGCCGACGTGCGGGGTGACGATCGTGCCGTCGTTGCCGAGGGCGGCGTAGGCGATCGCCAGCTGCAAGGGATTCATCTGCAGATCGCCCTGGCCGGTCGCCAGCTGGACGTTGTCCCCCGGTCCCCAGGGGCGTTCTTCGGCCAGGCCTTCGGCGGCGAGCTCGTCGCGCCACTTTTTGTTCGGCACCAAACCTTCCGTCTCGCCGGGGAGGTCGAACCCGGACTCCTGACCGATTCCCAGTTTCGCCGCCCAGCGCTGCAGCTGGCCGGTGTCCCACATCTCCAGGCCCAGTTCATAGAAGAAGACGTCGGAGGACACTTCCAGAGCCGGGACCAGGGTCAGGGGCCCGTAGGAGGCGCCGCCGGCATTCTGAAAGCTCTGGTCGCCGATCGTGAGCTTGCCGCCATCGAAGATCGACGTTGAAGGCGTGATCACGCCTCCTTCCAGAGCCGCCAGGGCGGTGACGATCTTGAAGGTCGATCCCGTCGGGTAATAGCTTTCGGTCGCGCGATCGGTCAGCGGCGCCAGCACCGGGTCCCGGTAGAGGGCGTTCACCTGGGCCTGGGTCTTCGGTTCGGCGAGAACCGTCGGATCGAAGCTGGGGAAGGATCCGAGCCCGAGCAGCTGGCCGTTGTTGACGTTCATCGTCACGAAGGCGCCGGGCAGCCCGCGCGAGGCAAGCGCGCTCTCACCGGCCGCCTGGACGTCGGGATCGATCGTCAGCTTCAGGTTGTCGCCGGGGGCCGGCGGCTCGGAGACGAGCTGGCCGCCGGGGGTCGGCTGGCCGAGCGCGTTGACCTGGATCTTGGTCAGCCCCGGCTCGCCGCGCAGGTACTTGTCGTAGGTGTACTCGACCCCTTCCTTGCCGACCTCGTCGCCGGGTTCCAGGCCCTTGAAAGGAGCTTCTTTCAGCTCTTCCTCGGAGACCTCACCGACGCTGCCGACCACGTGGGCGGCGCGGCTGCCGTCGGGATAGGCGCGGACGAAGACCCGCTGCACGGTGACGCCGGGGAAGCGCCGCTGGTTCTCTTCCAGGTAGTAGACGAGGTCATAGTCAACGTCCTTGCGCAGCGTCACCGGTGCCCCGGCGGCGACTTCTTCCTGTTCCTCGATCGTCCGCCGCACCTTGCGCAGGGACATGTGGGCGAGCTTGCCGAGTTGGGCCAGCTCCGCCCTCTGCTCAGCCGGGTCCGCGGGCAGTTTCTGGGTATTGAGCTGGAGCGCCAGGCTAGTCCGGTTGTCGACCAGCACGTTGCCGTCGCGGTCGAGGATTTCGCCGCGCGGCGCGATCACTTTGAACTCACGGGTGCGGTTGTTCTTGGCCTCGGCCAGGTACTCGGAGCCGGAGAGCACCTGCAGGTCCCAGAGCCGGAAGAACAGCACCGCGAAGAGGGCGACGGCGACGCCACCGAGAACCGCGCTGCGCAGTGCCAGGCGAGGGCCGGGGCGGTCGTTGGAACGTTGGTACACGTCGACCTAAGCTCCCAGCACCGTCGGCCGCCGGGGGCGACGCACCGTCGGCTCCTCGACCAGGGCCGGGCGCAGCAGGCGCCTCAGCCCGAGGTAGATCGGCCAGCCGAGGACGAAGGCGTAGATGGCCTTGACGAGGAGGTCGCGGACGACAAGGCCGCTGACCGCGGTGTCCACCCCCAGCATCAGCTCGACAGCCCCGAAACCGAGCTCGGCGAACACGGTCAGGCCCATGCAGAGCAGGGGCGGCACCAGGGGACTGTGGACCTCGAAGCGCTCGCGGAAGAGCCCGGCCAGGTAGCCGGTGGCGAGCAGGACCAACGAGGCGCCGCCGAGCGGCTCGACCAGCAGGCAGTCGAGCAGGAAGCCGACCGAGAACCCGGTCACGGCCCCGGTCATGGTGCCGCCGAGCAGGCCCAGCGAGATCACCAGGACCGGCAGCAGGTCCGGGCTGACGTGGAAGACCGTGACCCGGGAGAAGAAGGAGAGCTGCAAGAGGACGCCGAGCAGCACGATTGCGACCAGGCGGGCGAGGATCTTCGGGGTGAGAATCATTCGCGCGAACCCCCGGTCAGGACCTGGACCAAATCGAGGTCGCGCAGGTCGGCGTAGGGGCGGACGTGCACCTGCTGCTCGGCCGCCTGTTCGCGGATCGATGCGGTCGTCACCTCGCCGATCGGGATGTTGGGTGGGAAGCGGGATTCGATTTCCTGCGAGCGCCAGCCGGCCGTGACCACCGCCTGCCCCTTGTGGACGTGTTTGGTCGAGTCGATGAAGTCGAGGATGAGATCGTCGGGATCGCCGACGTTGGGGCGGATCACGCCCTGCACGGCCAGCGGCACTACCTTGGCCGAGACGGCGCTGGAGTGATCGGCGATCAGGGTCACCTGGGCGGAGCCGCCGGTCACCGCGGAGACAGTGCCGACGAGGCCGTCGCCGTTGACGACCGGATCGTTGAGCTCGACGCCTTCGTCGCTGCCGGCGTCGATCGTGACGTCGGCGAACCAGACGGTTGGGGAACGCGCGATCACCCTTCCCGTAACCGGTTCGTAGCCGGAAGGGATCGCTCCGCCGCGGTCGAGCTGCAGCAGCTTGCGCAGCTGCGCGTTTTCGGCCAGCGCCGCGTTGGCGCCGACGGACTCTTTCCGCGCCACCTGCAGTTCGTCCCGCAGGCGGCTGTTGCGGCCGCGCGCGTCGAAGGTCTGATCGAACCAGTTGACGAGGTCGCGAGCGGGCTTGAGGGCCCCGTCGGCGACCGCCTGAACCGGACTGAAAATGGTGCTGACGCCGCGCTGCAGGCCATTTGACCCCGAGCCATAGGTGATCGTCAGCAGCACGAAGGAGCCGATGATCAGGAGGGCGAGCACCGCCCGGCGGCGGCGTACTTGCTTTCGATACACGTGGGAGACCTAAATTCTTCGTGGCTTGCATGGGCGACGCGCTCGTCGAGCTTCGCCGCCGATCCGCATCGACTGCGAGACGACGATCCCACCGAGCGAGATCACCGCCCCTCTGTCCCATCGGCCGATCTCGGCAACCGGCAGGCCGGCGCCGACCCCCCTCGGCTCCTCGTCAGGTAGGCCCGGCCCCCGGAAGACCCCCCTCCTCCCCCTCTCTCCTCCCCCCCCCCCCACCCGCGCCCCCCTCAGGCCGACTCGAAAAGCCCTGGCGCCAGCTCGAACAGCAGCCCCACCGGCAACCCGACGACGTTGGAGACACTCCCCTCGACCCGCTCGACCAAGGTCGACCCCAGCGTCTGGATCGCGTAGCCACCCGAGCGCCCCTCCCACTCCCCAAAGGCGACGTAACGGTCCTTCTCGGCCTCGCTCAGCTCCTTGAAGAACACGAAGGTCCGTTCCAGCCCCGACCTCTCCTCCCCGCCTTCGAGGATGACCAGCCCACTCAGCACCTCATGGGCTCGCCCCGACATCCAATCCAGGTACTCCCGAGCCTCAACCTCTCCTCGAGGCTTCCCCAGGGCCTGGCCGTCCAGGACCACGTCGGTGTCACACGCAATAACCAGGCGATCGGTGGAAACGACTGCCTGAGCCTTGCGCCTTGCGTTCTCGACCACCTCCCGGCTCGCCCCGCAGCTCCTCGCCGCGGGGGACGACCGCGTGGGGTCGCCTCCGCTCAACTCATCGACGCCAGAAACGACAACGTCGAACTCGACTCCCAGCTTCGAAAGGATCTCCCGCCGCTGCGGCGATCCCGAAGCTAGGACAACTCTGGAAACCAGATCCCGATCTCGCGCTCGGCCGACTCGTCGGAATCGGACCCGTGGACCATGTTGAAGGTCATCTCCAGCGCGAAGTCGCCGCGAATCGAGCCGGGGGCAGCCTCGACCGGATTGGTGGCGCCGATCAGCTGACGAGCGGCCGGAACGGCGTCGGCGCCCTCGAAGACGATCGCGATCAGGGTGCCGCCGGTGATGAAGGAGACCAGCTCGCCGAAGAAGGGCTTCTCGGTGTGCTCGGCGTAGTGCTGGTTGGCGATCGGCTCGTCGGCGCGCATCGACTTCAGGGCGACTATCCGCAGCCCCTTGCGCTCGAAGCGGGCGATTACCTCGCCAGTGAGGGCGCGTTCGAAGGCGTCAGGCTTGACGAGGATCAGGGTCCGGCTCACGGCTGGGGCTCCTTTGGTCTGGTTCAGGGCTTGGTGCCTCCTGCGAGGCGTCGCGGGCCGGCTCTTTGCGGGCGGCTTTAGCGGAAGCTTTCCTGGGCCCTGGGGCTGCCTTTTTGCGGCGGCTGGGCTGCTGCTTGGAGGTTGGCTCCTCGGCCCCGGCGTCGACGCGCGCCCGGCGTCGCGGCTCCGGCTCCGGGCGCCGTTCGCCCTGCTGCGGCCGGCGCTGGCGCTCGCCACCACCGCTGAGAGTCGTCTCGCAGTAAGGACAGAGGCCCCAGCGCGGGTCGACCGGCTTGCTGCAGGTCGGGCAGGGGTCCTTGAGGCGGCGCTGGCAGTTGGGGCAGCGGAGGAAGTTCTTCTCCACCGGGTACTCGCAGTTGGGGCAGGTCTGCTCGCGCAGCTGGCGCACCTTCAGCTCCGCGGCTTTGATCTCCAGCTCGCGCTCGTGGGCGTCCTCGAGGAACTCCGGCGGCCGCACGATCGCGTAGACGGCGGTGCCGATGTAGGGGAAGAAGGAGGCGACGGTCGCACAGGCGACCAGGAAGGGGTCGGAGATACGGCGGCGGGCGTCGAGGTAGGTGTAGACGATCAGCGCCAGCCAGAGAACGACCAGCATCAGCACAAAAAGGGTCGCGACCAGGTTGAGGGCGCTGTTGGTGATGCCGAAGATCGCTAGAGCCATAGGTGGGGGTCCCGCTTGCGGGATCGGGCAGTCTACTTCTCCGCGCCGTCCGCGAACCCTGTTCGGCCTGCCTGGGCAGGCGCGCCCGTCAGAGAAAGAGGCGCCCGAACAGGTAACCGATGCCGAAGAAGACCAGAATCACGATCGCAACCACCGCCGCGACCAGGCCCATCATCGAGAGCAGTTGGGAGCCGGCGCCTCGATCCATGCCCGAATCCTCGCAGAGAGCGACGGGGGTTGCTTCAGGCGAACCCCGAAGCGCCCAGGTTCGCGGCTGACCGCCTCAGCGAGGTCTGGTCGCAAGCGCGGCGCGGGCTGGCGCGATGCCGTAGTGGGAACCCGCGACCAGCACGACGCCCTCCGGCGGCTCCAGCGCCAGCGCCGAGGCCCGCCGCAGCGCCGCTTCGAAACCCGGCTCCGCCTCGGCCGGCAGCCCGGCCTCCTCGCAGGCGGCGACCAGCTCGGCCGCGGGCCTCGAGGCGGCTCCGGGACGTCCGTGCGCCTCCAACGCCTTGCCCGGCAGCTCAGTGCAGACCGCGCGCTCCAGGGCAGGCGCCAGCGCCCGCACCATCGCCGCTGCGTCCTTGTCGGCGAGGATCGCCAGGCAGGCGACAACGCGGCTGCCGCCGGTCACCGCCGGCAGCGCCTCGGCCAGCGCCGCGGCGCCGTCGGGGTTGTGGGCGGCGTCGACGAAGGTCGGCGGGCAGGCGGCGATCCGCTCCAGGCGGCCGGGGACGGACACGGTCGCCGCCACTCGCGCCACCCGTTCGGGGTCGAGCTCGCCCAGGAAGGCCTCGGCGGCAGTGAGAGCAAGGGCAAAATTGCGCCGTTGGAAGTCGCCCGGAGCAAGCAGTCGCAGATCCGGCCCCGGGTCCTCGGGCGCCCGCAGGAGAAGAGCGCCGCGCGCGGCCGCGGTGCGCTCGGCCAGAGCCTCGACCGCAGGCGAGACCCGTCCCAGCACCAGCGTCGTCTGGTCGCGCAGCACCGCCAGCTTCTCGGCCGCGATCTCCGGCTCAGTCTCCCCCAGCCAGTCGGTGTGGTCGAGCCCGACCGAGGTCAGGACCGTGACCCGCGAGGGGATCGTGTTGGTGGCGTCGAGGCGCCCGCCGAGGCCGGCCTCGATCGCCGCCACCTTGACCCGGGCCGAGGCCAGGGCGACGAAGGTGGCCGCCGTCGCCGCCTCGAACTGGGTCACCGCCTCGCCCTTCTCCAGGGTCCGGTTGACACCCTCGGCCGCCGTCGCGACCCGCTCGACCGCGCTCGCCCACTCCCCCGCGCCGACCTCCTCACCGTGGATCAGCGTCCGCTCCGCCCAGCGGGCCGTGTGAGGCGAGAGGCAGGCACCGGCGCCGATTCCGTGAGCCTCGAGCAGCGCCGCCGTCATCCGCGCCACCGAGGACTTGCCGTTGGTGCCGACGACGTGGATCGAGGCGAAACGGTGCTGGGGCAGGCCCAGCGCCGTGGTCAGCTTGTACATCCGCTCCAGCCCGAGGCGCCAGCCGATCGGCTCCAGCGAGTCGAGATAGGCGTCGGGGTCGAAGCTCAAGCCAGCTCGGCGAGTTCGGCCCGGTAGCGCTCGAGCTTGCCGCGCTCCTCCTCGACCACCTCGGCCGGCGCCTTGGCGAGGAAGCCCTCGTTGCCGAGTTTGCGCTCGCCGCGCTCGACCTCCGCCCGCAGCTCCTCGCGCCGCTTGCCCAGTCGCTCGGCAACCGCCTCGGCGTCGAGCTGCCCGGAGGGGAGGATGCGGACGGGGCCGACCGCGGCGATCGGCTCGGCGCCGACGCCGTCGAACTCGAAACGCGAGAGGCGACCGACGAACCGCGGCGGCTCGACGCCGTCGATCACCGCGACCAGCACCGCCCCGGCCGGGACTCCGGCGAGGTCGCGCCAGGCGCGCAGGCGCTGGGTCAGCCCGATCCCGCCCTCGACATCGGCTTCGGCGGCGGCGTCGAAGAGCGACTCGTCGGCCCGCGGGAACGGATGCACGACCAGGTGGCCGTCCCGGGCCGGGTGGAAGGACCAGATCTCCTCGGTCACGAACGGCAGCGTCGGGTGCAACAGCCCGAGCACGCGTTCCAGCGCGTAGAGGAGCGTCGCCGAGACCTCCACCTCGCCGTCGTAGAGGCGCGGCTTGACGATCTCCAAGTACCAGTCGCAGAGATCGCGCCAGAAGAACGAGTAGGCCTCCTGGACGGCGTGGGCGAAGTCGTAGGCCTCGAGCTTGGCGGTGACCGAGGCGATCGTCCGCTCCAGCCGCGAGAGGATCCAGCGGTCCTCGACGTGGAGCGGCCGCGGCGCCGGCTCGACCGCGGCCGCGTTGAGCAGGATCAGCCGGCTCGCGTTCCAGAGCTTGTTGGTGAGGTCGCGCCCCTGCTCGACCTTGGCGTCGGAGAAGCGCACGTCCTGGGTCGAGGACATCGCCAGCAGGCCGAAGCGCAGGGCGTCGGCGCCGTGGACGTCGATCTCCTCCAACGGGTCGATCCCGGTGCCGAGGCTCTTCGACATCCGCCGCCCGTCGCGGGCCTGGATCACCGAGTGCACGTAGACGTCGCGGAAGGGAATGGCGCCAGGGAACTCGAGGCCCATCATCACCATCCGCGCGACCCAGAGGAAAAGGATCTCCCGTGCGGTGGTGAGAAAGCCGGTCGGGTAGAAGGCGCGCAGCTCGGGGGTGTCCTCGGGCCAGCCCAACGTCGCGAAGGGCCAGAGCGCCGAGCTGAACCAGGTGTCGAGCACGTCCTCGTCCTGGCGCAGTTCGCCGCCGCAGGCGCCGCAGCGCTCGGGCGGCTGCTCGGCGACGATCGTCTCTTCGCAGGCGTCGCAGTACCAGACCGGGATCTGGTGGCCCCACCAAAGCTGGCGCGAGACGCACCAGGGACGGATCTCCCGCATCCAGTTGAGGTAGACGCGCTTCCACTGCTCCGGCGCGATCCGCACCTCGTCGCGTTCGACCGCTTCGATCGCCGGCTGCGCCAGCTCGTCCATGCGGCAAAACCACTGCAGCGAGATCAGCGGCTCGATCCGCTCGCCGGAGCGGTGCGAGAAGGGGACCGAGTGGGTGTAGGGCTCCTCGGCGCGGAGGCCGCCCTCCTCACGCAGGGCGGCCACCACCGCGACCTGCGCCTCGGCCGCGCTCATCCCGGCGAAGTCGCCGGCCTCCTCGGTGAGGCGGCCGTCGGGGCCGATCACGACGATCTCCTCGAGCCCGTGCTTGCGGCCGATCTCGAAGTCGTTGGGATCGTGACCGGGGGTGATCTTCAGCGCACCGGTGCCGAACTCGGGGTCGACGTGCTCGTCGGCGATGATCGGCAGCCGCCGACCGACCAGCGGCAGCACGCAGAACTGGCCGACCAGATCGCCGTAGCGCTCGTCGCCGGGGTTGACCGCGACCGCGGTGTCGCCCAGCATCGTCTCCGGCCGCACCGTCGCCACCGTCAACACGCGGTCGGAGCCCTCGACGGGATAGTCGATCGAGTAGAGGGTGTCCTCGACCTCCTTGTTCTCGACCTCGAGGTCGGAGATCGCCGAGCGCGAGCCCGGGTCCCAGTTGACCATGTAGTAGTCGCGGTAGATGTAGCCCTTGTCGTAGAGCTGCTTGAAGACCCGGTAGACGGCTTTGACGTAGCCATCGTCGAGGGTGAAACGCTCGCGCTCGTAGTCGAGCGAGGCGCCGAGCCGCTTGTACTGCTCGACGATCCGCGACCCGTACTCCTCTTTCCACTCCCAGACCCGCTTGACGAACTCCTCGCGACCCAGCTCCTGACGGCTCTTTCCTTCCGCCTTGAGCCCCTTCTCGACCACCGCCTGAGTGGCTATGCCGGCGTGGTCGGTGCCGAGGACCCAGAGCGTGTTGCGCCCCCGCATCCGGTTCATCCGCACCAACGCGTCCTGCATCGACCCGTTCAGCGCGTGCCCCATATGCAGCACCCCGGTCACGTTCGGCGGCGGAATCGCAACCGAGAAGTTCTCCGCCGCCGACCCCTCCGCCTCCGGATGGAAGTAACCGCCCTCCATCCACTCGGCAAAGACCCGAGCCTCAACCTCCGAAGGGTCGTAGCGAGTCGTCTCCTCCAGCTTTTTCCGATCAACGGCGCCCATCCGCCGCGAGTCTAGATGCCGCGTAAGTGCGCGGGGGTCAGGGGACCCCTCAACCGAACCTCCCCGCTGTTCGTGAGGGCGAGGGGTCCCCTGACCCCCGCCCCACCTACGCAGATTCCTCGGAGAGTCCCTCGTCGGCGCCGCCGATGTCCTGCGGCTGCGCCTCAGTCACAAGCGTCGGCCGCCGCCCCTGCGAAATCGTCTCCTTCGTAACCACGCACTTGGTCACGTCACGCCGCGAGGGCAGCTCGAACTGGACGTCGAGCAGCGTCTCCTCGAGGATCGAGCGCAGGCCACGGGCCCCGGTCTCCCGTTCCAGCGCCTTGTCGGCGATCGCGTCGAGGCTGTCCTCGGCGAAGACCAGCTCGATGTCGTCGAACTCGAAGAAGCGCTGAAACTGGCGCGTCAGCGCGTGCCGCGGCTCGGTCAGGATCGTGGTCAGGTCGTCGCGGCTGAGCTGGTGGATCGCGGTGATCACCGGCAGGCGACCGATGAACTCGGGGATCAGGCCGTACTCGATCAGGTCCTCTGGCAGCACCTGCTCGAACCATTCGCCGGCGTCCTTCTTTTCGCGAGCGGAGATCGCCGCTCCGAAGCCGACGCCGCGGTCGCCCACCCGCCGCTCGATCACCTTGTCGAGCTCGGCGAAGGAGCCGCCGCAGATGAAGAGGATGTTGGTGGTGTCGATCGTCAGGAACTCCTGGTGTGGGTGCTTGCGCCCGCCCTGCGGCGGCACCGAGGCCGTGGTTCCCTCGAGGATCTTCAGCAGCGCCTGCTGCACGCCTTCGCCGGAGACGTCACGGGTGATCGACGGGTTGTCGGCTTTGCGCGCGATCTTGTCGATCTCGTCGATGTAGATGATGCCCGTCTCGGCCTTTTTGACGTCGTAGTCGGCGGCCTGGATCAACTTCAGGAGGATGTTCTCGACGTCCTCGCCGACGTAGCCGGCCTCGGTCAGCGCGGTCGCGTCGGCGATCGCGAAGGGGACGTTGAGGATGCGGGCGAGGGTCTGGGCGAGCAGCGTCTTGCCGCACCCGGTCGGGCCCAGCATCATGATGTTCGACTTCTGCAGCTCGACCTCGGTCTCCTCGGACTGAGCGATCTGGACCCGCTTGTAGTGGTTGTAGACGGCGACGGCAAGCGAGCGCTTGGCGGCCTCTTGGCCAACCACGTACTCCTCCAGCACGTCGTGGATTTCCTGCGGCTTCGGCAGGTTCTCCAGCTCGAAGGCGGGCGCGACGGTGAGCTCCTCGTCGATGATCTCGTTGCAGAGGTCGATGCACTCGTCGCAGATGTAGACGCCGGGGCCGGCGATCAACTTCTTGACTTGGCGCTGCGACTTGCCGCAGAAACTGCAGAGGAGCTGCTCGTTCGAGTCTGTGGGACGTGCCAGCGGAATCCCCTCCTAACGGGACGATCAATGGCCTCCGGCAGCCCCAACAGCTTAATCAGGGCACCAAACCGGTACGAGAGGTCGTTTACTGCGCGCGTACCCGTGTCCCTGCTCGTGATCGGGGCCTTGCGGCTGTCGCTACGGTTGAGCCCGTGCCCGCCGAGATCGAGATCGCCCCGATCGCCAGCGCCCAGTACGAGTCACTGCTGCCCCTGATCGCGGCCTACCAGCGCTTCTACGAGGTCGCGGAGATCGACGGGGAGCGCAACCGCGCCTTCTTCCGCCGCTTCCTCGCCCCCAGTGAGGACGGAATGCTGCTCGGCGCCCGCGACCGCGACGAGATCCTCGGCTACGCCTGCCTCTACTGGCACTTCTCCTCGACCCAGGCGGTCGAGACCGTGCTGATGAACGACCTCTTCGTCGGCGAGGGGGCGCGCGGACAGGGCGTTGGCCGCGCCCTGATCGAGGCCAGCGCCGCCGTCGCCCGCGAACGCGGCGCCGCTCGCCTCCAGTGGTCCACCGCCCCCGACAACCACACCGCCCAGCGCCTCTACGACAGCACCGGCGCCGAGCGCTCGGAATGGGTCGAGTACGAGCTGGGGCTGTGAGCTAAGCCGTCTGCGACGGCGGCAGGCGGCCGATCAGGTAGAAGGGCTCGCGATGCGCTTTCGATTCCTCACGCCCTTCCCTCAGTTCGGCCAGAATCTCGTTGGTCTTGCTGTCGGTCTTCGCCATCAGTTCCTTGCAGAATTCCCGGTTGCCGCCAAGGAGATCGTCGCCTCGTGGCGCTCGAATGCCTGCTCGTAGCGATTGAAGGCCTGTTCATGGCGATCAAAGGCGGCCATCAGGCGCTCGAGCCAATTTCCAAACCCCGTTAGCGTCGCCTTGACCGATGGACGTGAAGTTCGAACCCGCCAGCCCCGACAAGCCCGAGGTACGGGCGCTCTACGACGCCTTCATCCGCGAGGCGGATGGGCCGTTGGACTGGGAGATCGACATCGAGGCCGAGATCGCGGCCGGGCCGCCCCGGGACCTGGAGCCACCGACGGGGGTCCTCCTGCTCGTCACGGTCGACGCCAAGTCCGCCGGGCTTGGCGGTGTGCGCCATCTCGACACCGACGTCGCCGAGGTCAAGAGCATGTACCTCTCCCCCGCCCATCGCGGCAAGGGCCTGGCGCGGCGGCTGCTGGCCGAGCTCGAGGCGATCGCCCGCGAACACGGCTGCCGAGCGTCCCGCCTCGACACCTCCGGCTACCTGAGCGATGCCGTCCGCCTCTATCGCGGCGCCGGCTACCGCGAGGTGCCGGACTACAACGCCAACCCCAAGGCCAACCTCTGGTTCGAACGCTCGCTCCGCGGCGAGTCAATCCGAATTTGCGACTACGACCCTCGCTGGCCGGGCATGTTCGAGCGCGAGCGCGAGGCCCTGCGGGCAGCGATCGGCGTCTGGGCAACCGGCGGCATCCACCATGTCGGCAGCACCGCCGTCCCCGGCCTGGCGGCCAAGCCGATCGTCGACATCCTCGTCGGCGTCGAGGGGCTTGACGTGTCGAGGGCCTGCTTCGAGCCGCTCGCGGGCCTCGACTACCTCTATGCGCCCTATCGCAGCGAGGAAATGCATTGGTTCTGCAAGCCGCATCCGAGCAGCCGCACGCACCACCTGCACCTCGTGCCCAGCGAGAGCGACCGCTTCGCCGACGAGCTCGTTTTTCGCGACCGCCTCCGAGCCGATCCCAACACGGCGAGGGCCTACGCCAACCTGAAGCGCGAACTGGCGATTCGGTTTCGGGACGACCGCGAGGCTTATACGGAGGCCAAGACCGAGTTCATCGGCACGGTCCTGGCGGAGACTCAGCTGTAGCGGTCCCAGCGTTCGAGGTCCGGCAGGGGGTCGATCGGGGTCCCTCGTGCGTGGATCTCGAAGTGAAGATGGCAGCCGATCGCGATCGCGTTGCCGGTCTTGCCGACGGCGCCGACGCGCTCGCCCTCCCAGACCCGCTCGTCCTTGTGAACCGGGGACGGGCGCGGCAGATGGGCGTAGAAGTAGCTGCGCCGCTCGCCCTCGCCGTGGATCAGCAGGTAGTTGCCGTAGAGGACCGGGTCGTAGCCGGCGCGGAGGACACGGCCGTTGGCGACGGCGACCAGCTCGGTCTCGCAGGCGGCGACGATGTCGAAGCCCTCGTGGGTGCGACCGCCGTTGCGGCCTGCCCCGAATTCGCCGACGGCGCCGCGAACGCCGTGCGGGCCCTGGACCGGGAAGACGTGGCCGTAGTAGGGAACAGCGCCGACCGGACTGGCGATGCGAGCCGTGGCCGGGGCGGCCAGGATGAAGAGAAGGGCGAAGGCGAAAAGGGTCGCGCGCTTCAGTGGTGTTCGATGACGCGGTCGACGATGTTGTACTCGACCGCCTCCTCGGCGCTCATGAAGTAATCGCGATCGGTGTCTTTGGTGACCTTCTCGAAGGGCTGCCCGGTGTGGTGGGCGATGATCTCGTCGAGGCGGCGACGGACGTCGATGATCTCTTTGGCGTGGATCTCGATGTCGGTCGCCTGGCCCTGGAACCCGGCCGAGACCTGGTGGATCAGGATCTTCGAGTTCGGCAGCGCCATGCGCTTGCCGGCGGCACCGCCGCTGAGCAGCAATGCCCCCATGCTCATCGCGACGCCGGAGCAGATCGTCTGCACGTCGGGTTTGATGAATTGCATCGTGTCGTAGATCGCCAGGCCGGCGTAGACGGAGCCGCCGGGCGAGTTGATGTAGATGCTGACGTCCTTGTCGGGATCCTCGGACTCCAGATGCAGGAGCTGGGCCACGATCAGGTTGGCGATGTCGTCGGTGACCGGGGTACCAAGAAAGATGATCCGCTCGCCCAGCAGGCGCGAGTAGATGTCAAACGCCCGCTCCCCGCGGGAGGTTTGCTCGACGACCATTGGGACCAGAGGACTCATTGGGGGGCCACTCTATAGAAGGCATCTCTGGCGTAGACGACGCCCGGCGAGGGAGGGGTCTGGTTGCCCTCCATTCGAATTTGTCGCTCCGCGCCCTATGGGCGCGTCGCTCCGGATGTTGGAGCGCGACCTAAAGGTCGCGCAGGAGACAGATTGCATATCGCGGCCGTTCGGCCACATTCGAATGGAGGGCAACCAGACCCCTCCGACGACACATATCGTCGGGATGATTTTCAGGGTCCGGAATCTTTCAGCTAAAGACGAGCAGCCGGACGCTTTTCGCAGGAAGCTTCCGAACCCTCGGCGCCTACCGGAGCTCGCTGCGCGGGAGGGAGGTCGGTACCCCTCCAGCAGAAGCTCAAGGAACCACGCTTGAACCCTCGGGGGCTCGACCCAGCTGCGCGACGGCTTCTGATGGAGGGGTACCGACCTCCCTCCCACCATCCGCTCCCTACGAGTCAGGCGTCCAAAGCTCGCCCGACTCTTTGCGCTCCTTCTCCGGAGTCCAGATCTGCTCCCGCGCCTCGGCCTGCTCGATCGAGATCGGCACTGCCGAGTCCGCCACCAGCTCGATCGCCTTGCGCGCCCGCAGGTCGTCGACGACCATCGCGTCGCGGCCGTTCTCGCGCAGTCGCGCCAGCAATTTCTCCGGCGTGGTCCGTTCGTGCTCGGCGCTGTGGGCGAGCGCCTCGACCAGTTCCTCGTCGCTGACCTCGATCGCCTCCGCCTCGGCGATCGCGGTGACCACCGCCTCGCGCTTGAGCTCGCGGGAGGCGTCGGGCTTGGACTCCTCGATCAGCTCCTCGCGGGTTTTGCCCTGCATCTGCAGGAAGGCGTTGGGGTCCATGCCACGCTGGGCGAGCTGGCGTTCCATCCGCTCCCAGCGTTCGGTGGCGCGGGCGGTGACGAGGTCGGCCGGCACCTCGACCGTCGCCGCGTCGACGGCGACGTCGATCGCGGCGAGGCGGAAGTCTTCCTCGGCCCTGCTGCCGAGCGCCTCGCCGACTTTCTCGCGGATGTCGGCGCGCAGCTCCTCCAGGGTGTCGAACTCGGAGGCGTCGGCGGCGAAGTCGTCGTCGAGCTCGGGCAGGATTTTCTGCCGCACCTCTTTGACCTTGACCTCGAAGACCGCGTCTTTGCCGGCCAGTTGCTCGGCCTGATAATCGGCCGGGAAGGTGACCTCGACGTTGACGTCCTCGCCGGGCTTGGCGCCGGTCAGCTGCTCCTCGAAGCCCTCGATCAACGAGCCCGAGCCAAGCGCCAGCAGGTAGTCCTCGGCCTTGCCGCCCTCGAAGGCGGTGCCGTCGATCAGTCCCTCGAAGTCGATCAGCAGCGAGTCGCCCTCGGCGGCCGCGCGCTCGACCGGCTCCAGCCTCGCGAAGCCCTCGCGGACCCGCTCGACCTCGGTATCGACGATCTCCTCGGCGACCTCGGTCTCGGCCTTGCCGACCTCGAGCCCTTTGTACTCGCCCAGCTTTGCCGCCGGCCGCACCCCGACCTCGAACTTGAAGTTGAGCGGTTCGCCCTCGCTCTCGGGAGTCGCGACCATCTCGATGCTGGGATCGCCGATCGGGCTGACCCCGGCGTCGAGCAGCGCCCCTTCGTACCACTCCGGCAGCGCCTCGCGGATCGACTCCTCCAGGACCGGGCCGAAGCCGAGCCGCTGGATCACCAGCGAGGGCGGCGCCTTGCCCTCGCGGAAGCCGGGCAGCCGCATCTCCTTGGCCATCGCGCGAGCGGCGCGCGAGGTGGCGCGGGCGACGTCCTCGGCGGGAACCTCGACCTCGACGCGGACGCGCGAGTCGGGCAGCTCGGTGAGAGAGGTCTGCATCGGACGCGGGACCCTAGCGAGAGACGAAGGTCCGCAACGCCGCGGCGAAGTCGACCGCGAAGGAGAGGCCGCGACCGAGGGGGCCGGTCACGAGCCAGGCTTTAAGTCGCCCCACGGATCTACTCATTCGCATATTCCAGCAGGGAGCTGTCGACCAGCCACTCGACCGGGGCACGGTCGTCGGTGAAGACCTCGCCTCCGGGCAGGCGCGGGCCCAGCGCCGCCGCCGCGTCGCGGGCCAGCGGGCGCAGCGCGGTGGGCAGGGCCACGGCGTCGCGGTACAACCGCGCGGCGGAGAAGTCGCCGTCGCTCCCGACCAGCAAGGTGTTGGTGGGCTCGATCGGGTAGCGCAGGACGCGCGAGAAGGCCTCGCTCATGGTCCGTCCCAGCACCCGCTCGAGCTCGTCGCTGCCCTCCGGGTGACCGACGTTGACGATCGCGACCCCGCCCGGCGCCAGGCGCTCGCGCGTCAGCTCGAAGAACTCGCGCGTGGTCAGGTAGAAGGGGATGTAGGGCTGGCGGTAGGCATCGACCATGATCGCGTCGTAGCCACCGGCGGAGCGCTCCAACCAGGGCCGGGCGTCCTCGGCGAAGGTCCGCATGCGGGGGTTGCGGAGGCCGAGAAAGCGACGCCCGAGCTCGGTCAGCTCGGCGTCGATCTCGACCGCGTCGACGGCGGTGCCGGGAAAGAAGTGGCCGAAGGCGCGGGCGACGGTGCCGCCGGCGTTGCCGAGGATCGCGATCCGCCGCGGGGGTCGTCGACTCGCGGCTGCGGGCAGCACCAGGTGCCCATCCCAGTAGTCGCCGGTCAGATAGGTGCCGGGGCGCCAGAGCGAGTGCACGGCCTGACCCTCGTTGAGCTCGAGCGCGCGGCTGCCGTCGGGCCGTTCGACCACCCGCGCGTATTGGTGGGTGGTCTCGGCCTCGTAAAGGACGCGGCCGCTATCGGCGGCCTTGATCGTCCCGACCGGGATCGCGATCGCCAGCGCCAGCGCCGCCGGCACGAGGGCGAAGCGCCAGCCGACGCCGAGGCTCGCCACCAGGGCGAGAGCGAGGGCGAAGACGCAGAAGGTCCGCTGGGTGCCCAGCAGCGGGATCAGCAGTAGCGCCGAGAGCATCGTTCCCAGCAGCGAGCCGGCGGTCGAGATCGCGTACAGGCGCCCGACCACCTCGCCGGAGCGGTCGACCTCCCCCACCGCCAGCCGCACCGCCCAGGGCGCGGCCGCGCCGAGCAGCGTCACCGGCACCGCGACCAGGACCAGCACCCCGAACAGCGAGCCGGCGAAGCCACCGACTGAGACGGTGTCGAAGGCGTCGACCGAGAAGCCGAGGAAGGGACGGGCGGCGAAGGGGACGGTGGCGATCAACAGCGAGGCGGCCAGGACCAGCAGGCAGAGGCCCCGCAGGTGCGGGTGGCGGTCGGCGAAGCGGCCGCCGAACCAGTAGCCGACCGAGAGCGCGACGAGGACGACGCCGATCGTGTTCGCCCAGACGATCGTCGAGGCGCCGAAGTACGGCGCCAGCAACCGCGCCGCGGCGATCTCGACTCCGAGACTGGCGGCGCCGACGACGAAGACCAGGGCCGCCAGCAGCAGCCGCTCAGGGGGTCTCGGACTCAGGGTCTCTCCCGCTGGCGATCAGCTGTTTCTCGAGGCGGTTGCCGTGACCGGCCGCGACCGCGCGCTGGGCCCGGGCGTCATCCAGCTCGACCCCGCGCTCCCGGGCGAGGTCGAGCAGGCGCTGCTTCTCGATGCCCTCGCGGGAAGCCTCGAAGAAGGCCCAGGCCAGCAGGCCCAGGCCAAGGAAGGTCCCCTCGACCATCATCACCACGCCGGCGGTGCTCTGGTCGGCGAGCGGCGAGATCCCCCAGTAGCGCTCACCCGGCGCGTAGATCGGGTAGAGCACCGTGCCCGACCACATCAGCACGTTGCCGAGGATCGCGCCGGCGAAGCGGACGGCGATCACGTAACCGACCTTCCAGGCGGCGGTGAACCACTGCGGCGTCGGCAACGGCCCGAAGACCGGCATCCACATCAGGCAGCCGAAGAAGATGAAGAGCGAGTGCTCGACCGCGTGCAGCGCCGCCCCGCCGTAAGCGGCGTCGTAGAGGGCCGGGATGTGCCAGACGTAGAAGTTGAGCACCCAGAGCGGGAAGGCGACCAGGGGGTGGGCAAGGACCCGCAGGCGGTCGAAGACGCGGATCGACAGCAGCGGCTGCAACAGCGGCCCGGTCAGGCCCAGGACCAGGAGCAGCGTGGCGATGTCCCCCAGCAGCAGGTGCTCGACCATGTGGGCGATCACCAGCTCCTCGGCGACGTGGGCGATCGGCGAGACCAGCGCCACCACGATCATCAGCAGACCGGCGGCAAAGCAGGCCTGGCGCCAGATCGGTACCGGCCGGCCCTTGGCGGCCAGGGTCGAGGATCGCTTCGCGTAGAGAGTCGCCACGAGCAGCAGCGGCAGCAGCTCCAGCGGGGCGAATATGCCGGCCACATGGGCGATCGGCAGGGTCACGAGCTCAGCGTAGCGACGCGCCGCTCTCTTACTCCCCGCCCGCGGGCGCTGCTAGCTTGCGCGGCGTCGTGGCAGCCAGCAAAGATCGCTTTCCGACCATCGGCAGCTACGGCTTCCTCTCCGACTGCCACACCGCGGCCCTGGTCTCCTACGACGGCTCGGTCGAGTGGCTCTGCCTCCCCCGCTTCGACTCGCCCAGCGCCTTCGCGGCGCTGCTCGACCGCGGCGCCGGCCACTTCAAGGTCAAGCCACGCGGCGTCATCGTCCCGATTGGGCGCCGCTACGAGCCGGGCACGCTGGTGATCGAGACGACCTGGGTGACCGATACCGGCTGGGTCGTCGTCCACGACATGCTGACGATCGCCGAGTGGGCAACCTCCGACGGCAAGGGCAGCCGCCCGGACACCAAGCACGAGTCCGACCACTCGCTGCTGCGGACGATGACCTGCATCGACGGCGAGGTCGAGATGGAGATGGAGTGCCTGCCGCGCTTCGGCTACGGGCTCGAGGCGGCGAAATGGAGCGGTGGCGAACTGGGCGAAGCGCTCGCTCGCGCCGATGACGGCACCGAGCTGCGGCTGACCAGCGACATGGAGCTGACGATCGAGGGCGGAGCCGCTCGCGGCGGCCTGAAGCTGCGCGAGAACGAGAGCGGCTTCTGCGCCGTCACCTGGGGGAACGAGCACCTCGGCGGGCCACGCAGCGCCCCCGAGGCGCTGGAGCGGCTCGACTCGACCGAAGAGTTCTGGCGCGACTGGCTGCGCGACGGCGACTTCCCCGACCATCCCTGGCGGCTTCACCTTCAGCGCTCCGCCCTCGTCCTCAAGGGCCTCACCTACACCCCGACCGGAGCGATCCTCGCGGCTCCCACCACCTCGCTGCCGGAGACGCCGGGCGGCGAACGCAACTGGGACTACCGCTTCAGCTGGATCCGCGACTCGACCTTCAGCCTCTGGGCCCTGCACACGCTCGGCTTCGACCAGGAGGCGCGTGACTTCATGCGCTTCATCGTCAGCGTCTGCAAAGACCATCCCGACCTGCAGATCATGTACGGGATCGGCGGCGAGATGGAGCTGACCGAGCAAACCCTGGACCACCTCAGTGGCTACGGGGGAGCGAGCCCGGTGCGGATCGGCAACGGTGCTTACGACCAGCGCCAGAACGACGTCTGGGGCGCCCTCTTGGACTCGATCTACCTGCATGAAAAAGCGCTCAAAGGGCGCGGCACGCCGGCTGATCGGCAGATGGTCCGCTACCAGGTCGAAGCGGCAATCGAGGCCTGGCCGCAACCCGACCAGGGGATCTGGGAGTCGCGTGGCGAGCCGCGGCACTACGTCTCCTCGAAGCTGATGATCTGGGTCGCGGTCGACCGCGGCGCCCGCATGGCCCGCGGCCTCGGCTTCGACGAGCTCGCCGCCGAGTGGCAGGCGAAGGCCGACGAGTTCAAGGCCGAGATCCTCGAGCGCGGCGTTCGCGACGGTGTCTTCCGTCAGCACTACGAGACCGACGCGCTCGACGCCTCGCTGCTGCTGATCCCACTCTTCCGCTTCCTGCGGCCGGACGACGAGCGCCTCGTCGCCACCGTCAACGCGATCGCCGCCAACCTGACCGAGCACGGCCTGGTCCTCCGCTACAGGGTCGATGAGACCGACGACGGGCTGCACGGCAAGGAGGGCACCTTCCTGATCTGCTCCTTCTGGCTGGTCTCGGCGCTCTCGGAGATCGGCGAGTGCAAGCGAGCCCGGGAACTGTGCGAGCGCCTGCTGGAGGCGGCTGGCTCGCTCGATCTCTTCGCCGAGGAGCTGGAGGCCGATTCCGGCCGCCACCTCGGCAACTTCCCCCAGGCCTTCACCCACCTGGCGCTGATCAACGCCGTCTCCCACGTGATCGCCGACGAGCAGCGCGAAGACGGCGGCGTCACCGCGGTCTTCAGCGAAATGGGCGGGGTTCGCGAGAACGCCTGACCCCGCGCCTGCCTCCCGACTTTTCCGCAGACAGAAGCACTACAGACAGAACGTTTCGTTTTGCTCTATATTGCGCGGGCCACAATGACGAAACTCAACCGTTCCGACGACAACGACCTGCTGGCGGCCCTGCGCCACCCCGTCCGCCGCGACATCCTGCGCGTAATGGCGGACGAGGAGGCGATCAGCCCGCGCGAGATCGCCAGCGCCCTCGAGCAGCCGCTCAGCAACGTCAGCTATCACGTCCGCGTGCTCGCCGACTGCGCCGCCGTCCTGCTCGTCAGCACCAAACCGGTGCGGGGCTCGATGCAGCACTTCTATCGCGTCGCGATCGAAGCGCCCTGGGCTCGCCAGGTATTGGGGCTCGATGCCAAGGACAGCGGCGCCGCGGGGGAGAGTTCGGCCGGGCCCGAGACTTAGCGCCCACGGCCATGGACGAGATCGACGACAGCTGGACTCCCGCCGCCGGCGATGCCGCCACCGAGTCCGCCGTCTTGCAGCGGCTGCTCGATCTTCACCCGGTCCAGGTGACAGCCGCAGAACTCGTTCGCGAGGTCGGCGGCGAGTCGCCCGGGTTCGGCGAGCGAGACGCGATCGAACGCGCGGTCCGCGACCTCACCGGCGCCGGCTTGCTGCACCGCCACGACGCCTTCGTGCTCCCGACCCGGGCCGCGCTCCGCTTCAGCGAGCTGCTGGATCGCTGACTACCAGCCGCCGGAACTCGGCACGCAGCCGCGGTGCGAGCTCCGCCGCCGCCGCCTCGCCGGCCGGGTCCTCCGCAGCGCTGCCGGTAACCAGGACCACGTCGGTCGCGGCAAAGCTTTGCAGCCGGTCTTCGACCGCCTGGACCAGATCCTCGTCGCCAACCCTCGCCTCGGCGACGACCCCGGCCTTGGCCAGCGAGGCGACCGTGATCACCAACCGCTGCTGGGCCTGGCGCCGCGCTCCCTCGACATCCGAAGCCCAGCGATCGAGAAAGCCGATCCGCGCCGGCGAGAGGACCAGGACCGCGGCCGCGGTCGAGGCGGCGTCGCCCTTCGCCAGCTCGGCGATCTCGCGAATTGCGCTCGGCTCCTCCACCGGCCTGCTGACGACGACCAGCAGACGGCGCGGGGCCGCAGCTGGGAGCGACTCTCCGATCATGCCGCGCGGCTGCTGGCGGGCCGCCACGACGACGATTGCAACTGCCACCAGCGCTCCCGCCGCCACTCCGACGCCGGGGCCACCGGCATAGAAGGCGACGGCGATCGGGACGGCGATCGCGACTACGACCAAAGGCAGTTTCCATGGCGCCACCACCAAAGCCTGGCAGGCACGGCCGCCGTCCCCTCGCCTCCAACTAAGCGCCCTTGCTGACAGCCGCTGGAGTAACCCGCTCCTGCATCGTTCCGATCTTCACGTTCGTCCACCTCCCCTCGCGAAATTCCTCTCCCCGAACCGCTCCCTCCGGCGGTTTCCGTGCAAGGCGAAGTAATACTCTAAATGTTTCTATCAATCAAGCCTGATGCAGCAAAGAAGTGGGAATTAAACGAAAATTGCGGAACCGTTGTAGAAATCCTGAGTCTTGGTCTTTAAAGTCCTGTGATCGGTCGCCACCCCCGGAAAACAACGTAAGGAAGCCCGCTGTGCCGAAAACCAAGAAAAAAGAGGGCGTCGAACAAATCGTCGCCAAAGCATTCGCCCATCCGTTGCGTGTACAGATCTTGATCATTCTCAATGAGCGGGTCGCCAGCCCCAACCTGCTCTCCCAAGAGTTGGACCAAAGTCTTAATCTGGTCGCCTACCACGTCCGTGTCCTGGAGAAATACGACTGCATTGAGTTGGTCGACACGAAGCAGCGGCGTGGTGCCACCGAGCACTTCTACCGCGCGACCAGGCGCCAGTTCCTCAGCGACGCGGAATGGGCCCGCATGCCAGAAGCGCTTCGTCCCGGACTATCCGGCGCGATGCTGAAAGCAGTTTTCGACGACATCGAGGAGGCTGTCAACAAGGGCACCTTCGACGAGCTCGAGGATCGCCATCTCAGCCGCGTGCCGATGGTCGTCGACAAACAGGGGTGGGGCGACGTCACCAACCTCCTCCTCGGCACGCTCGACCGGCTGCTGGAGATTCAGGCCGAGTCCTCGGAGCGGATCGCCAACGGCGACGAGCCGGGCATGTTGACCAAAGTCGAGATGCTCCACTTCAAATCGCCCACCGCCGAGAACGGCGCCGAGGCGCAGGTCGAGGCGGACTCAGAAGCAGCCGCGGCCGAGTAGCTAGCGGGCTGCGTGGGCCCGGCGCCGCTCAGGAGCTGAGCGGCGCCGCCGCCTCCGGCGTCGCCACCCGGAAGGAAAAGCTCTCCTCCAGATAGAGATGCACGGCCTCGGCATCGTGGTGGCTGTAACCAATCGCCAGGTCCTGGCCGGACTCGTAGAGGAAGTCGCCGCCGCGGAGGCTGAGGACGACGGCGCCCTTCAACCCGGGTGCCCAGACAATCGGCCCCGCGAGGATCTTCGCCAGGTGGTCGAACAGTGGGTAGCCGCCGTGCTCGGCGGTCTCGATCACCCGGGTGTACTCGTCGGGGCCGAGGGCAAGGCCGTAGGGACCTTCGACGCCAACCTCCCGCAGGGCCTCGACCGCACTGGCAACCGAGCGCGGGTAGCCCTCGGCGCTGTCGCCGAGCGGCCGTGCCGCGACCGGGGAGGCCTCGGCAATGCCGGCGATTCCGGCCCTGGCCCAGCCGTGGAAGACGGCGACGTTCTCGGCGATCGCGATCCGTTGCGCCGCCGCGTCGAGCTGGGCCAGGTCGGCGTCGAAGGCGCCACGATCGTTATCGGCCAGCTCGCTGCGGGCGACCGAGAACTCGGCTCGCAGCTCGACCAGCGGCAGCACCCGCCGCTGAGCCGCATTGACCCCATCGGCCGCGGGCGAGTCGATCGTCTCGATGCGACCGAGGTTGGTCGAGGAGTGTTTCCACCCGTGCGGCCCGGAGAAATCGACCAGGCGTCGTGCCGCCAGCGACGGCTGCAGGCGCTCGCGCGCCTCGTCGTCGAGCAGCTCCCAGCCCGCGTCTGAGATCGGCGCCAGCTGGCGCAGCAGGTGGTTCATCGTTGCGCTCCCTTCAGGCCGCCGATTCCAAGCGAGCCATCGGGCCCTTCGCTCTCCCCCACGTCGGCGGCGGCGTCGGCCGAGCCGGCCTCGGCGGCCTCGCCGTGCTCGACGATGTCGCCGTCCTGAAAGAGGACGCCTTTGGCGATCTCCCGCCAGCGCGGCGTGCGCCGCAGGAGGAACTCCAGGTCCATCGAGAAGTGCTTGAACTCCTCCCCCTGGGCGTCCGCCATGATCGCCCGCGCCTCGGGGTCGGGCTCGACGTCGAGGCGCTGCTGGTACCAGCCGATCGCCTGCGACTCCTCTTCCAGCGATGCGCAGAGGCGGGCGAAAGTCCGGGTCTCCGCCGAGAGCTCCTCGGGTGGCTCGTGGTACTGGTCGAATCCCATTTCTTCTCCTTCGCCGGCTTGCGAGTACCCCTCTACCCGAGATTAGCCTTCCCCAGGCACAGCAGGCAGATCGCATGGCTCCCAGGGGTGGGCGAAGAGGTCGTAGGACTTGCGGATCGCGCTGAGCTCGAGCGCCTGTGCCGCGCCGCAGAACTGGGCGGGCTCGAGTTCGTACTCGGCCACGAGGACCGCCTTGCCGCGTTCGACGAACGGCCGGTAGAGGCCGCACTCCTCGTACTGGAAGCACTGCTCGACGATCGCGAAGTCGAAGCTGTCGAGTAGCTGCCCGACCTGAGGACCGTCGTTCTTCAGCGCAACCGCCATGCCGCGAGCGTGGACCTGGCGGGCGACCCAGCGGTTGAAGCGCAGCTGGTCTCCGGCCTCGATATCGAAGCCGGTCTCGTTTTCCCAGCCGGCGAGGTTGTCGGGCTCGACCGCGTCGAACCCCTTGCGGGCACACATCGCGATCCGCGCCCGCAGGGGCGCGGCGAAGGCTCGATAGCGGCGGATGTCGAGCCAGCGCTCGTCGGGGAAGCCTTCGTAGCGCTTGCCGATAGCCGAGTTGGGAAACCTGCCGGCGTCGGGCCGATAGCTCTCCCAACTGCCGACGTCGAGATAGCAGACCGCCCGCCGCCCCAGGTCGTGCAACGACCGCACGTCGGCCCGGCGCGTCGCGAAGCCATCGATGTCGTAGATCGCCGCGTCGACGCCGGTGTCGATCCTCCCCTGCAGCTGCCACTGCCAGGCAGCGGTAGTCGGCGCGGGGCGCCAGATGGCGGCGCCACCGCTGGCTGGAACCGCGAGGAGAAGCCCAATAGCGGCCAGAACCAGCCAGAAAGGATGAACGAACCGAGAGCCGGAACCCGATGTTGACGTGGCGGAGGCGATCGAGATCAACGTACCGAGTCGCCTCAAGCGACTGCCCTGGTCGGTGGATCCCGGCCCATCGCTATGGTGTGAACACGGTGGTCACTCAAAGACGCCGGGCGCTGCACGGCTTCGTTATCAACGCCCTCAGGGCGGCGCCGGTATAACAATCCGGCGCGAGGCATCGATGGCAGCGAAAAGGGAAGAGACCCGACCAGCTCAGCACGAAGCGACGCCCGGCCCCGGGGACGGCTTGACGAGCGAGCGCGAGCTCTGGGCGCGCTTTACCGAGAACCGCGATCAGGCGACCCGCGAGGAGCTGGTCCGCCGCTACCTCCCCTTCGCGAAAAACCTGGCGCTGCGCTACCGCGGCGCCAGCGAGTCCTTCGACGACCTGTTGCAGGTCGCCAGCCTCGGCCTCGTCAACGCGATCGACCGCTTCGACCCCGACCGCGGCACCCCCTTCGCGGCGTTTGCCTCGCCGACCATCCTCGGCGAGCTGAAGCGACATTTCCGCGACCGGGTCTGGACCGTGCGGGTGCCGCGGGGCCTGCACGACCGCATGGCCGAAGTCGACAAGGCGATCTCGGCGCTGACCGTCGAGCTGCAGCGCTCACCCTCGGTCGGTGAGATCGCCGCCAAGCTCGAGGTCGACCCCAACGACGTGCTCGAGGTGCTGGAGGCCAATCACAACCGGCGGCCGCTCTCGCTCGACCGGCCGGTCGGCGGCGACGAGGAAGAATCGCCTGCCTCGGAGTGGGTTGGCGACGATGACGAGGGGTTCGAGCTGGTCGAGGACAAGCTGGCGCTGGAAGGCGCCCTGCCCCACCTCGACGAGCGCGAGCGCTTGGTGCTGCAACTGCGCTTCGTCGAGGACATGACCCAGTCGCAGATCGCCGAGCGGATCGGCCACTCGCAGATGCACGTTTCGCGGATCCTGCGCCGGACCCTGGAGCGAATCCGGGCCGAGGTCGCCGAACAGGACGGCGACGGGGACTAAGCCGCGAGCGAGGCGATGCCGACGACGAGGAACTCGCCGTCGCCGTCCTGTTCGACCCGCACCTCGTCGGCCAGGCTCTCCAGCGAGCCGCCGACGTCCGGCAGGTTGAGACTGGCCCGCAATCGCTCGGCCCCACCGTCCTTCATCGGGCCGACTCGCAGCTCGAGGCCCTCGTCGCGATCGGCGATGCTGAGCGAGACGGGGCCATTCTCAAAGCCCTGCGGGGCGCCGGCGGAGATCGCGTCGCTGAGCAGCATCGTGTCGGAGAGACGGTCGACGGTGATGTCACGGCGGGCGGCGAGAGCGCCGAGGGCACGACCGAGAATCGGAGCGACCAGGTCGGGGTGACCGACCCTCAACTCGGTCTCCTCGGCGACGGCAGCGGAGGAGGCAGGAGTGCCCGTGCCGTCGGCATTGCTCGCGCCCCCCCGCAGCGGCAGATGCATGCGAATCTCGGTACCGCGGTCGATACCGCCTTTGATCTGAAAACTCTTGGATAGGGCGGCGATCAGGGTCAGCCCGATCCTCAGGCTGGGTCGGTCGATGTCCGGTCGCGGGCGAATCCCCATCCCGAAGTCGCGGACGGCAACAGTGAGGCCCTCGAGCTCGGGCATCGCCTCGACCTCCAGCAGCCCCGGCTCGTCGGCAGGATAGGCATGGACGACCACGTTCATGCAGGCCTCGGTGACGACCGTCTTGAGGTCGGCAATACCGGCTTCGTCCATTCCGATCCGCTCAGCCAGCCCGGCCAGGGCGTGGCGCACGACCGCCACGTTCTCGGCCCTGGCGGGAAGGGACATCTGCAGCCCCGATCGGTCCTCGGTGGTCGTATTCACGTTTTTAGCCAGTCCCCAAGCGCTGGAACGCTCTCGTCGGTATCGCGGCGAGCATAGCTTTCCGCGCCGCCGCTCAATTCTTACCCCCGCGGGCCGCTCGCAAACCGCCACCCGGCCGCGCCCCGTCCCTGCGGTAGCATCGGCGCGTGAATCCGGCGCCATTCGAGGCAACCGCCGCCCAGCTCGACGACGGTGTTCGCGTCGTCGCGATCCGTGGCGAGCTCGACCTCAGCACCGCCTCCGACCTGGAGGGTCCGCTCGAGGAGGCGGTCGCGTCCAAGGATGGCTCGGTCCTGATCGACCTCAGCGATTGCGAGTTCATCGACTCCACCGGAATCGCCCTGATCGTGCGTGCCTGGCAGCGCCTCGACCGCGCCGCCGGTGGCGAGGGCAGCGGCCGGGTGGTCATCTGCAGCGACAACGAACAGGTGCGCCGGGTGCTGGAGATCACCGGCCTCGAGCTCTCGATCGCGATTCACAGCAGCCGCGACGAGGCCCTGGCCGCACTGCGCGGCTGAGCGCCGCCTCTCGGGGCATAGGCAGGTGGCAGCCGGGTAGAGGTACTCGATGCCCACTCCGCGCCGGCGCAAACTTCCCCGCGAGCTGTTCGAGACCCGCAGCCACGCCTGGCACTCGCTTGGCCTGGGCGACGAGCTGGCGCCGCGGATCTCGCGCAAAGCGCTGGGCGGGCTGCTCCTCGCGTTACTGGTGCTGGCGGCAACCCTGGTCGTCTACTACAACCGCCACCGCCTCCTGCCCGGCTACGGCCAGTGGGTACGGATTGCCACCGTCGCAATCCTGATTATCGTTGGCTCGGCGGCAACCCACTGGCTGGTCCGCGGCCTCTCCCCTCCTCTCTACCGCCGCCTCGACCCGGCCACGGCCGGCACCCTCGGCTTCCTGATCCGCCTCTTCGCGATGGCGGCCGTGGTGATCGTCGCCCTGCGCATCGCCGGGGTCAACGCGGCCACCCTCGCTCTTGGCGGGGCCTTCACCGCGATCGTCGTCGGCCTCGCCGCGCAGCAGACGCTGGGAGGGCTGTTCGCCGGCATCGTCCTGCAGAGCACCCGGCCCTTCAAAGTCGGTGAACGCGTGCGCCTCGTCGGTGGCGCCCTGGCCGGCTCGATCGAGGGCACGGTCAGCTCGCTCGGCCTCTTCTACGCGACCCTGGTTCAGGGCGCCGACCGCCTGCTCGTTCCCAACAGCGTCCTCATCAGCCTCGTCGTCGTGCCCCTGCGCGAGCCCGACAAAGTCGATGTCCGCGCCCGCTTCGACTCCAGCGCCAGCCCCCAGCGGATCGAGGAGCGCCTGCTCCGCGCGATCACGGTGCCGACGCGCTACCGGCCGAACGTCGCGCTGGAGGAAGTCGACGAAGATGGCGTCGTGCTGCGGATCAACGCCACGCCGCTGCGCCCCGAGGACGGTTCGCAGCTGGCGGAGGAGGTCCTGGAGGCACTACGGGCGCCCGAGGGATCCGCGTCCGCCCGATGAGACGAAGTCGAGAATCAGCTGCGCGGTCTCGTGCGGGATGTCCATCTGGAGGGCGTGACCGACGTCGTCGAGGATGACCCAGTCGGCCAAGGGCAGCCATTCGTTGCGAAAGCGGGCCGCCGCAGCGGGCCAGGGGAGGAGTCGGTCGGCAGTGCCCCAGACGATGCGGACCGGGCAGGCGATCTTCTCGGCATCGAGGCTCCAGCCCTCGCGCTCGGCGTATTCGATCAACGGCGCCGCCGCCGTGCATTCCGCCGCTCCCCGCATCTGGTGAGCCAGTAGATCGGCCGGGATGTGCTCGAAGTTGACAGTGGCGAATTCGGTCGCCCGGCGGCGGCCTTCGGGGGTGGAGAGGATCGCCTCCGCGTGCGGGACGGCGGCTAGGAGCAGGTCCTGCATCGTCGTGAAGAAGGCAAGCGTGTCCCGAAAGGACTCGTCCCCCGGGGCCCAACCACCGGCCGGGGCAAGCGCGACGACCGTCTTCGCCCGGCCCCGGGCCGCGAGCTTGAGGGCGACATAGCCACCCAGCGAGCAACCGACCAGGTGAGCGGTCTCGATGCCGGCTTCGTCCATCTGCCGCTCAACCACCTCGACGAGGGCCCCATCGGTGATCTCGCCCACGATCGGCGGGCCCCCGGCATGGCCGGCCAGGGTCGGCGCGAAAACGTCGTGCTGACGTTCCAGCTCAGGCAGGACGAGCTCCCAGGTTCGCCAGGTGTCGACGAAGCCGTGCAGGCAGACCATCGGCGAGCCAAAGCCGCCACGATGAAAAGGGGTGAAGTTCGAGCGCAGAATCCAACGCTAACGCCGCCGCGCGATCAATGCAGGATTTTCGTTAAGTAATGGGTTCCAGGTTCACGCGAAAAGCAGAATTGCCAGGTTGATCAGGATCGCGACGGGCGTCCCGACCAGGGAGAGAGTGCGAAACATTTTCGCGAAGCCTCCGTGGTAGCGAACGCTCTCGAAGAGGGTGAGGCCGACTACGTGGGCCATGTTGACCAGGGCGATGCCGATCGCGATCGCGATCGCGACGGCGTGCCAGCCGGTCTCCGAGTCGGCTCCCGAGGTCGCCGCGGCGGCGAGCACGATCGCGACGATCGTGCCGACGACTCCGAGCACCATCCCGGCCAGATCCCCACGCGGGACCTGCGGCATGTTGTGCGAGATCGGGATGTCGAGCTCGGCCCCGTCGGCGTCCGTCGTGCCGGCGCCGGCCTCCTCGACGGCGACCACATGCTCTCCATCGGCGTCGCCGGTGTGCATTACGACCATCCGCAGGGGTGGCTCCAGCGATTCCCGGGCGCGGTCGAAGAGCCCCTCCTCGAACCAGCGCGCCTGCTCGGACTCGCGCTCGAAGATCAGCACTTCGTCGGCGGGGGTTTCGAGCAGGGCGTCCTGGGCGGCCTGGACCGGGTCCGGATCGCCGACCTCGCCG
Source organism: uncultured Solirubrobacterales bacterium (assembly GCA_963811375.1). Lineage (GTDB taxonomy): Bacteria > Actinomycetota > Thermoleophilia > Solirubrobacterales > 70-9 > VAYN01. The sequence continues at coordinate 312,676 of CAWEQY010000002.1, forward strand.
GTCGCGGCGACGCCGTTGCGGCGCAGCGAGTCGAGAGCGGCTCGCAAGCGCTCTTCGGCTTGGCGCTTCGGCTTGTCGATGTCTCCCAAGGTGTGTTGAAAGGAACTCGCCTCGACCGCGGGCACGACGACCCGGATCTCAGTCCCCTCGCCGTTGCCGGCGCGGCGGATCTCGTCGATCGGCTCCGGGCCGTCAAGGGCGTCGGTGACTATCGCGAGCAGGCGGTGTGGGGCCTTCGCGGTCATGGGGTCAGGCATCCGGTGGGATCGTCTGGTCGGCCTCGCCGCGCTCGGCCTGCTCAGGCTCCTCCGGAGGTGGCACGACACTGTCCGGGAAGCGATGCTGGTCGCCGTGACTGGCGATGTCGATGAGCTTCTGCTCGGCCAGCTCGAAGCCCTCCGACTCGCCCTGGCCGGCCTCGATCAGCGGCTGCTGCGCGGGATCATCGCTCTCGACCGGGGCATCGCCGCCGATATGGCCCGCTTCCGCGGCTGCGGCGTCGGCCTCTTCGCGGACGAGTTGGCGGTCGGCAAGCAGCTCCTCGGTGTCTTTCTCCGTTGCGCTCATGCCGATGGGCTACCCCTCGCCCAGACAGCCGAAACCCGTCGATCGCCACCGCCCTCCCACGGGCTGAGCCGGCGCTCAGCCCGGCGCCGGCGAGGAGGCGCCGCTACGGGCCACCAGCCAACCGGCGATCGCGCCGAGCAGGCCACCGAGGCCAAGCAGCGTCGTCGCGCGTAGCGGTTCCCGCTTCAGCTTCGAGGCCGTCCCGTGCGCGGTGTGCTTCGCGGTCGACCTGACCGCCTTGCGGGCAACTGCTTTCTTGATCGACATGGCTGTCGGGTACCCGCGGTCGCCGCGCCCTACACCGACCGCGGGCCCGGACAGGCCACGGTGGAGCTCGCGGGCATTGGCGCTGGTCGACGCACGGCGAGGGCGAGCGGGGCACCAGCCTCCCCAGCGTGCCGCTGCCTAGCCGAACTCGGGCAGGACCTCGCTCTCGAAAAAGTCGAAGAAGCCGGCCTGGTCGGGACCCACCTGATGCACGTAGACGTGGTCATAGCCGGCGTCGATGTACTCCGCGATGGCATCGATGTGACGCTGCGGGTCGGGGCCACAGACGACGCTCGCGGCAATGTCCTCCTCGTCGACCATCGCCGCCGCCTCTTCGAAGTGGGCGGGCAGTGGCAGCTCGAGGAAGTGGGTGCCGCTGAAGGCGCCGTTCGGCCAGTACTCCAGGGCGGTGCTCCTCGCCGCCGTCTCCGACTCGGCCCAGCAGACGTGGATCTGGCCGTAGGTGGGCTTGCCCTGCCCGCCCTTGGCGCGGAAGCGCTCGACCGTCTCCGCCACCGGCGCCGTGCCGACGATTCCGTCCCCGGCCCGCGCCGCCAGTTCGGTCGAACGCTTGCCCGCCACCGCGACCAGGATCGGCGGCGGCTGCTCGGGCAGCGTGTAGAGGCGCGCGTTCTCAACCGTGAAGTGAGGGCCGCGATGGCTGCGCAGGCCGCCCTTCCAGAGCAGGCGGATCACCTCGATCGCCTCCTCCAGGCGCTCCTGACGCTGTGGGATCGGTGGCCAGCGGTCGCCGAGGATGTGCTCGTTGAGATTCTCGCCGCTGCCGAGGCCGAGCGAGAAGCGGCCCGGCAGCAGGGTCGCGGCGGTAGCCGCGGCGTGAGCGACGATCGCCGGATGGATGCGGGTGGTCGGACAGGTGACGCCGGTGATCAACCGCAGCCGCTCGGTCCGCTGGGAGATCGCCCCCAGCACTCCCCAGACGAACGGGCTCTGCCCCTGGCGGTCGATCCAGGGATGGAAATGGTCGGAGATCGAGGCGAACGAGAAGCCCACCTCCTCGGCCCGGGCCGCCTGCGCGACCAGCGCCGAAGAGTCGTTCTCCTCGCTCGAGAGCGTGTAGCCGATCTCGGTCACCGGCGGTCGCTCAGCTGGCCCCGGCGACGGCGCGCTGGAGCTCGTCCTTGCTCATCTTCGAACGACCTTCGATCCCCTTCTTCCTGGCGTCGTTGTAGAGCTGTTCGCGGGTGCGGCCGCTGGGGCCCTTGCCGGACTGCTTGCCGCCGCGGCTGCTGGCGGAGCGGCCGCTGGTGGAGGTGCGCGAGGCGCTTTTCGACTCGCCCGAGCGCGCCCTTTCCTTGTTCACCGTGCGAGCGGCGATTTCCTCGGCCCGTTTCTCGGAGCGCCCCTGTTCCACCTCGCTTTTTTTGACCTCTTTGTACTGGCGGTCCCGTTTGCTGCCTTTTTTGACTCCACGTGGCGGCATTGCGCCTCCTTCCCTTTCTCAGTGGCGACGCTGGCGCGCCGGCCCTCGTGCACTCCCTCCGCGAACTCCGATCCAAATAGTTGCCCGCCGGGCCGATCGCCTCTCCGTTGGGGGATAACGGTTGGTCTTCTCACCCGAGCGGGAACCGGGGCAAGGCCCGGTGTAAAGCCGCTGGGAATCGGTCCGGCGGGCTGTGTCCTTGTCCTGGTTTCGGATACCCGCCGGCTTACAGCGGCAAACGACTCAGGAAACCAGCTCAAGCACGGCGCGCTCGATCCGCGCCCGTCGGCGCACCGTCATCTCGTCCGCGCGCGAGAGCCCGACCTCGATCGTGACGCCGTCGCGGTAGCGGTCGAAGACGCGCGGGTCGATGTAGGAGCGGCGACAGACCGCGGGGGTGTTGCCGAGCGCCGCGGCGACGCCGGCGACGGCGGCGACGATCGCGCGCTTGGCGGCGGCCTCGGACTTCGGCTTCGGCTCGCCGGCGAGCGCGGCGGCGGCAAGGACGGTGCCGCTCCAGGTGCGGAAGTCCTTGGCGGAGAAGTCCTCGCCGATCTTCTCCTGGATATAGGCGTTGACGTCGGTCGAGCGGACGTCCCTCCAGCCGCCGTCCTCGCGGAAGGCGAGCAGGTCGTCGGGACCGCTGCGGCGCCGACGCATCGCCTCGACGGCGGCGATCGCGTCCGGGTCGCGGATCGACTGCACCCGGCGCTGGCCGCTCTTGGCGGGAAAGTCGAAGACCATCTCCCCGTCCTTGACGGAGACGTGCTGGCGCTGGATCGTCGCCAGCCCGTAGCTCTCGTTCGTCTCCGCGTACTCCTCGCCGCCGACCCGGAAGAAGCCGAGGTCGAGCAACCGCACCGCGCAGGCCAGCGCTCGCTCCCGCGGCATTCCTTCCAGCGCCAGGTCGCGGCTCACCGCCCGGCGCAGGCCGGGCAGTTGGCGCGCGAACTCGCGCATCGCCTCGTACTTGCGCGCGGCCCGGCGCAGCTCCCAGCGGTCGTGGTAGCGGTACTGCTTGCGGCCCGCCGCATCGAGTCCGGTGGCCTGAATGTGACCGAGTGGGTCGCCGCAGATCCAGACGTCTTCCCAGGCCGGCGGGATCGCCAGCTCACGGATCCGCACCAGCGTCTCCTCGTCCCCGATCCGCCGCCCCTGCGCATCCTCGAAGAAAAAGCCGCGGCCACGCCGGCGCCGGTGGATCCCGGCGGCGGCGCAGTCGGAGCGGCGCAGCCGGCCGCTACTCAACTTTCTTACGGGCTTCCTTCGCTTTCTCCGTCGCCTCGCGCAGTCGATCGGCTTCGCCTTTGGCGCGGACCGCTTTCTCCTCGGCCGCGAGGTTGTTCTCGCGCGCCTCGAGCGCGGTCAGCTTGGCCGACTTATCGCGTTTCTCGTTTGCACGTTTGGCTTTCTGCGCTTTTTTGGCGGCGGCGCGCTTTTTCGCGGCAGCCGCTTTCTCGGCCCGCGCCTCGGCCGCCTCGCGTTTCTCGGCCGCGCGCCGACGCTCATCCTCGGCCTGCTGGCGCAGGCGCTCGGCCCGATCTCGCTGCAGCTCGGCGGTTTGGGCACCGGGGCTCTGTCGCTTCAGGCCGGTCGCGTTGAGCGCGAAGTCAAGCGGCGCCCGAGTCAGTTTCAGAGAGCGGTCGACGACCGTCTTCGGGATCGAGAGCAGGCTCATCGGCCCTGCTCCGGGTCAACCGCGCCGGCGGCGCGCTCGGCGCGGTTCGCCTCGCGCTCGAGGGCCGCGGCCTCGCGAACTTCCTCGGCGTGGGCCGCCTCCGCCTGGCGTTTGTTCTGCTGGCGCTCGTGCTCGATGCGCTCCTCGTCCGAGAGCTGCGAGAGCTCCTGCTCGAGCTCCCGCCGCTCGGTCTCGGTCTCGGCTTTGGCGATCGACAGCTTCGCCTCGGCGTCCTTCTCGTCCGCCTCCTGGCCGCGCTCGATCGCCTCCTCCTCGGCCTCGACCTGAACCTGCTGCAGGCGCCCCTCGCGGTCGAGCCGGTCGTTGCCCAGCGCCGAGCCGACGATCTCCTTGGCCCGGCCGGCCGCCTTGCCCAGCAGCCCGCCTGCGGTTCGCTCCTGCGTGTGCTCGTGATCGGTCATCGATTTACACCTTTCCTGGAAGAGGGGGATCGCGAAGCGGGTGACTCGGCCTCGGATCGTCGATCGGTAGGTCTCTCTTACCCATCCCCCGCGTCGCGTCAAACCGGGCTTCCGAGCGTGGGCCCGCCGCGAGTGGCGGCCGCTCCTCGCAGCGCAGGCGCCACTTCTCCGCGGCGCCGTCATCGCCGGGGCGGGGTCGGAAGCTGGCCGTGTCGGGCCGCACCGCACCCCCGTTTCGCCGTTCGACCGCCACCATCACTTCCAGTGCCATCGCGCTGAGGGCACGCAGCGACTGGTGGCGGTTCTGGCGGCTGCCGAGGTCGACCTGGGCGAGCGCGTCGAGGCCGCCCAGGCGCAGGCAGTCGATCAGCATCGCGATCTCGACCCCGTATCCAACCGGGACCGCGAGTTGCCGGAAGAGGTCGCGCTCGATCGCGATCTCTCCGGCCAGCGGTTGCACGAACCCGGCCAGGGCCGGGAAGTGGAGGTTGAGCAGCGGCCGGGCGACGAGCTCGGTGACGCGGCCACCCTCGCCGTCATGAACCGAGCCGCCGCGGGCGAAGGGACGGTGGAAGGAGCCCTTGACCAGCCTCAGCGCCGGGTCGAGCAGGATCGGGCCCAACAGCCCGGTGAGGAAGCCCGAGTGGAAATCGGCGCTGTCGGCGTCGAGGTAGACGAGCAGGTCGCTCTCGACCGCCCCGGCTGCTCGCCACATCGCGTCGCCCTTGCCGAGGCAGGGGCCGAGCTCGGGCGCCAGCGCCGACTCGCTGACCGCCTCGGCGCCACACTCGCGAGCTATATCCGCGGTGTCGTCGGCGGAGTCGGCATCGACCACCAGCAGCTCGTCGACGAGGCCGGCTTCGCGCAGCGGCAGCAGTCGCTCGAGGGTTGAGCCGATCGTCGCCGCCACCTCGCGGGCGGGCAGGACCACGGCGACCGAGGAGCGCTTGGCGGCCAGCAGCTGCTCGAGGTCGTAGTCGCCACCGACATAGCTGCGCTCGCTCAGCCAATCGGCCAGCGCCAGGTCCAGGGCCAGGCCGCGCTCGGCGCGGCCGTCGGTCCGGGCCGAGGTCGTCACCCGAACCGGGCGCAGGCGGTGGATCGGGACGCCTGCGCCGGCGAGGCGATCCTCCAGCTCCTGGTCCTCGAGGGCGGCAAGCCAACCCATCCCGCCGGCGCGGCGGTAGGCGCGCGGGGTGAGGCCGATCGAGGCGCCGGCGAAATGCGCGTGCTCGGCCGGGCCGCGGCCCCGGGCCAGGCGGGTGCGCTCGACGAGGTCGGCGTCGCGGCCACGGATGACGGCGCCCGGCAGGCGCTCGGCCTCGTCGGCATCGAGCAGGATCTCGCCGCCGATTGCCTCGGCGCCGGCGGCGATCGCCTGCAGCTGGCGGGCGATCCAGTCCGGCGCCACGACCGAGTCGGCGTCGGTGGTGGCGAGCAGCCCGTCGACCCGGCCGACCGACTCCAGGCGGGCGCAGGCGACGTCCATCCCGATGGCCCGGGCCGGGCCGGCACCGCGGCCGGGCCCCGGCAGAGTCCGCAGGCGGTGAGCCGGCCAGCGCCGCCGCGCCGCCTCGACCTGGCGCTCGGTGTCGTCTGTGCAGGCATCGAGGACGACGATCGTCTCGTAGGCGGCAGGGTCGATCTCGACCTGGGCGGCGAGGGCGTCGAGACAGGCGTCGATGCGCTGCTCCTCGTCGCGAGCGGGAACGACGACAACCGCCCTGAGCTCGATGGCGGCTGGGCCGAAGGCCGCTGGCCTGCGGCCTTCGCTCACCGCCATCGTGCCCTCGCCTCGATCGCCTTCTTGCCCTCTTCGTAGGCATCGTCGTCGTCATGGGCAAGAACGCCGACAAGCTCACCTTCCTTGCCATAGGAAGCGGTGAAGCTCTCCCCCGCTCCCGGCTCGAAGCGGACCTCGTCCCAACCGTCTCCCCAGCCCGCGTACTTGAGCGTGCGTTTGCCCAGCATCGACCAGAAGCCGGGCGCGACGCCCCAACTCGCCTTTTCGCCGGCCAGGGTGCGCCCGGCGATCTCGCCCTGGTTCTGTGCCTCGCCCCAGTGTTCGACTCGCAGCCGCCAACCGGCGGTGGCGTTGTCGGCGAAGGCGACGTCGCCCGCGGCCAGCAGGCGGGGATGCGAGGAAACCATCGACTCGTCGACGAGGACGCCACCCTCGACTTCGACCCCGGCGGCCACGGCGAGCTCGTCGTTGCGGGCGATCCCGAGTGCCAGCAGGATCGCGTCGGCCCCCTGCTCACGGCCGTCCTCGAAGCGGCCGAGGCCGCCGCCGGGCTCGGCGGCGATCTCGACCAGCTTGGCCGCGGCGAGCAGACCGACTCCGGCCTCATCCAGCCAGGCGGTCAGGCGCTCGGAGACCTGCTCGCCCAGCCGCTCGACCTGCGGGCTCGGCTCCCGCGTCGCCATCGCCACCTCGGCGCCGCGCAGCGCCATCGAGACGGCGGCCTCGCAACCGATGAAGCCGGAGCCGACGATCAGCAGGCGATTGTCGGCCAGGGCGGCCAGCTGCTCGGAGTCGGCGACGGTGCGCATCTGGCGCACGTCGGGGCCATCGGCGCCCGGCAGATCCGGGACCAGCGGTCGCGCACCCGTTGCCAGCAGGCAGCGCTCGAAGCGCCAGGACCGGCCGTCCTCGGCGCGGGCTTCGCCGGCCTCGAGATCGAGCTCGGTTACGACCGTGCCCAACTCGACCTCTATCTCCCGTTCGCGGTACCAGCCGGGTGGCTTCAGGGTGAGGTCGCCGCGGCTCGACTCGCCGCGCAGGTATTCCTTGGTCAGCGGCGGCCGTTCGTAGGGAAGGTCCAGCTCCTCGCCGAGGAGCGTCACCGGCGCCTCGGCTCCCGCCGCGCGGTAGGCGCTCGCCGCCGCCTGTGCCGCCGGGCCACCGCCGACGATCACGATGCCGTCGCTCATGCGGCGACCCAGCGATCGAGCAGGTAGTCGGGCGCCTGCGCCCCGGCCTGCCAGCGCAGGCGAGTCTCGGCCCGAAGGATGCGGTGGACGTCGTCTCCGTTCAGCTCCCGGCGCGGGTCGGGGCCGCGCCAGTGCACGGCGAGCAGAGTGCCGCCGGGGGCGAGGGCGCGCTCCATCCTGGCCAAGCCCTCGCGGACCAGCGCCGGGCTCCAGTAGTAAAGGATCTCGGCGCAGACGATCGTCTCGAAGGGGCCCTTCGGAGTCTGCTCGGGGAGGCGGCGCCGGGCCAGCTCGACGTTGTCGACCCCCTGCAGGCGGCGCCGGGCGTGCCCCAGCGCGGTGGGACTGAAGTCGACCGCGAGCAGGCTCTCGCAGCGGCGGGCCAGCATCGCGGTGAAGACGCCCACTGAACAGCCAAGCTCGAGGGTGCGCCCCGTCCGCCGCGGCAGCGCGGCGAGCGTGCGCCGGTACTTGGCCTGCTCGTAGGCGCTGGTCTCGTAGTCCCAGGGATCGGCGGACTCGGTCGCGAGACGCTCGAAGTGCTCGACTGGAGCGCGGTCGCGCTCGCTCATCGCGGTGCTCATCCGCGCTCGAGCCGGACCGCGCCGACGCGCGCCAACAGCGGCTCGAGGCGGTGCTGGAGGAGGAAGGTCTCGAGGTCGCGGCGGGCGCGGTCGAGGCGGCCGGCGGTGACGAAGGGGTGTGACCCACAGGCCGCGGCCGCGGTCTCCAGCACGGCTTTCGCCGCGCGGTCGATCTCCGCCCGCATCGACACGCTCAGCGGCTTCAGCTCCCGCCCCCCGTCGACCGCACCGGTAGCGAGTGCCAGCCAGGCGTCGACGGTGCCGCGCGCCGCCTCGATTCGCCCCGCCGCCAGCTGCGAGAGCGGCTCGGCGGCGCGGCGGGCGGCGAGGTCGGCAAGCGCCGCGTCGGCGGCGGCGTCGACCATCCCGGCCCAGCTGGCGGCGGTGCGCATCGCGTCGCGCGAGAACCAGGGCTCGCGCCCGAGCTCGCCCGGCCCGCCGAGCACGGCGACGACCGGGGTGTCGCGAAAACGGACCAGATGACTCTCGGAGGCCCGCATCCCGGCGCCGCGATACCAGTCGCGATCGACCTCGACCGTACCGTCGCACTCGACCAGGACCAGGTGCGGCGCAAGCCCATCGTCGTCGCCGACCATGACCAGCGCCGCGTCGACGCCGCCGGCTCCGGAGCAGTAGGTCTTGACCCCCCGCAGCACAGTGCCCCCGGCGGCATCGACCATGCGCGCCGGCGGTCCCTCGCCCGGGCCCGGGTCGGCGCCCCAGACGCCCAGCACGCGCCCGCCGGCCTCGACCTTGGCCAGCTCGGCGTCGCGCAGAGCGGGCTCGGCCGCCACTTCCAGCCGCTCGATCGCGTTGAGATGGCCGTCGAGAATGCGACCGACCGCGGCGTCGGCGCTGGCGACCCGGCGCAGCAGTTGCCACTCCGGCGCCACCGACGTCTCCGAGCGAACCGCCCCGATCGTCGCCGTCAACGCCCCGGCCTCGGCGAGCGCGGCCAGCGCCTCGGCCGGAAAGCGGGGCTCGCGGTCACGGGCTCCGGCGCCAGCGGCGACCTCGACCAAGGCCTGGTCCAGCAGGGCGGCAAGGGAGAGATGGAGGGCCGGCAGCTCCACCTGGTCGACGGGCCCGGTCACGATGCCCCCACGGCGACCGACAGCGGCGCCGGCCGCAGGCCGGCGGCATTCGCCGCAGCGAGCAGCGCCGCGGTCAAGCGCACGGTCTCGGCGCAGCCGTCGCGGCGCGCTCCCGGCCCCAGTCCGTCGTGCATCAGCGCCACCGTGCCGTCGACCAGACCGCCCTCGCCCTCCAGCGCCGCGAGCATCTCGTCGCGGACGTCGCCGCGCCAGTCGTGGCTGTCGAAGCTCCAGTTCCAGAGGTCGAGCTCGTGCTCGGCGGCAACGCGCACCGTCGCCTCGGTGACCACGCCCCACGGCGCTCGCCAGGCGCGCGGGCGTACCCCGACCGAGCCGAGCATGGCGAGGCCGACGGCAGCCTCGGCCTCGATTCCCTCGGCGCCGAGCTCGGTGTGGCGGAGGTGCCGCACGCAGTGGAAGCCGACCTCGTGGCCGGCGGCGCTCATCGCCTCGATCAGCTCGGGCTGGGCCAATGCCCGGGAGACGTCGACGAAGAAGGTCGCCCTCGCCCCGTGGCGCTCCAGCTCGGCGAGGACACGGGCGGTCCAGACCGAGTCCGGCCCGTCGTCGAAGCTGAGGGCGACCGTACCGGCGGAGGCGCGGGTCCTCGGCCGCGCCTCCGTCCCGGTGGCGTCGGCTGCCATTCGGGCCTCAGGCGTCCGGATCCTCGTCCGCGGCCAGCTCCAGGGAGCCGTCGCGAACGGTGCTCAGGTGCCGCTCCTGGATCGGCAGCGCCCAATCGACCAGCTCCTGGACGCGGTCCTCGCCGGCCTTCTCGTTGAGCTTGCCGAGGATCGCCCAGTGGCCCACCTCGCCAGCCTCGGCCATGATCAGGAACTCGAAGCCGTCGAGCTCGTCGGAGTCCTCGCCGAGGTAGGTCCGCATCATCTCGGTCGCCTCGTTTTTGGTTTCCTGGGCCTTCTCGAGGATCGCGGTCTTCTTGCCATCGCGCTCCCCGGCAACCTCGATGCAGCGACTTTCGGTCTCCTCGGCCTCTTCGCGCATCTCCCGCAGCACGTCGGCGATGGAACTGGAAGCATCGCCCTCGAGCAGGCCTTCGACTTTCTGCGTCGTCTCCTGCGCGGCGCCGGCGAGGCCGGTCACCTCCGCCAGCTTCTCCTCGAGAGTCGTCAAATCTGCCATTTCGTCTCCTTGTCAGTCGATGCCCGTGAAGGTCCGGCTGACGGCCGGCGCTTCCCTGGAGGCGGATAGTTGGTTAGGGCGTCCTTACCCGTTGCACGGAGAGACGAACCCAGCTGACTCAGACGCATGTGCGAGTGGACCTTGATGGTGCGAAGCCCTGAGGCCGCCGCCGGTTAGGCAGGCGGCTGAGAGAGCGTCGGCGTCACCGCGAGGGCGGCCGCGTCGTCATCGAGGGCACCGGCGGTGAAGAGGTCGAGCGCACCCTCGAGCTTGCTGACCGAGTTCGCCGGGCTCAGGGAGCCGGCCAGCTCGGCATGCAGACGGGCCTCGCCGAAGCGCTCGCCGGCACCGCCGGCCTCGGTGATGCCGTCGGTGACCGCGACCAGTTGCTGACCGGGCCCGACGACGGCACGCTTGAGCTCCCAGCTGGCGTCGCCGAAGGCGCCGAGCACCGGCCCGGCCTCGGCGATCTCGGTCACCGCCGCGCCGTCGACCAGCAACGGCGGCAGGTGACCGGCGACCGCGAGGCGGACCGGCTGGGTGGCATCGGAGAAAAGCGTGAAAGCGACGACGCCGCAGAGAGCCGAGTCGGAGCGGGCCAGCAGGGCGCTGTTGAGGGTGGCGAGCGCGACCAGCGGGTCGCCGCTGAGCCAGGCCGCGGTGCGCAGCGTGTAGCGCGCCTGGGCGGTGATCGAGGCGGCCGCGGCGCCGCGTCCGGTGACGTCGCCGATCACCAGCATCCAGCCGCCGGCGATCGGGAAGGCGTCGTAGAAATCGCCGCCGACCTTGTTCTCAGCGCCGGCGGGACGGTACATCGCCGCCGCGATCCAGCCGGGGATGTCCGGCAGCGGCGACGGCATCAGGCCGCGCTGCAGGGTCGCTGCGATCTCGGCCCGTTCGCGCTGGGCGCGCTCACGGTCGGTGAAGAGGCCGGCATTGTCGAGCGCCAGGGCGACACGGCCGGAGAGCACGCGGGCAAAGCGGGCATCGTGGCGGTGGTAGCGACGGCGCGACCAGGCGGTGCCGAGCGTGACGGTGCCGATCATGCGGCCGCGGGCGCGCAGGGCGACGGTGATCGCCGAGCGTACGCCGAGGCCCCGCAGCCACTCGAGGTCCTCGGCATCGTGGGCGAGCGCGCGCAGCTGGGCCTCGTCCATGCGCTCGATGAAGCGCGGCTCCAGCGAGGCGTCATCGCCGTCGGAGACCATTCGCGGCGGTAGCGACGGCTCGCGCTCGGCCAATGCCTGCTGAGCCTCCTCCCCGCCCTGGGGAGCAACGCGGGCGACGGCCCGCTCTATCCCATCGTCGGAGACGACGTCCACCGTGCAGAAGTCGGCGACCTCCGGGACGAGGATGTCGCAGATCGCGTCGAGGGTCGCGACCAGATCGTCGGCGCCGTCGGAGACGCGGGCGATTTCGTCGAGGATGCGGAAGCGACCCGCTTCGCGCCGCGCCCGCAGCAGCGAGACGACGAGCAGAGCCAGCGCCAGCAGCGCCGCGACGGCTCCTCCCACCGCGTACCAGTCCATCCCACCTCTCCCAGGCAGATTGAAGTCTTTACTTAAAAGAGGGTAACTCCCAGCTACGTCGACGGCAACTCCCGGACCACCTCTGCCGCGGGCTTGTCCTCGCGCAGGCCGAGGTAGCGGGGATGGCGCAGCTTGCCGTCCCGGGTCCACTCGCCAAAGGCGATCTGAGCGACCAGCCGCGGCTCCACCCAGCGCGCCTGGCGCGGCAGCCCGGCGCCGCGGGCAAATGGAGAGCTCGGGATCTCCAGGGCTTCGAGCTTGTCGCCGAGCGCGGCCAGCGTCCGCTCGCTGAAGCCGGTCCCGACTTTGCCCGCGTAGCGCAGCTCGCCGTCCTCGTAATAGCCGACCAGCAGCGCCCCGAAGCGCTGGCGCGACCCTTGCGGCGGCGTGAAGCCGCCGATCGCCAGCTCCTGCTCGAACGAGCACTTCAGCTTCAGCCAGTCGCCACTGCGGCCGTGGACGTAAGGGCTGTCGGCGCGCTTGGCGATCAGCCCCTCCCACCCTTTCTGGCAGGCCCCCTCGAAGAGCTCCTCGCCGCGCTCGTTGCGATGCGGGGTGTAGCGAACGGGTCCGTGGAAGGAGAAGGCGCGCCGCAGCGCCCCCTTGCGCTTGCGCAGCGGCAGGCTCGTGAGGTCGTGGCCTTCGAACTCGAGCAGGTCGAAGAGGTAGAGGAAGACGGGAATGCCGGTCATCCGCGCCAGCTGGGGGTCGTGGATCCCCATCCGTCCCTGCAGCCGCTCGAAGCTGGTGCGCGAGCCGTCGAAGGCGACGATCTCGCCGTCGGCGACGAACTCGGTCGCCGGCTCGGCCTCCAGCGCCTCGACCAGCTCCGGATAGGCGGAGGTGAGGGATTTGCCGGTGCGCGAGGTCAGCGTCACCGCGCCGCCGTCGCGGCGGACCGCGGCGCGGATCCCGTCGAGCTTGCGCTCGAAGACCCAGTTCGGGTCGTTGAAGGGACGGTCGGTCAGCTTCGCCTTCATCGGCTCGCCGGCTGGGCACATGCGGCCAGGCTACCCCTGGCCGGTCGCGAGAACGAGCCGCGATCTAGCATCGGCGGCAATGAGGGCCGCCACCAGAGTCGCGAGCGCCGGGGCCAGCCTGCTGCTGCTCTGCCTGCTCGTGGCGACCGCGATCGGACCGGCCAACGCGGCGGGACCGAGCGACACCAGCGCCACGGCGAGCGTCTCCCGGCCGCCGGTCGTCAAGCGCCTGATCCCCTTCGGCCCCAAACGCAAGCGCGAGATGGCCGCCTACTCCGAGCGCCACTACGGCCAGCACAAGTGGCGCCTGCGCAACCCCAAGGCGATCGTCGAGCACATGGCCCAGACCGCCACCGCGGCCGCCGTCTTCAACACCTTCGCCCCCGACGTCGCCGACGTCGAGCTGGGCGAGCTGCCCAACGTCTGCTCTCACTTCGTCGTCTCCCCCTCCGGCCGCATCTTCGAGCTGGTCAACCTGCGCACCCGCTGCCGCCACACGGTCGGCCTCAACTGGACCGCGATCGGAATCGAGCACGCCGGCTACGGCGACGGCGACGTGCTCGACAACCCCGCCGAGCGCCGCGCCTCGCTCTGGCTGACCCAGTACCTGCGCTGTCGCTTCGGGATCGGCATCGGCAACGTGATCGGCCACAACGAGAGCCTCAGCTCGCCCTACCACCACGAGCTGGTGCCGAGCCTGCGCAACCAGACCCACGGCGACTGGAAGCACAGCTCGATGCGGGTCTATCGCCAGCGGCTGCGCCGCATGGGTCCCTGCTAGCCCGGTCGCCGCAGCAGCGCCAGCATGTCGCCGACCGGGCCGAGGTGGCGGGGCTTGTCGGGGTTGACTATCGAGTTGACGGCGACGATCTCCTCACCGGAGATTTCGAGCGACATCGCCCCGATCAGACCGCCCTCGGCATCGAGCATCAACGCCCCGGGCAAGCCGTTGATCGTGGCGCGGCGCATCTGGCCGCCACCGCGGGCGCCCTGGCGGTTCCAGTTGGCAAGCGTGCCGGCAACGCGATCGGCGCCGTGCAGCGCCCGCGCCAGGGCCGGCACCTTGCCGCCGCCGTCGCCGCGGAGGACGACGTCGCGGGCGAGCAGCGCCTCCAGTGCCCCGAGGTCGCCCTGGCCGGCGGCGGCGAAGAAGCGGTCGCCGAGCTCCTCGCGGCGCTCGCTGGAGCCCTCGAAGCGGTGCGGACGCTGCTCGACGTGGCGCCGCGCCCGCACCGCCAACTGCCGCGTGTTGTCGACGCTCTTGCCGACGACCTCCGCGACCTCGCCGTAGCCGTAGTCGAAGACGTCGTGGAGGATCAGCACCGCCCGCTCCTCCGGCGTCAGGCTCTCGAGCAGGACCAGGAAGGCGACCGAGAGCGAGTCGGCCATCTCGGCCCGCACCGCGGGGTCGTCGGCCGGCTCGGTGACGAGCGGCTCCGGCAGCCAGTCGCCGACGTAGGCCTCGCGCCGCACCCGCGCCGAGCGCAGCTCGTCGATCGCCAGGCGGGTGGTGACGGTGGCCAGGTAGGCGCGGGGGGACTCGATCCGCTCGCCCCGCTCCAGCACCTGGCTCAGGCGCAGCAGCGACTCCTGCACCACTTCCTCCGCTTCGGCGACGCTGCCGAGCATGCGGTAGGCGATCGCCAGCGCGACCGGTCGCAATTCGGCGAGCAGTTGCTCCTCGGACTCGTTCATGCCACCGCTCCGGCCAACCCCTGGCGCCAGCTTGGATGGGCGGGCTGCCAGCCCAGCTCCCGCTTCGCCTTTGCGTTCGACGCGCCTCGCACCTCGGTCATCATGACCGCCACCGCCTCGCCGGCGAGCAGGCGACCGAGCCAGCGGGGGACTCGGAGCGGCGGCTTGGCTCCCAGCCCGCTCGCCACGGCGGGCAGCCAGTCCGAGACCGGCGCCGGCTCGTCGTCGACGACGTTGTAGATGCCGCGGCGACCGTGTCTGAGCGCGGCGGTCGTCGCCTCGGCCGCATCCTCGATGTGGACGAAGGACCAGACCCCGCCGCCGTCGCCGACGAGCGGAAACTTGCGCTTGTGGATTGCTTCCAGGTTCTCCCCGCCCGGGGCGAGCGAGGTGCCGGGGCCGTAGAAGCCGCCGTAGCGAAGGACGATGCCCTCGGTCCACTCGGCGCCGGTGACCGAGTCCTCGAGGCGGCGGATCGCCGCCAGCGCGCGCCGCATCGAGTCGACCGGGGTCGGGTCCAGCGGATCCTCCTCGGTCTTGACCGGGCCGCCGCTGCGCGCGTAGGGCCAGCCGGCGTAGCTCTGAGCGAGGAAGCGCCGCACCCCGACGGCGCGGCCGGCCGAAAGCAGATGGTCCGTCGCCTCCGTCCGCAGCCGGTTGGTGAGCTCGAAGTCGCGGTCGAAGTGGCGCAGGTCGAGCGAGCCCGCCAGCGCCGTCAGCTCATGCACGATCGCCTCCGGCTCGGCCGCGGCAACGGCGGCAGCAGTCTGGTCGGGGTCGAGGGCGTCGGCGACGATCGGCCTCGCCCCGAGCTGGCGGACGGCGTCCGCATTTGCCTTAGCTCGCGTCATCCCAAACACCTCGTGGCCTTCGGCGCTGAGCCTCGGGACCAGTTGCTTCCCAATCGCGCCGGCGGCACCGGCTACCAGGACCTTCATGACTGCTCCTCTCGTCGGGTTCACCAATGAGACGAGATAGGCACCTCGACTGTGACAAGCCTGGCGGAGCTGCGGCTAGACTCGCGGTCATGGAGTGGCGACTCGAGCTGATGCAGGTCCCCGTCGCGGACGTGGACCGGGCCAAGGCCTTCTACGAGCAGGCTGGATTCGTCGCCGAACACGATCACCGGGTCAGCGACGAGATCCGCTTCGTGCAGCTGACGCCGCCCGGCTCCCCGACCTCGATCGCGATCGGCACGGGGCTGACGGAGATGGCGCCGGGCTCGCTCGAGGGCCTGCAGCTGGTTGTCGCCGACATCGAGGCGGCCCGGGCCGAGCTGAGCGAGCGCGGCATCGAGGTCGGGGAGATCGAGGACTTCCCCTGGGGCTCGTTCCTCTTCTTCAGCGACCCCGACGGCAACCGCTGGGCCGTGCAATCGCTACCGAGGGGCGAGGGCCAATGAGCGACACGATCGAAGGCTTCAAGGAGGGCGACAAGGTCTGGGTCCAGGATGCCGATGGCAAGCACCACCCGGGGATCTTCGTCGGCAACAACGAAGCCGCCGGCTGGTTCGGCGGTGGCCCCAGCGCCTACGTCGCCCATCCCGAGGCGCACCAGGCCGAGGTCGTCTCGGTCTTTCGCATCACCCCCCGCGACGAGTAGTCGCCCGAATTTTCACGGCGTGTCGATTTCGGCGATGCTCGTTCGTCGTCGGGGTAGAGAGCGGCTCGATGGGCCGCTGAGAACTGACCAGCCAAGGAGGCCGAGATGCGATTCATGATGTTCATGTACCCGGAAATCAGCGAAGAGGAGTGGAACCCGACGGCTGAGGACGTCGGCGCGATGACCCGCTACAACGAGGAGCTGCGCAAGGCCGGCATGCTGCTCTCGCTCGACGGCCTGCACCCGCCCGCCGAAGGGGCGCGCGTCAGCTTCGACTCCGAGGGTGGCACCAGCGTCACCGATGGGCCCTTCACGGAGGCGAAGGAGGTCGTCGGCGGCTACTGGGTGATCCAGGCGCGCTCGAAGGAGGAGGCGGTCGAGTGGGCGTCGCGCTGCCCGGGCAAGGACTGCACGGTCGAGGTCCGTCGCGTCTTCGAGATGGAGGACTTCCCGCAAGACGTCCAGGAAGCGGCCGAGACGGCATAGCCACGATGGCCGGCGCCGCGACCAACCGGGCGATCGAGGCGGTCTGGCGGATCGAGTCGGCCCGCCTCATCGCCGGCCTGGCGCGGATGGTGCGCGACGTCGGCCTGGCCGAGGACCTCGCCCAGGACGCGCTGGTCGCGGCGTTGGAGCGCTGGCCGCGGTCGGGCGTCCCGGACAACCCGGGGGCCTGGCTGATGGCCACCGCCAAGAACCGGGCGATCGACCTGGCCCGGCGCAACACGACCCTCGAGCGCAAGCAGGAAGAGCTGGCCCGCGACGTCGGCATGCGGATGGCGCTGGAGCGCTCCGACTTCGACGCCGCCGTCGACGACGAGGTCGGCGACGATCTGCTCGGCCTGATCTTCACCTGCTGCCACCCGGTGCTGCCGCGGGAGGCACGAGTGGCGCTGACCCTGCGGCTGCTGGGCGGGCTGAGCACGCCGGAGATCGCCAGCGCCTTCCTGGTCAAGGAGTCGACGATCGCGCAGCGGCTGGTGCGGGCGAAGCGGACCCTGCGCGACGCCAACGTGCCTTTCGAGGTCCCACGCGGGGCCGAGCTCGACGCCCGCCTGCCCTCGGTCCTCGAAGTCATCTACCTCGTCTTCAACGAGGGCTACGCGGCCAGCGCCGGCGAGGACTGGATCCGGCCGGCGCTGTGCGAGGAAGCGCTGCGGCTCGGCCGTATCCTCGCGGCGCTGGCGCCCGGCGAGCCGGAGGCGCACGGCCTGATCGCGCTGCTGGAGATCCAGGCCTCGCGCGGCCGCGCCCGGCTCGGCCCCGGCGGCGAGCCGGTGCTGCTGCTGGACCAGGACCGCTCGCGCTGGGACCTGCTGCTGATCGGCCGCGGCCTCAAGGCCCTGGAGCGAGCGGAAGCCTCGCGCGGCCCGCTCGGTCCCTACGGCCTGCAGGCCGCGATCGCCGCCTGCCACGCCCGCGCCCGCAGCGCCGAGGAGACCGACTGGGTGCGGATCGCCGCCCTCTACGACGCCCTCGCCCAGCTCTCCCCCTCCCCGATCGTCGAGCTCAACCGCGCGGTCGCCCTCGGCATGGCCTTCGGCCCCGAAGCCGGCCTCGAACTGCTGGAGACGATCGCCGACGACCCCGCCCTGCGCGAGTACCACCTCCTCCCCAGCGTCCGCGGCGACCTCCTCGCCAAACTCGGGCGCCACGAGAAAGCCGCAACCGAATTCGAACGCGCCGCCTCGCTGACCGAGAACGCGCGCGAGCGCGATCTGCTGCTGCGACGGGCGGCGGCCGACCAGGACATCGGCGGGTTTGCTCCGGATGGCGGCTAAACCGCCAGCCACGGTCAGCTACGGCGCAGGCGCCGCATGCCGTCGACCTCGAGGCGGTGGGTGACCCAGTCGTCGAGCTGGGTGGCGCCGAGCTTCTCGTAGAAGCGCAGGGCGGGCTCGTTCCAATCCAGCGCGGTCCACTCGAGGCGGACGTGGCCGCGCTCGAGGGCGAGGGCGGCGATGTGCTCCATCACCTCACGGCCGATGCCGCCGCGGCGTCTATCGGGACGCACGTAGACGTCCTCGATCCAGATTCCCGAGCGGCACTCGAAGCTGGAGAAGGTGGTGAAGAAGATCGCGTAGCCGATCGCCTCGCCGCCGAGCTCGACGATCAGCGCCTCCGCCGCTCGCTGCTCGAACAGGGTGCGGCGCAGCACCTCGGGGTCGCCGGCGACCGCGTCGGCGAGTTTCTCGTACTCGGCCAGCTCCAGGATCAGGCCGAAGAGAAGCTCCATGTCGGCTTCGGTTGCCGCTCGGATCCGCAGCTCGTCGACCCCGTTCACCGCTATCGCTCCGTGTCGCGGTCGAGTGCCGGCTTGAGGTCGAGGATCGGCGTCCCGTCGATCGCCTCCAGGTCGCGAACCCGCAGCCGGACCCCATCGATCGCGACGATCTCGACCCGGTGCAACCCGATCGGATTCGGCCGGTCGGGAGAGCGGGTGCTGAACACGCCCTGCTCGGGCCTGGAGAGGTCCCCGCGAGGATGCACGGAGAGCGTGCCTCGATCGCCCTGGTCCAGCCAGGTGAGCACGATCGCGTTCTCCCCCTCATCCAGGCTTCGCAAGCCCTCGCGGACTCGCTCGTCGAAGACCAGGACCGCCTCCGGCGCCCCCTCGTCGCCCTGCTTCGGCGCCGCTCCACGATCTCGCAGCGGCGACTCGACCCGGCCAATCGGCCGCAACTCGATCCGCTCGTCCGTACGCTCGCTCACGCGACCGCAGCCTAGTGACCGACCGCAGCGACCAGCCCCCTACCGGCTGGTCCCCGGAGACGGGGCATCGCTCCGTCAGGCCTTGCCTTCGAACTCGTACTCGCGCAGGAAGCCCTCGAAGAGGCGGCGGTGTCCCTGCTCGTCGCGGAGGATCGCGATCACCATGTCCTGGGTGACCGGATCGACCTGGTCGGTCTCCTCGACGATCCGGGTGTAGTGCTCGATCGCCCCGGTCTCGGCCTTGATCACGCCACGGATCACGTGGACGACGTCGGTCTGGTGCTCTGGCGGCTGCAGGAAGCCCTGTTCCGGCGCGAAATCCTCGGAGCCGGGAACGACGCCGTAGAGCTCCTTGATCCGATCGGCGAACTGGCGCGCGTGCCCGAGCTCGTCTTCGACCTCTCCGTTCAGCGACTCCTTGATCTCCTGCGCCCGCACGCCGTCGAGGTTGACCGAGGCCGAGAGGTAGCTCATCACCGTCTCGATCTCCATCCAATAAGCCTTGGTCAGCAGCTCGATCACCTGGTCGCGCTGCTCGCGGTTGGCGCCGTCGAAAATGCCCTTGCTGGGACTGCTCGCCTCCATCGCTCTCTCCTCGGGTCGAACTGCGGTTACTGGCGTCAGCTACCCGCCCGGGCCCGATCTCGAACTGCCGCGGGCGCGGCAGTTAGGCTGCGGCGCGATGGACACGATCGACGAGCTGCTGGCAAACAACCAGACCTTCGCCGAGCCCCTGGCGGACCGCCACCTCGACGTGCAGCCGAGCCGGCGATTGGCGATCGTCACCTGCATGGACTCGCGGCTCGACGTCTTCGCCGCGCTGGGGCTGGGCGACGGCGAGGCGCACGTGCTGCGCAACGCCGGCGGCGTCGTCAGCGACGACGTGATCCGCTCGCTGGCGATCTCGCAGCGGCGGCTGGGGACCCGCGAGATCATGCTGATCCACCACACCGACTGCGGCATGGAGAAGATCACCAACGAGGGCTTCCGAGTCGAGCTCGAGGAGGCGGCGGGGGTCGCCCCCGAATTCCCGATCGAGGCCTTCGAGCGGGTCGATGACAGCGTCCGCCAGTCGCTCGACCGCGTCCGCCGCTCCCCCTTCATCCCCCATCGCGACGCGGTGCGCGGCTTCGTCTACGACGTCGACACCCACCGCCTGCGCGAGGTCGAAGCCGGCGGCTAGGCCTCGGCCTTGACTACTGGCTCATGGTGCGGGCGATGACGACGCGCTGGATCTCGTTCGTGCCCTCGTAGATCTGGGTGATCTTGGCGTCGCGCAACATGCGCTCGACCGGGTACTCGTTGACGTAGCCATAGCCGCCGAGCACCTGGATCGCCTCGACCGTGACCTTCATCGCGTTGTCGGAGGCGAACAGCTTCGCCATCGAGGTCCACTTGGGAAGGCTGGCCGGGCGCTCGGTCAGGTCCGCCATCGAGCAGGCTTTGTAGAGGAGCTCGCGGGCGGCGGCGGTGCCGGTCTCCATGTCGGCGAGCTTGAACTGGATCCCCTGCAGGGCGTTGATCGGCTTGCCGAAGGCGACCCGCTCCTTGGCGTACTCGTTGGCGTAGTCGGTCGCCCCCTGGGCGATGCCGACGGCCTGGGCGGCGGCGCCGAGGCGGGTGCGCTCGAGCGTGCCGAGGGCGACGCCGAGGCCTTTGCCCTCGGTGCCGATCAGGTTCTCCTGTGGGACGCGGACGTCGGTGAAGGACGGCGAGCCGGTCGGCGAGCCCTTGATCCCGAGCTTGTGCTCGAGTTTGCCGGGGTCGAATCCCTCGCGCTCTTTCTCGACCACAAAGGCGCTGATCCGCTTGTTCTCGCGGTCGGTCACCGCGAAGACGACGTAGAAGTCGGCGACGGAAGCATTGGTGATCCAGTTCTTCTGCCCGTTGATCACCCATTCGTCGCCATCGCGGACGGCGGTGGTCCGCATCGCCGCCGGGTCGCTGCCGGCCTCGGGCTCCGACAGCGCGAAGGCCGGCGACCACTCGCCGCTCGCGCACTGCGGCAGAAAGCGCTCTTTCAGCTCGTCCGAGCCGAAGAGCTGAATCGGCAGCGTGCCGAGCTCCTGGATCATCAGGATCAGGGCCGAGGAGGCACAGGCCTTGGCGATCTCCTCGACCGCCATCTGCAGGACCAGGGTGCCGGTGCCGGTGCCGCCGTAGCGCTCGTCGAAGGGCAGACCGAGGATGTCGTGCTCGGCCAGCAGCTTGCGCACGTCCCAGGGGTACTTGCCTTCGCGGTCGATCTCGCCGGCGCGCAGGGCGATCTTCTCCTGCGCCAGCTGACGCACCATGTCGCGGAGGTCACGGGACTCTTGAGGGACTTCGTAAGTGTTGGTCATCGGCGCGGCAGTCTATGGCGGCGCGGCCCCCGATCGATTGGTGAGTTAGGGGGCCTATAGCGCACCTAAGTCACCAATCGATGGACCTAGACTGCGGGGATGCCCTCGATTGGCCCTTATGGCTCTTGGCGCTCGCCGATCGCTCCCAGGGTCGTGGCCGAGGGCGGCCGGCGACTGGCCGCACCGGCGCTGGCCGGCGACGGAGCAGTCTGGTGGGCGGAAGGGCGGCCGGCCGAGGGCGGGCGGGTGGTGCTGATGCGACGTGCCCCCGGCGGCGCGCCCGAAGCGGTGACGCCCGAGGGCACCAATGTCCGCACCCGCGTCCACGAGTACGGCGGTGGCGCCTGGACGCTGGTCGCCGACGACCTCGTCCTCTTCGTCGACTTCGTCGACCAGCGGCTCTACCGCCAGCGCCTCGGCGAGGAGCCGGTTGCGATCACGCCCGAGCCGGAGAACCCGGGCGGGCTGCGTTACGCCGACTGCCGGCTCGCCCCGGACGGGCGCGCGGTCGTCTGCGTGCGCGAGGTCCACGGCGAGGGCGAAGCCGAGAACCAGATCGTCGCCCTGGCGCTCGACGGCAGCGGCGAGCCGGCCGTGCTCGCCTCTGGGCGCGACTTCTACTCCTTCCCCCGGGTCAGCCCCGACGGCTGCTGGCTGGCCTGGACCTGCTGGGACCACCCGAACATGCCCTGGGACGGAACCGAGCTCTGGGTCGCCCCGCTGGAGGACACCGCCGACGCGCGCCTGGTCGCCGGCGGCCCCGAGGAGTCTGTCTTCCAGCCCGAGTGGGACGCCGAGGGCCGGCTGCACTTCGTCTCCGACCGCGACGGCTGGTGGAACCTCTACCGCGACGAGTCCGGGGCAAGCGAGCGGCTGACCGCCGAGGAGACCGAGCTGGGCCACCCGCAGTGGCTGTTCGGCGGCTCGACCTACGCCTTCCTCGCCGACGGCTCCGTCGCCTTCATCCGCTGCGAGCGCGGCGAGGAACGACTCTTCGTTCAGGATGCCGGCGCCGAGCGCCTGCGCGACCTCGAACTGCCTTTCACGTCGTTCGGCTTCCCCTCGCTATCGATCCGGGGGACGACCGTCGCCTTCGCCGCCGCCAGCCCCGCAACCGAGACCGCGATCGTCCTCTACGACGTGGCGAGCGGCGAGCTGGAGGAAGTCCGCAGCGCCAGCGACCAACCGCTCGACCCCGCCTACGTCTCGACTCCGCGCGCGGTCGAGTTCCCAACCAGCGGCGGCGAGACCGCCCACGCCTTCTACTACCCGCCGACCAACCCCGACTTCGAAGGCCCCGAGGGCGAATTGCCGCCGCTGATCGTCCAAAGCCATGGCGGCCCAACCTCGCACGCAACTCCCGCGCTCGACGCGGAGTACCTCTTCTGGACCAGCCGCGGCATCGGCGTCGTCGACGTCAACTACCGCGGCAGCAGTGGCTACGGCCGGCCCTACCGCCAGCGCCTGCGCGGCAGCTGGGGCGTGGTCGACACCGACGACTGCGTCGCCGCCGCCCGTCACCTGGCCGCCAGCGGTGAGGTCGATGGCAAGCGCCTGGCGATCCGTGGCGGCAGCGCCGGCGGCTACGCCACCCTCTGCGCCCTGGTCTTCCACGACGACTTCGCCACCGGCGCCAGCTACTACGGCGTCGCCGACACCGAGACCCTCGCCACCGATACCCACAAGTTCGAGTCCCGCTACCTCGACGGCTTGATCGGTCCCTATCCCGAGCAGAAGCAGCTCTACTACGAGCGCTCGCCGATTCACTTCGTCGAGCGACTGCGGGTGCCGGTGATCCTCTTCCAGGGCCTGGAGGACGAGGTCGTGCCGCCAAGTCAGGCGGAAACGATGGTTGCCGCGCTGAAGCGCAACACCATCCCCCATGCCTACCTCGCCTTCGCCGACGAGGCGCACGGCTTCCGCCGCTCGGAGACCGAGATCCGCTGCCTCGAAGCCGAGCTCTACTTCTACGGCCGCATCCTCGGCTTCGAGCCGGCCGACGAGCTGGAGCCGGTCGCGATCGACGGCGCCTGAGCGCGACGGCCGAGATGCGAAAGGGTCGACCCCGACCCAAGGAGCGGGATCGACCCCGACCTGCTGCTGAGTCTCCTAGCCGTGCTTAAAGATCTGCACGCTGGGAATAGTCGGGCTTGCCTTGCGGACCGTCATCCGTACTCACCTCCCTCCCCCTAGTCGTCCCGGCCGTCCACCGGCACGGGAGACGCCGATGGTAGGGATTTCCCGACTATTCGCTATTGCCCTAGCGAAGAGCAGTGCGAGGCCCTGAAACTGCTTATGCTCTGTGCTCTCTGAATATGTAAATCGAGTCGAATGCGAGGGACCTTCGATGGCAACTACCACCAGACCAGAGCAAAAGCGCAGTGTGGAGGAGGCGGTTTCTTACGGCGTTGGCCATCGCATCCGGATCGAAATCCTTTGCATCTTGAACGAAGGCACGCATAGCGCGTCCGAGCTTTCCAGGCTCATCCACCAACCCCTCACGACGATCGGGCATCACATAAAAGAACTGGTCGAGTCGCACTGCATCGAACTCGCGAGGATCGAAAAGGTGCGCAACACCGACCAGCACTTTTACCGGGCGATCGAGCTTCCCTTCATAACCGACGAGGAAGCCGAAGCCTTGCCGCTAGCGGTTAAACAGGAATACGCGGCACTCATCCTGCAGACGATCACGGCCGAGGGACTCGGGTCATTATGGGCGGGCAAGATGAATAATGACCCCGCAGTCCGCATGATGTGGCGCTGGTTCAACCTTGACGCCCAAGGGCGCCAAGAGCTCGCTGACGAGCAACGCGAATCCTGGGAACGCATCGTGGAGATCGAGGCTCGCTCCACCAATCGCCGGGCCGAATCGGGCGAGGAGGCTGTGACTTTGATCGCGTCGACGATGGGCTTTGAGCGGAGTCGACAGGTTGGCAGCACTTCTTCCGCGCGACATCGGCTCACTCCAGGGAAAAACTGACTGACGGTTAAAGCTGTTTCAAGAAGTCGGTATGGACTGCTGCATTTCAATCTGAGACCGTTAGCAATCAACTAACACAAACCAGCTGCCGGGACCCAAGGGCCCGGCCGGGTCGACTTGCCACCGACATGTATCGAACTTCCTCCAATGCCACCCCACAGCGCTGCGTCCTGCCTGGCCGAGGCCGGGAGACATGCTGAAGACGGAGGGGAGCGAGCCGTTCGAGTGGGACACGCTCGTTCCCCTTCTCACTCACCCCACCAGGGTCGCGATCGTCGAATCCCTGCGCTGGATCGGCGAGCCGCTGTCGGCAAGCGATCTCCGGGAGCTCTTTGAGCGGCAGCTCACCCTTCAGGTCATCTCCTACCACCTGCTGACCCTGGTCCAGGCCGAGGCGATCGTGGAGGTGCGACAGCGTCAGCTGCACGGCTTCATCGAGAAGCTCTACTTCTTTTCATGAGCCTCAGCGCCCGCACCCTTGGAGGGCGCGGGCGCTGAGGGCGCTTTCGGTTCCTAGGAGCGTTTGCGGGACGAGCTCGCCGCTTTTTTGCGTTTCGGAGCCGCGGCCGCTTTCGATTTGGCTTTGCTTTTGGTCGGCGCTTTGCTTTTCGACGCCGGGCGCGCTTTGGGTTTCGCCACAGCGGCTTTGCCTTTAGCCGGCGCTTTGCGTTTCGGCGCGGGCGCCGCTTTTTTGGCGGCGGCCGATTTGGCAGGGCGGCGCTGCGCAGCGGGGACCTCCGCCGATGCGACTGCACCGGAGAGCGACTTGATCTGGCCCTCGAGGAACTTCGCCATCCGTTCCTCCTCGCGACGGATGTCGCGGGCGAGCTTCGCCGTCTCCTTGTCGGAGACCTTTTCGGCGAAGGTCTCGATCGCCAGGTAGGTGGAGATCTCCTCGTGCTCGTTGAAGTACTCGGTCTTGGCGTTCTTCAGCATCTTCTCCTGCTCGCCGCTGCCGCGGACCGCGTGCAGCGGGCCCTTCGCGGCGGCGGTCGCCTTGGCGACCACGGTCTGGATCGCGTGGCCGCCGCCGCCGAGCTTCTTGATCCGGCGCTCCAGCTGTTTGGCGTGCGACTTGGTCTCTTTGAGGTGCTGTTTGAGGCGCTTTTTGTACGGCGCCTTGGTCGTCATCGCGATATGCGCCTCGAGCGAGGTCTCCAGCTCCTTCTCCTTGCCGTAGGCCTCGTTCAGATACTGGACAAGCTTCGCGTCGCGCTCGTTTAAATCACTCATCTGGGTGGTGGTCCTTCCTGTAGGGGGTTAATGGGCTACCCGTGCCCGACTGGTTGAAAAAGGTGAACCCGTCAGCTGACCAGGCAGTTGGCGCCGCTTTCGCTCTCGCCCGAAGCAGGGAATGCATGGGCGAGGGCATGGGCGATCAGCTCGCTGCGGGCGGCATAACCGGGTGAGGTGAAGTGGATTCCGTCTTCGATGAACCAGGCGTCTTTGACGTCGGAGGCCCAGTCGTAGACTCGCATGTTGGGATATTTGCGGCAGGCGACGAGTAGTTCTTCGTCCCACTTTTCCATGTTCTTGGCCGCGTACGGGTCGCCCTCTTCGACCAGCGAGCGGACGTTGACCCAGAGCACCGGTTCGTCGCCGATCGTGTTCATCATGATTTCGATCCGTTCCATCTCGCCGACCGCGGAGCCGACGAAAACGTTGGCCGCCTCGTTGGTGCCGAGTGCCAACACCCAACAGCCTTTGAAGCCTTCGATCTTCCAGGCTTCCGCCACTTCCTGGGCGTTCGGTACGCCTTCGAACTGCTCTTCGATCGAGCGCGCCCCGGAGATCTCCATGTGCTGTTCGACGGCGCCGACGTCGGCGTACTGGGCTTCGATCCGCTGGCTTTCGAGCGGCAGGTATTCGGGTGAGGTGAGGCCCTCGGAGGTGGAGTCGCCGATGTGGACGACGGCTTTGCAGGAGGAGCGGGTCGACGAGTTCGCCTGGGCCGGGGTCAGCGGTGGCGGCTTCGCGGTGCCGGCGGCGACCGCTTCTTCCACCCGCACGTCTTTGCCTTCGGCGGAGACCGAGTTGACGCCGGCCATGCCGGCGCAGGCGGCGACGAGGACGACGAAGCAGGCGCCGGCGACGGCCCAGCCCTCGCGCGAGAGGCGCTGCGGGCGCCACTCCCCCGCTTGCGCCCGCTTCCAGAGGCGCCCGATGGCGCCGTGGCGGACCGGCTCCTCGATGTAGCGCCAAGAGAGCGCCGAGATGCCGACGATCGCCGCGAACTGCAGCAGCTCGCGCAGCGGTTCGGCGCCGTTGGCGATGCCGCCGGGGGTGGTGAGGACGATTACCGGGAAGTGCCAGAGGTAGATGCCGTAGGAGCGCACGCCGATCCAGCCCAGCGGCTTCCAACCGAGGACCGGGCCGAGGCGGCTGGCCGGGTGGGCCAGCGCCGCGACGACCAGCACCGTCGCGATCGAGAGCAGGATGAAGCCGCCGCGGTAGAGGAAGGCGGAGTACTGGTCGGTCCGCCAGACCATCAGCGCGATCACCACCAGGCCGGCGACGCCGAGGCCGTCGAGGGTGTTGCGGGCGCCGGCGCCGATCCGCGGGCTCAGTTTGCGGCTCGGCCAGACCATCGCCAGGGCGGCGCCGAAGAGCAGCTCGAAGGCGCGCGTGTCGGTTCCGTAGTAGACCCGCGAGGGGTCGAGGCTGGGCTTGTAGAGGATCGCCATCAGGATCGCCGAGAGCAGTCCCAGCGCCAGGGTGACGACGGCCAGCCGCGGGCGCACCCCGGAGGGCAGCGGCGCCTCGCGCACGAGCTTGACCCCGATCAGCAGCAGGAACGGCCAGACGATGTAGAACTGCTCCTCGATCGCCAACGACCAGAGGTGGTTGAGCGGGCCGGGCGGGGCGAAGCGGGCGAAGTAGGAGACGTCGCCGAAGATCAGCTGCCAGTTGCTGACGTAGAGGGCCGAGGCGACGACGGCGTCGCGGAACTGCTGCGGCTGGGCGGGGCCGAAGATCGTCACCCAGGCGACGACGACGATCAGCATCGCGAACAGGGCCGGCAGCAGGCGGCGGGCGCGGGCGAGCCAGAATTTGCCGAGGCGGATGTGGCCGCGACGGGCCAGCTGCGAGAGCAGGATGTCGGTGATCAGGTAACCGCTGAGAGTGAAGAAGATGCCGACCCCGAGCAGCCCGCCAGGAGCCCACCCAAATCCCAGGTGGAAGGCGATCACGGCGAGGACGGCGACGGCACGCAGCCCGTCCAGCCCGGGCATGTAGCGCTGGTTGCGCTTGACTGGTTCAGGCATCTGTCGCCCGCATGGTACGTATGAGAGAAGAGGCTATGAACGACACGTCCCCCTCCACCCCCCTGCCGACTCGCCGCCTCGGCGATTCCGAGCTCGCGGCCTCGGTCGTCGGCCTCGGCTGCAACAACTTCGGCGGGCGGCTCGACGGGGACGGCACGGCGGTGGTTCTGGAGGCGGCGCTCGACGCCGGCATCGCCTTCTTCGACACCGCCGACGTCTACGGAGGCGCCGGGGCGAGCGAGCGGCTGATGGGCGCAGCGCTGGCGGGCTGTCGCGACGAGTTCCTCCTCGCGACCAAGTTCGGCTGGGAGATGGACGGCGCCGAGGGGGCGCCCGCGGCGGCCCGCGGCTCCCGCGAGTACATCCGCTGGGCGGTCGAGGGCTCGCTGCGGCGGCTGCGAGTCGAGCGGATCGATCTCTACCAGTACCACCGCCCCGACGGGGTGACCGCGATCGAGGAGACGCTGGCGGCACTGGACGAGCTGGTCCGCGAAGGGGTCGTCGGCGCGATCGGCTGCTCCAACGTCAGCGTCGACGAACTCGAAGCGGCGGCGCGGGTGTCGCGGGAGCAGGGGCTGGCGCGTTTCGTCACCGTGCAGAACGAGTACAGCCTGCTCGAGCGTGGGATCGAGGCCGAGATGGCCTCCGCCTGCGAGCGACTCGACGCCTCCATCCTCCCCTTCTTCCCCCTCGCCAAGGGACTGCTCAGCGGCAAGTACCGCCGTGGCGAGCAGGCGCCGGAGGGCACGCGGCTGGCCGGGAGCGAGGCCGGCAGCGAGGCTCAGTTCGACGTCGTCGAGGCGCTGGAGCGGTTCGCGGCGGCGCGGGGCATCGGCCTCGTCGATGTCGCGATCGCCGGCTTGGCGGCCCAACCCGCGGTCGCCTCGGTGATCGCCGGGGCGACGCGCCCCGAGCAGGTGCGCGCCAACGTCGCGGCGCTGCGCTGGCAGCCAAGCGCCGCGGACCTGGCCGAGCTGGACCGGATCGCACCGACCGCGCGCCGCTAGTCGTCCCTGGCCCCTTCGCACAAGGGGTGAGTCGGAATCACGGACTCGTCCGTCCGGCGCACTAGTTTTCCGCGCCGTGGGCCTCGTTCACACTTCATCCTCGAAGCAGGGTCTCGGACTCGCCTTCACCGTGGCATTCGCGGCGCTGCTTGCGACCCTGGCGCTGAGCATCGGCGCCGCGACCGCAGCCGGCGCCGGCTGCCCCAGCTTCCGGGTCCTTCACAGCGACCGCATCGGCCCCGCGGTGCTGCCGGCCGGCAGCTACAAAGTCACCCTCGCCCCCGCTTCGGGCCTCACCTGCCCCGCGGCATCGAAGCTCTTCACCCGCTTCCTTGAGGACTACGACGGCGTCCTGCCTTCGCCGTGGCGAGTAAACGCCCAAGGCAGCGGCAAGGCCTCCTTCACCCGGGGTGGCAAAGCCGGCTTCTCGGTCGCGCTCGGCTCCAGCGGCGGCGAAGGCGGCGGCAACAACGAACTCGGCGCTCTCTGTAAGAACACCTTCACGGTCAACTCCAACGTCGTCCTCGGCCCGATCACCTTCGCCAAGGGCCAGTACCTGCTCTACCTGCCGCCCCGCTCCGGCATCGGCTGCAACCGCGCCGCGGTCCTCTTCACCCGCTTCCTCGGCTCGCCCCGCGGCCGCCTGCCCTTCCCCTGGCGCCTGCAGAACCAGACCGCCACCTTCTTCAAGCCCGAACATCCGACGCGTTCGGCCTTCCGCGTCGAGCCCGCCGCGAGCGCCAACGCCGGCGCCGGCCCCGCTTAGCTCAGGCGCCGCTCGCCTCCAACGCGAACGGGCTGCCCTCGGAGTCGCGGCAGATCGACCAGCGCTCGCCGGGGTGGACGACCGAGCCGCCCAGCTCTTGCACCCGCTCCAACGCCGCCGCCATCTCCGGCACCGGGAAGTAGGGCAGCGATCCGGTGTCGCCGGGCCCCTTGCCGCGCTCGTGGACCCCGAGCCGAGCTCCATCGCCCTCATGCACCCAACCGGCGCCCTCGTCGTCGTCGCGCGGCGCCAGCTCGACCCCGAGGACCCCGCGCCAGAAGCGCAGCGCCCGCTCGGCGTCGTCGGCCGGAAACTCGATCAGGGCGGCGGGCATCGGCTAAGTATCGTTGCTGACCGCTCCGCCGGCGCCGTAGCGGCCGAGGAAGGAGCTCTCGGCGCCGATCAGCTGCTCGAGCTCGCCGCGGTCGAGGAAGATCCCATGGCACTTCGTGCACTGCTCGATCGTCACCCCGTTGCGCTGGTGGGTGCGCATCGGCGCCTGGCACTTGGGACAGGTCAGCTCGGCCACGCTGTGAAGTTACCGACCTCACCTGGCCGGTCAGCGCACTTATAGGGTGCGGGCGGGTTGAGCGAGTCGAGCAAACCAGCGGGCGGCAAGCAGCGGAGTCCGGTCGTATCCGGGCTGCTCGCGGCCCTGTCTCTGTTGGCCGGGCTGGGAACGGCGCTGCTCGGCATCCTCGCCGCGCCGGTCGCGATCGTCGCGGTCGGGGCGCTGGTCGTCTACCGGCTCGGGATCTTCGGCGAGAGCGCCCCTCCCTTCCCCGCGCCGAGCCTCTCGCTCGCCTGGTTCGGCGAGCTGGCCCGCTTCGTCGTCGACTTCGTCGTCTGGGCCGCGCCTCAGGTTCCCTTCGTCGCCCCCTTCCTCGTCTTCGTCGCCGTCACCTGGCCGTTGCCGCAGGCCTCGGAGTCGCTGCGGTTTCAGGAACAGGCTTCGCAGATCGTCCTCGTGCTGTTGATCGGCTATGTGATCGAGGCCGGCGCGATTCGCTGGCGCAGCCGGCCGGTGAACTGGATCCTCAGCCTGATGACGGTGGGCATCCTGCTGGCCGGGGAGACCTACGCCCTGGTCGACCTGGCAACGGACAACCCCGACCACGCCGACATCATCGCCGGCTCGATGGCTGCCGGCGTGGTGGCGATCCTGCTCGCGGCGATCCAGGGCTCCGCCCAGCGCGACCGGAGCCCGCCGCCGGGCTCGGGCCCGGGCTAGGCGACGGCCGCCGGGGCCTGCTCGCCGAAACGGTCGGGCAGCGCGCAGGCCTTGCCCTCGGAAAAGCCCTCGGGGTCGATGTCGAGGGCGACGTTCATCCGCGCCCTGGCGTTCTCCCAGGCGATCAGCTGCACCAGCTCCAGGGTTCCCTTGATGCCGAAGCGCTCGCGCACCCGCGCCATCAGCGCCTCAGCGACCGTGCCGGGGGTACGGCTCA
The DNA here is from genome assembly GCA_963811375.1 of uncultured Solirubrobacterales bacterium. Classification (GTDB taxonomy): domain Bacteria; phylum Actinomycetota; class Thermoleophilia; order Solirubrobacterales; family 70-9; genus VAYN01. The sequence goes on from CAWEQY010000002.1 coordinate 343,139, forward strand.
TGCCGCTGGCCAGATCGATGACGAGCAGCTCGTCCTCGCTGAACAGGCCGCAGTCGTGGGCTTCGTGGAGGGCAAGCAGCTGCTCGTCGGCGAGGCCGGAGCGGCGGGCGTACTCGGAGCCGATGTCGATGCAGAACTCGCAGCCGACGATCGTCGCCGCCTTCAGCACCGCCAACTCGCTCAGCCCCTTCGGCACCCGCCGGCCGCGTTCGGCGGCGCGGTTGAAGCGCATGTAGTCGACCATCAGTCGCGGGTGCTGGGCGAAAACGCCGGCGGACTTCATCTCGCGCCCGTAGGCGACGCGGCTGCCACGGGCGACGAAGCGGGCGAAGACTCCCTGGCGCGGCTCGATTCTGGACATCCTGGGCCTCCTGCTCGAAGTGGCCACGCAGCCTAGGTGCTAGGTGGCACCACGATAAGGTCCAATTCGATGGCTAAATCGGGGTCCAATTCTTCCACCCGATCGCCCGAGCTGCTGCTGCCGCGCTGGGACCCGGCGCGGCCCCGCCGCGCCCAGTTGGAGGGTGGGCTGAGAGAGGCGATCCGGGTGGGGCGCCTGCGACCCGACGCGCGCCTGCCCTCTTCCCGGGCCCTCGCCGCCGAGCTCGGCGTCTCGCGGCGCCTGGTCGTTGAGGCCTATGAACAGCTGGCAGCCGAGGGATACGTGGTCGCCCGCCGCGGCTCGGGCACCCACGTCGCGCCCCCGGCGCAGGGCAACCGGGACGAAGCCAGAGGCGGGCCTGGCGACCACGCCCCCGTTCCGCCGCCGCTGGCGGGCATCGATCTCTTTCCCGGCGCGCCCGACCTCTCGCTGTTCCCGCGGCGCGCCTGGGGCCGGGCGCTGCGGCGTGCCCTCGCCGAGCTGCCCGACGCCCGCCTCGGCTATGGCGAGTTCGGGGGCACCGCCGAGCTGCGGGTCGCGCTGGCCGAGCACCTCGGGCGCGTGCGCGCCGCCGCGGCCGAGCCCGACCGGGTGGTCGTCACCGCCGGCTACCAGCAGGGGCTGCGCCTCTTCTGCCAGCTGGTACGAGGACGTGGCGGCAGCCGGATCGCCGTCGAGGACCCCGGCTATCCCGTCGCCGGCTGGACGATCGAGTCCGAGGGCCTCGAGCCGGTCCCGGTCCCGATCGACGATGACGGCATCGACACCGTCGCCCTGGCGGCGGCCGCGCCCGACGCCGTCGTCGTCACCCCCGCCCATGCGCTGCCGCTGGGCGCCGTCCTGGCCCCGGCGCGGCGGCGACAGGTGGTCGCCTGGGCACGCGACAACGACGCCTTGATCCTGGAGGACGACTACGACGCCGAGCTGCGCTACGACCGCGGCCCGGCCGGCACCCTGCAGGGCCTGGCACCCGACGTGGTCGTGCTCGCCGGCACCGTCTCCAAGACCCTGGCCCCCGCCCTCCGGCTCGGCTGGCTCCTGCTTCCCGCCGAGCTGGTCCCGATCGTCATCGCCGCCCGCACCGTGGCCGACGGCGGCGGCCCCCGCCTCGACGAGTGGGCGCTCGCGGACCTGATCTCCAGCGGCGCCTTCGACCGTCACGTCCGCGCCGCTCGCCAGCACTACCGGGCCAAGCGGGCGACGCTCCTCGACGCTCTCGAGGCGGCCCTGCCGGGTGCTCGCGTGCGCGGCATCGCCGCGGGCCTCCACGTCGTCCTCGAGCTGCCTCCCGGCGCCGCCGAGGAAGACGTCGTCGACCGCGCCGGCCAGGCCGGCGTCCAGACGCATGGGCTGGCCACCTTCACCCGGACGCACCCGCATCCGCCCAGCCTGGTGCTCGGCTACGGCCTGCCGGGCCATCGCGAGCTGCGCCAGGCGATCGAGACGATCGCCGCGGTCGCCACGGATCGAACTTCACGTGAGCCTCTCCGTGGCGGAATTCGACCCGATCAGGGTTCTACTGCCGGCCTGAGTGGGTAGCGGGGCGGGATGTCCGCCGACCCCTCTCCTCCCCCTCCCTCGCGGGCCGATCGCACGCCGACGGCGGACGAGCACCGTTTCGGCACCTCTCCTCCGCTCTCGCTCGGGGTCGAGGAGGAGCTGCTCCTCGTCGACCAGCACTGCGCTTTGAGCGCGGCCAGCGACGCCGTCCTGGAGGCCGTCGACGCACCGCTCGCCGAACGGGTCTCGGCCGAGATCTTCGCCGAGCAGATCGAGCTCAAGACCGGGATCTGCGACGGCTTCGAGGACGTGCATCGCGAGCTCCTCGAGACCCGGCGGGCGGTTCGCGAAGCGGGCTTCGGGCTGCTGGCCTCGGGCCTGCATCCCGCCGCCGAGGCCACCCAGGCGAAGCTGGTCGACAAGCCCCGCTACGCGGTGGTGCGCGAGGACTTCGGCGACCTGTTGAGAACGCCGCCCTGCGGGCTCCACATTCACCTCGGCGTGCCCGATCCCGAGACCGCGATCCGTCTCGCCAACGCCTTTTGCCTCTACCTGCCGTTGTTGCAGGCGCTGAGCGCCAACTCGCCGTTCCGCGAAGGCGCCGACTCCGGCAACGCCAGCTCCCGCACCTCGGTGGTGCGCGGCTACCCGCGGTTCCAGCTGCCGCGGCAGTTCCGCGACTATGGGGAATTCCGCGAGGTCGCCGACCAGCTCACCGCTGCCGCCGGGGTCGACGACTACACCTACATCTGGTGGGACGTCCGTCCCCATCCGCGGCTGGGAACGGTCGAGGTGCGCGCCGTCGACGTGCAGACCAAGGCCCTGACCGCGAGCGCGCTCGCGGCGCTGGTTCAGGCGATAGCGGCAAAGGAGCTGGACCAGCCGACCGCCTCCGGCCTTTACCGCGAGGCGCTCGAGGAGTCCTACTTCCAGGCGACCAGCCACGGCCTCGAGGCACAGATCCTGCTCGACGGCGAGGCTCCGGAACCGGCTCGGGAGGTCGCTCGGCGGACGCTCGAGTCGGTCGGGCCCTACGCGCGCGAGCTGGGCGGCGAGCCGGCGATCGAGGAGATCGCGCGGATCCTGCGCGACGGCAACGGCGCTGACGACCAGCGCCGGATTCATCGCCAGAGCGGGATGTCAGGCTTGCTCGACCATCTGGCCGAACCGGCGCTCTGAGGCAAGCGGCGGCGGCCAGCTACCGCGGAGCGACGCCGAAAGCCTCGCCCGCGGCATCGAGGCGGTAGGTCTCGACCCGGGCCCGCTGCGAGTTCGCCCGTTCGGCGAGCGCCTCGAAGTCGAAGCCCTGAAGCTCCGTGCCGAACGTCCGCTCCAGCGCCCGCCAAAGCAGCAGCTTGCCGGCGATGCCCGCGCAGAGCCCCTCCAGCTCGACCACGCGGCTGAGTGGGGAGTAGCCGCGGATCTGGCCGTTGAGCTTGAGCCGACCCAGCTTCTCGAGCAGCCAGGCGCCGGCGGGCTTGACCCTGCTCTCGGCGATGCCGAGGCGGTCCATCAGACGGCGCAGCGTCGCCCGGTCGGCTTCGATCTCGGCGCCGATCTCGGCCAGGACCCGGCCCAGCTCGGTTCCCTCGTTGTGGGCCCGCGCCCGGCGGGCGAGCTGCACGCCGACCACGGAGCCGGCGAGATGATCGTTGAGGTAGATCGGCAGAAGCGGGCCGTGGGCCGGGTTGGCGGACATCGCTCCCGTCTACCCCGGAGAGCTTGCGGGCAATCGCTCGGCGGCCACGTCGGTGCCGCCACGATGTCAATCTGCCGCCCGAGGCCAGCATGATCGCCGTCATCGCCGACACCCACATGCCGAAGGGCAGCCGCCGGCTGCCGCCGCGCTGCCTCGGGCTGCTCGCCGCCGCTGACGCCACGATTCACGCCGGTGACTTCCTCGACCTTCCCGTCCTGGAGGAAATCGAAGCGCTCTGCGCGACCGTCCATGCCGTGCACGGGAACGTCGATAGCGCCGCGTTGCGGCAGCGACTGCCCGAGACCGAGGAGGTCCTGCTCGGCGAGAAGAGGATCGCAATCGTTCACGACGCGGGGCCTGCGGGCGGGCGGCTACGGCGACTGCGGACGCGGTTCCCCGGGGCCGACGCGGTCGTGTTCGGCCACAGCCACCTGCCCCTGCACGAAGAGGACAGCGGTTTTCAGATCTTCAACCCCGGCAGCCCAACCGAGCGACGCCGGGCCCCGCGGCCCTCGATGGGCCTGCTCGAGTGCAGGCGCGGCCAGCTGGTTTTCGAGCATATTTGGCTCTAGAGCTTGGTTTGTTTTTGCCGCCGGATCGGATGCGAACATATGTTCCCATCCGATTCAGAGGAGGCGGCAGATGCCCCAGTTCGACGCATATGAAGATCTCGTAGGTAAGTGGCGTTGGCGACTGCTCGGTGCCGACGGCCGCACCGTTGCCACCTCCGGGGAGTCCTTCGACTCTCACTGGCATGCGCTGCGGGCGGCCGAAAATGTGCGCGGCGCAGCCGCGGGAGCACAGATCTCCAGCACCCCCGCCGACGGCGTCGAGGATGCGCTCGCCGCGCTCATCGACCGCGAGCTGGCGCGAGGCTGAATGGGGCCCCGCCGAAGTGGGGCCCCATTCGCGAAAGGCAAAGCCTGCTCAGCCGATCCCGTATGTACCGGAGTTCGGTGCATCGACCGCGAGTGAGCCGAAGGCTTTATAGCCAGCGATCGAGCCGCTGAATTCCATTTCGGTGATCGCGGCCGGAGTGTTGAGCGTGACTGTGCTGCTCAGCGTTTTGTCGAGTTCCGCGATTTTGCAGCCCGCTTTGAAGGTCCGGCGGATGCGCATATTTGTGATCGTCAGGTCCGTGGCATTGACGTCGACCGTCCAGGGGAGGGCTTTCGATTCCGAGGTCGCGAGTTCGCATTTGGCGAATTCGCCGAAGCCCCCGGTGCATTTTTTGGTTTCCCATTTGGTGATTTTCCCGACGCTGCCGCCTTCGGTGGTGAGGATCGCGACAATTTCGCAGGACATGCCCGAGGTGCCGGATTCGAATACTTCACCGCCCGTGAGGCCGATCGAGATCAGTTTGGTGACATTGACTCCTTTGTCTTTCCACACCGCCGCCGAGGCCGACGAGGTGGATACCGCCGCGAACATCGTGACCGCGATGGCCAGGCCCGCCAGCAGCAGGCGCTTATCGATCTTCATCTCTCCCATTTCCCTTCGTTGTGACTGGTTAACTGACCCGCCGCGTCTTGCTCCCATGCGACACGACGGTTTTTAGACAGCACCGCTCACTATAGTCAAGAAAATGTCGGGGAAAGAGCTTCTCTCTGTCCTCAGTGGAATCCGAGCCTCGCCAGCGGCTCGACCAGCTCGCGCTCCTCATAGGAGAAGTGGGAAGCCATCGCGTCGGCGATCAGGTCGATCGCCTCGCGGACCCGCGCCATCGCGTCCGGCTCGGTAGCGACCAGGGCGACGAGGGCGCCGTCGACCCGCTCGAGGATCTCGGCGATCGCCTCGTGCTCGAGCGAGTGGTGGCCGGTCACGGCCCGGCAGTAGGACTGGCAGAAGGCGCCGAGCGTCCAGTTGTTCTGGCGGATCGTCATCCGGTTGAAGAAGGAGCGCAGCGCGGCGGGGTCCGTCCCGCCCGCCTCGACCTCGTCGACCACCCGCCGCAACCTCTCCAGCTCGGCCCGCAGCCCGTCGTGGACGTCGATCAGATGCTGAGCGGTGGCCTGCTCCTCGGCCGAGTACTGCCGCTGCGGATCGGGCGCCGGGCCGGCCGGACGCGTGCTCTCGTCCCAGGGCCGCTCTGCGCTCAAGCGCTCGCCGCTGTCGGGGGTGGGCGTCACCGGGAAGCGGGAATCGGCCATCTCGCCAGCCTACGTCAGCTCCCGCAGCAGCCCCTCGACCCGGAGCGCGATCTCGTCGCGAGTACGGCGCACGGCCTCGAGCGACTGCCCCTTCGGGTCCGGCAGGTCCCAATCGATGTAGCGCTTGCCGGGTATGTAGGGGCACTCGTCGCCGCAGCCCATCGTCACCACCACGTCGGCCCACTCGGCGTCCTCGCGGCTGAGCCGGCGTGGCCGTCGCGAGCTCAGGTCGATGTCGAGCTCGGCCATCGCCGCCACCACCTCGGGGTGGACGCTGTCGGCGGGCGTGGTGCCGGCGGAACGAGCCTCGTGTCTCCCCTCGGCACCACGCGCGAACAGGGCCTCGCTGATCTGCGAGCGCCCGGCGTTGTGCAGGCAGACGAACAGCGCCCGCGCCATCAGCCGTCCGCCAGCCGGCGGGCGCTCTCGCCGCGAATCGCCTGGTAGGCCCAGGCGCCGGCGGCAGCGCCGAAGATGGGGCCGGCGATGTAGATCCAGAGGTCCTGGAGCTCGCCGGTCACCAGCGCCGGGCCGAGCGAGCGGGCCGGGTTCATCGAGGCGCCGGTGACCGGACCGCCGAAGAGGGCGTCGAGACCGACGGTGCCGCCGATCGCGATCGCCGCGGCGGCGCCGACCGCCCGCGTGTCGGTTGCCACGGCCATGATCACGAACATCAGGAAGGCGGTCAGCACCGCCTCGTAGGCGAAGGCGCTGCCGCTGCCGATCGTCGGCAGGGTCGCGCCGAGCGCCGCCGGCTGGCTCGGCCAGATCGCCGCCAGCAGCCCGGCCGCGACCAGCGCTCCCGCCATCTGGGCGGCGAAGTAGGCGAGGGCCTCGGTGCGGGGAAAGTGCCGGGTGAGGACGAAGGCAATGGTGACTGCCGGGTTCAGGTGGGCGCCCGAGAGGTGGCCGGTCGCGTAGACCATCGCCATCACGACCAGCCCGAAGGCGAGGCCGATCCCGACCGTGCCGAGGCTGCCGGGGTGCTGGGCCTCGGCGACGATCGCGCCGCAGCCGGCGAAGACCAGGGCGAAGACGCCAATCGCCTCGGCGGCGGCGCGGCGGGGCAGATCGGGGCGCTCGCTCACGGGCGGGCTCAGCAGCAGGCGGCGAGCGGCGAGGCGAAGACCTCGCGCACCGAATCGAGCGCGCCGGGGACGAGGCTGAAGTAGCTGTAAGTGCCGCGGCTCTCGCGCGCGACCAGGCCCGCCTCGACCAGCTGCTTGAGGTGGTGGCTGACCGTGCCCTGCGAGAGCCCCAGCAGCGGCTGGATCTCACAGACGCAGACGGCCTCGCCCTCGGCCCGCAGCAGCAGGTTGACGATCCGCAGCCGGTGCCGATCGGCGACCGCCTTCAGCACCAGCTCGAGCTCCGCCGCCCGCTCGGCGCCGAGCGAGGACCCGGCGAGGGGCGTGCAGCACTCGATCACGGGCAGGTCAGTCACTGGGCGCACAGGCTATCAGCTTCATCGATGAAGATCAATGAATCTGAAGGGCGCTGCGATCGGTCTCCAACTGCGCCTCGGTCAGTCGCTTCGCGCGCCTGCAGACCTGGCGGTAGAAGCGCAGTTGGTGGCCGCGGCCGATGAGCCGAAAGCCGGTACGCAGCAGCAGCGGCCCGCGGGCGGCTGGTTGCGAGACCGCCCGCAGGTGGAACTCGACGTCGCCGCTGTCGAGCCACTTCCAGAGCTCGTAGTGCATCTGCCCCTGCTCGAAGTGGCCCTCCAGGGTGCGGTAGCTCCAGCCGAAGACGTGGGCCTGGCGGCCGTCGAGCTCCAGCGTCTGCTCGTAGGTCTCGCCGATCCGCACCCCGACCCAGATCGGCAGCCCGGCGAAGCGGATCTTCAGCAGCATGTCGCGGCCCGACATCGGCGCCTCGCGGTCATAGAAGGCGCTCACCACCGCAGGGTCGGCCAGCTGGTAGTCGTCCATGATCCTGCGGGCTACCTGCCAGCTGCCGCCCTCGGTCGGCGGCCCCGAGGCCTCATGCGGCAGCGGTTCGATCATGTCGTCCAGCCGCCAGCCCTTGGCGGCAACCAGGGAGCCGAGATCGGAGGCGTCGAAGTTGACCGGCGCCCGCGCCAGGGCGGCGAGCCGGCGCTCGACCCTGCCCTCGGCGCGAGTCCGCTTGCCCTCGCCGGGCAGGCGATCCGGCTCGACGGTGCGGGTGGTGATGACGATGCCCCCCTCCATCCTGCCGCCGGCCAGCCCCACCGCCCGGCGCAGGACCGAGGACCACATGTGCAGCTGGACCTCCTTGGAAATCCGTAGGTGGGTGTAGAACAGGTCGCTGAAGCGATCGCCGCTGCGTGCCCAGGACTCGATCTCGAAGCCGATCGAGCGGTAGTCGGATTTGGCGCGGAATTCGATCTGGCCCGCCTCGAGGTGGCCCGGCAGCGTCGCCAGCCGAAACGAGGTCGGGCTCGACGCGATCGCCCGCACCGGCCCGTCCCAGGGCCCGGGCATGCGAACGATGTACTCGTCGCCGGCGCGGCCGTCGCCGGCGCGGAGGCGGCCCTTCTCCCCCACGATCTTCTGGAAGGTCGCGAACTCCGACGGCGCCATCCGGTCGAGGTCGCCGACGATCGCCTCCATCAACTGCTCGGGCGTCGTCGCCGTGCCGACGATCCGGGTCCGGTAGATGCGGTGGACCAGCGGGCCGGTGCCGTCGTCGAATCGCTGCAGGCCAGCGGTATCGACGTCGGCGGGAAGCCGAGGTGGAGCGTCGTCGGGCCAGGAGCCGCTCAGCTCCCAACGGTGTACCGGGGTCGTGCTCCAGAGGTAGCGCCACGACGCCAGCACGACGCCAAGCGGCCAACGCGCCGCCGTGGACCAACGCCTGCCGATCGACTGGTAGCGCGCCATGCCAGGCGTTCTACCCGTCTCGAGGCTCGCTGACGCGCGCGGCGGGTTTGTCAGACTGCAGCGGTGGCCGACAAGATCCTCCACCGGGCGCCGCTGCGCAGCCTTCACCTCTACGGCCTCTCGCTGAGCTCCGTAGGTCTCTGCATCGCGCTCTGGATCCGCGCCAAGACGATCGGCGAGGACGAACGCGGCAACGCCGAGCGCCGCGCCCTCTTCGTCGGGCTCTGGCCGCCGCTGCTCTGGCTGATCGGCGACACCCTGGGCCGGCGCGAGGAACACACCCGCCGAGGCTGGCGCGGGCGACTGGCGGGACGCTAGCGAGCTTGCGCCGGTGCTGAGCCGGCGACATGCAACTCGAGCGCGTGGATCTGGCTTTGGCCGTAGGAGCCGGTCTGGACCGGGCCCGCGGCGCTGACGAGGTCGCCGGGGCCGGGGAGCGGATCGGGGCGCAGGCCCTTGCGGACGTCGATCGCGGTCAGCCCCGGCAAGGTGATCCCCTGCGAGTCGGCGACGACGAAGTGGGCGTCGCCGTCGCCGTCGGGGTCGACCCGCTCGACGTAGACGATCCGGCCCTCGGTGCTGCGGCAGCTGGGCAGGCCCGAGGGGCAGTGCGAGGGTGCGACCGACTCTGCCACGGGCTTCTGCCGGCTCGGTCGCGGGATGGCGGCCTCGCGGCCAGGCCCGCTCGCGCCCGTCGTCGTCTCCCCTCCGCCACCGCAGCCGCTGACGATCGCGATCGATGCCACCCCCGCCACTGCCACGGCCCTACCGATCCCCCGCGTTCCGGTCATCGGGCCAATCTACGGCTCGCTCAGTCCAACCGGACCGGCAGCGAGGCGATGCCCTGCAGGGTGTTGTTGTGGATACGGGTCGGGCGGCCGGCGATCTCGATCCTCTCGACCTGGGTGACGAGGGCCCGCAGTAGCGCCGCCATCTCGAGCTTGGCGAGGTGGATGCCGACACAGGTGTGCGGACCGTGGCCCCAGCCGAGATGGCCGCCGGGCGGGCGCTCGAGATCGAAGCGCTGCGGGTCCGGGTAGCGCCGCTCGTCCGTGTTCGCGGCGCCAAAGAGGAGTACCGCCCGATCGCCGGCGACAAGCGAGGCGCCGCCGACCTCGGCGTCGCGGCTGAGCTGGCGGGTGAAGCCGCGGATCGGCGAGGCGAGGCGGACGGCCTCGACCACAGCCGCGGGGATCAGCTCGGGATCGCGGCGGATTCGCTGCCAGGCCTCGGGGTTCTCGCCGAGGAGCCAGAGCATGTGGGTGCTGGCGAGGATCGTCGTATCCAGGCTCGGGGCGATGAAGTCGATGACCATGTTGCGCGCTTCGGTCATGTCGATCTCCCCGCGGTCGGCGGCGTCGAAGACGCTCGCCGCCCAGCTGCCTGGGACGACGCGGGAGCGGTTGAGGCGCTGCGAGTAAGCGAGCATGCCGATCGAGGCCGGCGCGGCCCCGAGGCCACGCCGGTTGAGCGGGCCGAGGATATCGAAGGCGGCAGCGCCCCAGCCCTGCAGCCGCTCGGTCGAGACGCGGACGCCGACCAGGTCGGCGACCACTCGCACCGGCAGTCCGCTGGAGAAGTCGGGGACCGCGTCGAACTCGCCGCGGCCGACCAGACCGCCGACGATCGCCTCGGCCTCGGCATCAAGGCGGCCAACGATCGGCGCCATCGCCTCAGCACCGAGCGAGCGCATCAGCACCTTGCGCCGGGCGGAGTGCGTCTCACCGTCGCTGAAAAGCGTCGTCTTACGGGCGGCGACGTTGGTCAGCGGGTTGGCGGCGACGCCGTGGCCGCTGATGAACAGCTCGTCGTCGCGCAGGGCCGCACGGACCTCGTCGAAGCGGCCCAGTGCCCACATCCGGTGGCGCGGCAGCCAGACCACCGGGCCGGCCTCGCGGATCCGCGCGAAGGCGGCTGCGGAATCCTCGACTACGTCCGCCGAGTAGAGATCGAGGTCGACCGCCGGTGCGACCGGCTCGCGACGACGACTCCCGAGCAGACGCCTGGCGGGCCGTTTTCCCTCCATATAGGCGTATTTCCGACCCATCGCCCGGGTTAGGGAGCCGCGTCGGCACTGATCTTGTTGCGGAGGGTGCCGATGCCGTCGATCTCCAGCTCGACGGTCTGGCCGAGCTGGATCCAGCGGTCGAGCTCGAGGCCGCAGCAGCCGGGCATCGTCCCGGTCGAGATCACGTCGCCGGGCTCGAGGCGCTCGCCGGCCGAGGCATAGGCCAGCATCGCGCCGACGTCGTGGGCGGCGCCGGCGGTCGTTCCCTCGCACCAGAGCTCGCCGTCGACCCGGACCCGGCCCGTCGCCGCCTGCCAGTCCGGCAGCTCGTCGGCGGTGATCACGTCGGCGCCGATCGAGTTGGCGAAGGTCTTCGACTTCACCACCGGGCCGAAGGGGTTCTCGCGGAGGTCTTCGGCCTGGACGTCGCGAGCGCTCCAGTCGTTGAGGACGAACCAGCCGCCGACTGCCTCGGCCGCCTCCTCCGCGGTCGCGTCGGCGAGCGGCTTGGCGAGCACGAAGGCCAACTCGAGCTCGAAGTCGAGGAACCCGGTATGGCTCGGCCACCACATCTCCTCGCCGTCGGCCAGCACCGCCGCGTGGTTGGCCACGTAGAAGGAAGGCGTCTCGTAGAAGCGCCTGTTCGGCTTCAGCTTGGGGAAGGTCCGACGGGCGAGGCGCTCGTAGCCGGCGACGACCTTGGCGGCCGGGGGTGGGAAGAAGCGCTTGACCAGCATCCGGGCGGAGGCGACGTAGTGCGACTCCCAGAGCATGAAGGCGCGCATCGAGCGCGGCTGAAAGGGCAGGATCGCGTCGCTCGGGTCGGCGGCCGCTGTTCCGGGGCTGGCCACGCCGGCGGCGATCGCATCGCGAGCCGCCTTGCGGGTGCTCTCGCCGGCGGCGAGGAAGGCGACGAGGTCGTTCGCTTGAAGCTCGCTCAGCCCCGCGCCGTTCCCGACCAGCTCCCGGGCCGCGGCCAGCGAGATCCACTGACCGTCCTCGGCCTGGGCGATCAGTCCCTCGGGGGTGCGGCGAAGTTTCATCGCAGCCAGTCCGGCGGACTGGCGTTGGCGATCGGGTGCCCGGCGAGCAGGAAGCGCGGCGGCGGCGGCCCGCCCCACCGGTTGATCGCGCCGAAGCCGCCCGGCCAACGTTTCGCCTCGTAGTCGCCGTGCGGCGGCATCGCCGCCAGGTCCGCGCAGCACTCGACCATCGCCCCGTCGGCATCCTTGAAGTAGATGAAGAGATTGTGACCCGGGCCGTGGCGACTCGGTCCCCAGGTCAGCTTCTGGCCGCGGGCGGCGAGGCGGTCGGCGATCCGGCCCATCGCGTTGAGATCCGGCACCGACCAGGCGTAGTGGGAGAGCTCGTGGCGCGGCCCGAAGATCAGCGCCATGCCGTGATGGTCGGCGTCGCAATGCCACCAGCTCGCGGTCCGGCCCATGCGGTCGGAGAAGGAGAAGCCGAGCCCGTCGCTGAGAAAGCGCTCGGTCGGGCCGAGGCTGCGGGCCTTGACCGAGGCGTGCTCGAAGCGGGTCGGGCGGTCGCCAGGGGGTGGTGCGGCGACGGCCTCCATCCCGCAGAAGAGCTTGTAGACGTGGCCGCCGGGGCCGCGGACCAGCGCCGCCCGATCGATCCCCGGCTCGCCGTCATAGACGTCGCCGATCGCCTCGCCGCCGGCGGCGGCGATCAGGCGCCGCGCTTCCCCCAGAGCATCGGGACCCGCCAGCTCGAGCCCGATGTGGTCATAGCCGGACCTCCCGGACTCGATCAGGATCAGCTCGTGGTGGCGCTCGTTGCAGGTCAGGTAGGCCGCGCGCCCGCGACGCTCGCTCTCGACCAGGCCAAGGACATCGGTCTGGAACTCGACGGCGGCGTCCAGATCCCTGACGTGCAGGCCCATGTGACCGATGCGGGTGACGCCACTCATCCGCCTGATCCTAGGGCGCTTCTCCTAACGGTAGAGCGGCGGCGGGATACACCGAGCGAGAATTGAAGACGTCCAGGGCTTCGCGCGCCATCGCAGCCTAGTAAGCGAGGTAAAGCGCTATCAGGGTCACGTGATCGAGATAACGTCAAACTCCCTAGAGCCTGACCGACATCTGACCTCAAGTGGCAAGTAAATGCTTATTTTCACCCTTATAGGGTTTAGAGGGGCCAGTAAATCCACAGCCTTTTTTAGAGATAAGCAACTCACGGTGGGCTACGACGTCGACCGTCTCAACGACACCCTCGACGAGCTGCTGACGGATCTCACCCGGCCCCGCGAGCACGTCGCGCCGCGGCCGCAAGCCGCGCCAGCGCCGGCTGCGGAACCGCCAACGCCGACGCCCGACCCGCCGGCGCCGGTCCCCGCAATGCCTACACCACCCCCGCCGCCGGACACGCGGCTGATCCTCGAGGGGATGATCGTGGGAGGCCTAGCAGCCTGCGCGGGGCGTCGCCTGGCATTCGCGATCCCGAAGCTGGACACCGGTGTCAGGGGCCACGCCGCAGGCGACGTGATCCTGCGACAGACGGAGACGTGGGCGCTCGTCGGAGCTGTCCTCGCGATCTGGCTTGCCGGCAGGACAAGACGAACCGGCCTTCCCCGACTCGGAATGATGGGCTGCTCGTGGGCGCCATCGCCGGTGCAGTGGGCGCCGCGATCTGGGCACTGCCGGTCTATATCCCCCAGCCATCCCTCAGGGCCAGCAACCCGGCCCTAGCCGAATGGATCGCGGTCCCCGCCCTGGCGGTGCCGGCGGCTTCATCGGAGCACTGACCGGGTCCCTCTGGTCTCCTGACCGGTTTGGCCGGGGACTGGTGGCGGGCGCGGCTGCCGGATTTCTGGCCAGATATCGGTCAATCTAATCGGCTGGGGCGCCAAGGGAGTGACGGACGCGGAAATCGTGCTGGCTTTCGGCCTCGCCGGACTCGCCTTCGCCGGGCCCACGCTCGCCAGACTGTTCGCCCTCGACGCCCGACGAGCGGGAGCGCCGCTGCCCGCCCCCGCTCGCAGTCGATGAACCCGGCCCACAGAGCGGCGGCTTCGGAGTAGCGAGTGAGCCCAGGGTAGGCAGGAAGAGGCGTCAACGTTAGTCGAGGAGCCGTCCAGGCGGGACCTCGACAGCGGCAGCAAGTTTTTCCACCGTCGAAACCTGCGGATCGCGTAGCCCACGCTCGATCCTGCTGACCTCTCCTGCTTGGATCCCGCTGCGCTGGGCGACCTCTTCCTGCGTCAGATCGAGTTTCTTACGGGCGGACCGCAGGTTCTTACCGAGGTTGCCCACGGAGGGGATCGTCCACTTTGCGAGCGTAGATCGCCATGTAAAATTTTACATTTTGTTGATAAAGTCCTGAGCATTCCTGATCGCTGGCAGAGCAGATAGGGGCCAACCCCAGATCCCCAAACCGAGAAGCCGAGATCGGCCCCGACAGTCACTTGCTAACCGTGCTTGGCGATGCGCGCAGCAGAAATAACCGGCTCGACTTGAGCGATCTTCATCGGTCCACCCCCCCTCCTTCGATCAGCCCGACACGAACGCCGGGAGATCAAGAATGCTAAAGCGAAATCAAGTGGTAGCTATTTACCTGACGCCAGGTAAACACCTTGTTGAAAAGTCGTATGTTCGGTAGACACTGACTAGCCAAATTCAATAGAGCGGAGAGTGATGGCCTTGCACAAGACGACAGCAAAACCAGAGAGGAACCGCACTGTCGAGGAGGCACTCAGCTACGCCGTTGCACATCGCGTCAGGATCGAAGTCTTGTGCTTGCTGAATGAACAGAGCTACAGCGCCCAGGAGCTGGCTCGCGTCGTTCATCAGCCTCTCAGCACGGTCACCCACCACATCGAAGAACTCTTCAACTCCGGCTCCATCGAAGTAGCCAGGACTAAGCAGGTCAGGAACATCAGCCAAAACTTCTACCGCGCCGTTGCGATTCCGTTTCTCAGCGATGAGGAAATGCAGGCCCTAACCCCCCAGGCGCGACAGGAGATCTACGGACTAATCCTCCAAGCGTCGATTGCCGAGGCGATGGCTTCGTTCTCCGCCGGGAAGATCACGAACGACCCCCGCGTCATGCTGGCGTGGCGCTGGTTCAATGTCGACGATCAGGACCGCTCCGATATTGCCGACGAGCAGGCTAGGTCGTGGGAGCGGATCAAAGAAATCGAGGCCGAATCAACCAACCGTCGCGCCAGAACGGACGAGCGTGTCCAATCGATCATCGTGACCTCGTTCGGCTATGTGCGGAACCGTACTTCGTCAACCCCACCCCTTACGTCAGGGGAAAACTGATCGGAAGGGGAATATCGTTTTAAAAGTGGATTGACGAGGAGATTCCAGTTTGGGACCGTCTTCTACTCAACCGACACGGATTGCCTCCCGGAAATACTGGCCGGGCGGCGTAAGCGCCACCTGGGGCGTTCTCCGATCGTCGCGACCGTAGCCCGGAGACGGCGGGCTCCGTCGTCCGTTAAGCCCTGGAGGCTTCCGCGGGTCTGGCCGACGCGAAGGTTCGCCTCGATTTGAGGTTGGGAGGCACCCAACTTTTCGCCAGACTGTCGCCCCCGACGCCAGGCGGGCGGGAGCGTCGTGCCCACCCCGCTCGCGGCCGATAACCCGGCCTACCGGGCGGCGGCTTCGGAGTAGCGCAGCGAGCCCGGGGTGGTCAGCAGCTCGCCGGTCTCCAGTAGCGTCTTCAGGCCGGAGAGGATCATCGGCCAGCCGCCGAAGAGTTCGGAGTTGGCGCCCGCGGGCAGCTGGTCGTGGGTGACCAGGAGCCGACAGGAGTCGCCGACCGGCTCGATCTCCCAGGTGACCCGCGAGTGCCCGACCGCCTTCACGTCCTCGCTCCACAGTGCCTGGAAGCTCTGGACGAGGCGACGCGGCGGATCCACCTCGAGGTTCTCGCCGGCGGCGATCTCGATTCCCTCGGCCCCGGAGCGGTACTCCGAGCCGGGGGTCCAGTCCGAGGTCGTGCCGATCCCAAAGCTGTACTTCTTGCGCAGCTCGGGGTCGACGATCGCCTCCCAGAGTCGCTCCGGCGTCGTCTTGATGTAGATCTCGAAGGCGGCCATCGCCCGTCCGTCCACCACTTCCCACGGTTCTCTCGCGTTCATTGCTGCTCCTCCTCGATGTCGTGTTTGAGCTGACTGAGCCCGGCGGCCCAGGACTCGGAGTACTTGCTGACCCAGCGCTCGTAGACGAGCCGGATCGGGACGGGGTTGAGGAAGTGGAGCTTCTCGCGACCGCGACGCTGCGTGGTCACCAGCCCCGCCTCCTCCAGCAGCTTGAGGTGCTTCATCACGCCGAAGCGCGACATCGGCAACCTCTGCTCGAGCGCGCTCAAGGTCTGGCCGTCCTCTGCGAAGAGCTCGTCGAGCAAGCTCCTTCGGGTGGGATCGGCCAGGGCCTTGAACACCTCGTCCATTGACCGGACTATAGGTGACCTTTCGGTTACATGTCAAGAACGAAAGACTTAGGGCGTGATCGCCTGGTTGATGACCGAGCCGCTGGTCTCGTAGTTGGCGGCACCGTTGTAGGTGGCGGTGATTTCGTGGTTTCCTGGGGCCAGGGTTTTGAGCGGCAGCTGGGCGGAGCCGCTGACCAGGGAGACGGTCGCCAGGGTGGTGGCGCCTTCGCCGAAGGTGACCGTGCCGGTGGGGGTGCCGGTGCCCGGGGCGAGTGCTTTGACGGTCGCTTTGAGGTTGCCGGCGTAGCCGTAGGGCGCCGGGTTTTTGGCGCTGGTCAGGGTCAGCTGGGTGGCTGCTTTGAGGATCGCCTGGTTGATGACCGAGCCGCTGGTCTCGTAGTTGGCGGCACCGTTGTAGGTGGCGGTGATTTCGTGGTTTCCTGGGGCCAGGGTTTTGAGCGGCAGCTGGGCGGAGCCGCTGACCAGGGAGACGGTCGCCAGGGTGGTGGCGCCTTCGCCGAAGGTGACCGTGCCGGTGGGGGTGCCGGTGCCCGGGGCGAGTGCTTTGACGGTCGCTTTGAGGTTGCCGGCGTAGCCGTAGGGCGCCGGGTTTTTGGCGCTGGTCAGGGTCAGCTGGGTGGCTGCTTTGAGGATCGCCTGGTTGATGACCGAGCCGCTGGTCTCGTAGTTGGCGGCACCGTTGTAGGTGGCGGTGATTTCGTGGTTTCCTGGGGCCAGGGTTTTGAGCGGCAGCTGGGCGGAGCCGCTGACCAGGGAGACGGTCGCCAGGGTGGTGGCGCCTTCGCCGAAGGTGACCGTGCCGGTGGGGGTGCCGGTGCCCGGGGCGAGTGCTTTGACGGTCGCTTTGAGGTTGCCGGCGTAGCCGTAGGGCGCCGGGTTTTTGGCGCTGGTCAGGGTCAGCTGGGTGGCGGCCCGTTTGACGTTCTGGCCGAGCCCCGCCGACTGGCTCGGCCCGAAATAGGAGTCGCCGCCGTAGGTGGCGACCAGCGTGTGGCTGCCGGCGGCCAGGGAGGAGGAGCTGAAGGTCGCGACCCCTTTGCTCAGGGTGGCAACGCCGAGATTCGTGGAGCCCTCGGTGAAGGTGACGGTGCCGGTGGGCGCGGGCGCACCTTTCGTGGCGGGGCTCACTTTCGCGGTGAAGGTTGCTTTCTGCCCGTAGGTCGAGGGATTCGGCGCACTCGTCAGAGCGATCGGCGGCGAGTACCGGTAGCGGTCGGCCGCGCTCGTGGAGCTGGTGCCGCTGGGCGTGGTCACGGTCACGTCCACGGTCCCGCTCCCAGCAGGTGCGGTGGCCGTGATCGAGCTCGCCGAGTCGACGGTCATGCTGACCGCGGCGGTGGTGCCAAAGCGAACCGCGGTTGCCCCGGCGAAGCCGCTGCCGGAGATCTCGACCGCCGTCCCCCCCGCTTCGGGACCGGAGACCGGGTTGATTTTCGACACCGCCGGCGGCGGGTTCGTCTGAAACCGCACCACCACCGTCGTGTCCTGATCGACCTGCGGGACTTTGAAGGGAGTGTGGCCGTAGCCGCTGCCGGCGGGTGGATTGACGGCGGTTTCCTGGTTGCTCAGTGGCGTGCCGCCTTTGAAGACGATGAAGGAGGCCCGGCCATCGGAGCCGGTGCTCGAGCTGAGGCCGCGAGTCTGGATGTGGGCGGCCGTGAAGCCGCCGACGGCAGCGCTGCCGTCGAGATCTCCAACCCTGACGCCGGCGCCGGCGACGGGTGCGTCTTCTTTGCCCAGCGCCTCGACGGTCAGGGTGGCGGTGGATGGCAGGGCGATGTCCCGGCTCTGGTCGGAATCGAGGTTGACTTTCGCGGTCTGCAGGAACCAGCTGTTGGGCAGGTCGCTGCCGGAAACCGGTTTCCCGGAATAGGCGTAGAGCTCATAGCTGCCCGGGACGGCGGCGAAGGCGTAGGAGCCATCGGCGGCGGTCTGGGTGGAGAGGGCTGGGGTGAAGCCGGTGCTGAGCAGAAGCGTGACGCCGGGAACCGGGTTGCCGGAGGCGTCGCGCAGGGTGCCGGTGAGGTTGACGACCGGCAACGCTTGCACCACCACCGTCGTGTCCTGATCGACCTGCGGGACTTTGAAGGGAGTGTGGCCGTAGCCGCTGCCGGCGGGTGGATTGACGGCGGTTTCCTGGTTGCTCAGTGGCGTGCCGCCTTTGAAGACGATGAAGGAGGCCCGGCCATCGGAGCCGGTGCTCGAGCTGAGGCCGCGAGTCTGGATGTGGGCGGCCGTGAAGCCGCCGACGGCAGCGCTGCCGTCGAGATCTCCAACCCTGACGCCGGCGCCGGCGACGGGTGCGTCTTCTTTGCCCAGCGCCTCGACGGTCAGGGTGGCGGTGGATGGCAGGGCGATGTCCCGGCTCTGGTCGGAATCGAGGTTGACTTTCGCGGTCTGCAGGAACCAGCTGTTGGGCAGGTCGCTGCCGGAAACCGGTTTCCCGGAATAGGCGTAGAGCTCATAGCTGCCCGGGACGGCGGCGAAGGCGTAGGAGCCATCGGCGGCGGTCTGGGTGGAGAGGGCTGGGGTGAAGCCGGTGCTGAGCAGAAGCGTGACGCCGGGAACCGGGTTGCCGGAGGCGTCGCGCAGGGTGCCGGTGAGGTTGACGACCGGCAACGCTTGCACCACCACCGTCGTGTCCTGATCGACCTGCGGGACTTTGAAGGGAGTGTGGCCGTAGCCGCTGCCGGCGGGTGGATTGACGGCGGTTTCCTGGTTGCTCAGTGGCGTGCCGCCTTTGAAGACGATGAAGGAGGCCCGGCCATCGGAGCCGGTGCTCGAGCTGAGGCCGCGAGTCTGGATGTGGGCGGCCGTGAAGCCGCCGACGGCAGCGCTGCCGTCGAGATCTCCAACCCTGACGCCGGCGCCGGCGACGGGTGCGTCTTCTTTGCCCAGCGCCTCGACGGTCAGGGTGGCGGTGGATGGCAGGGCGATGTCCCGGCTCTGGTCGGAATCGAGGTTGACTTTCGCGGTCTGCAGGAACCAGCTGTTGGGCAGGTCGCTGCCGGAAACCGGTTTCCCGGAATAGGCGTAGAGCTCATAGCTGCCCGGGACGGCGGCGAAGGCGTAGGAGCCATCGGCGGCGGTCTGGGTGGAGAGGGCTGGGGTGAAGCCGGTGCTGAGCAGAAGCGTGACGCCGGGAACCGGGTTGCCGGAGGCATCGCGCAGGGTGCCGGTGAGATTGACGGTTCCGGCCGGCGTCAGGATCACGCTGAGAGTGCGCGGGGTGCTGAGGTCGACGCCATGGACGGTCGTCGCCTCGAACGACGCGGATGGCGCCGACTCGAACCGCACGTCGAAGGATCCCGAGGGAGCGGCGATCGAGTAATCGCCCGCTGGGCCCGTGCTGGTGGAGTCGACGGGATTGCCCGTGGACGGGTCGAGCAGGGTGACGGTGGCTTCTGCCAGTGGCTGGGCTGGCTGGCCCGGCGCCTGACCGCTGACGGTGCCCGAAAGCGTCGCCGCCTGCGCCGAGGAGGCCTGCAGGACCACGACGAGGAACAATCCGATGACTGCGACGACGCTAAGGCGCTTGAACATCCCCCACCCCCCTTTGGCTTTATCGGACCGCGTTCCTGGAGGGTACTCAGTGATTCTTCCGACAATCAGAAGAAACGGTTAAAGAGGGCGAGTCAGCGACCGAACTCGATCACGCTGCGGATCCCGTCCTGGGCCTCCATCAGCTCGAAGCCGCGGTTGACTTCGTCGAGGCCGATGCGGTGGGAGATGAAGGGCTCGACGTCGATCTCGCCGGCCAGCGCCCGCTCGACCAGGAGCGGCACCTGGTCGCGGCCCTTAACGCCGCCGAAGGAGGACCCGGCGACGCGGCGGCCGGTGATCAGCAGGCGCGGGACGATGTCGAGGGTCTCCCCCTTGCCGGCGACGCCGGCGACGGTGCACAGGCCCCAGGCCATGCGCGCGGCTTCGACCGCCTGGCGCATCACGGCGACGTTGCCGGTCGCCTCGAAGGTGTAGTCGGCGCCGAAGCCGCCGGTCATCTCGAGGATCGCCTCGACCGTGTCCTCGCCTCCGACCATGACCTCGGTGGCACCCTGACCGCGGGCGAGCTCGAGCCGCTCCGGGGAGAGGTCGACGCAGACGATCCGCTCGGCGCCCCGCAGGCGGCAGCCGGCGACCGCGCCCAGCCCGACCATCCCCGCCCCGAAGACGACGCAGGTCGTGCCCGCCGCGACCGCCGCCGTGTTCATCGCCGCCCCAAGGCCGGTCGAAAGCCCGCAGGCGAAGAGGCAGACGTGCTCGAAGGGCGCCTCGGGGTTGACCTTGGCCAGAGCGATCTCCGGCATCACCGTGTACTCGGCGAAGGTCGAGCAGCCCATGAAGTGGCGGATCTCGTCATCCCCGCGTGAGATCCGCGTCGAGCCGTCGGGCAGGAAGCCCTTGTTCTGCTGCGCGCGGATCGCCATGCAGAGGTTGGTCCGCGGGTCGACGCAGTGGACGCACTCGCCGCACTGGGGCGAGAAGAGGGTGACGACGTGGTCGCCCGCGGCGAGCGAGGTGACGTCCGGCCCCACTCGCTCGACGACTCCGGCCCCCTCGTGGCCGAGCACGGCCGGGGCGTAGCCCGAGGGATCGGCGCCCGAAGCCGTGTAGAGGTCGGTGTGGCAGACCCCGCAGGCGACGAGGCGGACCAGCACCTCCCCCGCCCGCGGCTCGGCCAGCTCGACCTCCTGGACCGCGAGGGGCTGCCCGAACTCCTCCAGCACGGCGGCGCGCATCCTCATCGTCGTCCCGCCGTCAACCGCTGGTGAAGCGAGCGGCCTCGTCGGAGCCGCCGGTGGCGTCGCCCTCGCTGTAGGAGTGGGCGCCGGCGCCGGCCAGGCTGCCGCCGTCGACGATCAGGTACTCCTCGCGGATCGGCCGCCCGTCGAACCAGCACTCGAGGATCTCGCGGGTGCCGGCCGCGTAGCGCGCCTGGGCCGAGAGGCTGGTGCCGGAGGTGTGAGGCGTCATGCCGTGGTGAGGCATCGAGCGCCACGGATGGTCCCGCGGCGCCGGCTGCGGGAACCAGACGTCGCCGGCGTAGCCCGCCAGCTGGCCGCTCTCGCAGGCCCGCGCCACCGCGTCGCGATCGCAGATCTTGCCGCGGGCGGTGTTGATCAGGTACGAGCCCCATTTCATCTTCGCCAGCATCGCGGCGTCGAAGAGGTTCTCGGTCTCCGGGTGCAGCGGCGCGTTGATCGTGACCACGTCGCAGGCGCCGACCATCGACTCCGCATCGGGGTGGAAGCTGAGGCCCAGCTCCTCCTCGACCTCTGGCGGCAGGCGGTGGCGGTCGGTGTAGTGGAGGCCGACGTCGAAGGGCTTGAGCCGCCGCAGCACCGCCGAGCCGATCCGCCCGGCCGCGACCGAGCCGACCTGCATGCCCTCGAGGTCGTAGGAGCGGGAGACGCAGTCGGCGATGTTCCAGCCGCCGTCGACCACCTGCTGGTGGGAGGGGATGTAGTTGCGGACCAGCCCGAGGATCATCATCACCACGTGCTCGGCGACGCTGATGCTGTTCGAGTAGGTGACCTCGGCGACCGTGAGCCCGCGCTCGATCGCCGCCCGCAGGTCGACGTGGTCGGAGCCGATCCCGGCGGTCAGCGCCAGCTTCAGCTTCGGCGCCCGGGCGATCCGCTCCGCCGTCAGGTAGGCGGGCCAAAAGGGCTGGGAGATGACCACCTCCGCCGCCGGCAGCTCGCGCTCGAAGACCGAGTCCGGGCCGTCCTTGTCGGTGGTGACCACGAGCCGGTGCCCGCGCTCCTCGAGGAACCGGCGCAGGCCGAGCTCGCCGGAGGCGCTGCCGACCAGCTCGCCGGGCCCGAAGTCGAGCGCCGCCGGGGTCGGCGTCGTCTGCCCATCGGGATAGCGCTCGATCCTCGGCACCTCGTCGCGAGCGTAGGCGGGCGGGTAGCCGTCCACCGGGTCGTCATAGAGCACGCAGAGCACGGTTGCCATCGTCAGCCCACCCTCTCACCGATCAGGGTCCGCGCGCAATCGACGATCGTCTCCTCGACCGGGCGCGGCAACCAGCCGAGCGAGGATTCCGCCTTCGCGCTCGAGATCTCGACCTTCTGACCGAGCTGCTTGGCGACCGAGCGCAGGCTGGGGTCGAAGATCCCCATCGCCCGGACCAGGAAGTCGGGAACGGACCGCTTCGGCACCTTGGCGGCGGCGGGGCCGAGTCGCTCACGCAGGATCGCCGCCACTTCGGCCATCCACATGAAGCGAGCGACGGCGATGAAACGCTCGCCGCCGGCTCCGGGGGCGGTCATCGCCCGGATATGGAGGTCGGCGACGTCGCGCACGTCGACGACGCTGAAGCCGATCCGCGGCACGCCGGGGGCCCCCTTCAGCAGCCGCTCGACCATCTGCAGCGAGTAGGAGCGGTCCTCGCCCAGGACCGGGCCGAGGATGGCACCGGGGTTGACCGTGGCCAGCTTGGCGGTCTCGCCGCGCTCGGTTACCAGGTCCCAGGCGGCGCGCTCGGCGATTGCCTTCGAGCGCGTGTAGGGCTCCAGCTTGGGATTGGCGCCGTCGGTCCAGTCGGCCTCGGTCAGCGGCGCCGAGGCGCTGGCGACGCCTCCGCGGACCGCGGCGACAGAGGAGGTGACGACGACGCGCTCGACACCGGCACCGAGACTCGCCCGCAGCACCCGCAGCGTCCCCTCCCGCGCCGGCACGATCAGCTCGTCGGGATCGTCCGGCTGCTTTGGCGGGAACGGCGAGGCGACGTGGAGGACGTAGTCGCAGCCCGCGACCGCCTCGGCCCAGCCCCCGTCGGAAGTCAGATCGGCGGCGTGAACGGAGAGTCGATCGCCGGTCCCCGCGACCTCGCGCCGGACCCGGGCCCTGACATCCGCCTCCCGCGCGAGAGACCGCACGGTGGTCCGCACTTCGTGGTCGCGCCGCAGCAGCTCGACCACGCACCAGCCACCGAGAAACCCGGAGCCGCCGGTGACGAGGACCGTTGCCATCGGTCCATCCTCCCGCAGGAGCGGCCGGCGTCAAGCTCGCCAGCGGTGGCGCCCCCGCGGCGTTGGCTTCCTAGTCTTGCCACGGCCTTGGGTGCGCGCCAGAATGGTCTCGAGGATCAGCAGAGCCAACCCTGTTCGCCACCAGTACCAGGCGGCCGCTTTTCGTCCCTTACAGCGGCTTCAGGCGGGTCTTTTCGACCCGGGCCAGCTTGCGTTTGAGCCGCTGGAACTGTTTCTCCTGCGCTTCCGTCCGTTCGTACCCTTTATAGGCGAGGTTGGTTTCCTCGAGCGGATCGGTTTTGAGGTCGTACATCTCCCACTGTGGCGGCTTCCTTTTGCGCTTCTGGTTGGAGACGTCGTGGTATTTCGCGAGCTTCCAGCGGCCTTCGCGGATGCTGACGATGTGATTCGGCGGTTTCGGATAGGGCGGTTTCTTCTGCCCGGACTGGAAGTCGTCGTAGGTGAAGACGATGTAGTCCTGGGCCGGCTTCGCGCTCTTCGGGTGGAGCACGATCGGCGAGTAGTCGACCCCCTGCCAGTTGGCGCGGGCACTCTGCGGGGCCGCCGCCAGGCTGGCCAGGGTCGGCAGGAAATCGACGTGGGAGACGAGGGCGTCGGTCTGGTCGGGCTTCGGGAAGAGCTTCGGGTTCGAGTAGACGAGCGGGACCCGGATCGCCTCCTCGTAGAAGTTGAAGTTCTTCTGCCGCATGCCGCCGTGGGTGAGCCCCATCTCGCCGTGGTCGGCGGTGCGGACGATCAGCGTGTCCTCGAACAGCCCCGTCTCTTCGAGCTTGTCGAGGACGTTGACCAGGTAGCTGTCGGAGGAGCGCATCAGGTTGCCGTAGTAGTTCAGGTAGGCGCGCTTTTCCGCGGTGCTTTCGGGCTTGCCGGTGAGGTTGAAGATCTTGAGGAATTCTTCCTGGACGCTGGGCTTGGTCGAGAGGTCTTCTTCGTTGGTCCGCGGCGGGCGGATGCTGCCCTCCAGCCAGGAGTCGTCATAGCCGGCTTCGTTGAAGGTCTTGCTCGGGTAGAAGAGGACGTCGTGCGGGTTGACCAGTGAGATCACCATGAAGAAGGGCTGCTGCTGGGCCGCGGTCGAGCTCAGGTACTGCATGATGCCCTCGGTGCCGTCGGTGGTGTTGCCGACCGAGTCGACGAAGCGCCCGTCGTTGTCGATGAAGCCGCCACCCGCCTCCGGCACGCTCTGGTTGGCGCCGGCGTCCGGCGGGTCCCAGCGCAGGAAGCCATAATCTTCGAGGTCGGAGGGCTGGGCGTCTTCCGGCGTCGCCGGCTTCGAGCAGTGCCACTTGCCCTTGTAGACGACGTTGTAGCCGGCCGCCTTCATTACCGTGGCGAGGTTCTTCAATTCGACCGGCAGGCTGACCTGCGGGTAGCCCTTTTCGGCCGGCATGTCTTCCTCGAGCGTGTATTTGACCCCGTGCTGGGCGGGGAAGTAGCCGCTCATCAGGGTCGAGCGCGCTGGCGAGCACATGCAGGCGTTGGTGAAGGCGCGTTCGAAGCTGAGGCCGTGCTGGCGCAGCCGCCGCATCCCCGGCAGGTTCTGGCGCAGCCAGTTCTGCGGGAAGTGCTGGATCGCCCGTTCCTGGTCGGTCAGGAAGAGGATGATGTTCATCCCGGCGACGTCCTTCTTCTTGCCTTTCGCCGCGGCCAGCGCCTGCTCGATGCCGGCGCCCTGGGAGAGCAGCAGCGCCCCGGCCGCCGTGGCGCCGGTGCCGAGCAGCTGCTTGCGGGTCAGGCCGTCCTGGCGATCGTCCGATCGACTCATTTGTTCCTCCGGAAGATGTCGACGGCGTTGCTGCCGAACGAGGTCGAGTAGAGATTGCGGCCGTCGGGGCTGAGCGCGATCGAGCTGACCCCGCGCAGGGCGGTGGCGCGCGTGCAGCCGGGGACCGACTTCGGGGCGAGACAGCCGGCACGCCCGGCCAGTTGGGCGACTTCGCCGGATTTGTTGCGTTCGAGGACCACGATCGCGCCGGTGGCGAAGGCGGCGACGTAGACGTTGGCGCCGTCGGGCGCGACGGCCAGGCCCTCGGGGGCGCTGAGCGCCTGGCCGAAGGAGCAGCCGACGGCGCGCAGCCAGACCAGGCAGCCGGCCGGGCCGGTCTTCTGGGTCAGGCCGCCGGCCGGCACCGCGCGGGTGAAGGAGGCGACGCTGTTGCTGAAGAGCGAGGTGACGTAGACGTCTTTGCCGCCGGGGCTGACGGCTACCGCGTTGGCACCGTCGATTTCGAAGCCGGTGGTACAGCCGCTGAGCGGCGCGTCGACGATGCAGCCGCTGCCGTCGCTGGGCTGCGCCAGAGCGCCGGTGGCGGGGTCGCGGGCGAGCACGGCGACGGCGTTGGAGAGGGCGCTGCCGGTGTAGACGCCGGTGGCGGTGACCGCCAGCCCCTCGACCGCGCCCAGGCCGATGCCGACGGCGCAGCCGCCGATCGCTTCGGCGACACAGCCGCCGCTGCCCGACGGCTGCGCAAGCGCGCCGGAGCCGGGATCGCGGTTGAAGATCGCCACCGCGTTGCCGAAGAAGGAGCCGACGTAGACGTTGCGGCCGTCGGGGCTGACGACGACGACATCCGGCCCGACCAGGGCGCGGCCGCTGGCGCAGGCGGGGACCGGCAGCCCGGAGATGCAGCCGAAGCCGGCGGGAAGCTGCGTGAGGCTGCCGCTGCCGGGGTTGCGACTGAAGGCGGTGAGGGAGTTGGCGGTCCGCGAGGTCACGTAGACGTTGCGGCCGTCGGCGCTGATTGCGACCGAGTTGGGGCCGTCGAGCCCGACGGCGCTGGCGCAGCCGCCGGCGCCTTCGGCGGCGATGCATCCTCCGGTCCCGGGCGGCTGGACCAGCCTGCCGCTGCGGGGGTTGCGCTTGAAGATCGCGATCGCATCGCTTTTCGAGGAGGCGATGTAGACGTTCTTGCCGTCGGGGCTGACCGCGATCGCCCGTGAGCCCATGAAGGGGCCGGGGCCCTTGAGTGCGCGGGCGGAGCCACATTTGCCTGCCGGGGCCGAGCGGTCGACCAGGCACCCGGCCGATTTCGGCAGCTGCATCAGGGTCCCCGGCGCCGGGGCGGCGACCGCGGCGGCTGGCAGGGCCAGTGCCACCAGTGCCGATAGGCCGGTGACCGCCCTCGCGGCAACTTGACTTTTCCCGAGGGGGCGGTGCATGCGCGGCGAGCGTAGTGCGCGCCGCGGACGCCGCCCGCTCAGTGCTTGCCCGGCTTCAGGTTGCCGAGGACGCCGATCCGGAAGCCGAGCCACGGGTAGGTAGCGGTGAAGGCGAAGTTGTCCTCCGGCTGCAGGCCAACCGCCGAGAGCCAGAGCTGGTAGGCGGGGGCGTTGGCGATGCCGCCGTGCAACCGCCGCCAGACGCGGCCGTCGCTCTTGCCGGTCGGCGAAGCGGCGATCGTGTCGGTCCACTCGACCACGTTGCCGCCCTGGTCGAGGGTGCCCCAAGGCGAGGTGGTCAGCGCTTGGCCGACCGTGCTGAGACTGCCCTGGAAGGCTTTTTCATAGCCCTGCGGCGGGATCCCGAAGGGGTTGACGGTGGCGCAGGCCGCGGCCGACTGCACCGCCGGGCACCAGCTCGGCGCCGCGACTTCGGAAGCGTGGTAGGTCGCCAGCGGTTGCGTCGAGGCGTTGGTGACGTTGCCGGTCCCGGCTTCGAGGGTGGTCGTCTTCGGCGCCGTCGCCGAGCCGTCGCCGAAGACACCGGCGTTGGTCGGGTACTTCCAGTAGGAGTAGGTGCCGCCGCCGCTGGGGTCGTAGTAGGCCGACTTGATCCACTCGTCCTGGCTCGGCAGCACGAAGCCGCTCTTGTGGGCGCGGGTCGCGCCGGGGCGCTTGCGGCCGGTCAGGTCGTACATCCCCCGGCCGGTCCGGGCCGAGAGCCGCACGCGGTAGGTCAGGTAGCTGAAGGCGCCGTCGCTGCTGGTGCGCTTGGAGAGGAGCTCGCCGTTATAGAGGGAGTTGATGAAGCGCGCCGCCCGCGGGAAGTTGGCGAAGCCGTAGGGCTTGTCGGCCCATTCCGGCGAGCCGATCGAGTAGTGGCGGCCCTTGCGGGCGCTGGAGGAGAAGCCGATCTGCCCGAACCGGGGCCAGGCCGAGGGGCTCTCGGTGGAGCTGTAGAGGCGATGCCGGTTGCGCCCCATCGGGTCGACCGTGTTGAGGAAGGTCACCCACTGCTTGACCGTCACCTCGAGCTGGCCGAGGCCGTAGCGGTAGTCGACGTCACCGACCGTGAGACATTCTTTTTCCGACTGCGGAGCTTCTTCGCAGAAGCGGTAGATGGCGTCGGTGAAGGGGAGGATCGCGACCGAGGGATTGCCCGGCGCGCCGACCGTGATGGTCTTGAAGGTGACAACTCCACCCTTCGCCTTCGGCGCGGCGGCAACCAGGCTCGGCGCCGCAAGCGCGACCAGCGCCAGGGCGGCCAGGACGACCGTGAGCCGGGTGGACAGGGCGCGGGGAGCTGCAGGGCGGTTGAGCATTGCCCTTTATTACGACCGCGGGCGGCGAAACCTT
The DNA here is from genome assembly GCA_963811375.1 of uncultured Solirubrobacterales bacterium. GTDB lineage: Bacteria > Actinomycetota > Thermoleophilia > Solirubrobacterales > 70-9 > VAYN01. The sequence goes on from CAWEQY010000002.1 coordinate 370,679, forward strand.
TAATCGAGCGCCCGTTCGTCGCCTGCGGGGCTGGCCTTGTGTCGAGAGGCTGAGATCGGGAAGGTAGACGGAAGGCAGGGGCATCCGGGAGCGAACGACCGAAGGAGCGATTCGACAATGGCCACTTCACTCGAGGGGACCGTGGCACTGGTCACCGGCGCCAGCAGCGGCATCGGCGAGGCAACCGCGCGCGTGTTGGCGGCGCGGGGCGCCAAAGTCGCGGTGGCGGCCCGCCGCCTGCCACGGCTGGAGCGCCTGGCGGGCGAGATCGGCCGTGCCGGCCAGACCGCGCTGGCGATCGAATCCGACATCACCGACCACAAGCAGGCGATCGCCGCTGTCGAGCGCACCGCCGACGAGCTCGGCCGCCTCGACATCGTCGTCAACAACGCCGGCCAGATGCTGCTGGGCCCGATCGAGGACGCCCCCACCGAGGAGTGGGACCGGATGATCGACCTCAACCTCAAGGGCTTGATCAACACCGCCCACGCCGCCGTGCCGCACCTGCTCGCGGCCACCGAGAGCTCCGAGCGCGGCTGCGCCGACGTCGTCAACATCAGCTCCGTCGCCGGCCGCGTCGCCCGCTCCGGCTCCGGCGTCTACAACCTGACCAAGTTCGGGGTAGGCGCCTTCAGCGAGTCCTTCCGCCAGGAGTTCGCCGGCCGCAGGATCAGGTCGACGATCATCGAGCCCGGCGCCGTCGACACCGAGCTCACCGACCACCTCCGCGACGGAGTCAGGGAGCAGGTGCGCAGCCGCTTCGCCGACATCAAGAGCCTCGAGGCCGTCGACGTCGCCGACGCGATCGCCTACGCGGTGACCCGCCCCTGGCACGTCTCGCTGAACGAGGTCCTGATCCGGCCGACCGAGCAGGTGGGCTGAGAGGCGAGGGCGTAGCCCGTGCCCGCGATCGCGACGATCGGCGTCTACGGCTTCGAGCGCGACTCGTTTCTCGCGACCCTGGCCGACGCCGGCATCGACCTCCTGCTCGACGTGCGCCAGCGGCGCGGCGTGCGCGGCAGCCAATACGCCTGGGCCAATGCCCGCCGCCTGCAAGATGCGCTGGCCGAGGCGGGTATCGGCTACTCCCACCTCAAGGAGCTGGCCCCGACCACGGAGTTGCGCGAGCTGCAGTACCGCGAGGACGACCGACTTGGCGAGGGCAAGCGCTCGCGCACGGTCCTGGCTCCCGAGTACGCCCGCCTCTACACAGAGCAGATCCTCGACGCCGCCAACCTGGGGCCGATCGTGAAATGGATCGGCGGCAGCTCGGCGGCGCTGCTCTGTGTCGAGCGCGACGCCGAGGCCTGCCACCGCTCCCTGATCGCGGCGCGGCTGCGGGACGAGTGGAGCTTCGAGGTCGAGCACCTGGGGCCCCAGGAGTGACCTGAACCCGCACCCGGGGCCGGAGTACCAAAAAAGGACGAATCGGGGGTGAGAGCCATCAAGGAGTTCGGCTTGGCCGCCGAATGGGTATGCGAAGCCCATGTTCCAATGCGACAGATGCCATACCGAGTACGGCGGAATCCGCGGCCTCCCCGCCGGAACTTGCCCCCGCTGCCGGGAACGGCAGGCCAGCCTCGCGACCTCCGCCTCTCTCGCCGGCCCCTCCCACTCCCCCCAGCCGAGCACCGGGCGCTGGTCGGTCCCGCCGCTGCCGCTGGTCGGGGAGATCGCGCGGCTCGACCGCGCGGTTCGCTTCTAGCCTCCCCGCGCGAGATTTCCACTGGCGCCGGGATCACTCGTCGATCAGCACCGCGACGGCGGCGGTGAGCGCTGCCGAGGCTCCCGCCACCGCGGCGGTTGCCGCGGCGCTGCCAGCGGGCAGGCCATCGCGGGAGATCGCGGTCGAGGCGATGTCGGAGACGTCGCCGGCGATGCTGACCGCCAGCAGCGGCCGTACGGGGGAGCCGCGCAGAACGCCCGCCAGCGCCAGCCCGTGCAGGCCAACCTCGCGGGCGCCGAGGCCGCGCAGCGAGACCTGGGCGGCCGCCTCGCGGGCGCCGGGGCCGAGCCAGCGGTTGCCGGCGGCCTTTGCCGGCGCGGCGAGCAGCGCGAGGCCGTAGGCGATCCGGAAGGAGAGGATGGCGACGGTGGTGGCGCGCACCGCTGAGCTGGTTTCGGGCACCGGCCAAGGCTAGCTGGGGGCTCTCGTCGGCCAGAGCGTGTCGAGCCGGTCGGCGTTGCTCCCGACGGCCTTACTCTGGCCTGCGATGAGCGACTACCGGCACGAGCTGCAGCGCTTCGTCGATGCCCCAAGACCGTGCGGGCACCTACGAGCGCGCCCTGGCCGAGCTGCGGGCCGGGCGCAAGGCCAGCCACTGGATGTGGTTCGTCTTCCCCCAGATCGCCGGCCTCGGCCAGAGCGAGACGGCCCGCGCCTACGCGATCGCTTCGCCGGCCGAGGCCAGGGCTTACCTCGCCCACCCCGTGCTCGGCCCGCGCCTGCTCGAGTGCACCCGCGCGCTCGCCGAGCTGAGCGGCAAGTCGGCGCCCGAAATTCTCGGCGAGGTCGACGCGGTCAAGCTGCGCTCCTCGATGACCCTGTTCCACCGTGCCGAGCCCGGCGAGGCGCTCTTTCGCCGAGTGCTGGACCGGTACTACGACGGCTGCGCCGACGAGGAGACCGAGCGGCGCCTCTGACCCTCGGCCGTGAAGGCCGACATCACTCGAGTCCGTGCGGGTGCAGATGGTCCTCTGCCATCCGCTTCAGCCCGGCCCGGTCGATCTTGCCGGTCGGGTTGAGCGGCATCTCCGCGAGGAAGAGGATCTCCTCGGGCGCCTTGTAGCCGACGCGGTCGCGGCAGAAGACGATCAGGTCGGCGCGGGACGGCTGCTCGGCGCCCTCGCGCAGGGTCACGTAGGCGCGCACGTTCTCGCCATGGACGTTGTCGTGGATGCCGACGACGCCGGCCAGGGCGACGGCCGGGTGCTCGCCCAGCGCCGCCTCGACCTCGAGCGGGCTGATGTTGGAGCCGTCGTGGACGATCACCTGCTTCTTGCGGCCGAAGAACCAGAGGTAGCCGTCGGCGTCGGCGCGGGCGAGGTCGCCGGAGTCGAGCCAATCGTCGAGAATCACCTCTTCGGTTGCCTCCGGCGCCTGCCAGTAACCGACCATGCGACTGCGGGTGCGGATCCAGATCCGGCCAACCGTTTCCGCCGCGACCGGCTCGCCGTCCTCGCCGCGCAGGGCGACGCTGTAGCCGCCGATCGGCGGCCCGATCGAGCCCTGCTTGACGGTTCCCGAGGGCGGGTTCAGCGTCGCCAGGCCAACCTCGGTCATGCCGTAGCCCTCGACGATCGGGAAGCCGGCGGCGGCGGCGAACTCGGTCAGCAGCTCGGTCGAGACTTTGTCGGACCCCGAGCGGCAGATCCGCAGGCAGGAGAAGTCGCCCGGCTCCAGGTCGTGGTCGCGGACCAGCGCCAGCAGCGCCGCCGGGATCATCGCCAGTACCGACGGCTGGTGATCGCGCAGCAGCGGCAGCAGCTCGTGGCTGTCGGTGGTGCGGGCGACGACGACCTTGCCGCCGACCGCGAGCGTGCTCAGCGCCCAGAGGAAGGAGCCGATGTGCGACATCGAGGAGCCCGGCAGGAAGGCGTCGCCGGCCTCCAGCTCGAAGGCGGCCGTGGCGCTGGCGATCATCCAGCGCAGCGACTCGCGGGTGTGGGTGACGCCCTTGGCCGGGCCGGTGCTGCCCGAGGTGAAGAAGATCACCGCCGGGCTGGCAGGGTCGACCTCCTCCCCAGCTGCCAGCGGCTCGCTTTCGAGCAGGGCCGCGAAGCCGTGCTCGTCGTCGTAGTCGATCGTGCCCAGCTCGAGAGCGGCGGCGAGCTCGCTCGCCGCCGCGTCCTCGCCCCGCTCGACGTGGGCGAGCAGCGCCCTGGCGCCGCTGACCTCGAGCGCGTGGTCGATCTCGCGGTGGGTGTAGCGGTAGTTGAGCGGGGTCGCGATCAGCCCGGCCCGGAAGCAGGCGAGGTAGTGGACGACGAGGTCGATCCGGTTCGGCATCAGCGAGGCCAGGCGGTCGCCCGGCTCCAGCCCGAGACCGCGGTAGCCGCCGGCGAGCCGGTCCGTCTCCTCCTGCAGCTGCCGCCAGGTCAGCGCGCGCTCGGCCGAGACCAGCGCGATCTCATCGGGCACCGCCCCGAGGCCGATGCGAAGCAGGTCGTCCAGCGGCGCCGCGGGCCGCTCGAGCGGGGTGCCGTCGATCAGCATCGGGGCATCGTAGGGAAAGTGCCCTACGCCCGAACGCGGTAGTGGAGGTAGGCGACGCCATTGCCGAAGCGGCGCTGCCCGAGCAGCTCGAGGTCGACGCGGACGCCGTCGGGGAGGGACCGGTTGCCGCCGCCGACCGCGACCGGAGCGATCAGCAGCTGCAGCTCGTCGACCAGCCCCGCCTCGATCGCCCGCGCGGCGAGGTGCGGACCGCCGACGGAGATGTCGTGGTCGATCTCAGCCTTCAGCCGCCGCACCGCCCCCGGGTCGAACTCGCGCTCGATCCGGGTCCTGGCGCTCGAAACCGTCTCCAGCGTGGTCGAGTAGACGACCTTGTCGGCCGCCTGCCAGATCCCGGCGAAGTCCCGCATCGCCGGGTCCAGGTCGGGCTTGGCGCCCATCGTCTCCCAAGCCACCATCACCTCGTACATCCGACGCCCGTAGAGGTAGGTGCCGACCGGCCGCTCGAGCTCGTTGACGAAGCTGTGCACCTCCTGGTCGGGCGCGGCCCAGTCGAAGTTGCCGCCGGCGTCGGCGACGTAGCCGTCGAGCGAGGCGATCGTCGAGTAGATCAGCTTGGCGATCGGGCACCTCCGCGGCCACCGTTCGCGGCGGCCGTCATCAGCGCCACCGGCAGCGAGAGCCCGGCGGAGCGGCGCAGGGTGGCGATGCGGCGGCCGGGCTGGACAGCCGGGCGAGCCTCGCTGACACGGTCGCCGAGGGCGGCGACGGTGGCATCGAGGTCGGGCGCGACGAAGGCGAGCCCCCAGAAGAAGGCGGGCCGGTCGCCACCGGCGCGCTCGCTCGCCTCGGCGGGCTCCTGCACGACCTCGAGGATCGTCGCCCCGAGGCGGAAGAAGGCCTGACGCGGAGCGCCGGCGGGAGTCGGCTCCTCGCGGATGCGGCGCAGGTCGAGGCCCGCCCCCTCCAGCGCCGCGACGGTGCGGCCGAGCGCGGGGCTGATCGCGACCACGTGGTCGAGCGCGACGATGCCGTTGGGGTGCGACGGCGACGTGCCCGGCGGCGGGCGATCCGAGCCCGTCGTCGCCAGTCCGTCCAGGTCACGCTCCTCGACCCCACGCAGCGACCAGCCGAGCAGCCCCTTGCCCGTCTCGGTGCCCGCCAGACGGATCCGCACGTCCCCGACGACGCAAGCGTCGCCGTCGACCTCGAACCCGAGTGCCGACCAGGCGTCGGGCGAGTCGGCGACGGTCAGCTCGTCGAGCGTTGGGGCCACGGGCGAACGGTAGCCGTCACCCGCGCGAAGGACCGACGACCCGTCGGTCCTTCGGATCGGGACGCAGGATCAACACCTCGGCCGGGGCTTTGCGCAACAGCCAAACCAGGTCTTCGCCAGAGAAGCCGGTGGCCCCCGAGGCGCTCGCCGGAACCACGACGCGGTCGAAGCTCTCGCGCGCCAGGAGGCGCTCCAGCGCGTGGCGGTAGGAGCGCCCGCGCTCGATCCGGGCATCGACCCGCACGCCCTGAGCGCTCGCCCGCTGCTCGATCGCCTCGAGCATCGGCATCGCCCTCCGCGCCTCGTTGGGGATCGCGCACTCCAGCGGCAGGCTCATCGGCACCGCCGCCAGATAGGCGGGCATCAGCGCCGCATCCTCTGCCCGCGCCAGGCGCAGCGCCGCGTCGAGCGCCCGCCTGGAGACCTCGGTGCCGGTGAACGGCAGGAGGATTTGATGGATGGCGTCGGGCTGCTCGGAGCGGCGGCCGCGCAGGCGCGAGCGGGCGATCAGGTAACCGCCACCGAGGCCGCCGACCAGAGCCACGGCGACGAGTACGTGGTCGATCACCGCTCCTCCTCCTTGGCACCCCGGTGAGCGACTATGCGGACGTCGACGCCTGGCGGGGTGACTCGCATCAGCCGCTGCGGCAGGGGCTCGCGCAGACGGGCGAAGCCGCGGGGCGGGTCGGCCTCGCCGACCATGATGTAGGTGGTGCCGCGCTCGCGGACCACCCGCGCAACGGCCGCGACCAGGTCGTCGTGCTCCTCGATCAGGAGCGTCGCCCCGAGCACCGAGGCCAGCTGGCGCAGCGCCGTCACCTGCCGCTCCTGCTCGCCTTCGACCGGCTTGCCCGGCGGCTTTACCCAGAGCAGGTCGAGGTCGGTGCCGAGCCGTTGCGCCGAGCGCCAGGCGCGGCGCACCAACCGCTGCGAGCTGGGCTGGGGACGGACCAGGGCCAGCAGCCGCTCGCCGACAGCCTTCGGCGCGTCGACGGACAGCCGCTCCTCCTGGCGCGTTCCGAGCCCCTCCCCCTGGCCGAAGACCAGCCGCTTGGACTCGACCTCCTCGGCCACCTGGCGCAGGCTGACCTCGCGCAGGGCGGCGAGGTTCTCGATCCGGAAGAAGTTGTTGAGGGCGGCGTCGATGTTCTCGCCCGGATAGATCTTCCCCGCCCGCAGGCGGGCGATCAACGCCTCGGGGGTGAGGTCGATCAGGAAGACCTCATCGGCGCAACCGAGCACCGAATCGGGCACCGTCTCCCGCACCCGCACTCCGGTCAGCTCGGCGACCTGGTCGTTGAGCGACTCCAAGTGCTGGACGTTGACGGTGGAGAAGACGTCGATCCCGGCCGCGAGCACGGCGGCGATGTCTTCGTAGCGCTTCTCGCGATCGAGGCCCGCCGCATTGGTGTGCGCGAGCTCGTCGATCAGCGCCAGGTCCGGCGCGCGAGCGAGCAGCGCCGGCAGGTCCATCTCCTCCACGACCACCTCGCGCACCGACACCCGACGTCGCGGCAGCGTCTCCAGCCCACGCGCCTGGTCACTGGTCTCCTGCCGGTCGTGCGGCTCGAGGTAACCGATAACCACGTCGCGCCCAGCGGCGGCCTCGGCGTGGCCCTCCTGCAGCATCCGGTAGGTCTTGCCGACCCCGGCCGCCATCCCCAGGAAGATCTTGTAGCGGCCGGGTGCCATCGGCCCTCCGGCTCAGGCTCCCAGCAGGTTGTGAACGACCAGGTCGATCGCCTTGATCCCGATGAAGGGAACGAGCAGGCCGCCGAGTCCGTAGATCAGCATGTTGCGGCGCAGCAGGCCGCTGGCGCCGATCGGGCGGTAACGGACGCCGCGCAGGGAGAGTGGGATCAGCAGCGGGATGATCAGGGCGTTGAAGATCACCGCTGAGAGGATCGCCGATTCCGGCGTCCCCAACGACATCACGTTGAGAGCGTCCAGCGGCCCGCTGCCGCTGCCGATCGCGTAGGTCGCCGCGAACATCGCCGGCAGGATCGCGAAGTACTTGGCGACGTCGTTGGCGATCGAGAAGGTGGTCAGCGCGCCGCGGGTGATGAGGAGCTGCTTGCCGACCTCGACGATCTCGATCAGCTTCGTCGGGTTGGAGTCGAGATCGACCATGTTGCCCGCCTCGCGGGCCGCCTGGGTGCCGGTGTTCATCGCCACCCCGACGTCCGCCTGGGCGAGGGCGGGCGCATCGTTGGTGCCGTCGCCGGTCATCGCGATCAGGCGGCCGTCGGCCTGCTGCTCGGTGATCAGCTCCAGCTTTCGCTCCGGGGTCGCTTCGGCGAGGAAGTCGTCGACCCCGGCCTCAGCGGCGATCTTCGCCGCGGTCAGTTTGTTGTCGCCGGTGACCATGATCGTGCGGATGCCCATCGCCCGCAGCTGGTCGAAGCGGGCGCGCATGCCCTCCTTGACCACGTCCTTGAGGTAGACCACCCCGAGCACGCGCTCGTTGCGGGCGACGGCCAGCGGCGTGCCGCCCTCGCGACCGATCCGGTCGAGCTGCGCTTTCAGCTCGGTGGGAGCCCGCCCGCCCTCCGCGCCAACCCAGGCTTCGATCGAGTCGCCGGCGCCCTTGCGCAGGCGGGTGCCGTTGAAGTCGACGCCGCTCATCCGGGTCTGCGCAGTGAAGGGAACGAAGGTCGGCTCGTGGCCGGCGAAGTCGTGCTCGCGGATGCCGAAGCCCTTGGCGAGGACGACGATCGAGCGCCCCTCCGGGGTCTCGTCGGCGAGCGAGGACATCTGCGCCGCCTCGGCCAGCTCGGCCTCGGTGACGCCGGGCATCGGCACGAATTCCGTCGCCTCGCGGTTGCCGAGCGTGATCGTGCCGGTCTTGTCGAGCAGCAGCACGTCGCAGTCGCCGGAGGCCTCGACCGCGCGGCCGGAGAGGGCGAGCACGTTGCGGCGCACCAGCCGGTCCATGCCGGCGATCCCGATCGCCGAGAGCAGCGCCCCGATCGTGGTCGGTATCAGGGCGACGAGCAGCGCGATCAGCGTCGTCTCCGAGAGCGCGGTGCCGGCGAAGAGCGCGAACGGGCGCAGCGAGACGACGACCACCACGAAGACCAGGGTCAGGGCGGAGAGCAGGATGCCGAGGGCGATCTCGTTCGGCGTCTTGCGCCGCGACGCCCCCTCGACCAGGGCGATCATGCGGTCGAGGAAGGACCTGCCCGGCTCCTGGGTGATCTCGACGACGATCCGGTCGGAGAGGACCTTGGTGCCGCCGGTGACGGCGGACCTGTCGCCGCCGGCCTCGCGGATCACCGGCGCCGACTCGCCGGTGATCGCCGACTCGTCGACCGAGGCGATCCCCTCGATCACGGTGCCGTCGCCTGGAATCGGCTCTCCCGCCTCGACCACGACGACGTCGCCGCGGGTCAGCTCCACCGCTGATTTCTCGCCGCCGTCGCGCAGCCGCGCGCTGGTTTCGGTCCGCATCGCTCGCAGGCTCGCCGCCTGGGCGCGGCCGCGTCCCTCCGCCAGCGCCTCGGCCAAGTTGGCGAAGACGACGGTGAGCCAGAGCCAGACGGCGATGCTGAAGGTGAACCAGGAGGGCTCGTCGCCGCCGCCGAGCGGACCGCCGCCGAAGGCCTGGATCAGCCAGCCGACGGTGGTGATCAGGGCGCCGATCTCGACCACGAACATGACCGGGTTGCGGACCTGTACGCGGGGGTCGAGCTTGCGCACCGACTCCAGCAGCGCCGGTCGCAGGACCTCGGGATCGAGGAGGGAGCGAGCCTGGGCCTCGGAGGTCATTTGAGCGGCGCCTCCTCGTCGAGGGCGATGTTGAGCCGCAGGACGTTGACGCCCGGCTCGCCGAGCAGGCCGAGGAAGCGCCCATCGGTGTGGTCGGAGATCAGGCCTTCGACCGCCGAGAGCGGCAGATGACGGACCGCCGCGACGCGATGCGCCTGGATCCGAGCGTTGGCCTCGGAGATGTGGGGGTCGACGCCGGAGGCGGAGTGGGTGACGGCGTCGACCGGCACCTGCTCCCTGGTCAGCGAGCGGTCATAGGGCTTCTCCAGGGCGACGTATGCCGCGAGGCTTTCGCGCACTTCGTCCCGCCCTGCGGCACTGTTGGGCCCGACGTTGGCGAAGTAGGTGACGTTGCCGCTGTATTCGGTTGCCGAGGGCCGCGAGTGGAAGTAGGCCCTGCCCTTGAATTCCTGGCCGATCAGGCTCGACCCGACGACCTCGCCGTCGACCTTGACCAGCGAGCCGTCGGCCTTGCCGGGGAAGAGGGCCCGGGCGACGCCGGTGACCGCCAGCGGGTAGACGACGCCGAGGAAGACGGTGAGCACGACCACGGCAAGCAACCCGGTCATCAGCTCCTTGCGCATCTAGAACAACCTCGTGGTCAGGCCCTGGACGATCGGCCCGAGCAGCAGGGCGGGGAAGAAGGTGAGGGCGCCGACCAGGATCACGATCCCGACCAAGAGGAAGACGAAGGTCGGGTTGTCGGTACGCATCGTGCCCAGGCCGGCCGGGGAGGCCTTCTTGCCGGCGAACGCTCCGGCGAGCGCGAGGACGAAGAGGATCGGCAGGAAGCGGGAGCCGATCAGGACGAAGCCGCCGAGCAGGTCGGCGAAGGTGATCCCATAGGCGCCGGTGTTGCCGGGAGGGTTGGGCTGGATGAAGCCGGTGTAGCCGGCGAAGGCGGAGCCGTTGTTGTTGCCCTGGGAGAGGTAGGCGTAGAGGGTCTCGGAGAAGCCCTGCGGGTTGATCCCGGCATAGATCGAGCGTTTGCCGAGGTCGGTCGCCGCGGCGAGGGCCGAGGACGCCAGCACCATCAGCGGCGTCACCAGCACCCCGAGCGAGACCAGCTTGATCTCCCGCGCGCCGATCTTCTTGCCCAGGTACTCGGGGGTGCGACCGACCATCAGGCCACCGATGAAGACGGCGAGGATGACGTAGAGCAGCATCGTGTAGAGGCCGGAGCCGACGCCGCCGAAGATCACCTCGCTGAAGGCCAGGTTGGCGAACGGCACCGCCGCTCCCAGCCCGGTCAGCGACTCGAAGGCCGAGTTCACCGCGCCGGTCGAGGTCGCCGTGGTCACCGCCGTGAACAGCGAGGAGTCGGCGATCCCGAAGCGCTGCTCCTTGCCCTCGAGGTTGCCGCCGCTGGAGCCGTCGAAGGCGTGGGTGTGGAGGCCGGCCAGGTGCTGGGCCGGGGCCCCGTGCTGCTCGGCGGCGTAGATCGCCGCGACGCCGGCGACGAAGAGGACCGCCATCGCCGCGAAGATCGCCCAGCCCTGGCGCTGGCTGCCGACCATGCGGCCGTAGGTGTAGGTGAGGCTGGCGGGGATGACCAGGATCAGCAGCAGCTCGACGAAGTTCGAGAGCCCGGTCGGGTTCTCGAACGGGAAGGCCGAGTTGACGTTGAAGAAGCCGCCGCCGTTGGTCCCCAGCAGCTTGATCGCCTCCTGGGAGGCGGCCGGGCCCTGGCCGAGGGTCTGGGTGGCACCGGTGAGGGTGTGCACGGCGGTCGAGCCGCCGAGGTTCTGGATCGCGCCCTGGGAGACGAGGACGAGGGCACCGACGATCGAGACCGGCACCAGGATGTAGAGGAGGATGCGGACGAGGTCCTGCCAGAAGTTGCCGATCGCCCGCCCGCTGCGGGCGGCGATGCCGCGAATCAGCGCCGCCAGGACGGCGATTCCCACCGCCGCGGAGACGAAGTTCTGCACCGCCAGCCCCGCCATCTGCGAGAAGTAGCTGAGCGTCGTCTCGCCGCCGTAGTACTGCCAGTTGGTGTTGGTGAGGAAGGAGGAGGAGGTGTTGAAGCTGAGGTCCCAGGGCCCCGAGTCGAAGCCTCCGGGGTTGAACGGGTGGATGCCCTGAGTGCGGAGGATCAGGTAGAGCGCGACCCAGAAGAGCAGCGAGAAGACGATCAGGCTGCGGGCGTAGCCCTTCCAGTCCTGGCCCTCGTCGGGCCGCACGCGCAACGCCCCGTAGGCGAGGCGCTCGACCGGCCCGACGACGGGGCTGAGGAAGACGTGCTGGTTGCCGAGGACCTTCGCCATGTAGATGCCGACCGGCTTGACGAGTGCCACCACCACGGCGGCGAAGACGGCGATCTGCAGCCAGCCCTGCGCCATCAGAGGTTCTCCCCCCGCAGCAGCGCGTAGACGAGGTAGACACAGACCAGCGCCGCGACGACGAGACCGAAGAGGTCCGCGCCGCCGATCGTGGCGAGGGGCGCCGTCATACCCGCTCGATCAGCTCGATCGCCCAGTAGAGGAGGGCGAAGAGGACGACGGCAATCGCTACTGCGAAGACATCGGCGACGGGACTGCCGCCACCGGGAAAGAGGTCTGCGAGGAAGAGCACGAATCGATCATGCGTCCGACCCCGTCAAGGCCGCATGAACTTCTGCGGCCTCCGCATACAGGTCTTGTGAAGGTGAGAACGTACTTCTTCCCGCATACCGGGAGCAAATGCGTTCTCACCGGTTAGGCGGCGAATCGGTAACCCACCCCCGGGTCGGTGAGGATGTAGCGGGGGCCGTCGGCCGGCTCGATCTTGCGGCGCAGGTTGGCGATGTGGGCGCGCAGGACCTGGAAGTCGTCTTCGTACTCCACTCCCCAGACCTCGACCAGGAGGGTGCGGTGGGTCAGCAGCCGGCCGCGGTTGCGGGCCAGCTCCCGCAGCAGGCCGAACTCGGTCGGGGTCAGGTGCACCGGCCGGCCGTCGCGCAGGACGCTGCGGCCGGCAAGGTCGATCTCGAGCCCGTCGGCGACGATCCTCGGCTCGGCCCCCTCCGGCGCGGCGCGGCGCAGCGCCGCCTCGAGGCGGGCGATGAGCTCCCGCGGGCCGAAGGGCTTGGTCACGTAGTCGTCGGCGCCGGCCGCCAGCGCCTCGACCTTGCGGTCCTCCTCGCCGACGGCAGAGAGGACGAGGATCGGCATCTGGCTCCACTCACGCAGGCGCCGCGTCACCTCGACGCCGTCGATGTCGGGCAGCATCAGGTCGAGAATCGCTGCCTCGGGCGGTTTGACCGCGGCGCGGTCGAGCGCCTCCTCACCCGTGCGCGCGGTGACCGCCTCGTAGCCGGCGTCGCGCAGGATCACCTTCAGCGCCCGCAGGATCTGCGGCTCGTCGTCGCAGACGAGAACGCGGGGAAGATCGTTCATCCCTCCTCCCCGGTCTCGCCGACGGCGGCGCCGGGCGCCAGCTCGGGTGCGAAGAAACTGACGACGAAGCTGCTGCCCTGGCCCGGCAGGGACTCGACCGCGATCTCGCCGCCGTTGGCCTCGATGAAGCCCCTGGCGATCGCCAGCCCGAGGCCGGAACCGGCACCGACGCTTGCGCCGGAGCGGTAGAAGGGCTCGAAGATCCGCTCGCGCTCCTGCTCGGGAACCCCGGGGCCCCGATCGACCACGCGAATTACGACACGGGGGCCGACCAGGCGCGAGCGGACCAGAACCGGCTGTCCCTCGCCGTGGATGACGGCATTCTCGAGCAGGTTGGCGAAGGCGCGCTCGAGCTGGGCCGGATCGGCGCTGAGCGCCGGCAGCTCGGAGTCGAGCGCGAGCCGCACTCGCTCGGCGCGAGCGCCGAGCGAGTGTCGCGCCGCCTCCAGCAGCCCCGGCAGGTCGACCGGCTCGCGATGCGGCTCCGCGTGCCCCGTCTGCAGCCGCGAGACGTCGAGCAGGTTCTCGACCAGGCGCGAGAGCCGCTGGCCCTGCTCGACCACCGCCTCGCTCAGCTCGTGACGCTCCTCCGCGGTGACGCTGGGCGAGTCGAGCGCGGCGCCAGCGGCGATGATCGAGGTCAGCGGCGTGCGCAGGTCATGGGAGACGGAGCGCAGCAGCGAGGTCTTCAGCTCGTCGCTGCGGCGCAGCGCCCCGGCCTCGATCGCCTCGGCCTGCATGCGGTCGCGCTCCCGCCCGAGCTCCTCCAGTTCGGCCAGCGCCCGGTCGGCCTCCTCGCGACGGCGCTCGGACTCGGCCGCGCGGGCGCGGGCGAGCTCGGCGAGCGCCCCACTGACGACGGCGACGATCGCGAAGACCGCCAACGCGACCAGATCGTGATCGGCGGAGATATCCAGCGCCGCCACCGGCGGCAGGTGGAACCAGTTAAAGGCGGCGGCGCTGAGCAGTGCCGTCAGCAGCCCGAGCCGCAGTCCCCAGACAATCGAGATCAGCAGCACACCGGGGATGTAGACGACGCCGAGCGAGACCACCGGGGCGGCCGACTTGAGCGGATAGACGAGCAGCGTCCCCGTGGCAACCGCGGCCAGCGTCGCGAGGACACCGAGCCAGGTCGCGGGCGCCTGTCGGCCCAGCCCGATTGGAGGTGGGCGCCATCGCATCGACTCAGGCGCCAGATCCGACGGTGAGCACGGCGGCGCCGCGGAAGCGCCCGGCGCGGAGGTCCTCGAGGGCGGAGTTCGCGTCCTCCAGGGCGTAGGTCGTGACTTCGGTGCGGACTGGCACGCCGGGGGCCAGCGCCATGAACTCCTCGCCGTCGGCCCGGGTCAGGTTGGCGACCGAGCCGAGGCTGCGCTCCCCCCAGAGGATCTCGTAGGGGAAGGTGGGGATGTCGCTCATGTGGATCCCGGCGCTGATCACCCGCGCCCCCTTGACGCTCGCGCGCAGGGCCGCCGGCATCAGGGGCCCAGCCGCGGCGAAGACGATCGCGCCGTCGAGCTGCTCCGGCGGTAACTCGTCCGAGGGACCCGCCCACTCGGCGCCGAGCCCGCGGGCGAATGCCTGCGTCTCCTCGTCGCCCGCGCGGGTGAATGCGAAGACACGCCGGCCTTCGCTGACCGCGACCTGGCAGAGGATGTGGGCAGAGGCGCCGAAGCCGTAGAAGCCGATCCGCTCCGCCGCGCCAACCAGGCGCAGCGCCCGGTAGCCGATCAGCCCGGCACAGAGCAGCGGCGCGGCTTGATCGTCCGGGTAGCTGGCGGGGATCGGGAAGCAGAAGCGCTCGTCGGCGACGGTCAGCTCGGCGTAGCCGCCCTCGATGTCGTAACCGCTGAAGCGGGCGTTGTCGCAGAGGTTCTCGCGGCCGCTGCGACAGTAGCGGCACTCGCCGTCGGTCCAGCCCAGCCAGGGGACGCCCACCCGCTCGCCACTCGCGAAGCGCTCCGCCCCCTCCCCCGCGCCGACGACCGTGCCGACGATCTGGTGGCCGGGGACCAACGGCAGCTTCGGCTCGGCCAGCTCGCCGTCGAGGATGTGAAGGTCGGTGCGGCAGACGCCGCAGGCGTGGACGCGAATCAGGACCTGGCCGGGCCCGGCGACCGGGTCGGGCAGTTCGGTCAGCCGCAGTGGCTCGGCGGCTCGCTCTAGGACCATCGCCCGCATCAGCCCATGGTCCCACTCGACCGGCCTCGCTGTAAACGTGCCGCATAAAAAAAAATACCGCGCGCTCTAATAGTGTTATTCCAAGATGAAGCGCTTGGGCCTCGCCCTGATCCTTGCCACCGGTCTACTGGCGCTCCCTGCCTCGATGGCGGAGGCCGCCGGCTACTCGGCCTATGTCGGCTGTTCGATCTCGGCCAGCGCGGCGCCGTCGCATGTCTGTCAGATCGGCGATGAACCGGGGGCATACTTCGAATCTCCGGCCGTCGACGTCGAATACGAAATCTGCATCGACTTTCCGAACGGGGAACCGATCTGCCTGGAGGAACAGTTCGCCGAAGCGGGAGTCCTCTTCGTCAACGAAATCACCAGCGAAGTAGCGGGCAACCATCTCGTCACCTGGTACGTCGAAGACATCGAAGTCGCCGCTTGGAGCTTTCGCATGGACGCCCCCGCGCCGCCTCTCCCCGCCCCCACTCTCCCCAGTCCGGCGCCGGCGCCAGCGCCCCTCGCGCCGGCTCCTGTTCCCGCTCCGAGCTCGATCGGATGCGTGGGGAACGACTCCGACGTCGACTTTGTCGCCCATCCCCGCAGCTGCATCGTCATTCGCCACCGTCACGGCAACCTCGAGGAAATCCGGATGAAGAACCTCACCTGGAGCGACTGGGGCAAAGCTCGTCCCACCGCGCGCGGTCGCTGGAAGTCCTGCGCCTCGGGCTCCTGCGCCTCGGGTCCAGTCAAGGCGATCGCCTCCAAGCCAGTAGCCGCCTGCGGGCACCTCGCCTACACCCGCCTCGACGTTCACCTCGTCGACCCCGACGGCGGTACTCGCGACTCGCTGCTGAAACTGCCGGCCTGCTGAGCGGGGTTGCCGGCCGAGCATCTTGCTCGCTTGGCGTCAGGGCGCTTCGTAGCGAACGTGCCCTGACTCATCCTGTTCGACGACGAATTCGGTGCTGGCGGTTCCGACCACAGCCGTACAGGAAAACGTCAGGCCCTCCCTCTGAGCCATCGCCGCCGGACAACTCACCTCAGCGTGCTGCCCGCGCTGAGCCAGGCTGCTGTGGGCGATCGCCCGCTCGACCTTTGCCATATCCAGGGTTGCGATCGGCCGCGAAGAGCCGCACGCCATCAGTAAGAGGCAAGCTCCGATGAGGACGGCCAGTGTCGACCGCCAGTGGCGTGAGCGAGGGCGACTCATCAGGAGAGCTTCTCGATGAGAACGGAGGCATTCGAGCTTGGCTGCGTGCCACCGATCGGCGTTGCCAAACCCACCGCCGCACTGGAGGTGTGGTTCCTGATCGTGAGCACGCCCCCCGCGGGAGCGACGAATATCGCCTGCCCGCTGTTCTGTTGAGTGCCGGCGCCGGAGCCGTAGACGGATCCGGGAACCTGAGTGCCGTTGACGAACAGCGCCATCTGACTGGGCTCGGTACCGGACACGGAGAAGGTGACCTCATAGACGCCCGCGGTCACAAGCGTAATTCCGGCGGTGCCGGGCAGGTGGGTAATGCCCGAGGTCAGGACGCCGTTGGAATCGAAGCTGACATCGGCCTCGAGCGGCACGGTCTCGGCGCCAAGGTTGTAAATGTGGGCGTATTGCGACAGCCCGCTCGTACCAGCCGGGCCCGTGGCTCCAGCGGCCCCGGGGGTGCCGTCCGCTCCGGGCGGTCCCGGTGGTCCTTGTATGCCTTCGGCTCCTGAGGCTCCCTGCTGGCCGTCTTCTCCGGCGAGCCCATGAAGGGGCCCTTCTGGACCCGTGGCCCCAGCTTCGCCCGGGAGGCCGTTGTCGCCCCGAGGGCCGGTAGCTCCGTCCGAGCCCGCGTCTCCCTGAGCCCCGGTCGCGCCGGTCTCCCCCGCCGCGCCGACTTCGCCGCGGACGCCCTGCAAGCCTCGAGTGCCCTGTTCGCCCTGCGCGCCGGCGGGACCGCGAAGGCCGACTTCACCCTGAGAACCCGGAGCGCCCGTTTGACCGGCTTTGCCGTCGGCACCCGGACTGCCGGTCGCACCGGTTTCGCCACCGATCCCCCGCTGGCCGTGGGGGCCGGGCACGCCTGGCGCTCCCGACTCACCCCTTGATCCAACGGGGCCCGTTGAGCCGGGCTGACCGGGGGGCCCAGCCTTGCCGGGAGCTCCCTGCTGTCCCTGCGGACCTCGATCTGTATGGCACACGGGAGGCGGGCGGTGACCGCAGCGAGAGGCGGTGCCAACCCGGCCCGTGAACCCTGGAGGGCCGCAGGGCGGAGGCGGCCGCAACGGACACGCGGCGAAAGCATCCACGGCCGGGAGCAGAACGCCGATCGCGACGATCAGGAAGATCGAGATGCGTCCTGCTGAGCTTCGACGGTGATCGTGCATGGCGTTTGACCTCTCTATCTCGTGATCGTCAGTGGAACCCCAGCGCCAACGCGTCTCGCCAGCCAACTGATCGCGTGCGTGCCGAGCCGGATGCAACCGTGTGAGACCGCGCTGCCGGGCGTGCCACTGAGGTTGTTCGTCCCGTGGATGCCGATCTGCCCGGGTCCCCCCTCGAATTCCTGGAAGACGTTCGACCTGGCACTGGTGGCCAGCGCGAACGGCCCGCCGGTTTCGTAGGAGGAGAGCGCCAGGGCCTCCTCGATGAAATACACGCCCCGTGGCGTCGGGGTCGAAGGCTTGCCGATTACCGCGCGGAAGCGACGCCTGGCATGACCGCCGCGGTAAACGGTGACCCGCCGGGTGGAGAGCTTGACCCTGACCTGCCATGGCGTCGAGGCCTGCCTGGTCCGATTCGCCGAGATCCAGCCCGTATGGCCGTTGGGACGTCCGGGAAGGCGAACGCGCAACCAGGTGCCTGCTCGCCGGCCACTGACGTGACCGAGCACGGGAAGGACCGTGCGCGAGCGGGTCAGCGGCCGGCGGGCGGCAACCGCTTCGATCCGCCCTCCGCGCGCACTGGGAGCAGTGCGCGCGACATGGTCGTGCAGGAGCACCACCAGCGGCTGACTCGCCGCCACCCGCGAGCCAGCGACGGCGCTGGGAGCGACAAGAACGCAGCCCAGCACCACCCCGATCAGCGCCAGCACCCAGCCCCTCCGGCCAGGACCGGAGAGGCTCGGGGTGCGGGCGGGGTTGCAGCTCATCCCGTGAACGTGGATGGGCCGCTGCGCGGTTTCAGCAGCGTGGCGGCGCAGGCTTGGTAGGGCAGCGTCACCGTTTTCGCCCGGGTGGAGTCCTTGAACGTAACCCGGACCGTTACCCGGTGAGCGCCGGGAGCGGCTCGCATCGACATCGCAAAAGGCGAGCCGGTGCGAACGCCGATCGACTTGCCGTCGAGGCTGAAGACGACGCGGTCGATCATCTTGCCACTGACCGTGGCGCGAAACCCCGAGGTGCAGGCCTCACGTGGAGCTGGCCGCACAACCGCCGTCCCGTTCCGGGTCGGCCTGCGAACCGGCGCCTGGCGGTTGGGGGCCGCACGGCCGGGAGCAGTCGTCGATCCCGTCCCCGAAGTCGCCGAACCCGTGGTTCCGGGAGCGCTTGGCGATCCGGTCTCGGAGCCGCCTGGCGAGGTGCCGGGAGGCGGCGTCGTCGAGCCGGCTGCACAGAGGGGTCGGATGAAGACGTTGTTGATCAGGCTCACCTGGCCACTGCGGGCCAGCATTCGCCCAATCACTTTCGCCCCGCTTTTCAGTGAGATCGAGGTCAGCGCCATCAGGTTTCCCTGGAACGTCGTGGTGGTGCCGATGTCGGCCGAGCTGCCGACCTGCCAATAGACGTTGCACGGAGAAGCCCCGTTGACGAGTACGACCGAACTCGCCGATTCGGTGGTCAATGCCGAGCCGATCTGAAAGACGAACTGTGCATTGGGATCGCCTTCCGCGTCGAGGGTGAGCGCTCCCGTGAGGATCGCGTCCGAGGTGTACCGGTAGTTGCCGGGGCCCAGTTTCCTGTTGCCCAGGTCCGTTCCCGAGAGGTCGTCCGCGGGCGCGACCGGCTGCCCGGCGGCGACGTCGTAGGCGGTGGTGAGATCCAGCTGCGCTTTGGCGGCGACCTCGTTGGTCGCGTGGGTGGCGCCGTTGACCACGGCAGGCAGGCCGAAGCCTTTTAGCTCGGTCCCCGGCGAGACCCCGAGGTCCCCGTTGAGCACTGAAGGTCCGGTATTGGTGACGGTGGTGCCACCGAGGACCACGAACGGGGTGACGGTGGCGAGATCCACGGGCGCGGCCTGGGCGGCGACGGGACCAATGAGAAGCGCCAGGGCGAAGGTGAGGATGACCCCCGCGAGCCCGCGCTTGGGCTGGGTTGGGCTGGACATAGATGTCCTTCCATATGGGGGAGCAACCGCTGAAAGCCCTGTGCTGGCGGACCCGCCTTGCGACAAGGATGCGAGAGTCGAAAAGGTCTGCTCCGGTGTCCAACCCGCATCGACCAGTGCGACCGAGATATGAGCCAAATGTTGCAAGAGCGGACGAACGTTTGCGTACCGCCGCTCAACCGCTAGGAGCTATTTTGGCTCTATAGGGCAAATAATCCTATCTAAAACAGCCTTCTCACGGTTGCGGACAGGCGCTCCGATGCCTAAGGTTTGTCCGACTAGTCAAGCTCTGAGTGTTCATCAAACGACCACTCAATCGACTAGGGGGAGGCCCAGGTGAACTCCTTCGGGAGGTACGACCAGATCCGAGAACCAACTCGATGCTCGAGGGGTTCATGGCTCCGGTTCGGCAACCGGCAGAGTCAACCCTCCGGCAAGCAGCGCCAACAGTGAGCACCCATCACACGACCCGCCCGGCACCGGCCAGACCCGGGCTGGCGCGCATCCTGGTCACCGACGACCAACCCGAGATGCTGCGCCTGGTCGACCGCGCGTTAGGCGAGCAATATCGGTGCGAATTTGCCGCCACCATTGCCCAGGCCCACAAAAAACTGGGGTCTACCCCTTTTCAACTCGCCCTGTGCGACATTCAGATGACGGGTGGCTCGGGGCTGGCGCTGGCGGAAGAAATCACCGAAGAACACCCCGAGATCGCCGTCATCCTGATCACCGACAAGGATGATCCGGAGGTCGCGAAAAAAGCCTTTGGCTTCGGCGGCCACGGGGTGCACGGCTATCTGGTCAAGCCCTTCTGGCCAGGGCAGCTCTTGATCACGGCGATGAATGCCCTGCGCCGGCGCGAGCTCGAAATCTCCGAGCGGGCCTACCGGCACAACCTCGAAGAGCGGCGCCAGACGATCATCGACATGGCGCCAATGCCCATATATGTCAAGGACGGCGCCTACCGCTACGTCTTCGCGAATGGCCAGGCGGACGAGCTGGCCGGACGGGAGAGAGGCCAGCTGATCGGGCAAACCGACGAGGCGATCATGGGTCCGGAGGCACTGGAACAGACCCGCGCCGACGACCGCAAGATCCTCAGGGACGGAACGACGCACAGGGCCGAAGAAACGCTCGAGATCGGCGGAGTCGAGCGGACCTTCCAGACTGTCAAGTTCCCCCTCTTGGACGAGCAGGGGCTGGCCACCGCGGTCTGCGGGATATCCGTGGACGTCACCGGCCAAAGGGAGGCACTGCAACTTCGCGACGAGCTGGCCGCCGCCCAACAGCAGGCGATCGACGAGCTGCGACTGTCCCACCAGGAGACGATCGAGCACCTTGCCAAGGCGATCGAGCTTCACGATTTCTCGACCGGGGTGCATGTGGACCGGATGGCCAGAGTCACCGCCTTCCTGGCAAGGGAGCTTGGCCTCGATGCGGAGCGTGTTCACCTGCTGCGGCTCGCCGCACCCATGCACGATGTAGGCAAGATCGCCACGCCCAGTGAGATCCTCCGCAAACCGGGGCCCTTGACGGCGCGCGAGCGCGAGGAGATGGAGCGCCACACGACGGTCGGCCACGAAATCCTCGCCGACTCCGAGAGCAAATTGCTGCGCCTCGCGGCAACCATCGCTCTCACCCACCACGAGCGCTACGACGGCAACGGCTACCCCCGGGGGCAGATCGGGGAGGAGATCCCGCTCGAGGGCAGGATCACCGCCGTCGCCGATGTCTTCGACGCCCTGCTCAGCGACCGCTGCTACCGGCCGGCCCTGCCGGTGGAGGCGGCGGTAAAGATCATCGAGGAGGGAAGAGGTACCCACTTCGACCCCCAGATCGTAGACCTCCTGATTGGCCGATTGGACGAGGTTCTCGCCCTGCGCGAGGGGGCGGTTAGCTCTGAGTAAGCTGGCCCGCATGCAGATCGGCGTGCACAACAGACACCGACTCGCACTTGCCGTCGCGGCGCTGCTGGTTCCCCTGCTTCTGGTCACCCCGGCGCGGGCAGACGTGCCGGTCACCTGCTCCCTGGTCGAGGCGGGGCCCGCGGGTCCGGCTGGCGACGTGCTGAAGGTGGTCGACCGGGCCGCCAGCGTCACCCATATCTACCGTGAAGGCGACGAGGTGGTCGTCTTCAACAACCTCGACAGCGCCCGGACGGCCTGCGCCGGCGGCACCCCGACCGTCTTCAACATCGACCGGATCGAGTACTCGACCGCGGTTGGGACCCCCTTCCTCGGCTACCTCGGCAGCGGCGCCCTCGCGCCCGGGGCCAGTCCCGAGGTCGGAGCCGCGGAGATCGAGGTCTCGATCTCCGAGAGCTACGACCCGAAGGTGCTGAACGTTGCCGGCACCGCCGCCGCCGAGCGGATCGAGATCGGTCAGGTCGGGCGCGGAGCGGTCGGGGTCAACCTCAACGCCCGGGCAGACGCGAGCGCCCAGGACGCCGACGTCACCCTCCCTGTCCCGGTCGCCGGGGAGGTGTTTTTACGCGCGGTCGCCAAAGGCGGGAACGACACCGTCAGCGCACTCGGGGGGCCGGCCTTCAGCGGTCCCGCCGTCGCCAACCGCCTGTCCCTGACCGGCGGCCCTGGCGATGACCGCCTGCTCGGCGGTCGCGGCAACGAGTTCCTCAACGGCGAAGACGGCAACGATCTCCTGCGCGGCGGCCGCGGCCGCGACAGGCTCGCGATCGGCGCCGGCCGGGACATCGCCAAGGGCGGCAAGGGCTCCGACCAGATCGAAAACCGCGACTTCGGCAGCGGTGACGACCTCTCCCCCGACCGCGTCCTCGGCGGCCCCGGCAACGACAACATCGACGTCGCCCAGGACCTGGCCGGCGACCGCGTCGACTGCGGCAGCGGCGGCGACAGGCTCGCGATCGACCGCGGCGACCGGACGCAGGGCTGCGAGGACGTCGACACCATCCATCGCTGAGAGAGCTCGGCGAGGCTGCGATCGCGGGGCTTGCGCTCGTACCCCCCGAGGCTGCTTTTGCGCTTCGGCGCCAGCGCTAGCCGATCGCGAGGCAGACCGCGGTCGCGTCGTCGCGCAGATCGCCGGCACTGGCGGCCCGGACCGCGTCGTGAACCTCGCGCACCGTGTCCGCCGCCGCAGCGCGCTGCGAGCGCAGAGCCGCCGCGGCCAGACCCTCCTGACCGAGACCCGCCTGTCCCCTGCCGGCTCGGACCACCCCGTCGGAGACGAGCAACAGCCGATCGCCGGCCTGCAGGCGGCATGAGCGCTCGCTCGGCTTCGGCGTCGAGCGGCCACCGAGGCCGTGCGTGGAGGGGAACGACAGCGGCTCAACCTCGCCGTCCTCGCGCAGGACGATCGGCGCCACATGGCCGCAGTTGGCAAGGGCCAGCTTGCCGGTCGTCGGGTCCCAGTGAGCGACGAGCGCCGCCATCTCGGCCCGCGGCCCCGGCATTTCGCGCAGGGTCTGGTGCATGACCAGCAGCGCCTCACCGATCGAGGCACCGCTGCGCCGGCTCGCCCGCAGGGCGCCGAGAGCGACGGCGCTGCTGGCGGCCGAACGGGTGCTGTCGCCGAGCCCGTCGGCGAGCGTCACCCAGACGCCGTCGGCGTTCTCGACCACGTCGAACCAGTCACCGGCGACCTCGTAGGTCGGCAGCACGTTGCCGGCCACCTCGGCGCCGGTGACCCGCAGGATCCGCGGCGGCAGCAGGCTCTGCTGGATCTCCGCCGCGGCCTTCGGCTGCTTGCGCCGCTGGGCGCGGGCGAAGACGTCGGTGTAGCGGTCGGCAAGGGTGACGGCCGCGGCCGCCTGGCGTGCCATCTCGGTCAGCGGCTGGCGCGGCCGGCCGAAGGAGACGAAAACCCCGATCGCGCGGCCGCGCAGCCAGAGCGCGAAGAGCTCGACCCCGCGGAACTTGGCGAGGCCCGCCCTCAGCGCGGCGATGCCGTCGGCATCGAGCTCGGGGCCGATCGCGAACGGCGCCCGCAGTTTCGCTCCCAGGCGCCCGGGGCCGGCCATGTGGAGGAGATGGCTGCCGTCGATGTCGAGTACGTAGAGGGCGACCGGAACCTCGGCGATTCGCTGGGCCTCGGCAACCAGTTGCTCGGGCAGCAGCGCCGGCGGCACGACGTCGAAGACGTGGATCGCGTCCAGGGCGAGCGGGCGCTGGCGACCGAGCCGGCCAGGGGGAAGCGGGTCCCGGGCCCGGCGCAGAGCGCCGTCCTGAGGGCGGGCATCGAGCTCCTCGAGGAGCTGGTCGCGACCGGCGAAGCGCCGGTAGAGAGTCGAGCGCGAGACTCCCGCGGCGGCGGCGATGTCGGAGAAGCTGGCTGCCGGCGACTGCTCGAGCAATCGTTTGGCCGCTTCGAGAATGCGCTCGTCATTGCGCAGCGCGTCGGCGCGGCGCCCGTCGGTCCCGAGGCTTTCTTTGGCGGTCATCGGCTCATCGCTATCTGGAACAGTCCGTCCCCGGCAGGTGTGTCACTTGGGGCAACTACCCGCGCCTACCGGATTGATTCCTCGAAGTAAGGGCAGAAAGGGACCGACCGCACTCGCAGACAACCCGAAGGAGCACCGGATGGCAGCACCAACTTCAGACTCGACCGAGAGGACGAACGGCTCCGAGCAACGTTCGATCTCCGAGTTGCTGCAGCAACTGACGGAGCAAACCACTCGGCTGGCGCAGAAGGAGATCGAGCTGGCCAAGGCCGAGATGGAGGTCAAGGCCAAGCGAATCGGGATTGGTGCCGGCGCCTTCAGCGTTGCCGGGCTGCTCGCTCTGCTGGCGCTGGGGGCGCTGACGGCAGCCGCGATCCTCGGCCTGGCGACCGCGGTCGACGCCTGGCTCGCCGCCCTGATCGTCGCCGTCGTGTACCTGCTGATCGCCGGTGTCCTCGCCCTGTTCGGGCGTTCGAAGGTCCAGGCGGCGACGCCGCCGGTGCCGGAGCAGACGATGGACAGCGTCAAGCGCGACGTGGAACTGACCAAGCAGAAAGCCAAGGAGGGAAGGGCATGAACGCAGCGGACAAAGGAGCGACCCAGACGACGGACGAGAAAGGCAGCCGTGACCCCGCGCAGATCCGCGAGGAGATCGAGGAGACCCGCGGCGAACTCGGCGAGACCGTTGCCGCGGTGGCCGAAAAGAGCGACGTCAAGCAGCATGCCAAGGACAAGGCCGACGAACTGAAAAGCCAGGCCGCCGGCAAAGCCGAGGAAGCCAAGGAGAAGGTCAAAGAGGTCGGCGAGAAGGCGAAAGAGGCCGCTCCCGACTCCGCCACCGAAGGCGTTCAGCAGGCTCAGCAGCTGGCCCAGGAGAACCCCGTGCCGCTGGCCATCGGCGCCGCCTTCCTGGCCGGCGTGATCGTCGGAAGGCTGTTCTCGCGATGACTCGCGAGGGAAGCTCGGATACCGGGCGCGGCGAGGCGAGCAACGGTCGCGGCGGGCGCGAGGATGGCGCCCGCCGCGACTACCGGCCCGAGGGGGCCGGCTCCCAAACCGGTACCTGGGCGACGCTGAAGCGCACCGCGACCGAGTTCCAGGAGGACAACCTCTCCGACTGGGCCGCCGCGCTCACCTATTACGGGCTGCTCGCACTCTTCCCGGCCCTGATCGCGATGCTCTCGCTGATCGGACTGGTCGGCGACCCCAAAAGCACGACCGACAGCCTGACCGAAATCATCACCGAAATCGGCCCCGCCTCCGCCGCCGACACCTTCTCGGGACCGATCGAATCGCTCGCTTCCAACCAGAGTGCCGCCGGCTTCGCCTTCGTGATCGGCCTGGCCATCGCCCTCTGGTCGGCCTCTGGCTACGTCGGCGCCTTCATGCGTGCCTCCAACGTCATCTATGAGACCCCGGAGGGGCGCGCGTTCTGGAAGCTGCGCCCGCTGCAGCTGGCGGTGACCCTGGCGATGATCGTGCTGGTGGCGCTGCTGGCGCTGGGCCTGGTCCTGACCGGCCCGGTGGTCGAAGCGGTGGCGAACCCGATCGGGATCGGCGGCACCGCGATCGACGTCTGGAACATCGCCAAGTGGCCGGTGATGGCGCTGATCTTCATCGTCATGGTCGACCTCCTCTACTACGCCTCGCCAAACGTCAAGCTGCGCGGCTTTAAATGGGTTACGGCGGGAAGCCTGGTGGCGATCGTGGTCTGGGCCATCGCCTCCGCTGCTTTCGCCTTCTACGTCGCCAACTTCGGCTCCTATGACAAGACCTACGGGACCCTCGGTGGCCTGGTCTCGCTGCTGGTCTGGTTCTGGATCAGCAACCTGGCGATCCTCTTCGGCCACCAGCTCAACGCCGAGCGCGAGCGCAGCATCGAGATCGAGGAAGGTCAGCCGCGAGCCGAGCGCGAGATCCAGCTCGAGCCACGCAGCGAGCCCAAGGACCAGAAGACCACCTAGCCAAGGAGAAGCAGATGCCCGCAGCAACCGATGTGACCTCCCGCCTCACCCCCTACGTTCAGGAGCTACTGGAGAACGAGTACGCCCGCGACAATCTGCGCGAAGGCGCCGACCGTCTGCGCAGCGCCTACGAGCGTTCGCAGAAACGGCGCGTCAAGGCCGCCCGCGACGAGAAGCTCCGCCACCAGCTCGGGGCCGGCGTGGACGCGCTCGGCGTCGGCGCCAAGGCGCTCGCCAGCGGTCGCCGCAAGCCGCCCCGGCGGCGCCGTAAGGCGCTGCTGGCGTTATTCGCCGGCGTCGCAATCGGGGGCGCCGTGGCACTTGCCGCCAACGAGGACCTGCGCGCCTCCCTGCTGGGCTCCGCGCCCGCCGCTGAGCTCGACCCGGATGGGAGCCAGTCATGAAGTTCATCTTCACCCCGATCAGCATCGTCGTCAGCCTGCTCGCGGGCATCGCCGGCAAGAAGATCTTCGAACAGATCTGGGGGCTGGTCGACGAAGAAGAGCCGCCACGGCCCGAGCACCGTGAATTCTCCTGGCCGAAGCTGATCGCGGCGCTGGTCGTCGAGGGGGCGATCTTCCGCCTCGTCAAAGGCCTGGTCGACCATGGCACCAGGACCACCTTCGCCCGGGCCACGGGATCCTGGCCAGGCGAGGAGGCGCCCGAACGTGAGTAGCGGCGCCGAGAGCAGGTCCGGCCGGTTGGGTTCAGAGCGCCGAAACGGACTCTGAGAGCGCTTCCGCGCGAGTCTCGAAGACGAAGCGGTTGCCGGTCAGGCCAGTGATCTGGAGCACCCGGAGCACCTGATCCGAAGGGCTGTGCGCGGCAACCAGGCGGCCTTCGCTCGCCCCGTTCTGATGTGCCCGGACAAGCACCGCGATCCCGGTCGAGTCGATGAAGTGACAATTGGCGAGGTCGATCAGGACGTGGGTGCCGGCGGAGCGCTCGATTGCTTCCCGAAGCTGCTCCGCGACGGCCAGATCGAGCTCGCCCGCGACCTGAATCTCGCGCTGCCCAGACTCAAGGTCGCGCTCGCTGAGCGCGAAGGCCTGGGGGGAGTTGGTGTGATCGAGAGTGGACATCGACACCTCCGGACTCGAATATAGCGCGCCGGTGACGGCTTCACCCCGCGTTTCGGGGTTCGCGGCAGAGGGTAGCCGCAGACCACGATCAGGCCGATAGACCGCGACGAAAGACAGGGGCTGCGGACCGCGATGGCAACCGAAGACGCACTGCGCCTCTCCCTCGACGCGGAGGCCGAGAACATCGGCGTCGTCCGGGCCGCAGTGGCCGACCTGGCGCGAGATCACGGGATGGGGGAACCGACGCTAGGGGACCTGAAGACCGTGCTCAGCGAGGCCTGCTCCAACGTCGTTCGCCACGCCTATCCCGGCGTCTCCGGGACCTTCGAGGTCGAAGCCTTCCCCGCGGACAAGGCGCTGGCCGTCGTCGTTCGCGATTTCGGCACCGGCATGCGAGCCCGGGTCAGCGACGACGAGTCGAGCATGCGGCTGGGGCTCGGGCTGATCTCGATGCTCTCGAGCCGGTTCGAGATCGTCGGCGGTCGAGGCGGGACCGAGATCCGCGTGCAGCTGCCGCTGACCGCTTGATGCGTATCCGGTTCCGTCAGGTTGACCGCGCATCGGCTCCTACCGACACGGCAAGACTCGCCGGGACGCCTCAGCAGCGCATCCGACCTTGACCCCAGCAGGGTGGGGCAAATGTCGGATGCGTGGGCCGGGCTCCGAGCGCGGGCTTGACGGCTCGGAGCGAGGTGCCTGAGCCAATCGGATACGCATAGACCGCTTAAGGGAGGCCAGCCGCGCTCAGTCGTCGCCGAGGAGCTCGTCGAGTCGGCGACGACTGACCACCGACTGAGGGCATTCGGCGACCACGTCCGAGCCCGGGCGCGAGTCCTCGTCGCGGCGCTTGATCAGCAGCCACTGCGGCTTCGCGCCGGGGCGGGTGCGCTGCAGGGCGAAACCGCCACGCAGCTTCTCGCCACGGAGGACGAAGACGGCATGGCCGCGCTCGAGCGCCTCGGGCCAGGCGACCCGCCCGCCCTGCTCGTAGGTGCCGCGGTCCCAGACGATTACGCCGCCCTCGCCGAGCTTCCCCTCGAAGCTGTTGTGGGAAATCTCGTGGTCCTCGACCTCGAGCGCCAGGCGTTTGACGGCGGGATCGAGCGAGGGGCCCTTCGGCACCGCCCACGAGCGCATCGCCCCGTCCACCTCCAGGCGCAGGTCGAAGTGATGGGCGGTGGCGGCGTGCTCCTGGACGACAAAGGCGCCAGCGCTGACGCCGCGGATCGCGAACTGCTCGTGGCCCTCGACCTTGACCTTCTCGCCGGCCACCTCGGCGACCTCGGCGGCGGGCGGGCCTGCCTCCAGGAACGCCAGCAGCTGCTCGACCGCCGGCGCCGGCCCCTCGGCGTGAACGAGCACGTCCCCCTCGTCCCCGTTGCGCACCCAGCCCCTGACGCCGAGCTCGCGGGCGCGCCGCAGCGTCGCGTCCCGAAACCCGATGCCCTGCACCTCGCCGTTGACGACCGCGCGCAGCGCCACTGGTCGTTGTCGGGTTTCGAAGCCACCGCCTGCGGGGATCACGACAACATCCCTAACCGAACCGGAGGAACAACTTGCTGATCACCATTCTCATCATCGTCGTCCTCGTCCTGCTCGCGATCTTCCTCTTCCAAAGAATCCGGTAGGGGACGCTTCGAGTCAACCATTCTGATCGCCGTGCCGGCCAACCGCCTCGCCGAGCCGGCCCTCTGACCTTCAGCTGTCGCGCGGGACCGGCGTTGCCGCCGAACGCAGCGCTCCCGCGCAGGCGGCGACGACGAGGGCGATCGCCACGACTTCGATCAGGGCCAGGCCCTGAGATAGGGCGACGAAGCCGACCGCTGCCGCCACCGCCGGCTCCAGGCTCATCAGCACCCCGAAGACCGCGTTCGGCAGGCGCCGCAACGCTTCCATCTCCAGGGCGCCGGGGGCCGCGGTGCTGAGCAGGCCGACGACGAAGCCGATCGCCAGGTTGGACGGCGTCAGCAACTCGGCTCCGCCCTGCGCGACCCCGAACGGCGCCACGACCACAGCCGCGATCGTCGCCGCGACGGCCAGGCCCCCGAGCCCCGGGTAGCTGTTGCCGACCCGAGCGCTCTGGAGGATGTAAAGGGCCCAGAAGCCACCGGCCGTCAGTGCCAGCGCTGCCCCCAGCGGATCGATCCCCTCTCCGCCTCCGCCGTCGGAGAGGAGCAGGATCCCGATCGCGGCCAGCAGTGCCCAGATCGCATCCCTGCCGCGGCGCGATCCGAACACGGCGACGCCGAGCGGGCCGACGAACTCGAGCGTGACCGCGACGCCGAGCGGCAGCCGGTCCAGCGCCGCGTAAAAGCTGAGGTTCACGCCCGCCAGGGCGACCCCGAACAGCACCACATCCCACAACCGACGCCCGTGCAGGGAAGGCAACCTTCCGCGCGCCAGGATCGCCAGCACCAGCGCGCCGAAGGCCGAGCGCAAAAAGACCGCGCCCTGCGGACCAAGCTGATCGAACAGCGTCGTCGCCAGCGCCGCCCCGCACTGGACCGCGACGATCGAGGCGATCGCCATCGCCGTTCCGGCACGGATCCCGGAGCTGGGCGGCGGCGCCGGCCTGCCGGTAGTGCTGGGCGTTTGCGACACGACGCGGACCATAGGCTGGCGCCATGAGCGAGGACTCCAGGGAACCCGCGGCGCGGCGATTCGCCAGAGCGCTGCGCCGGCTCAACCGGCACCCACGGCTGGTCTCGTCGGCACGGCAGACGCGGGAGCGGGCGATGGGCGACGACGAGTTCGTCGACCTGCTCTCCACCGCGCGCGGCCGTCCGGCCGACCTCGCCGCCCGGCAGCTGGTCGCGGCGCGAGGGGCCGAGCACGGTGTCCTCGGCGAGCTCGGGCTGACGGCGCTGCAGGCCTGGCAGCGGCTCTCGGAGTCCCAGGACCGCGGCCGCGGCAGCGTCGACGTCGCGATCCTCTTCACCGACCTGGTCGGCTTCTCCAGCTGGGCCCTGGAGGCGGGAGACCAGCTCGCGATCGAGCTGCTGCGCGAGTTCGCCGACGCGGTCGAGCCGCCGATCCGCGACCGGCGGGGCGAAGTCGTGAAGCGTCTCGGCGACGGCCTGATGGGCGCTTTCTGGGACGCCTCGAGCGCCACCGAGGCGGCCTTCGCCGCCCACGAGCGAATCGCCTCGGTCGAAGTCGGCGGCTACAGGCCACGGCTGCGAACCGGGATCCACCTCGGCCGCCCCCGCAAGCTCGGCGGCGACTACTTCGGCGTCGACGTCAACATCGCCGCCCGCCTCGCCGACGCGGCGAAGCCCGGCGAGGTCCTCGTCTCCGACCCCACCTTCCAGGCCCTCGATCGCACCGTGGTGACGGCCAGGAACCGGCGGTTTCGCGCCAAGGGAGCGCCGTCGGACCTGACGGCGCTCGTGATCAGGCGGCGGAACACGGGATGAGTCCGAAGGCCGGGTGACAGTTCCTGATAAAGCTGGTCAACTTTATCGACTTATAGTAGGATGACACCTCCAGTCACCGGATGGAGGGATGGACACATGCCGCAGATACTCGTAGTGACCGATTCCCAGACGGAGGATGCGAGCGCGATCGTGTACCGCGAGCGGATCTCCAGCGCCGACCTCGAGTCGGCTCACTTCTCCGGCCAGCTGGTCGAGCGCGTCGGCTGGGCCGTGCGCGACGCCAACGAGCTCGAGCACAGAATCGTCGAGCCCTCTCCCTCCCGTGCCCTCGCCATCTCCCAGCCGCTGCCCAAGCGGCTCAGCGCCGCCGGGTAATTCGGTAAAGGCCCGGGGCCGGCGGGCCGATACGGAGGGCATGAAACCTCTCCGCTCCCGCCTCCGCCGCCACCTCTCCTACGCCAACGTCATGGCCAGCATCGCCGTGTTCGTCGCTCTGGGCGGGGTCGGCTATGCAGCCACGACCCTCAACGGCAACAAGATCATCAAGGGGACCGTCGGCGCCGGGAAGCTGAAGAACGGCACCCTCACCAGCACGCAGGTCAAGAAGAACTCGCTGACCGGCGAAGCGATCGACGAGTCCTCGCTGGGCACGGTGCCGTCCGCACAAGCCGCGCAGACGGCAGCCAGCGCGACGACCGCGACCACGGCCACGACCGCGACGACGGCGACCAGCGCCAGTACCGCCGGCAGCGCCAACACGGCAAAGAGCGCCGAACACGCCCTCGCCGCCGACACGGCCACCAGTGCCACGACCGCAACCAGCGCCAACCTCGCCCTGTCGGCCGAAAACGCCGATACCCTCGATGGCCTCACCGCGGAGCAGCTGCAGGTCGCCTGCCCCGCGGCCACCGACCTGTTCGGCGGCATGTGCTGGGACGAAGACGCGCGCCTCGCCAAAAATTGGATCGTCGCCTCGCGCGAATGCGGAGACGCCGGCGGCCGCCTGCCCTCGCTCAGCGAGCTGGTCGCCTTCGTCCTTGGGAACGCGCAGGTGGACGGGGAGGCCTGGACGAGCGATGTCGCGGGCCTCGGCCCCGGAAGCCAAGAGATCGTCTTCACCAGAAACGAGACCGCCAGCGGCCTCGGCGAAGCGTCGACGGTCAGCCTCGGCTACCGCTGTCTCTTCTACCGCGTGAACTGACGCCTCTGCCCCCACGCTCCAGACGCCGGTCGAGCCGGCCGGGGCCTCAGAAGAGTCGGGGGCCGGCTCCCGCCACCACGGCGGCGCCCTCCAGCTCGAGCAGGAAGCGCTTGCGATCGAGGCCGCCGGCGTAACCCGTGAGCTTGCCTTCCTTGCCGACCACCCGGTGGCAGGGGACGATCACCGAGAGCGGGTTGCGGCCGACGGCGCCGCCGACCTTGCGGGCCAGGGTCGGGTCGTCGCCGAGCTCCCGCGCGATCTCGCCGTAGGTCGTCGTCTGCCCGTACGGCACCCGGTCGATCGACTCCCAGACGTGCCGCTGGAACTCGTTGCCGCTGGCGCTGGTCGTCAACTCGAAGCCGGTCCGCTCGCCGGCGAAGTACTCGGCAAGCTCCCCTTCGGCCCGCTCGAAACCGCGCCCGGCGCGGGCGCCGAAGACGTCGGGCTCCGGCATGTACCAGTGGCCGGGGAAGTAGAGCCCGCTCAGGACCCCGTCCTCGGCAACCAGCGTCAGCTCTCCGATCGGCGAGTCGATGACGGTGTGCGTCCTGTCCATCGGGGTGGCTCCTCTCGGCTTGCGTGCCATCGGACATATAACGCCGCGGGCGGCGAGTTCGTGAGGTCGCCGGACCGGGCGGGGCCGAATTGGCGCCTGATTAGCATGGCTCCATGGCTCTGCGGAGGAGGAAGGAGACGAAGACGATCGCCGGCGCGATCGTCCACACGCCCACCGACGAGACCTTCCTCGACCCCGAGACCGGCGCCGTCACCTCCAGGCAGAGCGCGGACATCGTCCTCCCGGCCGCCGCCCTCGCCGGCCTCTGGGACCCGGAACACCTCGAGCGCGCCGCCCGCACCTACTGGAGCTCGCTGCGACGCTTCACCCTCGGCCTCATGCGCGTCCACTACACCGAGACCGAGCGCTCCGTGGTCCTGCTGATCCCGCAGCTGCGCCTACTCACCTTCCGCGCGCCCGAATACGAGCTGGACCGCCGCCGCGGGGTCGTCCGCTGGCGCATCGATCGCGGCCTGCTCGTCTCCGGCCGGAACCGTGACGGCAACGGCCACCTCGAGCTCGACTTCGAGCGCCACGACGACGAGGGCGGAGACACGGTCCGCCTCCACGTCGCGGTCGAGGTGGCGAACTACTACCCGCGACTGATCGGCCTCTCCCGCGGGTTCTACGCCAACACCCAGTCGCGCATCCACGTCCTCGCCTGCAACTTCTTCCTCCGCCGCCTCGTCCGCCGCGACCTCGAGGCCTCGAGGGTGGGTCACTTCGCTAGAGGAGCTCCACCGCTTTTCCACGATTAGTATCTGTCCATTGGAAACGAGTCAGGCAATCAAGGAAGCCGCGGACCGTCTGCGGGCGACGAACGACACCGACCAGCGGCTCGAGATCTTCAGCCGAGCGGCCCGGGAGCTCAGCTTCGAGGAGCCGGACGGCTACGAGCAGGCCGCCACGGCGCTGGGAGTCGTTCGCGAGGACACGGCCGACTTCGCCCGCGAGGTGCTCTCCGAGTCGCAACGGCCCGACGAAGCCACCAGCTTCCTGATTTTCGCAACGGGTGCGATCGCCTGCCGCCGCTCGGAAGACAAGCGCAGCGGCGAGGGCCTCATCGACATGGTGCGGGGTCGGTTTGGGCAGCTGGCCCTGTTCAAGCATTTCGACGCGCTGTCCCTCGAGGGCGGCAACAAGCGTCAGCTGAGGCGCGGTCTGGCACTCGAGCGCGAGGTCCTCGCCGAGGGCGGATCCCATCGGCATGCGGGTGGGTCCCACCTCATAGCCCGCTTCATCCTGCAGCTGAACGAGGTCGACGAGACGATCGGGGAGGTCGAGCTCGACGAAGCCCTCGAAGCGGTCGACGAGGCGATCGAACTGCGTCCCGATTACGCAAAGTTCTTCGCCACCCGCGCCGCCCTGTACACGCGGCTGGGGCGCTTCGGCGAGGCGAGAGAGGATCTGCTGAAGGCAATCCGCCTCGAGGACCGCGGCTCGATCGACGCACGGGAACGGGTCGCCGAATACAAATTCGAGAAACGCATGATCGAGATGCACCGCACGCTCCGTGCGGTGGCCGAGAAGGCCAAGACGATCGAAGCCCGTTCGGAAATGACCGCCGAGCGACTGCGCGGAGCCGAACTCTCGGTCATCACCGCGGTCGCCTTCGTGGCGGGCATCCTCTCGCTGATCCAGATAACCCTGACCAACATCAGCGGCCGGCCTGTGGGCGACAGCATCCTGATCGTGGGAAGCTTCGCGGCAATTCTCTTCGCGGCGGTCGCTCTTGGAGCCTGGCTGCTGCGGAGACCATGGCGCAGCTTGGCCCAGACCGCTTCGAGTGAGACCTCCAGGGACATCGACTGAGATTGCCGCGACCCTTGGCGGGATCCAGTTTCGCGGCGAACGGCTCAGCCTGCCGGCCGCAGGGAAGGGTCACGACGCCAGCCTGGTCGAGGACGAGTTCGTCGGGATAGCCGACGGCTCGACGCCGTTGCGGGCGACGGAGTCGATCGACGCGCATGGATATGCGTGCGAGGCGCTGGAGCGGCTCCGGCAGTACCGGGCGCTGGAGCCGGGCGAGATGTTTTCGCGCGCGCTCTCGACGACCGGCCCCCGCCAGGGGGCGATTGCCCAGCGGCCATCGTCGGCGGTGATAACCCTGACCGCGATCGCCGGCGAGCTGATCGTCGCGGCCCTCGGTGACTGCCTCGGCGTGGTCAGGCGCAGCGATGGCCGTCTCGCGGTCGCCTGGGACCAGCGGCTCGACGACTTCGACGAGCCGGTCGCGGAGCGGATGGCCCGCGACGTCTCCGACGGCAGGTCGCCCGAAGAAGCCCGCAGGGCGGTCGATCCCCAGCTGCGAGCGAACCGTGACCTGGCCAATCGCGAGGGCACCTACTGGCTCTTCGCCGACGACCCCGCGGCCGCCGAACACCTGGCGACGAGCTCGGTTCGGCTGGGCGAAGTCGACGAGATCCTGCTCTGCTCCGATGGGTTCACGCGACTGATCAAGCCGTTCAAGCTCGTAGGAGGAGTCGAGGATCTGCTCGAACGGGCCCGCACGCAGGGCCTCGACCGGCTGGGCGCCCAGTTGAGGTCCGCCGAGGAAGCGCCCCACAGCTTCGCCGACTTTCCCCGACTCGACATCTCCGACGACGCCACCGCAATCCAGTTGAAACGCGTCCGGTAAGGGTTCTCGAGGGAGAAGCTCGCCTTCTGCCCCCCACGCCCGGATCGCTATCCCGGCAGGCTAGAGGCCGGCGCGGCCTGACGTAAGGCTTTATTCGAACGGTGAGGAAAGCTTGGTCGCTGGCGCGGATGCGCCTTGAGAGCGAGGGTCCCCCGCGTGGCCGCGAGGGCCGCCGCCACCGCCTGTCCCGAATGAGATGCCGCCGTCGGTCGGGGGCAGCGTTCGGGGAGGAGCACAATGAAGAGATGGACGGTGGTGTAGGCGCGAGGTTGCGAGAAGCCCGCGTCCAGCGGGGGATGGACCTCGCCGAGGTCGCGGCCTCAACCAAGATCCAGGTTCGATTCCTGCACGCGATCGAGGACGAGGAATGGGATCTCCTGCCGAGCGATTTCTACGCCCGCTCCTTCGTCCGCACCTACGCTGCCCATCTCGGCCTCGACGAGGCACAGGTACTGGAGGACCTTCGCGAGGCTCCGGGCCCCGGCGCGTCCGCGGAACGCTTGCCGCGGATCGATCCGGCGCCCCCACAGGCGGCCAACTCGGTGCGCCGGAGCCGGCTTTCGCCACGCCTCCTTGCCGCGATCGTCACGGTGGGGCTGGCCGCCGTCGCGGTGACGGTCGTGGTCTCGGGCGGGCCTGACGATTCGACCAGCCCGCCGCCGACGGAGCGTCGAAGTGGCGGCGAGCGGCAGCATCTCGGCCCTGGCTCCTCCGAGCAGCCACAGGGGCAGGGCAGCGGCTCCAGCCTGACCCTGACGGCGACTGCCGAAGTCTGGGTCTGCCTGATCGACGGGCGCGGCCAGGCATTGATCGATGGCCAGGTCCTCGGCCCCGGGTCGGAACAGGGCCCGTACCGGTCCGACAGCTTCACTGTCTCGCTCGGAAACGGAGCGGTGACGATGAGCGTGGAGGGTCGGGCGGCAAGCATCCCGCCGACGCCGAACCCGATCGGGTTCGCGATCGATCGCCACGGCGCCCTGCGCCAGCTTTCAGAAGGGGAACGCCCCACCTGCACCTGACCCCGAGACTCGCGCGGAGGACCTGGCGGCAGGCGCTCATTGCTGGTTGCGCCATCTATCGGTCGCCACTTGCGCCGTCGGCCGCACGGCCTACCGAGAAAGGCAGAGGCAATCGAGGAGGACAGTCTTGTCAACTTTGGCGTCTTCGCCGGCTCAGCGCTCGCGCCAGTCGCAAAGGGACCAAGCCCAAGAGCGGGGTTCGCTTCCCGAAGTCATCCCGCTCCTCGCGGTCGAACGCGCGCGTATAGCGCGCCGCGTCCTGCTCGGGCGCGTACCGCTGCGAACCGCCAGCACCGCAGCCGCACCGGCACTTCCGGCGCATCGTCCCCCCGTCGCTCCAAAAACGAAGGCGATGAGCGATCGGACGGCAGCGAACCCCGTCCGCGAAGGCCATCCGAGGGGATCCGCGGAGTGAGTGTCGCCGCGACGACGCAGCCGTGGACGATCGAGACCGACATCCGACTCTCATGGCCGAGCTGCTCTTCGGAGTGCGAGCCGAGCAGCGGTCGCCGGAGCGAATCCCACTCCCCTCAGCCGTGAAACTTGGGAACAGGAGCGTGCGGTGCTTCCCCGTACGGCACGCCCGCCCGAGACGCGCGCCCAAGCGCGCGTCCGTGTGCGCCGCGAGGCCGACGAGGCCCGCGAAGCCGCGGCATGCGACGGCCCCGGCCCGGGCTGGGGCCGTCGTTCTACTCGCCCGCACGGCCGGGACAGCCGGCATGACCGCGTAACCAGTGGCGCCCTTGTTATCGAGCGATCCTGGCCCTCGCTTCCAGCCTCGGATCTGCCGACATTGCGGGCGACCGCGCTCAGCGGACCGCGGCGGTGGGCGATCGGCGCGCTGCCGCGCGGCGGCCCAAGCGTGCTTCCAGCTCGTCTATGCGGGCGAGCAAATCGCAGGCCAGCACCGCGCCGGCGTAGTTGAGGCCGAGGTCGCGGCGCAGGCGCACCAGGCGGGCGAGCCGGGGCACGGCGTCCCAGGCGAATGGGTCAACGGCGCCGATCCGGATCAGGCGTCGCACCAGATCGGGATGCAGGCCGGCCTTGCGCGCCAGCGCCTCGGCGTCGACGAGCACGATCGCCGTCCCCGGCGCCATCAGCGACCCCCGCGGGGGTCGAAGCTGGAGGCTTCCGCCAGCTGTTCGAAGAGCTCGCGTTCGCGTTTGCTCGGTTTCTTCGGGACGACGACCTTGACCGTCGCGAAGAGATCCCCCTGTTGCTTTCCCGCCCCCGGCATGCCCTCGCCCCGCAGCCGCAGGCGGCGGCCGCTGGAGGATCCCGACGGAACTTTGACCCGGGCGATCCCGTTGAGGGTCTGAACCTCGACCGTCGCCCCCAGCGCGGCCTCCCAGGGAGCGACCGGGAGCTCGACGAAGAGGTCGTTTCCCTCGCGCCGGAAGCGCCGGTCGGGTTTGACCCGGACCCGTAGGAAGAGGTCGCCCGCGGGCCCGTTGCCGCTTCCCCGGCCGCCCTCGCCGGCGAGGCGGATGCGCTGGCCGTCGCGCACGCCGGCCGGAATCTCGACCTCGTAGTCGCGCCCGTCGCCGAGCGAGATTTTGCGGCGGCCGCCGCGGGCGGCCTCCTCGAGCGAGACCTCCAGCGTCGCCTCGTGGTCGCCACCCCGCACCGCGAAGCCCTCGAAGCCGGCACCGCGCCGGCCGCCGCCGGCGGCGCGGCCGCCGAAGAGGCTCTCGAAGAAGTCACTGAAGCCGTCGCCCTCGAACTCCATCCGCACGTCGCCGAAGCCTCCCCGTCCCGACGCGAACCCGCCCTGCCCGCCTTGCCCCTGGCCGAAGCCGCCGAAGCCTTCGGCGCCGCTGACGTCCTCGCCCGCCTTCCAGTTGGCGCCCAGCCGGTCGTAGCGCTCGCGTTTCTCCGGGTCGCGCAGGACCTCGTAGGCCTCGGAGATCTCCTTGAAGCGGTCCTCCGCTCCCGGCTCTTTGTTGACGTCCGGGTGGTAGGTGCGGGCGAGTTTGCGATAGGCGCCGCGGATCTCCTCGTCACTCGCTCCGCGAGCGACACCGAGTACCTCGTAGTAATCGCGGAAGCCGACGGGCGGCAATCAGTCCTCGACCTCCCCCACCAGCTCCGAGTCACCCTCGCCGCGGCGGGAAACGACTACCTGGGCGGGTCGCAGCACCCGGTCGCCGATGCGGTAGCCGGAACGGGCGACATCGACGACCGTGCGGTCGCGGACAGAATCGTCGTCACGCACGGCGACCGCCTCGTGCAGGGCGGGGTCGAAGCGGTCTCCGGGGGCGCCGATCCGCTCCACCCCCTGGCGCTCGAGGATCGCCTCCATTTGCGCCATCACCGCTCGCAGGCCAGCGGCGATCTCACTCGTGGGATCTTGCGTCCGCAGCGCCCGGTCGACGCTGTCGACAGACTCCAGCCAGTCGCGGACGATCCGCTCGCTGCGCTCGGCGACCCGGCGTTCGACCTCCTGCGTCGAGCGCTTGCGGTAGTTGTCGAGATCGGCCAGCGCGCGCCGGTACCGGTCCTCGCTGCTGGCCAGCTCCTGCTCGAGGTCGCGCTCTCCGCCGGCGGGCGGCTCGGTCAGGGTCTCTCCGCGCGCCTCCTCCTCGGCGGGCCTGCGGCCGCCGTCACTCACGGGTGAACTCGGCATCGACGACCTCGTCGTCCCCGGCGCCAGCCTCACCCTCGGCCGCGGCGCCGGAGCCACCGTTCTGGCCGCCCGCCGCGGCAGCGCTCGGCAGTGCCTGGACGATCTGCTGCAGGTCGGAGATCAGCGGCCGCGCCCGGTCCAGGCCCGCCTCCTCGGCAATCGCCTGGCGGGCATCGGAAACCAGTTGCTCGGCCCGCGCTTTCTGGTTGACCGGCAGCTGCTCCCCCAGCTCCTGGACGAGCTGCTCGGCGTGGTGGGCGAGCGCGTCGAGTTCGTTGCGGGCGTCGACTTCTTCGCGTCGCTGCCGGTCTTCGGCCGCGTGCTCTTCGGCTTCCTTGATCATCCGCTCGACGTCGGCGCTGTCGAGGTTGGTGCTCTCGGTGATCGTCACTTTCTGCTCGGCCCCGGTCTCTTTGTCACGAGCGGAGACGTTGAGGATGCCGTTGGCATCGACGTCGAAGGTGACCTCGATCTGCGGCTCGCCCCGCGCCGCCGGGCGGATGCCCTCGAGCCGGAATTTCGCCAGCCGGCGGTTGTCTTTGGCCATCTCACGCTCGCCCTGGAGAACGACGATGTCGACCGCCGTCTGGTTGTCCTCGGCGGTCGAGAAGACCTCGG
The DNA here is from genome assembly GCA_963811375.1 of uncultured Solirubrobacterales bacterium. Taxonomy (GTDB): domain Bacteria; phylum Actinomycetota; class Thermoleophilia; order Solirubrobacterales; family 70-9; genus VAYN01. The sequence goes on from CAWEQY010000002.1 coordinate 409,250, forward strand.
TGCGCCGGGCCGGGATCGTCGTGTTGCGCTCGATCACCTTCGTCATCACCCCGCCCATCGTCTCCAGCCCGAGCGAGAGTGGCGTCACGTCGAGCAGGACGACGTCCTCGACCTCACCTTTGAGCACACCCGCCTGCAGCGCCGCGCCGGTCGCCACGACCTCGTCGGGGTTGACGGTCTGGTTCGGTTCCTTGCCGCCGGTGAGCTTGCGCACCAGCTCCTGCACTTTGAGGATCCGGGTCGAGCCGCCGACCAGGATCACCTCGTCGATGTCGTCGGCCGAGAGCTTGGCGTCGGCCAGCGCCCGTTCGACGGGGCCGCGAGTGCGCTCGATCAGGTCCTCGGTCAGCTGCTCGAATCTGGCCCTGGTCAGGGAAATATTGAGATGTTTGGGACCGCTGGCGTCGGCGGTCACGAAGGGCAGGTTGATCTGGGTCGAGGTGGTCGAGGAGAGCTCGACCTTGGCCCGCTCGGCGGCCTCGTAGAGGCGCTGCAAGGCCTGCGGGTCCTGACGCAGATCGATCCCCTGGTCGTTTTTGAACTCCTCCGCCAGCCAGTCGACGATCCGTTTGTCGAAGTCGTCGCCGCCGAGGTGGCCATCGCCGCTGGTCGCCCGCACCTCGATCACGCCATCGCCAACCTCGAGCACGGAGACGTCGAAGGTGCCGCCGCCGAGATCGAAGACCAGCACCGTCTCGTGGCCTTTCTTGTCGAGCCCATAGGCGAGCGCCGCCGCGGTCGGCTCGTTGATGATCCGCAGCACCTCGAGGCCGGCAATTTTGCCCGCGTCTTTGGTCGCCTGTCGCTGCGCGTCGTTGAAATAGGCGGGGACCGTGATCACTGCCTCGGTCACTTTCTCGCCGAGAAATTTCGCCGCGTCGTCGACGAGCTTGCGCAGCACCTGGGCGGAGATCTCCTCCGGCGCGTACTGCTTGCCGCGAACCTCGAAGCGGACGGCGTCGTTCTCGCCTTTGACCACCTTGTAGGAGACGATCTTCGCCTCCTCGTCGACCTCGCCCCATTTGCGGCCGATGAAGCGCTTGGCCGAGTAGATCGTGGCCTCCGGGTTGAGGATCGCCTGCCGTTTCGCCACCTGGCCGACCAGGCGCTCGCCGTCGTCGGTGAAGGCGACCACCGAGGGAGTGACCCGCGATCCCTCGGAGTTGGGGATCACCTCCGTCTTGCCCCCCTCCATGGTCGCGGCAACGACCGAGTTGGTAGTTCCGAGATCGATTCCAACAGCCTTCGCCATCGTCCCGCCCCTTTCGCTCACCCGGTGCGGCGCCGGGAATCTCGTGCTTTATGTCGAGCTCACTAGGTCCGGTAGGGCGCTGGGGAAAAGGTTCAAGGCCTCGGAAAACCCGCTTCTAGCGAGCTTTTTCTTTCTCGCCCCCTTCCAATGGACGTAAGTCGGGAGGACGGTGGAAAGAACGCGAAGTTTTTTCATAAAGAGCTTTCCGCGCCATGGCGCTTCGTCAAACCCGGCAGCAAACGGGCCGCGGCTCCCCCGCACCCGGAGGGCGGTCGTGCCGGGCGAGCACGGGCGGGTTCCATGGCGTTGGCGCGCCGCTCTCGGGCGAGCACGAGCGCGAGTTGATCGCCGCCAGCGACGACGGTGACGCCAGTGCGACGGCGGAGCTGGTCGATGCCTTCATGCCGGCGATCGACAGCATTGCCTACCTCTACCGGAGCTTCGCGAACCTCGAGCATGCCGAGCTCCGTCAGGAAGGCGTGGTCGGTCTGCTGCGAGCGGCGAAGCGCTACGACCAGGCCCTGCGGACTCCGTTCTGGGCCTACGCCTCCTGGTGGGTGCGCCAGGCGATGCAGCAGCTGGTGTCCGACCTGGTCGGGCCGGTTGTGCTCTCCGATCGCGCCGCCCGCCGCCTCGTCCGCGTCAAGCGGGCCCGCGGCGCGTACCAGCAGGCGCACGGCCGCGAACCCTCCCTCGCCGAGCTGGCGACGGAGAGCGACCTGCCCCCCGAGCTGGTCGAGGATCTGCTCGCGATCGAGCGCACCCCGCGCGGGCTCGACGAGCGCTCCCCCGGGGACAGCGAGGGGGCGCCGACCTTCGCCGACGGCCTCGCCAACCCGCTGGCCGAAGACGCCTATGAACGGATCGGCGAGCTGATCGAGGGCGAGCACTTCCGCGACCTGACCGCGGATCTGGACGAGCGCGAGCGCAGCATCGTCTTCGCCCACTACGGGATCGGCTCGCGCCAGTGCACCCTGCGCGAGATCGCCGGCGGCCTGGAGATCAGCGTCGAGCGCGTGCGCCAGCTCGAGGAGCGGGCGCTCGGGAAGCTGCGCGAGGCTGACCTCGCGGGCCACTGAGGATGCGCCAACCGTGCTCGAGGAAACGATCGAGACGATCCGTTCCGCGAGCTAGAGGCTCACTCGTCCTCGACAGCGTTCCTGGCTGGACTCGTCGAGAGCAGACTCCCGAACGTCTGCTCGAGGAAGTCGTTTCGGAGCAGGTCCTCGGGATCGAGCTCGTGCTTCAGTCGAATGAACTCGACGGCATGATCGCCATACATCTTCGCGAGCGTCTCCTGCTCGGCGAAGACGTTCTTCACCAGGTAGACACGTCCGTGGAATTTCTCCCACAACACGTCCGCGAGCTCGACGAAGGCAGCCTCCACCCGATCGAGCCTGCGCTGGCTCGAGGTCTCGAACGCGTAGCTCACCGCGAAGCCCGGCAGGTCGGCGCTGGCGGAAAGGAAGAAAGGCAGGTCGTTGGGCAGGAAGAGGACGTCGTTGAGGGTCGGGGTCAGATCGCGCTCGGCGAGGAAACCATGCGCGAACTCGAGCCACTCGACGAGATCGTCCCGGGCCCGATCCCAACCCCCCTCGGCCCCGGGGTCGCTGGGGACGACGAAGGTCTGCTGAGCGTTCCGCATTTTGAAGCCGAAGCGTTTCCCGATGCGCTTTGCGCGAGCGTTGCCGTCCATGAAGAAGGCAAAGCCCTGGAGGTCGTCCACATACTCCTCGCCGTCCCTGAACATGAGGTTGAAGTAGACGCGCCAAAACAGCTTGGCGAGGAAAGGCACCCTCATCAGCCACTCGACGAGGAGCCGCACGAGGAGCCGCGGGCGATGCAGCAGCATGCGCCGGCGATCCCCGGTCGTCGTGTAGGTGGAGGTGAGGAAGAGCGCGGTTTCGGTGCCCTTGCCACGCGTATCCAGGGCCAACCAGATCGCATCGAGCTTCTCGGGGTCGGTGGGATCGGATTTTTCGAGCTGCATCCTCCTGGCGGTGGGGATGAGGTCGGCGGCGAGATCGCCGAAGCTTGTGAACTTGCGGACGATCGTCCGCACTCCAATCTCACCTTCCCCGCTGCCAACCTCGAGTACGCGGTAGGTAATCGAGACGACCGCGCCCAGATACCCGAGCCCGCCGATCACGCCACAGTACGCGCGCTCCTCCCTCGACCATGCCTTTGGCGGAGCGCCTTTCCGGGGCCGGGTGCAAGTGAGGAGATCGCCCTCCGTGGTCAGCAGATCGAAGCTCTCGATCCACTCGCCTTCCTTCCCGTAGGAGGGCGAGAATCGGGAGAGGCAATCGCCGGACAGCGTGCCGCCCGCGGTCGCGTGTTCGGTGGTGACCGTCACCGCCGGCACCAGGCCGAGGGGCTCGAGCTTGGCGAGGATCTCTCCCCAGGTTGCGCCGGGCCCGACGCGAAGCCTCCGGTTCGGCAGGACCTCGATCGAGTTGAGGCGCATCATCGAGACGACGAGATCGTTGCCGAGGGCCTGTCCGTCGAAGGAGTGTCCGCCCGCACGGAGCGTCATCCTGCGGCCGGCCTCGCGGGCGTGGGCGAAGACGTGACGCAACTCGTCCAGATCCGCGGGTGCAAGGACCTGTGCCCGAGTCGAGTACCGCCCCGAGTAACACCCGAGTTTTTCTTCGGGACTCGACAGATCGAGCGGTAAATCGGTCACGGTAGGGGTCATGGTAGCTTGCTTAAAGAAACTTAATAGGTGTAACGGAAGTGTGAGCAACTATGAGCCCCGTGGAAACGGTAACGGTGCTGTTCACCGACTTGGTCGCAAGCACGGGGATGGCCTCGCGAATCGGTCCCGCCGCGGCGGAGGAGGTTCGCAGAGAGCACTTCAGAATCCTCAGAGAAGCGATCGAGGACGTCGGTGGCAGCGAGGTCAAGAACCTCGGCGACGGGCTGATGGTGAGGTTCGGCAGCGCTTCCGCAGCGCTCGGGTGTGCGGCGACGATGCAGCGCCGGATCGCGCGACGTAATCGGCGCGCGGACGTGCAGCTGTCGATCCGGGTCGGAGTCAGCCTCGGCGAGGCAACCCGGGAGGAGGACGATTATTTCGGCCCTCCGGTCGTCGAGGCCTCGCGTCTGTGTGCCGCCGCCGGGGGCGACGAGGTGCTGGTGTCCGAGCTGGTGCGCACGACCGCCAGTCAGCGGGATCATGACTTGGACCCGGTCGGGGATCTGGACCTGAAGGGGATGCCCGAGCCGGTGACAGCGTTCAGGCTCGCTTGGCAAGCCGGCGAGGGCGAGGCCGACCTGCCACTTCCCCCCCGCCTCCGCGACGTGCCCCGGGTCGACTTCGTCGGTCGCGAGAAGGAGCAGGCCCAGTTGAGCGAGATCGCGGCCGCGGCACAGGCCGGCCATCGACAGCTGGTGCTGATCTCGGGTGAGCCGGGGATCGGCAAGACGCGGCTCGCCACCCACACCGCCCTGGCGATGCGCGCAGGTGGCGCGGCAGTGTTGTTCGGACGCAGCACCGAGGGCCTGGAAGTCCCCTACCGCGCCTGGACCGAAGCGCTGTCGCACTACGTCGAGCACGGATCGCAACGGGTGCTCGAGCGCCACGTCGAGCGCCACGGCGGCGAGCTGACACGACTGGTGCCGCGCCTTGCCCTGCGGGTCCCCGGCCTGCCGCCGCCGAAGCAGACCGACGCGGAGACCGAGCGCTACCTACTGCTGGCGGCGGCCGTCGGCATGCTTCAGGAGGCGAGCCGCGAGCAGCCGCTCGTCGTCGTCCTCGACGATCTGCAGTGGGCCGACAGCCAGACCCTGGCCCTGCTCAAGCACCTCGTCGCGTCTGCGGCGGGTGCCGAGCTGTTGGTGCTCGCCACCCACCGCGATGCCGAACTGGCTCGGGGCAATCCCCTCAATCAGCTGCTCGGCGATCTCCGACACGAGGATGGGATCGCGCGGATCGGTCTGCAGGGGATCGGCAGAGAAGACATCGGAGCGCTGATGCGAGCGGCGGTCGGCTATGAGCCCAGCGCAGGGAGCGCCCGGCTCGCCGATGAGATCACCCGCGACACGGACGGCAATCCTTTCTTCGCCACCGAGCTCCTGCGCCACCTCGACGAGTCCGGGGCAATGGCGGCGAGCGCCTCGGAGCGCGGCCGGCCGACCCGCGCGCTCGCCGACCTCGGACTACCCCAGAGCGTCCGCGAGGTGGTCAAGAGCCGGGCCGAGCGGCTGGGGGAGAAATCGGCGGCGCTTCTCTCCACGGCCGCGGTGATCGGACGCGACTTCGATCTGGACCTGCTCTCCCGGATCGTCGACCAGAACGAGGAAGAGCTGCTCGACCTGCTCGAGGGCGCGGTCGAGGCGGCCCTGCTGCAGGAGGGGCGTGCGGCAGGTCAGTTCAGCTTTCCCCACACCCTGGTCAACCACACGCTCTACGAGCTGATCGGCCCGACGCGCAGGGGGCAGACCCATCGCTGGATCGCCGAGGCGCTGGTCGAGATCTGTGGCGAGGATCCCGGCGACCGCGCGGGCGAGCTGGCCATGCATTGGCTGCGCGCCAGCTCTCCTCAGGAGCCGCGGAAGGCGGCCCACTACTGCAGCCTCGCGGGCGAGCGGGCGCTGGCCGCCCTCGCCCCGGACGAGGCGTTGAACTGGTTTCGGCGGGCGATCGAGCTGCTCGACCAGATGCCCGACGGAGACGCGAGGCAGCGCTGCGACGCCCTGATCGGCCTCGGCGACGCCCAGCGTCAAGCCGGGCACGACTCCTACAACGAGACCCTGCTCGAGGCGAGCGGAATCGCCTACGAGCTGACAGACGGCGAGCGGATGGTGAGAGCGGCCAAGGCGAACACGCGGGGATTCGCCAGCGCGGTCGGCCGGATCGATCAACGTCGCGTCGAGGCCCTGGAAGCCGCCCTGCACCTGTGCAAGGAGAGCAAGCAGCGTGCCCACCTGCTGTCGCTGCTCGCCGTCGAGCTGAGCTACACCGGGGACCTCGAGCGCAGGTTGGACCTGAGTGGGAAAGCGGTCCTGCTGGCGCGCGAGAGCGGCGACTCCCACACGCTCGCCTGGGCCCTGGCGAGGCGACAGAGCGCGATCGCCGTCCCGGCGACGCTGGGCGAGCGAGTCGCCGAGGCCGAGGAGCTGGTCGCGCTGGCCGAAGAACTGGACGATCCGATGCTTCGCTACTGGGCACACGTCTGGCAAGCGATGGACGCGCTCGACTGCGGCGACTTCGAGACTGCCAGCCGCGGCAGGGAAGTTCAGGAGGAGATCGCCGCCGCCACCGGGCAGCCGATCTTCCGCTGGGTCAACACCTTCGCGCCCGTGGTGCTGGCCTGCCTGGCGGGCAAATTCGAGCTGGCGGAGGAGATCACCAACCACTCGGCCAAGATCGCGTCGGACGCGGGGCAGCCGGACGTGCTGGCGATCTACGCGGGCCAGATCCACGCGATCCGCTACGAGCAGGGGCGCCTCGATGAGATCCTCGAGGTACAGGAGAAAGTGGTCGAGGAGGCACCGCTGATCGAGGCGTACTCCAGCGCGCTGGCTCTGAGCTACTGCGAGTTGGACGAGATGGAGAAAGCTCGCGCGATCCTCAACCGCTTTGCCGCCGACGGCTTCGAGATGACCGCCAACCAGTCCTCGAAGAACGCCCTCTGCTTCCTGGCCGAGGTGGCTGCTCGGGTGAACGAGCCGGAGGCTGCGGCAATCCTCTACGAGCAGCTGCTCCCCTGGCACGACCAGCTCAACTACACCGCGATCACGATGTTCGGCCCGGTCGAGCGCTATCTCGGCCTCACCGCGACCTGCCTGGAACGCCACGACGACGCCGAGCTCCACTTTCGTCGCTCGGCCGAGACCTGCGAACGGATCGGGGCGCCGACCTGGCTCGCCCGCACCCGACACGAGTGGGCCCTGATGCTCGACGACCGCGGTGGCCCCGGCGACCGCGAGCAGGCCGAGCTCCTGCTCGGGCAGGCGCTCGAAGCCGCGGCCACCCACGGGTGCAAGAACCTGGAGCGGCGCGTATCCGCAGTGATCTCCGGCAATCGATGACCGTGCTCTGAGAATCACGACATCCCACGCTGTCATTTTCACGCGAGAGGAGCAGCTCGACGGCTATGAATCTGGCGGCTCCTCATCGCTCCAATAGTCCGTCGCCTGCTCTCGCCAGTAGGCCTCCTGGAATCCCTCGTCTGAGGCTCCGGGAGCCCGAGTCGCCGCCATCAACTTGCCGGTATCCGGATAGAGATTCACCTCGGGAGCGATCATCGTGCTGACCACCAGCACGCGGGCGTCTTGAGCGCCTCGATTCTGGAGCTGGTGCGCGCCGTCTTCGCCGACCCGAAACGCGATGACCTCCCCCTCGGCCAGCTCGCGCCACCCATCCGGCGTGCGCAGGTGCGGCTGGCCGCTGAGCACGATGAGCATCTCCTCGTTGGCGCTGTGGGCGTGGTACGGAAAGGTCGCCTGGCCAGGCGGGATCTCATAGAGACTTGCTCCGAGTTTCTCGGACTTGGCCTGTTGGCCCAGTTTGGCGCGCCGGTAGGTGAAGCCCTCACGGTCCTGATCCGCATCGAAGTCCGGCTGGTACGCATTTGCCATGCGCGGATTATCTCCCCTCCACCCGGCTTCGTCTTTGGGGCTTCCGCGACATGGCGCTCGCACCCGTTCCGCGCGAGGAGGGAGACCCTGTGCATCGAGATCGCCTGCTCGTCGCCCGCCGAGAAGTCCCGCAAGCATTCGAAGCAACTCCTCGCCCTCCCTGCGGTTGCGAGACGTGCGCTCAGCAGCGCACGTCGTAGGCGAAGATGAAGGACGCGTAGGGGCGGGGCTTAAAGGTCGTCACGAAAGGCTCGAAGCCCGGCCCCGTGAGGCGAACGGTCCGCCCCGGGAAGCGGGCGCTGAGCGACCCGCTCCATTCCCAGTCTTCCCCTTGCCTGCGGATGGTCGCCTCACCGTGGAAGGGCGAAGGGGGCTTGATTGTGCCTTCGCTGAGATTGTCGGAGAAGACGGCGGTATCCGCACCCCCTTCGACGGAGATCGAGTAGGTGACATGGGCGATCCCGACCGACTTCGTCCAAGAAGCGATGAAATTGGCGGGGGTTGCTTCCCCGTCTCCCTGGGGAGGCGGTGGCGTTACCGGGTCGACTTCGACGTTGGCGTCGAAGCTGCGCCCGTCGCAGTTGTTCGCGTCGATGTCAATGCCCCCGGCGTCGGGATCGAAGCTGGGAGATTTTACGGTCTGGGCGCAGTGCCAGTGCGGCACGGCTTCGACCTGCCCTGCGAAGCTCCCCGTGCGAACGAAGCCGGGCAGATGCGCGTCGGGGTCGAACCGAATCGAGCCCCTGAACGTGCCCTTCCACCTCACCCAGACCTTCGGCCCTCCGGTGCACGAGTCGGGGCGGCGCACCCTGGAGGGTTTTCCCTCCGGCTGGAAGCGGAGCGCGACTGAGCCGAATCGGCCAAGTCGGCCAAACACCCCCCGCCGGGTAGTCTTGCCGGGACCGGAGTACCTGGCGAAGAGAGAGTCGCGGCGGGTGGTCGGGGCCACCATCGAGACTTCCTTGCCGAATCCCGAGACCGAGCCGATGCGCGTGGGGCTCTCCCGCACCTGCACGCTGGCGGCGTACCTAGCGCCCTGCGCGGGCGACGCGAGCGCCGCAACGGACACGATCGCCACAAGACCGGCGAGCGCCGCCTTTCCCCCGGCTCCGAGTCCGCTCCTCACCTGACGGAAGATAGCCTGCCGCGCGTAGCTGGCCGAGGCACGCTAGCGTTCTCCAGCTAACAACGACAAGCTGAGCCATCTGGCGTGCGACGATCACCGGAAGGCGGGCATTCAGTCGTTTTCGGGCGGCCACCAAGCTATCTCTAAAGGCGGCAATCAGAAGCACGCGGCGCTGATCGCGAGGTAGAACGCGCCCTTGAGGTGGTCGTCCTCGGCGAGTGACCAGATCCTAGATCGGCAAAGGCCACGGAGAGGACGAGTTGCCCGATACGCATCCCGCGCGAAGTCACAACGGTCGGATGGTACTTGGGGGAGGTCGAGCACGAAGCGGAAACTGATCCGTCTCCCGCTTTGCGCGAAAAGCGACACCGAGCGACGACGGTGTGTCCTATGGGGCGGGAAGGACTCGAGCCTTCGACCGACGGATTATGAGTCGCGCCGGAACCCGTCTACGGAGTCGAATCTGGCCTGATAGAGCGAATCACGTCCAGGGAGTTCAGCTGAGTTCGGTGGAGTCGGGGACCAGTTTCGGGACCAAGTTTTCGGCGGCCAATCGACCAGATCGACGTCGGGCGGGGCGATGTCTCAACCTATCCTCAGAGGATGAGCCCGCGTGAGATCACCTCCTGGTTGATGGACATGGACGGCGTCCTGGTGCACGAGCAGGCGGCCCTGCCCGGTGCCGACGCGTTCCTTGCCCGCTTGAACGAGCTCGGCCGGCCCTACCTGCTGCTAACCAACAACTCGATCTTCACCCGGCGTGACCTCGCCGCACCGCCCTTTACCAGGCCGGCTACACGCTGACCGACCGCGACCCCGACTACGTCGTGCTCGGCGAGACCCGGACCTACAGCTTCGAGCGCATCACCCAGGCGATCAGGCTGATCCACGACGGCGCCCGTTTCATCGCGACCAATCCCGATCCGACCGGCCCCTCCCCGAACGGACCGCTGCCCGCGACCGGCTCGGTCGCCGCCCTGGTGACCAGGGCGACCGGCGTCGAGCCCTACTTCGTCGGCAAGCCGAACCCGCTGATGATGCGCAGCGCGCTCAACGCCATCGAGGCCCACTCGGAGACGACCGCGATGATCGGCGACCGCATGGACACCGACATCGTCGCCGGTCTCGAGGCCGGCCTGGAGACGATCCTCGTTCTCACCGGCGTCACCCAGGCCGACGAAGCCGAGCGCTTCCCCTACCGCCCGTCGCGGATCGTCGACTCGGTCGCCGACCTCGTCGATGAGTTGCGCTGAGCAGAAGGAACCGGGAAGAACTCGAAGCGGCCACGGCGCCTGATCAGGCATCGTGGGCAAGCCGGGGGCGCCTGCGCGGCGGTGATCCGCAGGCCACAACTGGGACATTGGTGGCGAAGCATGAGACTCCTCTCATCGAGACTGGAGAGAAGTCCGCGTTTCTGAGTCGAGCCCAGATCGTGTGCCCTCTGGAGATCAGACGAGGGCATGGCGCTGTCGTCCCGCCCTCCGCTCGACCGTAGCACCACCAGCAACGCGGTTCCGGTCGTCCGCACCACGACTCGAAGTCGAGCCCTTTTTGCAAAAGCGTCTTCGCGGCCTACATTAGAAACGGCAAGGTTCGGCATTGGTCGACGAGCGCAAGGACGGGAGTGAAGAGATGAGTGTGGAGAACCCTCAGGGCGAGGAGGCTCCAAACAGCCTCTACGCCGAGATCTCGCGCGAGATGGTGCGCCTCTATAAGGAGCAGTTCGGCCGCGGGCCGATCAGGGCGAGAACCAAATTCGCCGGGCCCGATTGCCTGGTCTGCACGCTCGAAGCCAGCTTGACGCCGGCCGAGCACGCCCTGGCGGCGCTGGGCGAGGAACGCCAGCTCCGCAACACCCGCAGCTTCTGCCAGTACGCCAAAGAAGAGAAATTCCTGGAGGTGATCGAGCGCCTCTCCCACCGTCGCGTGCGCGCCTTCGTCAGCGGCATCGACATCCGGCAGGACGTCGCCGCCGAGATCTTTTACTTAGAGGTCCCGGAGGCTCGCTGATGGCCTCGCCGCCCAAGGCTCTTGAAACCGGCAGGATGGGTGAATGCCGCAACCGCGTCGATCGAAAAAACGCACCGAGCCCGTCGACTACGGCTGGGTCATCTCCTTCGGCTGCAAGACCGCCGGCACGCTGCGGCGGCTCAAAGTCGACAGCGACCCGGCCGGGGACACGCGTCCGATCGAGGTTCCGTGCGTCTGCGGCGAGGTTCACCGGGTGACCGTCTCCCCGTACCGGCGCCGGCGCTCCGCCGAGGAACCGTTCGACCTCGAGGTCGCCTCGCTCGACGAGCTGCGCTGAAGGGCGAGCCAGCCCCCTCAGCGCTTGGGCTTGCGCTTCGCCGGCTTGTCGTAGACGACCCGGACCGTCTTCTTTTCGACGGTCTTCGGGCGGCCGGGCCCGGTGGTGGTGACGGTGACGGCGATCGTCAGCTTGCCCTGCTTTTTCAGCAGCCCGATCCCCTTCGAGTTCAGCTTCAGCTTCAGCGGACGCGTCGCCCCCGCGGGAATCGTCATGCGGCCGCTCCCGACGACGATCGGCTTCGGCGCTTTCTTGTCGTGCTTGGGCTTGGCGCGGGCCGTCGACACGGCCGCCGGCCTGAAGACGATCGGGGGACCGGAGACCGACCGCGCCTGCCCCTCGGTCACGACCGCGCAGGTCAGCCCGCCACAGCCGTAGCTGCCGATCTTCAGGTTGGGGTCGAGCCCGGGCGTCCAGTGGATCCGTTTCGTGATCCAGACGATCTTGGGCTTTTTCGCCACCCCCGGGAGCGGCGGGGTCGCCGGCGTCACCCCTGGCACCTGCGGCGTGCGCAGTGGGTCGGGGCGCCAGACCGGTTCGTGGCTGTCCCCACCCGTCGTGATCGGCCGCAGGCTCCCGGACCCATCGGTGCTGGCGACGTAGGCCTCGGTGCCGGTGCCGTCGAACCCCTGGACGACGACGCGGAAGCCGTCCGGCGACCAGGAGGGCTCGTAGATGTTGTGGCCCGCGAGCGCGGCGAGGCCGTGGTCCTGCGTCCCGTCGCTGTTGACCACGCGGATATAGGCCGTTTCCCCGCTCGTCGTCGCCCTGTAGGCGATCTTCGTCCCGTCCGGGGACCAGGCGGCAAACGACCACTGCGAGTTGTCCGCCACCTTCACCGGCGCCCCACCGCCGGCGGGAATGATGTGAAGGTCGACGAACGGGCCGGGTTCGTGTTCGACGTCGAAGGCGATCTTCGTCCCGTCGGGAGAGAGCACGGGTTCGCTGGCATTGCCGCTCGCCACCGAGACCGGCAGCCCGCTGCCGTTCGAGCTGGCCAGATAGATCTGCTCGGCTTTGGAGAAGGCGATCTTGCCGCCATCGGCCGAGAAGCTCGGACGCGAGCCTTCCGCGGAGATCGTCGTCGGCTGAGCGCTGGTCCCGTCGGCGGCAACGACGAAAACGCCCTTGCCGCCATAGGTGCGCTCGAATGCGACCCGCGTCCCGTCTGGCGACCAGACCAGGTGGGTGAGCGCGCTGTCGACGGGATAGTCCGTGAGCTGGGTGGCCAGGTTGATCCCCTCCCCGGCGGCGCCGGGCTGCATCACGAAGATGTTGTCGATGCCTTTGCCCCCGAAGTTGCTGACGAACGCCACCTTCGACCCGTTGGGGGACCACGAGGGAGCGCCATCGGCGCTCGTCGCACCGTTGTCGGTCAGATTCGTGATCGCACCCGGGTTATCCGGGTCGATCAGGCAGACGTCGAGTTCGCATCGGTAGGCGATCTCGTCGGGCTTCGCGAGCGCGGCCGGAGCAGTCACCGCGACCAGGCTCGCGGCGGTTGCGAGGACGGTCAGGAGTCTGAGCCAAGGCGATCGCATCGCCTGAGACTAGCCATGTCGCGCAGCCGGGGAAACGGCTACGAACTACCCTCCGACGTGGGCGCGCTCAGGGCCGCCTGAATCGTCGAAACGAAGCCATCGAGCTTGCCGTCACGCAGACCGGCGAAGAAGTCGTCGTAGTCGACCGGCGAGAGGAAGTGAAAACGGTAGCGTCGCTTTTTCCGTTTCGCCTTGAGTACTTCGTTGACCTTCGCGAAGTAGCTCTGACCATAGGCGAGCTTTCCGCGGTTTTGGCCAGTGATGTCGTTGTCATCCTTCGTCTCCACAACGATGACCTCATCCACACCCTCCCTCAGGAGAAAGAAGTCAGGGTTGAACGATCCGCGCTTCGAGCGCCCATTGCCGCCGGGTTGATAGCCGTACTCGATCGAGTAGAAGCCGACGTCCGGCGCCTTGATCCAGGCCCTGACAGCTGCCGCGTTGTCGGGATTCTGTAACAGCCGCCCCGCGAACAACCGCTCTGGCGCGTAAGACGTGAGTACCACGTTGACCGGGGACTTGAACAGATAGGAGTTGTGCACACGCTGCAAGTGGGTTGCCACCTCTATGACTTCGGCCTTCTTCAGCGCGGCGGCATCGTCCGCGGTACCGAGGTCAGCCGACTCCTCGTCCATGAACAGGCCCACGTGCCCGGTGAGGCCGCTGATCCGCTCACGCACTGGCGTCATCTCGCTGGTTGAGATCGACTCGAGCCCATCGGGCTCCTGCGCCCAGACGGCACCGGCACGCGTCTGTTTCTGGCGCAGCGACCCGAAGGCGGAAAGAATGAGTTGGCGGTTCTCCTGACTGACAGCGGTGCCCTTGATATTCAGTCGCTTGAGGGCTTCCCGGATCAGCTGTTCGACACGCTTCTTGTGGTATTCGGTCCGCAGGTCGCCGCCAGTCACCTGGTCATGGACCATCATCCGTTTGCGAACATCGGCAACGACTGCCGAGATCGGGTAATAGGTCTCCTCGACCAGCGTCGTAAGGACTACTTTTCGCTTCGCATCGGACACCGACACGAACTCCGTGTCCTCCGGGGCATCACGTTGCGGTCGCAGGTTGATGTTCGTGATGTCCTTCGGTTTCTCCACGTTCTTGGGCCGGATGCCGGTGGGGACATCCTTGTATTTCAAGCGATGCAGCTCAAAGTGCTCTGCGGCGCGCCCTTCGGCTGGGCGCTGGGCGATCGTCGTCTCCTGGTCGAGAACCTCGGCGACGAGCTCCTCGACGTCCGCGGACCACTTCTGATGGTTGAAGACGTAGACACGGGGCTCGGCCTGGATGCCGTCCGGCCGTCGCAAGCCCCTGCCAAGCACCTGGGAGATCAGCAGCTTGGAGTTGAAAGCCCTCTTCTCGTGCGGGTAGATCTGAAAGACGTTCTTTACGTCCCAACCCTCCGAGAGCATCGACACCGAGACGATCCACTCCACGGGACTGGCTTTCTTGTCGACCGTCTCCAGTTTCAGCACGTTCTTCTCGTGCTTCGGCGAAGACGTTACGAGCAACACGCGCTCTTCGGCCTCCGCACGCTTTCCCTTCAGGCGCTTGGAGAGAAAGCTGACGAGATCGGCCGTAAGCTGTTCCGCGGCTTTGATGTTCTTGGTGACAGCAATGGTGAGAGGCTTGAGCGGCTTATAGGTCTTGCGGTTCTCCTCGTGCTGGGCAAGCAGCTTCTGGAAGCGCTCGTCGTCGGTACTGGACTCGTCCTTGGCGACATAGAAGACATCCTTGACCCAGCGCTCATTGATGGCGTCGCGGATGGAGTAGCGAAAAACGACATCGGCGAAATATTCGTTGCCGACGTAGCAGGTGCCCGACAGACCGACGTGATAGTGAAATCCGTAGGCAGGACTGGCAATGAACTCCTTCCACCTTTTCAGCTTCGCGTCGCCAGGGCTGTGGACATGATGTGCCTCATCCGAGAGGACGAGGGTGCCGGCGCCGAAGCCCTCGAATGAATCGTGGATTGACGAACCCGCGGTTTCATAGACGGCATGGATGTTCTCGATGCAGATCTGGCCCTCCTTGACAGTCTGCGTGGCGTCGACCCGCTCAGGCAGCCTCGTTCCCGAGCCCTGGGGCAGCATGGCGGTCAGATCGGAATCGGCCAGCAGCTCATCGAACTTGGCGATGAGCCCGTTCTCGATAGTCACAGAGGGACAGAGGAGCAAGACACGGTTGACCAGTCCCTCGTTGAGCATGATGCGAGCGAGGCAGAACATCACGTAGCTCTTGCCGGTACCGGTCGCCAGATCGAGCGAACAGGCAAGCATGTCGGGAAACGGGAGCCGCTCGACCAGGCGCGAGGCGGTGCCATAGCGACGCTCGAGTCCGGGCGTGGACGTAAAAGCCTCCTCGGCCAAGTCTCGGGTGCTTGCGTACCGCCCCCCTGCCATGAACCTCAGCGCGGTAGCAATCGCTTCGTAGGAATAGTCCCGGCCAGCGACGACCCCTTTGATGAAGTCGTCGTATGAAGCGAGGTCGAATTTAGCCGGGTCGAAGCTCCGCGAGACGGGCAGAACGAGATCGTCCACGGCAAACTGATCGACGACGAGCTTGGCCTTGGGGCTCACGTAATCGCCTCGCTGAGCTCGTCGCTCTGATCGCGTTCCTGCTCGACTTTCCGCTTGTGTCCCCGCGGTTTCGCCCCTGCCTTGACCTTTGCGACCACGATCGTCTCGCGCAGCTCATTACCATGGGTGTCCAGGTAGATGACGAGCATGCGCTTGCCGACATCCTCCGTCGACAGCGAGAAGATCCACCCCTCCTCCTCGATCTCATCGCCGAAAAAGTAGTTGGATACGTTGAAGGTCTCACCGTCGTGATTCCGGTCGATCATGACCATGGCGAGATCGAAACGCCCCTTCTCTTCGAGCCCCTTGAAGTCATCGGGGTCCAGTCCTCCCCGCATGAAGGAGCGAACGACCCCGAAGAGCTCGCCGCGATTCTTGACATAGCGGACGTCGGCCTCCGGCAGTTGCATGAAATCGAAGCCGAACGTGTCCATCGGGTCGTTGACCAGCTCCTCCGAAAATGGCTGGCCCGGCAGCTTGAAGCGTCGCCCGTGCAGCACCTCGATAACGGAGTACGGCACGCGCAGAATGAAAAACGTGATCTTCTCGATGGTTACGACATCCTCAAACAGGCCAGGGTCACAGGCCGCAACTGGCACGACGACGTAGGCAGATCCCGTGATTTTCCCCTTCAGGCGCTTGTGCAGGGACTCGACGTACTCACGTCCCATCTCCATATCGGGCGCGTCCTGGAAAGGAAAGAAATGGACGGGGTCGCCCTTGCGCGTGCCTGCCATCCGAACGCCGCCGATGGTGTGCAACTGCTCATGACAGCCGAAAAGCTCGAGGCAGAACTCTCGAAATCCGTCAAACGACAGCTTGTCCACCAGCTCGTTGTCGTAGAGCCCGGCGGAGTGCAGCTCAAAGGCAGCCATCGGTTTCGTCTCATCTCGGGAGCCGTTCTCGAGTAGCCGTCGCTGCGTGATGTAGACACCCAGCTTCCCTACGTCATTAGCAATCCAGCGGCGACCGAGTCGCTCGGCCACCACGGCGGTCGTTCCCGACCCAGCGAAGCAATCGAGGACGAGGTCGCCCTCGTCGGAAGACGCACCGATGATGCGCTCCAGGAGCCCCTCCGGCTTTTGGGTCGGATAGCCGGCCCGCTCCCGGGAGAGGTTGTGCAACGGGCGGATGTCGGTCCAGAGATCCTGCAGGGGAACGCCCGACTGCTCGTCTGCATACCTTTTCAGCTGCGGAACGCCCCCCGTCTTCTCGGGCCAGTGAATGCGTCCGGCTACGTCCAATTTGTCGAGCTCCGCTGGCGGCACGGACCAATGGCGGCCCTTGGCGGTTACGTCGATCCCCCTCCATACCTTCCCGGTCTCGCCACGACGAATGCCCGCACCGGTCAGGTCAGACCGCCGCCAACGCTTTCCGTCGGCTTCACGATGCGTGTAGAACTGGTCGAGGTAGTACTGATCGTACGGTTGAAACGACTGATTCCACTTATAGAGGCTGGACTTGGAGTAGAAGAGGATCGTGTCGTGAACCGGGCCATAGCGATTGGCGGAACTGTGAGCGCTGGTGCGCTGCCAGATGATCTCGGCACGGAAATTATGCTCGCCAAAAAGCTCATCGAGGATCGCCTTGATGTAGTGGCTCTTGCGGGTATCCAGGTGTACGTACAGGGCGCCGTCCTCAGTCAGCAGCTCCTGCAGGAAGATCAGTCGCTTGCGGATGAACTCGACGAAGGCAGCGCCGGCGATCCTGTCCCGGTAGGCACGGGCGCCGCGGGTCGAGCGGAATTCCTGTTTCGAAGCGAAGGGAGGATCGATATATGCCAAGCGCACCCCATTGCTGCCGTCCGCATTTTCCAGCTCGCCCCGGTTCTTCATTTCCAGCAACGTCTTGAGGACCTGCAGGTTGTCGCCGAATATCAGCTTGTTGGCCCAATCCCCCGCGGACTGTCCGAAACGCTTCAACGGCTGGAACGGCACGCCCATCGTCTCGGCCAGGACGAGGCTTTTGGGGTCCTTCCCCGCGTATGCCAGCTCGTACTCCTTGGCCTGCCTGAACAGCAACGGCCGCAGGTACTCCTCCAAGTACTCGCCGCGCCGCAGGCGCTCCCCCAGAACCTCGATTTCGTCGGCTGACAGCCGCGAGTTGGATCCCTCCTCGGTCACGAGGCCACCTTAGCCAGGACTGCTCGAAGAAGGTCGAGCCACTGTGCCAACCTTGCGGCTGCGCGCCGCCCTGACCAAAGCTGCCGACTTGTAGCAACCGCTGAGGGTGGACGACCGGGCTCGAACCGGCGACCGCCTGGACCACAACCAGGAGCTCTACCAACTGAGCTACGTCCACCGCGCTGGCTGCAATCTACCGGGCCGGGCGGGGCGGCATTGGTCTGAGCTGAGACGGGCTAAGCGAGGGCGGGAACTATCTCCCGGCCCATCAGCTCGATCGCGTCGAGGTCGCGGTGGAGGAGGTGCTGGCCCATGATCCGGGTCAGGCCCGCCTGCTCCAGCGCGTGCAGCTGCTCGATTGCCTCCGGCGCGGTGCCCTTGATCGTGCTCGGACGCAGGCCGGCCAGGAACGCCTCGCCGTCGTCGCCCTCGCCTTTCCACTGGGCCAGGCGGCCGGCGCGGTCGCGGAGTTCGTCGGCGTCGGCGCCCACCAGCCACCCCGTCATCATCGAGAGCGGCAGGCTCGCGGGGTCGCGGTCCGCCGCTTCGCAGGCCTCGTCGAGTCGCTTGCGGACGTCGGCGATCTCCGCCGCCGTCGACATCACCGTGTTGTACTCGTCGGCGAGCGCGGCGGCCAGGCGCAGGCTGCGGGGGCCGCCTTTGCCGCCGAGGATCAGCGGCAGTCGCGGCTGCTGTATCGGCGTCGGCAGCGGGTCGAGATTCTTGGCTCGGTAGTGGCGCCCCTCGTAGTTGAACGGCCCTTCCTCCCAGTAGCGATGGATCAGTTCCATCTGCTCCTCGAGCGCGTCCAGGCGCGGGCCCGGATCGGGCAGGTCGAAGCCGTAGGCCTCGTGCTCGCGCTCCCACCAGCCGGCGCCGATCCCCAGCTCGACCCGCCCCCCGGAGACGTGGTCGGCGGTGACCGCCATCTTCGCCAGCACCGCTGGGTGGCGGAAGGTCGCCGGCGAGACCAGCGTGCCCAGCCGCAGCCGCTCGGTGATCGCCGCCAGCGCCGCGATCGTCGCCCAGGCATCGAGCGAACCGCGCTCGCGACGGTCGTCGACCGAGAGATAGTGGTCGGAGCGAAACAGCGTCCCCACCCCGTGCTCCTCACAGGCGGCGGCGATCGCCTGCCAATCCACCCAGTTCACATCCTCCTGCCCCTCGATCATCAAGCAGACGTCCACGGCACTCCTCCTTAGGGTTCAGGCATCGACGCTCTCACACACTGCCTACCCGTTTGCGACGACAAGCTGCGCAAACTCTTCAAAGCCGGGCGTGGTGCGCTCGATCAGCGCCGCCTCTGCCGCGCTCGCCCGCCGCGCCAGCACCCGGGCGCCGTCGTTGCCCAGCGTCGCGACCGCCTCGTCGATCATCTCCGGCACCGCCAGCCAGGCCTCGACCAGGGCGAAGTCGGCCTCGGGGTGGAAGAGCACGCCCCAGGCGTTGCCGGCGCGGAAGGCCTGGTGCTCGGTCCGGGTCGAGGTGGCGAGCGACCGGGCGCCGTCCGGGAGATCGAAGACGTCGCCGTGCCAGTGCAGGACGTCGGTGCTGGGAGCGAGGCCGCCGAGCAGCGGGTCGTCGGGGTCGCCGATCTCGACCGGGGCGAAGCCGATCTCCGGCTCCTCTCCCGCCCGCACCTCGGCCCCGAGCGCCCGCGCCAGCAGCTGTGCGCCGAGGCAGATGCCGAGCAGCGGCAGCTCGCGTCGCGTCGCCTCCGCCAGCCACTCGCGCTCGGCCGCCAGGGCCGGGAAGCGCTCGACCTCGTCGACGTTCATCGGCCCGCCCATCACGACCGCGCCGGCGACCCGCTCGTGTGCCGGCAGCGGCTGGCCGGCGAGTGGCTTCACCGTCTGCACGTGGAGGGCACCGCAGGCATCGAGGACGCGGTGCGGTCCCTCCCAGGGCACGTGCTGGATCGCCAACAGGATGGGACGGTCGTCCACGCTCATCGGAGCGTCAGGCTAGCCGCGCTACGGTTGCGGCGATGGCCAGGCTCGGCTCCGTCGCCTTCTTCAAGCCCGAGGTCCGCCCGGGAACCATGACCGGCGCCCAGATGCGCGGCGCCGTGGCGATCGGGGCGCTCGCGGTCGGGGCCACCGCGATCGGCGCCTTCGCGATTGGGCGACTCAGCATCGGCCGCCTCTCGGTCGGCCGCGCCAAGTTCGGCAAGGTCGAGATCGAGGAGCTCGAGGTCGGCCGCCTCAGCGTGCGCGAGGCCTCCCTCCCCGACGACGCGGATCAGAGTGCTCGACCGTAACGCGCTTCGACATTTGACCCCACTGGGGTGGGGAAAAGTGTCGAAGCGCGTGCGGGTCGGTCCGGTGCTGCTCGCCGCCTTGGTGCTCGCTGTGTTTTCTTCCCCCGCTCGGGCCGTCGATCCCGACCCTGGCTCCTGCCAGGTCTTTCCCGTGCCGCCGGCCTCGCTCTCGCCGCGCGCGCCCTCCCTCGCCAACCAGTCCGCCTGGAACCAGGACATCTCGAAAGCGCCGCGCGACCCGCGCTCAGCCGCCTACATCTCCTACATCGACGCCAACGGCGGCGAGCGGCTGCACCCGGACTTCGGCTCGCCCCGGCCCTACGGCTTCCCCTTCGCGGTCGTCGGCCCTGGCCAGCGCCAGCTCCCCGTCCACTACACGGCCTACGGCGAGGAGAGCGACGCGGGCCCGTTCCCGGTCCCCGCCAACGCCCCGGTCGAGGGCGGCAACGGCAGCGACGGCGACCGCCACGTGCTCACCGTCGAGAAGTCGAGCTGCAGGCTCTTCGAGCTCTACCGCGCCTTTTACGCGCCGAAGCCGAAGCCCCACTGGAACGCCGACTCCGGCACCGCCTGGGACCTCGACTCGACCGCGCTGCGCCCCGAGGGCTGGACCTCCGCCGACGCCGCCGGGCTGCCGATCTTCCCCGGCCTGGTCCGCTACGACGAAGTCGCCGCCGGCCGGCTCGAGCACGCGATCCGCGTCACCTTCGACAGCACTCGCGACGCCTACGTCCACCCCGCCGTCCACTGCGCCGGCGACAGCGACAGCGCCGCCGCACCGCCGATGGGGCTGCGCCTGCGACTCAAGGCCAGCTACGGGCTCGGCGGCTTCAGCGGCCCGGCCAGGACGATCGCCGAAGCGATGAAGCGCTACGGCCTGATCGTCGCCGACAACGGCTCCAACTGGTACTTCAGCGGCAGCAGCGACCGCCGCTGGGAGGACGACAACCTGAACCAGCTGAAGCGGATCCCCGGCCGCGCCTTCGAGGTCGTCAAGAGCGCCGCGGGCGTCCACCGCTGCTGACGCCGCCGGGCCCGACGCCCTACCTGCGCGACAGCAGCCGCCAGATCCGCCCGAGCACGGCCAGCACGGCCATCGAGACCGCCAGCCCGATCGCCCCCAGTAACAGAAGGAAGAGGACGAAGGCGAAGATCGCGAAGGGGACGAGGAGGAGTTTCACCCGGCTGGATCTTGCTCCTCTCCCTTAAAGAGATTCGTGAATAACGGTCTTTGAGTACCCAGTTGTTTGCGTCTTTTTCGTGAACCTCTTTTCATCCAGGTCATTTGGAGTAATGATCTGGTCATGGCCGGGGAATTTGGGAGGCCCACTCAGGGGGGGTGGGGACAGCCGCAACGCCTGCTCGAACGGGTCACTACCGGCAGCGCTGTGGTCGGTGTCCTCCTCACCGTGCTTGCCGCCGCGCTGGTGGTCGGCACCAGCGTCGGCCTGGTCGGCGCCGGGGCGATCGTCGTCGGCCTCGCCGGCGTCTACCTGATCGGTTGGTGGCAGCTGGGCAAGGCGCAGGAGCGTCTCTACGAGGAGGCCTTCCCCTGGCGGGATGTGGGCGAGAAAGCCGACCCCGTCAAGGACTTCGGCGTCAAATACTGGTCCGGGCGCCCACGCGAGGAGCCGCCGACTTTCGTCACCAGGACGGCGATGAAGGCCGTCGAGGAAGCACTCGACGACAAGCGCTTCGTGCTGCTGACCGGCGAGCGAACCAGTGGCAAGTCGCGATTGATCTTCGAGATCGCCCGCTCTCGCACCCAGCAGATCTCCCTCATCTCCACACCGGCCGCGGCAGACCCGAGGGACCCACTGGTGGATGTGCTGGACGAACGCTTCGGCCTCGCCACCTGGGAAGGACACCAGATCCTCTTCATCCGTGACTTCGCGAAGCGGTTGATCGCCCGGCGCATAACCGCCGAGTCGATGCAGACCTGGCTGGAGCTTCACGGTCAGGTGTCCATCGTGGCAACTCTCAATCCCGCCGAGGACGACAAGATCAAGGCCGACGGAGAAGAGGCTGAAAGCTCCCTGAAGGAACTCGAAGAACTCGCCGAGGTCATCCCGCTGGACGACGAGCTGGACGACTCCGAGTTCGCCCAGGCACGAGTGCACTTTCCGGACCTCGAAGACGACCAGCTGCGGCAGCTGCCGCGCTACATGGTTGCGGAGCATCCGCTGCGCGAGCGCTTCAGCGGGCCAGACGACGAGCGGCAGCTGGCTCGGGAAATGGTGCGCGCGGTTGCCGACTGGCAACGCATAGGCCTGGCGCGGCCAGCGCCGAAGCGCTTCCTCTCGCTCGTGGCGTCCAATCGCCAGTACGTCACGGAGAGCGATCTCGACGCGGCGTTGGGGTGGGCGACCGAGCCGGTGCGAGGCAAAGCCAGCCTGCTCTACGCCCTCTCCCCCGAAGACGGGGAAAGCGTGTTCGAAGCGGATCGGGTCGTCATCGACCTTCTCGATGCGGACGGTGCCGATGGCGAGATCTCCCAGCCAACCTGGGACGCGGTGTTCGAAGACATCGTGCGAATCAGCGCCGATCCCGAGCGGGACGAAACGGTGGCGGCAGAGCTGATCACGCTTGGCGAAGCCGCGATGGCACGGGGCAAGAAAGAGTTCGGCCGCGAGATCCTCGAAGGGGCGAAATCCCTGGGCAACCTCGCGCAGGAACAGCGCAGCGCGCGAGCCCTCGCCCGGGGCGCGCGAATCGGCTCGGTCACCCGCCTGCTGGTCGACTCCCGCCGCGGCGACTCAATCCTGAAGCGCATCAGGACGGCGCAGAGCCGCTCGGCAGAACGCCAGGCCCTGGCCCTGGACAGCGGCGACGCCGATCGACCGAACAGGGCGATCGCGGCGATCTACCGGCGGCGCGTCCTGCGCGCGTTCCTGCGCGGGGCGGCGCTGATGCTCGCGGACGTATTCAGCGTCACTCTGGGCCTGGCGGTGGGGATGGTGACGCGGGCCCTCCTCTCCGGGGACTGGGACGTCGATGGGTTGCTCGATGTCCTCCTGCGCTCGCTCGCCCCCTGGGGAGCGGCGACGATCTTCGTCTTTGCCCTGCTCACGCTCTACAAGCAGGATGCGCCCCGGGCTCGCCTCGACGCGATCCTGCTCGCCACCGGGATCCTCGGGGTGATTGGCCTGGCGACCGCCGCCGCCACCGATTTCAACGCCGGAGCCGCGATCGGCGCCGCCGCCGCCGGCACCCTGGCGGCGGCATTCGTCGACTACAGGCTGCGGGTCGCCTACGACACGAAGAGCTGCGCCTGGGTGAGAGACCACGGGCTCTCAGCTCGCACGCTGCTGCTGGGCGGCCCCGAAGAAGCAGCCGCGGTGGAAGCGGCTCTGCCGGAGGGAATCACGCGACCGACCAAGGTCTGCGGGTATCTGACCCCGGACGCCGGCGATCCAAGCGAAAGCGAAGACCCCGCGACTGTCCCCAAAAAACCGTGGCTGGGGTCGCTCGAGGACTTCGCCGAGGTCGTGGCCGCGCACGACATCGGCCGGGTGGTCATCGCCAACCCGCAAATGCCCCCGGACAAACGGCAGGCGCTGGCCAACCGCTGCCATCTGCGCGAGATCCCCGTCGAGGCCGTTCCCTCGCCCTCCGACATCCAGGCCGGCGCCGCCCAATTCGTCGCCGGACAGTCGCTCGTGCTGATGCCGCTCGTCCCCCTCTGGCGTGGTCACACGGCCTTCGTCGCCAAGCGCGCCCTCGACTTCGGGGTCGCCCTGGCGGCCCTCATCCTGCTCTCTCCGGTGATGGCTCTGATCGCCCTCTCGATACTCGTCGTCGATCGCAAGACGCCGCTGACGGTGCGCGCCTGGCGGCCGGGCGGCGGGCGCGATGCCTTCGCCATGTACCGGTTCCGGACCAGCAAGGAGGAGCGCAAGCCGTCCCTGAAAAAAGGCAGTTACGGGGGCAACGACGACCGGCCAACCGACCTCGGTGCCTGGCTGCGCAAACGCGGGCTCGACGAGCTGCCACAGCTGCTCAACATTCTGCGGGGAGATATGTCGCTGGTCGGGCCGCGGCCGCTGCGCCTGGCCGACGACGCGAAACTGCACGACGCCGAGCTGCTCCGCTACGTCGTCCGCCCGGGAGCCACCGGGCCCTGGCAGGTCTCGGGCCGCAGCAAGATCTCGCTTTCGGAACTGACCGCCCTCGACATGGCCTACCTGCGTCACTGGACGATCATCTCCGACCTCGAGATCCTGGTGAAGACGGCGCGGCTGGTCATCAGGGGCAGAGAGAAGCCGCTCAGCATCTCGATGGAGAGCCGGGCGGTCGCCGAGCCCATGGTCGATCCCGATCCCGACACCCCCACCCAGCCCCTCGTCCCGCCCCCGCTGCCGAGCGGCGACTAACCGGGCGCGAAAACATGTAGCTGAGCCGGTGGCGCCGGTGTCGGCGCCACGCGCGCGGCTTGCCTGCGAGCGGCCCGCCACTCGGGCGCCTCGGGCCCTCGCGATAGCATTGACTGACAAGTCAATCGACACGAAAGGCTGTCACATGGCTTCCAGCAGCGGCAAGGTCGCGCCCGCGGATTTCCCGCCTCCCGTCGAGGTCGAGAAGGAGTTCGTCAAGCGCTCGCTCGATGGCGAGGACGAGCGGATCGAGATCGGCGTCGCGATCGTCGGCGGCGGCACCGCTGGGCTCGCCTGCGCCAACCGCCTGCTGCAGTTACTGGCCGACGACCCGGAGACGATGGAGAAGCTGGGCGAGGTCCCGGTCGCGGTGATCGAGAAGGCGAAAACCTGCGGCGCCCACAACCTCTCCGGCGCGGTCATGCGCCCCGGCCCGCTGCAGGAGCTGTTCCCCGACCTCAGCCGCGAGCAGTGGCGCCAGCAGGGCTTCGGCTTCGGCGAGGTCGAGAAGGAGGCGATCTACCTCCTCCCCAACGGCAAGCGCAAGCTCCGCATCCCACCACCGCCGCCGCAGAAAAACCACGGCAACGAGGTGATCTCGGTTGCCGCTCTCTGCCGCTACATGCAGGCCCAGGCCGAGGAGGCCGGCGCCTACCTGCTGACCGAGACCGCGGCGACGCAGCTGATCGTCGAGGACGGCGCCGTCGTCGGCGTCCGCTCCGGCGACAAAGGCCGCGGCAAGGACGGCGAGCCGCAGGGTAACTTCGAGCCCGGCACCGACATCGCCGCCAAGGCGACCGTCCTGGCCGAGGGCTGTTGGGGCCACCTCACCGACGCCGCCGTGCGCGAGTTCGAGCTCGACGAGGGGCGCGAGCCGCAGGTCTGGGAGCTCGGCGTCAAAGAGGTCTGGAAGGTGAAGAAGCCACTCGACCGCGTCATCCACACCCTCGCCGGCTGGCCGCTGAAGATCTCCGCCAAGTACCACCAGATCGGCGGCTCCTGGATCTACCCGATGGTGGACGAGAAGACGGGCGACGACCTGGTCTCGA
The DNA here is from genome assembly GCA_963811375.1 of uncultured Solirubrobacterales bacterium. Classification (GTDB taxonomy): domain Bacteria; phylum Actinomycetota; class Thermoleophilia; order Solirubrobacterales; family 70-9; genus VAYN01. The sequence continues at coordinate 434,446 of CAWEQY010000002.1, forward strand.
TCGGCTTCGTGCTCGACCTCGACTACGCCGACGCCACCACCTCCGCCCACGACCTCCTGCAGCAGTTCAAGACCCACCCGCTGGTCCGCGAGATCCTCGACGGTGGCGAGCGGGTCAGCTGGGGCGCCAAGGCGATCCCGGCCGGCGGCTACTGGGCGATGCCGAAACTCTCGGCGCCGGGCGCGGTGCTCAGCGGCGACGCCGCCGGCATGGTCAACCTGGCCGCGCTCAAGGGCGTCCACCTCGCGATCAAGTCGGGGATGCTGGCGGCGGAGTCGATCTACGCCTCGCTGAAGGAGGGGACGAACGACTTCTCCGCCTACGAGCAGGCGATCGAGGACTCAATCGTCGGCAAGGAACTCCACGAACAGCGCAACACCCGCCAGCCGTTTCAGAAGGGGCTGCTCAAGGGCGGGCCGCTGGTCAACCTGATGATCGCGACCAAGGGCCGCTTCCCCGGCGGCCGTTGGAAGATCCACCGCAACGACGCCCAGCCGATGTTCATCGGCAAGACCAGGGAGAGCTACCCGACGCCCGACGGCAAGTACACCTTCGACAAGCTCTCGAGCGTCTTCATCAGCGGCAACGCCACCCGCGACGACGCCCCCAACCACATCCGCGTGCAGAAGAGGGTGCCGCGGGAGATCGCCGAGACCTGGGCCTACATGTGCCCGGCCGGCGTCTACGAGATCCCCGAGGACGCGCCGGCGGAGGGCGAGGTCGAGGTGATCGTCAACTACACCAACTGCGTCCAGTGCGGCGCGATCACCGCCAAGGGCGGCCGCCTGACTCCGCCCGAGGGCGGCGACGGCCCGCTCTACCAGAACACCTGAGCGTCGAATCGGGCGGTGCGGCAGTCCTTTTGCGGCAGTCCTTTGTGGCGCATAGCGCCCCAAAGGACTGCCGCAAATCTATGTGCCGAGCGCTACCGCGTCGCCAATCGGCAGCCAGCGGACGCTGTCGCGGAAGCTCTGAGGGGCGGTGGCGAACTCGGCTTCGATCCCGTCGCGGCCCTGGCGGAAGTGCTTCCAGCCCTCGTAGTGGATCGGGATCACGGTGCGAGGGCGGATCTGGCAGCAGAGCTCGACCGCCTCACCGGCGGTCAGCGTGTAGCGCAGCGGCCCGGTGACCGGGAACTTGACCCCGCCCAGATGCACGACCGCGGTGTCGACCTCGAGCCGGTCGGCGACCTCGCGGACGCCGTCGTAGAGGACGGTGTCGCCGGAGATCCAGAGCACGCCGTGCTCCTGCCCGTCCCAGCGCAGGGCGAAGCCGACGACCGCGCCGACGATCGGGTGGCTCAAGGGCGGGCCATGACGGCACGGCGTCGCGATGACCTCGATCGGCGTCCGTCCCGGCGCCTCCAGCACGGTCGATTCCCAGGCGGCGAGGCCGCGGGCGTTGCCGCCGAGCCGCTTCGCCCCGGGCACGGTGGTGACGACCGTCCCCGCCGACGGCAGCAGCGCCCGGCCGGCATCGTCGAGGTTGTCGTCGTGGTGATCGTGGGAGAGCAGGACCGCGTCGACCTGCCCAAGGTCGTCGGCGGCGATCGCCGGCCCGGCCAGCTTGCGCGAGCTCGTCCCCCAACCGAAGTTGTATTTGCGGCCCGGCGCATCGAAGGTCGGGTCGGTCAGCAGCCGCCAGCCCCCGACCTCGATCAGGACGGTCGGACCGCCGATGTGAGTGATGCGGATTCCCTCCATGCGCGGGGTCATTATGGTGTTCCGCGGTCGAGTTTGGATATGGGACGCCTTCACAAAGCCGTGCTGCTCTTCGCACTTGCCCTCCTGGCGCTGCCGTCGATCGCCGCCGCGGAGCCAGCCGGGGGCGGATCCGTGGCGGCCGGGATCGACGCCATCGGCGACACCATGCTGGGCGCCCTCGTCTCCTCCACCGGCGCCGACGAGGCACTCGGGGCGCTCGGCAACGGGCTCGCCCTGATGGAAGCCAGGCGCAAGATCGAAGCGAAGCCGCCCCCTGCCTACGGCTCCAAGGTGCATGCCGCCCCGCCGGGCCCGGTCGTCACCGGCGACCCCTCGACGATGCCGCCCGCCTCCGCCGGCTCCAACGGCACCGCGATCCCCCGTCACAGCGCCGCCGACCGGGAAAAGATCTTCGCCAACACGCGCGCCGCCGGCCACGACGGCTCGACCTCGATCCTGCTCACCGGCATCGCCCTGCCGCCCCCGGACGCCCCCCAGGCGGTCAAGGACGTGATCAACAACGCCAACATGATCGTCGGCCGCCCCTACGTCTGGGGCGGCGGCCACGCCTCCTTCTACTCCGACTCCTACGACTGCTCCGGGGCGGTCAGCTTCGCCCTCTTCGGCGGCGGCATGATTCCCGAACCGCTCACCTCCGGCGCCCTCGAGGGCTGGGGCGCCCCCGGCCCCGGCAAGTGGATCACCGTCTACGCCAACGCCGGCCACACCTTCGCCGAGATCGCCGGCCTGCGCTGGGACACGGTCGGCGACGAGCAGGGCACCGGCCCCCGCTGGCACCTCGCCCCGGCCTCCGCGGACGGCTTCGTCGTCCGCCACCCGCCGGGCTACTGACAATCCGCCGAGCCCTTACGAAGACTATGCGGGCGCGGCCACTCCCTTGCCCCATTCTGCCTGACGGGCCGGCGTCGCTGAGTCCGGCGATGAGCGCCCCCGGTTGGATTCGAACCAACGACCATCGGCTTAGAAGGCCGGTGCTCTGTCCACTGAGCTACGGGGGCTCAGGCGCCTAGTTTGACGCCGCGCTCGCGGTCATGCTGCTGGATTCTGGATGTCTCTACTTGGAGGAACGATGCGAGCCCTGCGCAGCAAGCTGACCTACGCCAACGTGATCTCGACCCTGTGCCTCTTCTTGGTGCTCGGCGGCGGCGCTGCCGTCGCGGCGGGCCAGCTGGCGAAGAACAGCGTTGGCACCAAACAGATCAAGAACGGTGCGATCACGGGGGCGAAGATCAAGCGGGGGAGCATCGAAGCGACCAAGCTGACCGCTCTCGCGACCTCGACCCTGAAGGGTCAGAAGGGGGACAAGGGAGCCAAGGGTGCGACCGGGGCCAAAGGCGCGACCGGGGCGAAGGGCGACCGCGGCGCGACCGGCCCGCAGGGCGCTCCCGGCAATTCCGGCGCCTTTGCGACGATCCTCGTCGATCCAGTCGGCTTCAAAGGCACCCACCCGGGCTTCACCGCGGTCGAACGCGTTCTGCTCGGGCGCTACTGCCTGACCCCAACCGGCGGGACCGACATCAGCCACCCGATCGCCTCGACCAACTGGTCGGATTCCGAGGGGGATGGCTTTTTCATCGAAGCCTTCGCCGGCTCCGTCTCGGCCTGTCAGGCGGGCCAGCTGGAGATCATCACCAACGACCTCCAGGAAGAACCGGCAGCGGTCGTCACGGCGCCCACCGACGACGCCTCCTTCACGGTCTTCCTCCCGGGCAACTAGCCTCAATCCCGTGCCCAAGGTCGAGCTAGCCGGGACCGAGCTGAACTACCAGCGCGCCGGCGAGGGTGAGCCGCTGCTGCTGATCCAGGGAATGAGCGCCAATCACCTGGCCTGGGGGCGGCCGTTCTCCTCGCTGGTCGAGCGCGACTTCGAGGTCATCGCCTTCGACAACCGCGGCATCGGGCTCTCGCGGCCGGTCACCGAGGCCTTCTCGGTCGCCGAGATGGCCGCCGACACCGCCGCCCTCCTGGAGGCGCTGGAGATCGAGAGCGCGCATGTGCTGGGGATCTCGATGGGCGGGATGATCGCCCAGGAGCTGGCGCTGGCGCACCCGGACAAGCTGCGCTCGCTGACGATCGGCTGCAGCTACTGCGGCGGCGAGGGCTCGCAGTTGATGGATCCTGCCGACTTCCAGGGGCTGGTCGAAGCGATGGGGTCGGGCGACGCCCAGCGGGTCTTCCGGGCGATGTACGAGCTCAACCTCTCACCTGGCTTTCGCGCCGAGGAGAGCCGCTACGCCGAGTTCACCGAGATGGCCGAGGCGCTGCCGGCGCCGCGGCAGACGATCGGTCTGCAGGTACAGGCGATCACCGCCCACGACACCCGCGCCCGCCTGCCGAGCATCTCGACGCCGACGCTCGTCATCCACGGCACCGTCGATCGCGTGCTCGGCTACCCCAACGGGCCGCTGATCGCCTCGCTCGTCCCCGGCGCCCGGCTCGAGACCTACGAGGACGTCGGCCACATGTTCTGGTGGGAGCAGCCCGAGCGCAGCGCCGGGCTGCTCCGCGAGCACGCGCTCGCCGCCGCCCAGCCCTAGGTTTCGCTAGTCCCTCTTAGCGGCTATTTGCCGACGCTGGCGCAGCCGGCGGGGTCGAGCTTGCCGTTGACCTTGAAGACGTAGTCGGCCTGGGGCACGATGTCGGGCTCTTCGACCACCGGTTTCAGGGCTGGGTCGTCTTTGACCCAGGCATAGATCGGGTACCAGTATTCGGCCTCCGGCGAGTCCTGCGTGAACTTGCTCATGATCAGGTAGTCGTAGTCGCCGGCGTTGATCTGGCGGCGGAACTGGGGGCAGGTGGTCGCCAGACGGTAGGTCCCGTTCGGGCCGGGCACGCCGATGTAGGTGACGTGGTTGCTGAGGTCGCCGCCGTAGAAGCCGTACTGGCCGAAGATGATCTCGCTGGAGCCGACGATGCCGATCCGCTTGTCGTGCTGGCGGCGGGCGAAATCGTAGGCTTTCTGGGGCCCGCCTTCGCCCAGGAACAGGGTCGATTTCGTGTAGTGATGGTCGGCGTACTGGACCTCCTGCGCTCGGCCCAGAACCACTGCCAGCAGCACCACGGCAGCAGCGGCGGCGGCGACCGCCGCGCGGCTCACCAGCCGACGCGAGCGCGCCAATCCCAGCCCGCCCGGCGCCCACACCAGGGCCAGGGTGATGAAGATCGTGCCGACGATGAAGCCCGGATACCAGCGCGGCGTCGTCAGCACCGTGATCGCGTAGAGCCCGGTCAAGAAGAGCAGCGTCTGCCAGGCGCGGCGGTCCGGGGCCCGCAGCGGTCGCGCGATCGGCAGCAGCGCCAGCGCCAGCACCAGTCCCGGCACCAGATAACGCGTGTTGGTGAAGAAGCCCGTCGGCGAGCCATCCTGACCGGCCGCGGTCAGCGGCGTGAACAGGTAGACGAAGGCGGTGGCGAGCGCGGCGGCCGCGATCACCTGCAGGATCCGGTTGCGCGAGCGCACGACGATGAAGACGGCGGCGGCGACGGCGACGATCAGAATCAGCGGCCAGAGCGGCCCGAAGGCGTTGTCGAGCTGGGGGAAGAACCACTTGCGGTAGATCGTCGGCTCGGTCAGATAGTGGGCGACGGCAAAGCGCGGCCGTGGGTCGAGTGGCATCTGATCCGGAGTCGGCAGCTGCAGCGGACCGAACTTGGTGATCGGGATCGGGTTGCCGCCGGTCTTGATCGCCGCCCGCAGGTACCAGTAGCCACCGACCACGAGCATCGGCACGGTCATCACCCAGGCGGTGGTCCAGCGCCTTCCCCGGCCGCTGAAGAGCACGACCCCGATCGTGATCGCGGCCACCGGAATCAGGAAGGTGTACTTGACCGAGCCGGCGAGCCCGGCCGCGATCCCGGCCATCACCAATGGCCCCTTGTCGAGTAGCGGCGCGTCCTCCTCGGGCGCGTCCTGGACCGCCCCGGCCGCGGGCGCCCGTCGCTGATGGCCGTTGATCAGGAAGGCGGCGAAGGCGATCAGGAAGGCCAGCCCCATGATGTCGTTGCGCGCCTCGCCGGGCTGGGTCTCGATCATCACCCCGGCGTCGAGCACGATCGCGGCCGCGACCAGGGTCGCGGGGCCGACCTTGTAGGGACGACCGACGCACCAGGCGGCGAGCAGCGCGATCGCCAGCCAGAAGAGGTTCATCAGCGGCGAGAGCCAGTCGCTCTTGAAGAGGACGATCGCCGCCCCCTGGATCAGCTCGGTGCTCTGCGGGTAGAACCAGGCCGCCAGCCGCAGCGGGTCGGTGAAGTGGAGGTGGATCGTCGAGTGTTCCTGGGCGATCGTCGCCGCGAAGGGCATGTGGTACCAGGTGGTGTCGCCGCCGAACATCCCCTGATCGAGGCTGAGCTGGGTCGGGAAGGTCCACTCGGCGACGGTGAAGGAGGCGACGGCGACGGCGATCACCAGGGCGACCGTCTGCACCCGCGGCGCCAACACTTCCTGCCCCACCTGCGGTGCTTTGCGCCAGCCCAGCCACGCCGCGCCGAGCCCGATGGCGATGCAGAAGAGGACGATCCAGCCCAGCCGCAGGATGCTGAGCGTGCCGAGGATCTCCAACGAGACAACCAGCAGGGCGACCGCGATCGTGGCGTCGGCGAGCCGCGCCAGGGCGCCGGAGAATTCGGGCACGATCCAGCGCCGCAGCCAGTAGCCGCCGAGGCCTAGCGCCGCAACGATGCCGATTACGGCGAGGCAGCCGCCTATGTAGGAGCCGAAGGAGGGTGCCACGGGCGCGGGATGCTATTCACCGCGCCGGTGGACCAACCCCGCGGTCAGGAGGCGGCTGCCGGGATACGGCAGGAGACCCCGGTTCCGGCCAGGCCGCAGTAACCGTTCGGCACCTTGTGCAGGTACTGCTGGTGGTGCTCCTCGGCGTAGTAGAAGTGGCCGGCGGGCTCGACCTCGGTCGTGATCGACTCCTTGCCGGCGGCCTTCAGATCGGCCTCGTAGGCGTCGCGCGCCATCTCCGCCGTCGCTTTCTGGGCGTCGTTGGCGTAGTAGATGCCGGAGCGATACTGGGTACCGACGTCATTGCCCTGGCGCATCCCCTGGGTCGGGTCGTGCTCCTCGAAGAAGACCTTGAGCAGGTCGGCGTAGGAGATCTTCTCCGGGTCGAAGGCGACCAGTACCGCCTCGGCATGGCCGGTCCGGGCCGAGCAGACCTCGTCGTAAGTCGGGTTCGGGGTGGTGCCGTTCTGGTAGCCGACCGCCGTCGTGTAGACACCATCGAGGTCCCAGAACAGCCGCTCCGCTCCCCAGAAGCAGCCGAGGGCGAAGTAGGCCGTCTCGATCCCCTCCGGGAACGGCGGCTCGAGCGGGGTGCCGAGCACCGCGTGGGTGTCGGGGACCTCAAAGGCGGGCTCGCTGCGGCCGGGCAGCGCGTCCTCGGGCGCGGGCATGCGGGTCTTCTCAGGATTCAGCATCGTCATCAGCTTTCCGAGTCGGTTCATGTCGTTTCCTCCTTGCCGTTGAGGCTACGGCAGAGGTCTAACGAGCTTGTGAACGCGGCGGCCTCAGACGAACTCGTAGCTGACGCCGGTCAGCTCTTCGGAGACCGTCCAGAGCCGCTCGGCAGTCGCCTCGTCGCGCCCCGCCCTGACCGGGCTGACCACCTTCGGGTGCCCGCGCTGCTCCTCGAACCCGTCGGGGCCGATGAAGAGGCCGCCGTCGAGGTTGGGACGGGTGGCGGCGTAGAGCTCCGGCAGCGCTCCCATCTCGGCGCTCTGGGCCAGCAGGCGGTTCGTTACCGCCATCACCGCGCGGTCGAGCAGAGGCGGCGCCGCCGACTGCAGGTTGGTGGCCGAGTAGCCGGGGTGGGCGGCGAGGCTCGTCACGTTCGAGCCGGCGGCGCGCAGGCGCTTGTCGAGCTCGCGGGCAAAGAGGACGTTGGCGAGCTTGGACTGGCCGTAGGCGCTCCAGCGGAAGTAGCGCCGCTCGCCCTGGAGGTTGCCGAAGTCGATGCGACCGATTTTGTGGGCAGTGCTGCTGACCGTTACCACCCGGGCGTCCTCCCGCCCCCGCATCGCACCCAGCAGCAGCCCGGTGAGGGCGAAGTGGCCAAGGTGGTTGGTGCCGAACTGCAGCTCGAACCCGTCGGCGGTCCGGCGCCGCGGCGGCGCCATCACGCCGGCGTTGCTGATCAGCAGGTCAAGGCTCTCGCGACTGGCGCAGAAGCGCTTGGCGAAAGCGCCGACCGCAGCGAGGCTGGAAAGATCCAGCTCCTCCAGGGCGAGCGAGGCGGCGGGAACGTCGGCGCGGATCGAAGCGACCGCGGCCTCCCCCTTCTCGGCATTGCGGCACGCCAGCACGACCTCCGCCCCCGCCCCGGCCAGCGCCCGCGCCGCGGCCAGCCCGAGGCCGCTGTTGGCGCCGGTGACCACCGCGGTGCGACCCGCCTGATCGGGGATGTCCGCTGCCGTCCACTTCTCGCTCATCGAGGCCCTCCGTTCACCGCGGTCATCGTCCTCCGCGGCCGCAGCCTGCTCTTTTAGACCAGGCCGTCCGCCGTCGCCAACCCACCCCCCGGGCCCACATCGCCCGGAGCGTATGGTCAACCCCAAGGCAACAGGGGGGTCGTGACGAGTTCCAACCCAGAAACAAAGGAGCCGGGCCCATGGGCAACATCACCACCAAGGACGGCACGTCGATCTTCTACAAGGACTGGGGCTCAGGGCAGCCCGTGGTCTTCAGCCACGGCTGGCCGCTCAGCGCCGACGCCTGGGACGACCAGCTGTACTTCGTCGCCTCCAACGGCTACCGGGCGATCGCCCACGACCGCCGCGGCGGCGGTCGCTCCGGCCAACCGTGGCAGGGCAACGACATGGACACCTACGCCGACGACCTCGCCGAGCTGCTCGACGCGCTCGACGTCAAAGACGCGCTGCTGGTCGGCCACTCGACCGGCGGCGGCGAGGTCAGCCGCTACGTCGGCCGCCACGGCACCTTGCGCCTGGCCAAGGTGCTGTTGCTCGGCGCCGTGCCTCCCTTCCTGCTGAAAACCGACTCGAATCCCTCCGGCGTGCCGAAGGAGGCATTCGACGAGATCCGCGCCGGCGTCATCGGCGACCGCTCGCAGTTCTACAAAGACCTCAGCGCCGCCTTCTACGGCGCCAACCGCGAGGGCTCCGAGGTCTCCCAGGGCGTCCGCGACCAGTTCTGGCGGCTCTCGATGCAGGTCGGCCTGGTCGGTGCGATGGCTTGCATCACCGCCTTCTCGGAGACGGACTTCCGCGAGGACCTGAAGAAGATCGACGTGCCAACCCTGATCGTCCACGGCGACGACGACCAGATCGTGCCGATCGACGTCTCGGCCCGGCTCTCGGTGGACCTGGTGCCCGACGCCACCCTGAAGGTCTACGAGGGCGCTCCCCACGGCATCTCCACCACCCACAAGGACAAGTTCAACGCCGACATCCTGGCTTTCCTCGAGTCCTAGGAGAAGGGCGCAGTGGGGACGGCGGCGTCGATTCGTCGCCGCCGTCCCGGCCAGGGGGTACGGTCTAGGGGTGGGTTGCTTCCTCGTCCTCTTCGCCTTCATCTCGCCGCGCCTGGCGCTGTTCGCGCTCTGGCTCTTCAGCGACCTGCTGAGCCGCGCCTTCGACAGCTGGTTCGTGCCGCTGCTCGGCTTCTTCCTGCTGCCCTGGACGACCCTCGCCTACGCGGTGATGTGGAGCAGCTCCAACCGCGTCAACGGCTTCGAGTGGTTCATCGTCATCCTCGCCTTCGCGATCGACCTCGGCTCCTACGCGAACCGCGATCGGGCGCGCCGGGCCAACGCCTGATCTGCTCAGCCTCGGCTAGGCCAGGAACGGGTAGGCGATCCTGATCTGCTGTTTGCAGACAACCGCGAACGGCCGCTCGCTGACCCGGCCATCGGCGAGCGAGGTGATTTCCACGTTCGTCAACGGCAGGAAGTCGAGGTCGCCACGGTTGAGCACATCCGAGAAGCGGCTCTTGTAGCCCTCCGGCGGCAGGGTCACGTCGCCAACCACGAGCTGCCGGTCGGTTTCGAAAACGGCCCGCTCGACGCGGTGCGCGATCTGATCTTTCTCTGCGAAGCCCTCGTTCACCATTTGCCCTGCTATCGGCACAAATCAGTAGATGCTGCACCGAACAAAGGTCCACTTGACATTCGCCGCTGCACCGCGGCTCACGCCGAAGAGGAACGGTCAAGGCGGCGCCGCGTCTGCCTCCGGACCGCGAGCGAGCGCCCGGCCAACCTCCAGGTGCCGAGCATAACCCCAATCATCGCGTCCCCCCGCTCGACATCGACCTGGTCGGCGAACAGCCGGTCCAGCTCCCGCACCCCCGACCAGGGGAAGTCGGACCCGTACAGCGACGCCTCCATGTAGGAGAAAACGCCGCGGCAGACGAGGCACGAGCGGTCGAAGGCGTGTCCCGGACTCAGCGCGGAGGCAAGGAAGGCGGCCACCCGGACGGCGCGCTCACCGTCCCCGCCTTGCGGGGCCGACGGGTGCGGGTAAGTGTCGCGACCGGCGATCGAGGCGGCCACACGCATCACCGCCGGGCTCTGAGTGCGAAAGGCCATGGTCAGCGGTCGCCGCTGCTCGAAGCTGATCCTGACCCAGGGCTCCACCGCGAGCAGGGTCGCGAGGCCGCCTCGCTGGTGCGCAGGGAGGAAACCGAGCGTGTCGACGTAGATCAGGGCCTCCGGGGCGCCCTCGCGGATCAGCTTCAGGCCGCACCACCCGACCACCTCGCGGTCGTGGGTGACCAGCCACCACTCGGAGAGCTCGTCGAAGTAACCCTGGCGCTGCTCCCAGTAGCGGGCGATCTCGGCCCCGACCATCTGGCCGGCCGCGTCGACGAAGACGTCGATCAGGGCGCGCTGCTGACTCGCGTCGAGGGCGCGGCCGGGGTCGCGGATGCGCCGGACCCGATACCCGCCCCTGGTGACGGCGTCGCCGAGCGACTCCAGCGAGTCGACCAGGGCCTCAACGGCCATTCGTGGCGCCGCCGGGCCTGACGTAGCTGGCGGCATAGGCCGGCACCGGGTCCGCCCCGGCGCCAAGCCGCGGGTCGGGAACCGGGGCGGCGGCCACCGTCTCCAGGGGAACGACGCCGGCCCAGGTCGGTGCCAGGTAGTCCTCGGGGTCGTCGCTGGGCTGACCGCTGCGCACCTTCGCCGACGCCTCCGCCAGCGAGAGGCTGAGGACGCCGGTCGCCTTCAGCTCCGCCGCGGTGGGCGGGCGCACGTCATCCCAGCGACCGGGGACGACGTGCTCGGAAAAGGCCCTCAGGGCGGTGCGCTTCAACGCCGGATCGGTCACCTCCGCCGCCCGCCCGTAGATCACGACCGAGCGGTAGTTGACCGAGTGGTTGACGGCCGAGCGCGCCAGCACCAGACCGTCGAGCAGGGTGACCTCCACGCAGACGTCGAGCTCATCCCCCGCCACCGCCCTCCTCGCCCTGCTCGCCGCCAACCCGTGCAGGAAAAGGGTCTCGCCGGCACGCCCATAGAGGGTCGGGACGACCACGGGACGCCCGTCGACCACAAAGCCGAGGTGGCAGAGGAACGCCTCGTCGAGGATCGCCTCGATCGTCGCGCGCTCGTGGGAGCCCCGCTTCGGCAGCCGGCGCAGGCGGGTTCGTTCGGTCGGCGCGGAGCTCATGGGACGCCGATCCTAACCGAGCTCAGTAATCAAATCCGCTGATGCCACCAGCGCTTGGCCGGGGATCGAGAGGCTCCCGTCGGCGGCGCGGAACGGCGCCACGGCGGTATCCACCTCTGCCCGCAACGCACCCAGGGTCGGAGCCTCGAGGCCCTCGACGATGTCCGCGAACGGCCGCGACAGGGCCAACGATGCCTCCCAGTAGTCATCGAGATCGGGATACCTGAAGCGGATCCCGATCTCGGCGATCCTCACCTGCCCGAATTCGCCCGCGGCGAGCAGCCGCTCGATCGACGCCGCGCTGTTGAGGTCGAACGGGCCGGGGGCGCCGGGCGTCCGGTCCGGCGCCAGCCCCTGGCGCATCAGCGCCCGGGTGAGCAACCCGGCCCAGGGGTTCTTCTGCTCCGCCGCCCAGGTCGCCAGGGCCAGCCGCCCCCCGGGCCGCAGCACCCGCGCCGTCTCGGCGAGGGCCGCGGCGCGGTCGAGGGCGAACATGTACCCCCAGCGACAGAGGACGGCGTCGACGGCGCCGGACGCCAGCGGAATCGCCTCCAGGTCCCCCCGCAAAACCTCGACTCCGCGCAGCCCAAGCTGCTCGGCGCGCTGGCGTGCCGCCGCCAGCATCGACTCGGCGGCATCGACGCAGTAGAGCCTTCCTTCCGGCTGCAGCAGGGCGGCGGCGCGGAATCCGGTCTCACCGACGCCGGCGGCAAGGTCGAGCAGATCCTCGCCGGGGCGGGGCTCGACCGCGGCGACCAGCCACCGCGAGACCGGCTCGACCGCCGCCTGGAAGGCCTCGTTGCGGGCCAGCCAGCCGTCCGCCGAGCGTTCCCAGCGGTCGAGGATCGCCGCCCGCACCTGGGTCGCGTCGGCGTTCACGGGGGTCCCCCGACCTCCGCCTCGACCCGCCAGCGGCGAGCCAGGGAGCTCGGGGCCCACCAGTTCCACCGACCCAGCAGGGTCATCGAGGCCGGCACCAGGATCGCGCGCACGATCGTGGCATCGACGATCACCGCCGCCGCCAGCCCGATCCCGAGCTCCCGCAGCAAGGAGACGCGTGAGAAGGCGAGGCAGCCGACAGCGACGCAGAACAACGCCGCGGCGGCGGTGATCACCCGGCCGGTGCTTGCCATCCCACCCCTGATCGCCTCCGCGTCGGGCTCGCCCCGTCGGTGCAGCTCGCAGATCCGCGAGAGCAGGAAGACGCCGTAGTCGGTTGCCAGGGCGAAGGCGATGACGGCGAAGAGCACCGGCTGGGTGAGGTCGAGGCCGGCCTCGGCCGCCCACGGGCTGAACCCCCCGATCGCGCCCTCCTGAAAGATCGCCACGAGCACGCCGATCGCGGCCAGCAGCGAGAGCAGGTTCATCAGCATCGCCTTCAGCGCCAGGACCAGGGAACGGGTCATCAGAGTGAGGACGGCGACGGTGGCAAGGCCGAGGAGCAGGAGCACGGGCGGCAGGTGGGCGAGGATGCTCTGGCGCTCGTCGACGAAGCCGGCGGCCAGGCCGCCGACATGGGTCGGGAAAGGCGGCGCCAGAGCCCGGGCTCGCTCGACGAGGTCGACGCTGGCGGGCGCCAGCGGTCGCGCTCCGCCACCGACGGTCAGGGCCCAGGCACCGCGCCCGAGGTAGCGCGGCGACGAGATCCGCGCCCCCGTGGAGGCGAGCCGGGTCCGGTAGGCGACCAGGCTGTCCCGCGCCCGCTCCGGCGCCCGGACCAGGACGAAGGCGTAGGAGCGGGGGACGTTGGGGTAGTCGCGAGATATCGCGGTGGCGACCTGGCGTGCCTCCGTCCCGGCCGGAAGCACCGTCTCGTCGACCCCGATCAGGCGCAGTTGCAACGCCGGCAGCGCCAGCAGGGCGATCGCCGCCACGCCAATCGCCAGGGCCAGCCTGGGCCGGGAGACGATGGCGCGGGCGACCCGCGACCAGAAAGGGCTCTCGCCGTCACCCCGGTTCAGTCGCCGCCAGCGGGACAGGGCAAGGCTGTTGACTCGCTCGCCGAGCAGCGCCAGGACCGCCGGCAGGCCGGCGAGGGCGAGCAATCCCGCGATCGCCGTGCAGGCGATGCCGCCGATGCCCATCGAGTAGAGGAAGCGCTGCGGGAAGAGCAGCAGCGTCGACATCGCCAGCACCAGGACGGCGGCGGAGAACGCGACCGAGCGGCCAGCGGTCCCGAGCGTCTCGCGCAGTGCCTTCGCCCCCGCCCCGTGCCTGGCGATCTCCGCCCGATAGCGGGCGACGATCAGGAGGCTGTAGTCGATCGCCAGGCCGAGCCCGATCGCGGTGACGAGGTTGAGCGCGAAGATCGACACCGGCGCCACCCGGGCGACGAGCTGGAGGGCGGCGGCCGCGACGAGCGTGGTGACGAGCCCCATCGCCACCGGGAGGAAGGCGGCCGTGACGCCGCGGAAGACGAAGATCAGCATCAGGAAGACGATCGGGACGACGATCGTCTCGATCCGTTCGACGTCCTTGCTGGTGACCGCGTTGATATCGCGATTGATCGCCACCGGACCACCGACGAGGACGTCGTGGGAGCGCCGCACCCGCGCCTCGAGCGCCACTCCGAGGCGCTCGGTCGCCGCCGCTGAGAGCGGCCGCGCGTAGACGCCGAGCAGGGCCGTCCGCGAACGAGCGGGGGCTGCCCGCGACGCGGGTTCGACGGCAACGGCGACCCGGGCCACGCCGGCGTGGCCCTCGATCTCCCGCACCGCGGCGGCGATCTCCGCCCGCCCCGCCACGCTGCCGGGATCGCGACGGGGAGCGAGCAGGAACTGCAGCTCCGGCTCCGGCGATTCGCCGCTCAGCTCGGTCAGCAGGGCGCGCGCGGCGACGCTCTCGGAGGCCGGGTCGTCGAAGTCGGAGCGATCGCCGAGCAGGGCGTTGCCGACCAGGACCAGGCAGGCGGCCGAGAGCAGCGAGATCGCCAGCAGAACCGCGAGGTGGCGACGCGGCCGCGTCGCTGCCGATTCGGCAAGCCAGCGCATCGATCAGCGGCTCTGCCGGAAGTGGCCGTTGGCGAGCTCTCGCAGGGCCGGCAGATGGCCCTGCCGGAAGTAGGTCTTCCAGTCGATCTCGGCGGTGTCGAAGCCGAGCTCGGCACGATCGCGATCGCTCAGCTCGGCCAGCAACAGGAGCGCCCCGAGATCCTCGAACGAGCAGGTCAGTTCGGCGTAGGGGCCGTAGACCTCGACCAGGCGCCGCAGTTGGCCGAGCAGCTTGCGGGCGCGCCGGATCCGCCGCTCGAGCGGTCGCGTCAGCGGCCCCAGGTGACAGACCGCGGCGGCGATCCGCAGCGCCCGTTCGCGCCGTTCGACCTGTCGCAGCACCGCGGCCTTGGCTTGGAAGTCCGGCTCGGGGACGACGACCGGCCTGCCCTTGCGGATCACCGGGTTGGCGCTGAAGAAGCTCCAAACGATGTTGGCGAGCTCGCCGATCGTGATCGGGTTGCGGGAGCTGGTCGCCACCGTGAAGGCTCGCGGCACGCCGTTGGCCGGAGGGTGCGCGGCAGCCGCGAGGCAGGCGTTGGCGACCATGTCGACGGGGACGACGTCGAGGGTCGCGTCGACGTCGGCGGGAAAGCGGCGGATCATCCCGGAGGCGTAGCCGAGGATGATCGGGTCGGTGACCTTGATCCCTTCGAGCCAACCGGGACGGGGGTGCACGACCGCCGACTCGATGATCGAGGGGCGGACGATCGTCAGCGACCCGGGCGCGGCGCCGCGCAGCAGCTCCTCGCCGATCGCCTTGGACATCGTGTAGGTATCGGGCCAGCCGAGGGAACGGGCGTGGTGGCGGCCGCGCTCGACGAGGGCGCGCTGCGTTCCCCCGCCTTCCTCGTGGCGCCACTCGAGGGCGAGGGCCAGGGTCTGCCAGGCGTCGATGTCCTCGAGCGCACAGGGGTAGGGGTCGGCCTCGGAGATCGCGCCGGTGCGTTCGCCGGAGACGTAGGCGGTCGAGACGTGGACGAAGTGGGGCTCCGCGCCCAGCGCCACCAGGGCGCGGGCGAGCCCGGCGGGGCCCAGTGCGTTGACCTGCAGGGCCTCGTCGAGCGGTTCCTCGAAGGAGACCGAGGCGGCGCAGTTGACGACGGTGTCGATCGCTCGCAGCCGCTTGCGAGCGGCCTCCTCGAAATGCACCGACGAGATGTCCCCGGCGACGGCGACGATCCTGCCGCTGGCGAGCATCGCGTCCAGCCGGCCAGGGGGCACCGCGCTCATCGACTCGTCGGCGATCACCTCCTCGACCAGCCGCAACCGCGCGGCCTCGTCGTCCTCGGCTCGGATCAAGAAGATGAGACTGCCCAGGTCGGGCACCGACCGCAGCAGGGTGCCGGCCACCACCTTGCCGAGGAAGCCGGTACCGCCGGTGAGCAGGATCGAGGCCCCGGCGAGGCGCTCGGCGACGTCGCCGTCGCTCATGCCTCCGCCTCGGCCGCCGCGGTGGGCTGCGTCTGCGCGCGGGCGGAGACCGCGGTTTCCCGGATCGTCCTCGTCACCAGCTCGGGGTCGTCGTACATCGGCACGTGCCCGCAGCGCGGCAGCCGCTGCCAGTGCGCCTGCGGCGGCAGCTGGTCGCGGCGGCGGTGATGGGGCAGCAGCGCGACGTCGCGGCGGCCGAAGGCGACCGTGACCGGGACGTCGATCGCATCGCCGCCGGTGAAGCGGCGATCGTCGATCGCCGTGGCCGCACGGTCGACGCCGGGGGCTTCGAGCATGTGGGCGAGATCGGGCCACGACCGCTCCCCGGGGACGGCCCAGGGACGGCCGAAGGCCGGGAACAGGGTCACCGTCCTGCAGATCGTGAACTTGGAGAGGAACGGGCCCCAGGGGCGCAGAGCGCGGCCGAGCCGGCGCGAGCTGCGATACATCGCCTTCACGTAGAGCGGCGCCCCCTTGCGCCAGAGCCCACAGGGCGAGATCGCCGTGACCGAGGCCGCCCTCCCCCGCTTCGCCAGCTCCAGGGCGAGCCAGCCACCGACCGAGTTGCCGACCAGGTGCGGGCGCTCGAGGCCGTGCTCCCGCATGAACCATTCGAGCACGTCGACCAGCGAGTCGAAATCGGTGATCCACTCGGCCTTGTCCATCGAGTTCCCGAACCCGGGCAGGTCGACGGCGAAGACGTCGAAGTCCCGGCTCAGCAGTGGCACGATCGGATCCCAGGAGCGCAGGTAGCTGCCGGTCCCGTGAATCAGCAGGAGCGGTTCGCCGGCGCCGCTGCGCTCGTAATACAGGTCCTCGGCACCGCCGGCACCGGCAGAACCCCCCTCAGCCACTGCGTTCATCAGACCCTCCTTCGGCGTCGCGGACGACCCCGAGCGCGAGCCGCGCGGCGTCGTCGATGGTTTTCCAGTTCAGGGCCTCGGGGACGTCGCTGGGCCAGTGGTAGTTCCCGGGATAGCCGCTTTCGTCGACCGAGACCAGGGCGGCGGCCTCGATCCCGGCCGCGAGCGCGACGAACCCGTCGGTGGCCCCGCGCACGGTCAGCGGCGGCGCCAGCTGGATCCCGAGGGCGCGGGCGTGGCGGCCGATCGAATCGCCCAGCGACTGCGAATACGGGCGGGTGCGCAAGAGGCCCTCGCGCCGGGCAAGCACCAGGTTCCGGGACCCGACCGCGTCGAGGCAGACGAGGGTCGTGCGACGACGCCGCAGCAGGGGGAGGTTGTCGCGCACGAACCCCCGCATCCCCTCCAGGCCGATCTCCTCGGAGCCGGTCGAGAGCAGCAGCACCCGCGTCGCCGCGGCTGGGCGCCGGGCCAGCTCGTCCGCCACCAGGCAGAGCGCCGCGACACCGCTGAGGTTGTCGTTGGCGCCCGGCACGGGACCGTGGCGCTGAACGTCGGCCAGCGAGGCCAGCACGCCCAGGGCCCATGCCACCCCCTGCCGCCGCAGCCCGCGGCTGCCGCTCGCCGCTCCGAGCGCCGCCAGGGCCGGCGCCGCCAGCAGCGGCCAGGTCGCCGGCGGCGTCGACCCGGCGAGGCGCCAGGCGCGGCTGAGCAGGCGCCCGGGAACGGGATGGAAGACGAGCCCGCTGCGGGCCGCATCGTGATGGGCCGAGACGATCACCAATCGCGGCGCATCCGCGGGCCCGAACTCACTGACGACGTTGACGCTCCGCCGCCGCCTGGCTAGAAGGCGGCGGGCGAGCCGGGGACCGGCCGCCAGGTCGTCCCAGACGGCGGCCGCCGAAAGTGCTCCCAGAGCCAGCCCGCGGCGGCCGCCGAGGACCCCTGCGGCCGCCGCCAGCAGCATCAGCGGGCCGTGCGGCGCCAGGTAGGAACCGCGCACCGCGACCGGTTCGAGGCGGGTGCGGCCGCCTCGCTCCTCCAGGGCGGCGGCGAGCAGACCTGCCGCCCGCGCCTCCCCCTCACTCGCGGAGGCACGGGAGATACGAGCCAGTGTCGCGATCAGCTCGTGCGAGCCAAGGCTCGCCCGGGCCACCGTCTCCTCGGTCCGCGATCCCATCGTCCCGCCTCCCCTACGCCGCGGCCGGGTCCGGCATCGGCTTGGCCGGGTCGGCGCGATCGAGCAGCGTCGCCGGGTCGAGGGCGGGAACGGTCAGCTCGGCTGCCGCCAGCCCGGCGCCGAAGGGCAGCGCGAAGCCCTCCCCCAGGCGCTCTCGCAGCGTCGCCGACAGCGAGGGAAGCAGCGGCTCCACGTAGGTGGCCAGGTGGGCCAGCCCGGCGAGCAGGATCGCCAGCTCCGGATCGCGGTTCTGATCGCCAACCCGCCCGCCGACGCCGGCCAGGAACGCGAGCAGATGACCGACCGCCTCGGCCGCCCCCCTGACGCTGAACGTCTCCAGTGCGTAAGCCCGCAGCATCCGCTCCCGGAAGCGCGCGAAGATCGCGTCCGCCGCGGCCCCGACCTCGACGCCGAGTCCCTCGTGGGGGTGCAGCGCGGTGGCGATCTCGGCCAGCGGCCGCTGCAGCTTCTCCCTCAACACCGCTTCGAGATCGAGCTCGGTGAAGTTGGCGACCTGCAGCTCGGGATTGTTGAAGGCGAGGTAGAAGCGGGCGTTGTCGACCCCGTGGCGGGCGATCAGGTCGCGGGCCCAGATCAGGTGCCGCCGGCTGGTCGAGAACTTGCTGCCGTCGAGGTGGAAGAACTCGTTGGTGACGATCGCGCTCGGCTCGGTGACGCTGCCGTCGGCGAAGATCAGGCCGAGGTGCGCCAGCGAGAAGTAGAAGGTGTTGTCGAAGCCGAGGAACTGGACCAGCTCGTAGCCGGAGCCCGGTGCCCAGGGGTCCGCGCCGGTCCCGTCCCCGGCGCCGCGGCGCGCCGCGGCGGTCATGTGGATCAGTCCCGGGAGCATCTCCCCCCAGACGTTCAGGACCTGGCCGTCGAAGCCAGCGAACGGCACCGGGATGCCCCACTCGGCCGGATAGGTGACGGGGAATGGCGGCAGCGGCCGGCTCAGCATCTCCTCGACGAAGCGGAGGACGTGCGGGCGCATCAGCGACCCCTGGCGCCGGTAGAAGTCGAGGAAGCGGTCCCGGTAGTCCTCCAGCGGCAGGACCAGGGTCTCGACCTCGCGCAGCTCGACCTCGTCGCCGGCGTCGTCCCCGGTCGCCGCGCCCATCAGCAGCGAGTGGACGTCGTTGGGATGCCCGCAGGTCTCGCAGATCGCCCCCGCCGTGCCGGCGTAGCACTCGGGGCAGTAGCCCTTCGCGAAGGCCTCGACCAGGAAGCGCCCGGTGCCCTTCGAGTAAGGGAAGCGGTAGGTCCGCCGGACGAGCTTGCCGCTCTCATAGAGCGCCCCGAAGAAGCCCTGCACGAAGTCGACGTACTCGGGGTTGGGCGAGGGGAAGGCGTCGATCGCGATGTCGGCGACCTCCAGCGTCTCCCGGATCAGCTCGTTGCAATCCGCCGCCAGCCGCACCGGGTCGACGCCGAGGCGCTCGGCGGTGGTCACCACGTAGGTCTGGTGGTCGTCGCCCCCGGAGACGTAGAGGGCCGTGTTGCCGAGCAGCCGCTGGGCGCGGCAGAACACGTCCGCGGCCAGGTACGGGCCGGAGAGGTGACCGACATGGAGGTCCCCGTTGGTGGTCGGCGGCGTCGCCGTGACCAGGAACCGGCGCCCCCCGCCGCCACTCATGAGGCGAGCCCGCTCTCGGCCCGCGACCACACGCAGAGAACCTCGAGCGCCTCCCGCTCGGAGGTGTTGTCGAAATAGTGGTGCTGCCCGGAGGCGACGGCGACGACGTCGCCGGGCCCCACCGGCGAGGACTCGCCCTCCACGCAGGCCCGGCCTTCGCCGCGCATCACCACGAAGGTCTCGACCTCCGCGTGCTCGTGCGGGGTGGACCTGCTCAGCGGCGCCACCACCGCCAGGGCCATGCCCTCGTCGCTCGAGCCAGTGGCGGACCAGGGCAGGATGCGCCAGAACCCGCACCCGTACTCCTCCCCCATCGCGGCCTCGTCGCGGCGCTTGATCCGCAGGACACTCATAGTGCGCTCCTTTCGGTTGTCTCGACGGTCGCAACGGATGGGGGCTGGACGGCAGCGCCGAGCAACGACTCGACCTCGGGCCGCAGTGCCCGGCGCTCGCCGAAGGCCGCTCGCAGCACCTCGGACGCCCGGTGCGAGAGGACCGAGATCAGGGTGCTGGTGAGGCCATGGGTCTGCTCCGTCGCCCCCTGCAGGAAGATCTTGGGCCGGAACCCCTCCGCCGTCTCCAGCGAGTAGTCGCGCCCTATCGCGAGCTGGCCGCTGGCGTCGCGGATCAGCATCGGCTCCAGCTCGGCCAGCAGTCCCTCCGCGTGAGAGAAGTCGTAGCCGGTCGCGAAGACGACGCCGTCGTAGTCGGCCGTCGTCGCCTCACCGCCGTGGACGTCCGCGAGGGTCGCCCTGACCCTGTCCCCGGCGCTCTCGCAGCCCTGGAATTCACGAAACCGGAGCAGGTTGAGCCGGTCGCCACCGCTGACCCGCTGCTCGTAGAGCAGCGCCGCGATGCTCTCGATCATCTCGTCGTCGGCCGCCGCGTAGTTGGTCTGCCGGAGGGCGGTGAGGACGTCCCGCCGCCCCTGGGCCGGCAGTCCGTAGAAGAGATCGACCACCTCGGGGTTGAAGATCTCGTTGGCCAGGGGGCTGCTGTTCGCCGGCATCGGCGAGAAGCCGCGGAAGGCGAGCGTCACCCGTGCCCGGGGGAAGTTCCTGGCCAGGTACTCGAAGGTCTCGGCGCCGCTCTGGCCGGCCCCGACGACGAGGAACTCATAGGGCCGGTCGCTGCCGCGATCGTGGAAGGACTCGACCCGGTTCAGGAACGAGGCGGTGTGGAAAGCCGCCTCGCCGAGCACCTCCGGCGCCACCCCCACCGGCAACGCCGCCACGCCGCCGACCGAGAGGCAGAGGTTGGAGGCCAGCGCCGTCCCGCGCCGCCGGCCAGCGCCCTCGACGTAGGAGACCTCGAGCTCGTCGACCTCGCCATCGCCGCCGCGAACCGCGACGATCGACTCGATCGAGCGTCCGTACTCGACGTAGGAGGAGAGCTTCCGCGCCGCCCAGGCGAAGTAGTCGTGGTACTCGCGCCGGGTGGGGTAGAAGGTGGAGAGGTTGATGTAGTGCTCGAGGCGCCCGTGCTCGTGCAGGTAGTTGACGAACGAGTACGGGCTGGTGGGGGCGCTGGGGGTGACGAGGTCCTTGAGGAAGGCCACCTGCATGCGCGCCCCCTCGAGCAACATCCCCGAGTGCCAGCCGAATTCCGGGCGCTGCTCGAAGCAGGAGAGGAGCCTGTCGTCCCAGCCGCTGTCGCCCCGCACCGATGCGAAGAGCGCGCAGAGGGCGAGGTTCGAGGGGCCGAACCCGACCCCCAGCAGGTCATAGCGCTGTGGCGCTACCCGCATCGGGGCCCCTCCTCCTGCACGATGCGAGCGAGGTCGGTGGCGACCGCCTCGGCGGCTCCGCCCTTGACGATCGAGTAGTGATCGGCGTCGACCGAGAGCAGCCGCAGCCGGTCGGCCGCGGCGGCCACCCCGAGGTGAAAGGGAAGGAGGCCCGCGAAGGCATTTGGGTCCTGCCGAGCGGCCACGATCGCCAGGAGGGGGCAAGCGGGAAGCGCCTCGACACGGTGCTGGCGCAGCAGCTCGGCGAGGCGGCGGTGGCGCCCGTCGTCGGCTTCGATCGCCGCTCCGTCGTCATCGGCGCCGGCTTCCTCCTTCTCCTCGCCACGCGTCCGCTGCGCCTCCACAGTGGCGACGTAGCTGTCGATCAGGGTCACCGAGGCCACTTCGCACCCACGCCGTTCCAGCTCGCCGGCAACCTCCAGCGCCAGGACCCCGCCCAGCGACCAACCCGCCAGGTGGGGAGGGCGTGAGCGGGAGCGCTGCTCGATCGCGTCGGCGTAGGCGGCGCCCAGCCGCGCCAGGCTGGGCGGCATCTCCCCCGCGGCCGGGGCCTGCAGCCCCAGCACCGCGAGCTCCGGGGGCAACGCCTCGACCAGCGCACGGTAGCCGAGCAGGTGCCCGCCGACCGGGTGCAACAGCACCAGCTCCCGCTCCCCCTCCTCGCGCAGCGAGACCAGCGGCGAGGCCGTGGCCGCGGGCCCCTCGCACCGCTCCAGCAGCGCCGCCTGGGAGGCCACGGTGTTGTGCTCGAAGAGGACCGAGAGAGCCAGCTCCACCCCCAACTCCCGCTCGATCCGGCGCACCAGGCGAACCGCCAGCAGAGAACTGCCGCCGACCGCGAAGAAGTCGTCCTCGACGTCGCCCACCTCGACCCCGCAGACATCTCGCCAGATCGCGGCGAGGGCGCGCTCGGTCGCGCTTTCCGGCGCCCGCGACGGCCCCTCCGCCACGCCCGGGCCCGCCGTCAGCGCCAGCTCGGTCAAGCGGCGGACGTCGCGCTTGCCGTTGGCGGTCAGGGGCAGGGAGTCGACCGCCCGGAACCGGCTCGGGATCGCGTAGCGGGGGAGGTCGCCGGCCAGCGCCTGCCGCAGCCGCTCGGGATCGGGGTCCTGAGCAGCCGCGACGACCACGAAGGCGACCAGGATCTGGGCGGCGCCCTCGCCGACTATGCAGCAGGCCGCCGCCCGCACCTGCGGCAGGGCGGTCAGGTGCTGCTCGATCTCAAGCAGGTCGAGCCGGTACCCCCGCAGCTTCGTCTGCTCGTCGACCCGGCCGAGGAACTCGAGTACGCCGTCGTCCCGGTAGCGCCCGAGATCGCCGCTGCGGTAGAGGCGCTCGCCCGTGAGCGGGTGGCTCGGGAAGCGCTCGGCGGTCAGCTCGGGGCTGCCGTGGTAACCGGCGGCGAGGCCGTCGCCGGCGATGAACAGCTCTCCCGGCACCCAGGTGGGCACCGGCTCGAAGTGCTGGTCGAGAACATGGAAGCGCTGGTTTGCCAGCGGTGTCCCGTAGGGGATGCTCTTCCAGGCGGGGTCGACCGACTCGACCGCGAAGAAGTTGGACCAGATCGAAGCCTCGGTGGCGCCGCCGAGCGCGACCACCCGGGCCTGCGGATTGGCGGCGCGAATTCGCTCGGGCAGGTCGAGCGGGATCCAGTCCCCGCTCAGCATCACCAGCCGCAGCGAGGCCAGCGCCTCCGGCGCCGCCTCACCGGCGAAGTCGAGCAGCATCTCCATCAGGGCCGGGACCGAGTTCCAGACCGTCGCCTCGCTGCTCTTCAGCGCCTCGATCCAGAGCGCCGGGTCCGGAGTCTCGGAGTAGGGCGGGATCACGACCGAGGCGCCGCAGCAGAGGGCGCCGAAGAGGTCGAAGGCGGAGAGGTCGAAGTTGAGCTCCGAGAGCGAGAGGATCCGGTCCTCGGCGCTGAAGTCAAAGCGCTCGATCACGTCGGCGACGGTGTTGACCAAACCACCGTGGGGGATCGCGACCCCCTTCGGCGCCCCGGTCGAACCGGAGGTGTAGATGACGTATGCGAGCGAGTCCGGCGCCGGACG
This sequence comes from uncultured Solirubrobacterales bacterium, assembly GCA_963811375.1. GTDB lineage: Bacteria > Actinomycetota > Thermoleophilia > Solirubrobacterales > 70-9 > VAYN01. The sequence goes on from CAWEQY010000002.1 coordinate 457,704, forward strand.
GGCCAGCGGCGCGGAGGGCGCAGCGATCGACTCGGCGGCGGCCACGCCCAGGACCGCCGGTGGATCGTCGAGCCCCGCCAGGATCCGCTCGCCGGTGGCGTCGGCGAGAACGCACTCCAGCCCCGCCTCCGCGATCAGCCGGGCCAGGCGCTGCGGTGGCCAATCGACGCTGAGCGGCACATAGGCGCTGCCGTACTCGACGATCGCCAGCGCCGCCAGGTACTGGGCGGCGCTCTTCTCGGCGAGGAGCCCGACCAGGGGCGGCGGCTGCGAGCGCCACCCGCGCAGAACCGCCGCCAGCCCGGTCAGCCTCCCCTTCGCCTCCGCGTAGCTGAGCTCGCCGTCGCCGGCGAGGATCGCCAGCCGCTCGGGGCTGGACGCACAGACGGCGTCGATGCGGGAGAAGACGCTTTCCCAGGGCACGGAGGCGGCGGTGCGGTTGGCTCGCTCCCGAGCCCGCGTCGCCGCCGCCGGCAACGCCGGCCGACCCGCACCGCGCCAGGCCCCCGGCCCGCTCGCGAGCGCCGCCACCAGTTGCGCATGCGTGGCGACCAGCTCCTCGACCAGCCCGGCCGGGAACGCCGCGGCGACGTGGTCGAAGTTGCAGACCAGCTCGCCGCCATCCTCGAAGACCTGGTGGTCGAGCAGCACCTGCGGCGTCTGCATCGACTTGAAGGCAACCCCCCAGCCCGGCAGCTCGACCTGCAGCGGCAGCTCCTCGTCGTCGCGGACGTCGAGCCCGGAGGCGAAGACATAAGGAACGTTCGCGCCGTCGCCCCAGGCCCCCGCCCGGCGCCCCTCGCGGATCACCTCCACGGCGGATACGTGGCAGTGGGGAAGGTCGGTCATCATCGCCGCCTGGAGCGCCTCGGCGCGAGCCTGAAAGGAGTCGCCCTCGGCGCACTCGAGCAGCATCGTGGTCCCGAAGTTGCCGACGCACCCGTCCACGTCCTCGTCGCTCATCAGCATCGACCGGGTCGAGACGAGCGCGGTCAGGGAGAAGCTCTGGCGCGCGGACCAGCGACGCAGGCAGTCCGCATAGGCGGCACAGAGGACGGCGTTGACCGAGAGGCCGGCCTCGCGCGCGTTCGCGCGCAGCGCCTTCCAGGCCGGCGCCGCGAGCCGGTGCTGCGCCCGACGGAAGCGCGCGGCGGCGATCCGGCCCCCACCTGGGGCCGCGGGGAGATCGGGCCCAGGCGGCAGCTGCGGCAGGCGGCGGCGCCAGTGGTCGACGGACTCGCGATAGGACGGCGTGCGCCGGTATGCCTCGAGCCCCTCCAGGTAGCGACCGAAGAGGCCCGGCGGCGAGGCCGTGCCGCCGGCGGCGGCGAGGTAGGCGTCGGCGATCGCCCGGCAGACCAGGCCGATCGAGCGCGCGTCGAGCACGAAGAGGCGAAGGGCGAGCAGGACCAGCGGCGTCGCCGCCGTCCGCACCACGCAGCAGGCGAGCTGGGGCCCGGACTCGAGGGACGGCAGGCGCTCGCCGGCGCCGCGGCAGGCGTCGAGGAAGAGCTCGCGGCCGCGGGCGGCGTCGAGGTGGCGCAGGTCGACCACCTGCGGTTGCCAGTCCGGGTCGGGGTCGAGGATCTGCTGCCAACCGTCCGCGGTCAGGGCGGTGCGCAGGGCCTCGTTGCCGGCCAGCACCTCGCGGACGGCACGGGTGAGGCGCTGGAGGTCGAGAGCGGGTACCGCGTAGCCATGGGCGACGTAGGCCGGCGTGCTCGCCTCGAAGAACTCCAGCTCGCCGATCCGGTAGGCGCCCTGGAGGTCGGTCAGGGCGAACGGCGCCGACGCCTCGGGCCCCGCCAGCGACGGCGCCCAGGCATCGGCGGCGATCTCCGCCGCGGCCGGCTGCTGTGACTGGGCGATCGTCATCGGCGGGCTAGCGCCGCTCCGGGCGCGCCAGCGAGTTGGACTGGGCGATGTGGTGGATGCTGCTTTGGGGCCCGAACAGCTGGCCCAGCTCGAAGTCGAAGCCCTGCCGGCGGCAGAGCGCGAGGATCCGCATCGCCGCCAGCGAGTTGCCGCCCAGCTGCAGGAAGCCGGCGTGGACGTCGACGCGCTCGAGCCGCAGGGCCTCCGCCCAGACCCTCTCCAAGACCTCCTCCGCCGCGGTCGCGGGGGCGGCCATGGTCGCTGGCGAGGGTTGCACGACCTGCCCTCGCGTCGGCAGCTCCCCGGCGACGGCGATCGAAGGGGCGGCATCCAGCGGCCCCACCACCTCGCCCAACGGCCCACCCTCGCCACTGGCGATCAGCTCGAGGATCTCGCGAAAGGTGGTGAGGATGCAGTCGACGAGAGCCGAGTCGAAGAAGGCTTCGTCGTACTTGACCTGGAAGAACAGCTGCTCCTCCGGCATCGCCTCGATCGCGAAGGGGTAGTTCGTCCAGCCGATGTAGCGGTCCTGGCGCACCTTCATGCCACCGCGGTCGGTCCAGCCGGAGCCGCGGGGGAAGTTCTCGAAGATCAGCAGGGTCTCGAACAGCGGTTGGTCGTTGGGCATCTCGCTGCGCTCCTGGATCAGCGGCAGCGGGTAGTGCTCGTGGGCGCGGGCGGCGACCTGGACGCGCTGCACCTGCGCCAGCCAGTCGCCGACCGCCTGCCCGCTCTCCAGCACCAGTCGCATCGGCAGGGTGTTGATGAAGATGCCGACCAGGTCCTCGACCCCCTGCAGCTCGACCGGCCGGTGGGTGATCGTGATCCCGAAGCAGACGTCGGAGCGGCCGCTGAGCGAGGCCAGAACCATCCCCCAGGCGCCCTGGACCAGCGAGTTGAGCGTCAGCCGGTGGCGCCGGCCATAGGCCAGGAGCTCCCGGGTCAGCTCCTCGCCGAGGTCGAGTCGCGCCTCGGCGTGGAGGTCGAGGCTGCTGGCGAAAAGCCCGAGCTTCTCCGCCTTGCCGATCACGGTCGGGGCGCGGAACCCCGCCAGCCGCTCCTCCCAGTAGCGCCGCGAAGGCTCCGCGTCCTTGGCTCTGACGAGGTCGACGTAGTCGCCGAAGGAGCGGGTCGGCTCCAGCTGCGGGACCGGCCCGCCCACGGCCGCGCCGTAGAGCTCCAGCGAGTCCCGCAGCAGGACGAAGAGCGACCAGGCGTCGAGAATCAGGTGGTGATAGCTGAGGATCAGCTTGAAGCTGCGCTTGCCGAGCCGGATCAGGGTGACCCGGAAGAGCGGCGCCTCGGCGTAGTCGAAGTCCCGCCGGCGGTCGGCGAGCAGATGCCTTTCCAGCCTCGACCACTGTTCCTCGGGCGGCACCTCGACCCAGTCGTGGATCGTGAACTCCAGCGCCGCATCGCGTTGGATCGCCTGCAGCGGCTCCGCCAGCCCGTCGAAGGCGATCCAGGCGCGAAGGATCTCGTGCCGGTCGACGACCTGCCGCCAGGCGCGGCGGTAGGCGTCGACGTCCAGCTCTCCCCCCAGCCGGTAGACGAACTGCTCGAAGTACACGCCCGACCCCGGGTCGAGCAGGGAGTGGAAGAGCATGCCCTTCTGCATGTCCGTGAGCGGATAGAGCGCCTCGATGCCGGCCGGGTCGGCGGCAAGCGCCGCGACCTGCTCGCGAGTGTCGTCGTCGATCTCCTGTTTCCGCGCGGGCGGCGGCGGTTCCGGAGCCAGCGGCTCGTACTCGGCGGCAAGCGGTTGGCCGAGTCGCTCCTCGACCTGCCAGGACATCTCCGCCACGGTGGGCGAGTCGAAGACCTGGGTCGCCTGCAGCTGGGCGCCGAGGCGGTTGAGCCGGGCGCTGACCAGGAAGCCCTGGATCGAGTCGCCGCCGAGGGCGAAGAAGTTGTCGTGAACCCCGACTCGGGGCACCGCGAGCACGTCCTCCCAGAGCGCGGTCAGGAACCGCTCGGTGGGACCGCGGGGGGCGACGTACTCCTCGTCCAGCTCGAGGTGACTGCCACCGAGCCCCTCCAGCGCCTGCCGATCGACCTTGCCCCCATGGCTGAGTGGGATCTCGTCGACCAGCATGAAGGCCGCCGGCACCATGTAGGGAGGCAGTGCCTCGCCGAGACGGCTGCGCAGGGCGCCGACGGTCACGGTCGCCCCGTCCGCCGCGCGGATATAGGCGACCAACCGCTGGTGAGCGCCGAGGCCGCGACGCGGGACCACCACCGCCTCTTCGACCTCGGCCCCCCGGCGCAGGCAGGCCTCGACCTCGCCCAGCTCGACCCGGTAGCCGGAGATCTTGACCTGGTCGTCGCCGCGCCCCAGCAGCTCGACGCACCCGTCCTCGAGCCGGCGCGCGAGGTCGCCGGTCCGGTAGACCCGGCCCGTCGCCGCCTCGACGAACTTCTCCGCGGTCAGCTCCGGCTGGCGGAAGTAGCCCTCCGCGATCCCCGATCCGCTCAGGCAGAGTTCGCCGACCTCGCCGTCGGCGACCGTGCCTAGATCGGCATTGAGGATCTCCGGGGTCAGCTCGGCCGCCCGTCCGACCGGGACGAAGCCGCGGTACTCGACCCCGGGCAGGCACTCCCAGCAACAGGCGTAGAGGGCCTCGGTGAGCCCGTAGAGGTTGAACAGCCGGGCCGGCACGCCGGACTCGAAGAAGCGCTCGGGCAGGTCCCCCGGCATCACGTCGCTGCTGCTGAAGAGGTACCGCAGCGAGCGATTGCCGCGGAACGCCGGCCGCTCCAGCATCCCGGCCAGCAGCGCGGGCACGACCAGCAGGGTCACCACCTGGTGGCGGTCGACCAGCTCGACCAGGGCGTCGGGGTCCTTGTGCTGCCCCGGCGGGACGACGACGATCGTGCCCCCGGCCAGGATCGGCCAGAACACCTCGCGCACCAGGTTGGTGACGCTGAGCGTGGTTCTCAGCAGCTGCGCGGCGCCGGGGTCGAGCGGAAAGGTCGCGGCGAGCCAGCACTGGCCACTGAGCAGCGCCTGGTGGGAGAGCATCACTCCCTTCGGCGTCCCCGTCGAGCCGGACGTGTAGAAGAGGAAGGCGAGCGACGTGGGCGCGAGCTCTGCCGCTGGCGGGGCGGACGCGTCGCCGGCCAGGGCGTCGGCGACGGCGACCGCCTCGACGCCCGCGGCAGCCATCGGCAGCCCCGCCTCGTCCCCGAGCAGGAACTCGGCTCCGGAGTGGGCGACGATCGCTTCGCGCCGCTCCAACGGGTCTTCCGGATCGACCGGGACGCACACAGCGCCAGCGCGGAGGATCCCGAAGATCGCCGCGACGAGCTCGGGCGAGCGGTGCATGCAGAGGCTCACGTTCGTCCCCACCGCCACTCCGCGCGAGCGCAGGTGTGCCGAGATCGCGCTGGCCTGCGCGGAGAGCTCGGAATAGGTGAGTGCCCGCTCGCCGGCGCGAACCGCGACGTCGTCCGGCATCCGCACCGCCTGGGCCGCCAGCACGTCGTGCAGGAGTCCCCGGCCGATCGCCTCGGTGGCGCTCACGAGCCGGCTCCGTCCTCGGGAAAGCATTGGCGCACGGTCGCCGTCAGCTCGCTCAGGTCGACGGTGGTGTACTGCGGCACGTAGACAGGCTCGCCGCGACCGGCGATCAGGTTCAGCACCGCGGTCGCGACCCGGGCCCCGGTGAGGAAGACGGCCGGCGCAACCACCGGCGCGGGCAGCTCGCGCTCGATCACCCGCCGGACCAGGTCCGGCGGGGTCGACGGCGGCAGGTCCGCCTCCGCCGGGATCCACGGGAACCGGCCGGCGGCGAAGGTGCGATCGATGTACTCGGCCACCCCCATCCCTCCCGGGTGGTAGGCGTAGAGGTCCGAGCGCAGCCCGACGCTTGCCGCCCCGACCATGATCAGCCCCGCCTCCCGCACCGCGGCGTCGAGCGCGCGATGGGCGTCGAGGACGAACAGGTCCATCCCGTTGACGACGCAGTCGACCCCCTCGATGAGATCGCCGACGTTGCCGGGAGTAACCCCTTCGCCGATTTCGCGCAGGTCGACGTCGGGGTTGATCCGCCGCAGCTCGGCCGCCAGGCCCTCGACCTTGGACATCCCGATCGTGTCCGCGTAGGCGCCGAACTGGCGGTTGAGGTTGGAGGCGTCGTAGCTGTCGACGTCGGCGATCCGGAGGTGCCGGAAGCCGAGCCGGACCAGGCAGGTCGCGACCGCGCCCCCCTCGGCCCCGATTCCCGCCATCAGGACCTCAGCCTCCGAGATCGCCTCCTGCTCGTCGGGGCTGACAATCCCGATGTTGCGCGAGATCAGCTCCCGGTACGGAACTGGCGAGGCGGTTGCACTGTTGCTTGGCGTCATCGCGATCGTTCCCTTTCTTGCTCTCGAGCTGGTCAGCGGGCAGCCGCGAAGGCAGCGGCCAGTTCGGCACCGCCGTCCGGCGGGGTTCCGTCGAATCCCGCCCCGACCATGCTCAGGTCGACGCCCTCGAAGACCGCCTCGTTGAGGCCGCTCGCCGAGGGCAGGCCCAGCAGCGAGTCGATCGTGCGATCGAGCGCGAACTCGCCACTGCCGGGATCGCGGGGACCGCAGCCGCTCGCCCCGGGCACCGTCAGGCTCCCGTCTCTGAGGCCGGCGCCTTTCATCTCGAGGAAGTCGACCAGGAAGCCGTTGGGGTCCGGTTGGGCGCCAAAGCCAGTTGGCAGCCTGGTCGACTCCGGCGCGACCACAATCGGCGCGGCGGCCGAGCCGATGCTGCAGTCCGGGCCCAGGCCTGGTCCTTCGAGGTGAATCCGCAGCGGCAAGCGATAGGCGGGCCCGGGTTCGCCGAAGACAGCCCCGAGGGAGACGTCGGCGAGGTCGCCCGCGGCCTCCAGTCGCACCGTCACCTGGACCGGTTCCGGGGAGGCCGGAACGGGAGCTGGAGCGGCGACCGGCGGAGCCACGATGCGAGCAGCTGTTCTGCGCGCGTGCCGCTTGCGGGCCTGCCGCTTGCGCGCCTGTCGTTGCTTCTTGCCGTGACGCCGCTTCCCCTTCGGGTGCTTGCCTCGTCGCGGCTTGCGTGGCGACGCCTGCAGGCCGGAGGCCGGTGGGGCGGGCGCAGCCGCCGTCGGTGGCGGGGAGGGGAGCACTCCCGCCGGGACGGTGAACGAGGCGGGTGCGGCTTCCAGGGTCGTGCTGCGGGGAATGACCCTCAGCTCTGCGGGGCTCTCCGGGCTCGGAGGCAGGGCGGCGAACTGCAGGCCGATCGGCTCGCTGACCGGAAATCTGGTCCCACCCAGCCCAAACGACCCTCCGCGGATCGTGGCCGATACGCAAATGACGAATTCGCTGGCAGGGTCGTTGAGCAGGGGGTCGCCCGTGGGGCAGGCCGAGAATCGATCGTAAACGTCCGTCCGCGTCGCCCCAGCGCTCTGGGGACCCACCAGCGCAACCAACACCAGTACCGCCACCTGCATGACACCAATCACCAACGCACGACCTCTCGTCCCCGCTATCATCAGTCTCCCGTCCTCGTCGCGATATGACATTTGCGCCGGTCCGGAGTCCGGATCCCAGCTGCAATTCACCCTTCCGAGATGTGTGGTGAAAGTCAATTTCGCGGTTGCCCGCTGTACACCGGTGTTGAACTGCTGACCTCAGGTCTGGTTTGGTTCACGGGTGCGACGGCGACGTGTCCTTGGCCTGCTCGTCCTTGCCACCCTTTCCCTCGGTGGTGTGTACGTCGCAACCCATCTGCCGCAGGACAACACCGTCAGGAGCACGGTTGGCGACGCGCTGCGCCGGTTCCGCCAGGGCTCCACGCGAGCGGACGTCGCCCAGCCGGCCGGCGGCCTGCCCAGTCCCGGTGTCTACCGCTACGCGACGGGTGGGGGCGAGAACCTTGTCGGGATAGTCAGCAGCAGCCACCACTACGGGGGCATCTCGACGATCGTGATCTCCCCATCGCCCTGCGGGTTTTCAGAACGGTGGCAAATCTTCACTGCGCGCTGGAGCGAGGAACGACACTGCCATGCCGCCCGGCGCCTTCACCTCTCCTCACTGCGGGAACACCGCGAGTTCTTCGGCGCCGCCAGATCCGACTCATACCGGTGCACGGGAGGGCCGCCCCGCCGACCCGCGCGGCTTCGCGTCGGAGAGCACTGGCTGACCAGGTGCCGCTCCGGCGACAGCCTGATCGTCGACGCCTCACGGGTGGCGGGCTTCTCCACGATCGTCGTCGGCGGTCATGCGATCGCGGCCGTTCATCTGCACTCCCGCACGGTGCTGGCCGGCGAGAGCAGCGGGACCGCACGGCGCGACGAGTGGCGGCGGCGCTCCGACGGCCTGCTGCTGAGGCGCCGCGCGAGCAGCCACGTCAGCTTCGACTTCCTCGGCGGCGGCAGCTACAGCGAGACCCTGGGGCTGCGACTGCTCTCCGCCGCTCCCAGAACCTGATCGGCGCCGACCTAGGCCTCGGCGGGACCGACCGACCGGCCGCAGTGGGGGCAGACAAGGGGGCTCGCCCTCTCCGTCACCGCGGGCCCCCCGCCCGGCAGCTCGCCCACCTTCGCCGGCGAGCACGCCGATCGGGCCGACCGCAACGCAACCCTGAGGTCGGCAACCGACATCCTCTCCGCCGTGGCGTGCTCGAGCCACCGCGCCCGTTCGTCCGGCTCAAGTGGAGCCAGCAGTGCATGATGACTCCAACTGAGTTTGTCATTACGTAATGACAAATCGAACTGGGATGCGACCCAGGCCATGTTTCGCAGGCTGCCGACGTCGTAACCGGTGATCCGCGCCGCCTCCGCGTACCTCTCACCCCAACGGCGGGCTCCATAGCGCAGCCAGTCACCTATCCACCACTGACAACAGCGAGAGACGAGGCCGAAGCGATGACCGACCGCGATCCAATCTCGCAGCTCCAACTCTTCCTTTGGGGCCCAGGCCACCCTGGGAGTAGCGGACCGCGTCGATAGCGCTGACATGGGCAGATCGTGACCCAATCTCTCCACCGCGAATACACCGGAACGGTGCGAGAAAGTGAACCAAACTTGCCACTATGTCCCATCAGGGCACTCTGGCCAGCTCGCGTACGTGCCGAGGCCCGCCCTCGTGTGAACCCGCGGGGTGGTGGTCGAGGATCTCCTCGACCCGCAGCGCGACCTGCAGCTCGGCATGACACTGCTCGATCCGCTGGCCGAGCCGGTCTTCCACGGTCCGCAGCCGGCGCTGAACGGTGTGGCGATTGACCGAAAGCGCCGCGGCCGCTGTCGATGCATTCTGGCCGGCCGCGAGATACTCCCGCAGCGTTCGGCGCAGATCGACACCCCTTTCTCCGCGGCCGCCGTCGAGGGGTGTCAGGTAGGTCTCGATCAGCGATGCGGCCAGGGCGTCGTCTCGCATCACCGCCGCGATCAGGACCACGTCCCGGCACCGCGTCACCGAACCCGAGCGGTAGATCATCGCCTCCGACGCCGCCTGCGCTTCGCGGTGCGTGAGCCGCCAGCCGTCGAGGCCGTGGCGCGACTCGCCGAGTGCGAGCGAGGCACCCTCCGGCAGAGTCGAGGAGGTCAGCTCCTCGATCTCGGACATGGCCAGTCGCCTCCTCCTGCCCAGCCAGAGCCAGGCGCCGTCCTCGCCGTCGGGTGCGACCAGGAGCTGACAGTCGAGCGCTTTGGCGATGGCCCGGAATCCCCCGACGGCGGCGGCGTCGCGGACGATCATCCCCAGATGCCAGGCGTCGAAGGCGTAGGGCAGGTCGGGGTCCACCTCGAGCTCGCCGGCGAGCAGCCGCCGCACGCGTTCGCCGAGGCGCTGGTTGGGCGAGCGCCGCATGCGCCCGAGCTCCTCTTCGTACTCGAAGGCAACCGATGCCATCAGGTGGTCGACGGGCACGCCCTGCACCCGCTGGACCTCCCGCCGCTCGAGGCGGAGCAGGTCCTCCGCCTCGTCGATCACGAACACGGCGAGGACCCGGTCGGCGGCCGCGTGGCGGCGCAGCAGGGTGTCGAGGCTGATCCCCTTGTGGGCGGCGCGTCGCGCCTCGGCGACCGCTGTCGAGGGAATCGGCCCCTGCGACCGCTCGTCCCCCTGCTCGATCGCCCTCAGGCAGTAGTCGAGGAACTCGGGCACCGCGTGCCGTACCTCGGCCGTGTACTCGAGGGAGCGATCGTCACCGGCCTCCGCCAGTACCGAGAGGCGGGCGAAAATCGCCGCTTCGATCTCAGCCGAGCGGGCGCGCAGGCGCTCGACGAGCGCTGAGCGAACCCGCGCCATCGTCGGCGCGCTCGGCGACCGGCGTCTGATCATCGGGGCCTGGGCCCGCCCGATCGCCGCTCCCGACCTCGTCCGCTGAGGACCGCCAGTTGGCCGTTCTCGTCAGCAGATCCTGCCGATTCGCGATCCCGCGACCCAGCCCATCTGGCGGTTCTTGCCGACATCTCCCTCCACCCCCGTCAACCGTCCGTGGCCGAGCACGCTATGGAGACATTTGGTGAGCGTCAAATTTTTTATTTGAGAACGCTTCCTTCGTTCAAGAGAACACCATGCGGATGGTCCTTCCCGGGATCGGCAAGGAAGTAGTCGGGCGATCGGTCGATTCGGCTCGATGGGCGGGTTTGACGGCACCGCTGCATCGCTCTTGCATTCCGGCCTCGGCAGGATGTCCGCTACCATTTCGCGCTGGCAAGCGGTTAAGCCAGGCGAGGGGGAGGCGAAACACGTGGAATCACGACATTTGCGAGGTGGGCAGCTGCGGGGAATGTGCATTTCGGTCGTGGCGTCGATTGCGGCCCTGGCGCTCTCGGCCATGCCGGCTCAGGCGAAGGCAGCCTCGCCGGTGCTTGAATTTGTCGCCCCGGGAGCGGCTTTTCCCGTCGGCTTTACGGTCAGTGGTGGGCCGGTGACCGCCGCCCTGGCTGACTTCGAGACGGTTGTGCACTGTTCCGGCTCCGAAGGCGACGGTGCGATCGTCGGACCGCGCTCGACCGTTTCGAACTACGTCTTCACGGGCTGCAAAGCACAGGGCGGCAGCGACGCCGGTGCCCAGTGCAAATCCGAAGGCGCCAATGCAGAAGAAATCACGGCCGAGGCGATCGAAGCCAACCTCGTGTACATCGACCAGGCAAAACACGAAGTCGGCATGCTTCTCAATCCGGACGGCGGCGTCTACATGAACTTCAAATGCGGCGGCGAACTCGTCGAAGCAAGCGGCCCTTTCCTTTCTCCCGTCGGTCCGCTCAACAAAGAGGCCACGTCCTTTACGGCGACGCTCAGCCGATCGGGTGCCCTGCAGACCCCCAGCGAATACGAAAACGCGATTGGCGAAAAACGCCAGGCGATCCCAATGGGCAAAAGGGGGGTCAACCCACTGGCCACGACCGGAGTGGAACTGGGCTTCACGATCCACACCAGTGCGCCGCTTCAAATCAAGGCCATTACCGCGGCAGAAATCGAAGCCAGGCAGCGTGAGGACGAAGCCGCGGCAGCGACGGCGGCAAAGAAGCGTCAAGACGAGGAAGCCGCCGCGGCGGCAGCGGCAAAGAAGCGACAGCAAGAGGAGGCCGCGGCAGCGACGGCGGCGAGGAAGCGCCAGGAGGAAGAAGCCAAATCGGAACGGCTCCGGCGCGCCCTCCTGTCCAGCACGCTCAAGCAGTGCAGGGAGGCCCAGTCAAAGCACAAGCGCGTGCGGTGCGAAAAGCGGGCCAAGAAGAAGTACGCCAGCGCAAAATCGCGCTGAGATAGTCGGGGCGCCCGGATTCGAACCGAGGACCTCGGCCACCCAAAGGCCGCGCGCTACCAGGCTGCGCCACACCCCGACCGGCCCAGTCTAGAGCGGTCCAGGGCGAGGACGTTAGGAGCGGCGGAGATCACCCGTTAGCGTTGGCGACGATGGCGGACGTCCAGCCCTTCAAGGCGCTGCATTACGACCTCGGCAAGGTTGGCTCGCTGGACGCCGTCGCCGCCCCGCCCTACGACGTGATCGACACCGCCAACCGGGCGGCGCTGCTGCGGCGCTCGCCCTACAACGCGGTCGCGATCGACCTGCCGAAACCGTTCGACCCCACCGACCCGGCCAGCAATCCCAGCGGCGATCCCTACGAGCGAGCCGCGCGGACGATCGACGCCTGGCGCGCCGAGGGGGCGCTGGTCGCCGACGAGGAGCCCTCGATCTGGGCGCTGACCCAGGACTACACCGCCCCCGACGGCTCCAGCCACAGCCGCCACGGCATCCTCGCCCGGGTACGGGTGGAGGATTACGAGAGCGGCGGCATCCGCCCGCATGAGCGCACCCATCCCGGCCCGCTCCTCGACCGCCTCGAGCTGACCCGGGCGACCGGCTGCAACCTCTCGCCGATCTTCTCGCTCAGCACCGCTGACGCCTGGCCCCTGGTCGAGCCGGCGCTCACGACCGAGCCCTGGGGCGAGGCAACCGACGAAAGCGGCACCGTCAACCGGGTCTGGCAGGTGACGGACCCGGCGGTCCACGCCGCGGTCGCGGAGCGCCTCGCCGGGGCCGAACTGCTGATTGCCGACGGCCACCACCGCTATGAGACCGCCCGCGCCTACCGCGACGAGGTCGGCGGCGAGGGTCCGCACAACTACACGCTGATGGCGCTGACCGGGCTCGACGACCCCGGCCTCACCGTCTTCCCCACCCACCGCCTGCTCTCCGGCTTCGCCGCCGATCCCGAGCGCCAGCGCCGTCTCGGCAGCGGCCTGCGCGAGCTCTTCGAGATCGGCGAGGTCGACCGCGGCGACATCGACCCCGCGGGCGCGGAGGGCGTTGGCGTCTTCGGCCTCTACGACGACTTCCACAAGCAGGCGTATCGGCTGCGGCTGAAGGACACCGCCGACCTCGACCGTCTGCTTCATGGCAAGCCCGAGTCCTATCGCCGCCTCGATTCGGCGATCCTCGAGACCCTGGTTCTGAAGGGGCTGGCCGGGATGAGCGACGAGGACATCGACGAGCGGCGCGGGCTCGAGTACGCCAAGAGCGTCCCCGACGCGCTGGCGATGGTCGACGGCGGCGAGTACGACGTCGCCTTCATCCAGCGCCCGGTCCCGGTCGAGCAGGTCAAAGCCGTTGCCGAGACCGACGCCAACATGCCGCCGAAGTCGACCTACTTCTTCCCCAAGGTGATGACCGGCTTCGCCTTCAACCCGGTCCGCTAGCCCAGCGCCGGTTTGCGGGAGTCGCTCCCCATAAGATTGACCGGCTAGTGGTCAAGATCTATACGAAGAAGGGCGACGACGGCTCCACCTCGCTCTGGTACGGCGGCCGCGTCCCCAAGCACCACGGCCGCACCGAGGCCTACGGCTCGCTCGACGAGGCCTGCTCGCTGCTCGGCGTCGCCCGCGCCCTCTGCGGCTCGGAGCGGGCTGGGCTGGCCGCCGACATCCTCCGCCTTCAGGACGACCTCTTCGTCGCCGGCGCCGAACTGGCGACGGCGCCGGCGGCCGCCGCGCGGCTCGAAGACGGGGTCAGCCGCGTCACCGAGCCGATGGTCGCCGAGCTGGAGCGACTGATCGACCGCTACATGGACGAGGTCGAACTGCCGCCCAAGTTCGTCATCCCCGGCGGCAACCAGCTCTCGGCCCAGCTCGACGTCGCCCGTACGGTGATCCGGCGCGCCGAGCGCCACATCTCCGCCTTGGCCGCGGCCGGCGAGCTCAACGGCGAGACCGTGATCCACTTCGTCAACCGCGCCTCCGACCTTGCTTACGCGATGGCCCGCTGGGCCGACGTCGACGACCCGGCCCTGTTCGAGGGCCGCGGCAAGGGCTGACGGCGTGAGGATCGTCGCCCGCCGCCTGGAGGGGTTCGCCCACGAGGTGGACTTAGAGGGCGGCCACACCCTCGTCGTCGACGAGCCGCCGGACCGCGGCGGCACCGACACCGGTCCGCGCCCGACCCAGCTGCTCGCCGCCAGCCTCGCCGGCTGCACCGCGATCACGGTCGAGATGTACGCCGAGCGCAAGGGCTGGGACGTCGGCGCGATCGAGGTCGACGTCGACGTCGCCTACGACGGCACCGTCCCCTCCACCTACGCGGTGGCGCTGAAGCTGCCGCCGCAGCTGAGCGAGGAGCAGCGCCAGCGCCTGCTCAAGGTCGCCGCCAAATGCCCCGTGCACAAGGTGCTAGTCGGCGAAGCCTCGGTCACCGTCGCCGAGCGCCTGGAGGCGCTCTGATGGACCTCGGGCTGAAAGGACGCACCTGCGCCGTCACCGGCGCCAGCCGCGGCATCGGTGCCGAGGCCGCGCGCCAGCTCTGCGCCGAGGGCGCCAACGTGCTGCTGGTCGCGCGCGGCGAGGAGAGGCTGCGCGAGGTGCAGGAAGAGGCCGTCGGAGCCGGGGTCAGGGCCGGCGGCCGCGCCGCCGTGCTCGCCCTCGACGTCACCCTCGCCGACGCCGGCGAGCGCATCCTCGCCACCGCGACCGAGTACTTCGGCGGCCTCGACGTGCTCGTCAACAACGCCGGCTCCGCCAGCTGGCGCGACCTCGATCAGGTCCCCGACGAGGACTGGCGCGCCCAGTACGAGCTCAACGTGATGGCGCCGCTGCGAGCGATGCGCGCCGCCGCCCCGGCGATGGCCGAGCGTGGTTGGGGCCGTGTCGTCAACGTCTGCTCGACCGCCGCCAAGCGCCCCTCGGCGGCGATGCCGGAGTACTCGGTCGCCAAGGCCGCCGAGCTCTCGCTCTCGCGCCTCTTCGCCGACCGCTACGCCAAGTCCGGCGTCCTCGTCAACGCGATCTGCCCCGGCCCGACCGAATCGGCGATGTGGATGGACGCGGGCGGCCTGCTCGACCAATCGCAGGCGATGAGTGACGCCGGCAGCCGTGAGGAGGCCCTGGCCGAAGCCGGCGCCAAGCGGCCGATCGGCCGCCTCGCCGACCCGGCCGAGATCGCCAGCGCGATCGTCTTCCTCTGCTCCGACCGCGCTTCCTACGTGAGCGGCGCCGCCTGGTCGGTCGACGGGGGCACTGTCCAAGTAATCATCTGATGGCGGGCGCACTCGCGCTGCTGCGCAACCGCCCCCAGTTCCGGGCCCTCTGGGGCGCACTGGCCCTCTCCAACGCCGGCTCCGGGGCGGCGCTGACGGCGCTGACGCTCTACGTCCAGCAGACGCACGGCACCGGGACCGCGGTGGCGGCGCTGCTGATCGCCGAGATGGCGCCGCGCCTGCTCGGACCGCTGGCCGGCAGCGTCGCCGACCGCGTCGACCTGCGGCGGCTGATGATCGGCGCCGACGTCGGCCAGGCCCTCCTCTTCGCCGCGCTCGCCCTGCTGCCGCCGTTCGCGGCAATCCTTGCCTTGGCGACGTTGACCTCGGCCCTGCAGACTGTCTATGCCCCTGCCCGCACCATCGCCGTCCCCGCCCTCGTCGAGGATTCCGAGCTGCTGCAGGCAAACAGCCTTACCGGCGTCGCCTTCAACCTCTACGTCGCCGTCGGACCGCTGATCGGCGGGCTGCTTTTCGCCCTCGGTGGGGCCGCGGCGGTGATGCTCGTCAACGCCGTGACCTTCCTCGCCTCGGCGCAGCTGACTCGCGCCGTGCCGTCGCTGCCACCGCAGGAGCGCGAGGACGGCGGCGAGCGCGAGGCGTTTCTCGCTTCGGCTCGAACCGGGCTGCGCTACGCCCTCGCCAATCCGCTGACCCGGACGATCACGCTGACCTTCCTCTTCATGTTCGCCTTCGTCTCGATCGACAACGTCGCGCTCGTCTTCCTCGTCCGCGACACGCTCGGCGGCGGCGCGATCGCCTACGGCCTCGTCTCAGCCGCGTTCGGCGCCGGCATGCTGATCGGTTCGCTAGGGATCATGCGAGGCGCGCGCCTGGCGCCGCCCCGCCTCTATCTGCTCGGCATCCTGCTCAGCTCGCTCGGGGCGCTGCTGACGGGTATCGCCCCGGCAATCCTCCTGGTTGCCGCGATCCAGTTGATCTACGGCAGCGGCAACGGCATCGAGATCGTCGCCAGCGACACGATCTTCCAACAGGGCGTGCCCCGCGAGCTGCTCGGCCGGGTCTACGGGTTGACCGCGACCGCGGTGGCGATCGGCTCCGGGATCGCGATGGCACTCGGTGGCTTTCTCGTCGACGCCACCTCTCCCCGGGTCGCCTTCCTCGTCGCCGGCGCCGGCGGCCTCCTCGTCACCGCCTGCGCCGCCCCGGCACTGCTGCGAGCTCGATCGGCATAGGCGGAGAGTTTTTGGGGCCCTATGCGTCTCAAGCCCTGCCGCGCCAGCGGTCGAGGATGATGGCGGCGTGGAAAGCAGCGCCGAACTTCGCAGCCGACTTTTAACCCCCGGGGAGGCCGCGGCGATGCAGGCGCGTGGGGGGACCGACGCCGCGGTACTGCTGGCGCTCTACGGCTGGCCCGAGGAACCCGGGCTGATCTTCACCGAGCGCCGCGCCGACCTGCGCCGGCACGCCGGCGAGATCTCCTTTCCCGGTGGGCGCCAGGACGAGATCGACGCCGACCTGACGACGACCGCGTTGCGCGAGGCGGAGGAGGAGATCGCCCTCGCTCCGACCCGGGTCGAGCTGGTCGGGGCGCTGCCGCCGGTCTCGACCTTCGTCACCGGCTACCGCGTTCACCCCTTCGTCGGCCTTGTCGCCCGTCCGGCCGAGCTGAGCCTTCAGCCCAACCCGAGCGAGGTCGAGACCGTCCTCACCTTCTCGCTGGAGGTATTGCGCGAGAGCTACGAGATGCGCCGCCTGGTCCGCCGCGGCGTCCCCATCCGCACCCCCACCTACGAGGTGGAGGGGCAGCTGATCTGGGGAGCGACCGCGCGGATCCTCGGCGACTTACTGCAGCGACTCGACTAGTTCGAGCTCCCGGTCGGCTGCGGCACGATGCGGATGTAGGGCCGCGGCTCCTCCCAGCCATCCGGGTAGATCTCTTTCGCCTGGTCGTTGGAGACCGAGCCGGCGATGATCACGTCGTCGCCCTGCTGCCACTGGGCCGGGGTCGCGACTTTGTGCTGCGCCGTGAGCTGGAGCGAGTCGATCACGCGCAGGACCTCGTCGAAGTTGCGCCCGGTCGTCATCGGGTAGACGAGGATGAGTTTGACTTTCTTGTCGGGGCCGATGACGAAGACGTTGCGCACGGTCTGGTTGTCGACCGGCGTGCGGTCGGCGGCGTCGCCGGAGACGTCGGCCGCCAGCATCCCGTAGGCCTTCGCGACCTCGAAGTCGGCGTCGCTGATGATCGGGTAGTCCGGCCTCGCGCCCTGAGTCGCCTCGATGTCGTCCACCCACTGCTCGTGTTTGTCGAGCGGGTCGACGGAGAGGCCGATGATCTTCACGCCGCGCTTCGCGAACTCGGGCTC
Source organism: uncultured Solirubrobacterales bacterium (assembly GCA_963811375.1). Classification (GTDB taxonomy): domain Bacteria; phylum Actinomycetota; class Thermoleophilia; order Solirubrobacterales; family 70-9; genus VAYN01. The sequence continues at coordinate 474,880 of CAWEQY010000002.1, forward strand.
GATGCTCGCCATGTAGCCGAGCTCCGTGGTGCAGACCGGGGTGAAGTCTTTGGGGTGGGAGAAGAGGACCGCCCACGAGTCGCCGATCCAGTCGTGGAACTTGATCCGGCCCTCGGTCGTGTCGGCCTCGAAATCTGGTGCTACGTCGCCAAGCTGTAAGGCCATTCGAATGTTCCTCTCGTGAGTCGGTTATTTACCTAAATTCCCATCCGAGTTTAGCTATTTGACTTTGCGGGCCGGCGAGAGCAGGCCCAGAGCCATATCCACCATTTCCTCAGACCACCCGGCGGGGTCATTTGGTTCAGAAGTGACGACCTCGGCGGGAATCCGCCAGGTGCGCGAAGCGGTCCGCACGATCTCCGCCCCACCCGCGAGCAGAGCGGCGTCGACACTCCCGACTCCCTCGTAGACGACGCCCCGCACCGGCGTGTCGACGACCTTTTCCAGCAGCCTCTCCAGGCGCGGCCCGTGGATCGCCGCGATCTCGTCGGGCTCACCCACGGCCGAACCGAGCAGGTGAAAAACGATGGCGACGTCGCCAACCAGCTCCAGCACCGTCCCGACCCGATCCGGGTCGGCCAGCGCCGCCTCGATCCCCGCGGCCTCGATCGCCGCCAGGCCCTCCTCGCGGCGGCTGGTCCCCCTGACCGCCCAGCCCTCGGCGAGCAAGCGCTCTCCCAGTTCCCGGCCGCGACAGCCACAGCCGACGATCAGCGCTCGTGCCACTGGCTACATCGATTCGAACGGGCCGCGGCCGCGCAGTCGCAGGCGCTCGTCTTCGGCGACCTTGCGCTGCAGCTCCGCCTCGGTCAACTCGGGAGCGCCGCGGCGACGGCGCATCTCGTTCTGAGCCTCCATCATCTGGCGGATGTCGTCGATCTCGTTCTGGGCCTCGACCGCGGGCGAGCGGGTCGGCTTCCAGTCGAGCAGCTCGGCGCTGTTGCCCGGGTAGAAGTGGCCGACGAGCACCAGCACGCCGATCATGAACGCCAGCACTGCCAGGGTCCCCAGGATGTACAGCACCCGACAAGGATACGGTTCTCTCGATGCCTGACGCATACGTAATAGAGGCCCTGCGGACTCCGATGGGCGGCTACCGCGGCGCCCTCTCCGGCGTCCGTCCCGACGATCTCGCCGCCCACACGATCGGCGCCGTGGTCGAGCGCACCGGCGTCGACCCCGAGCAGATCGTCGACGTCTACTTCGGCGCCGCCAACCAGTCCGGCGAGGACAACCGCGACGTGGCGCGGATGGCCGGGCTGCTGGCCGGCCTCCCCCACAGCGTCCCCGGCGCCACCGTCAACCGCCTCTGCGCCTCCGGCCTCGAGGCGATCAACTGCGCCGCCCGGGCCGTGAAGCTGGGCGAGGGCGACTTCTACCTGGCCGGCGGCGCCGAGTCGATGAGCCGGGCGCCGTGGGTCGTCGAGAAGCCCGAGCGCCCCCTTCCCCGCGGCCCGCAGACGATGCACGACACGACCCTCGGCTGGCGGATGATCAACCCGCGCATGGCCGAGCTCGGGGTCTCGACCGAGTCGATGGGCGAGACCGGCGAGAACGTAGCCGAGCGCTATGGGATCAGCCGCGAGGACCAGGACGCTTTTGCCCTGCGCAGCCACCAGCGCGCCGTCGCCGCCGCCGAGGCCGGCTGGCTGGCGAAGGAGATCGTCCCGATCGAGGCGCCACGGGGCCGCGAGGCCGTGTTGGTCGAGGCCGACGAGGGCCCTCGGCCCGACGCCTCGCTCGAGCGGCTGGCCAAGCTGCGCCCGGTCTTCCGCGAGGGCGGGACCGTCACCGCCGGCAACGCCTCGACCCTCAACGACGGCGCCGCCTGCCTGCTGATTGCTTCCGAGCAGGGCGCCCGCCAGCTCGGCGCCGAGCCCCTCGCCCGCGTCGTCGCCAGCGGCGTCGCCGGCGTCGATCCCGCCCACATGGGCATCGGCCCGGTCGAGGCCGTCCCCCGCGCCCTCGCCGCCGCCGGCCTCAGCATCGACCAGATCGACCTGTTCGAGCTCAACGAGGCCTTCGCCTCCCAGGTCCTCGCCAGCGCTCGCGAGCTCGGCATCGACGAGCAGCGCCTCAACGTCAACGGCGGCGCAATTGCCCTCGGCCACCCCCTCGGCTGCTCCGGCGCCCGCCTCGCCGGCACCCTGATCCGCGAGCTCCGCCGCCGCGATGGCAAGTTCGGGGTCGCCACCATGTGCGTCGGCGTCGGCCAGGGCCTGGCGACCGTCTTTGAAGCCGTTTAACCCCTGAGCGCTCAAGGAGCGAATAGCCTTGGGCGATGGGCCACTGGGAATGCGCTCGGCGCCGGCAGCGAGTGACGGCTTCCGTCCTCGGCATGATCTCGATCGCCTTGCTGGCTCCTGGCCTCGCGCAGGCCGAGGAAAACGCCCGCAGCTCGATTATCGGCGGCGACGTCGCCACGATCGCCGACTTCCCCTCGCTCGCCTTCATCGCCGCCCACACCGGCAGGAACCAGGGCTTCGCCTGCACCGGGACGGTGATCTCACCACGGCTGATCCTGACCGCGGCGCACTGCGTCGAGGACCTCCATCTCGGCGGCTTCACGCCCGCGGCCGACTACAAAGTCGCGACCGGCCGCGCCAACCCCGGCCAGGACGAAACCGGCGAGGTCCTGCAGGTGAGCGGCACCCACGTCTTCCCGCGGTTCGACCCCGGGACCACCCACGGCGATGCCGCCCTGCTCGTCCTGGCGAGCCCCACCTCCGCACCGGCGATTCCCCTGGCCGGCGCCAGCGATGGCGCCCTCTACGCGGGGGGAGCGAAAGTGCTCTTGGCCGGATGGGGCTTGACCGCGCCCAAAGCCAGGTCCGGACCGAAAAACCTGCGGTCGACCTCGACCGTGGTGCTCGACCCCACCGCCTGTAAGCAGCGCACGCGCCCGATCAACCGCACCTACTCGAGCGCCGTGGAGATGTGCACCACCGACCCCCCCGACCAGGCGAGCGGCGGCTGTTTCGGCGACAGCGGCGGCCCGGCGATCGCCCATCGCGCCGATGGCTCGCCGGTCGAGATCGGGATCGTCAGCACCGGCGGCCCGGACTGCAGCACCAGGCTTCCCAACATCTTCACCCGCGCCGATCGCGTCTCCGCCTGGGCCTCGGAATGGATCGCCGCGACCGAATCGGGCGCCCCGCCGCCCGCTTTGAAGGCCCGGCTTCCGGCGATGAGCGGGGAAAGCGCCCAAGAACTGGTGGCCGGACTGCTGAACGCCAGGTTCGGCCAGCTCTTCGCCGACAACCGGGGAGTGAGGGGCGGCTGCCGGCGGCTCGGGCCGGCGCGGCAGCGATGCGAATTGCTCTGGCGCTCCGGGCCGAAGCTCTACTTCGCCACCGTGACCGTGTTCTACGCGCTCCAGCAGAACACCGTTGCCTGGGGCAACAGCTACGTGGTCAGGCGGGCCAGCGTCCGCTGCCTCGAGCGCGATCGCAGCCGCAGCTGCCCAGTCGAAACCCGACGCGGATAGCCACGAAGCCGTCTCAGGTAGCCTCGCCAGCGGTGACTTCGGGCTTCACAGAGCTGGCCAGCGTCGACGGGACGGTGACTCCGACCGGCGAGGCGATGGTGCCGATGAAGGACGACGGCCTCTACCGGGGCGACGGGGCCTTCGAGGTGATCCGCCTCTACCACGGCAAGCCCTTCGCCCTGGTCGACCACCTCGACCGGCTCGGCCGCTCCGCCGCCGCGATCGAGCTCGAGTTCGAGCGGCCGGCGCTGGAGGTGGAGATCGCGGCCCTGCTCGACCGGGCCGGCCCGGTCGACGGGCAGCTGCGGCTGATCGTCACCCGCGGCGGCCGCCGCATCGCCGCTACGGAGCCGATCCCCAACCACGCCGAAACCCTCACGCTGGCAACCGTCACCTACAACCCGACCGTCATCTTGAACGGGGTCAAGTCGCTCTCCTACGCCGCCAACATGCAGGCCAGCCGCCTGGCCAAAGGTCGCGGCGCCGACGAGGCGGTGCTGGTGCGCCCGGACGGCACCGTTTTGGAGCCGCCAACCTCGGCGATCTTCTGGGTCGCCGTCAACGGCGAGCTGCGCACGCCGGCGCTCGACGACGGCGTGCTCGAGTCGATCACCCGCGACCGCCTGATCAAGGCACTCGACGTCGCCGAGGGCAGCTGGAACGTCGACGACCTGGGCGCCGCCAGCGAGGCCTTCCTCGCCTCGACCACCCGCGAGATTCAGGCGGTGGCAGCGATCGACGGCACCGACCTTCCCGCCGCGCCCGGCCCGCGCACCACCGAGGCGCAGCAGGCCTTCTCCGAAACCCTGGGCCGAGAGCTCCGAGGCCTCCAATGAAACCCCCAACTGCATAACTTCTCTATCTCCTGGATTGAGAACTTGATGCAGAAGCAGAGAAAGCAGAGGCGAGAGTGGACTTCCAGCTGAGCGACGAGCAGCGACTGATCTCCGAAGCGGCGCGCGAATTCGCCGACAGGGAGATCGAGCCGCGGGTCAAAGAGAACGACCGCGCCGCCCGCTTCGACCGCGAGCTGGCGAGCAAGCTCGGCGAGGTCGGCTACCTCGGCGCCCCGGTTGCCGAGGAGTACGGCGGCCGCGGCCTCGACTACATCGGCTACGGCCTGATCGTCGAGCAGGTCGGCCGCGCCGACTCCTCCGCCCGCACCGTCGTCTCCGTCCAGACCTCGCTGGTCGCCGGCTCGATCGAGCGCTGGGGCAGCGAGGAGCAAAAGCAACAGTGGCTGCCACGGCTCTGCTCAGGCGAGGCGCTCGGCTGCTTCGGCCTGACCGAGCCCGACACCGGCACCGACGCCGCCAACCTCCGCACCCGCGCCACCAGGACCGACTCCGGCTGGTCGATCAGCGGCCAGAAGATGTGGATCTCGCTCGGCAACTTCGCCGAGGTGGCGCTGATCTTCGCCCAGACCGACCCGGCCAGGAAACACAAGGGCCTCGCCTGTTTCCTCGTCCCGACCGCGAGCGAGGGCTTCTCCAGCCAGGAGATCCACGGCAAGCTCGGGCTGCGCTCCTCCGACACCGCCTCGCTCGCGCTCGACGGGGTCGAGGTCGGCGAGGACGCGATGCTCGGCGAGATCGGCGATGGCTTCAAAGTCGCGATGAGCGCCCTCGACAACGGCCGCTACAGCGTCGCCGCCGGCTGCGTCGGTATCTGCGACGGCTGCGTCGACGCCTCCGTCAAGTACGCCCGGGAGCGCAAGCAGTTCGGCGTCCCGATCGCCCGCTTCCAGCTGGTCCAGGAGATGATCGCCGACATGATCCTCAAGCGCGATGCCAGCCGGATGCTGGTCTACCGCGCCGGCGTGCTCAAGGACGAAGGCAAGCCGAACACGACCGAGACCTCGGTCGCCAAGCTCTACGCGACCGAGTCGGCGGTCGAATGCGCCAACCTGGCGATCCAGGTCCACGGTGGCGCCGGCTACGTCGACGACTACCCGGTCGAGCGCTACCTGCGCGACGCCCGCGTCACCACCCTCTACGAGGGCACCTCGCAGATCCAGAAGCTGATCATCGGCCGCGCCGCGACGGGGATCAACGCGATGCTGCCGTTCGAGGAGAGCTGAGCGCCCCTTGGCCGAGATCGTCGAGACCGCGGTCGACGACTTCCACGTCGCCCTGATCCGGCTCAACCAGCCGGAGCGCCGCAACGCCCTCTCGAGCGAGATGAGGGAGCGAATCGCCGCCGAGCTGGAGCGCTTCGACCGCGATCCGGAGATCCACTGCATCGTCATCGCCGGCTCCGACAAGGTCTTCGCCGCCGGCGCCGACATCAGGGCGATGGCGGAGCGTGGCCTCGACGAGCCGCCCGACCCGAACGGCGGCAACTTCTGGCGGCAGCTCGCCGCCGTGCAAACGCCGCTGGTCGCCGCCGTCTCCGGCTACGCGCTCGGCGGCGGTTGCGAGCTGGCCCTGGCCTGCGACATGATCGTCGCCGACGAAAGCGTCCGCTTCGGTCAGCCCGAGGTGACGCTGGGGATCATCCCCGGTGGCGGTGGCAGTCAGCGCCTGACCCGGGCGATCGGCAAGCAGCGGGCGATGGAGTACGTACTGACCGGCCGCCACTTCGACGCCGGCCTCGCCTACATGTGGGGGTTGGTCAACAAAGTAGTGAAAATCGGCCACTGCGAAAACGAGGCGCTGGAGCTGGCCCGCACCATCGCCGAACGGCCGCCGATCGCCACCCGCCTCGCCAAGCGGGCGGTGCTGGTGGCCGAAGAGACCCCCCTCTCCGAGGGCCTCGTCGCCGAGCGCCGCATGTTCGACGAAGCGATGGCAACCGAGGACCGGGTCGAGGGCATGCAGGCCTTCATCGAGAAGCGCGAGCCGCACTTCAAGGGCCGGTGACGGTCGCCCGCATCGGCATCCTCGGCGCCGGCACGATGGGCCGGGGCATCGCCCAGGTCGCGGCACTGGGTGGCTTCGAGACGCGTCTCTACGACGCCTTCCCCGAGGCCGCCGAAGGCGCCGCGGTGAAACTCCGCGAGGCGCTGGCCAAAGGCGCCTTCCGCGGCCGCTGGAGCGACGCCGAAGCCGACGCGGCCTCGAACCGGATCGGCCCGGCGCTGGCGATAGGCGAGCTCGCCGGCTGCGAGCTGCTGATCGAGGCGGCGCCCGAGGACGTCGAGCTGAAGCGAAAGCTGTTCGCCAACGCGGCGGCGGTCTGCGGCCCGGAGACGATCCTCGCCAGCAACACCTCCTCGCTGCGGGTCTCCGACATCGCCGCCGGCGTGCCCAGCCCGGAGCGCATGGTGGGTATGCACTTCTTCAATCCGCCGGTACTGATGAAGCTGGTCGAGGTGGTCGCCGCCGAGCACTCCTCCGCGGCGGCGCTGGCGACGACGACCGAGGTCGCGGTGGCGATGGGCCGGACCCCGATCCGGGCCAAGGACACTCCCGGCTTCGTCGCCAACCGGCTCGCCCGTCCGTTCGCCCTCGAGTCCCTGCGCATGCTCGGCGACGGCGTCGCCGATGCCGCGACGATCGACCGCATCGTCCGCCTCGGCGGCGGCTTCCGGATGGGTCCGTTCGAGCTGATCGACCTGATCGGTCTCGACGTCAACCTGACGATCGCCCACTCCTTCTTCGCCCAGGGCGACGAACCCGAGCGCTGGCGGCCCAGCCCGATCCAGGAGCGCCTGGTCGAGGAAGGCAGGCTCGGGCGCAAGAGTGGCCAGGGCTACTACCCCTACGGCGACGGCGTCGAACGCGCACCGGATCCGGAGCTGGGCATCGCGTCGCCGACGCTGGATGCGGCGGAGCTGGCCCGGGTCGATGCCGCCGCAAGCGAGGTTCTCAGCCGCCTCTTCGCCCAGATCGCCAACGAGGCCGCCTTCGCCCTGGAAGAAGAGGTCGCCTCCCCCGACGACATGGAGACGGCGATGCGGCTCGGCCTCAACTGGCCGCTGGGCCCGCTCGCGCTGGCCGAGAAGATCGGCGCCGCTCCCGCCGTCGAGCTTTTGACCGAGCTGGAGCGGGAGCGGGGCGCCGCCTATGCGCCCGCCCCGCTGCTGCGCCGGGCAGCCGCACAGGGCATCGACCTGCGCCAGCTCGCCGCCGCGCAGAAGTGATGCGCCGCACCCGCGAGCCGCTCGTCCTCGCCGCCGTCGAGTGCGGCCACCTGCGCTAAGCCCTGACCGCGCGTCTGCAGTTGTACGTCCTATGGACGTACTGGAGCAGACGCGTCACCCGGCGCGCAGCTCGAACATCAGTTCATCGGGGTAGCACCAGCTCCAGGTCTCCCCGGGCTCGGCAGAGCGGATGATCGGGTGACTCGTCGCCCCGTAGTGGGCCGTGGCGTGTTTGCCGATCGAGTTGTCGCAGCAGCCGATGTGGCCGCAGCTCTGGCACATCCTCAGGTGAACCCATTGCATGCCTTGGGCCAGACACTCCTCGCAACCGTCAATCGGATCGGGGAGGTCGAGCAACTCGACCGAGTCGAGGTGAGTGCACTCAGGCATCAGCCAACGAAGAGTAGTACCCAGACCACCGCGGCAAGCAGCGAGACCAGGATCAGCCGAATCCCCAGCACCCGGTTCTCCTGCTGCAGATTGAGCAGTCCGAGCAGCAGCCCCGCCGGCGGCAGCACCACGGCGATGCCGAAGGGAAAGATGCTGCTGGCGCGCTCTCCCATCTAAGGGGCTATCTCGATCGGCTCGCCGCCGGGCATCCAGTGCGCCTCGACCGGGGGCGGGCTGTCGCGCAGATAGCGCTCGGCGTCGAGCGCGCCCATGCAGCCGGTGCCGGCGGCGGTGACCGCCTGGCGGTAGGTGTGGTCGACGACGTCGCCGACGGCGAGGACGCCGCCGAGGTTGGTCCGGGTCGAGCCCGGCTCGGTGACGATGTAGCCGTCCTCGTCGGTGTCGACCTGGCCGCTGACGATCTCCGATTTGGGGGTGTGGCCGATCGCGACGAAGGCGCCGGAAGCCTCGACCTCCTCCTGCTCGCCGGTCTCGGCGTTGCGCAGGCGGATCCTCTCGAGCTTGCCGCTCTCGCCGGCGACGAACTCCTCGGCGACGAACGGCGTCTTCAGCTCGATGTTGTCCTGCTCGCGGGCGCGCTCGAACATGATCTTCGAGGCGCGGAACTCGTCGCGGCGGTTGACGATCGTCAGCTTGCTGGCGTACTTGGAGATGAAGATCGAGTCCTCCATCGCCGAGTCGCCGCCGCCGATCACGATCACCGGCTGGTCTTTGAAGAAGGCGCCGTCGCAGACGCCGCAGGTGGAGACGCCGCGGCCGCCGAGCTCCATCTCGCCGGGCAGGCCGAGCCGTTTCGGCTCCGCCCCCATTGCCAGGATCACGGTCTTGGCGCGATGCTCCTCGTCGCCGAGGAAGACCTTCTGGACGCCGCCGTCGGAGAGCTCGACGCGGTCGACGTCGTCGGTGACGAAGCGGGTCCCGAAGCGCTCGGCCTGAGCGCGGAACTGGCTCATCATCTCCGGGCCCATGATCCCCTCGGGGTAGCCCGGGTAGTTCTCGACGTCGGTCGTGTTCTGCAGCTGCCCACCCCATTGAAAGCCCTCGAAGACGAGCGGCTCGAGGTTGGCGCGCGCCGTGTAGAGCGCCGCCGTGTAGCCGGCAGGCCCTCCACCGATGATGATCACGTTCTCGATTTTCTTCGTATCAGCCATTTTTCGCCGCCTGGAGTCTATTACTTTACTTTTTATAGTAACCCCCTCGGCGGCCCATCGCAAATCCGCCGACGGGCAGCTCCAGGTCCGACTCCGCGTTGCCGCCGCGAGCTACCGGCAGCCCTTCTGTTTCCCAGCCGTGGACCGTTTTGCGGAGCTGGAAGAAGGCGATTATGCCAACCGGGATCGGCATCCAGAAGGCGACCAGGCGGAAGACGAGGATCGCCGGGAAGACGGTCGTCTCGGGGATGCCGAAGAGCACGAAGGCGCCGATCATGCCGGCGTCGACCGCCCCCACCCCCGCCGGCGCCAGTGGGAAGAGGTTGGCGACCATGCCGAGGAAGAACCCCTGGACGACGACCGCCAGCGGCACGTGGACGCCGAAGGCGTGGAAGGAAGCCCAGAGCACGCCGATGCTGGCCGCCCAGAAGCCGGCGGCGCCAACCACGGCCAAGCCACCGCGCGAGGGATGGGCGAAGAGGCCGATCGCAAAGCGGAACCCCTCCCCGACCGTCGCCGGCACCTTGGCCGCGCTCTTGAGGAAAGCGCGGGCGCGCTCGCCGTGGGCGAAGGGGGCGAGCCGGCGTTCGAGGTCGGGCGGGATCAGGGCGATCAGGACCCCAATCAGGATCAGCAGCCCGGCAACGCCGGCGGGAATCACGGTCAGCTCGACCGAGCCCTTGCCCTCCAGCACACCGGTGCGCAGCAGCACCCCGAAGACGATCAGCGCCAGCGGATAGAAGGCGTAGTGGAGGGTGATGAAGGCGACCATCCGCCTGGCCACGTCGCGGCGCCCCATGCCGGCCTTGCGCAGGGCCCAGTAGGTGAGGGCGATGCCACCGGCGCCACCGGCCGAGAACAGCAGCGTCGCCGCCACCCCGGCCATGTTGATCTCGTAGGTCTCCTTCCACTTCAGCCGCAGCGCGTCGCCGCCGACCACCGCCTTGAAGAGGGCGATGTAGGTCGCGTAAGCGAGGACGTTGAAGCCGATCGCGATGCCGATCCAGAGGGGATCCGCCTCGTCGAGCCGGCTCAGCGCGTCGCCGAGGCCAACCAGCTTCGGGAAGAGGAAGTAGATGCCGCCGAGCAGCAGCAGGACGACGATGGCCGTCTGCACCAGGCGCCGCGTGGTGAGCAGCGGCATTTCGGCGGTCCCGTTGCCGTTAGCCGGGTCCTCTCCAGACACTCCCTGGACGCTACCCGCTCGCCAGGCGCTCCAACCGGCGCAGGCCCCGGTTGACGCCGTGCACGAGCGGCTCCGCAAGCGGCTCGCCGCGCCTGACCACGGCCACCAGCGCCGCCCCGGCGAGAAGATCGGTGACGTAGTGCTCGCCGAGGTAGACGAGGGCGAAACCGAGCGTGCCCGCGTAGGTCCAGCCGATCGCCCCCTCGACCTTGCCGGCTTCGGCCAGCGCTAATGCCGCGACCAGCGAGGTGGCGAAGTGCAGCGAGGGCATCGCCGCCCAGGGGTTGCCGCCAAGTGCGTCGTACATCTTCGGCCAGGCCGAGCCCCAGGTGTCCTCGCCGACCTCGACCATGATCCGCCGCACCTCTTCGCCGGTCAGGCCCTGCTCCGAGGACCACCAGGGCGGCGCCGTCGGCACCGCGAAGTAGACGGCGCAGCCAAGGTCGAAGACGGCGGCCATTTGACGGGCGGCCCGCGGGAAGCGCTCGTTGTTTCGCACCAGCACCAGGGCCAGCGCCACGTAGGGCTCGAAGAACCAGAGCCAGTGGGTCCAGGTGAGAACGCGGTTGACGATTCCGACCCGCGGCAGCCGCGCCAGACGCTGCTGCAGGCGCGTGTTTGGCAGCTTGCCGCCGCCGAGAGCGCGGTCGCTGACGATCGGGTAGCGGCTGCGGAGGCGAGCGCGCAGGCGCTCGGGATCGTCGAAGGGGATCTCGTGGACCATGATGAAGGCCCACATCTGCATCGCGTAGAGCGCGACGTCGCGCTTCTTCGAGCGGGGGAAGAGAACGGCAAGCGCGAGCGGCCCGCCAGCGCAGGCGGCAACGGTCACCGGAGCCGGCACCCGCAGGCGGCGGCGCAGCAGCGGAACCGCGACGGCGGCGCCGACGAGACCCGTCGCCCCGGCCCGTACGGCGAGGCGGAGCACGGGTGATGGCCGGGATCGCCTCCTCATAAGGCCGGCGAGTATAGGTAGGCGGCCGGGAGCGCACCGGTGGCACACCGCCCCGCAGCCGGCCGGCGTGATTAGAATGGCCGCGCTTTGACGCCGCACTCTCCTGGCACCGACCAGATCGACATCCTGCTTCAGATTGGCTTCGTCGCCGCGGCGATAGTCGTTGTCGCGATCAACGTCGCGCTGATCTACGCGGTGCGCCGCAACCGCGCCCAACGCAGCAGCGCCCCTCGCGCCGGTGGCGGCAGCCCTCGGGTGCAGTTCCGGGTCGGCGCCATGCTCACCGTCTTCGCCGCCGCGATCTTCGTCCTCAGCGTCTTCTTCACCGGCAAGGCGCGGGAGACGCCGGCCTCGGGCGACAGCGGTCTCGCCGCCGCCAAGTCCGAGCCGCTGACGATCAAGGCCACCGGCCAACAGTGGCTATGGCGCTACGACTACCCCAACGGGTCCTTCTCCTATTACAAGCTGGTGGTCCCGGTCGACACCGCGGTCAAGCTGGAACTGCTCTCCACCGACGTCGTCCACACCTGGAACGTGCCCGATCTCTCCGGCAAGCGCGACGCCGTCCCCGGCAAGACCAACAAGGCCGTCTTCCGCGCCGACGAGGAGGGCCTCTACGAGGGACAGTCGGCGACGCTCTCCGGCCAGTCCTATGCGGCGATGCGGACCGCGGTCGAAGTCGTCTCCCCACAGGCCTATGAAGAGTTCGTCAAGCAGCAGAAGGCTGACATCGAGACCGCCCAGGATCGCGTCGTCGGCCTGATCGAAGACGGGAAGGTCCCATGAGCGAGAAACCGCGTCCCGAGCTGGTCATCGACGGCTTCCCCGGCAAGCGCCGCCCGCGCTGGGTCGAGCTCGCCACCAGCGCCGACCACAAGGACCTCGGCCGCATCCTCCTCGGCGGCTCGCTCGGCTTCCTCTTCATCGCCCTGCTCGAGCTGCTGCTGATGCGGCTGCAGCTGGCGATCCCGGAGAACACCTTCCTCACGCCGGTCGGCTTCAACCGCATGCTCTCGCTCTACGGCACCTCGGCGATCTTCCTCTTCGCGATCCCGCTCGCGCTCGGCTTCTTCTACTACGTGGCGCCGCTGCAGATCGGCTCCCGCGGCACCGCCCTGCCCCGCGTCGGGCAGATCGGCGTGGCGCTCTGGGCCGCCGGCGCGACCGTCCTCTACGCCGGCTTCCTCTTCACCCCCTCGGAGGCCGGGATCAACCCCCTGGCCCCGCTCAGCGAGCTCGCCTTCCTCTCCAACAACGGCGTCGATGCCTGGGCCACGGCAACCGGCCTCTGCACCCTCGGCTTCGTCTTCATCGCGATCGACCTGCTGACGACCCTGCGCAACATGCGGGCCCCGGGCATGGCCTGGCGCCGCGTCCCCGTCTTCTCCTGGGCCGCCGCGGTCAGCTGCTGGCTGCTGCTGGCGATCGGCCCGGTTCTCCTCGCGGCGCTGACGATGTTGATGATCGACCGCAACTACGACGGCATCTTCTTCGCCGACGGCTCCGGCGGCGCACCGCTGCTCTGGCAGCACCTGAGCTGGATCTTCTTCTCCGGCGCCTACATGCTGATCCTGATCTCCGCCCTCGCCGCGATCGCCGAAATCGTCGCCGCCTTCTCCGGCCGGCCGCTGCTCAACCGCGGCGTCGTCATGGGCTCGCTCACCGCGATCGCCGTGCTCGGCACCCTGGCCTGGATGCAGAACATGCTGACCGCGCCGATCGGGATCGGCTGGATGTACTTCGCGATGCTGATGTCGCTGGCGCTGATCGTGCCCTTCGGCCTGATTGTCTTCAACCTGATCGCGACGATGCTCAGCGGGGCGCTGCGGATGCGGGCGCCGTTGCTGTTCGCGCTCGGCGCGATCTCGTTTATCTCGATCGGCCTCGCCGCCGAGATCGACCACTCGATGGTCGCCGCCGCCTGGCAGCTGAAGAACACCACCGACTCGACCGCGGCCACCCACTTCGCCCTCGTCGGCGGCGCCGTCTTCGGCGGCTTCGCGGCGCTCTACTTCTGGTTCCCGAAGATGACCGGCCGGACGATGGGGGAGGACCTCGCCCGCATCTCCTTCTGGACGATGGTCGTCGGCATCCTGCTCGCCTTCGTACCGCTCTTCCTCGCCGGGGGCGAGGAGGGTCAGGTGATCGACGCCTACAAGTTCTTCGACGGCACCGGCGTCAGCGCCTACAACCTGATCGCCTCGATCGGCACCCTGGTCCTCGCCGCCGGGATCGTGATGACCCTGCTCAACGCGATCTCCAGCCGCGTCCACGGCCCCGAGGCCGGTCACGACCCGTGGAGCGGCGAGTCGCTCGAGTGGTTCGCCCTCTCGCCGCCGGAGCCGCACAACTTCGACGTCCTGCCCGACGTCCGCAGCGCCCGGCCGCTGCGCGACATCCGCGACGCGATCGCCCACCGCACCAGCAGCGCCCCGGCTTCGGCTCGCGAGTCGCAGCCGGTAGCCTGAGCGGCATGCAAGCCGGCGCCGGCGCGCAGACCGCGCCCACCCCGACGGCGGCCACGGCTGCTCCGCGCTCCGCCGCGATGACCGTGGTCCGCGATTACCTGACGCTGACCAAGCCGAAGGTGCAGTCGCTGCTGCTGTTCACGACGGTGACGACGATGTACGTCGCCGGCGATCCCTCGCTGGGCCTGATCTTCCTCACCTGCCTCGGCGGCGCCCTCTCGGCCGGCGGCGCCGGCGCGATCAACCACGCCGTCGACCGCGACATCGACATCACCATGGCCCGGACCGCCGACCGCCCGGTCGCCTCCGGCCGCGTCTCCCCCGCCGCCGCGATCGCCTTCGGCACCCTGCTCGGCTGCGCCTCGTTCGCGCTGCTGGCGCTGACCGTCAACCCACTGGCGGCGGCACTCTCGCTCTCCGGCCTGCTCGGCTACGTGTTCGTCTACACGCTCTGGCTCAAGCGGTCCACCCCCCAGAACATCGTCATCGGCGGCGCTGCCGGCGCGGTGCCGCCGCTGGTTGCCTGGGCGGCGGTCACCGGCAGCCTCAGCGGCATGGCCTTCTACCTCTTCGCGATCGTCTTCTTCTGGACCCCGCCCCACTTCTGGGCGCTCTCGATCCTGATGAAGGACGAGTACGCCAAGGCCGGCATCCCGATGCTGCCAGTGGTCCGCGGCGAGGACGAGACCCGGCGCCAGATCCTCCTCTACACCGTCCTCCTCTACGCGGTCACCCAGCTCCCCTTCTGCGCCGGCGGCCTCGGCGTCGCCTACCTGGTCCCCTCGATGATCCTCGGCGCCGTCTTCATCTACTTCTCGACGAAGCTGCTCCGCACCAAGCAACGCGCCTGGGCCCTCCGCACCTATCTCTTCTCCCTGGCCTACCTGGCCCTGCTGTTTCTCTCCATGGCGATCGCCGCCAACGTCTGACCGCGATACGGGTTTGGCGGGGGTGGGGGTCGGTACCTCTCCTCACTCGCCTGACTGGCGGGATCGCCTAGAGCCGTCCGAGATTGCCTCTCGGCCAGCGGCGCAAAACGTTCGGAGCTAGCCCCGGGGTCACTCCCGCGGAGGCTCGAGAAACCGCGCTTGGGCCCTGGTTAGCGGCCCAGCTGCGCGACGGTCTCCGCGGGAGTGACCCCGGGGCTCCCCACGCAAGCCAACCTCCCCCCCAGCCTGATAGAAATCCGCCTGTGGATCGCGAGACCGCACGCAAGAATATGAGCGCCGGCCTTTTTGCCGGGGCGCTCGCCGCCGTCGTCTTCGCGCTCTGCTTCGTCGCCGCCTTCCTCTACATCGCCCAGTAAACGGATGAGCGAGCACCGACACATCCCCGAGCCCGGCGAGCTGATCTACGTGCCGAGGCTCTCCTGGGCCCCGGTCTTCTTCGCGATCGGCGCCATCGGCCTGGTCTGCGGCACCTACGCCGGCGGCTTCATCTTTGCCCCCTTCGTCTACGCGATCGTCGGCGCGATCCTCGTCCTCGCCGCCTTCCGCAGCCTCGTCCGCGGTGCGATCCGCGACTACTTCCGCCTGCCGCGCAAGCAGCGCGTTCGCAGCGCCGCGCTGCCGGTCGAGACGATCACGATCCCCAAGTCCTAGCGGCCCAGGCTCAGCCCGGCGTCATCCCCGACGTCGCCCCATCGCTGGTCCAGACGCGAACGATGTCGCGCATCGAGAGGACGCCGACCGCGTCGCCGCCGGCGAAGACGACCAGGTGGCGGACGCCGCGGCGGGACATCTCGGCCGCCGCGCGCTCGAGGCTCCAGTCCGGTTCGGCGGCGATCACGCGCTCGCTCATGTGGTTGGCGACCAGCTCGGCATCCGGGTCCTCGCCGCCGCCGATCGAGATCAGGAGGTCACGCTCGGTGACGATCCCCGGCGTCGGCGACTCGGCGTCGCTGACCAGGGCCGCCCCGGTTCCCTTCTCGACCATCATCGCGGCGGCCTCACGCAGCGTGTGCGAGGGGCCAACCGTCAGCGACACCTCCGACATCCCATCTTTCACCTGCATCTGCGGCCTCCTCTCGCCTGACCTTCGAGTTAGTGCGGATCGCCGCAAGACTACTCCAATCGCGCCGCCCGACAGGACGCTTTCAGGCTGCCCCGGCATATAGACTCCGGCCCCCGCCAGCCGTATGCACAGCCCTTCGCAACTCATCCGCCCGCTGCTCGCTCTCGCCGCCCTCGCGAGCGTCGTCTTCGCCGCCTCCGGCTGCGGAACCACCAGCGCGGATACGGCCCGCGGACGCATCCTCTTCGAACAGAAGTGCGGCGTCTGTCACGCCATGGCGGAGGCCGGGACGAAGGTCCAGATCGGCCCCGATCTCGACGCTGCCTTCGCCGCCGCGCGTGAAATCGGCGAGAACAGCGACACGATCGAAGGGATCGTCAAGGCGCAGGTGGAGAACCCGCGGCCGGTGAACGACAATCCGGCGATCTCGATGCCAGCCGACATCGTTACCGGTCAGGACCTCGACGACGTTGCCGCCTACGTCGGCATGTACGCCGGCGTGCCCGGTGCGGCGCCACCGCAGGTGCCCGGCGGGCCCGGTGCCCAGGTCTTCGCCAACAACGGCTGTGGCGGCTGCCACACTCTCGCCGCCGCGAAATCGGGCGGCGTCACCGGTCCCAGCCTCGACGAAGTTCTGCCCGGCCAGACGCTGACGATGATCCACGAGGACATCGTCGATCCGAACAAGGACATCGCCAAGGGTTACCCGCCGAACGTGATGCCCGCGGACTACGAGCAGATCCTGTCCTCGAAAGAACTCGAAGACCTCGTCCAGTACCTGTTCGAGGAAACCTCCGGCGGCAAAGGCTCGGCAAAAGCCGCCAGTCCCAAATCCGCCGGCTGAGCCCGGGCGGCCGTACGGCCGCTGCGATCATTCCCTGACGATGCGGCAACGCCTCAGAGACCGCCTCGAGATCTCGCCGCGGCGCTACGCGCAGGTCACCGCGGTGGCGCTCGCGGCCCTGGCCCTGATCGTTCTGACCGGCGCCGGCGTACGACTCACGGGCTCTGGCCTCGGCTGCCCGGACTGGCCCAAATGCTACGGCGGCACGGTGCCGCCGCTCGACACCCACGCGGTGATCGAGTACGGCAACAGGCTGCTGACCGGGTTCGTCGGCTTCGCCGTGATTGCCGCCAGCGCCCTCGCCTTCTTCCGCGTCCCCTACCGCTGGCACCTGGCCCTGTTCGGCGCCCTGCTGCCGCTGGGGGTCGTCGGGCAGGCGATCCTCGGCGCCCTCGTCGTCAAGTACCACCTCGCCCCGGGCCTGGTGATGTCCCACTTCATCCTCTCGATGATGCTGCTCGACGCCGCTTTTGCGCTGGCCTGGTGCTCGCGCTATGAGCCCTGGGAGCGACGACGCTCCAGCGACCGCCTCGGCGTCTGGTCGGTGCGGGCGCTGATCCCACTCGGCCAGCTGACGATCCTCGCCGGCACGATTGCCACCGCCTCCGGCCCCCACGCCGGCGCTCACGAGGGCCAGCTCGTCCACCGCTTCACCTTCGAGGGCGGGCAGACGCTGGAATGGGTGGTGCAGCGCCACGCCGTGCTGGCCACCGTCTACGGCTTCGCGGCGATCGCCGTCTGGTTCCTGCTGCGCCGCCCAGGAGGCGACAGGCGGGCGCTCAGGCCGCTGAGCGTGGTCCTGGGGCTGCTTGCGCTTCAGGGGGCCATAGGCGGCCTGCAGTGGGCCCTGAAGCTACCCAGCGAGGTCGTCTGGGTCCACGTCGCGATCGCCACCCTGAACTGGCTGGCGATGCTGTGGACGGTCGCGGCGGCCGGGCGCCTGCAGCCGCGCGCCGAGATCGCTGGCCCTGGCGAGGGGGCAAAGGTCGCGGCGGGGGCCGTCTAGGCCCCACCGGTGCTTCCGTTCGCCCTCTCGATCGGCGTGCTCAGCCTGGTCCAGGCGGCGCTGGTCGCGGCGCCTCGGCCCGCTATTGCCCCGCTCCTCGCCGGGCTGCGCAACCGCTCCTGGGCGCTGCTGCCCCCACTCTCGATCGCGGTCGTGGTCGCGGCGATCGCCCTCGATTCCGCCTCGGCGCGCTTCCTCACCTACCTGGCCCTGGTCGCCGTGCCGCCGCTGGCGGCGCTGGCGCTGGCGGCGCTGATCCGCGGCGGCCGCCCGCCGCTCGCCCTCCTGGTCATCCCCTTCTTCGCCCTCGCCTGGGCCGCCCGCGGCTCCCTCGGCGGCGAGACGGCGGCGCTGGCGCTCTCGGCCCTGGCCTGCGTCAGCCTCGGCTGGCTACTGGCCTGTGTCGTCCCCGGCCGCTGGCTGAAGCTGGGGATCTACGCGATGGCCGCAATCGACGCCTGGCTGGTCGGCTCCAACCTCCTGCAGGAGCCCAACGCCGTCCTCAACGCCGCCGCGCCCGGTGGCCTGCCACGCCTACAGCTAGCCTCCTTCGGCTCGGCCGTAATGGGCTTCGGCGACCTCTTCCTCGCCGCCACCCTCGGCGCCCTGCTCGCCGTCGACCGCCGCCGCCAGCTGACCGCCGCCGCCCTGGTCGCGATCATCGCCCTCAGCTTCGACCTCCTCTTCTTCGCCCTCGACTCGCTCCCCGCAACCGTCCCGGTCGCGCTCGCGCTCGCGGTGGTGGAGCTTTGGGGGCGACGCAATGTCAGCCCTGGCTGGCGATGACCGCTACGAGGACGGCCACCATGGCGGCAGACATTCCAATCACCGCGTATATGAGCGAGTACTGAAGCGTGTCGAAGCGACGTTCCATCATCGCCTGCATCGATTCGATACGCCGGTCGACCCGATCTAACCTCTGATCCATCTGCCCGAAGCGCCTGTCGACCTCGTTGAAGCGTTCGTCAACGCGGTCGAAGCGTTCGTCGATCCGCTTTCCGAATTCACCGAGTCGCTCGTCGGTCCAACTCTCTCTCACGGTCTCCATGCTGCCAGACTACAGAGAGAAACGCAACGTATTGTCTACACAAGTTACAACTCTGAATCAGCTCTTACGCCGCTTACGCGCAACCCAGCGGATCCCATGCCAGGCGGCCACGCAGACCAGCACCAACCCCCAGAGCGCCCCCACCAGCGGCCGCGTCAACAAGGTCAGCCCCACGACCGAAGCCGCCGCGATCCCCACGATCACGACCCACCGAAACACCGCCTCCTCAGAGATCTTCATCTATCTGCAGTTTGTCCTACGCACGGGCGCGAAAACCAAGCAGGTCGGTGGACGCAGGGAGCGAGGTGAGGGGAGCGCACTCCCGTGCGTGACCCGATCCGAGTCGACCGAGGACGCCGAGATGCGCCGGTTTGCAGCGTCCGCCTACAAGATATAGACGGTTACGTAGACGATGATCCACATCACGTCGACGAAGTGCCAGTAGATGCCGGGCACCTCGACGCCGAGGTGGTCCTTCGCTTTCGGCCCGAAGTGGCCGCGGAAGGCGCGGATCGTGGCGAAGCTGAGCAGCATCAGGCCGACGAAGACGTGGGCGCCGTGGAGGCCGGTGAGGCCGTAGAAGATCGAGCCGAAGGCGAGGTCGCGGATGCTGAAGCCGAGGTGCACGTACTCGTTGATCTGGATGAAGAGGAAGGTCGCGCCCAGCATCCAGGTCAGCAGCAGGCCGATTTTCAGCCCCTGCTTGTTACCGCGACGAATTGCCTCCAGGGCATAGTGGATCGTGAAGCTCGAGGAGACGAGGATCGCCGTGTTGATGCCGGCGACCGCGACCGGCAGCTCGTACGGGTGCGGCGGCCAGGCCGGCGGGTCGACGACGACGCGGAGGAAGAAATAGGAGGCGAAGAAGGCGCCGAACAGCATGATCTCGGAGACGATGAAGAGCAGGATCCCGAGCGTCTGTTTGTCGATGCGCGAGCTTTCGTTGGCCTCCGGCGGCCCGTGGTGCTCCTCCGCGTGATCGTGCCCGAGGGCAACCGTTGCGCTCTCCATCTCAGTCCGCCTCCCCCCCGGCCACGGCCGCAGCAACCACTGCGGCTGGTCGACCGACCTCGATGTGCTCGACCTGCTTCTCGGTGATCTCGCGCACCCGCCCGATCAGGTCCTCCTCGAGCCAGCGCGAGCTCTCGCCGGCGAAGGTCGAGATCAGAACCTCGTCGATCCGGTAGTGCTCGATCGCGTTCTTGACGGCCTGGAAGGGGTCGGGACTCATCGGCTGGCCGGTGGCGTCGACGTCGGCCCGGTAGAGCTCGGCCAGCGTGGAGGCGAGGTCGCGGACGATCTCGGCCTCGCTGACGTCCTCGGCGCGGGGACAGACGATCGTGTAGCGGTGAGGCCGATCGGCGGCGCGCTCCTTGAGGCGGTTGACGAGATCGGGGGTCGCGACGGTCTTGGTGGCAACCACCAGGGTGTGGATCAGGTCCCAGCGGATCGCGTCGTCTTCGATGCGGACCGGGATGTGGGTGACGGTCGTCTCCGGCTCGAACCTGGCCCGCGCCCACTCGACCAGGTCCTTGCGGGTGAAGCCAAAGCGGGTGTCGGAACGGCAGGAGAGCAGCACCTCGCCGGGTTCGTGGGCGCGCACGGCGTCGTCGAGCGCGAGCGAGGACTCCGGATCCATGACCTCGCCGACCGACTCGATGCCGAACTCGGCGAAGACCGCCATCGTCACCTCGACCCGGGCGCGGGCGGCCTCGCGGATCTCGCCGGAGTCGATCAGCTGACCGACCGAGGGCTGATTCTGCGGTGCCGCGACAACGACATGAGAGACCTTGTCCTGGCGCTCGCGCACGGCCTGCAGCAGCTTGCGACCGCCAGCGACCTCGTTGAGGAAGACCAGCAGCGGCCGGCGCTCCTCGACGGCGCTCACGTCGACCCCACCACGGTCGGCTCTTTGGCGGGCGCCTCAGTGCCTTCGCCGGCCATGATCGCGTGTTTGGCGCCGGGGACGCCGAACTCGTAGGGGCCGCCGACGACACGCGGGATCTCGTCGAAGTTGAAGATCGGCGGCGGCGAGGAGACCTGCCACTCGATCGAGTTGGCGCGCCAGGGGTTGGCCGCGGCGCGGGGGCCGAAGCGCCAGCTGACGATCATGTTGTAGAGAAAGACCAGCTGCACGGCGCCGAGCATGAAGGCAAAGCAGCTGATCAGCAGGTTCCAGTTGCCGAACTGCTCGGCGTAGTCGGCGACCCGTCGCGGCATCCCGTCCATCCCCACCCAGTGCATCGGGATGAAGGTGCCCCAGGTGCCAACCAGGGTGCCCCAGAAGTGAACGCGGCCCAGTTTCTCGTCGTACATGCGCCCGGTCATCTTCGGGAACCAGTGGTAGATCCCGGCGAAGATCGTGAAGACGGAGCCGCCGAAGAGGACGAAGTGGATGTGGGCGACGATGAAGTAGGTGTCGGAGACGTGGATGTCGATCGGCACCATGCCCAGCATGACGCCGCTGATGCCGCCGATCGTGAAGGTGACGATGAAGGCGAGCGCGAATAACATCGCCGTCGAGTACGTGTGGATTTTGCCGAAGTAGAGCGTGCCCAACCAGGAGAAGATCTTGATTCCGGTCGGCACCGCGATCAGCAGCGTGGTCAGCATCATCGGCACCCGCAGCCAGCTGAACATGCCGGCGACGAACATGTGGTGGGCCCAGACCGAGTAGCTGAGGACGACGATCCCGATCAGCGCCAGGGCCATCAGGCGGTAGCCGAAGATCGGCTTGCGCGAGTGGATCGAGATGACCTCGCTGATGATCCCGAAGCCGGGCAACATCATGATGTAGACGGCTGGGTGCGAGTAGAACCAGAAGATGTGCTGGTAGCTGATCACGTCTCCCCCGGCCGCGAAATCGAAGAAGTTGGTGTGGAGGACGCGGTCGAAGAGGACCATGAACTGGGCGCCGGCGATGAACGGCGTCGCGGCGACGACCAGCAGCGAGGTCGAGAGGTTGGCCCAGACCAGCAGCGGCATCCGCCAGAAGGTCATCCCGGGCGCACGCATGGTGATGATCGTGACCAGGAAGTTGAGCGCGGTCGCGATCGAGGAGGCGCCGGCGAACTGAACGCCGAGGTTGAAGAACGACTGCCCGAGCGGGGCGCCCGTGGAGAGCGGCGCGTAGCCGGTCCAGCCGGCGTCGAAGGCGCCGCCGGGGGCGAGGAAGCTGCTGACGAAGAGGATGCCGGCCATCGGCAGCATCCAGAAGCTGAGCGCGTTGAGGCGCGGGAAGGCCATGTCCGGGGCGCCGATCATCAGCGGCAGGACGTAGTTGGCGATGCCGGCGAAGACCGGGATCACGAAGAGGAAGATCATGATCGCCGCGTGGGTCGAGAAGAGGCTGTTGAAAGCCGCCGCGTCGACGATCTGGGTGCCCGGCTGGGCCAGCTCGGCGCGGATCAGCATCGCCATCAGGCCGCCGATGAAGAAGAAGAAGAAGGTGGTGACGATGTACTGGATGCCGATCACCTTGTGATCGGTGTTGAAGCGGAAGTAGTCCTTCCAGCTTTTCGCCCCGTGCTGGGAGTGGTCGTCGGGGATCGTCGGCAGGCCAGCGGCCCAGCGCAGCCAGTAGTCGAAGCACCCGAAGCCGGCGAGGAAGCCGAGCGGGGCGAGGATCAGCGGCACGACCACATGCGGATAGCCGGTCTGCTCGGTCTCATAGAGCGGCAGGTCGGAGATCGCGCGCAGGGCGATGACCAGGCCGAAACCGAATGCCCCGGCAGCGAGGGCGCCAAGTGCGCCTCGAATCCACCCGGGTTGCTTGATCGCAGCCGTCATCGAGTCTCCTCCATTATGCCCCGCCCGCGTCCAGGGGCACGGGGTTGGCCTCGGTGTCCTGCGAAATCGACTCCGCCAGCGGCGCCGGCACCTCGGTTTTCAGGCTCGCCACCCATTCGCGGAATTTGGCGGGCGGCTCGACCACGACTTTGGCCCGCATCGAAGCGTGGCCGAAGCCGCAGAGCTCGGTGCAGATCAGCTGATAGGTCCCGAGCTTGTCGGGGGTGACGATCGCCGTCGTCGTGATCCCGGGCACGTTGTCTTTCTTGATCCGCCACTCCGGCACCCAGAAGGAGTGGATCACGTCCTGCGCGTGCATCTTGAAGTGGACCTGGCGGTCGAGCGGAACGTGAAGCTCCCCCTCCGACCAGGCCATGTCCTTGCCGGGGTAGCCGAAGCTCCAGGCGTATTGCTGGGAAAAGACGTCGACCGTAATCGGATTCGCGGCCGGCTCTTCGATGTCGTTCAGCACCGACCAGCTGTAGCCGCCGGCAAAGAGGACGATCACGGTCGGGATCAGCGTCCAGGCGACCTCGAGCCGGGTGTTGCCGTGGATCGGCTCGCCATCGGACTCGTCGCCTGGCTTCGCCCTGAATTTCCAGAGGGCGTAGAAGAGCATCACCATGACCAGGGCGAAGACGAAGGAGGAGAGGACGATCATCACCGTCAGCAGGTTGTCGATCTTCGGTGCCGCGGTCGAGGCCTGCTGGCCGTCCCAGTTGATCGGGACCATGACGGCGCAGATCGCAGCGGTTAGCGCGACCGTGGCGGCGAGCATCTTCACTATCGGGAGGCGGCCGTACATGAGGCGGCGGGCATTCTATTGAAGCGGCGGCGGGAGGTTTTCCGGCCTCAGGTGACGCTTGGCACTAGCTAGCTGGGACGGGGCAGATCTCCGAGCCTCCCAGCCGACGCGGCGAGCACCCCGCGGGCCACTCCCTCCCAGCTCCACAGCCGTCCCACCGTCTCCACCAGCGCTCGGCGGGCGTCCTCCCGCTCGGCCTCCGGCAGCGCCATCCAGTCGCCGAGCCGGCCGGCGATCGCCCCGACGGCACCGGGCTCGACCGGGAAGGAGGTGAGCTCGCCCACCCCCGACGGCAGCGACTCGGCGAGCTGCCGCGACACCTCCAGCATCCCCGAATGGCCGGCCGAAATCGGCAGCGTGCCGCAGGCCGCGGCCTCGACGGCGACCATCCCGAACGCCTCCGGGAAGGTGCTGGGCATCACCAGCGCCTCGGCCCGGGGAAGCAGCTCGGCGACCTGGTCGTGCTCGAGGCGGCCGATCAGGTCGATCGAGCCGGCAACCCCCGTCGCCGCCTCGATGTATCCGGCGGGGGGATCGGCGAGGAACGCCGAGAGGATCGGCAGCGGCCTCGCCTCTCCGCCCTCGAGTCCCCAGCCGAGACGGGCAACCTCCCTGGCGTCCTCCAGATCGCCGCGATCCAATGCGGCCAAAAGCCGGCGCAGCCCGTCCTCGTACTCCCCATAACCCACCACCCGCAGCCGCGCCTGCGGATGCGCCGCCCTCACCAGTGGCCACGAGGCGATCAGCAGATCGACCCCCTTGGAGACGATCAGCTTGCCGACGAAGACGACGAGACCGGCCTCGCGGGCGCCGGACGGGCGGAACTCGTCGATGTCGACGCCCGGCGGGCCCAAACGGGTCTTGTCGTGGAGATCGGGAAGGTCCGACAGCGCCGCCCAAAGCGACTCGGCAGTGTGACCGGAGCCGACGAGAACAGCGGCGGCCGCCTCCATGCCCTCGTGGGCATAGGGAAGAAAGCGGGGGTGCGGTTTGACCGTGTACTCGAGCGCCGAGCCGTGAATCTTGGCGGCAAAGGGGCCGACATCGGCGCGGGCGAGGATCGCCGGACCCATCACCAGGTGGTTGGCCAGTGCGGCGTCGAAGCCGCCGGTCGCCGCCGCGACTTCGCGCACGGCGGCGACGTTGGCGTCGATGTAGCGGTCGAGCTCGGCCTCGGTCAGCTCCGGGAAAGCCTTGACTTCGAAGCCCTCGTAGGGGTCTTTGACGTAGACCGGCAGCAGGCCGTGAATGTCGGGGTTATGGATCTCGACCCCCTCGATCTTCACCTCCCGGTCCTGGCAGAGCAGATGCACCTCGTGACCGAGCCGAGCCAGCGCCCGAGCCAGGTTGACGTTGTAGATGTTGCTGCCGGTGCCCCGCAGCATGTAGCCGTGAAAGAGGAGAACGCGCATCGCTGCCGCCCAAGCTATTAGTCTTCGCGGCGATGAACGACCGTCAGCTCTACAGGATGCGTGCCCCGGCCTCCGGCCGCGAGGCCCTCGCCTACGCCGAGCCCGGCAAGGTCTACGTCGATCGCGAGACCGGCGAGGAGATGGAGCCAGTGGCGATGGTGCTGCCACTGGCGCCTTCGGCGTCCTCGCTGCCGCGGACTCCGGCGAACCTGCGCTCGTGCCGCCGCTGCGACCAACTGATCGGGCTGGACGTCAGCGACTGTCCTTACTGCGGTTTGCGTCAAAGCGCCCTTTAAGGGGACGGCTTTGGGCGGGAGGCGTCGGTAGGTCCTCCTCTCTCGCCTGACTGGCGGGGTTGCTTGCGGCCGTCCGAGATCCCGGTCTGGCCAGCGGCGCAAAACGTTCGGAGGACCTACCGACGCCTCCCGCACGAACCCCAGCTCTAAAAAGAAGGGGTGGTTCCAACGCGACTGGAGGGACAGCCACCGCCGTCTCCCGCCTGAGCTTCCGAGGGACGTTGCCTCCCCGTGCTCCCCGTGTGACGGAGCCAACGAGAGATTCGTGAGGTGGGGGTCGGGTACCCCTCCGAACGTTTGCGCCGCTGGCCGAGAGGCAATCTCGGACGGCTCTAGGGGATCCCGCCAGTCAGGCGAGAGAGGAGGGGTACCCGACCCCCACCCCCGCCAGCGCCCCTTACGGTTTCTTGACCAGCGTCGCCGTGTAGAGCAGGCGGGCCTTGCTGTAGTAACAGCCGTAGGTCTTGGTCTTGCCGACGCCCTGCTGAGGGTGGCCGCCCTGGATGTCTTCTCTGGCCATGCAGTGCTCGGGCAGGCGGCTGCCGCGCCAGGTGTTGTCTTCGCCGACGTTGAAGGCGAACATCGGCGCCCAGGTGGGAATGGTGAGCGCGACGACCTGACCCTTGAGCACGGTCAGCGGGTGTTCGAGAGCGAAGACGGGAGTGGTGCCGAAGTAGGGGTTGAGGACCTCGAGCGGGCTCTGGCGGACGAGCGTGTACTGGGGCGGCTTCGAGCCTTCGACCGGACGCAGGATGCCGATCCGCGCCTCGGACGGGGAGCCGAGGAATTCGTTGAAGAAGCCGAGCTCGTTGGGGGTCGTCGGGGATTCGACCGTCGAGGGCTTGGCGAGGGTGATCGACCAGGCGACGATCTTGCCTTCGAAGGGCGCCTCGTAGGGACGGGCGACACCGCCGGCAATTGCCTGGAAGCCGCTCACGTGCCCCTCCACCCGGCATTCCTTGACCGGGACGTTGTTGACAATTTCGCCTGGGCAGGAAGGTGGGGGAGTTTCCGCGGTCTGGCCCAGGATCACGACCCGCAGCGGCGCCGAGTCGGCGTCGCCGGGGGCGACGACAGCCACCAGCGCCGCGAACAGGCAGACGGCGCCCAGGCAGAGAGCCCAGGCACGGCCGGTCCGGCTGTTTTTCTCGGTCAAGGGCATGAACTAAGGCAAACACGAGGTCGGGACCCCGGTTGCGCCTCGATTCTGCCGTCCGCGCCGGGCGAATGCCGTGGCGCGGCTCCACTTGCACGATCCCGGCCATTCGGGCGCTGTAGGTTTCTTGAGGATGCCAGCGATCGAGGTCGAAGGACTGGAGCGCGCCTTCGACGAGGTGCTTGCGGTGCAGGGCATCGACATCGCGGTCGCGGAGGGGGAGATCTACGGCTTCCTCGGTCCCAACGGCGCCGGCAAGACGACCACGGTGCGGATGCTGACCACGTTGCTGCTGCCGACCGGTGGCCGCGCCTCCGTCGCCGGCCACGACGTGGTCAAGGAGGCGCGGGCGGTGCGCGCCTCGATCGGCGTCGCCCTGCAGGAAGCCGCGCTCGACCCGCTGATGACCGGCCGCGAGCTGATCCGTCTGCAGGCCACCCTGCAGGGGATCCGCACCGCCGAGGGCCGCCAGCGCGCCGACGCCCTGCTCGAGCGGGTCGACCTGGTCGCCGCCGCCGACCGCCGCGTCGGCGGCTACTCCGGCGGCATGAAGCGGCGCCTCGACCTCGCCGCGGCGCTGGTCCACGAACCGCGCGTGCTCTTCCTCGACGAGCCGACCACCGGCCTCGACCCGGTCAGCCGCAAAACGATCTGGGAGGAGGTGCGGGCGCTGAACGAAGACGGCACCACCGTTTTCCTCACCACCCAGTACCTGGAGGAGGCAGACCAGCTCGCCGACAACGTCGGCATCATCGACAGCGGCAAGATCGTCGCCGAGGGGACGCCGGAGTCGCTCAAGGCCGAAATCGGCAACCCCCACATCCAGCTGCAGCTGGCCCAGGGCTCGGTCGCCGAGGCGGAGTCGATCCTCGCCCCGATCGGCAGGCTGCTGCCACCCAAGGACGGCAAGAAAGTCCTGGTCGAGGTCGAGAACGGCGCCGCCGACATCCCTCGCGTCGTGCGGGCGCTGGACGAGGCGGGGATCGCGGTCGAGGCGCTGGAGCTGGTCAAACCGACGCTGGACGACGTCTTCGTCGAGAAAACCGGCTACCACCTCGAGGAGGAGAGCGAGGAGAACGCCGAGCAGGAGCCGGTCGGGGCATGAGCTCGCTGGCGACCAACGCGCGGGTGGTGCGGGCACTCGGCATGCGCTCGATCCGCCAGACCTTCCGCCGCCCGCAGCTGATCGCGCCGATCATCATCTTCCCCACCCTGCTGCTGGCGGTCCAGACCGGCGGCGCGGCCGGAGCGGTCGAACTGCCGGGCTTCCCTCCGGTTCAGAGCTTCCTCCAGTTCATGCTGGCCGGGGCGATGATGCAGTCGCTGATGCTGGCCGGTAACAGCGGCGGCATCGCCCTCGCGGTCGACATCGAGATGGGCTTCACCGACCGCCTCTTCTCGGCTCCGATCCCGCGCTTCGCGATCGTGCTCGGGCGCCTGGCCGGAACCGCGGCGCTGGGACTGTTCGGCGCGCTCTGGTTCCTGGCAATCGGACTGATCTTCGGGGCGGAGATCGAGAGCGGCGTCGCCGGCGCGCTGCTGGCGATCGTCCTCGTCACCACGGCGGCGATGGCGGTCGGCGGGATCGGCGCCGCGATCGCCCTGCGCACCGGCAGCGCCAGCGTCGTCCAGGGACTCTTCCCGCTGGTCCTCGTCGTCCTCTTCGTCTCCTCCGCCTTCTTCCCCCAGGAACTGATGATCGAGCCGGCGAAGACGATCGCCCAGTACAACCCGCTCAGCTTCATCGCCGAAGGAGTCCGCGAGCCGATGATCTCCGGGATTGACGCCGCCGACACGCTCTACGCGGTGCTGGCGATCCTCGGCATCGTCGTCCTCGGTCTTATCCTCAGCGCCCGCGCCCTGCGCCACCGGCTGCGGGTGGGCTGATGGAGGCGACGATCGCGATCCCGGCCTGGCGCGCCAACCTGGCGACGATCGGCGCCCTGATGACGCGGGCCAGGAACGAGCTGATCCGGGTGCCCGGCGCGGCGATTCCGGGCGTGCTGGCGCCGACGATCTTCTTCCTCGGCCTCAACGGCGTCTTCGGCGCCCTGACCCAGCTGCGGGGATTCAGCACCGGCAGCTACGAGAGCTTCATCGTCCCGATCAGCATGCTGCAGGGGGCCGGATTCACTGGCGCGGCGGCCGGAGTCAACCTCGCCCGCGACATCGAACAGGGCTGGCTCGACCGGCTGCTGGTCTCCCCCGCCCCGCGCTGGGTGCTGTTGGCGGGGACGGTGCTCGCGGCCAGCGCCCGAGCGCTGATCCCGGCCAGCTTCGTCCTGGCGATCGCGCTGGTGCTCGGGGCCGGCTGGCCCGGCGTCGACGGCCTGGCGGTCACCTTCTTCATGGTCGCCGCGATGGCCGCGGTCGCCGCCTGCTGGGGCTCGTTCCTGGCGCTGCGCTTCAAGAGCCAGTCGGCGGCGCCGCTGATGCAGGCGGGGATGATGGCGCTGATCCTCACCACCACCGCCTACGCGCCGCTGGCGCTGCTGCAGGGGTGGCTGCAGGACATCGCCCGCGTCAACCCGGTGACCCAGGTGGTCGAAGCGGCGCGCCAGGGCTTCGTCGGCAGCGTCACCTGGGCGGAAACCTGGCCGGGGCTGCTGGCGCTCGCCGGGCTACTGCTGGTGCTCGGCGCCCTGGCCCTGAGAGAAATGCGCCGCACCGGCCGGTGAAAACCCTGCCGAGGAGCCGATAAGTTGACCCCGGTTCGACATCCCGCCCCCTCGGCCATGGTCGTCGCCGAGACCGAGCGGGTGCTGCGGCAGAACTGGCAGGAAGGACGCCGGGGGGGCATCTCCTACGCCTACTCGCAGCCCAGCCCCGGCCGCTATCCGTGGCAGTGGTACTGGGATTCCTGCTTCGCGGCGATCGTCTGGCGGCGGTTCGAGCCGGCGCGGGCTCGGGCGGAGTTGGAGAGTCTGCTCGCGGCACAGCGGGAGGACGGCTTCATCGGTCACACGATCTTCTGGAACCAGCAGGTCTCACTGGTCCGCTCGCTTTTCTACAACGTCACCTCGCGCCGCTCCTTCCAGACCGGGACGATCCAGCCGCCGCTGCTGGCCTGGGCCTGGAAGATCGCCGTCGGCGACCCGGCCGCGGAGCCGCGCATCGGCCTCCATATGGACTGGTTGACGGCAAACCGCGACCTCGAGGGCGACGGGCTGCTGTGGATCCTGCAGCCGGACGAGTCCGGGCTCGATGCCTCCCCCAAGTTCGAACCGGTCTGGGGCCGGCGCTCGAACGGGCGCCTTGGCTTCCCGCTGCTGGTGCGGCGCAACCGCAAGCTCGGGTTCGACGCCCGACGAGTTCGCGCCGCCGGCCACCCGGTCCTCTGCGAGACGCTGGTCAACACGATGTGGTCGCTCTCGCTGCAGGCGCTGGGCCGCCCTTCGGCGACGCCGGCGCTGGTCGAGCGGCTCTGGGACGAGCGCCGTGGCCTCTTCCTCGACGAGGTGCAGCCGGGCGGTGCGCAGCCCGACGTCGTCACCTGGGCGTCGCTGGCACCGCTGGCACTGCCCGACCTGCCGGAAGAGATCGGCCGCCGCCTGGTCGAGGAGCACCTGCTGAACGAGCGCGAGTTCCTGACGCCGGTGGCGCCTCCCTCGGTGGCGGTCTGCGAGCGCGGCTACGAACCGGACGGCGGTCGCGGCCCGATCCGCCGCTACTGGCGCGGCCCGACCTGGATCAACTCGGCCTGGATGGTCTGGCTCGGCCTGCGCCGCCTCGGCTACGAAGAGGAGGCCCAGCGCCTCGCCGACGGTGTCATCGACGCGGTCGCCCGCGAAGGCCTGCGCGAGTACTACGACCCGCGCAGCGGCAAGGGCCTCGGCGCCAAGGACTTCGCCTGGTCAGCACTGGTGGCCGAGCTGGCCACCCCCGACCCAGAGTTGAAATAGGCGCCTGGCAAGGACGCAGGGAGAGAGGTGAGGGGAGCGCACTTCTGTGCGTGACCCGAAACCGAACGACTGAGGACGCCGCCAGGCGCCTATTTGTATCTATAGGTGATGCGGCCGCGATCGAGGTCGTAGGGCGAAAGCTCGATCTTGACGCGGTCGCCGGGGAGGATCCTGATGTAGTGGCGGCGCATCTTGCCCGAGATGTGGCCGAGCACGTCATGGCCGTTGTCCAGTTTGACCCGGAACATCGTGTTAGGGAGAGCCTCGGTGATCTCTCCCTCCATTTCGATCTTTTCCTCAGCCATGCGGCGTCGAGCGTACCTGACGAGCGTGTTTCAGGGCTCCGGCCCGATCCCGGACCTCGCCCGCGTACTGCGCCGCCTCCAGCTCAGACAGCAGGTCTCCGAGCTCCGGGCCCGGCTCGATCTCCAGGTCGGCCGCCAGCTCGTCGCCGCGCAGCAGCGGCGGCGGCGGCCCGTCGCGGCGCCAGTCGAGCGCCGCGGCGATCATCTGACGGGCGAGGGCGAGGTGCGCCTCGACCATCTCGGGCCTGGCCAGGATCCCGGCGCCGCGGGCAGAGAGGCGGTCGGCGACGGTGAGCAGGGTGACGTCGACGCCGACCGGCTCGGTCGCTCGCAGGTACTCGTGGATCCGACGCGGCGGCAACGGTGCCTCGGGGATCAGGAAACCGAGCCGCAGGTGGTGGAGCGTCAGCGCCCGCAGGTGATGGGTGAGGTGGCGACTGGCGCGCAGGCGCCCGCAGATTTCGCCCGCGATCTCCGCTCCCGCCTGGTCGTGACCGCGGAAGCCGACGAAGCCGTCGCGTTCGGCGCGCGTCGCCGGCTTGCCGATGTCATGCAAGAGGGCGCCGAAGCGCAGGGCGGTGCCGCGGCTCATCTCGTCGGCGAGCGGCTCCGCCAGCAGCTCGGCCACCTCCGCAGCGCGGTCGCCGGCGAAGCGATCGAGGTCGGCCTCGACCTCCAACGTGTGCTCGAGCACGGCGAGCGTGTGGCCGTGGACGTCGAGGTGGTGGTTGGGGCCCTGTTCGACCCCGCGCAGGTTCTCCAGCTCCGGCAGCACGATCGCGGTCAGCCCCAGCTCGTCGAGCAGAGCGAGGCCGCGCAGCGGGTCGGGACCGCCGAGCAGCTGCCGCAGCTCGGTCAGCTGGCGCTCGCCGGCGGGGTCGGCGGCCCGGGGCGCCGCGGCCCGGGCGAGCCCGACGGTGGCGGGATCGATCTCGAGTCTCAGCCCGGCCGCCAGGCGCGCCGCCCGCAGCAGCCGCAGCGGGTCCTCGCCAAAGCTGTTCCCCCCCACCGCGCGCAGGACGCCGCCCTCGAGGTTGGCAAGTCCGCCAAAGGGGTCGATCGCCTCCCCCCCGGCCAGGGGCACCGCCACGGCGCCGATCGTGAAGTCGCGTGCGGCCAGGTCGGCGTCGATCCCGTCGCCGCGGAGGACGGTGGCGTCGACCTGCCAACCCCGACCTCTGGAGACGACGCGCCAGGTGCCGAACTCGGCCGAGAGCTCGAAAGCGTGCTCGCCCAGCGCGGCGGCGATCGCCCGGGCGGCGGCACCGGGGTCGCCGGCAACCGCGAGGTCGAGGTCGGTGACCTCGCGGCCCAGGGCCGCGTCGCGCACGGCACCGCCGACGATCCAGACGCCTTCCTCGCCGCTCAACGCCCCCGCGGCCGCGGCGACCAGGGGAGAGTCGAAGAGATTCGCGGTTTTGTCACCCATAGGGATACAAACCCGCCAGTCGTCAGGCCGCGCGGCGCGGCACCCGGGCCGAGATCCCGCAGGTGACCTCGTAGTTGATGGTGTCGAGCCGGGCGGCGACCTCCTCGGCCCGGATCGCGTCCTCGCCCTGGGCGCCGATCAACACCGCCTCGTCTCCCGGCTGGACCGCGGTATCGGCGCCGAGGTCGATCGTGATGTTGTCCATCGAGACCGTCCCGACCAGGGGGTAGCGGCGACCGCCGACCAGGACCTCGGCGTTGTTGCTGAGCCCGCGCCGAACGCCGTCGCCATAGCCCAGCGGCACCACCCCGACGCAGGTCTCGGCGGCGGCGACCCAGGTCTGGCCATAGCCGGCGCTGGCGCCGGGGGCGAAGCGCTTGACGTCGGCGACATAGGAGCGCAGCGAGAGCGCCGGGGCGAGGCCGCGCTCGGCCGGGTCGCCCTGGAAGGGATCGAGCCCGTAGACCGCGATCCCGCAACGGGCCATGTCGAAGTGCGAGCGCCGGTCGCGGAAGACCGCAGCGCTGTTGGCGGCATGCGCGATCGCCGATGGGAACTCGGCCTTGAGCGCCGTGGCGACGGCCTCGAAGCGGCCGAGCTGCTCGTCGAAGAACCCCGAATCGGGTTCGTCGGCGGTCGCGAAGTGGGTCCAGACGCCGGCCAGTTGGAGGCTGGGATCGGCGTCGCAGGCGCGTGCCAGCGCGATCACCTCCTGCGGATCGGCGTTGCCGAGCCGGCCCATGCCACTGTCGTACTTGACGTGGACGCGGGCGGGCCGGCCCTGGGCACGGGCGCGGTCGGCGAGCAGGCGGCGAAAGTCCTCATGCCAAATCGCGACCTCCGAGCCGGCGGAGAGGACGACGTCGACCTCCTCGACGCTCAGCGCCCCCATCGTCAGCAGGGGGATGTGCTGGAGGCGGCGGCCGACCTGTTCGGCCTCGGTCGCGGTCGCCACCGCCAGCCGCGTCGCGCCACCGGCCAGGGCGGCATTGGCGCAGCCATCGGCACCGTGCCCGTAGCCATCGGCCTTGACCACCGCGCAGAGCTCGGCCGCGTCGCCCAGCTCCGCCTTCAGTCTGGTGCAGTTTGCCCGGATCGCCTCGAAGTCGATCCGGGCGACCGCCCGCTCCATCCGCTTACTCGTCGTCGACCAGCGCGGCGAGCGCGTCGGCCCTGGTGACCATGCCCGCCAGGCGCCCATCGGCGTCGACCGCAGGGAGGTGGTTGTGATGCGAGTCGGCGATCTTCTTGGCGACGCGATCCGCGGACTCGTAGTCGTGGACGACAATCGGATCGGGCGTCATCAGCTCGGAGACCTTGGTGGCGAAAGCCTTCTCGAGGCGCTCCTCGAACCCCTTCATCGAACCGACGAAGACGATCCCGCCCATGATGTTGAGGTAGTGCGGCAGGTGCAGTTCGGACTCCTCGTCGCTGAGGATCAGATCCGACTCGCTGACGATGCCAACCACGCGACGGTCCTCGTCGACAACCGGGATCGCCCCCATATCCGTCTTCGCGAGCAGGTCGATCGCCCGGCGGGCGTCGTCCTCGGGCGAGACGGTGGGGACATCGGCATTCATGATCTCGGCGGCGGTCTTCATCCCGGCGAGATTATTCGACCGGCAGGCCGGGGCGCAGGCCCACCGGGATCGAGTCGATCACGTCGCTGGCAATCACCGACTCGGTGGCGCCGATGCGGATGGCGGCGGCGCGGCCCGCACGGGCATGGGCAACGACCGCCGCGCAGGCCGCGGCGAACGGCTCCAGGCCGCGGGCGAGCAGCGCCGCCACCATCCCCGAAAGGACGTCGCCGCTGCCGGCCGTGGCCAGAGCCGGGGCGGAGATCGCGTTGACCGCCACCCGCTCGCCGTCGCTGACGATCGTGTCGTCGCCCTTCAACACGACGACGGCTCCGGCCATCGTGGCCGCCTCGCGGGCGGAGGCGAGCCGGCGAGCCGCGATCTGCTCGGAGTCGCGGCCCAGCAGGCGTCCGAGCTCACCGGCATGCGGGGTCAACACGGTCGCGGCATCGCGGGCGGCAACCGGGCCCAGGTGCTCGGCAAAGGCGTTGAGGCCGTCGGCGTCGATCACCAGCGGCACCTCGATCGCCCCGACCACCTCACGCGCCAGCTCGACCGAACCCGGATCGCGGCCCATTCCGGGCCCGAGGACACCAGCCGCAGCGGGCGCGAAGGCCCGCAGGACCGCCTTGGCGGAGGCCGGCACGAGGCGCCCGTCGCCACCGGGACAGCCGACCGACATCACCTCCGGCTCGCCTGCTTCGAAGACGGCCTCGAGATCGGCCGGGACGGCGACGGTCGCGTAGCCGGCGCCGGCGCGGATCGCCGCCAGCGAGGACATCCGCACCGCGCCGGTGAGGCCCCGCGACCCGCCCGCAATCGCGACCTGGCCGGAGCTGAACTTGGTCGAGCGCGGGCCCCGGCGGGGAGCGAGGGCAAGGACCGAAGGCTCGATGACTCCGGCGCCGGGCGCAGTCGGCGAACCCGGCGGGATCCCGATCGCCACCACCCGCAGCTCGCCCGTGTGCCACTTCCCGGGCGCGATCCGCTGCCCCAGCTTGGCGGCGTGAAAGCTCACCGTCAGATCCGCCTCGACCGCCACTCCCGCGATCTCACCGCTGGAGGCATCCACTCCCGAGGCGATGTCGCAGGCGACCACCGGCACCCCGCAGCGGTTGATCGCCTCGATCGCAGCGAGCGCCGGCTGTCGCGGCGCCCCGGAGAACCCGGTGCCGAAGATCGCGTCGACGACGGCGCCGGAGCCGGCCAGCCAGGCATCGAGGTCGTCCGGCCGATCGTCCGACCAGAGCTCGGCCGTCTCCACCGCGAACCCCGTTTGGCGCAGATGCCTGGCCGCAACCTGCCCGTCCCCGCCGTTGTTCCCCTTGCCGCAGACAATCCGCACGGGGCCCCGGGGCGAGAGCGATGCCACCGCCTCCGCCAGTGCCGTCCCCGCCGTCTCCATCAGCTGCGCGGGAGCAATTCCCTGCTCCTCGATCGCCCAGGCATCGACGGCGCGAGCGCCCTCGGCGTCGTATAGAGGCGTGAGCCAGGACTCCATCAACGGCAGCCTAGCCGCGGATGTACGGGGCGGCGAACGGCTACTTGCCGACGCCGGCGATCAGCTTCACCGTCGCCAGGTCACCGGAGGCACCGGAGCCGATCGCCACGTAGTCGATCTTGCTCAAGTAGGGCTTCGCTTCGAGAAAGTCTTCCTTTTCGTCTGCCGGGATCAGCGCCGAAGCGAGGCTCAGCGCCGCCGGGCCGTCGACGAAGCCGGTGATCGGGGTGCTGCCGAGGGCGCTGACGGCTTCCTTGTAAGTCGGGTTGTCGGCGAGGGTGGCGCCGGAATCGCTGGCCAGGGCCTGCGTTGCCGCCGAGAAGCCATAGCCGATCGCGATCCGCTCGCCCTGGGCGGCGATGACCAGCGGCTTCGGGCCGAGGTCGGCGCTGCGGATCGAGAAGCCGCTTGCCTTGCCGGAGATCGCGGTGACCCCCGGGGTGCCGGTGGCGCGCAGCAGCAGGCCGATGTTGGCAACCGTGTTGGTCGCTTCCTTGGAACCTTTGGTCGTCAGCACCGCGGCGCCGCCGAGGTTGCGTTCGCTGCTGCCTTCGGCGAAAACGCCGAGGTCGCTGACCGAGGTCGCGATCTTTTCGAGGTCGATGCCGGCTTCCTTGAGGCCGCTCTTGAACTTGCCGGGCGGGATCTCGCCGGGGATGCCGTTGGCGTCGATCTGGTCGATCGCTTCCCCGAAGCGATTGCCGAAGTCGGCAGAGGCAAGGGCAGCGAAGGAACTGGCGGGGAGCGAGCCGAGCAGCTGCGAGGCGTCGCCGGTCGGCGGGTTCTCGCCACCGACATCGGTGCTGACGTCGATCTCGATCTGGTCGGAGCCGGGAATCAAGCTGGCAACGGCGGTCGCTTCCTCGGGGTCGATTCCGGCACTGTCGAGGAACTGCTGCGCTTCGGGATCGATCGTGCCGCCGGACTGGTCGATCAGGCCGCCGATGTCGACGAAGACGTCCGCGAAGCTGCCGCTGGGGGCGGCGTCGACGGCGGCGGCGTAGGTCTCTTCTTCGGAAAGAGATTCGCCCTTGGAGGCGTCGACCATCAGCTTGAAGGTCTTCGTGTCTTCGGCGAAGACAAGGAAGTCGCCGACGATGCCAACCGCGGTGCCGTCATCGCTTTCGACTTTGTAGTCGATGCCTTCGTAGGAACCTTCCTCGGACACTTCGTCGCCATCCCGCTTGTCGATGAATTCCTGGGTGGCATCGGTGTCGGTGCTCTGAATCGCGACGCCGTAGCCTTCGAGCTCGTCGCCGTCGTATTCCTGGAAGAAGAGGCCGCCCTTTTCGCCCAGCCACGGTTCGATTTCCTCGGCGTAGTCGAGGTCTTCGCCCGAGTCGTCGGCGGAGTTTTCGATTTCAGAGACGATCAGGCCGCCGAGGTCGTCGATGCCGCCAATGCTCTTGGCCAGCGACGCGATGTTCGACCTCACCTCGCCTTCCGGCTGGACGGCGGCTTCGATGAAGACTGGCGTCTTCGGAGGAGCCAAGGTCGCCGGGTCCGAGCTCGAGTCCTCGCTGCCGCCACAGCCGGCGACGGCGAGAGCTGCGGTCGCGGCAGCGACCATGAGGACGAGACGGGCCTGCACAGGACGGCGCATCCTAGCGACGCGATTGGACCAGATCACTCGACCGTCACGGTCTTGGCCAAATTACGGGGCTGATCGACGTTGAGCCCGCGGGCCCGGGCGATGTCGTAAGCCAGCAGCTGCAGCGGCAGGATCGCCACGATCGGCTGCAGGATCCAGTCGGTGGCCGCCACCTCGACGGTCTCGTCGGCGACTTCGGCGGCGCGCTTCCCCCCCTTGGTGGCGATCGCGATCGTCTGGGCGCCGCGGGCGCGGACCTCCTCGACGTTGGAGAGCACCTTCTCCAGGACCGGGCTCTCGGTGGCGATGCAGACGACCGGCGTCGACTCGTCGAGCAGGGCGATCGGGCCGTGCTTCATCTCCCCCGCCGCGTAAGCGTCAGTCGGGATGTAGGAGATCTCCTTCAGCTTCAGCGCTCCCTCGAGGCAGACCGGTAGGCCGATGTGGCGACCGAGGTAGAGGAAGAAGTTCTGCTCGCTATGGGCGGCGGCGATCGCCGCGACCGGCTCTTCGACCGCCGCCAGCGTCTCCTCCACCTTCGAGGGCAGCGACTTCAGCGCCGCCACCAGCTCGGCG
Organism: uncultured Solirubrobacterales bacterium; assembly: GCA_963811375.1. Taxonomy (GTDB): domain Bacteria; phylum Actinomycetota; class Thermoleophilia; order Solirubrobacterales; family 70-9; genus VAYN01. The sequence continues at coordinate 511,875 of CAWEQY010000002.1, forward strand.
ATCCGCGCCGCCGGCAACGACTCGCGCAGCTCGGCGATGCGCAGCCCCAACAGGTACATCGCCGCCACCTGGGCGAGGAAGGTCTTGGTCGCGGCAACCCCGATCTCGAGGCCGGCGCGGGTGTAGAGGACGGCATCGGCGTCGCGGGTGGCCTGGCTGCCCATGATGTTGGTGACGGCCAGCACCCTTGCCCCGGCCTCGCGCGCCAGTCGCATCGCCGCCAGCGTGTCCGCGGTCTCCCCCGACTGGGTGATCCCGACGACCAGGTCGCCCGGCCCGACGACAGGGTTGCGGTAGCGGTACTCGGAGGCAATATCCATTTCGACCGGCACCCGCGCCCACTCCTCGATCGCGTAGCGACCGATCAGGCCGGCGTGGTAGGAGGTGCCGCAGGCAACGATCACGACCCGCTGCAGCCCGCGCAGGAAGTCGTCGTCGAGCGCCACCTCGGAGAGGTCGACGCCGTCGTCGCCGGGCAGGCGGTCGGCGATCGTCTCGGCCACGGCATCGGCCTGTTCGTGGATCTCCTTCAGCATGAAGGTCTCAAAGCCGCCCTTCTCGGCGGCGTCGGCATCCCAGGTCACCTCTTCGGAGGCGCGGTCGATGGTGTTGCCATCGACGTCGGTGATCCTCACCGCGCCCGCTTCGATTTCGACCAGCTCGCCGTTTTCGATCGGCACGGCGATGCGGGTGTCGGCGAGGAAGGCGGGGATCGCCGAGGCGAGGAAGGTCTCCCCCTCGCCGATGCCAGCGACCAGCGGGCACTCCTTGCGGGCCCCGACCAGGCGCCGGGGCTCGTCGGCGTGCATGGCGACGAAGGCGTAGTGGCCGCGCAGCTCCGCGTAGGCGGCGCGGACGGCGGCAGCGAGGTCGCCGTCGTAGTGGGCGGCGATCAGGTGGGCGACGACCTCGGCGTCGGTCTCCGAGGTGAACTCCTCGCCCTGGGCCTGCAGCCGCCGGCGCAGGCCGGCGTGGTTCTCGACGATCCCGTTGAGGACGATGTGGACCTTGCCGGAGCTGTCGTCGTGCGGGTGAGCGTTCTCCTCGGTGACACGGCCATGGGTGGCCCAGCGGGTGTGAGCGATCCCGGTGTGGGAGACGGGCAGGGCGCCGGCGCCGTTGCTGGCGCGCTCGTCGACGGCGGCGCGCAGGTTGGCGATGTTGCCAACGGCGTGGGCGCTGTCGACCTCGCCGTCCTCGATCACGGAGAGGCCGGCCGAGTCATAGCCCCTGTATTCGAGCTTTTCCAGCCCCGAGAGCAGCAGCTCCTCGCAGGGGCGACCGCCCACGTATCCGACTATTCCGCACATAAGGGCGAGTAAGGGTAGAGGGCCGGCGGGGTCAGGCCAGCTCTTGGCGGACGAGTGCGACCAGGCGATTGCAGACCGCCTCGGCCTCCTCGGGGCTCGGTGCCTCGACCATCACCCGCACCAAGGGCTCGGTTCCAGAGGGGCGCAGGAGCACGCGGCCACGACCCTCGAGGGCCTCGCCCTCGCGCTCCACCGCCTCCCAGACGGCCGCGGCGCCGGCGATGGCATCGCGGTCGGCGACCTCGACGTTGACCAGGGTTTGCGGCAGCTTCTCCATCGGCACCGCGTCGGCGAGCTGGGCGCCGCCCAGCTCGCGCATCGTCATCAGCGCCGCGGCGATGCCATCGCCGGTCGCGACGAAATCCGAGGCGATGATGTGACCCGACTGCTCGCCACCCAGGGCCCAGCCCCGGCGCTGCATCTCGTCGAGCACGTAGCGGTCGCCGACCTGGGTGACGGCGACCTCGATCCCCGCCGCCTCCATCGCCCGGTGGAAGCCGTAGTTGGTCATCACGGTGACGACGACGCCGCCGTCGAGCTCGCCCCGGCCAGCCAGGCCGCGGGCGGCGAGCGCGATCAGCTCGTCGCCGTCGTGGACGCGCCCGTTGGTGTCGACCGCCAGCATGCGATCGCTGTCGCCGTCGAAGGCGAAGCCAATTTCGGCCGCGGAGCCGGCGACCCGCTCGGACAGTTGCTCGAGGTGAGTGGAGCCGCAGCCGGCGTTGATGTTGCGCCCGTCGGGCTCGGCGCCGATCACCTCGATCTCGGCGCCAAGGCGCTCGAAGATCGCCGGAGCGGCGCGGTGGGCGGCGCCGTTGGCGCAATCGAGGACAACGCGGCTGCCGGAGAGATCGAGGGGGAAAGCGGTCTCCAGCTCGCGCAGGTAGTCGTCGAGGCCGCCGTTCAGCTCGCGCACGCGCCCGACCTCGGTGGCGGTTGGCGCCTCGTCGAGCAACGACTCGATCCGCGCCTCGAGCTCGTCGCCGAGCTTCGTCCCCTGAGCGGAGAAGAACTTGATGCCGTTGTCGCGATAGGGGTTATGGGAGGCGGAGACAACCGCGGCGAGATCGAGCCCCAGCCGCCTGACCAAAATCGCGGCGGCGGGGGTCGGCAAGACCCCGCCGAGCAGCGCGTCGCCGCCCGCCGCAGCCACCCCTGCCGCCAGCGCCGCCTCCAGCATCGGCCCCGACTCGCGGGTGTCGCGGACGATCAGAACCTGGGGGCGCTCTGCCTCCAGCGAGGCGGTGGTCGCCCGCCCGAGCGCCGTTGCCAACTCCGCAGTGAGGAACGTGCCAGCCTCCCCTCGGACCCCATCGGTTCCGAAGAGCTTGCGCTCGGCGCTCACCAAACCCCCGTCAGCGCTTGCTGAACTGAGGCTTCTTACGAGCCTTCTTGAAGCCCGCCTTACGACGCTCCTTGACGCGCGCGTCGCGGGTCAGGAAGCCACGTCGCTTGAGCTCGCCACGCAGCTCGGGGTCGATCTCGGTCAGCGCCCGGGCGATGCCGTGGCGAACAGCGCCGGCCTGACCGCTGATGCCGCCGCCGTGAACGCGGACGCGGACGTCGACGTTGCCCTCGTAGCCGGAGACGGTGAGCGGCTGGATCGCCATCGTCTGGTGCAGGGGGCGCGGGAAGAACTCGTCGAGGCTGCGCTTGTTGATTTCGACCTTGCCATCGCCGGGAAGCAGGATGACGCGGGCGATCGAGCACTTGCGTTTGCCGGTGGCGAGGAAGCGGGAGCCGCTCTCCATCTTCGCCGGCTCGCGGCTCGCGGCTGCGGTCTCGGCATCGTCGCCATCGACGAGCGCCGCCTCACGGCGCGCTTTCTCCTCTTCCTCAGCTTCGAGCCGCGCCTTCTCCTCAGCACTCAGCGGCTTCTCCGGCTCCACCGCGATCGGCTCGAGGTCGGCACCGGGAATGACGTCTTTCTTCTTCTCCGCCGCCTTCGGCTCCTCCGCCTTCTCGGCAGCGGGCTCCTCAGCGGGAGCATCCTCAGCAACGGGCTCCTCGGCGACAGGCTCCTCGGCCGGAGTCTCCTCAGCTACAGGCTCCTCAGCGGTCTCCGCGGGGGCGTCCGAACCCTCGTCGCTCTCACCAGCGGTCTCCGCGGCAGCGGCCTCAACCTCGGGCGCCTCCTCCGCGGCCTCCTCCGGCGCCTCTGACGCGGGTGGCGTGGCGGTGGGCTCCTCGCCCGCAGCTTGCGAGGACGAGGAGTCCTCTGCCGCGACAGGACCCGCGTCCTGAGGCTCCTGGCCCTCGGCCGTCTCGTCTACCGGCTCTGAAGTCTCGTCTTTGTGCTCGTCCGTCATCTATCTCTCAGTTCCATCGGTTTGGGCAGCTGGGCGGCATGCGGGTGCTCGGGGCCGGCGTAGACCTTCAGCTTGGTCAGCTGCTGGCGGGCGAGGCGGTTGCGCGGCAGCATGCCCTTGACCGCCTTGCGGATCACTTCCTCCGGGCGCCGATCGAGCATCTCGGCCAGCGTCCGCGACTTGATCCCGCCCGGGTAGCCGCTGTGGCGCCAGTAGATCTTCTGCTCCATCTTGTTGCCGGTGACGCGGATTTTCTCCGCGTTGACGACGACGATGAAGTCGCCGGTGTCGATGTGTGGCGTGTACTCCGGCTTGCGCTTGCCGCGCAGCGCGTCGGCGATCTGCGTGGCCAGGCGCCCGAGGGTCTGGCCCTCGGCATCGACGACGTACCAGTCGCGCTGGCGGTCCGAAGGCTTGGCTACGTAGGTCTTCATCGTGGTCTTCATCATCAAAAAGCCGCGCGGACTCGCCGACGCGGCCGGGGGATCATAGCCATCCTGCCGTCTATACTGCCGCGCCAGCAATGCCGAATCCCGTCCGGACATCCGAACGGGGGCGGAGGAACCGCAGAGACCGATGCAGGTCTCCGGGGCGAATCGGACGAATTTGTCCGTAGCGCATCTCTTTCAGCGCGAGCCCGACAGCTAACTCCGTAGGCAATCGAAAGAGAGGGCCAGCGGTGCGCAGCAATGAGATCGCCAGATCCGGTCTGGCGGCAAGAGTTTCCATATTCGCCATTGTCGCGCTGCTGAGTGTCTGCGGCGGCAGCGCCGCGGCGGCGATGGTCGGGGGCACTCCCACCCCCAGCGGCGGCCCGCCGCCGCCGAGCAGCCCGGCCGGTGCGCCGACCGCCGCGCCCAGCGCCGGCGCCCTCAGCCTGGTCGCGGCCGAAACGACTCCGCGCAAATCCTTCTACTTCGGCTTCCGCTTTCCCCGCCTCAGCTACACGATCGGCAGCAGCCAGCCCCAAAACGACCTGCGGGTCGACGTCGTCGACGCCGTCGGCGTGACCGTCCAGACCTTCTACCGCAACGACATCGCCCCGAATGTGCCGGCCGGCATCCGCTGGGACGGCACCACGAGCGAAGGGCGTCCGGCCCGCAATGGCCGCTATAGCTTCCGGATCGGCCCCCAGGTCGAAGCCCCGGCCGCCCGCAAGGCGACCGCCTCGACCGCGCTCAGCCTCAGCTTCGCCTTCTACGGCTACGCCTTCCCGATTCTCGGCGCCCATGAATTCGGCCTCAGCGCCGGCCGCTTCGGCGCCGGCAGGTCGGGTCACACCCACCAGGGCCAAGACGTGATGGCGGCCTGCGGCACCCCGCTCGTCGCCGCCCGCGGTGGCGTCGTCCAGTACGCCGAGTACGAGGCAAATGCCGGCAATTACATCGTCATCGACGGCAAGGGCAGCCCCAACGACTTCATGTACGCGCACCTGGCCGAACCCTCGCCGCTGCAGGTTGGCGAAACCGTCCGCACCGGGCAGCCGATCGGCATCGTCGGCGACACCGGCGACGCCTCGGGGTGCCATCTGCATTTCGAGATGTGGGGGGCGCCGGGCTGGTACGAAGGCGGCAGTCCCTTCGATCCGCTCTCCTACCTCGAAAAGTGGGACGCGTACAGCTGAATCACTGAATGAGAATGAATCTCATTCTCTGATACGGTGCCCGCCGTGAACTGGGCTCAGCGGGCGGAAACAGAACTCGACCGGGCGGGCTACCGCAGCGGCAGCGCGCGGCGCCAGGTGATCGAGCTGCTCGCGGCCGAGCACTGTGCGCTGACCGCCCTGGAGATGGATCGGCGCCTGGCGGCGGGCCGCGCGAGCATCTACCGGACCCTCGAGCAACTCGAACAGCTGCGACTGATCCAGCGCATCGACGTCGGCGGCGACGCCGCCGGCTACGAGCGCCTCGACCCCAGCGGCCACCATCACCACCTTGTCTGCCGCGAGTGCGGGCTGCTCGCCCCCTTCGCGGACCCCGGGCTCGAGCGGGCGATCGCGGCGATCAGCCGTACGGCCGAGTTCGAGGTCGACAGCCACGACGTGGTCCTGCGCGGCCGCTGTCCACGCTGCCAGGCGCCCGCTCCGAACTGACCGCCAACCGATGCCCGCCGTCGCCATCCCCCTCGCCTGCCTGACCGTCGTCGCGACCCTGATCGGCGGACAGATCGCACTGCGCCTCTCGCACACGCTGCCGACCGTGATCGCCCTGACCGGGGGAATCGTCGTCGCCGTAGCCCTCTTCGACGTCCTGCCCGAGGGCATCGAGCACCTCGGCGACGTCAACAAGGCGACGGCGCTGGTCGCGGTTGGCTTTCTCGCCTTCTTCTTCGCCGAGCGGGCACTGGTGCTGCACCACCGCGACGACCCCTCCGATGCCCGCGCCCACCATCGCGTCGGCGTGCTGGGGGCGCTCGGACTCTCCGTCCACAGCTTCATCGACGGGCTCGGGATCGGCCTCGCCTTCGGGCTCGACAGCGCCACCGGCTTCCTTGTCTTCATCGCCGTCATCAGCCACGACTTCGCCGACGGCCTCAACACCGTCAGCTTCATCCTCAGCCAGTCCGGCGATCGGCGCAGCGCGAGGAAATGGCTGCGGATCGACGCGATCGCGCCCCTGCTCGGCGCGATCGTCGGCTCCCTGGTCACCGTCTCCGACCACACCCTTGGCTACATCCTCTGCATTTACAGCGGCTTCTTCCTCTACATGGGCGCCACCGACCTCTTGCCCGAGGCCCACGCTCACGCCTCCTGGGCGCGGGTGGCGCTGACGGCTTCGGGCTTCGTCGTGATCTTCGCGATCACCCGCGTCGCCGGCGTTTAGGCGCTCGCGAACCCTCCAATTTGCGGCAATGGCTTCTGGTCTTTACAAATACTCAATATATATTCGTCTAAGCAGGAAGCGTAGGGCGCGGTGCCACCAACCCCCCGAAGGAGCCACCCCCGTGAAGAGAGACCGCCCAGAAGTGATCGACCAGCGCCTGGTTAGGGCTCTGGCCCACCCTCTACGCATCAGGATCCTCGAGGCCCTGACCGAACGGGTCGCAAGCCCGATCCGCCTCTCGGGCGACCTTGATGCCGGCCTCAGCCACGTCGCCTACCACACGCGTGCGCTCGACAAATGCGGCTGCCTGGAACTCGTCGACACGGCGCAGCGCCGTGGCGCCACCGAGCATTTCTACAAGGCCTCGCCCCACTCGTTCATCGGCGATCGGATCTGGCGACGGGTCCCGCGCGCCCTGCTCGGCGGCGTCTCCGGCGCCACCCTGCAGAGCTTCATGGACCGGGCGGTGGCGGCCCTCGAGGCCGGCACGATCGACGGCCGCGAAGACACGACGCTCTGCTGGAGCCCAGTCCAGCTCGATCAGCGAGGCTGGGACGAGGTGACCGTGACGATGAAAGACACCGTCGACAAGGTGCTGGCGATTCAGGACGAGAGCCGCGCGCGCCTGGCCAAGCGCAAAGGCCGCGGCGCGATCTCGGCGATCGTCGGCCTCGCCAGCTTCGAGACTCCGGGCTCGCGCAAGGAGACGATCTAGCGGGGAGCGCTCACTCCCACTCGATCGTCGCCGGTGGCTTCGAGGAGATGTCGAGGGCGACGCGATTGACGTCGCGGATCTCGTTGATGATCCGGTTGGAGACGCGCTCGAGCAGGTCGTAGGGCAGCCGCGCCCAGTCGGCGGTCATCGCGTCGTCGGAGGTGACGGCGCGGATCACGATCGGGTAGGCGTAGGTGCGACCATCGCCCTGCACGCCAACCGAGCGCACCACCGGCAGCACGCAGAACGACTGCCAGAGCTGTCGGTAGAGCTCCGCCGCGCGGATCTCCTCCTGCAGGATCGCGTCGGCGCTGCGAAGGATGTCCAACCGCTCTTTGTTGACCTCGCCGCCGACGATCCGGATCCCCAGCCCCGGGCCCGGGAAGGGCTGGCGCCAGACCATCCGCTCCGGCAGGCCGAGCTCGGCGCCGACGGCGCGGACCTCGTCCTTGAACAGCATCCGCAGCGGCTCGACCAGCTCGAATTCGAGGTCGTCGGGGAGGCCGCCGACGTTGTGGTGGGACTTGATCGTCGCCGCGTGGTCGCTGCCGCCGGACTCGATCACGTCCGAGTAGAGCGTGCCCTGGACGAGGAAGTCGACGCCCTCGAGCTTCTCCGCCTCCTCCTCGAAGACGCGGATGAACTCGCCGCCGATGATCTTGCGCTTGGTCTCCGGATCGTCCTGCCCGGCCAGCTTCTCGAGGAAGCGCGCTTCGGCATCGACGTGGACGAGCGGGATGCCGAACTCGCTGAAGGCCTCGACCACCTGCTCGGCCTCGTTCATCCGCATCAGCCCGTGGTCGACGAAGACGCAGGTCAGCTTCTCCCCCACCGCCCTGTGGACCAGCATCGCCGCGACCGAGGAGTCGACGCCGCCGGAGAGGCCGCAGATGACGCGGCCGTCGCCGACCTGGGCCTGGATCTTCTCGATCTGCTCCGCGATCACCGATTTGGGCGACCACTGCTGCTCGCAACCGGAGACGTCGCGCAGGAAGCGGGTGAGGATCTCGGTCCCGTAGGGGGTGTGGACGACCTCGGGGTGAAACTGGATCCCGTAGAGGCCGCGGTCGGGCAGCTCGCAGGCGGCGACCGGCGAGCTCGGGCTGGAGGCCAGCGCCGTGAAGCCCTCGGGCGCCTCGAAGACGGCGTCGCGGTGGCTCATCCAGCAGCTCTGCTCCTCCGGCAGCCCGCCCAGCAGGCGACCGCCGCCGTCGCGGAGCACGAGGTCGGTGCGGCCGAACTCGCCCGACTCGGCCGTCTCGACGCGGCCGCCCAGCGCCAGCACCATCGCCTGCATCCCGTAACAAATGCCCAGCATCGGAATCTCGAGATCGAGCAGCTGGGTTGGAAACGGCGGCGCCCCCGGCTCGTAGACCGAGGCCGGCCCGCCGGAGAGGATCAGCGCTTTCGGCGCCCGCTCGCGGATCTTCTCGACCGGCGTCGTCGACGGCAGCAGCTCGGCGAAGACGCCGCATTCGCGGATGCGGCGGGCGATGAGCTGGGAGTACTGGCCCCCGAAGTCGAGGACCAGCACCTCCTCCAAAGCTCGCACGTCGTCGGCCGGCAACTCGGGCGCGGTGCCGACGACCTGCTCAGTCATCGCTTACGGCAACCCCCGCCGAGACCGCGGCGCGGCCGTTCGACCCCATTCCGACCGACTGCTCGTTCTGGAGCTTCTTGCCCTCGCTCATCAGCGCCGGCGCGACCATTACCTCGGCCCGCTGGAAGGAGCGGATGTCCTCGTAGCCACAGGTGGCCATCGAGGTTTTCAGCGCCCCCATCAGGTTGAAGGTACCGTCGTTCTCCTGGGCCGGCCCGAGCAGGATCTGCTCCATCGTCCCGTCCTGCTTGGTCGAGACGCGGGTGCCGCGGGGGAGCGAGGAGTGAAAGGTCGCCATGCCCCAGTGGAAGCCGCGCCCGGGAGCCTCTTTGGCCCGGGCCAACGGCGAGCCGACCATGACCGAGTCGGCACCGCAGGCGATCGCCTTGGAGATGTCGCCGCCGGTGCGCATGCCGCCGTCGGCGATCACGTTGACGTACTCGCCGGTCTCCAGCATGTGCTGGGAGCGGGCCGCCGCGACGTCGGCGATCGCGGTCGCCTGGGGGACGCCGATGCCGAGCACGCCGCGGGTGGTGCAGGCGGCGCCCGGTCCGACGCCGACCAGGACTCCAACCGCCCCGGTCCGCATCAAGTGCAAACCGGTCGAGTAGGAGGCACAGCCGCCGACCACCGTTGGGACCGGCACCTCGGCGATGAACTCCTTCAGGTTCAGCGGCTCGACCGTGGTCGAGACGTGTTCGGCGGAGATCACGGTGCCCTGGATGACGAGGATGTCGAGGCCGGCCTCGACCGCCACCTCGTAGTGCTCGCGCACCTTCTGCGGGGTCAGGGAGGCGCAGGCAACGGCGCCGCGGGCCTTGATTTCAGCCACACGCTTGCCGATCAGCTCCGACTTGACCGGCTCCGTGTAGATCTCCTGCATCAGCTTCGTCGCCACATGCTTGGGAGCGGCGGCGATCTGCTCGAGGCGCTCCTCGGCGTCCTCGAAGCGCGCCCAGATCCCCTCCAGGTTGAGCACCCCGAGGCCACCGAGCTCATTGACGAGGACGGCCGTATCGGGACTGACTACGCCGTCCATCGCCGAAGCGACAAGCGGCAGGTCGAAGCGATAGGGACCAAGGGTCCAACTGATGTCGATGTCGTCGGGGTCGCGGGTGCGGCGCGAGGGGACGATCGCGACATCGTCAAACCCGTATGCGCGCCGCCCTTTCTTGCCACGGCCGATTTCGATTTCCAAGTGATTCCTCCAGGCTGGCGGTGAACAGCCAGCCTACACTTCCGCCGGGACCTCCAGATCGTGCACCGCGACCTCGCCGAGCAGGCGCTCGACCTGGTTGCGGTCGACGGTGCCGGCGCCGAAGTGCTGGGTCGACTCCGCCCCGCAGGCGACCCCGTAGGCAAGGCACGCCTCGGGCGAGCGTCCCTCGTAGCGGCCGGCGACGTAGCCAGCCAGGAAGGCATCGCCCGAGCCGACCGTGGAGACCGCCTCGAGGGGCTCGGTGTGAATCTCCAGCAGGCGTCGCTCGGCGCCCTCGCCAACCGCGGCCACGCAGCCTTCGGGGCGGGTGATCGCGGCCTCGGTGGCACCGAGGCGTACCAGCTCCTTGAGGCCGGTGGCGAGGTCGCTGCCGTCGGAGAACTCTTGGCCGACCAGCTCCTCGGCCTCGCGCTCGTTCGGGGTGACCATCGAGGCGCCGGCGCGGACCCCGGCCAGCATCGCCTCACCCTCGGCGTCGAGGACCACCGCCACGCCGCGGCGGCCGAGGTCGGCGATCAGGCGCGCGTAGAGGTCGTTGCCGGCGCCGGGCGGCAGCGAGCCGGCCAGCACGCAGATCTTGGCGCCGCTGGCCAGATAGCCGATCCGCTCGAAGAGCTTCTTCGTCTCCTCGGGACTGACCGCGGGGCCGCGCTCGTTGATCTCCGTCTGCTCGCCGGAGGTCGGGTCGATCACGGCGAGGTTGATCCGGGTCTCAGCGGCAATCCGGGTGAAATCGGTGAGGACCGACTCTTCGCGCAGGCCTTCCAGCACCCGCGTGCCGGTCGGGCCGCCGACGAAACCGGCGGCGATCACGGGACGACCGAGCAGGCTCAGGGCACGGGCGACGTTGATGCCCTTGCCGCCGGCCACGGTACGGCTCTCGACCGCGCGGTGGCGGCGCCCGAGGCGGAAATTCGGCACGGCGACGGTGCGGTCGATGGCCGCGTTGAGAGTCACCGTGAGAATCACTTCGCCTTCACCCGGATTCGCTCCCGTTAGTCGTTTCGGCGGGACAGACGCCGGAAGAGCAACACCGTGCCAATCAGTATCACGAAGACCCCGATCGCGATAGGGATCGGGCTGTCCTCGACGAGGGCGCGAGCCCGGTCGAGGATGCTCGCCTCCGGGATCGAGCGCTCCGCTCGCAACGGCACCGCGGCGGCCCGGCGACCGTCGACGAAGACGGTCGCCGTGCCGATCCTGGCGGCGCGGCGGATCGGGCCCTCGACCTCACTCGGGGCACGGATGACGACGTTGAGGCGCTGGCCGCGGCGCAGGCCCACCTCGACCGCGCGGGAGGCCCGCAGCGGCAGTTCGCCGCCCGAGTAGCGAATCGAGGGATCGGCAAGGTCCTGGCCAGCCTCGATCGGCGTCCGGCGGCGGTACTGGGAGAAGCCGTATTCGAGCAGTTCGAGATTGTCGCTGTAACGGGCTTCGTCGCTTGGCGCCGCGATCGCGACCGAGATCAGGTCCACCCCCTTGCGACGGCCGGAGCCGACGAGGACATAGCCGGCGTCGAAGGTGTGGCCGGTCTTGACTCCCGTCGCCCAGGGCACATCCAGCAGCAGTTCGTTGATGGTCGAGATCCGCCGTGGCGGCCGCAGGCTGCTCAGGGTGGCCCGGCGCGCGGCGGCGATCCGCGCGAAGGCGGGGATGCGGAGCAGTCGCCGGCTCAGCGTCGCCAGGTCGCGGGCGCTGGAGAAGTTGCCGCGCTGGTCGAGGCCGACCGGGTTGGCGTAGTGGGTGTCGGCGAGGCCGAGCGCGGCGGCGCGGCGGTTCATCTGCGCGACGAAGCGGGGCAGGGAGCCGGCGGCCGCCAGGGCGAGGTCGTGAGCGGCATCGTTGCCGCTGCGCAGGATCAGGCCGTAGAGCAGATCCCGCACGCTGATTCGCTGGCCGCTGCGCAGCCCCAGCAGCGACTCACCATAGATCGGGCTATAGGGGGCGGCCCGCACGATCTTGTCGAGCGGCAGCTCCTGCATCGCCACGTAGGCGGTCATCAGCTTGGTGGTGCTGGCGATCGGCAACTGCCGGGCGGCGGCATGGGAGGCCAATACCGCGCCGGTGCGGGCGTCGATCAGGGTCCAGGCCTGAGCCTGCGGCCGTGGCTTCGCCGCTGCCCGCGCGGCTCCGGGCAGGAGCAGAAGCACAGCCAGAAGCGCCGCCAGGAGCGCGACGCCGGCCCGGCGCCAGCTCATCGCAACTGCAGCGTCTGACCGGCGATCAGGATCTGCGGGTCTACGTCGGGGTTGAGGGCGAGGAGGTGGGCGACCGGGACGCCCGTCCGGTGCGCGATCGAGACAAGCGTGTCGCCGCCCTTGACCACGTAGGTCTTCGCGGTCGTCTTCTGGCCACCCTTATGGGACTGGGCGCCGTTGCCGTTCCGCGACTTGGTCGAGGAATCGGAATCGCCGAGCGAGCTGGAGATCGCGACGATGACGACCACCACCGCGCCCGCCAGGGCAATTGCGGCGAAGATCCGGGCGGAGGCGCTGGTGCGTTTTTCCATGACTAGCGGGGAGATCGGTTGGGAGCCGGTGATCGTATAGCCGCGGCAGGCGGCCTCAAGCGGTCGAGATGTCCCAGACCGTGGCCCGCAGGCGCTCCGCCGCCGCGGCCGGGTCGGGATCGGCGGCGATCCCACGCGAGGCGGCGACGAGGGCCGAGGCCCGGCGGCCGGCGAAGGCGGCACCGAGCAGCTCCGGCTTGCCCCCCTGGGCACCGACCCCGGGGATGAGGAAGATCGAGCGTGGCATCAGCTCCCGCAGGCGGGCGATGTGGAGGGGCTCGGTGGCGCCGACGACGGCGCCCATGCCGCTCAGCCCACACTCTCCCAACAGGCGGTCCGAGAGACCGTCGACCAGTTTGGCGAGGCGCTCGTGCAGAGGTTGGTGCGGCGCCGGCAGGTCCTGGACGTCGGCGGCGCCCGGGTTGCTCGTCCGGACCAGGGCGAAGACGCCGGCGCCGGCGTCCGCGGCGGCGGCAACCAACGGCTCGAGGGCGTCGAGGCCGAGCAGCGGATTGGCGGTGAAGGCGTCCGCTCCGAGCCCGGCGACCGGGCCCCACGGCGTCGGCGTCGCCCCGACCAGGGCCTGGCCGTAGGCAGCGGCGGTGATTGCGACGTCGCCGCGCTTACCGTCGGCGATCGTCAGCAGGCCGGCCTCGCGAGCGATGACGCAGACGTCGGCCAGCGCCGCCCAGCCAGGCGCGCCGAGGCGCTCGAAGCAGGCGAGCTGCGGCTTAACCGCGACGCAGGCGGGACCGGCGCGCTCGATCAGGGAACGACAGTGGGTGACCACCGCAGCGGCGGCCAGATCGGCGGCCAGGGTGCCGGGGCCGGAAGCCATCGGCCCCTCCCCGGCCAGCTTGGCCGGATCGGGGTCGAGGCCGAGGCAGATCTGACTGCGACGCTCGTCTACGAGCGTCGCCAGCCGATCGGCGAACAGCGTCAGGAAATCAGCCGCCCTTGACCTTGGTCTTCAAGGCCGAGCCGGCGGAGAAGCGCGGGACCTTGCCCCCCGGAATCGTGATGCGCTCACCGGTGCGTGGGTTGACGCCCTGACGTGGGCCACGCTCGGCAACGTGGAATTTGCCGAAGCCGGTGAAGCTCACCTCGCCGCCGGAGCTCAGCGCGTCGGTGATCGCCTCGAGCACAGCGTCGACGGCGTCGCTGGCAGCTTTCTTGCTGCCAAGCCGGTCGTCGCCAGCCAGTTGATCCAGAAATTCAGCCTTGGTCACGTCGGAAATCCTCCTCGGGGGTTGAAGACGGGCGCCAATCTAACAGCGGGCTCGGCGTCAGGAGCGGCGCTGGGGTCAGGCGCCGCTGACGGCCATCGCGCCGATCAGCAGCGGCGGGGTGTGGACGGAACCCCCGAAAGGCACCCAGCGCGCCTCCGCCCCGGCGGCCGAGACGGCACCCAGCATCGAGACCAGATCGCTGGCGATCGTGAACTCGCGCAACGGCTCGGCCAGCTCGCCGTCGCGGATCGCGCGGCCGGATGCGCCGACCGAGAAGACGCCGGTGACCGGGTTGACGCCGGAGTGAAGGCCGGCGACGTCGGTGACGAAGACGCCTTCGCCGGCGGCACCGAGCAGCTCCGCGAAGGAGAGCGAGCCGACCGCGACAACCAGGTTCGAAGCCGAGACCGTGGGCTGAGAGCGGTAGCCATTGCGGGCGGCATTGGCGGTCGAGGCGACGCCCTCGCGGTTGGCCGTGTAGGTGTCGTAGAGGAAGGCGCGCAGCTGGCCGCCCTCGATCAGGGCGGTGCGGCGCCGCGGCACGCCCTCGCCATCGAAGGGCGCCGAGGCGGAGCCGTCCGGGTCGCGACCGTCGTCGTGCAGAACCAACGCCGCGCTGGCCAGCTCCTCGCCAAGGCGACCGGCAAACGGCGAGCGTCCCCGCTGCACGGCGCTGGCGCCGAGGGCGCCGCCGATCAGGCCGGCGAAGCTGGCGGCGACGGTCGGATCGAGCAGGACCGGACAGGAGCGCGAAGGGGGCTTGGTCGCGCCGATCATCGCGGTGGCGCGAGCGGCGCCTTCGCGCCCGATCGCCTCCGGGTCGAGGCCGTCGGGCCCACGGGCGAGGCCGAAGCCGAGGCCGGTCTCCTTGGCCCCGTCGCCCGCGGCCAAGGCCTGCAGGTAGGCAAAGCAGTCGGAGGACTCGTACTCGCCGGCGAGGCCGGTCGAGGACGCGATCGCGACCCGATCGGCGGAATCGGCGTAGACGACCTGCTCGACCCCGACCACGCGCGGGTCCGAGGCCAGCGCCGTGCGCTCGACCGTCAGCGCCAACTCGGCCGCCCGGGCGGTGGTCCAGGTCCCCACGGAGGGGTCGCTCAAGCCCGACAACGCCTCGATCGGGGCTGGCCGCGGCGGCCCCGCGAACTCGTCTTCGTCGGCCACTGCCGCCGCCCCGGCGGCGCGGGCGGCGATCGTGCCGATACCTCTCTCCGAGAGGTCGGTCCCGTAGGCATAGCCGACCCGGCCGCCGATCCAGGCACGCACGCCGATGCCACTCTGGGTAGCTGCGGTCAGGCTCTCGACCTCGCCACCGTGGACGCGGATCTCGCGACCGCTGTCGCGCGAGACATAGGCCTCGGCCTCGCCGGCCCCAGCCGCCAGCGTCGCCTCCACCGTGCGCCCCGCGACCACGCTCAGCTCGGTCACAGCTCCGTGCCCCCGACCGTCATCGCCCGCACCCGGACGTGGCCCTGACCGGTGCCGACCGGGGCTTTCTGGCCGCCCTTGCCGCAGATCCCGGTCTTCATGAAGAAGTCGTCGCCAACCGCGTCGATTGCCATCAGCGCCTCCAGGCAGTTGCCGATCAGCGTCGCGCCGCGGCAGGGGCGGGTCACCTTGCCGCCCTCGATCAGATAGCCCTCGGAGACACCGAAGACGAAGTCGCCGGTAGCCGGGTCGACCTGGCCACCGGCGAAGGAAACCGCGTAGAAGCCCTGCTGCAGATCGGCAATCATCGCCTCGGGGGTGGCCTCGCCGGGGGCGATGTAGGTGTTGGTCATGCGCGGGATCGGCAGGTGGCGGAAGCTCTCGCGGCGGCCGTTGCCGGTCGAGGCGACCCCGTCGCGCTCGGCAGTGAGGCGGTCGTAGAGGAAGGCGGTCAGCCGCCCCGCCTCGATCACCTGGGTCTTCTGGGTCGGGACCCCCTCGTCGTCGATCGCATCGCTGCCCCACTCGTGCGGTAGCCGCCCGTCGTCGTAGGCGTTGAGCAGGGGCTGGGCAACCTGCTCGCCGAGCTTGCCGACGTAGACGCTGGCGCCCTTCTGGATGTGGTCGGCCTCGAGCCCGTGTCCGGTCATCTCGTGGAAGAGGACGCCGCCGAAACCGCCGCCGACGACCACGGGCATCGAACCCGACGGCGCCGGGCCGGCGTCGAGCAGGGTCAGCGCCTTGCGTGCGGCCTGCTCGGCGATCAGGCCGGGATCGTCTTCGAGCAACTCGAAGCCGCGGTGGGCACCGAGCGTCTCGGCGCCGGTCTCGACCGCATCGCCACGGCGGGCGACCGCCTGGGCGCCGATCCGGGTGCGGGTACGGTCGTCGCCGGTCAGCAGGCCCTCGGAGTTGGCGATCGCGACCTGGCGCCGCGCCTCCGCGTAGGAGGACGTGAACTGGGCGATCTCGTCGCTCTGGCCGCGGGCGCGCTCGTCAAGCTCGCGCAGCAGCACCGCCTTGCGCTCAGCCGGAACGTCCTCGGGACGGCGCTCGATCGGCAGCGGCGCGTGGGCAACCGCCTCCAGCGCGCGCGGCTGACGACGCTCGCCCCGCAGCGCCGCCGCTGCCTCGTCGGCGGCGCGTTCGAGGTCGGCGGGGTCGAGGCCGTCGACGTGAGCGAAGTAGGTGGTACCGCCCTCGACCACCCTCACCCCGGCGCCCTCCTCGGCCCCGGACTGAACCGCCTCGATCCGCGACTCGTCGATCGACATCGCGAGCCCGCGGCGGCGTTCGGCGAAGACCTCGGCGAAGCGACCGCCGTTGGCGAGCGCCCGCGCCAGGACGCGCTCGGCAACCGCGGGATCGAGCAGCTCACTCACGCTTTCGGCCGCTTCCCCGCGACCTCGATCAGACGGCCCGCGGCGACGAACAGCTCGGCCCCCGAGGTCGTGTCGTCGGCATGGTCGGCGCTGCGTCCGTTCGGGTAGTAGAGACGGGCGAAGGGCCGGCGGGCGACGCGGCGGCGGCGCATGTAGGCGGCGGCCTCATCGGCGTAGCCGGAGACGCGGTCGAGCAGGACCCGGTGCGGCTTGGGCGGCATCAGTCCTCCCCACCGCGCTCGCGCTCGCGACCCTTGCCTTGCTCGGGTGGGGTCGACGTCGGCGGTGCCTGCGCCAGGTCCCGCAGGATGGAGCGCATGTCGAAGAACATCAGCGAGGCGAGGGCAAAGCGGTCGGTGACGACGGCGGCGGCGAGGCCGGCGTGGCGCAGGGCGAAGACCTCGCCCTGCTCAGCGGCGACGTGGAGCTGCTCGGCCGGCTCGCCGCCGGCCCGGTCGGCGACGGCGAAGAGGGTTGCCACATCCTCGCGCCAGCGCTCCGGATCCCCGGACGCGGCGATCACGGCACCGCCGGAGTCGAGGATCGCCGCCCCGCGCAGGTCGGGCGACATCTCGCCCAGGAAGGCCAGTGCGGCCTCCGCGGCGTCGCCCGGAGCGACCTCTGTGACAACAGCGTCGGCCATCTGAGTGAAAATACCGACCGTGCCCCTCGCCCGAGCCTCATGGATGATCGTCGTCGCGATCTGCGCGATCGCCGCGGTCCTCTTTGCCCTCAGCGGTTACACCGGCTACACGATCACCCTGATCGCGGTCGGCCTCGCCGCCGCCGTCAACCTGCTGCCGCCTCCTTAAGGGCGACCAGCACCCCTCTAGCCGGAGCGGAACGGGCCCGAATCGCTGTCGTCGGGCTCGCGGAACGAGGTCTCGGGCTCGGCGTGGATCAGGACCTCGGAGTTGGGTATCTCGGCCTCGATCGAGGCGCGCATCTGGTGCGCCAACTCGTGGGCGCGCTCGAGGCTGGTGCCGGAGCGGTACTGGACGTGGAGGTCGATGTGACGGCGACTGCCGGCGCGACGGGCGCGCAGCTTGTGGTACCCGGCGACGTCCGCGGTGCGGGCGGTCGCGATTGCCTGCTCGATCCGATCCATCTCGGTGCTCGGCAGCACCTCGTCGACGAGCACGCCGGAGGACCTGCGCAGGATCCTGAAGCCGGCCCAAACGATCGCCACGGCCACGATCAGCGCCGTGATCGGGTCGAACGCGGCCTCGCCGGTGACCTGCACCAGGGCGAGGCCGAACAGCACCCCGGCCGAGGTCATCGCGTCGGTGCGCAGGTGGGCGGCGTCACCCTCGAGCGCCTGCGATTCGTGCGCCTTCGCCTGCCGCGAGAGGACCGAGGAGACACCGAGGTTGGCGAGGACCGAGAAGGCCATCACCGCGATGCCAACGCCGAGCCGGTCGACTTCCGCACCCTGAACCAGCTGGTCGGTGGCCTCGAAGACGATCACCCCGGCGCCGAGCAAGATCAGCATTCCCTCGATCGCCGCCGCCAGGTTTTCGACCTTCTCGTGGCCATAGGGGTGCTCGGCGTCGGCCGGCTCGTCGGCTTTGCGCACCGAGAAGAAGGCGACGACCGAGGCGACCAGGTCGATCAGCGAGTGCACCGCCTCGGTGATGATCGCGATCGAGCCGGTGATCGCCCCGGCGGCGAGCTTGAGCGCGATCAGGATCGCGTTGGAGGCGATCGAGAGCGCCGCCGCCCGGCTCTTGGTGCGGATCACGGCGACCCGGCCGCCGCCAGACCGAGATGACTGGCGAGCTTGCGCACCGCCCGGCCGCGGTGGCTGATCGCGTTCTTCTCGGCGGCGCTGAGCTCGGCGTAGGTGCGCCGATCGGCTGGCCCGGTGTCGTCGGGGACGAAGGCCGGGTCGTAGCCGAAGCCGCCGCTGCCGCGCCGCTCGGCCAGCAGCTGGCCTTCGCAGCGCGCTTCGAAGACGTGCTCGGCTCCGGTCTCGTCGATCAGGGCGATCGCGCAGACATAGGCGGCGCGGCGGTCGCCGCCCGCGGCGTCGACTTCGCGCAGCAGCTTGTCGAGGTTGACCTCGTCGCTGGCGCCCTCGCCGGCGTAGCGGGCCGAGTAGATGCCGGGCGCGCCGCCGAGATCGGCGGCCGCGATGCCGGAGTCGTCGGCGATCACCACCTCGCCGGTCGCCCCGTGTGCGGCGCGCGCCTTGATCAGCGCGTTGGCGGCGAAGCTGTCGCCGTCCTCGGGCGGCATCTCCAACCCCGCCGGCAGCGGTTTCAGGTCGACCGTCGGCAGCAGTTCCTCCATCTCCGCCAGCTTGTGCCGGTTGCCGGTCGCGAGAATCAAGCGACCCGCTCCTGCACCTCCCGCAGGCGGGCGATGCCGCCCTCCGCGAGGGCCAGCAGCTCGTCCAGCGAGGCGCGCGAGAGCGGCGTGCGCTCGGCCGTCGCCTGCACCTCGACCAGGCCGCCGTCGCCGGTCATGACGACGTTGGCATCGACCTCGGCGTTGGAGTCCTCGATGTAGTCGAGGTCGCAGAGCGCGCGGCCGCCGACCATGCCGACGCTGACCGCGGCAACCGTGCCGTTCAATGGCATCGTCTCCAGCGCTTTCTTGTCGAGCAGCTTCTGAAAGGCCTGCCGCAGCGCCACGTAGCCGCCCGTAATTGCGGCGCAGCGGGTGCCGCCGTCGGCTTCGAGCACGTCGCAGTCGACGTAGATGCTGCGTTCGCCCATCGCCTTGAAATCGACGACGACCCGCAGCGCGCGGCCGATCAGCCGCTGGATCTCAACCCCGCGGCCGTCCTGCTTGCCCTTCGAGATGTCGCGCTGCTTGCGGTCCCCGGTCGAGGCGGGCAGCATCGCGTACTCGGCCGTGACCCAGCCTTTGCCGCGCCCCTGCATCCAGCGCGGCACCGATTCGTTGACCGAGGCCGTGCAGATGACCCGCGTTTTGCCGATCGAGATCAGCGCCGAACCGTCGGCGCTGGCGACGAAGCCCGGGTCGATCGTGATCGGTCGCAGGTCGGCGGGGGCGCGGTCATAGCTGCGAGAGGCTGGCATCGCGCGAGTCTTTCACGCGAGCGCTTGGCGCGCGACCGCTCGCCTACCTGCCCGGATGCACTCGCAGGCCACGCTGGACGAAGTGGGTATCGAAGGCGAACGCCTCGTCGCCTCCATCGCGCTCGATCAAGGCGAAGGAGGTGGCGTCGACATAGCTCCACTGCTTATCGCCGTGGCGCTCGAGGATCTTCCAGGCGTCGCCCTCGACGTCCTCGTCGAGGCGGACGAGCTCGATCGCGCCGCTGGCGCGGAAGCGCTTCCCCCACTCGATCGCCTCACCGCGTCCGACGCGGACCAACAGCGCCGTGTAGGTCTCGGCGAAGACGTAGTTCGAGGTGAAGAGGGCGGCACCCTCGGCCAGCAGGCCAGAGAGCGCCGCCCGCGCCGACTCGTGCTCGGCCTCCGCGGAGTTGCGCAGCGCGACGAAGGCGCTGGTGTCGACGAAGACCGACCTCATCGGCCGTAGAGATCGCGGTCCAGCGTGGTCACGCTGGTGCCCTCGCGACCGCGCCCCGGGGACTCGTCCACCAGGTAGCGGAGCAGAGGATCCGCGGCCAGATCCGGCCGGCGGGCGCGCTCGGCGTCGATCAGCTCGCGCACGACGGCCGCGATGCTGCCCGACTTGCCGGCCCGCTGCCGGAGCCACCGGTGCTGAGCCTCGTCCAGATATAGCTGCGTTCGATGTTTCATGCTGTCATACAGCATACGTCGCAAGGAGGACGGGATCGTGGTGGCTGGGGCTTGTGCAGTCGTCATCGCATTTCTCGCTTTCCAGTCATCGGCAGGGGAAGGCCGGCGGGTGCCCCTCCCCTATTTGAAGGCGACCTTGTCCACGGCCTCCTTGATCTTGTTGACGATCACATCCGCCAGCTCCGTCCCCTGTTTGCCGTTGAAACCTTTCATCGCCGCCACCATTCCCACCATCAGCAGCGAGACCAGCAGGATCAGGCCGACGTACTCGACCGTCCCCTGTCCCTTCTCGCTCGACGCGAGCCTCTGGATGCGGCGCACCCGACGCTCGATCGCGGCGTGCAAATACCCCATCGCTGCGTAGATCATCGAAGCCTCCTCTCTCGGTTGGAGGCCAATGCTCGGACTCGGGGACGCACCGATCCAGACCCGAATGCCACAAGTTCGCCACGCCCGCGAACCAAAATGCCGACCGCCGGCTTTTCCACCGCTGGCGGCCGGCGCGGATACCCTGATCCGGGTGCGCGTCCTCGTCGTCACCAACTTCGAGCCCGACGAGTCGGCGCCGCAGCGCGGGCGCTGGGTGCGCGACCAGATCGACGAGGTGCGCCAGCGCGGGATCGAGGTCGACGTCTTCAGCTTCCCGCCCGGCCGCAACGAGTACATCCCCGCCACCCGCCGGCTGCGGGCGCTCCTGCGCCGCGAGCGCTTCGATCTCGTCCACGCCCACTACGGCCTGCCGGGATGGTGCGCGCGGCTGGCCGGAGCGCGACCGCTGATCGTCACCTTCCACGGCACCGACGTCCGCCACGGCGTCGTCGGCCCGCTCTCGCGCCGGCTCGCCTGGCGCGTCGACCTCGTCGCCGCGGTCTCGCGGGCTCTGTTCGCGCCGGAGGACGGCCGCCCCGGCCTGCCGGCCGTCCCCGGCTCAGCGGTGTTGCCCTGCGGCCCGGACCTGGATCGCTTTTCCCCGCGCCCGCGCGTCGAGGCGCGCCGCTCGCTCGGGCTCGACCCGGGTGGCCGCTACCTCTTCTTCCCGGCCAACCCGGCGCGGCCGGAGAAGCGCCACGACCGCGCGGCCGAGCTGGCCGCGGCCTGCGGGGCCGAACTGCTGACCGGCGGTTCGATCGAGCCGGAGCGGATGCCGGCCTGGATCAACGCCGCCAACGCCGTCCTCGTCACCTCCGACTACGAGGGTTTCGGGATGGCCGCGGTCGAGGCACTGGCCTGTGAGGTGCCCGTCCTCTCGACTCCGGTCGGCATCGCCCCCTATGCCCTTGCCGGCATCGACGGCTGCCTCTGCGCGCCCTTCGACGCGGCGACTTGGAGCGCCGCGGCGCGACCTCACCTGGACTCGCCGGACCCCCGCGTGGCGGGCGCCGACAGGGCCGACTCGCTCTCGGCGGCGAGGATGGCCGAGCGCGCGATCGAGGCCTACCGCGACGTCACCGGCATCCCGGTATTAGATTGAGCCTGCATGAGCTCTTCTGAAAGCGGCGGCCCCAGCGCGAGCCTCAGTGCCCAGGTCGAAGAGGCCGAGCGCAAGCTGAGGGCCGCGGCGGACGTCGCCAGCGCGGCCGAGCGCCGCGCCATCGCCGAGATCGAGGCGCTCGAGGCGGACCTGGAGCGGGAGCGCGCCGACGCCGAGCAAGCCCGCGAGAAACTGCAACTTGCCCACGAGGAAGAGCTGCAGGGCGAGCGCGAGGCGAAGGAGCGCGCGATCGAGGCGGCCGAGAATCGGCTCGGCGAGATCGAGGCGCAGGCGGAGGCGGCGGAGAAACGGGTTGGAGAGGCCGAACGCCGGGCCGAGCAGGCCGAGCGCAGCCTGGCTGACGAGAAGGCACGCGCCCGCGAAGGCGCGGCCGCCTGGCTGCGCGAGCAGCTCGACTCGATCCGCCGAGAGGCTGAGGGGCGATAGCCGCCCCATCCGGGGAGTTCGACGTCGCCGTCGTCGGCGGCGGCGCTGCCGGCCTCTGGACCGCGCTGCGCGCAGCCGAGCGGGGGGGCAACGTCTGCGTCGTCTCCCGCACGCCGCTCTCCCAGAGCGCCAGCTTCTGGGCGCAAGGCGGTCTGGCGGCGGCACTGGAGCCCGACGACTCGCCCGAGCGGCACGCCGCCGACACGATCGCCGCCGGCCGCGGCCTCTGCCGGCCCGCGGCCGTGCGGGTTCTGGTCGAAGGCGCTCCCAGCGCGGTCAGGGACCTGTTGGCGCGCGGAGTCGTTTTCGATCTCGACCACGAAGGCCGGCTGGCGCTGGGGCTCGAGGGCGGCCACGCGAGCCGGCGCATCGTCCACTCCGGCGGCAGCCAGACCGGCCATGAGCTGACCTCGAAGCTGGCGGCGATGGTCGCGACCGACGAGCGGATCCAGGTTCGGGAGCGCACCTCGGCAACGGCGCTGTGGAGCGATGGCGAGCGCTGCCACGGGGTGATCACCGACGCCGGACCGATCGGCGCCGCGGCGACGGTGCTGGCGACCGGCGGCGCCGCCGCTCTCTGGAGTCGCACCACCAATCCGCGCGGCGCGATCGGCGCCGGCCCGGTGCTGGCGGCGGCCGCCGGCGCCGACCTGGCCGACCTCGAGTTCTGCCAGTTCCACCCGACCGCGCTCGCCCTCCCGGGCTCGTCTTTCGACGGGGTGCTGATCACCGAGGCGATTCGTGGCGAGGGAGCGAAGCTGCTCGATGCCGCCGGCGAGCGCTTCACCGACGAGCTCGCGCCCCGCGACGCCGTCACCGCGGCGATCCTCGACCGCATGCAGGCGGACGGGGCCACGGACGTGAAGCTCGACCTGCGCGAGATCGACCCGGCCCGCTTCCCCAACGTCTTCGCCTCGCTGGCCGAGGCCGGTCTGAGCCCGCGCTCGACGCCGGTGCCGGTGACGCCAGCCGCCCACTACATGATGGGCGGGATCGCCGTGGACCTCGACGGCCGCTCTTCGCTGCCGGGCCTCTACGCGGTCGGCGAGGCCTCCTGCACCGGCCTCCACGGCGCCAACCGGCTCGCCTCCAACTCGCTCAGCGAGTGCTTCGTCTTCGGCAGCCGCGCCGCCGTCGCCGCCGTCGAGGAGGTCGGCGGCGGCGAGCGACCGCCGCTCCCCGGATGGTCCTTCGAGCCGCCGACTCAGGAGACCCGCGACGCCGTCTGGCGCCGCGCCGGACCGAAGCGCAACCCCGACGACCTCGCCTCGCTGGTCCGCAACCCCTACCCGCTGGCAACGGCGATCGCCCGCTGCGCCCTCAACCGGCGCGAGTCGCGTGGCGGCCACCTGCGCACCGACTGCCCGCAAACGGATCCCGGGCTGGAG
Organism: uncultured Solirubrobacterales bacterium; assembly: GCA_963811375.1. GTDB lineage: Bacteria > Actinomycetota > Thermoleophilia > Solirubrobacterales > 70-9 > VAYN01. The sequence continues at coordinate 535,441 of CAWEQY010000002.1, forward strand.
GGAGTCCACTTCGTCTACACCCCCAGCGGCGAGGTCCGCCGTGAGGAGTGGCGATAGCGTCAGCCCATGCTGCTCGGAGTCGACGTCGGCGGAACCTTCACCGATGCCGCGCTGGTCGCTGACGGCAACGTCCACACCGCCAAGGTGCCCACCACCCCCGGCGACGAGTCGGCGGGGGTAATCCGGGCGGTCGACGAGGTTCTGGAGCGGGCCGGTGCCAAGCCCGCCGATGTCGAGGTCTTCGCCCATGGGATGACGGTCGGGACCAACGCCCTGCTGCAGGAACGCGGCGCCCGCGTTGCTCTGATCGCCACCCGCGGCTTCGCCGACCTGCTCGAGATCGGCCGTCAGGATCGCCCCCATCTCTACCGCCTTTGCGCGCCGAAGCCGGTGCCGCTGATCGAGGCCGCGCTGCGCCTCGAGGCCGACGAGCGGATCGGCCCCAACGGCGTCGTCACGCCACTGGGCGACGGGGAGCCCGAGCGCTTGGCCGCACTGCTGCTCGAGCAGGGTGCCGAGTCGGTCGCGATCTGCCTGCTCTTCTCCTACCTCGACCCCTCGCACGAGCGCCGCATCGCCGCGCACCTGCGCGAGCGCCTGCCCGGCGTCCATGTCTCCGCCTCGCATGAGGTGCTCCCCCGCTTCCGCGAGTACGAGCGCTGCTCGACGACCGCGATCGACGCCTACCTGAGCCCGTTGCTCGGTCGCTATCTCGGGCGGCTCGGCGAGGCCGCGGCGGAGCGGGGGCTGCCGGAGGCACTGGTGATGCAGTCCTCCGGCGGCGTCGCCCCAGCGGCGGAGGCGGCGCGAGCCGGCGCCTGGAGCGTTCTCTCCGGGCCGGCCGGTGGCGCTGTCGGCGCCGGCCTGCTCGCGCGCGTGAGCGGCGACGGCAACGCCCTCGGGTTCGACATGGGCGGCACCTCCTGCGACGTCTGCGTGGTCGAGGACGGCGAGGTCCGCCGCACCGACTCGCGCCAGATCGGCGGCCGCACGATCCAGCTGCCGATGGTCGACGTCCACACCGTCGGCGCCGGCGGCGGCTCGATCGGCTGGCGCGACTCGGGCGGCGCGCTGCGGGTCGGGCCGCGCTCGGCAGGAGCCGAGCCGGGGCCCGCGTGTTACGGGCGCGGTGGGACCGCGCCGACGGTGACCGACGCCAACCTCCTGCTCGGCCACCTCGCTGCCGACTCGCGGCTGGCGGGCGGAGTCGCCCTCGATGCCGATGCGGCCGCAGCGGCGGTGGGCATCCTTGCCCGCTCGCTCGATCTCGAGCCACTGGAGGCCGCCGCCGGGATCGTCCGCGTCGCCAACCAGGAGATGGTGCGGGCGCTGCGGGTGGTCACGGTCGAGCGCGGCATCGACCCGCGCGGCTTCGCGTTGCTGCCGTTCGGCGGCGCCGGCCCGATGCACGCCGCCGCAATCGCCGCCGAGCTGGGGATCGAGACGATCCTCTGCCCGCGAGCGAGCGGCGTCCTCTCGGCCCTCGGCCTCTGCGCCTCCGACCGCCGCCGCGACACCGCCCGTACGGTGATGCTGAGCGGAGCCGAGCTGAGCGCCGCGCGGATCGCGGCTGAGGTCGGCGAGCTGATCGCCACCGCCGCAGCCGGCATCGAAGCCGCCCGACCCGAGGTCACCTACGAGATGCGGTACGACGGCCAGGCCTTCGAGCTGCCGGTCCCGGGGCCGGTCGATCCCGACCCGGCCGACCTGAGGGAGCGCTTCGAGCGCGCCCACGAGCAGCGCTATGGCCACCGCGACCCGGAGGGAGAAGTCGTGCTCGTCGACATTCGCCTGGCGATGGTGGTGGCGGGGCCCGAACCGCGCCCGCTGGCGGCGACCGCGGGTCAGCTCGAGGAAAGCGCCCGCCCGGTGCTATTCGACGGCGGGTGGGCCGAGACCATGGTCCTGCGCGGTGAGCCGGTCTCCGGGTCCCGCGCCGCGGGGCCCGTCGTCTTCGAGCTGCCCGAGGCGACCCTGGTCCTGCCGTCCGGCTGGGAGGCCGAGGTCGACGACGCCGGCACCGTCTGCGCCCGGCTCCAAATGCACGCGGTGCCGGCGCAAGGAACCGGGCGATGAACGGACTCGACCCGATCGCCCTGCAGGTGCTCGTCGGCGGGCTGCGCGCCGCCTGCGACGAGATGGGCGCGACCCTGATCCGCTCCGCCTACTCGGCCAACATCAAGGAGCGCCACGACTGCTCGACGGCTCTCTTCGATGCCAAGGGCGAGCTGGCGATGCAGGCCGAGCACATCCCCGTCCACCTCGGCTCGATGCCGGACGCGGTCGCCGCCGTGCTCGGCGAGGAACAGCGGCCTGGATCCGCCTGGATCCTCAACGACCCCTATCGCGGCGGCACTCACCTGCCCGACGTGACCCTGATCTCCCCCGTCTTCGTCGCCGAGGAGCTGCTCGGCTTCGCCGCCAGCCGCGCCCACCATGCCGACATCGGTGGACCGACGCCGGGCGGGATGCCAGCGTTCTCGCGGACGCTCGCGGAGGAGGGGGTGGTGATCCCGCCGACCCGTGCCAACCCCGCCGCGCTGGAGCGGCTCGCCAGCCAGATGCGCTCGCCGCGCCAGCGGCTCGCCGACCTGCGGGCGCAGCAGGCCGCCAACCGGGTCGGAGAGCTGCGCCTGGCCGAGCTGGCATCGCAATTGGGAGCGCCACAGCTGCGGGCCGGGATGGAGGAGATCCTCGCCTACGCCGAGCGCCGCACCCGCGCGGCCCTGGCCACCCTTCCCGACGGCACCTACACCGCGGAGGAGGTGCTCGAGGACGACCGCGACGGGTGCGAGCGCGACGCCTTGCTGCGGGTCGAGGCGACGATCGCAGGCGAACGCCTGCGGCTCGACTTCAGCGGCACCGATCCCCAGGTCGACGGCAACCTCAACTGCCCGCTTTCGGTGACGAAGTCGGCGGCGTTCTTCGCGGTCCGCGTCCTGACCGATCCCGACGCGCCGCCTTCGGCCGGCGCCCACCGCCCGATCGAGATCGTCGCCCCGGCTGGCTGTCTGCTCAACGCCCGTTACCCCGCGGCTGTCGCCGCCGGCAACGTCGAGACCTCGAGCCGGGTCGCCGATCTGGTCATCGCGGCGCTCGCCGGCGCCCGGCCAGTCCCCGCGCAGGGCCAGGGCACGATGAACAACCTGACCCTCGCCAACGAGGACTTCACCTACTACGAGACCCTCGGCGGCGGCCAGGGCGCCTGCCCGGACGCCGATGGTCCCAGCGCCATCCACGTGGCGATGTCGAACACCCTCAATACGCCGGTCGAGGCCCTGGAGACCGAATTCCCGCTGCGGGTTCGCGAGCTGTCGGTCCGTCGCGGCAGCGGTGGAAACGGGGCGCACCGGGGCGGCGACGGGATCGTGCGGGAGATCGAAGCGCTGGCGCCGATGCGCTTCACGCTGATCAGCGAGCGCCGGCGTCACCCACCGCGGGGTCGCGGCGGCGCCGAAGACGGCGAGCCGGGCCTCAATCTGCTCGATGAGAAACCCTTGGCGAGCAAGGCAGAGGGTGAATTACGGCCAGGAAACCGGCTTAGAATCGAGACCCCAGGCGGCGGAGGCTTTGTTTAAGGATCTTTAATTTTGCGATTTGGACTTGCTCGTCTAGAATGCGCGACCTCGGGCAGGCAGAACGGTCTTTTACGGCCTGGAGGCGCGGCCCGCCCCCTGGACTTTCTTTCGACTCACCACCTTTCGCAGGTACTGATTCCACATGCCAATCGCTTTCAAGGAATGGGCAGTAACGGTCCGCGCTCTCGCGGAGGGCGAGCAGCTGCTCACTCTGCGCAAGGGCGGCATCCGCGAGGAGAACAAGCACTTCGAACTCGAGCACGAGCGCTTCTTCCTCTACCCGACCTTCGATCATCAGCGGAACGACCTGGTCCGCGAGTCCCATCACCCGGAGCTGAGCCGCGCCCTCGAGGAGGGTGTCTGGCCCGACGAGGAGCCGCCGCCGAAAGCGCTGCTCCAGGACGGCGGCATTCCACAGCCGGATCGGGTCCGCCTGCGCGCCTGGGCCGAAGTGACCGACCACGTCACGATCAACGACCGCCGCACCCTCGACAGCCTCTCGCCCTATTACATCTGGACCCCCGACTACGCCGAGAAGCGTCTGAGCTGGAAGCGCCGTCATCCACTTCACATCTTGCTGCTGCGGGTTCACCGCATCCCGCGCCCGGTCACGGTGCGCGTCCGCGACGAGTATCACGGCTGCCGCTCCTGGGTCGAGATCGATCGCGACCTGCCCTTCGAGGGCACGCCGGTGATGGCAGACGAAGAGTTCGATCGCGCTCGCCAAGAGATCCGCGAAGTCTGCGGCGCGGCTGAACCTGCCTTGGTCTGAGTCCGGCTGACCGGCGCATATCGGCGTCCTCGGTCGCTCGTGTGCGGAGCACACTTCGCTCCCTGCGTCCTTGATCTGCTTGGTCCGACGGACTCATGGCGTCGATCACTAACCTCGAAATATGAGTTGGATCGAGACCGAGTCGCTGAGCTTCACGGCGCGACACGACACTGACGACTCGGCTTACGCCGAGCGGACCTTGGACCGGATGGAGGACCTGCGGTTGCGGCTGGAAGATCGCTTCGAGCGGGTGCCGGGCGAGGTCACGGTGGTGATCCACACCAACCCGGCCTGGCTGACGATGGCCCATCCCTTCCTGCCCGCCGCCCGTTGGTCGGCGGCGCCTGCTGGGCGGCGCTACCTGGCCGGCTGGGCGATGGCGACCGAGCTGCACGTCCTCAACGACTCCCACATGGAACGCCGCGCCGCCGGCGAGGACTCCAAAGAGGCGCTGCTCGGCACCGCCGAGCGCCTTTATGCGCAGCTGGTGATCGCCGCCAACAACACCGCCCTCCCCCCTTCCTGGACGCCGCGTCGCTTCGCCCGCTACCTGCGCTGGGCCTGGCTGGTCGAAGGCGGCGCCCAGTACTTCGCCCGCCAGGTCGGCCTCTACCGCGCCGCGGTTATTCGCCGCCTGCGCGAGAGTGCCCGGCCCTCGTTTCCGCCCTCACGGCGCGATGCGGTGATCCTCGGCGGCACGATCTTCGACCTGCTCGAGAACGAGCGTGGTCCCGAGGCCTGCGAACGCCTGGTCCGCGAACTCAAGCCCGGCGGTCCGGTCCCCACCATCGAAGACGCCTTCGACGCCCGCTTCCGCGACATCGAGGGAGCCTGGCGCGACCACCTGCGGGGCATGGCCCGCCCCAGCGGCGTCAGCTGAGCTGGTAGAGGATCCAGACCAGGATCACGGCGCCAAGGAAGGCGGCGCCGATCCAGATCGCGAGGCGCGCCGGGGAGGTTTCGGTCGCCGGCCCCCCGCGACGCAGTCGCGCTTCCTCGCGTAGCTCGGCTTCCTCGTCGGTCTCGTTCTCAGTGATCGTGTCCGCGAGCAGCGCCTTGGCCTTCTGAGCATGGCTGGAATCGACGAACACGTCATGCGGCCCGGCCGCCATGAACTCCGGGGCGTCGAAGCCGCGGCTGCGCTTGAGCACGCTGGGAATGTCACCCTCGAGCAGCAGGCCCTGGATCATCTCCGCTTCGGCCTGATTGCGGGCGAAGGCGACCTTGACGAGCTTGCCGCCACCACCCCCGCCGCCTCCGCCCCCACCGGAGTCGTCGTGCGAACCGCCGCCCCCACCTCCGTGGGCGCCGCGACGATGGCTGCTGGGCTTATGAGACGTCGAGCTCGACATCGGCGATCCTCAGGTCTTTCAGGTCGAAGGCCTTCACGTCCGGATCCTCCTCGGCGAGGGAAACGATCACGTAGATCTGTTCCGGCCAGGCAACCGCCTGGTTGACGTCGGTCTGCGAGGGATAGGCGGCGCTCTTGGTGTGCGAGTGGTAGATCCCCAGCAGCTCGCCGCCGCCGTCTTCGATCCGCTTCAGGGCGTTGTACTGCTCCTGGGGATCCATCTCGTAGCGCAGTGGCGTCGCCGCGGCGTTGGCGACGCGCAGCACCGCGGTCGCCTCACCGTCGCGCCCGCCGATCATGCCGCAGCACTCGTTCGGCAGATCCTCGCGGGCGTGCGCCACCATCTCGTCCACAAGGCTCTGAGCGATGCGCATCCGCGGAACGAGGCTGGCGCCTACCACCAGACGGTGGAGTCGAGGTTTTCGATCTCCTCGATCGGTTTCGTGTAGACGCCGGAGGAGAGGTACTTCCAGCCGTCGTCGGGGATCAGGAAGACGACGTTGCCAGCGTCCAGCTCATTGGCGATGCGAACGGCGATGGCGGCGATGGCGCCGGAGGAGACGCCGGCGAAGACACCCTCCTCGTCGAGCAGTTTCTTGGTCCAGACGATCGCGTCGCGGTTGGAGACCATGATCTTGCGGTCGAGGATCGAGAGGTCGATGATCGGCGGGATGAAGCCGTCGTCGAGGGAGCGCAGTCCCTGGACTTCCTCGCCCTGCATCGGCTCGGCGGCGACGATCAGCGTCTCGGGGTTAGCCTCCTTGAGGCGGCGGCCGTTGCCCATCAGGGTGCCCCCGGTGCCGAGACCGCCGACGAAGGCGGCCACCTCGTCGAGCTCGTCGAGGATCTCCACCGCGGTGCCGTTGTAATGGGCGAGCGGGTTGGCCTCGTTGCCGTATTGGTAGGGCATGTAGAAGCTTGGGTCCTCGGCCAGTTCCAGCGCCACCTCGACGGCGCCGTTGGAGCCTTTGGCCCCCTCCGAGTAGACGATCTCCGCCCCGTACATCGAGAGCAGCTGGGTGCGCTCCTCGGTGACGTTGTCGGGCATCACCACCTTCAGGGGGTAGCCCTTGCGGCGGCAGATCATCGCCAGGGCGATGCCGGTGTTGCCGGAGGTTGGCTCGAGGATCGTCTGCCCCGGTTCGATCGCGCCCTCGGCCTCGGCCGCCTCGATCATCGACTTGGCGACGCGGTCCTTGACCGAGCCGGTCGGGTTGTGGCCCTCGAGCTTGGCGTAGATACGGACGTCGGGCTTGGGCGAGAAGCGCGGCAGCTCGACCAGCGGCGTATTGCCGATCGACTCGACGATATTGCCGAAGCGTCCCCCGCAGGGTCGGTTGAGTAGCTCGTCGCGAAGCATCGTCGTCTCCCGTTACTTCAAAAAGTATAGCCAGGCAGCGCAAGGGCAGTGGGTCAGTTTGAAATAGCCCGAATGCGTGGCTGATTTCGCGCTAGCTTCGTCTCCGTTCTGACAACCGAAATGGCCGGGGCACTGCGCAAACAGCCCCCGGCCTGGCACCGGAAACGGAGTTCCGATGCAGGCGAATCGTATTCGGCGCAAGCTGAGCAAAGACGAGAGGACCCAGCGGGCGATCCTCGCCCTGGTACTGGCCACCCACCCGCATTACCGGACGATGGCCGAAGTGAGCCGTGAGATCGGGTCCAAGGAAGCCGTCGAACGCGCCGTAAGGCGGCTGAGCGATCACGGTCTCGTCAGGCTCCACGGCCACACCCTGCTTCTGACCGATGCCGCCTTCCGCTGCCATCGCCTCGACGCATGGTGACCGTAGCCGAGCGCTTCGGCGCCAACCTCGCCCGCTGTCGCGAACGGGCCGGTCTGACCCAGGAGGAGTTGGCGGTGCGCGCCTCTCTCCATCGAACCGCCGTAGGCCAACTGGAGCGGGGCGAGCGGACCGCTCGGCTGGACTCTTTCGTGAAGCTCGCGGGGTCACTGCGCATCGACCCGCTCGACCTGCTGGAGGGGATCGCATGGGAGCCGGGCGAAACCCGCGTCGGCTCGTTTGGGTTCCCCGATGAGGGCGCTAGCCTCTAGCTATGGCCAAGCAGTCCAAGAAGCCTGCGGATCTCAACCGGCTTGCCGCCGCCATCGTGGGCGAGGCGACTGACGAGACCCCAGCGGAGCCGGAGAATCCCAAAGCCATAGCGGGCCGCGCTGGTGGCAAGAAGGGGGGCAAGGCGCGGGCTAAACGAATGACCGCCGATCAACGTTCAGAAGCCGCCCGAAAAGCGGCGAACGCCCGTTGGGGTCGCTGAAACGGGCATCTCGATCTGTCTCGGCAGGCGCCACTTCTAGGACTAGACACCCCCTCCTATCCCCCTCTAGACCCCTCTCGCCCCCTGTGAGGGCTTTGTGTGGGAAAGTGAGGGGAGGGCATGTGCTTTAATGAGGCCACATGGCTGAGACCTCTCCAATTGTCACCCTGCTCTCGCAGCGCTCCAGCGAAGAGTTGGACGCGATGCGGGCCAAGGCCGAAGAGTCCTTGTCTGCCGTCAAAGCCGAATTGACGTGGATCGAAAAAGCTCTGGCGACGAAGAAGCCAAAGCGCATTCCACGCCGCCCGTCGAAACCGGGGGATACGAAAAAGCGCGTCCTCAAATACATCAAGAACTCGGTTGAGCCCGTCAGCCCAGCGCAGGTGCGCGATGGCATCAACGCGACCGGCGGGGAAGTCGGCAAAAGTACGATCTACAACACCTTCAGACGCCTCCTTGACGACGGGGAGATCGTCAAAGTCGAAGATGGCCTCTACCGAATTGCAGCCCGGAATGGTCACCGGGCCGACGAGATTGGGGATGGCGAGTCGCTGTTGACGACCACGCGTCCCCATGAGGGACAAATCTAGGTACCTGGGTCACTGTCCATCAGGGTGTGCACCCGGGTCGGTTCTCCACAGGAGGCCGGCCCGGTCCCTTATTACGACGCATTCTACAGCCTAGACCGGCTCCGCCTCATTTCGACCCGCTGAGGGAGGAATCCTGCTTTTCTGTCCGATTGCTTACGCATAATGGTCAGTATGAACAAGCTGACCACCGAGAAGCGCGCCCAGATCATCGGCTGCCTGGTCGAGGGCAACTCGATCCGCGCCACGGTGCGGATGACCGGCGCCGCCAAGAACACCATCGTCAAGCTGCTGGCCGACCTCGGAGAAGCCTGCACCGAGTATCAAGACGGGGTCTTTGTCGATCTCCCCTGCAAGGTGGTTGAGGCTGACGAGATCTGGGCCTACTGCTACGCCAAGAACAAGAACGTCCCGGAGCAGTTCAAAGGGACGCCCGGCTATGGCGACGTCTGGACCTTCACGGCGATCTGCGCGGATACGAAGCTGGTCCCCTCATGGTTGATCGGGGAGCGGACCTCAGACGACGCCTACGTCTTCCTCTGCGACCTCGCCAGTCGGATGGGGAACCGCATCCAACTCAGCACCGACGGGCACCGGATGTACGAAGGGACGGTGGGGCCGGCGTTCAGCCAGAACGTCGACTGGGCGCAGATCCACAAGACCTATGCCACGGCTCGGGAGCCGGGCAAATACAGCCCTGCGGTCTGCATGGGCACGAAGAAGCTGACGAGGAAGGGCGAGCCCGACCCCGACCGGATCTCAACCAGCTACGTCGAGCGTCAGAACCTCACGATGCGGATGGGGATGCGGCGCTTTACCCGCCTCACCAACGGCTTCAGCCGCAAGGTCGAGAACCTGGCAGACGCGGTCTCGCTCCACTTCATGCACTACAACTTCGCCCGGCCTCACGCCTCTCTTAAGGAGCGCTACCCGCGCACCCCGGCGATGGCGGCCGGGGTGACCGATCACGTTTGGTCTCTGGAAGAGATCGCGGCACTGCTGGACTAGCGAATCTAAAAATGGCTGGTTTTCCGCCGACCTATTGACTACCTTTCGGTATGGAGAGTGATTCCCACGCTGGCGAAAGGGCCCTGGGGGCTCTGCCTAACGGCTAGCCAGTCCGGGCCTCTCCGCCCCCCGGACTTCCCCTAATAGCGCCGCGTGCCGAGGCGAAACGGCTCCCACTCCGACTTGACGAGGTCTCTGATCAAGTCGTAGGAGCGAGTGTCCTCGAATCGCTCGTACTTCCTTTGCAGAGCCCACGTGCAGTAGTCGGCGACCTGGAGGCAGGGGTCGCAGAGTGCGGGCAGGAACGCTGACTCGTAATTGAGCGTAGGCGCCACCTGCGTGACGACGCTTTCTACGGCTTCTTTGACCGCTTTCTTCTTGCGGTTGATCATTAGCGAGGAGGCGACGACGAGCAAGCTGTCGTTGACCCCGGCGATGCGCGGTGCAACGAACTTGAAATGGAGGTACCACGCCAGCTTGTAGAACTGGATCGGATCATTCCTGTACTTCTCGATGGTCTTGCGCTTGTCGAGGATCGTCGCGTCGAAGCGAAGGCCGTCGCAGGCAGCGATCTTCTCGAATACCTGGTTCCGCACGGCTTGCTTATTCGTCGTGGCGTGAAAGCTGTCGAGGTGCAGCCCTTCCCAAGCTAGTTCCCTGCGTAGCGCCAGCAGCTCGTCCCCGATGGAGCAATCCTCCAAGGTGACCGTCCCGATAATGAAGTATCTGCTGACCCCCTCTTTGGGGGGCTCGAAGACAAAATCCCCCGCCTCGTCTCCGAACACATGAATCCGTCGCATCTGGCGGGGAGTTAATCAAGCACGGAGGGAGTTTCGTTGAGAAACAAGATGCTTGGCGCTTGGATTTCGCTTTAAAGACAGCGCTAAGCCGCAACGCCCTCAAACTGACCCACTGCCAGCGCAAGGGCACCGGGTCAGTTGAAACGTCGGGGTAGCTGGCAGTCACTTTGAGACCACCCACCGTCGGGTTAGGCTCGGCTGCGATGGCTACCGCTTGGGAGTACGCAGCAATCCACCTCTACTTCGGGCCGGGCACGCCCGGAAGAATTGCCGGCTACAGCCTGGAGGATCAGGCCGCCGCGGCTTGGATAGACAAACTCAATGCGAAAGGTAAAGATGGCTGGGAGCTGCTCTCTGAGCACCTCACTTCCGGCGGCACTCTGACGACGAATAGCTGGGTGCGCTATCGCGGCACCATGAAGCGTCCCGCCTGACCTCGTCCAGCAGCGTCGCGAGCAGAGCTGTATTTGCCAGCGCCGCATGGGCGTGATTTCAAACCGACCAAGTGCCGCGCCAGCGCATGAGAACGCCTTGCGCCGGGTAGTCGAGGTCAGTAGCTTCGCTCGATCCGCAACTCTCCATCGGAGGAAACTTTGAAGAGCAAGTCCCGGGTGTCCACTTTGCTCGCAGCCCTTGCGGTCCTCGCCGTCGCGGTATTCGCGGCCGGCTGCGGCAGCAGCGACGACGACAGCACTAGCGGCAGCGGGGGCGAAAAGCTGACCGTCGGCTCCGACATTCCCTACCCCCCGTTCGAGCAAGGCAAAGCCCCGAACTTCACCGGCTTTGACGTCGAACTGATGGAAGCGGTGGCGGTAGACATCGGCCGTGAAGCCGAATTCGAGGACACTTCCTTCGACACGATCTTCCTCGATCTCGCTCAGGGCAAATTCGACGCGGTTGCTTCCGCCGCAACGATTACCGACGAACGCGAGAAGACCGTCGACTTCACCAACCCCTACTACCTCTCCGAACAGGCGATCCTGGTCAAGGAAGGCAGCGACATCGACTCCGTCGAAGCTCTGAACGACACCACGGTTGGTGTTCAGCAGGGGACCACGGGGCAGGAATTCGTGGAGGAAGAGGGCGAAGCGGGCGAACTGCGTAAATACCCGCAGGGACCAGATGCCGTCAACGCTGTGAAAACCGGGACCGTGGACGCGGTCGTGATGGACATCCCGGTCGCGGAAAACGCGGTCGCGGCTGGCGGTGGGCTGGAAATTTCGGCCGCGATTCCGACCGAAGAAGAATATGGCTTCGCCGTCGCCCAGGGCGATACGGAACTGCTCGACGAACTCAACGACGGCCTTAAAGCGGTCATCGAGGACGGCACCTACGCGAAGCTCTACGAAAAGTGGTTCAAACACGCACCGCCCAAATCGATCGCTTCGGCGACGCACAAAGCGAGCTAGATCGGCGCGTCACCGACGCGCGCTTTCGAGAAGGGGCGCTGACGAAGGCGCCCCTTCTCTACGTTGTAAGCCGACCCGGACGCGTCAGAGCCAGGAGAGGCAATGCAGGAGTTCATCAATCAATTTTTCGACGTCGGCTTCATGGTCGACCACTTCGATGAAGTCCTGAGCGGATTCTGGATCACCATTCAGCTCTCGGTGGTGAGTGGTGTACTCGCTTTGATCTGGGGGCTCGCCCTGGCCACGCTGCGCCAGTTGCCCGGCAAAGGATTGCTGCCGGTCAGGGTGCTGACGATCAGCTACATCGACGTCTTCCGCGGCGTTCCCCTGCTGCTTCTCATCCTCCTCATCGCCGGAGGGATCCCGTCGCTTGACTTCCTCCCGGAAACGCTGCGACATCCCGAGTGGTTCGGCAAACCGGACAACTTCTGGTTCGGGGTGCTGGCGATCACGATCACCTATGGCGCCTATATGGCGGAGGTCTACCGCGCCGGTATCGAAGCCGTGCCGAGCGGCCAGATGGAGGGAGCACGATCGCTTGGCATGAGCCATGGACAGGCGATGCGCCATGTCATCCTGCCCCAGGCAGTGCGTAAGGTCATCGCTCCGCTCCTCAATGACTTCATCGCGCTGACCAAGGACACGACGCTTGTGAGCGTGATCGCCCTCAACGAGGCGGTCCTCGTGGGCAGCGACATTCAGTCGGAAACCTTCAACAGCTCCGCCCTGACCCTGGGGGCGATTCTGTTCCTGGTCGTGACCCTGCCGCTGGCGAGACTGGTCGACAAACTGATCTCCCGCGAACAGAGCCGCTTCACGCGGGGCACGCCGCGAGTGGAGGCACTTTGATGGAGGCAATAGGCGGCGGGCCGATGATCAAGCTGGAAGACATCCACAAGCGCTTCGGCAAGCTCGAGGTGCTGCGAGGGGTCGACCTCGAGGTCGCCAAAGGCGAAGTTGTCTGCGTGCTGGGTCCCAGCGGCTCCGGCAAGAGCACTCTCCTGAGATGCGTCAACCTGCTCGAGCCACCGGAGCAGGGCGAGATCTTCATCGAAGGAAGGGACATCTGCAAGGGCGCGGGCTCGTCTGCCGGAGAGGCTGGCTGGGAGCTCGATTTCGTTCGCCAGCGAGTGGGAATCGTCTTCCAGCAGTTCAATCTCTTCCCCCAGAAGACGGTGCTGGAGAACGTGACCCTAGCGCCAGAAAAAGTCCTGAACCGCAAATCCCCGGAGGCCAAGGCCAAAGGCACGGCGCTGCTGGAACGAGTGGGCCTGAGTGACAAGTTGGGCGAGTACCCCGATCGGCTGTCGGGAGGTCAACAGCAGCGCGTCGCGATTGCCCGTGCGCTGGCGATGGACCCGCACGTGATGCTGTTCGACGAGGTGACCAGCGCCCTTGATCCAGAGCTCGTCAAAGAGGTCTTGGATGTGATGCGCGAGCTGGCGGCGGAAGGAATGACGATGATCGTCGTCACCCACGAGCTCGGCTTCGCCCGCGAGGTCGGGGACAAGGTTGTGTTCATGGACGAGGGCTCGATCGTCGAGCAGGGCAGACCGGCCGATGTCCTCGACAACCCACACCAAGAGCGCACCAAGAAGTTCCTCGGACTGGTGCTGGACCGCTAGCTGGCGCCGCCGGCCATGGCCGGCAGGATGACGACGGTGTCGCCCTCTTTAACCGCCGTGTCGAGTCCGTTCAGGACTCGCACGTCCTCGTCGTTGAGGTAGACGTTGACGTAGCGGTTGAGGTCGCCGTCCTCGCCGAAGAGCTGCGTCTGGGTGTCGGGGTGCGCGGTCGTCAGGGAGCGCAGCACCTCGCCGACGTTGGAGCCGTCGGCCTCGACCACGGGTTGGCCGCCGGTTTTGGGGCGTAGCAGCGGAGGAATTTTCACGGTCGCCATCAGGCGGGAAACCTATCGCCTATCCGGCGCAGAAGAGGTCGTAGTCGGGGAACCGACCCATCTCAGACTCGGGGATCTCGGGCGCGTTCTCGCCACAGATCGGGCAATCGGGGTCGCGGCGGACTTTGAGCTCGGTGAAAGTGGTGCCGAGCGCCTCGTAGAGAAGCAGGCGGCCGACCAGCGGCTCGCCGATGCCGAGCACCAGCTTGATGACCTCGTTGGCCTGCAGCGTCCCCATCGTCCCGGCCATTACGCCGAGGACACCGTTGGCGGAGCAGCTGGGGGCCAGCTCGGCCGGCGGCGGGGTCGGGTAGAGGCAGCGGTAGCAGGGGCCCTCGAAGGGGACGAAGGTCGAGATCTGGCCGTCGAAGCTGAGGATCGAGGCGGAGACGACCGGCTTGCGCAGGCGCACCGAGGCGTCGTTGAGCAGGTAACGCGTGGGGAAGTTGTCGGCGCCGTCGACGACGATGTCGTAGTCGCCGATCACGTCGAGGATGTTGCCGGCGTCGAGGCGCATGCGGTGCTCGACGACGTTGACGTCGGGGTTGAGCGCTTCGATAAAGAGGCGGGCCGATTCGGTCTTCGGCATCCCGATCCGTTCGGTGTTGTGGATCACCTGGCGCTGCAGGTTGGAGGCATCGACGACGTCGTCGTCGACCAGGCCGAGAGTGCCGACCCCGGCGGCGGCCAAGTAGAGCGCCGTGGGCGCACCGAGCCCACCGGCCCCGAGCAGCAGCACCTTGGCGTTGAGCAGCTTCAGCTGGCCGTCGACCCCGACCTCGGGCAGCAGCGTGTGGCGCGAGTAGCGGTCGCGCTGCTCGGCGGTCATGCCGCTGGCGGCGATGACCGGCAGCCCCTGCTCCTGCCAGGCGAGGATGCCGCCGCTCATCGAAGCAACGTTGTCGTAGCCAAGTTTCTGCAGCTGCGCGGCGGCGAGCGCCGAGCGGTTGCCGGAGCGGCAGTAGAGAATCGTCCGTGCCGATTTGTCCGGCGCGGCCTCACCGATCTCGTCGCCGAGCAGTCCTGGTGGCACCAGCTTGCCGTTCTCCAGATGGGCCTCCTGGTACTCGTGCGGCTCGCGCGTATCGACCAGGACGACGTCGCCGCCCTCGATCTCCTCGGCGGCCTCGAACGGTTCGATCTCCTCGATCGTCTGCGTACCAGCGGGGGTTGCCATCGCCAAATCTCCTAAATCCGGATCAGCATTACTTCAAAAAGTATAGCGAGCGGCAAACGGTCGCTCGCTGAGATCTCATCCGGGTTTGGGTACGGTTGAAGCCCCGCTCCACATCCAAACCGGAAGGAAGTCTTGAAAACTCGCAGGCTCCTCGCGATCTTGACCGCCGTCGCCGCCTTGGCCTTCACCGCAGCCCCCGCCTCCGCTGGCGACAAGGACTGCTCTGACTTCGGCACCTGGAGGCAGGCGCAAAAGTTCTACAAGAACCACGGCGGTCCGAAGCGCGACCCGCATCGGCTCGACGGCGACCACGACGGCGTCGCCTGCGAGAAGCTCCTGTACTAGACCCTATTTAGCCGAGGCTGGGGCGCATCTGGCGCAGCCTTTTGACCCGCTCCTCGATCGGGGGGTGGGTCGAGAAGAGGCCGGCGATGCCCTTGCCGGAGAAGGGCTTGACGATGAAGAGCGGCTCGGCCGCCTGGTTGACCTTCATCGGCATCGCGGTCGCCCCCTGCTCGAGGCGCAGCAGGGCGCTTGCCAGGGACTCCGGGTTGCCGCAGATTTCGGCGCCGCCGGCATCGGCCGCGTACTCGCGCTGGCGCGAGATCGAGAGCTGGATGATGGTCGCCGCGATCGGCGCCAGCAGGACCAGCGCCAGCGAGGCGACGATGCTGAGCGGCGACTCGTCGTCGCTGCCGAACCACATGAACATGTAGGCGAGATAGGTGATCGCGGCGCCGATCGCCGAGGCGACCGACTGGATCAGGATGTCGCGGTTGCGGATGTGGGTGAGCTCGTGCGCGAGCACGCCGCGCAGCTCGTCCTCGGAGAGCAGTTTGGTGATCCCGCGGGTGACGGCGACGGCCGAGTGCTTCGGGTTGCGACCGGTCGCGAAGGCGTTGGGCTGATCCTGGGGGATCATGTAGAGCCGCGGCATCGGCAGGTCGGCGCGGGTCGTCAGTTCGCGGACGATCTGGAAGAGGCGGGGGTTCTCGGATTCCTCGATCGGCTGCGCGCCGCTCATTTTCAGCGCCAATTTGTCGCTGAAGAAGTAGGAGCCGAGATTGATCAGCAGGGCGATGCCGAGAAAGAGGCCGGCGGTGCTGGGGCCGCCGATCAGGGCGCCGATGATGACGAGCAGCCCGGAGAGGGACGCCAGGAGAATCGTGGTGCGCAGGGTGGCGCCGAAAGTGGACTGCCTGGTGGTCTTCATCGCATCGCTCCTCGGTTCGCTTACCGGACCAGTATCGCGGCGCCGGTGGCCGTTGGCCATAGGTGGCAACCCCCATTCGGCCCGGTGCGCCACCCAGGGGCTTCTAGGCTGGGTCGATGACCTTGGCCGTAATCGTCGTGCTGGCAATAGCCGTGGCGGTGCTCGCGACCAGACTGCTGCGGCTCAAACGTCGCTTCGGGCCGCTGGAGCACCTGATCGAGGAGATGGAGAAGGTCGACCTTGGCCGCCCCGGACCGCTCCTCCCCGCCTCGATCGACGGCATCGGCGAGACCGAGGAGGTGGAGCGGATCGAGCTTGCCTTCCTGCGGATGATGCGCCGGCTCGAAGCGGAGCGACGGCGGGCCGGGTCGGCCGCTCTACAGGCTCAGGAGCAAGAGCGGACCCGCGTCGCCCGCGACCTTCACGACGAGGTGAACCAATCCCTGACCGGGCTGTTGCTGCGGCTCGAGGCCGCCCGCGAGGCGGCGCCGCCGGAGCTCGAGGCCGAACTCGCCGAGACCAAGGCCCTGGCCAATCAGGCGATGCGAGAGCTGCTCTCCCTGGCCCGACAGCTGCGGCCGACGGCGCTCGACGACCTCGGGCTGGCGGCGGCGATCGCCGGCCAGGTGGAGCAGCTGGCGCATGGAGAGATCGACGCCTCGATCGCCACTGACGGCGACTTCTCCGACCTCGGCGACGACGCCCAACTGGTTGTCTATCGGGTCGGGCAGGAGGCGCTCTCCAATGCCACCCGCCACAGTGGTGCCAGCCGGGTCGAGGTGCGGTTGAACCGGGTCGACAACGGCGGCGTCGAGCTGGCGGTCGCCGACGACGGGTGCGGCTTCGCCTTCGACGAGTCCGAGGGCGGGCTCGGGATCGCCGGCATGCGCGAGCGGGCGCTGCTGATCGGCGGCGAGTTGACGATTGAGTCGCAGCCGGGCCGCGGCACCACCGTGCGGCTGACGGTGCCGGGAGAATCGACGCGGTGAGAGTGCTGATCGCAGACGACCACGGCATCGTCCGTTCCGGGCTGCGACTGCTGCTGGAGCGCCAGCCGGACATCGAGGTGGTGGCGGAGGCGGCCGACGGGGCCGAGGCGCGGGAGCTGGCGGTGCGCGAGCGGCCCGACCTGGCGATCCTCGACGTGAAGATGCCGAAGCTGACGGGGCTGCAGGCGACCCGCGAGATCAAGCAGCAGGCACCCGAGGTCTCGGTCCTGATCCTCTCCATGCACGACGACGAGCGCTACCTGTTCGAGGCGCTGAAGGCGGGCGCTTCCGGTTATGTGCTGAAGGCGCAGGCCGACACCGACCTGCTGGCGGCGATCCGCGCGGTCGAGCGGGGCGAGCCGTTCCTCACCCCCGAGGCACAGCGGACGCTGATCAAGGACGTGCTCGAGCGCGGCTCCAGCGGCGAGGAGGAGCTGACGCCACGCGAGGAGGAGATCGTCAAGCTGGTCGCCGAGGCGCACACGACGAAACAGATCGCCGCGCTCCTTCACCTCTCCGAGAAGACGGTGGAGAACCACCGGGCCAACGCGATGCGCAAGCTGGGCATGCGCGACCGGGTCGAGCTGGTCCGTTACGCGATCCGCCGAGGCCTGATCGAGCCGTAGGCCGAGGGTGCCGGTTTGATTGACTGATCGGCCAGCGCATGACCGGTAACAACGACTTTCAGGAGAAGCGCTGGCTGGCCCTGGTCCTGCTCAGCGCCGCGCAGTTCGTCGTCGTCCTCGATGCCTCGATCGTCAACGTCGCCCTGCCGACGATCGGCAAGGCGCTCGACTTCTCCCAGGACAACCTCTCCTGGATCGTCAACGCCTATGTGCTCACCTTCGGCGGCTTCCTCCTGCTCGGCGGCCGCACCGCCGACCTGCTGGGGCGGCGGCGGGTCTTCATGTCCGGCCTGCTGCTGGTCGCGGTTGCCTCGCTGGCCGCCGGCTTCGCCGCCACCGAGGGCCAGCTGATCGCCGCCCGGGCGGCGCAGGGCCTGGGCGCCGCGATCATCTCCCCCGCCGCGCTCTCGATCGTCACCACGATCTTCAGGGACGGCGCCGAGCGCAACAAGGCACTTGGCGTCTGGGGCGCCGTCGCCGGCTCCGGTGGCGCCGCCGGCGTCCTCCTCGGCGGCATCCTCACCGACGGCCTCGGCTGGGAGTGGGTCCTGTGGGTCAACGTGCCGGTCAGCCTCATCGCCTTCGCCCTGACGCCGCGGCTGATCGCCGAAAGCCGCGCTACCGGCGAGGCCCGCGCCTTCGACGTCGCCGGCGCGGTCACTGTCACCGCCTCGCTCTCGATCCTCGTCTACGCCGTGGTCGACGCCGAGAGCTCCGGCTGGGGCTCCAGCAAGACGATCGGCCTGCTGGCGCTGGCGGCGGTCCTGCTCGCCGCCTTCGTGGCGATCGAGCTGCGCGCGCGCAAGCCGCTGGTGCCGTTCTCGATCTTCCGTATCCGCACCCTGACCGGGGCCAACGTGGTCGGGCTGCTGGTCGGTGCCTCGCTCTTCTCGATGTTCTATTTCATCTCGCTCTACATGCAGCAGGTGCTCGGCTACAGCGCCATCCACGCCGGCCTCTCCTACCTGCCGCTGGCACTGACGATCATGGCCTCGGCCGGAATCGCCTCGGGCCTGGTGACCAAAGTCGGCTACAAGCCGGTCCTCGCCGTCGGCCTGCTCTTCATCGTCGCCGGGCTCACCTGGTTCAGCCGGGTCTCGGTCGGCGGCGGCTTCACCACCGACATCCTCGGTCCCTCGCTGCTCGCCGCCGCGGGGCTCGGCTTCGCCTTCGTGACGACGACGATCGCCGCCGTCGCGGGGGTCGAGGAAGCCGAGTCGGGCCTGGCCAGCGGGCTGATCAACACCTCGCAGCAGATTGGCGGCGCGCTGGGCCTGGCGGTGCTCTCCTCGCTCGCGACCTCCCACACCTCCAGCGTGCTCTCGGATGGATCGGGATTGAAGGACGCGCTGACCGAGGGGTTCCAGATCGCCTTCCTCGGCGGAGCCGCAATCGCTGCCGTCGGCTTCGTCCTCACTTTGGTCCTGATCAAGGGCAGCGACAGCCGCGCCCACGTCGAAATCGGCAAGGCGGAAGCCGAGGGCGCAGAGGCATAACCGACTGCTTCAGTAGGATTTAGGGCAGATGCTGTTTTCGACCAAAGCCGAGTACGGAGTGCGCTTGATGGTCGAGCTGGGCCGCCAGCCCGGTTCGGCGCCGATCTCGCTCAACACAGTCGCCGAAGCCGAGCGGCTCCCACTCTCCTACCTCGAGCACCTGGTCGCGAAGCTGCGCAAGGCGGACCTGGTCACCTCGACCCGCGGCGCCCACGGCGGCTACCGCCTGGCGAAGCCCGCGGAGGAGATCACGATGGACGCGGTGGTCGAGGCGCTGGAAGGGCAGATCGCACCGATGGAGTGCTTCCACGAGACGCCGGAGGGCAAAGTGCTCTGCTCGCACGAGGACGACGGCGACCGCGCCTGTTCGACGAAGCTGCTGTGGACGCGAGTGCAGGGCGGCGTGACCAAGGCGCTGGCTGGCACCACGCTGGCCGAGCTGGTCGACTTCTCCCGGCCCGGCGGCCGCAGCGAGGCCGCGATCGTCCGCGCCGCCTGAGTCCCAGACTTTCGAAACCCCCAGAAACGGAGTGAGTGAAATTGGCTGAGCTGGAGATTCGCAACCTGCACGTGAAGGTCGAGGACAAGCAGATCCTCAAGGGTCTCGACCTCGACGTGGAGAAGGGCAAGGTTCACGCGCTGATGGGGCCCAACGGGTCCGGCAAGTCGACGCTCGCCAACGCGATCATGGGGCACCCGGCACTCGAGGTGACCGAGGGCTCGATCGTCTTCAAGGGCGAGGACATCACCGAGGCCGATCCCGACGTGCGCTCGCAGGCAGGCCTCTTCATGGCCTTCCAGTACCCCGTCGCGATCCCCGGCGTCTCGGTCAGCAAGTACCTGCGGATGATCATCAATGCCCAGCTCGAGGCCCGCGGCGAGCCGCAGATCAAGATCAAAGACTTCGCCAAGACCGCGCAGGAGGCGATGGCGCTGGCCAACATCCCCAAAGACTTCTCCAGCCGCTACCTCAACGACGGCTTCTCCGGCGGCGAGAAGAAGCGGATGGAGCTGCTGCAGCTGGCGCTGCTGAAGCCCGAGATCGCGGTCCTCGACGAGACCGATTCGGGCCTCGACATCGACGCCCTGCGGGTCGTCGCCGAGGGTGTGAACAAGTTCGCCGGCCCGGATATGGGGGTCCTGATCATCACCCACTACCAGCGGATCCTGCACATGGTCAAGCCGGACTTCGTCCACGTCATGTTCGAGGGGCGGATCGTCAAGGAAGGCGGCCCGGAGCTGGTCGGCGTGCTGGAGGAGAAGGGCTACGGCTGGATTCGCGAGGAGGTGGAGGCGGGCGCTGCTGCCTAGCCTCCTCGGGGACATGGAGCCGGCGACCGCGAAGAGCCCCTCCCCCGCCACGGCGTTCCCGATCGAGAAGGTCCGCGCCGCCTTCCCGGCGCTGGAGCGCGAGGTGCACGGGCAGCCGGTCGCCTACCTCGACAGCGGCGCCAGCTCGCAGCGGGTGCTGGCCTCGATCCAGGCGGTCGACCGCTACGAGCGGCGCCATCACTCCAACGTCCACCGCGGCTCCCACACCCTTTCGGCCGAGGCAACCGATGCCTACGAGGGGGCGCGGGCGACGGTGGCCGATCACATCGGCGCCGCCGACCGCCGCGAGGTGCTCTTCGTCCGCAACGCGACCGAGGCGATCAACCTCGTGGCGCGGGCCTGGGGCGACGCCAACATCGGCGCCGGCGACCGCATCGTCCTGACCGAGATGGAGCACCACTCCAACATCGTTCCCTGGCAGCAGCTGGCGGAGCGGGTCGGAGCGGAGATCGACTGGGCGCCGATCGACGCCGATGGCCT
Source organism: uncultured Solirubrobacterales bacterium (assembly GCA_963811375.1). Classification (GTDB taxonomy): domain Bacteria; phylum Actinomycetota; class Thermoleophilia; order Solirubrobacterales; family 70-9; genus VAYN01. Next base: position 556,433 of record CAWEQY010000002.1, read on the forward strand.
GCTCGAGATGGACGCCCTCGCGGCGCTGCTGGAGCGCGGGCCGAAGCTGGTCGCGGTCACCCACGTCTCCAACGTGCTCGGCACCGAGAACCCGCTGACCGAGATCTCGCGGCTGGCGCATGCGGCTGGGGCCCTGGTGCTCGCCGACGGCGCCCAGGCAGCCCCGAAGCTGCCGGTCGACGTCGCCGCGCTGGGCGTCGACTTCTACGCGATCACCGGCCACAAGCTCTACGGCCCGACTGGGATCGGGGCGCTCTGGGGACGGCTCGACCTGCTGCGGGCGATGCCGCCCTTCCTCGGCGGCGGCTCGATGATCCGCAAGGTCGGTCGCGACGGCACCACCTACGCCGACGTCCCCGCTCGCTTCGAGGCGGGCACGCCGGCGATCACGCAGGCGATCGGGATGGCTTCGGCGCTGCGCTGGCTTGACGCTCTGGGCATGGAGTCGGTGCGCGAGCACGAGCGCCAGATCGCCGACTACGCGCTGGAGCGCCTGGGCGAGGTGCCGGGCCTGCAGGTCTTCGGCCCGCCCCGCGGCCCGGAGCGGATCGGCCCGGTCTCCTTCGAGATCGAGGGCATCCACGCCCACGACGTCTCCGAGATCCTCGACCGCCATGGCGTCGCCGTCCGCGCCGGCCATCACTGCGCCCAGATCCTCATGGACCGCCTCGGCGTCGCCGCGACGGCGCGGGCCAGCTTCGGCGTCTACACGACGCCGGGCGAGATCGACCGCCTGGTCGACGGCCTCGAAGACGCCCGGCGCGTGTTCGGCCTGGACACCTAGTCGATCGTCAACACCTGCGATTTGGCGGCCTTGCACTTGCCGCGCTTGGCGACCGTTGCGTAGTAGGCGCCGGAGGTGAGGTTTTTGCCGACCGGGATCGCCCACTTGCCGTTGTCCTCGCTCGTGTCCTTCCCAAGCTGCTTTTTCTTGCCGCTCTGTTCGCGGTAGAGCTTCACGGTGCGGCTGCCGAGGCAGGCTTGGCGCGGCGAGGCCAGCTTGCCGTGGAAGGCGGGGAACTTGAGGCTGACGACGATCTTCGTCGAGTTCTTGCCCGCTCCCGCAGCCAGGGCGGGTAGTAACGCGGCGGCAACGGCCACAGCCAGGACAGCGAACAGGGCACGGCGGGGAACGGACATGCGACCTCCCAGTCGAAGTTTGCCGCGCCACTCTAAACGTCTTCAGCGAAGCGGGCGAAACGCCTGCGCTAGCCTCGGAAGCCATGGACGAGCTCTACCGCGACCAGATCCTCGAGCACTACAAGCGGCCGCACAACTTCGGCCACGTCGACGAGCCCGACCTCGAGTTCGAGGACACCAACCCGCTCTGCGGCGACGAGCAGCGGGTGACGATCCGGCTCGACGATGAGGACCGGGTGGCGGAGATCGCCTTCGAGGGCCAGGGCTGCGCGATCTCGACCGCGGCGACCTCGTTGCTGACCGACGAGCTGATCGGCAAATCGCGCCAGGAGCTGCTGCGACTGCCGAAGGAGTACGTGCTGGAGCTGCTGGGGATCGAAATCTCGGCGACGCGGATGAAGTGCGCGATGCTGGGCCTGAAGATTGTCAAGAGCGCCAGCCTCGGCCAGCCGGCCGAATGGGAGGACGAGGGCGAGGCCGGCGACCCGAGCGAAGCGGTCGCCGACCTCAGCTGACGCACCAGTTGCGGCAGTCCTTTGGACCCCTATGCGTCACAAAGGACTGCCGCAACCTCGAGTTCGCCTCAAGGCGGTGACTTACGGCATGTTGGCCAGCGTCTCCTCGCTCGGCTGCATCAGCGCGAAGACGGCCCCGTGCGGGTCGGCGACGACGGCGAAGCGGCCAACCGGGATGTCGATCGGGCCAAAGCGAACGTCGCCGCCGCCGGACTGGACCTTGGCGGCCGCGGCGTCGGTGTCCTCGACCATGAAGTAGACGAGCCAGTTGGGCGGGATCTCCCGCGGCAGCTCGACGTCGTTAGCCGCTTCGATCGCGTTGACGTCGATCATGCCTCCGACCATCGCGGAGCCGACCTTCCAGACCGTGTAGGTGCCGGCCCGCTCGGACTCTTCGTCCTCGTAGGCCCAGCCGAAGACCTTGCCATAGAACTCCTTGGCCCCGGCGGTGTCGCGAGTGTTGAGCTCGTTCCACCCGAAGGCGCCGGTCTCGTTGACGAGCTCGGAGCCGACGAAGGTGCCCGGCTGCCAGACGCCGAAGGCGGCTCCAGCCGGGTCGGTGAACACGCACATCGTCCCCATGCCCATGACGTCGATCGGGTCGGTGATCTTCTCGCCGCCGGCCTCGGCGACCTTGGCCACCGTCGCCTCGGCATCGTCGACTGAGACGTAGGTTGCCCAAACGACCGGCTGGCCGGCCTGCATCCGCGGCGACACCCCCGCGACGTCACGCCCGTTCAGCTTCGCGCGCCGGTATCCACCCAGCTGCGCCGAATTCGGCTGCTCCGGCATCTCCCAGCCGAACAAATCGCGGTAGAAGCTCTCGCTGGCCTCGATGTCCGGGGTGCCGCTCAGTTCCACCCAGCAGGGGGTGCCGGGGGCGTAACTGGTCTTCTCGCTCATCTTCCGTCCTCTCTTCGAAGTGGCTTACGCACATAAGACCACGCAACAGGCACGAAGTCATCGCGGACTTGTAAAACAAGGCCCACCCGGCCCGGCCGCTAAAATCCGACCGGAGAAGTAGGATTACGTCTCGATCCGCACTAACTGGCGCTGAGCGCCTAGGAGATTCACCCCTCGTGACCGATACCGCTGGAACCACTATCGCCGTCTGCCCTGCTGCCGAGCTGCCGCCCGGGGCTATGCGCCTGGTCGAGCACGACGGCGTCAAGATCGGCGTCTTCAACTGCGAGGGGACCTTTTACGCGATCGAGGATCGCTGCTCCCACGACAACGGGCCGCTCGCCGAGGGCGAGTTCGACCCGGCGGCCTGTACCGTCGAGTGCCCCCGTCACGGCTCCCTCTTCGACCTGACCACCGGCAGGCCCAAGACCCTTCCCGCTTTCACGCCGGTGCAGACGTTCCCGATAGCCATCGCGGACGACACCATCACCCTGGAGGTCTGAACATGGCAACGCCCGAGGCAGTAGCGGAGAAAAGAGATCTCGCCGGCATCAACTCCGATTACAAGGAGAAGTTCGGCTTCCACGATTCCGAGTCGGGCTACGCCTACAAGGCGCCGAAGGGGCTCTCGCGGGAGATCGTCGAATCGATCTCCGACTACAAGAACGAGCCACAGTGGATGCGCGAGTTCCGGCTCAAGGCGCTGGAGCACTTCTACTCGCGCCCGACCCCGAAATGGGGCGGCAACCTCGACCAGATCGACTGGGACGACATTCACTACTTCGTGCGCGCCTCGGAGAAGAACAGCCGCGACTGGAGCGAGGTCCCGGACGACATCAAAAACACCTTCGACCGGCTCGGGATCCCCGAGGCGGAGCGCAAATTCCTCTCCGGAGTCGGCGCCCAGTACGAGTCCGAGGTCGTCTACCACCAGGTCAACGAGAAGCTCGAGGCCCAGGGCGTGATCTTCACCGACATGGACACGGCGCTGCGCGAGCACGAGGATCTGGTGCGCGAGCACTGGGCGACGATCATCCCCGCCAACGACAACAAACTGGCGGCGCTGAACTCGGCCGTGTGGTCGGGCGGCTCCTTCGTCTACGTGCCGGCGGGGGTCAAGGTGGAGATGCCGCTGCAGGCCTACTTCCGGATCAACACCGAGAACATGGGCCAGTTCGAGCGGACGCTGATCATCACCGAGGAGGGTGCCGACGTCCACTACATCGAGGGCTGCACGGCGCCGGTCTACTCCAGCGACTCGCTGCACTCCGCGGTGGTCGAGATCGTCGCCAAGAAGAGCTCGCGGGTCCGCTACACGACCGTCCAGAACTGGTCGCAGAACGTCTTCAACCTCGTCACCAAGCGCGCCGTCGCGCATGAAAAGGCGACGATGGAGTGGGTCGACTGCAACCTCGGATCGAAACTGACGATGAAGTACCCGTCGATCTACCTGATGGGGCCCGAAGCCCACGGCGAGATCCTCTCGATCGCCTTCGCCGGCGAGGGCCAGCACCAGGACGCCGGCGGCAAGATCATCCACGCGGCGCCGAAGACCTCGTCCTCGATCTTCTCCAAGTCGATCTCCAAGGACGGCGGCCGGGCGACCTACCGCGGCCTGCTCGAAGTCGCCGACGGCGCCACCGAATCGCGCTCCAAGGTCGTTTGCGACGCGCTGCTGCTGGACGAAGACTCGCGCTCGGACACCTACCCGACGATCCGCATCGACGAGAACGACGCCGACGTCGGCCACGAGGCGACCGTCTCCAAGATCGGCGACGAGCAGCTCTTCTACCTGCAGAGCCGCGGGCTCGACGAGGAGGAGGCTTCGAAGATGATCGTCAACGGCTTCATCGAGCCGGTCACCAAGGAGCTGCCGATGGAGTACGCGGTCGAGCTCAACCGGCTGATCGAGCTGCAGATGGAGGGCTCAATTGGCTGAGGTGGCGACCGCACCGGCTTGGCTTTCGGAGAGGCGCCAGAGGGGCGCCTCTCTCGCGGAGAGCCTCCCCCTCCCCAACCATAAGTCCAAGGGCTGGGAATTCACCGACCTCTCCGGGCTGGAGATCGACTCCTACACCGGGACCGACGCCGAGGCCGAGGTCAGCGGCGGCGAGGGCGCAACCGTGGTCTCGCTTGCCGACGCGGTCTCC
>CAWEQY010000003.1:0-99554 GCA_963811375.1 uncultured Solirubrobacterales bacterium
CTAATCCCGAACGGAGCCCGCGACCGAGGCGGCTCCGGTACCGCCTCAACCGAACCTCCCGCAGTTCGTGAGGGCGAGGCGGTACCGGTTCCGCCCCCACCCAACCCTCCCCGCAGTTCGTGAGGGCGAGGCGGTACCGGTTCCGCCACCTCCGCTGCTACGCTGCGGCCGTCCTTTAACCAGGTCCCGTGAGGCCAGGAAGGAAGCAAAGAGTGAGCGAGAAGGTCGTGCTGGCGCACGACGATCTGGGGCGCACGCTGAGGCGGATCGCGCACGAGATCGTCGAGAAGAACCCGGATGCCGGGGACCTCGCCCTGGTCGGCATCCACACCCGCGGCGCCCACCTTGCCCGCCGCCTCCACGCCTTCCTCGTCGAGCTGACCGGAGCCGAGTTGCCGATCGGCGACATCGACATCTCCTTCTATCGCGACGACGTCGGCGCCAAGGCACCCGCCACACAGCCGGTGGTCCACTCCTCGCACATCGACTTCGACATGAGCGGGCGCACGGTCGTTCTCGTCGACGACGTCCTCTTCACCGGGCGCACGGTCAGGGCCGCGATCGATGCCCTCTTCGACTACGGACGGCCACAGCGGGTGCAGCTGGCGGTCCTCTGCGACCGCGGCCACCGCGAGCTGCCCTTCCGCCCCGACTATGTCGGCAAGAGCCTGCCGACCGCCCTCGACGAGCGCGTCAACGTCCGCCTCGAGGAGAGCGACGGGGTCGACGAGATGACGATCTCCGAGTCCAGCGCCGCGGGGTCGGTTGCGTGAAGCACCTGCTTGCCATCGAGCAGCTCTCACGCGAGGAGATCGAGGCGATCCTCGACCGCGCCGAGAGCTTCGCCGAGGTCGGCCGGCGCGACATCAAGAAAGTGCCGACCCTGCGCGGGCGCACCGTCGTCACCCTCTTCTACGAGTCCAGCACCCGTACCAGCAGCTCCTTCGAGCTGGCGGCGAAGCGGCTCTCGGCCAACCTGATCTCGGTCAAGGCCGCCGGCTCCTCGGTCGACAAGGGCGAGTCGCTGAAGGACACCGTCGCCACCCTCTCCGCCTACGACCCGGCGGCGATCGTGATCCGCCACCCCTACGCCGGTGCCGCCCAGATGGTCGCCGGCTGGACCGCGGCGGCGGTGGTTAACGCCGGCGACGGCAAGCACGAGCACCCGAGCCAGGCGCTGCTCGACGTCTACACGCTGCGCCGTCGCCTCGGCTCGCTCGATGGCAAGCGGATCTGGATCGTCGGCGACGTCCTCCACAGCCGCGTCGCCCGCTCCAACCTGATCGCCTTCCAGCGGATGGGCGCCGAGGTCACCGTCTGCGGCCCGCCGACCCTGATCCCGCGCGGGATCGAGGAGCTCGGCTGCGAGGTCTCGCATTCGCTCGAGCGGATCGGCGAGGCCGAGGTCGTCTACGCGCTGCGGATGCAGCAGGAGCGGATGAGCGAGAGCTTCGTCCCCTCCCTGCGCGAGTACGCGGCGACCTTCCAGATCGACACCCGCAAGCTCAACCCGCGCCAGCTCTTGATGCACCCGGGACCGGTCAACCGCGGGGTCGAGCTCTCCGGCGAGGCGATCGACTCGCCGCAGTCGCTGATCGCCGAGCAGGTGGCCGCCGGCCTGGTCGTGCGAATGGCGATCCTCTACGAGCTGCTGGCCGGCGGCGAGCGCCCGACGCCCCTGATCGAGGGCGAGGGCGCCGTTCGGGCGACCCCGATCGGGCAGCCGGCATGAGCCTCACCGACACGCTCGACGTCCGTCCCGGCGAGGACGCCAAGCTGATTCTGCGCCGGGCGACCGTGCTCGACCCGGTGGCCGGCATCGACGGCATCCACGACGTCGTCATCCGCGACGGCGAGATCGCCGAGCTGGCCGCGCCCGGGGAGGGGGCGGCGGCGGGGGCCGAGGTCGTCGAGGCCGAGGGCATGCACGCCTTCCCGGCCTTCTTCGACCCGCACGTCCACCTCCGCACCCCCGGTCACGAGCACAAAGAGGACGTCGAGACCGGCACCCGCGCCGCCGCCGCCGGCGGTTACTGCGGGATCCTGGCGATGGCCAACACCGAGCCGCCTGTCTCGACCGCCGCCGACATCTCCGCCCTGCGCGAGCAGGCCCGGGCCGGCGCTTCGATCCCGGTCGGCTTCATGGCCACCGTCACCCGCGGCATGAAGGGCGAGGACCTGACCGAGATGGTCGAACTGCGCGAAGCCGGCGCGGTCGGCTTCACCGACGACGGCTTGCCGATCGTCAGCGCCCGGGTGATGCTGCGCGCCCTCCAGTACCAGCGACTCTGCGGCGGCACGATCGCCCTGCACGAGGAGGACCCCGAGCTCTCGGGCGACGGGGTCATGCACGAGGGGCCGGTCTCGGCGGGGCTCGGCCTGGCCGGTGTCCCCTCGGTCTCGGAGTCGACGATGATCGCCCGCGACGCCGCCCTGGCCGCCTACGAGAGTGCCCGCATCCACGTTCAGCACCTCTCCGCGGCGGAGTCGGTCGCAGTCGTCCGCGCCGCCAAGGCGAGCGGGGTGAAAATCAGCGCCGAGGCCAGTCCTCACCACCTCTGCCTCACCGACGAGGAGGTCCGCAGCCTCGACCCGTGCCGCTTCAAGATGAACCCGCCGCTGCGCCGCGAGTCCGATCGCCAGGCGCTGATCGAGGCCCTGCGCGACGGCACTATCGAGTGCATCGCCACCGACCACGCTCCACACCAGGCGGAGGAAAAGGACGTCCCCTTCGAGCAGGCGGCGATGGGCGTGACCGGTCTCGAGACCGCTTTTGCCGCCCTCCACACCGAGCTGGTCCTGCCGGGCACGATCGAGCTCGGTCTGCTGGTCGAGCGCATGGCCGGCGGTGCCGCCCCCTTCGGGATCGAGCGGCCCAGCCTGGCCCCGGGCTCGGAGGCCAACGTCGCCCTCTGCGACCTCGGCGCCGAGTGGACGGTGGGGGAGGACGGCTACGAGAGCCGCTCGCAGAACTCCTGGTGCGCCGGCAAGACGCTGACCGGGCGCGTGATGGTCACGGTCGCTGCCGGCCAGGTCGCCTTCCGCCTGCGCAGCTTCTCGCTCGGGGTAGCGGTATGAGCGAGGCCTACCTGTTGCTCGAGGACGGCACCCGGCTCGACGGTCTTGCCTGCGGCCATGAGCGCGCGGTCACCGGCGAGGTCGTCTTCAACACGGCGATGACCGGCTACCAGGAGTCGGTCACCGATCCCTCTTACGCCGGCCAGATCATCGTCTTCACCTACCCGCTGATCGGCAACTACGGGGTCAGCGCCGCGGCCATGGAGTCCGACCGCGTTCACGCCCGCGGCGTCGTCATGCGCGATGCCAAGAACCGCGAGGACGTCGCCAGCGCCGAGGGCGGCTGGCTCGATTGGCTCGGGGACTGTGGCGTTGCCGGCGTCACTGGAGTCGACACGCGCGCGCTGGTCCGCCACATTCGCGACCGCGGCGCCATGCGGGGCGGCATCTTCCCGGCCGCGACCGCCGAGCCCGAGGCACGCGAACGGATCGTCGCCGAGCCGGCGATGGACGGCGCCAACCTGGCCCGCACCGTCACCCCGCCGGAGCCGGTCCGCTTCGACGGCGACGGCCCCCACGTGGTCGGAATCGACACCGGGATCAAGATGAGCATCGTCCGCCAGCTGCGCGAGCACGGCGCCAAGCTGACCCTGCTGCCCTGCACCAGCTCCGCCGAGGAGGTGCTCGGCGAGGGCCCCGACATCGTCTTCCTCGCCAACGGCCCCGGCGACCCGGCCGCGCTCGACTACGTCGTCGACACGGTCCGCGAGATCGTCGGCAAGAAGCCGGTCTTCGGCATCTGCCTCGGCCACCAGCTGCTCTGCCGCGCCGTCGGCCTCGAGACCTACAAGCTGCCCTTCGGCCACCGCGGCACCAACCACCCGGTCAAGGACCTGGAGACGGGCCGGATCGACATCACCTCCCAGAACCACGGCTTCGCCGTCGCCGGCCCCGGCGGCGAGCCGCGGATCGAGGGCGACGAGGCGGTCCGCTGGGAGACCGACTTCGGCGTCGCCGAGCTCTCCCAGCTCAACCTCTACGACCGCACCGTCGAGGGCCTGGTCCTGCGCGACATCGCCGGCGCCACCGTCCAGTACCACCCCGAGGCCGGCCCCGGCCCGCACGACGCCCGCCACTTGTTCAGAAGATTTTTGTCCCTGGCGGGAGACCCGGCCTAGCCGAAAGGACGCATGCCGCGTAGAGACGACATCCAGAAGATCCTGCTTATCGGCTCCGGGCCGATCGTGATCGGCCAGGCCGCCGAGTTCGACTACTCCGGCGTCCAGGCCTGCAAGGTCCTGCTCGAGGAGGGCTACGAAGTCGTCCTCGTCAACTCGAACCCGGCGACGATCATGACCGACCCAGAGTTCGCCACCGCCACCTACATCGAGCCCCTGCTGCCCGGCCCGGTGACCAGGATCATCGAAAAGGAGCGGCCCGACGCGCTGTTGCCGACCCTGGGCGGCCAGACGGCGCTGAATCTGGCGATGACCCTGCACGAGGACGGGACCCTGGAGAAGTTCGGGGTCGAGCTGATCGGCGCCGACGCCGCCGCGATCAGCCGCGCCGAGGACCGCGAGGAGTTCCGCACGACGATGAACGGGGCCGGAATCCGCATCCCCTGGTCGATCACGGTGGAGACCCTGGCCGAGGTCGAGGAGGGCCTCGCCGACGGCCGCATCACGTTGCCGGCGATCGTCCGCCCGGCTTTCACGATGGGCGGCCAGGGCGGTGGCATCGGCCGCGACGAGACGGAGCTGCGCCAGGTCGTCACCGAGGGCCTCGCGGCCAGCCCGATCAACCAGGTCCTGGTCGAGGAGTCGGTGATCGGCTGGGGCGAGTTCGAGCTCGAGGTGATGCGCGACCGCAACGACAACGTCGTGATCGTCTGCTCGATCGAGAACGTCGACCCGATGGGGGTCCACACCGGCGATTCGGTCACGGTGGCGCCGGCGCAGACGCTCACCGACCCGCTCTATCAGGAGCTGCGCGATGTCGCGATCAAGGTGATCCGGGCGATCGGGGTCGAGACCGGCGGCTCCAACGTCCAGTTCGCGGTCGACCCCGAGAGCGGCGAGATCGCCGTGATCGAGATGAACCCGCGCGTCTCCCGCTCCTCGGCCCTGGCCTCGAAGGCAACCGGCTTCCCGATCGCCAAGATGGCGGCAAAGCTGGCGGTTGGCTACGCGCTGGAGGAGATCCCCAACGACATCACCCGGGCCACCCCCGCCTCCTTCGAGCCGACGATCGACTACGTCGTCACCAAGATCCCCCGCTTCGCCTTCGAGAAGTTTCCCGGCGCCGACGGTCGCCTCTCCACCTACATGCAGAGCGTCGGCGAGGCGATGGCGATCGGCCGCACCTTCCGCGAGTCCTTCGCCAAGGCGATGCGCTCGCGCGAGCTCGACTCCGAACCCGATGCCCCCGCCTCCGAAGCGGAGCTGCTGGTCGCGATCGAGAAGCCCTGCGCCGAGCGCTTCGACCTGATCCTCGAGGCCTTCCGCCGCGGCATCGGCATCGAGCCGGTGCACGAGGCCTGCCTGGTCGACCGCTGGTTCCTGCGCGAGCTGGAGGCCCTGGCCACCGAGGGCGACGGGACCGAGGGCATGGTCCGCACCTACAAGGCGGTCGACACCTGCGCCGCCGAGTTCGAGGCGGCGACGCCCTACTACTACTCCGGCCACGAGCGCCCACGTGCCGACGGCAGCCCGCCCGCCTCCGAGGTCCGTCGCGGCGAGCGCGACTCGGTCGTCATCCTCGGCGCCGGCCCGAACCGGATCGGCCAGGGGATCGAGTTCGACTACTGCTGCGTCCACGCGGCGATGACCGCGCGCGAGCTCGGCCGCGACGCGGTGATGGTCAACTGCAACCCGGAGACCGTCTCCACCGACTACGACACCTCCGACCGTCTCTACTTCGAGCCGCTGACCGCGGAGGACGTGCTTGCCGTCTGCGCCCAGGAGAACCCGGAGGGCGTGATCGTCCAGTTCGGCGGCCAGACCCCGCTGAAGCTGGCCCGCACCCTGGAAGAGGCGGGCGTGCCACTGCTCGGCACCCCGGTCGACGCGATCGACCTGGCCGAGGATCGCGGCCAGTTCGGCGCCCTCCTGCGCCGACTCGGGATCAAGCACCCGCCCTACGGCACCGCGCTCTCGGCCGAGCAGGCGGTCACGGTTGCCGAAGAGGTCGGCTTCCCGCTGCTGGTTCGGCCCTCGTTCGTGCTCGGCGGCCGGGCGATGGAGATCTGTTACTCGACCGCGGACCTCAATACCTATCTCGCGGCGCACGTCAAGGCCGACCAGGAGCACCCGCTGCTGCTCGACCGCTTCCTCGAGAACGCGATCGAGGTGGATGTGGATGCCCTGGCCGACGGTGAGCAGGTCTGGGTCGCCGGGATCATGCAGCACGTCGAGGAGGCCGGCGTCCACTCCGGCGACTCCGCCTGCGTGATCCCGCCGCTCAGCCTCGGCGAGGAGATGCTGGAGGAGATCCGGGCGACGACCGAGCGCATCGCCCTCGAGCTCGGCGTGATCGGCCTGCTCAACATCCAGTACGGGGTCGCCGGCGGCGAGCTCTACGTGATCGAGGCCAATCCGCGCGCCTCGCGCACCGTGCCCTTCGTCTCCAAGGCGATCGGGGTGCCGCTGGCGAAGATGGCCGCACGGCTGATGCTGGGCGAGCGCCTCGGCGACCAGGAGCTGCCCGACGGCCCGCCCGAGCACGTCAGCGTCAAGGAGGCGGTGCTGCCGTTCGCCCGCTTCGCCGGCGCCGACTCGGTGCTGGGCCCGGAGATGAAGAGCACCGGCGAGGTGATGGGCATCGCCGAGGACTTCCCGACCGCCTTCGGCAAGGCGCAGGCCGCGGCCGGGGTGACGCTGCCGCAGGAGGGCTCGGTCTTCATCACCGTCACCGACACAGACAAGCCCGCCGCGACCCAGCTCGCCGCTCGCTTCCACGACCTCGGCTTCGAGGTCATCGCCACCGGCGGCACCGCCCAGGCGATCGAGCGGATGGGCGTGCCGGTGACGCGGATCAACAAGCTGGGAGAGGGATCCCCGCACGTCGTCGATCTGATCCAGGAGCTTCGCTGCGATCTGGTGATCAACACCCCGACCGGCTCCGGGGCCCGCGCCGACGGCTACGAGATCCGCACCGCCGCCGTCCGCCACGGCATCCCCTGCGTGACCACGATGACCGGCGCCACCGCGGCAGCGCGGGCGATCGCCGCCGGCCGCCAGGGCGACGCCGAAGTACGCAGCATCCAGGAGATACACGGCCGGGCACCGGCCACCCAGCCGCGATGAGCGCTCCCTTCGGCCGTCGCCTCTGCGAGGTCAGCGAGGCCCGGGCCTCGGGCGGCTACCGCGTCTTCTCGCTGCTCGATCGCGAGGGGCCCGAGCCGCGGCCGGGCCAGTTCTACATGCTGGCCGCGGCCAGCGGCTGGGCGGGCGCGGGGGAGAGGCCGTTCCTGCCGCGGGCGATCTCGGTCGCCGAAGCCGGACCGGCCGCTACCGGCGTCCGCCTCGACTTCCTGGTCGAGGGCATCGGTCCCGGCACCGACCGCCTCTGCGCCCTCGCGCCCGGTGAGGAGGTTTGGCTGACCGGGCCACTCGGCAACGCCTTCGCCGAGCCCCGCCAGGCCCGACCCGCTGCGGCCGGGGCGATCCTGGTTGGCGGCGGCATCGGCGTCGCCCCCCTTGCCCTGCTGCGCCGCCGCTTCGCCGGGCGAGGGGTGCCTCTGCGGGTGCTGCTCGGCTTTCGCAATCGCGAGCACGCGGGCGGACTGGAGTTGTTCTGTGGCTCTGCTGGCGACCTCTGTCCCGAGGTCCGGCTCGCCTCCGAGGACGGGCATCGCGGGCATCGCGGCTACGTCACCGACCTGCTTGCGGCCATGCTCGTCGGCGACGACGCGACCAGCGCCGTCGTCTATGCCTGCGGCCCCCCGGCGATGCTGGAGGCGGTGCGATCGCTGTGCGGCCAGCGCGGCGTCGCCTGCGAGCTGGCGCTGGAGTCGCCGATGGCCTGCGGCTACGGCGCCTGCTTCGGCTGCGCCGTCCCCAGGCCCGACGGCACCTACATGCGGCTCTGCGTCGACGGCCCGGTGCTGCGCGGCGAGCAGATCGACGCGGTGACCCATGCCTGACTTCTGCGGGATCTCGCTCTCCCATCCGGTGATCAACGCCTCGGGGACGTTCGACGCGATCGCCGCCCGCCGTGTCTTCGGCGACGCCCTGCTTGAGGATTTCCCCTTCTCGGCCTTCGTCTCCAAGACGATCACGCCGGAGCCCCGCGCCGGCAACGCGCCGCAGCGGATCTGGGAGACCCCGGCCGGGATGATCAACTCGATCGGGCTCCCGAACAAGGGACTGGAGGGCTTTCTGGCGGAGGACCTGCCGCAGCTGGCCGAGCTGCCGGTGCCGCTGATGGTTTCGGTGATGGCGACGAACCGTGAGGACTTCTCTCGATTGGTCGGGACGGTGGCCGCGCGGGAGGAGGTCGCCGCGATCGAGCTCAACGTCTCCTGTCCCAACGTCCATTCGGGCCTGATCGTCGGCGAGCAGCCGAGCGAGACCGAGGCGCTGCTCGAGGCGCTGCGCCCGCTGAGCCAGAAGCCGCTGATCGTGAAGTTGACCCCCAACGTCGCCAACCCCGCCACGGTCGCCGTCGCCGCCGAGCAGGGCGGGGCGGATGCCGTCTCCCTGATCAACACCCTGAAGGCGAGCGCGATCGACCCGCTCGGCGGCGGACCGGCCCTGGCCGCTGGCCACGGTGGGCTCTCAGGCCCGGCCGTCCGACCGATCGCGCTGCAGCAGCTGCGCGCCGTCGCCGCCGCCACCGGGATCCCGGCCATCGGCATGGGCGGGATCTGTCGCGGCGCCGACGCCGGCGAATTCTTCGCGGCGGGAGCCAGCCTGGTGGCGATTGGGACGGAGAATTTCAGGGACCCGAGGGCGGGATCGCGGGTGGCCGCGGAGCTTGTCGCGGCGGCTCCAGTGGGATGAGGGCTGCCACCGTACTCAACCTCAAGTAAAGGTTGAGGTGAATTTAGGGCGAATTGGGCCTGGGACGCTTGCACAGGTTCGAGCCGAAGCTATACTCGCCGCGCAGATGCCCGCCCCTCCAGTCAAGATTTCAGCCGCGGCCCCCGAGCGGTCCCTGGATCAGCGGATGGAGGCGCTCAAACGAGCGAACGACATCCGCACCGCCCGGGCCAAACTGAAGAAGGACTTGAAGGCGAACCGGGCGAGCATCCACGCGATCCTGCTGGACCCACCGGAGTACGTCCTCACCGCAAAGGTCTTCGACATGCTCCTCGCCGTTCCCAAGTACGGACGGGTGAAGACCAATCGAATACTCAACCAGTGCCGGATCTCGCCCTCGAAGACGATCGGTGGACTGTCCGAGCGCCAGCGCACCGAGCTGGTCTCCCTGCTGCGCCGTTAGACGACCGCCGCGCCGGTCAATATCCGCGACCGCATGGCAGCCAAAGTCTTCGTCATCACCGGCCCTTCGGGCGTCGGCAAGGGAACGCTGATTCGCGAATTGCTGAAGCGGCTACCCGATCTCGAGCTCTCGATCTCGGCGACCACTCGCGAGCCGCGCGCGGGAGAGATCGATGGCCGCGACTACCACTTCCTCTCCCCGGAGGAGTTCGAAGGGCGCATGCGCAGGGAAGACTTCCTCGAGTACGCGACCTATAGCGGCAACAGCTACGGGACGCTGCGCACGGAGGTCGAGCGGCGCCTCGCCGCCGGACACTCGGTCGTGCTCGAGATCGAGGTCCAGGGCGCGCGGCAGGTGCGGGCGGCGATGCGGGAGTCGATCCAGGTCTTCATCGCACCGCCGGATCCGGCGGTGCTGCGCGAACGCCTCGATGCTCGCGGCACCGACGCCCCGGCGGCGATCGACGCCCGTCTCAAGGTGGCCGAGGGGGAGATGGCCGCGCAGCACGAGTTCGCCCACAGCGTCGTCAACGACGATCTCGATCGCGCCGCAAGCGAGTTGGAGGGGATAGTGCGCGCCGAGCTCGGTCTATCACTAGACTCCCCCGCCAATGATTAAACCTCGCGTAGACAAGCTTCTAGAGCACGCTGACTCGCATTACGCCGCCGTCGTCGTTTCGGCCAAGCGCGCGCGTCAGATCAACAGCTACTTCCACAACCTCGGTGAGGGTGGATTCGGCGAGTACCCGCCGCCGATGGTCGAGGTGAACGCCGAGCGTAATTACCTCACGATGGCGCTTGAAGAGCTCGCCGAGGGCAAGCTCAAATACGAGTACCGCTCCTAGCGCGCAGCGCTCGGAGCCCTCTCACGGGAGGCAGCGGATGGCCAGAATCCTGCTTGGTGTGAGTGGCGGGATTGCCGCCTATAAGTCCTTGGAGCTGGCCCGGCTGGCGACCCTCGCCGGGCACGGCGTGCGCGTGCTGATGACCGAGACGGCGACCCGCTTCGTCGGCGCCGCCTCCTTCGAGGGGATCGTCGGCGCGCCGGTGCTGGTTTCCGAGTTCGAGCGCGACCCGATGCGCGGCGCCTTCCCGGGCGACGGCGAGCCCAGCCACGACCCGATCGGCCACCTCGAGCTGGCCGCCAACTGCGACGTCTTCCTCGTCGCCCCAGCTTCGGCCAACACGATCGCCAAGCTGGCGGCCGGCAGCGCCGACTCGATGCTGACCACCTCCTTCCTCGCCTCTTCGGCGCCGCGCCTGGTGGCGCCGGCGATGAACGACCGCATGTACGCCGACGCGGCCACGCAGGCGAACCTGGCGACGCTGCGCGAGCGCGGCGTCGACGTGATCGAGCCCGACGAGGGCAAGCTCGCCTCGCGTGGCGAGTTCGGCCGTGGGCGCCTGCCCGCTCCCGAGCGGCTGTTGGCCCGCATCGAAGCGACCCTGCCAACCGGCACTCGCCCCTGGGACGGTCTGCGCGTGCTGGTCACCGCCGGCGGCACCCGCGAGCCGATCGACCCGGTCCGTTTCATCGGCAACCGCTCCAGCGGCCGCATGGGCATTGCCCTTGCCGCAGCTGCCGTCAAGCGCGGCGCGGACGTCACCCTGATTGCCGCCAACGTCGCCCTGCCAGCGCCGGCCGGCGTTCGCCGCATCGACGTCGAGACCGCAGAGCAACTGGCCGCGGCCGCCGGCGCTGAGTTTCCGGGTGCCCACGTCCTGCTGATGGCGGCGGCGCCTGCCGACTTCCGGCCGGTCGAGCCCGCGACGGGCAAGCTCAAGCGCCAGGACGCCCTCGACCTCCACCTCGAGCCCACCGAGGACATCCTCGCCGCCCTCGCCGCCACCCGCGCCGACGCCCAGACCATCGTCGGCTTCGCCGCCGAGCACGGGGGAGAGGCCGCCACCCGCGCCCGCGCCAAGCTGGAGCGCAAGGGCACCGACCTGATCGTCCTCAACGACGTCTCCGACCCCAGCATCGGTTTCGAGAGCGAGCAGAACGCCATAACCCTGATCGACAAACACACGGACACACCCGTCCCGATCGCTTCCAAGGACGCGATCGCAGAAACAATCCTCGACAAGGTCGAGCAACTCCGGAGCGAAAGCGTCCCTGCCCAGACGTAGCTCCGGGGGGTGGCACGGGGAGGGGTCCGAGAACGGACGCCCTCGCCCGCCCGCAGGACCCCTCCCCGTGACAGGACCCGCCGGCCAGGCGCGACTGAGCCGCGAGCTATACTCGCTTCAGCTTTTCAACGTTTCGCAGCATCGAGAAGTGGGCCTGGCCCACTTTTTTTACGCCCTCACAGGCAATGACCGACCTCCAGCAGAACATTCAGCAGCAACTTTCCGACCTCGATTCGGAACTCGACCTGGTCGCCGTGGAGCGACCCGGCAACGAGTCGCTGCGCATCTTCATCGACCACCCCGGTGGCGTCGATCTGGCGCTCTGCGAACGGGTCACCAAGCACCTCAACCACCTGCTGGTCGACTACGCGCTCGAGGTCTCCAGCCCGGGCCCCAAGTACCGCCGCCCCGCCACCACTTCCGAGTCCAAGGAGCCGCACCAGTGAGCAAAGAGATCGTCGACGCAGTCAAAGCGCTCGAGGCGGAGAAGGGCATCGCCGCCGACACGCTGATGGACGCCCTCGAGGACGCCCTCCTCTCGGCCTATAAGAAGACCCCCGGGGCGGCCAAATACGCCCGTGTGGACCTCGATCACGAAACCGGCGACTTCCGCGTCTTCGAACTGATCCTGCCGCCGGAGCTGGAGGAGAAGTTGCTGGCCGAGGCCGCCGAGCTGCAGGAGGAGCCCGAGGTCGACCCGGAGACCGGGGAAATGCGCGAGCCCGAGGATCCCGAGCTGGACCCGGAGATGATCGCTCCTTACGAGAGCCAGATCGAGACCCGCGACGTCACCCCCGAAGACTTCGGCCGGATCGCCGCCCAGACCGCCAAGCAGGTGATCCTGCAGCGAATCCGCGAGGCCGAGCGGCAGATGATGTACGACGAGTACCAAGACCGCGTCGGCGAGCTGATCACCGGCATCATCCAGCAGTCCGACAAGCGCTACACGCTGGTTCAGCTGCGCGAGCGGGTCGAGGCGCTGCTGCCCAAGTCCGAGCAGGTCTACAACGAGCGCTACGACCACGGGATGCGGGTCAAGGCGGTCATCACCGATGTCTCCGACTCGACCAAAGGCCCGGCGATCGTCGTCTCGCGCCGCAGCCCGGAGTTGATCAAGAGCCTGTTCGAGCTCGAGGTCCCGGAGATCGCCGACAAGCTGGTCGAGATCGTCGGCGTCGCCCGCGAGCCCGGCTACCGCTCGAAGATCGCCGTCGTCTCCCACGCCGACGGCGTCGACCCGGTCGGCGCCTGCGTCGGCCCCCGCGGCTCGCGGGTGCGGATGGTCGTCTCCGAGCTGCGCGGCGAGAAGATCGACATCATTCCCCACAACGACGAGCCCGCCCGCTTCGTCGCCAAAGCGCTTTCCCCGGCCCGTGTGCGCGAGGTGATCGTCGACGACGAGGAGCGCCAGGCGACCGTGATCGTGCCCGACGACCAGCTCTCGCTGGCGATCGGTCGCGATGGTCAGAACGCCCGCCTCGCCGCCCGCCTGACCGGCTGGCGCGTCGACATCAAGTCCGAGACCGAGTTCGCCTCCGAGGACACCGAGGTCGAGTACGAGGGCGAAGAGCAGTCCGACGGCCGCTGCATGGCGGTCCTCTCCAACGGTCGCCGCTGCCCCAATGCCGCGGTACCCGGCTCCACCTACTGCGGCCTGCCCTCGCACCAGGCGCTGACCCGTTTCGAGACCAGCCAGGTCGCGGTTCTCGCCAACGTCGCCGAGGCCGAGCTGGCGATCCTCGCCGACCCCGAGGGCGACGAGGGTCAGGTTGCCGAGATCGTCGAGCGGGCCGCGGCCGAGTTCGTCGAGCAGGCGGAGGAGGAGGTTGTCGAGGAGGCGGTTGCCGAAGCCGTGGCGGAGGAGGTTGTCGAGGAGGCAGCCACCGAGGCGCTGGCCGAGGAGATCGTGGAGGAGGAGGTGGCCGAGGCCGTGGTCGAGGAGATCGTGGAGGAAGCCGTCGCCGAGGAGTTGGTCGAGGAGGCCATCGAAGAGGAGATCGCCGAGGATGCCGCCGGTCCCGAGACCGGATCGGATAGCGAGCCGGTCGCCGAGGAGGCTGAGCAGGCTTAGTGGCTAAGAAGCGGGTTCACGAGATCGCGAAAGCGCATGACCTCAGCAGCAAGGAAGTCCTCGCTGCGCTGAAAGCTGCCGGTGTCGACGCCAAAGCGGCAGCCTCGAACGTCGACGAGGATGCGGCCGCGAAAGCGATCTCCGCGGCACGGGGCAACGGGGCCAAGGCAGGGACGGCGGCTTCGAAGTCGCCGGCATCGGCCGCCGCTCCCAAGCCGGCTGCTGCTGCGCCCGCCGCCAAAAAACCTGCCGCGCCGCCGGCTTCGGCACCCAAAGCCGGCGCGCCCACGCCCAAAGCTTCGACTTCGACCAAACCGGTGCGTTCCGCCGGGTCCCCCCAGGGGGGCGGAGCGGGTGGCGGCGGTGGAGCCAAAAAACGTCGCGTCGTGATCGACTCGCAGGCCGCCCGCCGCGACCAGATGGGCGGCCCGCCGCCGCAGCGCCCGCCGCGCCGTCGCGGTGGCCGTCGCCGTCGGCCGCTGCTGGAGGAGCCGCCGATGGGGCCGGCGACGCCGGTCGAGCCGGAGGCGACCAAGGTCAACTCCGGCGCCACCGTGCGCGAGGTTGCCGAGCTCTTGGGCCTGGCTCCGGCCGAGGTGATCAAAAAGCTGATGACGATGGGGGAGATGGCGACGCTGACCCAGACCCTCACCGACGAGTCGGTGCGGGCGATCGCCGACGAGTACGACCGCAAGCTGGAGATCGTCACCGCCGCCGAGGAGGAGCCGGAGGAGCCGGAATTCTCCGACGCCGCCGAGGACCTGGTCGATCGCCCACCCGTGGTCACGATCATGGGCCACGTCGACCACGGCAAGACCTCGCTGCTGGACGCGATCCGCGAGACCGAGGTCGCGGCCGGCGAGGCCGGCGGCATCACCCAGCACATCGGCGCCTACCAGGTCCACAAAGACGACAAAACGATCACCTTCCTCGACACCCCCGGACACGCTGCCTTCACGGCGATGCGCGCCCGTGGCGCCAAGGTCACCGACGTCGCCGTCGTCGTCGTCGCCGCCGACGACGGGGTGATGCCGCAGACCAAAGAGGCGATCGATCACGCCCGCGCTGCCGACGTGCCGATGCTGATCGCCGTCAACAAGATCGACAAAGAGGGCGCCAACCCGGAAAAGGTCCGCAGCGAGCTCGCCCAGGAGGGCATCTCGCCCGAGGAGTGGGGCGGCGACACGGTCTTCTGCGAGGTCTCGGCCAAGACCCACGAGGGCCTCGACAACCTGCTCGACATGATTCTGCTGGTGACCGAGCTGGAGGAGCTTGGGGCCAACCCCAACGCACCCGGCTCGGGCACCGTGATCGAGTCCCAGCTCGACCCCGGCCGCGGCCCCGTCGTCACGGTCCTGGTCCAGCGCGGCACGCTCAAGGTCGGCGACTCGCTGGTTGCCGGCCCGCAGTGGGGCCGGGTACGGGCGATGCAGGACTTCACCGGCGAGCGGGTCGAGGCCGCCGGGCCGGGAATGCCGGTCGAGGTGCTCGGCTTTGACGGCGTCTCCGACGCCGGCGAGTTCGTGCAGGCGGTCGAGAACGATCGCCGCGCCCGCCAGCTCGCCCAGGAGCGCGCCAACCGCCTCAAGACCGAGGCCCTGGCCCGCCGCCAGGCCCGCAAGGTCAGCCTCGACGAGGTCTTCGCCCGGGTTCAGGAGGGCGACATCAAGGAGCTCAACATCGTCCTCAAGGCCGATGTCGCCGGCTCGCTCGAGGCGCTCCAGGACGAGATCGCCAAAGTCCCGCAGGAACGCGTCGCGATCAACATCATCCACTCCCAGACCGGTGGCATCAACGAGTCCGACGTGATGCTGGCCTCGGCCTCCGACGCGATCATCATCGGCTTCAACGTGCGGCCGCTGGCCGACGCCCGTCGCGCCGCCGAGCGCGAGGGAGTCGACATCCGCACCTACTCGGTCATCTACAAAATCACCGAGGACCTGCGCAACGCGATGGAGGGCCTGCTGGAGGCGGTCGAGGTCGAGGAGGCCGTCGGCGAGGCCGAAGTCAAACAGACCTTCAAGGCTTCCAAGGTCGGTCGCATCGCCGGCTGCATCGTCACCGAGGGGAAGGCCTCGCGCAGCGCCGGGGTCCGCCTGGTCCGCGAAGGCACGGTCATCTGGACCGGCAAACTCGGCTCGCTGCGACGCTTCAAAGACAACGTGCAGGAAGTCGAGGAGGGTCAGGAGTGCGGCGTCGTGCTCGAAGGCTACGCTGACGTCAAGGAGGAAGACGTGCTCGAGTTCTTCCAGACCAAGCAGGTCGAGCAGACCCTGGAGTAAGGATGGCCGGCTCTCGCATGCGGCGCATTAACGAGGTGCTGCGCGAGGTCGTCGGCACCGCGATCTCTGACGATTTGAGCGACCCCCGTATCGGCTTTGTGACCGTGACCTCGGTTGACACCAGCGCAGACCTACGCACCGCCAAGGTGTACGTCAGCGTGCTCGGCAGCGACGAGGATCGCGACGAGACCCTGGTCGGCCTGCGCTCCTCCCACGGCGTGCTGCAGACTCGGATCGCCGCCGAGACGCGAATGAAGCGAACTCCGACCTTGACCTTCCACTACGACAACACGATCGAGCAGGGCGTGCGGATCTCCAAGCTGCTCGACGAAACGCCAGCCAGCCCCGAGCCGGAGCCCGAGGCATGAGCGAGGTCGCCGGCGTTGCCAGATCCGACCTCGAGCGGGTCAGTGCCGAGCTGCGCACCCGCGACCGCTTCCTGCTGACCGCCCACGAGGGGCCCGACGGCGACGCCCTCGGCTCTCTGCTCGGCATGCACCATCTGCTCACCCAGATGGGCAAGGACTCGGTGATGTTCCTCGCCTCGAAAGAGTTCCCGCTGCCGATCGAGTACCGCTTCCTGCCGCTGGAGGAGGTCTTCCACGAGGCTCCGGCGGACATGGCCGATCGCACCGTGATCTTCCTCGACTGCGGCAATATCGACCGCATGCCGGTCGACTTCCTCACCGACGGCGGCAACGACGTCATCAACATCGACCATCACCACGACAACACCCGCTTCGGCGACTTCAACCTGGTCGACGTCGATGCCTCCTGTACGGCCGAGATCGTCTACGACCTTGCCGTCCTCTTCGGGGCCACGATCACCAGGGAGATGGCTTCGGCCCTCTACGTCGGCCTGATCACCGACACCGGCAAATTCATGTACGAGAACACGGGCGCCGACACCCACCGGGTGGCAGCGGCGCTGATCGACGCCGGGGTCGACATCGACGACACCTATCGGCGCCTCTATGAGCACGTGCCGATCGAGAAGCTGCGCCTGGTCGCCCGCGCCCTCGAGGGGATTCAGCGACATTGCGGCGATCGCCTCGTCCTCACCTACATCACCGCCGCCGACTACGAGGCGACCGGAGCGGGGGAGGAGATGACCGAGGGCGTGATCGACCACCTGCGCTCGATCGACGGGACCAAGGTGGCGGCCGTGATCCGCGACCTCGGCAACCGTGGCCGCGCCGCCCGCAAGGTCAGCCTGCGCTCCAGCGAGGGCGACGTCGACGTCTCCGAGATTGCCCGCAAGAACGGGGGCGGGGGGCACAAACGCGCCGCCGGCTTCTCCACCGATCTCGAGCTCGACGAGCTGGTCACCTTCCTCTGCGGCGAGGTCACCGCTCAGCTGGGGCCCTGAGCGTGGCCGACGGCGATCCCGCAGGGGCGGTGCTGCTCTACGACAAGCCGGCGGGAGTTACCTCGCACGACGTCGTTGCCAAGGTGCGTCGAGAGCTTCGCTGCAAAGCCGGCCATGCCGGCACCCTCGACCCCTTCGCGACCGGCCTGCTGCTGATCCTGCTCGGCCGCGCCACCCGCCTGCAACGCTTTCTGGTCGGTCTGCCGAAGACCTACCTGGCGACCGCGCGGCTCGGCTGGCGCTCCAGCACCGGCGACCCCGACGGCGAGCTGACCGAGACCGGGGCGGTGCCCGGCTCGCTGGAGCTGCCGACCGGGACCGTGCGCCAGCGGGTGCCGATGACCTCGGCGGTACGGGTTGGCGGTGAGCGGCTCTACAAGAAGGCTCACCGTGGCGAGGTCGTGGAGACCCCCGAGCGCGACGTCGAGGTGCACCGCGCGGAGTTGCTCTCGGCCGCCGACGGCCTCGCCCACTACGAGATCGAATGCTCGGCCGGGACCTACGTCCGCACCCTGGTCGAGAGCCTCGGCGACGCCTACTGCGCCGAGCTGCGCCGCACCGCGATCGGGCCCTTTCGCATCGAGGGCGCCGGCGAGCAGGTTGAGCTGGACCGCGTGCGTGAGCTGGTTCCCGCCGTCGAGGCGGCGCTGCGATGAGCATCGAGGTCACCTCGCTGCCGGACGCCGAGCCACGCCCGCGCCACGTCGCGATCGGGACCTTCGACGGTGTCCACCTCGGCCACCAGGCCGTGATCGACGATGCCGACACCGTGCTCACCTTCGACCCGCACCCGCTGGAGGTCCTGCACCCGGCGGCCCTGCCGAAGCTGATCATGCCGTTCTCGGTCAAGCGCGACGTGATCGACGGGCTCGGGGTCGAGGAGCTGGTGGTGATCCCCTTCGACGCCGAGTTCGCCCACCACAGCGCCGAGGACTTCATCGACCACGTCCTGGTCGAGCGGCTGGGGGCGACCAAGGTCTCGGTCGGCGAGAACTTCCGCTTCGGCGCCAAGGCCAAAGGCGACCCGGAGATGCTGCGCGCTCGCCCCGAGTTCGAGACCAGGGTGGTGCCGCTGGTCGAGGTCGACGGCGAGACGGTCTCCTCAACTCGAATCAGGGCCCTGGTGGCGGCCGGCGACATGGAGGGTGCGCAGCATTGCCTCGGTGCCCCCTTCATGGTCGAGGGCGAAGTCGTCAAGGGCGACCAGCGCGGCCGCGAGCTCGGCTTCCCGACCGCCAACTTCGTCCCCGACGACCGCCTCGCGATCCCCGGCCATGGCGTCTATGCCGCCTTCGCCGACGGCGCCCCGGCCGCCGTCAACGTCGGCGTCCGGCCGACTTTCGAGAGCGGGCGCGGGGTGCTGATCGAGACCTATCTGATCGATCGCGACGAAGACCTCTATGGCCGCACCCTGCGGGTCGCCTTCGTCGAGCGGTTGCGGGGGGAGAAGCGCTTCTCCAGTGCCGACGACCTCGTCGCTCAGATGCAGCGCGACGTCGAGGAAGCCAAGCGTGTCTGTGCGGGGTTTACGCGCGACTCGTCGACCTGAGGAGGTTTCACCACCGGCATGCGCCGACTCCCGGCCATAGCTCTGACGTTCCTGCTCCGGACCGGACGGCAACATCTGGTTCGCCGGTCTAGCTACGGGCGGGAGGCCGTCACCGACCCTCGGCGCCGAACGGGGCTTTGCGCTGCGGCTCCCGGGCCTTGGGGCAGGTCCGTTGACCGAAGGCGGCCGCTCGTCGTGAGGGCGACGACGACCATCGCCGCTGGGCGCCGGGGCGTGCGCAAAATCGTCCCGCGTCGGCCTTGAGGCTCTGTGCTAGCTTCCAGCGGGCCGTGACCCAGTGGGTGCACGGCATTTCTACGACATGGGCCTGACCAAGGAAAAAAAGAGCGAGCTGATCGGCAAGTACGGCCGTGGCGACGGCGACACCGGCTCCGCCGAGGTCCAGGTTGCGCTGCTGACCGAGCGGATCAACGAACTCACCGGTCACCTGCGCGAGCACAGCAAGGATCACCACTCGCGCCGCGGTCTGTTGATGCTGGTTGGCAAACGCCGCCGGATGCTGCGTTATCTCGAGCGGATCGACCTCGAGCGCTACCGCGCTCTGGTCGCCGATCTCGGCCTGCGCCGATGATCGCCGCCGGTTCGCCGGCTCCCGACTTCACCCTTCGCGACCAGGATGGCGAAGCGGTCTCGCTCGCCGACTACCGGGGTCGCAAAGTGCTGATCGTCTTCTATCCAGGCGACTTCAGCCCCGTCTGCGGGGATCAGTTCTCGATCTACCAGGAGGTAAAGGGAGAGCTCGCCGCCAAGGGCGTCGAGCTGATCGGGATCAGTGTCGACGGCTTCTTTGCCCATAAGGCCTTCCAGGAGCAGCTGGGGATCGACACCACCCTGCTTTCCGACTTCGAGCCCAAGGGCGAGGTTGCGCGCGCCTACGGGTCTTACCTCGACGGCCCGGGCTTCGCCAACCGCACCCTGGTCCTCGTCGACGAGGACGGGCGGGTCGCCTGGACCTACGAGTCCCCCAACCCCGGCGAGTTCCCGGGCGCCAACGTCATCTTCGACGCCCTCGCCTGACGCACGCGTCTGCATTTGTACGTCCATAGGACGTATTGGGGCAGACTCGTGCTCGTATGAGCGATCTGACCAGCGCAGCGGTACCCCCGATCGGGCCCGACGACCACGTCTGCGGCAAGGGCGAGGAGGGGCTGATCGTCTACGCCGACCTCGGCTGCCCGCACTGCGCCGCCAGCTGGGCCGAGCTGGCGGCGCGGCCCGGTCGGATCGCCTTTCGCCATTTCCCGGTCGCCAGCAGGCACCCGCGCACGCAAGCGCTGCACGCGGCTGTCGAGGCGGCCGGCCTCCAGGGCCGTTTCTTCGAGATGGTCGACTCCCTCTACTCCGACCGGGCTCACGTCGACGATCCGCACCTGTGGGAGCGCGCAGAGCGCCTCGGGCTCGACCTCGAGCGCTTCGAGCGCGACCGCCGCTCGCCGGATCTGGCGGCGCGGGTGCGGCGCGACTTCCAATCTGGCATTCGTGCCGGGGTCGCGGGCACTCCGGCGGTTTTCGATGCCTGTACCCTTGTCGCAGTTAGAGAACGAGAGTTCTGAAGAAAAGCGAATGGCCACCAACCGGGTGGCCGGAGGTAGGACAACTAAATGAGCATGTTTGACGTAAGCCGCGTTTCGGTGGATGTCGGCGACAGCCAGATTTCCTTCGAGACGGGCAAACTCGCGAAGCAGGCGGGTGGCGCGGTCGTAGTCCAGGCCGGCGACACCATGGTCCTCTGCACCGCAACCCTGGGCAGTCTGCGCGACGTGGACTTCCTGCCCCTCACCGTCGACGTCGAGGAGCGCGCGTACGCCGCGGGCAAGATTCCCGGCTCGTTCTTCCGTCGCGAGGGCAAATCCGGCGAGAAGGCGACGCTGACCGCGCGCATGATCGACCGGCCGATCCGTCCGCTCTTCCCCAACGGCTGGCACCACGAGACCCAGCTGGTCGCGATGCCGCTGTCGGTCGACCACGTCCACCCTTACGACATCCTCGCGATGAACGGCGCCTCCGCGGCGCTGGCGATCTCCGAAGTCCCGGTCGCCAAGCACGTCGGCTCGGTCCGGGTCGGCAAGCTCGAGGGCGACTTCGTCGTCAACCCGCCGGAGGAGCGCCACGAGGAGCTGGAGCTCGACCTGATCGTCGCCGGCACCGACGAGGCGATCCTGATGGTCGAGGCCGGCGCCAGCGGCGTCACCGAGGCCGAGATCCTCGACGCGCTCGACATCGCCCACGGCGAGATCAAGAAGCTCGTCGCCGCGATGGAGGAACTGCAGCAGAAGGCCGGCAAAGAGAAGATCCAGCACGAGGAGCCGGAGCTCGATGCCTCGCTGCTCGACCAGATCCGCTCCGAGTACGGACAGGCCCTGGTCGACGCGATCGCCACCGAGGGCAAGCTCGAGCGCTACGAGGCGATCGACAAGGTCAAGGACGAGGTCGTCGCCAAGTACGCGCCTGAGGCCGATGACGCCGACGGCGAGCGCAAGGCAGAGGTCAAGGCCATCTTCGGCGCGATCGAGAAGGACACGATCCGTAAGGCGATCGCCGTCGACAAGAAGCGCCCCGACGGCCGCGCCCAGGACGAGATCCGTCCGATCGAGTGCGAGGTCGACATCTCTCCGCGCGTGCACGGCTCCGCCCTGTTCACCCGCGGCGAGACCCAGATCCTCTCCAACGTCGCTCTGGGCACGACCCGCATGGACATGCGCCTCGACACGCTCGGGCTGCAGACCACCAAGCGGTTCTTCCACCACTACAACTTCCCGCCCTTCTCGGTCGGGGAGGCCGGCTTCATGCGCGGCCCGAAGCGGCGAGACATCGGTCACGGCGCCCTCGCCGAGCGTGCCCTGCTGGCCACGGTCCCGGACGAAGAGTCCTTCCCCTACGTGATTCGCGCGGTCTCCGAGACGCTCGAGTCCAACGGCTCCTCCTCGATGGGCTCGGTCTGCGCCTCCTCGATGGCGATGCAGGCCGCGGGGGTCCCGGTCAGCGCTCCGGTCGCCGGCGTGGCGATGGGCCTGATCAAGGAGGGCGACGACTACATCGTCCTCACCGACATCGCCGGCGTCGAGGACCACCTCGGCGACATGGACTTCAAGGTCGCCGGCACCGCGGACGGGATCACCGCCCTGCAGATGGACATCAAGATCACCGGCGTCACCTTCGAGATCCTCGAGGACGCGCTGGAACAGGCCCTCAAGGGCCGCCAGTTCATCCTCGGCAAGATGGCCGAGGCGATCGACGGACCGCGGGAGAAGCTCTCCAAGCACGCGCCGGCGATCGAGTCGATCAAGATCGATCCCGAGAAGATCGGGGCGGTCATCGGCAAAGGCGGGGAAACCATCCGCGCCCTCTGCGAGGAGTTCGAAGCGGAGATCGACGTCGAGGACGACGGCACGGTGCGGATCTACGCGCCGACCGGCGACCTCGTCGAGGCCTGCGTCGCCCGCATCGACTCGATGACCCGCGAGGCCGAAGTCGGCGATCGCTACAACTCCGCCAAGGTCGTGAAGACGACCACGTTCGGAGCCTTCGTCGAGCTGGTCAAGGGCACCGACGGCCTGCTGCACATCTCCAACGTCAAGCCCGGTGAGCGGGTCGACTCCGTCGACGACGTCCTCACCGCCGGCGAGGCGATCGACGTCACCGTGGTCGAGGTCGACAAGGAGCGCGGGCGCATCGGCCTGCGCCTCTCCGACGACCCGTCGGTCGCGGGTAAAACGCCGGAGGAGCTGGCCTCGGTCGGCTCCGGCGGCGAGCGTGGCGGCGGTGGTGACCGCGGTGGTCGCGGTGGTCGCGATCGCGGCCCCCGTCGCGAGCGCGAGCGGCGCAACTAGCGTTGAGCGCACCTCAACTCACCGAGCTGGGCTCGGGCGTCCGGGTCGTGACCGAGGAGGTTCCCTCGGTCCGATCCGTGGCGCTCGGCCTCTGGGTGCGCACCGGCTCCCGTAACGAGACCTCCGCTCAGGCGGGGGTCTCGCATTTCCTCGAGCACCTGCTGTTCAAGGGGACCGCGCGCTACTCCGCGATCGAGATCTCCGAGCGCTTCGACGGGCTCGGCGCCTCGATCAACGCCGCCACCGGCAAGGAGACCACGCACCTGCACGCTCGTTTTCTCGACGAGCACACCGAGGCGGTCTTCGACCTGCTCTCGGAGATGCTGCTGGCGCCGACCTATCCCGAAATAGACTCCGAGCGCCAGGTGGTGCTGGAGGAGATCGCGATGTACGACGACGAGCCGCAGGATCGCGTCCACGACGTCCTCGCCGAGGCCGTCTTCGGCTCCCATCCGCTGGGGCGCCGCGTGCTCGGCGAGCCCGAGGTGATCGCCTCGATCCCGGTCCCGGACATCGAGAGCTACCGCCACGCCCGCTACACCGGCCCGGAGATCGTCGTCGGCGCCGCCGGCCACCTCGACCACGCTCGCATCGTCGAGCTCGCCGAACGCTTCGTCGCTGCCCCCGGCGAAGGCGAGGGAGTGGCGCCGGACGCCAAGCTCGACAACGCCGCCCGACTCTGCTTCCACACCAAGGAGACCGAGCAGTACCACATCTGCTTTGGCGCTCCCGGCCTGCGCCGCGACGATCAGCGTCGCTATCCACTCGCCGTGCTCGACTCGATCTTCGGCGGTTCGACCTCCTCCCGGCTCTTCCGCGAGGTCCGCGAGAAGCGCGGCCTCGCCTACTCGGTCGGCTCCTACAACGAGCAGTTCACCGATCAAGGCCTGGTCGCGACCTACGTCGGCACCCGCGAGGACAACGTCGAGGAGGCCTGCGCGATCATCGGCACCGAGCTCGCTCGCCTGCGCTCCGAGCCGGTCTCGGCCGAGGAGCTGACCCGGGCCAAGGAGAGCGTCAAGGGTCGCCTCGTCCTCTCCTCGGAGTCGACGGCGGCGCGGATGACGCGGATCTCGCGGGCGACGCTGTTCGGCTTGCCGATCGAAAGCCTCGACGAGATGCTGGCCCAGGTCGATGCGATCGAGGTCGACGACCTGACCGAACTGGCGAGCGAGCTCTACGGTGCCGAGCGCCTCTCGGCGGCCTGCGTCGGCGCCGATGAAGACCTCTTCCGACGGGCTCTGGCGCCGGTCAGCGAGAGCCTGGTAGCCGCGTGATCCGAGTCGTGGTCGCCGGCGCCGCCGGGCGCATGGGGGAGGCGGTCTGCGAGGCCGTCGAGGCCGCTGAGGACACCGTTCTCGCCGGCAAGGCCGATCCCGCCCTCGGCGTCGAGCTGGCCGACGTACTCGGCGACGCCGACGTCGTCGTCGACTTCACCGTCCCCGACACCGCCCTCGGCAACGTTCGTGCCTGCCTCGACGCCGGGGTCCACGCCGTCGTCGGCACCACCGGCTTCGACCTCGAGGCCGCCAGGACCGCGGCCGAGTCCTCCAATGCCAACTGCTTCGTCGCCCCCAACTTCGCGATCGGCGCCGTGCTGCTGATGGAGGTCGCGCAGACGATCGCCCCGCACATGCCCGAGTGCGAGATCGTCGAGCTGCACCACGATCGCAAGCTCGATGCCCCCTCGGGCACCGCCAAGCGGACCGAGGAGCTGATCGACGCGGCCGGTGGCAACGTCCATCGGCCGATCCACTCGGTGCGGCTGCCGGGCCTGGTCGCCCACCAGGAAGTGATCTTCGGCGGCGAGGGCCAGACGCTCTCGCTGCGCCACGACTCGATCGACCGGCGCTCCTTCATGCCGGGTGTCCTGCTCGCCGTGCGCAAGGTGGGCGACCTGCCGGAGCGCTTCACGGTAGGCCTCGAGAAGCTGCTTTTCAGTGCCTAAGCCGGCGGACTGGGTACCCTGGCAGCGATGACGGCACCGATACAAGGGGTTCTCACGGCGATGGCGACCCCGTTCGACGAGGGCGGTGGGGTCGACCTGGATGCCGGCAGGCGCCTCGCTTCCCACCTGCTCGAGCACGGGTCCCACGGCCTCGTCGTCGGCGGCACCACCGGCGAGTGCCCGACGCTGACCGACGAGGAGACGATCGAGCTGCTGGGCGCGGTTCGGGCCGAGGTCGGTGACGAGGCGCTGCTGATCTGCGGCACCGGCACCAACGACACCCGCCACTCGCGCGAGCTGACGAAGAAGGCCGCCGCCGCCAGTGCCGACGCGGCCCTGGTCGTCGCTCCTTACTACAACAAGCCAAACCGAGCCGGCCTGCGCGCCCACTTCGAGGCCGTCGCCGAGGCCGTTCCCGAGCTGCCGATGATCGTTTACAACATCCCGGCCCGGGTGGTCATCAACATGCCGCCCGACCTCCTGGCTGAGCTGGCCGCGGTCGACAACATCGTCGCCGTCAAGCAGGCCAACGACGAGGAGCTGGGCCCGATCGAGGGCCTCGCGATCCTCGCCGGCAACGACAACACCTTTTTACGCGTGCTCGAGTTCGGCGGGGCCGGCGGCATCACCGTCGCCTCCCATGTCGTCGGCGAGCAGATGCGTGAGATGTGGGACGCGGCTCAGGGCGGCAACATCGCCCGGGCGCGCGAGATCGACGCCGAGTTGACCCCCGTTTATGAGGGCCTCTCGGTAACCACCAACCCGATTCCGATCAAGGCGGCGCTGGAGATGCTCGGCCTCGCCTCGGAGCGGATGCGGCTGCCGCTGGTCCCGGCGGATGCCGACCAGCGGGCGGCGGTCAGAACCGCGCTGGAGGGCATCGGCCTTCCAGTTGCCCAATAACCAACTTCAGAGAGAGTGAGTAACTAGTGCCAAGTAAGAAACTCCGAGTGCTGCCCCTAGGCGGACTCGGCGAGATAGGCAAGAACATGACCGTGGTCGAGTTCGACGGCAAGATCGTCGTCGTCGACACCGGGCTGATGTTCCCGACCGCGGAGATGCACGGGATCGACCTCGTCCTTCCCGACTTCTCCTACCTGCGCGATCGCGCCGACGACATCGAAGCGATCGTGCTCACGCACGGTCACGAGGACCACGTCGGGGCGCTGCCCTATGTGCTGCGCGAGATCGGCGAGCCGCCGGTGATCTACGGCGGCCTGCTGACGATCGGGATGGTGCGCTCCAAGCTCGACGAGCACAAGCTCTCGGACGCGCCGCTGCAGGAGCTGCCGGCGGGAGAGAAGGTCCAGCGCGGCCCCTTTGGGCTCGAGTTGGTCCACCTCGCGCACTCGATTCCCGACATGCGCGGCGTCCTGATCACCACCGAGGTCGGCTCGATGCTGATGACCGGCGACTACAAGTTCGACCAGACCCCGGTCGACGGCCGCCCGGCCGACATCCCGCGCCTGGCCGAGATCGGCCGCGAAGGGCTGCTGCTGCTTTGCGGCGACTCGACCAACGCCGACCGGCCCGGAGTGGCGCCGTCGGAGTCGAGCGTCGGTCCGGCCCTGCTGCAGCAGTTCTCGCAGTGCAAGGGGCGGATCATCGTCACTTCCTTCGCCTCCAACATCCACCGCGTCCAGCAGGTGATTGACGCGGCGGTGAAGCTCGACCGCAAGGTCGCCCTGGTCGGGCGCTCGATGCGCAAGAACTTCAACATCGCCTCCAACCTCGGGATGGCTAAAGCGCCCCAGGGAGTGTTCATCCAGCCGCGTGAGATCGAGAACTTCCCCGACGAGAAGGTCGTCGTCATCTCCACCGGCAGCCAGGGCGAGCCGCTCTCGGCGCTGCGGCGGATGGCCAACAACGACCATCGCGACGTGCGGCTGCACTCCGGCGACACGGTCGTCTTCTCGGCCACGCCGGTGCCCGGCAACGAGCGCGCGGTGAACGAGACGATCGACCGCATCTACGAGATCGGCGCCACCGTGATCACCGCCAAAGACGCGCCGATCCACGCCTCCGGCCACGGCTGGCAGGAGGAGATCAAGCTGATGCTGAACCTGACCAAACCGCGCTTCGTGATGCCGGTCCACGGCGATCACAAGCGCCTGCGCCTGCACTCCGAGCTGGCCGAGGCGGTGGGGGTCGATCCCGCCAACATCTTCCGTGGCCGCAACGGGCTGCCGCTGGAGATCGACGCCAACGGAGCCAGCTTCGGCGAGGACATCCACGCCGGCACGATGTACGTCGACGGCGTCAACATCGGCGACCCCGATGACGCCGCTCTGCGCGACCGCCGCGAGATCTCCGCCGACGGCATCTTCATCGTCGTCGTCACGATCTCCAACGACGATGGCAGCGTCGTCGCCGACCCCGAGGTGATCTTCCGCGGCGTCGCCTTCCTCGAGGAAGCGGACGCCCTGGTCGAAGAGCTCAGCGATCTGATCGAAGATCAGCTCGAGGAGGCGGCCGAGGCGGGCACCCGCGAGTCGCACCTGATCGAGGAAGACCTGCACGACGCGGTCGGCAAGTTCGTCTTCCAGAGACTGAAGCGCCGGCCGATGATTTTGCCGGTTGTGATTGAGGTCTGATTTGTGGGGCTGCAGGGGGAGGGGTTGGGGGTCCCTCCCGCTTGCTGACTTTTTCGCTGTGGAGCGTCCCGTCTCTCGCTGAGCTTTGAAGGCGAAAAAGGGAGCGCCGCTGCGCGAGAGGGACCCCCAACCCCTCCTCTCGACACATCCACCGAGACGACCGAGGAACGGCACCTGGTCAGGGCCGGGCAACAGACGTCCGGCGCATCGTCAGGTCCCGCGCGTCTCAGCATTTGAGCTGAGTGGGCGCTTGTTGGAGGGATGTCGGTACCCCTCCGCGGGAATGTGCGCGAACGCGCGCGATATGCAATCTGTCTATTGCTCGCCATAGGCGAGCAGCATGTTGCGGAGCAGCCCGCTTTAGCGGGCGCGACTGAATTACCGCGGAGGGGTACCGACATCCCTCACCTCGGGCCACGAAAAAAGACCCGCCGGGGTGGTGTCTGGGGAGAACCTCCGGCGGGCCTGTTGTGTCTCGTCCGCGGGGAAATTTAGGGCTGGGGCCTAAAGCGCCCTTAAAAGCTCCTTGCGAGCACGTTAGGCTCGCGGCGATGCCAGGACTGGACCGGCAACGACGGGGCGAACTGTTGCGGGCGGTGTTCGACGTGCTCGCGGCGCACGCCGACGGGCTACAGGCTCGGGATGTCCTGACGGAAGTCGAGAAGCAGCTTGGGCTGACCGAGTTCGAGGCCGCGAATTATCCCGGTAGCGGTACGCGACGCTTCGAGAAGACCGTCCGGTTCCAGACGATCAAGGCCGTCAAGGCGGGGTGGATGACGAAGCGCGCCGGCATCTGGACGGCAACCCAGGAGGGCCTCTCCGCCCACGAGAGGTTCAGCGACCCCGAGCAGTTCCTGATCGAGGCGGAAAAGCTCTATCGCGTTTGGGTTGCGTCGCGGCCGGAGAAGGAGTCGGAGGAGGACGAAGCGACGATCTCCGACGCCTCGCTGACTCTGGAGGAAGCCCAGGAAAGATCCTGGCAGGAGGTGCGGGAGTTCCTCCAGGCGATGGATCCATACGAGTTTCAGCGGTTGGTCGCGGGCCTCCTGCGGGGAATGGGGTACAGCGTCACCTGGGTCTCCCCACCCGGCAAGGACCGCGGCCTGGACATCGTCGCCTTGAGCGACCCGATCGGCGTCGATGGCCGCCGGATCAAGGTCCAGGTCAAGCGCGAGAAGAGCAAGACCGACGCCAAGACCCTGCGTGCTTTCACCTCCGTGCTTCACGCGGGCGAAGTCGGGCTCTTCGTCACCCTTGGAGGCTTCACGCCGGACGCCGAGTCGGAGGCTCGCAACGAGGCTCGTCGCATCCGGCTGGTGGATGCCTATGAGTTCTTCGAGCTCTGGGCCCGGTACTACGACCAGATTCCGGAGCAGGACCGGGTCCGCCTGCCGATCAAGTTCATCCCCTTCCTGGCGCAGGGCAGCGAGGACGCCTGAGGGTCTCCTCAGCGGATTGGCTTCGCCTCCGCCCGTGGCTTCCCGGTCGACCTCGCGAGTGGGATGCGGGCGAGGAACAGCGCCCCGCCCGATTTCGATTCGAGCGCTTCGACGCTGCCGCCGTGGGAGGTGGTTACGGCGCCGACGATGGCCAGGCCGAGGCCGGTACCGGTGCCCCGAGCAGTGTCTCCCGGGCCTTCGCCGCGGACGAAGCGGTCGAAGATCTGCTCGCGCATCGCGACGGGAATACCGGGGCCGTCGTCGCCCACCTCGACCACCGCGTCGCCGTCCTCTTCGCGCAGGCCGAGCTCAATCGTCGCGCCGGCCGGCGTGTGGCGAGCGGCGTTGTCGAGCAGGTTGAGGATCATCCGGTGCAGCTCGTCGGGGCTGCCTTCGACCCGCAGCGGGCGGTCGTTGTCGATGGTCAGGGTGCGTTCGCCCATCAGCGCCGCGGCCTCGGCAGCGGCGTCGCCGGCGACTTCGGCGAGGTCGCAGCGACGGTGCTTGTCGAGCCGGCCGGCGTCGGCGCGGGCGAGCAGCAAGAGGTCGCCGACCAGGCGGCTCATCCGCCGCGAGGAGCGTAGAGCCGAGTCGACCACTTCGAGGTCTTCGGCCTGTCCGGGATCCCTCAGCGAGGCCTGCAGGAGCTCGAGATTGGCGAGCACGCTGGTCAGCGGCGTGCGCAGCTCGTGCGAGGCGTCGGCGACGAACTCGCGCTGCTTTTGCATCGCTCCCTCGCGCTCGGCGCGGGCGGCGTCGAGCGAGCGCAACATCTCCTCCAGGGTCAGGGCCAGCTCGCCAACCTCGTCGGCGACCGCCGGCTTCGGCATCCGCCGCGAGGGGTCGCGGGTGGTGGCGATCTCTCGCGCGGTCGCGGTCAGGGAGGCGATCGGTCGCATCGCCCGGCGGGCGATCGCGAGTCCGGCGAAGCTCGCCAGCAGGGTGCCGAGCAGGACACCGCCGGCGATGAAGAGCCAGAGGCGATCGACGGTCGAGTCGACGTGCTCGACGCTGCGGCCGTACTGGACGTAGCCGGTGGTGGTCCCATTGTCGTCGACGATCGGTTCGGTTGCGACCCGGGTGCCGTTGTGGTCGGAGATCCCAGCCTTGGGCGGACCGAGGTTGGCGGAGCCCCTCGTCGATGCCCGCACGTCGTAATTGATGTCGAGGACGCGGGCGGCGGCGTCGTCGGGGAGGACGAAGTCGTTGAGCCGTGGCCCTTCACGTGCTCGCGGCGGGCCAAAGGCCGGATATTCGACTTTGAATTCACTGGCGAGAATCTGGGCGGCGCTGCGCACCTCGCTGTTGAAGTCATCGCGGATCCGCTGCGTGGCGACGCCGCCGATCACCGCCCCAAACAGCATCAGGATCGCCAGGGTGAGGCTGGCCGAGACCGCCGCCAACCGCCAGCGCAGCGGCCAGCTACCGGGGTGGAGGAGCCGCCGCCTCGCGACCGACCCTTTGGCGGCAGCCAGCAACACGTCAGTCCTTCAACACGTAGCCGGCCCCGCGTTTGGTGTGCAGCAGCCGCGGCTCCTCGCCGGCCTCGAGCTTGCGCCGCAGGTTGGAGATGAAGACGTCGATGGTGTTGGTCGCGGCCATCGGGTCATAGCCCCAGACCTCGTCCAGCAGGCGCTCGCGGGAGATCACCAGGCGCTCGTTGCGCATCAGGAACTCGAGCAGCTCGAACTCGCGATTGGTCAGCTCGATCTCGCGCTCGCCGCGGCGCACCTCGCGGGTGTCCGGGTTGAGCTGCAGGTCGCCGACCTCGATCGAGGCGGCGCCACGCGGCGGCCGCCGCCGCAGCAGTGCCCGGATCCTTGCCAGCAGCTCCTGGCGCTCGAACGGCTTGACCAGATAGTCGTCGGCGCCGCTGTCGAGCCCGGCGACGCGATCGTCGGTCTCAGCACGGGCCGTCAGCATCAGGATCGGCACGTCGCCCTCCTCGCGCAGGCGCCGGCAGACCTCGACTCCATCGAGGCGGGGGAGGCCGAGATCGAGGACGACCAGATCGGGGACGAAGCCCGCGGCAACGTCGAGCGCGTCGATCCCGTCCGCCGAAGTCTTCACCTCATAACCCTCGTTGCGCAGCGAGCGGCGCAGGACGTCGGCGATGTCGGCGTCGTCCTCGACGACGAGGACGCGACCGCCGCTGGGATCGGTCTCGGGGAGCATCGATCGATGTTAGCCCCCGATTCCGCCGCCATCCGCAGGATTTAAAGCGAATTTACCCGCAGGGGTGCGTGCCTGCGCGTCGAACCGGGACAGCATGTTCGTTCGCAAGAAGCGCGCGCCTGCGCGCAAAGCCAAAGCCGGGAAAAAACGAGCCAAAGCGGCCAAGCCGAAGGGTGGGCTGCATCTGCCCGCCGGCCTGGAGCAGCGGCACCTCGATCTGATCGGGCTCTTCCTGGTCGCCTTCGGCGTCTATCTCGTCTTCGTGCTCTTCCTCGGCTGGGAGGGGGGCAAGGTCGGCTACGGCGTCGAGACCGGCCTCACCTACCTGTTCGGGACGGTCGGGGCGCGAATCTTCACGGTGCTGATGCTGCTGGTCGGGGGGATGCTGCTGACGGGCACCTCCGTCTCGACTCTGGCCCGGGGGGTCGGCCGTGGGGTCAAAGCCGGGTTCCGTGGGGTCTTCCACGGCAGCGATGCGGCGGCGAAGACGGTCGCTCGTACTCACGCCGACTGGCGCGAGCAACGGCAGACCCGCTCGGAGGCGGCGACCCTCGCCGGCGAGACCGATGTGATGAGCTCCTATCCGGACACCGACGAGTTCGAGCCGACGGTGCAGTTGGCCGAGGAGCCCGAGGACGAGCCGGACCTGGCGATCGCCGCCGACGATTTCGACCGCGAACTCGAGGACATCTCGACCTCCGAAGAGGACGCGGTGGCGATCGATCCGGTCGCCGAGCCGGAGCAGATCGCCCTGACCCCGATGGGCGAGAAGCGCGGCGTCACGACTTCAGACGAGATCGACTACCGGCCGCCGCCGGCGAAAGCGCTGGAGCGAGGCAAGGGCGACAAGGGGCCGGACCCTCGCGATCAGGAAGTCACCGGCCGCAAACTGGTCGAGACCCTGGGCCACTTCGGAGTCGAGGCCAAGATCGTCGGGGTCGTCAGCGGCCCGCACGTCTCACGCTACGAACTGCGCTTGGCGCCCGGGATCAAGGTCAAGAAAGTCACCGAGCTGGCCAACGACCTCGCCTACGCCCTCGCCTCGACCGACATCCGCATCCTCGCCCCAATTCCCGGCAAGCAGGCGGTCGGGGTCGAGGTTCCGAACGCCCGCCGCCGCATCGTCCGCCTCGGCGACATCTATGCCGGCCGCCCGGAGAAGACTTCGCCGCTGGTCGCCTGGCTCGGCAAGGGGATCGACGGCAACCCGGTCTGGACCGACCTGGCGAAGATGCCGCACGTGCTTGTCGCCGGCACCACCGGCTCGGGCAAGTCCGCCTGCGTCAACGGGATCCTCTCCTCGATCCTGATGCAGGCCTCGCCGAACGAGGTTCGCCTGGTGCTGGTCGACCCGAAGCAGGTCGAGCTCAATCACTACGAGAACGTGCCCCACCTGCTGACCCCGGTGGTCACCTCGCCGCGCCTCGCCGCCAACGTCCTCTCCAACCTGATCGGTGAGATGGAGACCCGCTACGGAATCATGAGCGAGGCCCGCTGCCGCAACCTCGTCGAGCTCAACCGCTATCGCAAGAAAAAAGGGGACGCACCGCTGCCGCACATCCTCTGCGTGATCGACGAGCTCGCGGACCTGATGATGGTCGCCCCGGCCGAAGTCGAGGACTCGATCATCCGCCTCGCCCAGAAGTCGCGCGCCACCGGCATCCACCTGGTGCTGGCGACCCAGCGCCCCTCGACCGACATCATCACCGGCACGATCAAGGTCAACATCCCCTCGCGGATCGCCTTCGCCGTCTCCTCGCAGACCGACTCGCGGGTGATCCTCGACCAGGGTGGGGCGGAGTCCCTGCTCGGCCAGGGCGACATGCTCTTCCGCGGCGCCGGCAGCTCGAAGCTGCAGCGCGTCCAGGGCGCCTTCATCACCGAGGAGGAGATCGCCCGTATCACCAACCACTGGGCCAGACAGGGCGAACCCGAGTTCGAGGCCGAGCTGCTGGAGACCCCGGAGGAGGTGGTCGAGGAAGGGCGCGAGGGCGACTTCGACCCCGACAGCGACGATCTCCTCGACGAGGCGATCCGCCTCGTCGTCCAGACCGAGACGGCTTCGGTCTCGATGATCCAGCGCCGCCTGCGGGTCGGCTATACCCGCGCCGGCCGCCTGATCGACATGCTCGAGCGCCGCGGCGTCATCTCCGGCTACGAGGGCTCCAAACCGCGCCAGGTGCTGATCACCCAGGCCAACCTCAACCGCGTACTGGCACCGGCTGGCCAGTCGGGACCGTCGGCAACCGACACGCTCACCGTCGATTCTGACTCCGATCTCTAGTCGCCCGTTCGGTAGCTTCACGGGCGTGATTCGCGCCGGCATCGTAGTTACGGGAACCGAGGTGCTGACCGGGCGCATCTCCGACTCCAACGGCCCCTGGGTCTCCGAACAGCTGGCCGAGCGCGGGGTGGAGGTCGCCCAGATCGTCGTCGTCGCCGACCGCCCCGACGACCTCGAGGCGGCGCTGCGCTTCCTCGCCGCCGAGGGCATGGATCTGATCGTCACCACCGGCGGCCTCGGCCCGACCGCCGACGACCTCACGGCGGAGGTGGTCGCCCGCTTCGCCGGTCGCGAGCTGCTGCTGGACGAGGCGGTGGAGACGAAGATCGCCGAGATCCTGCGCGTCTTCGCGCGCCGTGGCGGCTTCGACTTCGACGAGGAAGCGGTGATGGAGGCCAATCGCAAGCAGGCGATGGTGCCGGAGGGGGCAATCGCACTCGACCCCGTCGGCACCGCGCCGGGGTTGGTGGTCCCGGCTGGGGATCGGATCGTGATCGTCCTGCCCGGCCCGCCGCGGGAGCTGCGGCCGATGTGGCCGGTGGCCCTGGCGACGGAGCCGGTGCGAGAGGTGCTGGCGCGGGCGACGCCGCTGCGTGGCTACACGCTGCGGATGTTCGGCGTGCCGGAGTCGGAGATCGCCAAGAGCCTGCGTGAGATCGAGGGGGACGGGACCGAGATCGGCGCGGTCGAGATCACCACCTGCCTGCGCCGTGGCGAGATCGAGATCGACGTCCGCTATCGCGACGAGGCGGAGGCGGTTGCCGATGCGGTGCGCGAGGGCTTGAAGGTGCGTCACCGGCGCCACCTCTTCAGCCTCGACGGCGAGACGATCGACTCCCAGGTGGCGAAGCTGCTCAAGGGCCGACGGCTGGGCCTGGCCGAGTCCTGCAGCGGCGGCCTGTTGGCGGCGCGGATCACCAGGGTCCCGGGTGCGTCGGCCTACATGGCCGGCAGCGTCGTCGCTTACGCGAATGAGGCCAAGGAGGAGCTGCTCGGCGTCGATCCGACGCTCATCGCCGCCAAGGGCGCTGTTTCGCCCGAGGTCGCCGAGGCAATGGCGATCGGGGCGCTGGAGCGCTTCGGAGCCGACGTCTCCGTCTCGATCACCGGGATCGCCGGGCCGGACGGGGGCACCGAGGAGAAGCCGGTCGGTTACGTCTGCTTCAACGCCCGCCTCGCCGACGGCACCTCGATCGCCCGCGACCCGGTCATCCCGGGCGGGCGCGAGGACATCCGCGAACGCTCGGCCCTGGTCGGGATGCACCTGCTGCGGATCCTGCTCGGCGGTGCCGAGCCGCCGCTTTAGAGCCTGGGGGTCACGGAGTAGAGCGAGAGCTGTGACGCTTTTTCTACGAAAGCGCCTTAACGGGCGCGCTCTGGCGCCGTAGCGTGCCGGGTATGGCAGGAGAGCAAACCAGGGGCCCGCGGGCCCGGCTATTCGTAGCGCTGGATCTGCCGGACGCGATCCGCGAAGGGATCGGCACCTGGGGGGAAGAGAGACTGGCCGATCCGGCCCTGCGTCCGGTGCCAGTCGGGAACCTCCACGTCACCCTGGCTTTCCTCGGCTACCGGCCCGAGCAGGACGCGGGGCGGGTGGCGAAGGCGATGGAGCAGAGCGCGGCTCCGGCACCGCTGGTCGAGCTGCTCAACCCGGTCTCACGGCCGCCGCGCGGGAGGCCGCGCCTCTTCGCCCTGCCAGTGCTCTCGCCTGGAACCGAGCAGCTGCAGGCGCAGCTGAGCGAGATTTTGATCTCCGAACGGCTCTACGAGCCGGAGAAGCGGCCGTTCTGGCCACATGTAACGGTCGCCAGAGTGCGCGCCAAGGGGCGCGGATCGCGGCGGCCGATCGAGGTTGAGAAACCCCCGGGAAAGCTGTCGTCGGCGCTCTCAGAGCCCTTCTATGGCATCCGAGTCGTTCTCTACCGTTCTGAACTCCAGCCGTCGGGTGCGCGATACATCCCCCTGGCCCAAGTCAAGCTGCCCGGAGCGGGCGGCAG
Source organism: uncultured Solirubrobacterales bacterium (assembly GCA_963811375.1). Taxonomy (GTDB): domain Bacteria; phylum Actinomycetota; class Thermoleophilia; order Solirubrobacterales; family 70-9; genus VAYN01. The sequence continues at coordinate 35,151 of CAWEQY010000003.1, forward strand.
TGAGGTGATCTAGATGGCAGACAGAAGGACCAGCTTGAACGACGTTTCCGCCAAGGAAGCGAAAGCCAAGGACGCGGCGCTGGAGAGCGCGGTCAGCGGCATCAGGAAGGAGTTCGGCGAGGGGTCGCTGATGCGCCTCGGCGACAAAGGTACGGTCAAGGTGGATGCGATCCCGACCGGGGCCCTGGCACTGGACCTTGCCCTTGGCATCGGCGGCGTTCCGCGCGGCCGGATCGTCGAGATCTTCGGCCCGGAGTCCTCCGGAAAGACGACCCTGGTCAACCACATCATCGCCCAGGCCCAGGCCCTCGGCGGCGTCTGCGCCTTCATCGACACCGAGCACTCGATCGACCCGGTCTACTCGCGGGCGATCGGCGTCGACACCGACGAGCTGCTCGTCTCCCAGCCCGACTACGGCGAGCAGGCCCTGCAGATCGCCGACCGCCTGATCGCTTCGGGCGCGGTCGACGTGGTCGCGATCGACTCGGTCGCGGCGCTGACTCCCAAAGCCGAGCTGGACGGTCAGATCGGCGACACCACGGTCGGTCTCCAGGCCCGTCTGATGTCGCAGGCGATGCGCAAACTGGCCGGCAACCTCAACCGGACCAAAACGGTCTGTCTCTTCACCAACCAGATCCGCGAAAAGATCGGCGTCCAGTTCGGCTCGCCGGAGACTCAGCCGGGCGGCCGGGCGCTGAAGTTCTACGCTTCGCAGCGACTCGATATCCGCCGCATCGAGACCCTCAAGGAAGGGACCGAGGCGGTTGGCAACCGGGTTCGCGTCAAAGTCGTCAAGAACAAGGTCGCCTCGCCGTTCCGGCAGGCCGAGTTCGACATCGAGTACGGGGTCGGCATCTCCCGCGAGGGCGGTCTGCTCGACTTCGGCATCGAGCAGGACCTGGTGCAGAAATCTGGCTCTTTCTTCTCCTACGGAGAGACCCGACTCGGCCAGGGCCGCAACAACGCCAAACAGTTCCTGACCGACAACCCGGAGCTGGCCTTGGAGATCGAAACCAAGGTTCGCGCGGCGCTTGGCATCGACGGTGAGGTCGCTGAGGCCGCCGCGCCCGACGGGCCCGAGGCCGCACCCGCGGTCCCGGAGGCGAAGGCGGCCTAGAGCCACCTTTCGCCTCGCGGCGGGACGCGCCCCTCACTGGATAGGATCACCGCCGCATGAGCAACGGAGACCTCTTTTACGTCTGCGGGATCGCCCTGGCGGTTTCGGCGGTGCTGATCAGCCTTGTCGGGCTGAAAGTGAAGAACTTCCCCGGCAAAGCCTTCCCGCTCGTGGTCCTCTGGTTCGCGCTGCTGATTGGCGGCGCCGCCACCTTCTCGGTTCTGCACGCCAAGGACGAGGAGCACGAGAAGGCAGCCGAGTTCGAGCAGGCCGGGGAGAAATTCGAAGCCGAGGGCAACGACGATGCCGCCGGTGAGGCCGCGGCACCGGGCGGAGAGCAGGCAGAAGGCGGAGCCGAGGGCGGGGGAGAGCCCAAAAGCGAAGTCGCCTCGGGTCCCGGTGGAACGATCGAGCTCGCGGCCGACCCCACCGATCTGGCCTACGACACGACCAGTCTGAGCAGCAAACCGGGCAAAGTCACGATCGACTTCACCAACCCCTCCGCGCTCGAACACGACGTCGCGATTGAAGGGGACGGCGAGGAGATCGCCGGCTCCGAACTGATCGCCGAAAGCAAAACCTCAGTCAGCACCGAGCTGGCGCCGGGCACCTACGCCTTCTACTGCACCGTGCCGGGCCATCGCGAAGCCGGCATGGAAGGCGAGCTCGTAGTCAAGTAGCGCCCGAGGAGGGACACCCGGTCCTCCAATTCGAAGCTGGCTCCGTCCCGCAGGACCATTCGAAGATTCGGAGGCTTTCGTGGGGAGGCTAGTGGGGACCCCTCCCGCGGAGGCTCAAGGAACCGCGCCCGAGCCCTGGTGAGCGATTCAGCTGCGCGACGGTCTCCGCGCGGGAGGGGTCCCCACTGCCTCCGTGCCACAGGCCACCGCGTTACCCTGCCGCTTGATGGCCAAGCGCTTCCACGTCACCACCTTCGGCTGCCAGATGAACGTGCACGATTCCGAGCGGATGCGGGGGATGCTCGCTGCGCTCGGGTACGAGGAGGCCGAGAGCCGTGACGGCGCCGATCTGATCCTTTTCAACACCTGCTCGATCCGCGAGTCCGCGGACAGTCGCTTCATCGCCCACCTGGGAGAGGCGAAGCGGCTGAAGTCCGAACAGCCGGACCGGATCGTCGGGGTGGGCGGTTGTTGGGCGCAGTCGGTCAAGGACGAGGTTTTTCAGCGCTTCCCCTTCGTCGACGTCGCCTTCGGCCCGGGGCAGATCCACAAGCTGGCGGAGTTCCTCAACTCCGACTCGCTCAGCGCCCAGGGCTATTTCGAGTTCGAGGACTTCTCCGGCCACCTGCCAACCCGCCGCGAGCGCGAGTTCCAGGGCTGGCTGCAGATCTCTCAGGGCTGCAACTGTGCCTGCTCCTACTGCATCGTGCCCACCACGCGAGGGCGCGAGGTCAGTCGCGACCCCTTCGAGCTCCTGACCGAGGCCGAGGCCCTGGCCGCCGACGGCGTGCGCGAGGTGACGCTGTTGGGCCAGAACGTCAACAGCTACGGCCGCGACCTGCCAAAGGACCGCCGTACCAGCTTTGCGGAGCTGCTGACCCGGGTCGACGCGGTCGAGGGGATCGACCGGATCCGCTACACCAGCCCGCATCCGAAGGACATGAAGGAGGACGTGATCCGCGCCCACGCCGAGCTGCCGGCGCTCTGCGAGCAGATCCATCTGCCGCTGCAGTCGGGCTCCAGCGCCGTGCTCAAACGCATGCGCCGTACCTACGATCGCCAGCGCTACATGGACCGCGTCGCCCTGATCCGCGAGCACGTTCCCGACTGCGCGATCACCACCGACATCATCGTCGGCTTCCCGGGCGAGTCCGAGGCCGACTTCGCCGAAACCCTGGAGGTGGTCGAGGAGGTTGGATACGACGGCGCCTTCACCTTCGTCTTCTCGCCCCGCCGGGAAACCGCGGCGGCGACGATGGACGAGCAGATCGCGCACCCGGTCAAGGTCGAGCGGATGGGGCGCCTCGTCGAGGTCGTCCAACGACGCGCCAAGGAACAGGCGCAGCGCTTCGTCGGCCGCACCGTGGAGGTCTTGGTCGAAGGGAGCAGCCGGACCGACGAGACGAAGCTGCGAGGGCGGACCCGGCACGGCAAGGCGGTCAATTTCGAGGGCATGGCGGAGCCCGGCGAGTTCGTCATGGTCGAGATCGACGCTGCCACCTCGCAGACGCTTGCCGGAGTCTCGGCAAAGCCCCTCTCGCAGCTCCTTTGAGCGTCCTCGGCATCTTCGGGCCCACCGGGGTGGGCAAGACCGGGGTGGCGATCGCTCTCGCGGAGCTGCTGCGGGAGCGCGGGGAGGACCCGCTGGCGATCTCCTGCGACGCACTGCAGGTCTACGAGGGGCTTGGAATCCTTACGGGCGCCGCGACCGCCGAGGAGCGGACCAGGCTCGAGCACCGGCTGATCGGGTTCGTCCCGGTCACGCGCACGTTCAACGTCGGCGAGTACATGCCGCTGGCCCACGCCGAGATCGACGCGGCACTCCGGGCCGGCAGGAGGCCGATCGTGGTCGGGGGGACGGGGCTGTACCTGCGGGCGGCGGTGGCCGATCTGTCGCTGGAGAAGGCGCCGCCGGAATCGGCCGACTCCGAGCTCTGGTCGCCCGCAACCAGGCACCCGACGCAGATCTTCGGGCTCGACATGGAGCGGGCGCAGCTCTACGAGCGGATCGACGCCCGCACCGAAGCGATCGTCGCCGCCGGCGCCGAGCAGGAGGCCCGTCGCGCCGAAGCCGCCGGTCCCTCGCGCACCGCCCGCAAGGCCCTCGGCTTCGACGAGCTGCTGGCCGGAGACGTCGAGGCGATGAAGAAGCGCTCCCGCAACTACGCCCGCCGCCAGCTCACCTGGCAGCGCAAAATCCCCAACCTCCATCCGATCGACCGCACCCGCCTCAGCGACGCGGAGGTCGCAGACCGCATCTCGATGGGCCTCTTTCCCTCCGCGTAGGCGCATTTACGGCCCGTCGACCAAACAAACTAGGCTCCCGCGCGTGAAATTCGAGAAGTGGCAGGCGCTGGGGAACGACTACCTGATCCTCGAGGCGCAGAACCTTCCTTGGGAGCTCAACGCCAAACGCGTCGAGTGGCTCTGCGACCCGCATTTCGGGATCGGTTCCGACGGGGTTCTCCTGCTCTCGCGCCACGAGGACCCCGAGTTCGTCGCCGGCCTGCGGATCTTCAACCCTGACGGCTCGGAGGCCGAGCTTTCGGGCAACGGAGCGCGGGAGGCGATCCTCTACCTGCGCCGGCACGGCTGGACCGACGAGGACGAGTTCGCGATCGGCACCGTTGCCGGGCCGATCCGGCCGACGATCACCGGCGAGCTGACCTGCGCGGTTGACATGGGCCGCGCCTCGACGGCGTCGAAGGACTTCCCGTCCGGCGGCGAGGACGGCAGGGGAACCCTTACCGCTGCCGGGCGCGAGTGGGAGTTCCAGCACGTCTCGATCGGCAACCCGCAGTGCGCGATCGTCGTCGGCGACGAGCTCGACGACCTCGATCTCGGCGAGATCGGGCCGGGGGTCGAAGGTCACGAGCTCTTCCCCAACCGCACCAACGTCTCCTTCCTCGCGATCGACGGCAACCGGGTCAGGGCAAGGATCTTCGAGCGCGGCGTGGGGGAGACGCTCTCCTCCGGGACCGGCGCCAGCGGTGCCGCCGTCACCGCCTTCCTGCGGGGCGCCCCCGGCCCGTTCCTCGTCGAGCTCGAAGGCGGCGAGCTCGAGGTCGAGATCGGCGAGGACCTGGCGGTGCGGCTGACCGGCTGGGCCGAGCCCGTCTGCTCCGGCGAGCTCTCACCGGAGCTGCTGCAGGCGCTGTCCGAGCTGGACCAATAGATTCCGCGCCGATGTCAATCTCCGACCCATCCGTGCGCCTGGAGGCGATGCCTCCCTACAAGTTCCAGGAACTGGAGCGCCAGATCGCCGACAAGCGGGCCGCCGGCATCGACGTCATCAGCCTCGGGATCGGGGATCCGGACGAACCGACCTACCCCTACATCGTCAAGGCGATGCAGGAGGCGGTGGCCGATCCCGCCACCCACCAGTACCCGAGCAACCGCGGCCGCGAGGACTTTCGCCAGGCCTTCGCCGACTTCTACGATCAGCGCTTCGAGGTGGAGATCGATCCCGAAACCGAGGTGATCCCGGCGATCGGCGCCAAGGAGTGCATCTACAACCTCTGCTTCGCCTTTCTCGACCCGGGCGACGTCGCCCTCGCCTCCGATCCCGGCTACCCGGTCTACACCGGCGGCCCGATCCTCGCCAACGCGACGCCGGAGCTGCTGCCGCTGGTCCCCGAGCTCGGCTTCGCGCCCGACCTCAGCGCGATTCCCGCCGACGTCGCCGCCAAGGCGCGGCTGATGTTCATCAACTACCCGAACAATCCGACCGGCGCCGTCGTTCCCGAGGGATTCTTCGAGATGGTCGTCTCCTTTGCCCGCGAGCACGAGATCCTCGTCGTCCACGACAACGCCTACTCGGAGACCACCTACGACGGCTATGTTGCCCCGAGCTTCCTCGAGACGCCCGGCGCCAAGGAGGTCGGGGTCGAGGTCTTCTCGCTCTCCAAGGGCTTCAACATGACCGGCTGGCGCTGCGCCGCGATCCTCGGCAACGCCGAGGCGATCCAGACCTACTGGCGGCTCAAGACCAACGTCGACTCCGGGCTCTTCGAGGCGGTCCAGATTGCCGGCGCGGCGGCGCTGAGTGGCCCGCGCGGCCCGCTCGAGCGGATGAACGCGACCTACAACCGTCGCCGCGACCTGGTCGTCTCGGCCTTGCGCGAGATCGGCGTCGAGGTCGCCGCCCCGAAGGGCACGATCTACGTCTGGGCGCCAGTCCCCAGCGGCCACACCTCGACCTCCTTCTGCGAGACGGTGCTCGAGGAGGCCGCCGTCGTGATCTCGCCGGGCTCGATGTACGGGCCCAGCGGCGAGGGCTTCTTCCGCATCTCCCTCACCACCCCCGACGACCGCATCGAAGAGGCGGTCGAGCGGATGCGCGAGCACCTGGCCTAGTCGGTTGCGGGCCAGCGCCGTGGCGCCGTCAGGCCGCTTCTCGCTCGGCGCGCTTGTGCCAGTAGCGGTTGAGGCCGGGCCACTGGTAGGCGGTCGGCACCGCCTGCAGCAACTCGGCAATCGTCTCCTCGCCGTGGCCTTCGGCTCGCAGCTGCTCGCGGATGCGGCGCTGCAGGTCGCTCTCGTAGTCGTCCTGCTCCATCGCCCTGGCCAGACCGGCCTCCTCACGCAGTCGGGCGCGGACCGTCTCCAGGTAGCCGAGGACGTCCTCCTCGATCGCCCCAAAGTGGGTCAGCGCCAGTCGCGAAGGCGCCCACCCCGCGACGAGGTCGAGCGATTCCTCCCAGACCGGGACGTCGATATCGGGTGGCGGGGTCGGTGGCATCACCAGGGAGGAAGGCGGGATCCGACAGGCGGCGACGTCGCCGACGAAGGCGGTGCCGCTGTCCTCGTGCAGGTAGCAGACGTGGTGGGAGGCGTGGCCGGGGGTGTGGGCGACGCGCATGCCGAGTACCGTCTCGCCGCCGCGGAGGACGTTGACGTTGGCCTCGGGGACCGGCACGATCTCGCCCCAGAGGCGCTGCATCTGGTCGCCGTAGAGGCGCTCGGCGCTGGCCAGCAGCTTCGAGGGATCGATCAGGTGCGGGGCGCCGCGCTCGTGCACGTAGACCTCGAGCTCGGGCCAGCGGCGCACCAGCGCCCCGGTGGCGGCGGCGTGGTCGAGGTGGATGTGGGTCAGCAGCAGCGCCCGCGGTTGCTCGTCGCCGAGCGCATCGAGGACGGTCTGCAGCGAGGACTCCGGGCCGGGATCGACCAGGGCGCCGTCGACCTCCCAGCAGCCGATCACGTGCGGGCGACCGAGGTGCATGACGTCGATGACGCGCATCGTGGCCGCTGCGGCTCAGGCAGCCGCGGGGGCGGGGAACCGCTCGTCGGCTTCCAGCGTCTGCCGTAGCCCCTCTTCCAGGCCCCGCGGCGAGTAGCCAAGCTCGCGCTCGGCCTTCTCGTAACTGGCCCAGAAGGTGACGCCGTCGGCGGAGGAGATCAGCTCGCGCAGGTTCGGCGGCTGGCCCATCATCTTGCCGACCAGGGGGCCGATCGGGATCAGCGCCTTCATCAGCGGGGTCGGCAGGTTGCGCTTGGGGGCCTTGCGGCCGCTGACGCTGGCGACCATCTCGATCGCTCCGCGCATCGTCGTCGCCGGGCCGCTGATCACGTAGATCTCGCCGATCCTGCCCTTGTCGAGAGCGAGCAGTACGCCGCCGGCGATGTCCTCGACATGGGACATGCAGATCCCCAGATCGGGGAAGGGCAGCAACGGCAGTTTGCCGGCGAAGAATTCCTGCAGCAGGTCGGCGACCTGGGAGGTGTCGCCCGGGCCGTAGACGCCACCGGGCTGGACGACGATCGCCGGCAGGTCCTGCTCGGCGATCATCCGCTTGACGATCTTGTGCGCCTCGAGCTTGGTCTCCTCGTAGTAGGAGGTGAACCCCTCGTCCGGGTGCTCGTAGGTCTCGTCGACGACTTTCTCGTGCGTGTTGCCGAAGACGCCCACGGTGGAGACGTAGACAATCCTCGGGACCTTCGCCTCCAGTGCGGCATTCATCACCCGCTCGGTGCCGGCGACGTTGGCCTCCCACATCGCCGGGCGCTGCTTGGCCGGGATCCCGACCTCGTACATCGCCGCCGCGTGGATGACCGCGTCGCAGCCCTCCATGCCCTGGCGAATCGCCTCGGCGTCGCCGAGGTCGCCGGCGATGAGCTCACAGCCGAGCGCCGCGGCCGCCCTGCCCTTCTCGGGGCTGCGGGCGAGGCAGACGACGTCGTCGCCGCGGGCGCGCAGCTGGCGCACGATCTCGCCGCCGATGAACCCCGTCCCGCCAGTGACAAAGACCTTCACGATGCGTAACCCTATCCAGCTCGGGCGGTTGCCTACAATCACCCTGAGTGCAACGTTCGAGAAATGGCCGCAACACGCAGACGCACAAAGGGGCGAATGGCGTGGATGGCGCCGGGGTCTCGAATCCCCGCGCACGGCAACGGGCCCTGGCGATCGGGATCGTCGACGGGCGCGAGCCCGGCGAGCCGCTGGCCGAGCTGAAGGAGTTGCTGCGCACCGCCGGGGTGGCGACCGCGGGCGAGGCCACGCAGCAGCGCCCGAAGCCCGACCCCGACCGCTATTTCGGCCGCGGTCGGCTCGACGAGCTGAAAGAGCAGATCGCCGCCTGCGACGCCAACCTGGTCGCCTGCGACGACGAGCTGGCGCCGCGCCAGGAGCGCAACCTCGAGGCGGCGCTGGGCGTGCCGGTGATCGACCGCACCGCGGTTATTCTCGACATCTTCGCCGACCACGCCCACTCGGCCGAGGGCAAGCTCCAGGTCGAGCTGGCCCAGCTCGAATACAACATGGCCCGCATGCGGGGGCTCTGGACCCACCTCGAGCGCCTCGGCGCCGGCCGCATGGACGGCGGCATCGGCACCAGGGGCCCGGGCGAGACCCAGATCGAGACCGACCGCCGGCTTGCCCGCAACCGCATCGCCGCCCTGCGGCGACGGCTGAAGAACCTCGAAAGCAACCGCGGTGTGATGCGCGCTCAGCGCGACGCCTCAGCGCTGCCGCGGGTCGCCCTCGCCGGCTACACCAACGCCGGCAAGTCGACCCTGCTCAACGCCCTAACCGGGGCCGAGGTCGGGGTGGGGGACAGGCTCTTCCACACGCTCGACCCAACCACCCGCAGCCTCGAGCTCAGTGGCCGCGACTACCTGCTGACCGACACCGTCGGCTTCATCGAGAAGCTGCCGCACCAACTGGTCGAGTCGTTCAAGGCGACCCTGGAGGAGACCGTCCTCGCCAACCTGATCGTCCACGTCGTCGACGCCTCCGAGAGCGAGGAGCGGCGCCTGGTCGACATGAAAGCCGTCGATGAGGTTCTGGAGGAGATCGGCACTGGCGAGAAGCCGCGACTGCTGGTCCTCAACAAGGCCAACCTGCTGAGCGAGGACGAGCACCACGAGGTGACGCTCGCCCACCCCGATGCGGTGCTGGTCTCGGCACTCGACGGCCGGGGCCTGGACGAGCTGTGCCGGAGGGTCGAGGCGGCGTTCGAGGAAACCCTGACCGAAGTCGAGCTACTGGTGCCCTACTCCGAGGGCGGCCGTCTGCACGAGCTGCACGAGGTCGCCGGCGACCTCGTGCGGACCGAGCGCGAAGACGGCGTCCTCGTCCAGGCCAAGGTCCCGGTCAGCGAGCTGCACCGCTTCGACGATCTCGCCGTCGTCTAGGCTGCCGCGCGTGGAACTTCCCGTCGCCAAGCTGAAGGACGAGGCCGTGCTGCCGACCCGGGCACACGAGGGGGACGCGGGGCTGGACCTCTATTCCTGCGAGGCGGCTCATATCGGCCCCGGCGAGCGCTGGAGCGTTGGCACCGGGGTCGGGGTCGAGATTCCCCCGGGGCACGCCGGACTTGTCCTGCCGCGCTCGGGCCTCGCTCGCGACCACGGCATCTCGCTGGTCAACGCCCCCGGCTTGATCGATTCCGGCTACCGAGGCGAGCTGCGGGTGCTGTTGCTCAACAACGACCCGGCGGAGACCTTCAGGGTGGAGAGGGGCGACCGGATCGCCCAGCTCGTGTTGACCCCGATCGCCCTTGCGACGCCCGTCGAGACAGCGGTCCTCGTCGATTCGTCGCGCGCTACCGGCGGCTTCGGCTCCAGCGGCCGCTGAGCCGCCCTGGGGGCGGCTGGCGGCGTCATCGGTCGCTTGTGTGCAGAGCACACGGCGCTCCCTGCTTCCTTGCCCGCCGCCCCCAGGGCGGCTCAGTCAAACCCCGGCGGCGACGCGGGCGCTCTCGTGAGCGGCGGCCTCGAAGGCGTCATCGAGTGGCTCCAGCTCCGGCCTGGCGCCGTAGCGGCGCTCCAGCGCGACCGCGATCAGGTGGTCGGCGAGCCAGGCGTTCTTCGGCAGCAGCGGGCCGTGTAGATAGGTGCCGAACATGTTGTGGCGCCGCACCCCCTCGAAGCCGTCGCTGTCGTTGTTGCCGTGCCCTTTGACGACGCGTCCGAGTGGCTGCACACCGGGCCCGAGGTAGGTGCGACCGCCGTGGTTCTCGAAACCGGCGAGTAACCGTGGCCCCGGCCCGAGGTCGACCTCGATCGCGACGTTGCCGATCAAGCGCGGCCCGGGCTCCCGTACGGTCTTCAGATCGGCCAGTCCCAGTCCCGGCAGGGTCTCCTCGTCCAGTTGATAGCTGTGGCCGAGCAGCTGGTAGCCGCCGCAGACGGCAAGCAGGGCGCCGCCGCTCTCGACCGCCGCCGCCAGGTCGGCGCGCTTGCTGGCGACCATGTCGGCGGCGACCATGCGCTGGTCGCGGTCCTGACCGCCGCCGATGTAGAAGAGGTCGTGAGCAGCGGGGTCGACGGCGTCGCCGGGACCCGCTCCCGCGTGGGAGAAGCCGATTCCGCGCCACTCGCAGCGCCGCTGCAGGAAGACGATGTTGCCGCGGTCGGCGTAGATGTTCATCTGCTCCGGGTAGAGGCTGAGGACTCGCAGCTCCATCAGTCTTCCCTGCCGAGGACGACGACCGTGGAGCCGACGTGGAGGTCGGTGGGAGGTATCTCTCGCCGCGCCATCGGCACCAGCCCGCAATCCATGCCCTCTTCCTCCAGTTCGGCGGCGGAAAGGGTGCGGATGCGGATCTCGTTGTCCTCCTCGCGCAGCTCCCCGCCTGGAGAGACGGTCTGGCGCAGGCGGCGGATGACGATTTCCTCGCCGACGTCCACCGCCTCCACGGGCAGGCTGGAGTAGACCCAGCCATCGACCTCGCGGACGTCAGGCAATGGCGGCGGGCCTTCGCTCTCGCGTGGTAGCCGCTCGACGATGGCAAGGGCGATCCGGCCGCCGGGAAGCAGGTGCGCGGCGACGCAACCCAGGCACTCGAGGCGGTCGGCCCTGTCGGGCAGCAGCTGCACCAGTTGCATCGGTGCCAGCGCCAGGCCGATATCTGCGTCGAGCTCGAAGGCGCGGGCATCGGCGAGGACGGACTTGAGGGGAAGTCCGGCGGCCCGCTCGACCAGTGTCGCGATCAGCTCCGGATCGCTGTCCAGGCCGACTACCGGGTGGCCCCGTCGGGCGAGGTGCAGGGCGACGCGACCGGTACCGCAGCCGAGATCGAGGACCGAGCCCTCGGCCCCGTCGGCCAGCTCCTCCCAGAGCCCTAAATCGGCGCTGTAGGCGCCGCACTCCGCGTCGTGCCAGATCGCGGTCGCGTTCACCGCCAGAACTCCTTCGTCAGGCCGCGGTCGGCGAGCAGCTTGTGCAGCTCCATCAGAGCGGTATAGGTGGGGAGCGCGAAGAGGCGCCCCGGGGCTGCCGCGACGGCGCGGTCGAGCGAGGCCTCGATCTCCGGCTCAACCTCGATCGACACGGTCGGCCAGCCCGCGTACTTCAGTCGCAGCGCCATCTCGGGGGCGCGGGTGCCGGCGCAGACGACTCGCCCGACTCGGCCCGCCAGCAGCTCGAAGTCGGCGTCCCAGATCCAGGAGACGTCGCGCCCGTCGGCGATGCGGTCGTTGAGGGCGATCCAGAGGTCTACCCGTTCCTCTTCGGCCTCCAAACGGAGCGTGCGCAGGACCTCGTTGGCGCCGGCCGGGTTCTTGATCAGCAGGATCGAGACCGGCTTGCCGGCCACCTCGATTGTCTCCACCCGCCCGAAGGCGGCCTGGACCTGGCCCAGGGCGGCGGCGATTCGCTCCGGCGCGACGCCGAGGCCCAACCCTGCCGCCACCGCTCCCAGAGCGTTGTAGATGTTGTAGAGGCCGGGCAGGGGAAGGTCCAGCTGAATCTCGCCGGCAGGCGTGCGCACGGTCGTCCGCGAGCCGTCCATCCCGCGCAGCTCGATCGCCGTCGCCGCCACGTCCGGCCGCGGCCGCTCGGCGCCGCAGTTGGGGCACGAGTAGTGGCCGAGGTGACCGACAAAGGCGCGCTCGTAGGCGTAGGGGTGGCCGCAGCGGCGGCAGTGCTTGGCGTCGAAGGCGTGCTGCATCTCCGGCAGCGCCTGCGAGGCATCCTCGATCCCGAAGTAGACGACGCCCTCGCGTGGCCGCTCCTCGCCGTCGCGGCCGAGATCGGCGATCAGCGGGTCGTCGGCGTTGAGGATGAGGGCCGTGTGCCCGGCCCGCGCCGCGACCGTCTTCGCCCACTCGTCGGCCAGCGCCTCCATCTCGCCGTAACGGTCGAGCTGGTCGCGGAAGAGGTTGCCGAGCACGATTGCCGCCGGGTCGAGCTGTTCGACGACCCGCGGCAGCCAGGCCTCGTCGACCTCGAACAGCCCCTCCCGGCCGCGCTGCTCCAACAGCGCCGTCGCCACTCCCCAGGTCATGTTCGAGCCGGCGCGGTTATGGACCGGATGGCGGCCGTCGGCCGCGAGGATGGCGGCGATCATGCCGGCGGTGGTCGTCTTGCCGTTGGTGGCGCTGACGATCGTCGTGCCACCGTCGAGGTCGGCGCCGAGCCGGGCGATCGCGTCGGGGGCGAGGCGCAGCAGGATCCGCCCCGGCAGCGTCGTCCCGCCGCCGCGCCCACTCGCCCTGCTGGCGACCCCGATCGCTCGCGCGGCGGCAACCTTGGCGCCGAAGAGCGCTCCGCGCCGGCCCTGCCGGGCGCCCGCCGCCGGGGTCAAGCGCCAGCCGGCGCCGGCACCAACACGCTGAGTGCGCGCGGCAGCACTCGCAGCGAGGCCGGCAGGTCGGTGAGATGCTCGCCGTCGGCGTAGACGGGAAACGGCTTGCTGGCGCTCAACTCGAGATGGGGAGCGCGGAAGACGCGCACCTCGTCGCCGTTCACATGCGTCCCCTTGAACACCTTCGGCAGGTTAGCCAGGAAGCGCAGCTTGCCCACCTCGCCAATCGCGATGATGTCGAAGAGGCCGTCCTCCAGGTCGGCGTCGGGCGCGATCCGCATGCCACCGCCGAAGGTGCTGTTGTTGGCAACCGAGACCGAGTAGCCGGTGAAGCGGGTGCGCTCGTCGTCCACCCGGATCGTGAAGCGTGCCGGTCTCCAGCTCGCCAAGGTGCGAAACAGCGAGTAGACGTAGACGAGATTGCTGCGGATCAGCTTGACTTCGTTCGCCCGCCGATTGCATTCGGAGTCGAAGCCGATGCTGACGATCCCGAGAAAGCGCTTGCCATTGGCCTCGCCGACGTCGATGCGGCGGCTGTGCCCGGAGAAGAGCGTCGCCACGGCCTGCTCGGGGTCGTCGGGAATCCCCAACACCCGGGCCAGGTCGTTGCCGCGGCCACCGGGAAGGATCCCCAGCGGTGTCTCCGCGCCGGCCATGGCACCGCCGATCGCACCAACCAGCCCGTCGCCGCTGACCGCCACCGGCAGCTCGCCGGCTTCGATCGCCAGCAGCGCCTGCTCGGCGCCGTGCTCGAGGCCCCTGGTGCGCTGGACCCGGAAGACGACACGGCGTGCGTCGAGAGCCTGCTCGATCGCCGGCAGCAGCTTCAAAGTCTTCCCGCCCGCCGAGGCCGGGTTGACCAGCAGCGTCAGCGGCATCCCCTCGATGTCCATGCGCTGGCAGCCTAGTCGTCGCCGGCCGCGGCGCCGTTGCGGCGCCGGCGCCCGACCGAGAAGCTGCCGTCCCCGGCGGCGGCGCGCTCCACCAGCTCCACTCCTCGACGAGCCAGGCGCCAGCGCGCGAGCCGTCCGCCGATGCCGCCCAGACAAGCATCGCCGCCGCGCGAGCGCGCCAGGATCAGGAGACCGCCAGGCCGCAGGACCCGGGCGATCTCGGCGGCCCGGGGGCGCTCGTCGACCGCGACGACGAGGTCGAAGAAGCCGCTGGGGTAGGGGAGGGAGTCGGGCCGGCCCTGCTTGAAGGCGACCCTGCCCTCCGGGTCGAGCCCGACCCGAGCGGTGGCGGCACGTACCAGCTCGGCGGAGCGATCAACGCCCCGCACCCGCGCCGCCGGGAACTCGCGCGCCAGAAACAGGGTGCCATCGCCGTCGCCGCACTCGATCTCCAGCACCCGCTCCGGCGGCGGCGAAACGCGCAGGGCGGCGGCCGCGAGCGGAGTCAGCGGTGGCGTCGACATTGACCCGATCGTAAGTGCTTTAGGCTGTCGCGCCGATGGGAGAGCAGCCAGACCGACGCTGGATCGTCCTCGCCGTGTTCGCGGTCATCGCCGTGGGCGTCGTCGCGGCTGTCCTGATCTCGCGTGGGGGCGACGACAGCGACGGCGATTCGACCACCACGAGCGCCGCCGGCGCCGACGGTTGCAAGCAGGTCGATGCGCCGCAGCCGAAGGAAGTGTCGCTGCCGGCTCCGAAGCAAACCCTGAAGAAGGGCGAGGAAGCGACCGCGGTGGTGCAGACCAGCTGCGGCAGCTTCGAGATCGCCCTCGATACCGAGCGCGCCTCGAAAACGGCCAACTCCTTCGCCTATCTCTCCGAAGAAGGCTTCTACGACGACCTCACCTTCCACCGGATCGTCCCCGAATTCGTGATCCAGGGCGGCGATCCGCTCGGCACCGGCACCGGCGGGCCGGGCTACACGGTGGTCGAGAAACCGCCCGCCAACCTCGCCTACACCAAAGGCACGGTGGCGATGGCGAAGAGCTCCGCGGAGCCGCCGGGCAGCTCCGCCAGCCAGTTCTATGTGGTCACCGGCGCCGACGCCGGCCTGCCCCCCGAATACGCCCTGGTCGGCAAGGTCGACGAGGGGCTCGACGTGGTCGAGCGCATCGGCAAGCTCGGCACCCCGAGCGAAAAACCGAAACAGACGGTCCTGATCGAAAAGATCACGATCGAGAAGGGCTAGCCGCAGCGGCTAGGCTGGCCCGGTGGCCAAGCTCAACGTCGGCGACCTCGCCCCGGACTTCGCTCTCAACGGCACCGGCGGCAAGACCTACCGTCTCGCCGACTACCGCGGGCGCAAGCTCGTCCTCGCCTTCTACCCCGGCGACTTCACCGCCGTCTGCACCAGGCAGTTCTGCTCTTACCGCGACCAGAGCGACAAGCTCGACGGTCTCGGCGCCGACGTGCTCGGGATCTCACCGCAGTCAGTCGACTCGCACGAGCGCTTCACCGAGGAGAAGAAGCTCAACGTGCCGCTGCTGGCAGACGAGGACAAGGCAGTCGCGCGCGCCTATGGCGTCCTCGCCGGCCCGGTGGTACGGCGGGCGATTTTCGTGATCGACGAGGAGGGCATCGTCCGCCATCGCAAGGTGACGCTGGCGGGGCTCACCTACGAGTCCGTCGACGACCTCGCGCGCGCCGTCGCCTCGAGCGGCTGATGGCGGACGCCGCCGCGGCGTCCTTCGAGGCCGGCCCGGCGCCGGCAATCCGTGGCGAAGCCGCGGGGGAGGGCCTGCCGATCGTCCTCTGTCACGGGATCACCGCGACCCGCCGTTACGTCCACCACGGCTCGCGAGCCCTGGAGCGGGCGGGGTACCGGGTAATCGCCTACGACGCCCGCGGCCACGGCGAGTCCGACCCCGCCCCCGCGGCGGAGGGTTATGGATACCCATGGCTGCTCGGGGACCTCGAGCGGGTCGTCGCGGAACAGGTGGGGGAGGGGCCGTTCCTCCTCGCCGGGCACTCGATGGGAGCGCACACCGCGGTCGCCTACGCCCTGCGCCACCCCGGTCGGCTCACCGGACTGGTCGCGATCGGCCCGGTCTACCTGGGCGAGATCTCAGCCTCGTCGTTGGCCTACTGGGATGGCCTCGCCGCGGCGCTCGAGGAGGACGGTGTGGACGGCTTCGTCGCCTATATCGACCGCAACCAGGGCATCGACCCCGCCTGGCGCGACTCGGTCCTCGGCTTCACCCGGGCGCGCATGTTGCTCCACCGGCACCCGGGGGCATTGGTCGCTGCCCTGCGCGAGGTCCCGCGCTCGCGGCCCTTCGGCTCGTTGGAGGAGCTGGAACGTCTCGACCTCCCGGCGCTGATCGTTGCCAGTCACGATGGCGCCGATCCCGGCCACCCCTACGCGGCGGCGGTCGCCTATGCGGAGCGGTTGCCGCGGGCACAGCTGATCAGCGAGGAGGAGGGGAAGTCGCCGCTTGCCTGGCAGGGAGGCAGGCTCTCCCGCGAGTTAGCTGCCTTTTACGCGAAGTCTTTATCTTCATCACTATGAAGTTCCCGACCGAAGCCACGCTGCGCCGGATCATTGCCTTTGTGGCGGCCCTGGGGATCGGTGTCGCCACCTACATCACGATCGCCGACTCGGGCGGCGGCGCGCCTGCCTGCCTGGCCGGCGGCGGTGGTTGCGAGACCGTCGCCAACAGCTCCTATTCGCACATCGCCGGGGTCAACATCGCCATCTTCGGAATTTTCGGCTACGTGGTCCTGCTGGGAACCGCCTTCTTCGCCAACGACCTCGCCCGCTTCGTCGGCTTCGCGACCGCACTCGGCGGTTTCGGCTTCAGCGTCTACCTGACCTACCTCGAGCTTTTCACGATCGAAGCGATCTGCCAGTGGTGCGTTGCCAGCGCCGTCCTGATGACGATTCTCTTCCTGCTCAACGCCACCCGTCTGATTGGCTACGCCGGCACCACCACCGTCGCGGTGCCCGAAGAGACCTAACGGCAACTAGACAGGAAGGACAGATGAGCAACAAGCGGGAGAGGGAGAAACGTCGCGAAGAGCGGCTGCAGGAAGAAACCAAAGTCGACGCCGGGGAGCGGCGCACCCGACTGCTCCAGTTCGGGGCCGGCGCCGTGTTTCTGGCGATCGCCGCGGTGGTCGTGCTGATCGTCATCAACTCGAGCAGCGACAGCGGCGGCGATGCCCAGAACCTCAAGGACGTCTCCTCGGTCGACGACCTGGTCGAAGGCATTCCCCAGCAGGGCCTGGTCTTAGGGGATCCAAAAGCAAAAGTCGAACTGATCGAGTTCGGGGACCTGCAGTGCCCGGTCTGCAAAGCGTATTCGGAAGAATTCCTGCCGCAAATCATCGAAGGGCAGGTCAAAGACGGCAAAGCGAAGATCGACTTCCGCAACTTCACGATCATCGGGCCGCAGTCGGCGCCGGCAGGAGCGGCAGCTCTGGCCGCCGGGGCTCAGGGTCGCGGCTGGGAGTACCTGGAGCTGTTCTATCGCAACCAGGGCCGGGAGAACTCGGGCTACGCCGACGACGAGTTCCTCACCGCCGTTGCCAAAGGCGCCGGCGTCAAGAACATCGCCAAATGGGACTCCGAACGACAGGGCAAGGAATTCACCGACGAGGTCACCTCGACCTTCGAAGAAGCCCAGAGGCTGGGCCTGACCGGGACGCCTTCGTTCGCGATCAAGGGCCCGAGCAGCAACGGCCTCGAACTCCTCGGCACGCCCAGCGCCCCCGAGGAAATCGAAGAAGCGATCGAAAAGGCCAGCTGAGCTGAGCGCCGCCGGACGGGGGTGGCAGGCATTTCCCGCTGCTTGCCACCCCGATCCGCGCTTTTCCCGCTCTGGGTTTACATAACCACCATTATCGTGCGTTGAGGCCGAAGAGGATCCCCGTCTGGAGCAGCTGGACCCACATGCGGCGCGGGTCCATCACGGGCCTGGCGCTCATCGTTGGTCTGGGACTTGTTCTCTGGCCGATCACGGCTGCGCTCGCGGAGAGGCCCTCTGCCGAGTTCCTCCGCTACATGGCCGGGATCGGCGCCACCTTGCTGATTGCGTACGCGATCGAGATGTCCGCCGTCGTTCGCGGTGACCACGTCCGTACGCCAGTGCGGGAGAACTCGATCGGTGGCATTGTCGGCATCGGCGTCAGCGGCTTGATGGCGATCGCCGCCTCACTGGCGCTTGCCGAGCGCGCGGAAGTGGGCCACTGGCTATGGGCGGACCGGGCCGTCTTCGCTTTCGCCACGGGAGCCCTCCTCATGCTCGGACTGGTCGTAACCCTGCTTCCGGCATTTCACTACGAATGGCTGCGTCCGGCGCCGCCGGCGGATGACTGACCGCCGGGACGAGCGCTGCCACTGACCAGTGGCTTGACGATCGCAGGCGCCTTGGGAAATGCGCTCCGCTCGATCTCATCCAGGCTCAGCGGCGAGGACTCGATCGCCGCGACGGTGTCGCGGTTGCAATGACAGCCGTCGCCGATGAAGCGCCAGGGCTTTTCGAGCCGGTCCTGCCAACGGGCCAAGCGAGGATCGTCGGCGCGGACGTGCTCGAGGAACAGCAGCCGGCCGCTGGGCTTCAGCACCCGGGCCACCTCGCTCAGCGCCGCGGCGGGATCTGGAACGGTGCAGAAAACCAGAGTCGAGACGACGGTGTCGAAGCTGGAGTCCTCGAACGGCAGTCGTTCGGCGGGGGCTTCGCTGATCTCGATCGTGCGCGGTGGCTCGGCTGCCGTGGCTCGTAAACGCCTTGCCATGTGCGGGTCGGGCTCGAGCATGACGAGGTCTTCCACCTTCAGGGGATAAAGGTCGAGGTTGAGGCCGGTGCCGGCACCGAGCTCGAGGACCCTCCCCTCTGCTCCGGTCAGCAGTCGCCGGCGCAGCTCCCTCAGGCCCGCGTCTTCTGCGGCTTTGAAGCTCCGGTCGTACAGCGCCGCGAAGGCGCGGCCCCAGGTGGCGTCGTAGATCCTGCCCACGGGATCGGGTCAAGCGGCGTCGCGCTGCGCCGGTGCCGGCTCGCCGGGCTCCGCGCCCGCTTCGGCGCTCGGCTCACTCCGGGCCGCCCGTTCCTCATAGGCGCGGCGGGCGCCGTGGTCGACCTCGAACATCAGCTTGTCCATCTTCATCAGCCGGGCGATGAACTCGGAGGCGCTGCGCGGGAGCATCGCGCTGAAGCGCAGCAGCAGGCCGTTGGCACGCGGGACGAAGACGTCGAAGCGCGGCACTTCCATCGCGTCGGCGATCTCGTTGGCGACGTCCTCGGCCTCGACCGGTTTCACCCAGCGCTGGCCGACGCCGCTGGTCAGATCGGTGTTGACGACGGTCGGCATCACGCAGAGGACCTCGACGCCGCTGCCGCGCAGCTCGCCGCGAACGGCCTCGCTCATGCCGACGACGGCGTGCTTGGTGCCCGAGTAGGTGGCGATGCCAGGGACGCCGGCTTTGCCCGCCTGGGAGGCGATGTTGACGATGTAGCCCGCGCCGCGGGGCTGCAGGCGCTCGATTGCCAGCTGAGTGCCGGTGATGACGCCGTGCAGGTTGATGTCGATCTGGCGCCGCACCGAGTCCTCGGACTCGTCCACGAAGGGCGTCACCGGCATGATCCCGGCGTTGTTGACGACGGCATCGACCGGGCCGAGTTGGCGCTCGGTCTCGTCGAGGAAGGCCGCGAAGGAGGAGCGATCGGTGACGTCGAGCGGCAGCGCGATCGTGCCGCCGCCGAGGCCGGCTGCGGTCTTCTCGGCCAGCTCGAGGTCGATGTCGCCGATGGCGACGCGGCAGCCTTTGCGCATCAGTGCCGTCGCGGTCGCCTTGCCGATGCCCTGGGCGCCGCCGGTGATCGCTACGACCTTGCCGTTCAGTGAGCGCCGCTGCTTCGCCATCGTGTCCTCCTCGTTGGTGCGGCGGGCCCTAGCTCGCCGGCTTGTAGACGGTGACCACGGCGGCGCCGCCGAGGCCGATGTTGTGTTGGAGCGCGACCTTGGCGCCCTCGACCTGCCGCTTCTCGGCCTGGCCGCGCAGCTGCCAGGTCAGTTCCGAGCATTGCGCCAGCCCGGTCGCGCCCAGCGGGTGCCCCTTGGAGATCAGGCCGCCGGAGGGGTTGACGACGACGTCGCCGCCGAAGGTGGTGGCTTCCGCCTCGACCAGCTTGTGCGCCTCGCCCTCGGCCGCGAAACCGAGCGCTTCATAGGTGATCAGCTCGTTGGCGCTGAAGCAGTCGTGCAGCTCGCAGACGTCGACTTCGGCGGCGGCCACCTGGGCCTCCTCATAAGCGCGGTCGGCGGCCAGCTTCGACATGTCGGAGCCGACGATCGTCATGCAGTTGGCGTCCTCGGCGAAGGTCGACGAAAGATCGGTGACCATCGACTGGCCGGCGATCTCGATCGCCCGGTCCCAGAGGTCGTGCTCGTCGACGTAGCGCTCGGAGGCGACGATCGCGCAGGCCGAGCCGTCGGAGGTCGGCGAGCACTGCAGCTTGGTCAGCGGGTCGTGGATCATCTTCGCGTCCTTGATGTCCTGCAGCGAGTACTCGTCCTGGAACTGGGCGTAGGGGTTGTTGACCGAGTGCTTGTGGTTCTTCCAGCCGATCCAGGCGTAGTGGTCGGGATTGGAGCCGTACTTCTGCATGTGGTCGCGGCCGGCGTTGCCGAACATTTGCGGCGCCGGTGGCGACTGCTCCGGGTCGCGGATCTCGAACATCCGCATCGCGTGCTTGTCGAGGGCGTTGGTGCGGTCGGTGTACTTGACCCCAAGGCTGCCCGGCTCCATCTTCTCGAAGCCCAGCGCCAGGGCGCAGTCGACGAGGCCGCCCTTTACCGCCTGGCGGGCCAGGAACAGCGCCGAGGAGCCGGTCGAGCAGTTGTTGTTGACGTTGACCACCGGGATCCCGGTGAGGCCGAGCTGGTAGAGCGCACGCTGGCCATAGGTCGAGTCGCCGTAGCAATAGCCCGCGTAGGCCTGCTCGACGTCGGTGTAGGGAATGCCGGCGTCGGCCAGCGCCTTCTCCCCCGCCTCCTTGGCCCAGTCGGGGTAATCGCCCTCCTTGGTGCCCGGCTTCTCGAACTTGGTCATGCCGACACCGATTACGAACGTGCGGTTGCTCAACTCTGGCTCCTCGAGGTCTGCCGCGCCCGTGTCGCGGTTTGGCTGCGTAGCCAGGAATCTACCGGGCCGCGGCTTCCGGTGGGCTCGGGCCCGGCTGCGGGAGGCCGCTCCGCGCCCGTCTCCCCTCCCCCGGGTTCGGCCAGAGCAGGAAGGCGACGAAGGCGATCAGGATCCCGAAGGCGGTGCCGATGAGGCGCTGCCCGGCAGCCTCGAACGCGCCCTCGCCGAGGGTGTCGGTGAGAAGAACGACGTAAGTGGTGATGGCGGCGGTGAAGAGCGCGTACTGGACCGTGAGCAGGCCGAAGGTGAGCGCGGCGGCGATCGTCAGCACGACGCCGACGACGAGGTCGTTGCCGGGGAAGGCCTCGGCGCAGGCGGTGGCGACGATCAGCCCGAGCACGGTGCCGATGGCGCGCAGAGCGAGCCGGCGGTAGGTCTCGTCGCGTTCGGGTCGCATCACGAAGAGGATCGTCAGCGGGATCCAGAAGCCGTGCACCTGCATTCCCAGCAGGCGGTAGAGGGCGACGCCGGCGGCGAGGGCGAGGCCGAAGCGGATCGCGTGGCGGGCACTGCTCGAGCGCAGGGTGAGGTTCGAGCGCAGCGCCGCCAGCGCCATGCGCGTGTTCCAGCCGCTCGCCTCGTCGTCGGCCGCACGGTTGGCGACCAACCGGATCAGCGACGACCACAGCGCTTGCGTCAGGCCACCCACAGTCGCGTAGAGCAAGGCCGGCCAGGCATCGCTCGGGGCCAGGAAGAGGCCCTGGCCGATCATCAGCGCCAACGAGACCGAGAGGCCCGCGATCGCCAGCCGCAGCGAGACCGAGAAGCAGTAGCCAGCCGCGGCCCCGACCAGGCCCATCGCCAGCACCGCCAGCGGCGCCGACTGGCTGCTGAGCACGCCGAGTGCCGCGGCGACCCCGATCACTGGCGCCGTGGCCGCCTGCCAGGCGGCGCGCGGGCCGGCGGGAGCGTCGAGGCCGGGGAAGCCCGCCAGCAGGGCACCGGTGGCGATCGCGCCCTTGGTTGGCGCGTCGAAGCCGAGCTCGACACCCAGCGCAATGCCGATCGGCACCGCGATCAGAGCGCCGCGCCGAAGCGCCGGCCCCGGTGCGCTCGGCCCGAAGGTGAGCAGTGGGGATGCCCGTAGCCGCGTCGCCAGCCCGGAGGCGTTGAAGAGCCCCCCCGCGCTCTGGTCGGTTGACAGCTCGCCGAGGCTATTCTCAGGGGTCTTGGTCACGGCCATCCTCAGCTCCGATCCTGCCGCTGGAGTCGGCATCTTCGCCGCCCTCGCGGCGGGAATCGTCTCCTTCCTCTCCCCCTGCGTGCTGCCGCTGGTCCCCGGCTACCTCTCGGCGGTCACCGGCGTCTCCGCCAGCGAGCTCGACGACGCCGGCTGGCGCCGCGTCCTCGGTCCCAGCCTGCTTTTCGTCGCCAGCTTCTCGGCGATCTTCATCCTCCTCGGCCTCACCGCTACCGGCCTCGGCTCGACCCTGCAGGACCACAAGGAGCTGCTGACGAAGATCTCCGGGGCCCTGATCGTCGCCATGGGTGTCCTCTTCGTCGCCTCCCTCTTCATCACCCGCCTCAACCGCGAGTGGCACGTCGACGCCCTGCTCGAGCGCGCCGGAAAGGGCGGCCCGATCGTCGCCGGCGCCGCCTTCGCGATCGCCTGGACCCCCTGCATCGGCCCCACTCTGGGAGCCATCCTCTCGGCAGCTGCTCTCTCCGACTCGGCCGCCCGCGGCGCCCTCCTGCTGGCCGTCTATTCCGCCGGCCTGGCGATCCCCTTCATCCTCACCGCCCTCGCCTTCTCCCGCATGACCACCGCCTTCACCGTCGTCAAGCGCCACTACCAGCTGATCGTCGCGGTCGGTGGCGTGATCCTGATCGCGATGGGCGTCCTGATCTGGACCGGCGAGCTCTTTCAGCTCAACATCGAAGCCCAACGCTGGCTCTCGGAACTCGGCCTCGACTTCTGGAACTCCGTCTGAGCGCACGCGTCTGCATTTGTACGTCCCATAGACGCCTAACTGCAGACGCGTCGATCAGTTGTTGACCGGCGCAACGGTCTCCAGCTCTTTGCCGACCGCCTCGGTGACCTCGAGGCCACTGTCGTCGACGTCGCGGGAGCAGACGATGCGAAAGCGGCCGGTGCCGAGCTCCGCATCGGGCAGAAGCGGCAGGCCGCGGATGTGGTCCCAGCCCAGCCTCTCGATCTCGAACGGGTTCATCCGCACCTCGGCCGCCGGAAACGGGCAGTTCGCGTTGTGCTGGTCGATCGCCTTGGAGATCGCCTCCAGGTTCTTCGCCTCGGGGGATGCCACGCACGAAGCCTAGAGGGTCCTCTCATGTCTGCCGGTGAGCCGCGGCGCTGGCAGACCGCCGCCCGTGCTGGCGATATGCGAAGCCGGAGGAATGCCTGGGGACACGTCGTCCCGATTGTGGTGGCGCCAGCCAGCTCCTACCTCAGCCTCCCCGCCGGATCGAGGCGTACCGTTGGCGGGTGTCGATTCAGGACTGGCCTCGCGTGATTGCCCATCTCGACATGGACGCCTTTTACGCGTCCGTGGAGCTGCGCAAGAGGCCGGACCTGAGGGGCAAGCCGGTCGTGGTCTGCGGATCGGGACCGCGCGCGGTGGTGACCACGGCCAGCTACGAGGCGCGGAAGCTGGCGGGGATCCACTCGGCGATGCCGGCGGCGGTGGCGCGGCGGAAACTGCCGGACGCGATCTACCTGCGACCTGACTTTCCCGCTTACCGGGAGGCTTCGGCGCAGGTGATGGAGGTACTGCGGCGCAACGTCGAGACGGTCGAGGTGGTGGGGCTCGACGAGGCCTACCTGGACCTGACCGGGATCTTTTCGCCGAAGTCGACGATGCGGCGGGTGACGGCCGAGATCCGCCGCGGTACCGGCTTGACCTGCTCGATCGGGATCTCCGAGAGCCGGATGCTGGCCAAGATCGTCAGCGAGCTGGGCAAGCCCGCCGGGCTGGTGGTGCTCTCACGCGAGGACGCGCTGGAGCGCTTTGCCACCGACTCGCCCGGCCTGGTGCCGGGGATCGGGCCGAAAACGGCGATCAAGCTGCAGGGAATGGGGATCCAGACGCTTGCTGACCTGCGCGGACAGAAGCGCGAGGAGCTCGAAGCTTCCTTCGGCCCCCGCTCCGGCGCCTGGCTGCACGCCCGCGGCCGCCTCTGGGACGAGACGCCGATCACGGTCGCCCGCGAGACCAAATCGCAATCGGTGGAGACGACCTTCGACGTCGACGTGCGCCGGCGCGGAGAGCTCGAGGCCCACCTCGCCGAGCAGGCGGCAGAGCTCTGCCGCCGCCTGCGCAAGCGCGAGCTGGAGGGACGGACGATCGGGATCAAGGTCCGGCTCGACGACTGGACCAACGTCAGCCGCTCGCACACGGTCGAGGAGCCGACCAACGATCCGGCCGTGGTCGGGCCGGTGGCGCTGGACCTGCTGCGGGCCTACGACCCGCAGCGACCGGTGCGCCTGCTCGGCGTTCGCGTTGCCAGTTTCGCCAGCGACGAAGCGACGGAGGACGAGCCGGTCAGCGGACAGCTTCAGCTCGGCCTCGCGGTGGTTATCGGTTCGCCAGCACCGTCCCGACGCCGGGGAAGCCGAGCCGGTCCTTGACCGCCTCGGTCAGGTCGTAGTCGCGGCCGGCGACGTAGGGGCCACGGTCGATTACCGGCACCGTCACCGAGTGGCCGCGGTAGCGCAGCTTCACCTTGGTGCCGCAGGGCAGCGTCTTGTTCGCGACGCCCATCGTGCCGGGCATCAGGGTGCCGCCGCAGGCGACGCCGTTGCCGTAGAGACCGGGCCCGTAATAGGAGGCACCGGCCTGGCGATAGCTGGTCAAGCGGCGGGCCTGGCTGACCGAGCCGCGGGTGCGTCTGCCGTGAATTCCGTACGCATGCACGGCGTAATTGCCGATCCGGTCCGGCGACCAACGCATGGCAAAGGTCCCGTTGGCCGCGGTCGTCCTGCGCAGGACCCGGGCGTCGGGGCCGCTGAAGACGACCTTGACCCGATGGCGCCCGCTCGGGCGCACCTTGCCGTGAACCGCGACTCCGTTGCCGCTCAGGACCGTGTGCCCGGAGAGGTGCAGGGAGACGTGGGAGTTGACCCGCTTGGGTTGGCGATGGTGTGAATTCGTGGCCGCGGCCGGCGCAATGCCGATCGTCAGCGCGGTGGCAGCTGCCACCGCGGGCAGGAGGTATCGCATTCGTGTCGCTCGCTTTCTCGGCTGCCTACGGGGTTAGCTGACGGGCTCGCGGACGCCGGCTCGGTGCCAAGCGCTCGCTACGGGCGGCTCGCCGCCCGATTCGCCCCGGCCACGGCAACAGCGCCGTGGCATTGGGTCCCCCGATCCCCGCCGCGTGGTGCGAGGGGACTCGGCAGATGGGGTTTCGATTCGTTTGTGAGCAAACACTGTAGAAGCGCTTACGGAGCGCTTACGTGACCGCTCTCACACCCCGCGATTTCACAAGCAAGCGTGCAAATGGCTCCAGAAAGCGAAATATCGGCCCCTGTCGTGCCTGGTCGCCGTGTGCGAAGATGAAGGCGTGGGAACCGAAAGACTGACCGGACTCGATACTTCCTTCCTCCACATGGAGCGGGCGGGAGCCCACATGCACGTCGCCTCGACCAGCATCTTCGAGGGCCCGGCACCGACTCACGCCGAGTTTCGCGACCACATCGCCTCGCGCCTGCACCTGGTCCCGCGCTTCCGCCAGAAGCTGCGCTTCGTCCCCTTCGACCAGGGCCGCCCGGTCTGGGTGGACGACCCGCACCTCAACCTCGACTATCACGTGCGCCAGAGCGCGCTGCCGGCGCCCGGCTCCGAGGAGCAGCTGCGCAACCTCGCGGCGCGGATCTTCTCCCAGCAACTCGACCGCAGCAAGCCGCTCTGGGAGCTGTGGCTGGTCGAGGGCCTGCGCGACGACCGCTTCGCGATCATCGGCAAGAGCCATCACGCGCTGGTCGACGGTGTCTCCGGCGTCGACATCACCACCGTCCTCTTCGACCTAGACGCGGAGCCGCAGGGCTCGCCCTCCTCCTCCCCGCCCTGGCTGGCGCGCCCGGAACCGACCGATCTGAAGCTGCTCGGCGACGCCTGGAGGGAGCGGCTGACCAGCCCACCGGAGATCGTCCGCGGCGTTCGCGCCGCACTGCGCGGCCCGCGCCAGGTCCTGCGCGGCGTCGGCGCCACCTCGAAGGTGCTCGGTGCCGGCATGGCCGCCCCCAGCAGCGTCTTCAACGTCGAGATCGGGCCCCACCGCCGCTTCGCCATCACCCAGGCCGACCTGGCTGAGCTGAAGCGGGTCAAGGACGCCCACGGCGGCACCGTCAACGACGTCATCCTCTCGATCGTCTCCG
Source organism: uncultured Solirubrobacterales bacterium (assembly GCA_963811375.1). Taxonomy (GTDB): domain Bacteria; phylum Actinomycetota; class Thermoleophilia; order Solirubrobacterales; family 70-9; genus VAYN01. The sequence continues at coordinate 61,410 of CAWEQY010000003.1, forward strand.
GCGGCATCGGCAAGTACCTGCGAGCCCGCGGCCACGACACCGAGGGACTGGAGCTGCGGGCGCTGGTTCCGGTCAGCGTCCGCGCCGCCGAGGAGCACGGCGCCCTCGGCAACCGGATCTCGGCGATGATGGCGCCGCTGCCGGTCTGGTCCGAGGACCCGGTCGAGCGGCTGCACGTGGTTTCCGGCGAGATGGGCGACCTGAAGAACTCCGGCCAGGCCGTTGGGGCCGAGATCCTGACCAAACTGACCGACTTCGCGCCCTCCACGATCGCCTCTCAGGCAGCCCGCCTGCAGCCGGCGCAGCGCTTCTTCAACCTCGTCGTCACCAACGTGCCAGGGCCGCAGTTTCCGCTCTACGTGCTCGGCCGCAAGATGGAGTCGATCTTCCCGATGGTGCCGCTGGCCCGCCGCCAGGCGCTCTGCGTCGGGATCATGTCCTACAACGGGCAGGTCAACTTCGGCCTGATCGGCGACTACGACGGGATGACCGATCTCGACAGCTTCGCCCTCGACCTCGAGGCGGCGACCGCCGAGACCATCGCCACGGCGCCGGCTAAGCCGAAACGCGCCAAAGCGGCCAGGAAGACGGAGGCCGCGGCTTCCTCGAACGGCAACAGCGCCGTCGCCTCCGAGTCCCGCTCCTAGCGACCAGCCGTCAGCGAATCAGCTTGCCGCGGACCGCGAACGGGGCCTGGTCGGTGAGGTAGCGCCAGTCGAGCCGGCGAGTGCTGAAACCGTCGGCGTCGGCGTCGGCGTTGGCGACGACGGCGGTGATCCGACCGAAGCGGCGCGGGTCGCCGAGGCGGACGTAGAGCTTGCCGCCGCCGCGGCTGAAGTCGAAGCGGGCGACGGTGTGCCCGCGGCGTTCGCTGCCGATGCGGCCGACCAGGGCCAGGCCGGCGGCGATCCCCCGCGGCGCCATCGCCCTGACCGCGACGGCGCGGCCGCTGGGGGCCCGCACCCGCAGCAGCTCGAAGGTGGTGTGGTTCATCAGGCGCGTCAGCGGCTGGCCGTTCAGCAGCAGCCGTCCCTGCCGCGGCACGTCCGGGAACAGTCCCCCCTCGCGGAACCCCTCGCTCGTTCGCCACTCCGCCACGCCGGTGGCGAAGCGGGCGAAGTCGTGACCGAGGTCGGAATGCCCGACCGCCCGGATCGCCGATTCGTAGGCACTGACCGAGAAGCCTCCCGGGCGCACGTGGATCGCCCGCGCCCAGGCCTGGCGGACGATTGAGTCGCCGTAGCGGTGTTCCAGCCACTGGTTCCAGACCGCTGAGCCGTACTCCTTGATCGAGCTGGTGGTCAGCGGCGTGTCCCAGCGCTTGACCCAGCGTCGCACGTAGCGCAGGTAGTCGTCGATGTGGGGGTAGACCTGGTCCTCCATCCAGGTCGCGGTCGACTCCGCGAACCAGGCGTCCTGGAAGGCGTCGTAGCCGAACTGGAGGATGTGGTTGTACTCGTGGGCCAGCGTCACCTCCAGGTCCTCGGCCGCCGAGGTGCCGGGAAACTCGAAGGCGCTGTAGTCGTTGTCGAGGACGAGGTAGCCGTGCAGGCGGCGCGGGATCGGGTGCTCTTTGGTCGCCTGACCGCGGTCCGGGGCCGCGTAGCCGAACAGTTCGCCGCCGATCTGGGAGAGGTAGATGTCGGTCTTGCTCGACCCCCCACCCTGGCGGCCGTCGCTCTTCGGCTCGCGCCAGCCGAGCTCTTCGTTCTCGACCTCGTGCACGCGTTCGGCGATCTTCAGCACCTGCTGGACGAAGTTGGGGACGCCGTTGCCGTCGGAGTCGGCGAGGTTGGGGGCGTCGATTCCCTCGGCCACCCAGTGGACGCAGAAGAAGCGCCCGCACTTGGGCGATTTCGGCGCCTGCGGGACGGCGTAGGCGTTGCGGTTGGGGTCGGGGTCGTCGGTTGGCCGCTGACGCGCTTCGGTAGGCCGCGGCTTCGGCGCGATGAACGGCCTCTGGCTCGGCGAGGCGAGGCCGGCGATGCCGTCGGCAAGGCCGATCGACGCCGAGGCAGCCACGGGTGCGGCGGCAAGCAGGAGCAACGCAGCCACCGAGAAACCGACCAGGTGGCGACGGCGGTCCCGCATCGGCGGGACCCTAGCGGGCGCCTCGGCCCGTTCCGCCACCCGGGGCGGCGATACTTCGCGGGTGAGCGCCCCGAGGCATCCATGCGCGTAGCCCTCGCCCAGATCGACCCCACCGTCGGCGACATCGATGGCAACGCCGCCAAGATCGCCGCCTGGATCGTCCGCGCCCGCGAGGCCGGCGCCGAGCTGACGATCTTTCCCGAGCTCTGCCTGCCGGGCTACCCGGCCGAGGACCTCTACCTGAAGCGCCATTTCATCGAGGCCAACCGGCGGGCAGTCGAGGAGCTCGGCCGCGGGGTCGGCGCGATGACCGTCCTGGTCGGCTTCGCCGAGCCGGCCGAGGGCAGCGGCGACTCCCGCCGCGCCTACAACGCGACCGCCGTGCTCCGCGACGGCGCCGTGCGCGCCGTCTACCGCAAGAACCGGCTGCCCAACTACGCCGTCTTCGACGAGCAGCGCTACTTCCTCGCGGGCGCCGAGCCGCTGACGATCGAGGTCGGCGACCAGCGGGTCGGGCTGACGATCTGCGAGGACGTCTGGACGCCCGGCCCGCCTGCCTCGACCGAGGCCGAGGCGGGGGCGAGGCTGATCGCCAACCCGTCGGGCTCGCCCTACCATCGCGGCAAGGGCCACGAACGGGTGGAGATGTTTGCCGAGCGCTCGCGCACCTACGGGGCCCACTTCGCCTTCTGCAACCTCGTCGGCGGCCAGGACGAGCTGGTCTTCGACGGCCAGAGCCTGGTCACCGACCCCAGCGGCAAGTTGATCGCCCGCGCCGCCCAGTTCGAGGAGGAGCTGCTGGTCTGCGAGATCCCGGCGCCGGCGCCGGCCCGGATCGCCGCGCCGCTCTCCGACCTCGACGAGGTCTATGGGGCCCTGGTCCTCGGCTTGCGCGACTACGTCGCCAAGAACGGCTTCCTCCACGTCGGGGTGGCCCTCTCGGGCGGCATCGACTCCGCCCTGGTGGCGCTGCTCGCCGCCGACGCGGTCGGGCCGGAGCGACTCAGCTGCGTGGTCATGCCCTCGCCTCATTCCAGCCCTGAAACCCAGGCGGATGCCCGAACTATCGCCGCCAACCTCGGCTGCGAGCTGATCGAGATCCCGATCGAGCCGATGATGGCGGGCTACGAGCTTTCCCTGGTCGAGTACCTGAAGCCCGAGCAAGCACCTTCGCGGGGCGAGGAGCCACCCCCCCACGACCCGGCGCGGCCCTCGGAGCCCGACCTGGCGGCGGAGAACATCCAGGCGCGGATCCGCGGCAACCTGATGATGGCGCTCTCCAACCGCCACGGCTGGCTGGTCCTGACCACCGGCAACAAGAGCGAGATGTCGGTCGGCTACGCGACCCTCTACGGCGACATGGCCGGTGGCTTCGCGGTGATCAAGGACGTGCCCAAGGGGCTCGTCTACGAGCTCACCCGGCGCCGCAACGAACGGGCCGGCGCGGAGCTGGTGCCGGCCTCGGTGCTCGACCGCGCCCCCTCGGCCGAGCTGCGCCCCGACCAGCTCGACAGCGACTCCCTACCCCCCTACGAGCTGCTCGATCGCATCCTCGAGGCCTACGTCGAGCGCGACCAGGGCCGCGAGGAGATGATCGCCGCCGGGATGCCAGCGGCGACGGTCGACGAGGTGATCCGCCTGGTCGACCGTTCCGAGTACAAGCGTCGGCAGGCAGCGCCGGGGATCCGGATCACGCCGCGCGCCTTCGGCAAGGATCGCCGACTTCCGATCACGAACCGCTTCGGCGGTTAGGCCGCTTCGATACCGGCGCCCGACGGCGCGGTGGCTCGCGCGCGGAGCACGCTTCGGGCTGCGTCAGGCTTGGCCTGGCAACGGCCTCACGGCGATGGTCATCTGCGCAAGAGCACAGAGCTTTCCTTCGTCATTGACGACTTCCGCATCCCAGACCCAGGTGGTGCGACCGCGGTGGCGGACCCGCGCCTTCACTTCGGCACCCCCTTCGGTGACCGGTCGGATGAAGCTGACGCTGATCGACTGGCCCATCGCCATCATCCCCTCGGGCATCACGGTCAGCGCGGTGGCGCGGGAGCAGATGCTCTCGACCAGGCTCGACATGACGCCGCCGTGGAGCAGGCCGACCGGCTGGCGCAGCTCGTCGCGCAGCTCGACCCGGACACGGGCGTGCTCGGGGGTGTCGTCGAGCCACTCGGTGCCAATCAGCTCGTCGAAGTGGGAACGCAGCCCACCGGGGTCGTCGGCCATGGCGCCGAACCCTACATCGACGAGATTAAGCTTTCGCGACCCGTGTGCGGCACCCCGCACCGCGTCAGCCATGCCGCGTAGGGTGGGGCCGATGGCGCTCAGCGAGGACCAGAAGGCGATGCTGCGGCTGCTCGCCCAGCGCGAGCAGGGATACGACGACCTGGCGGCGCTGATGGGCCTCAGCGTCGATGAGGTGCGCGAGAAGGTCAAGGACGCACTGGCCCAGCTCGAGGAGAAAGGCGAGGTGGCGCCGCCGCCTCCGGTCGAGGCGCCGGAGCCGCCGCCTCCCGCCCCCAGCGCCCCCGAACCTCCCGTGGAGGCAGTCGCTGTTCCACCTCCTGCGCAGCCCGACCCGTCCGCCGCCGAGCAGCCGAAGCCGGTCGCAACCCCTTCGCCCGGCCGGCCTCGGGGCGAGCCCTCGCAACGGCCCGGGCTCTCGCTTCCCAAGAGCGGCGGTGCCCGCGCTGCGCTTGCCGCCGGAGTCGTGGCTGTGATCGCGCTTATCGTCGTCCTCGCGGTCAGTGGCGGCGACGATTCCGGCGACGCCACCACCGCTTCCGGCGCAAGCACCGCCGCCGCTGAAGAAACCGTCGACACGAGCACCAATCCGAAACTGACCCAGGCGGTCCTCAGCCCCGTCGACGGCGGCGATGCCAAGGGCGTGGCCACCTTCGGTCGGGTCAAAAACTCCCTGGCGCTGCAGGTCGAAGCCGAAGGCCTGGCACCGACGGAGAAAGGTCAGGCCTACACGATCTGGCTCTACGAGTCGCCGCAGAAAATGCTGCCGCTGGCCTCGACCGCGGTTGGCGAGAACGGCAAGATCGGCGCCCAGGTCGAAGTCCCGACCGAAGTCCTCGCCTACCTCGCCAAGGAAACCTTCGACCAGCTCGACATCTCCCTCACCTCCGAAGCGACTCTGAAAGCGTCGCTGGCCAAAGCGACCAAAGAAAAAAAGGCGCCGATCTACACCGGCACCGATGTCCTGCGCGGCACTATCAGCGGGCCGATAATCGGCGCCGCCAACAAAACCAAAAAGGGCGAATAAGACTCAGGAGCCGGGCAGCAGCTTGCCCGGGTTCATGATTCCGCTCGGGTCCAGCTCGTCCTTGACCGCGCGCAGGACGTCGAGGCCCGTCCTCCCCACCTCGGCCTCCATGTAGGGAACGTGATCGCGGCCAACCGCGTGGTGGTGGGTGATCGTGCCGCCGCTGGCGACGATCGCCTCCGAGGCGGCGGCTTTGACCTGGCGCCACTGCTCGCGCTCGGCACCGTGGCGGGAGCGGGAGATGAAGGTGAAGTAGAGCGAGGCGCCATCGGCGTAGGCATGCGAGAGGTGGCAGAAGACCAGGCCGGGGGTCCCCTGCCGGTCGAGCGAGCCGTGGATCGCCGCCGCGACGGCGGCGTGCAGCTCGCCCAGGCGGGCCCAGGCGTGCGAGGTCTCGAGGGTCTCGACCATCGCCCCCTGCGCGATCAGGGTGTCGCGTAGATAGGGGCCCTGGTAGCGGCCGTGCTCCCAGGAGCGGCCGGCGGCCTGGCCGAGGTAGGCGGCACCGCCCGCACGCAGCTCGCGCACGGCAAGCGCCCGCCTGCGCGCCACCGACTCTTCCTCGCCCTCGTGGCCGACGATCATCAGCGCCCCGCCGGAGCGTTTGCGCAGGCCCAGGTAGCCGCCGAAGAGGCGACCGGCGGCCCCGCGCGGGCCCGACAGTGCCAGCGAGCCCTGCGTCTCCTCCTCGTCGGAGACCCGGACGACGTCCGGCAGCCCCGGTCCCTGGGCCAGCGAGCGGACGATCTCGGCACCGGCCTCGAAGCTCTCCGCCATCCAGGCCTCATAGCGGCGCACGACAGGGGCGGGCCGCACCCGCACGGTCACCTCGGGGATGACGCCGAGCACCCCCTCGGAGCCGACGATCAGCTCGCGCAGCGCCGGCCCGGCGGCGCTGTGCGGAGTCTCCAGCGTCTGCATCTCGCCGGCCGGGGCGAGCAGGCGGATCGAGCTGACCAGGGCGTCGAAGCGGCCATAGCCGCTCGAGGCCTGCCCGGCGGAGCGAGTCGCGGCGAAGCCACCGATCGTCGCGTACTCGAAGGACTGGGGAAAGTGGCCGAGGGTGAGCCCCTCGCGTCCCAACGCCGCCTCCGCCTCGGGCCCACGCAGGCCGGCGCCGAGGCGGGCGGTCAGCGAGCGGCGGTCGACGGCGACGTCGCGCAAAGCGGCCAGGTCGAGGCTGATCAATCGCTGGTGGGCGCCGCGCAGCGGCTCGACTCCGCCGACGACGCTGGTGCCGCCGCCGAACGGCACCACCGCGATGCCCTCGCTGGCGCAGACGTCGAGGACGCGGCGCAGCGCCTCGGCGTCGGCCGGCAGCACGACGGCGTCGGGCGCCGCCTCGAGGCTGCCGCCGCGCATCCGCGCCAGGTCGACGTAGCCGCGCCCGCTGGCGTGCCGCAACCGGTCCTCGTTCGAAGTGAAGATCGCCTCCGCTCCGACGGCCTCGGTCAGCGCCGCCGGCAGCGACTCGGCGGCGGGCAGCGCGAAGTCGTCGAGCTGGCGCGCCAGTGGCCACGGCTCCAGCTCGCCGATCCGCTCCCGCAGTACGACCTGCGCCTGCGCGTCCAGCGCCGGCGCGATCGCCGGGTCCCCCCACCCCCACCAGTTCGAGTCGCGCCGCGGCTGGATCATCTCCACCACCGCCCGTGGGGCGGGCTGCCCTCGCATGCCGGGAGGAAAACGCCCCAGCTCACGTCAGCACCCTTTCGAGCCCGTCCAGCGCCTCGTCGAGGATCTCGCCCTGGCCACGGCGCATCATCGGCGAGCCCAGTCGCGACATGCCTTTCAGCGTCTGCACCGAGCTGAGGTCGATCTGGGTCCCGTCGCCGCCCTCGCGCATGGCGATCTCGATCCGCGAGCTGCGCAGGTGACGGGCGAAGGGCGTGCCCTCGAGCTCCTGCTCCCAGACGTAGCGCTCGTTCTCGGCGGCGCTGAGACAGCGGAAATCGGCCCGCACCCCGCGGCCCTCGCTCGTCTCCAGCACCTTGGTCCACTGGCTGCGGCGGCCGCCGCTCTTGCGCTCGACGTTCTCGACCCGGCTGGTGCGCGGCCACCAGCGCGGCAGGTTGTAGGGGTCGGAGACGAGGCTCCAGACCTCCGGGACGGGGGCCGAGATCGTGCGTCGGCGGGTTACGCGTGGCACAGCGGCGCCGGACCGTCAGTCGCCGGCCAGGCGGCGAAGATCCCGAACCAGCAGCAGGTGCTTGAGGTGGCTGACGGTCGCCGCCAGGCTTTCCAGGCTCTGCAGCGCCTCCTTGCGGCGCTCCGGGTTGCGCGAGCGCAGCGACGGTCCCAGCAGCGCTTCCAGCAGCTGCGCCTCGCGATCGGCCGAGGAGCGGAAGACGCGCAGGTTGCGGGCGCCGACGCCGACCCGCGCGAGTTCGTTGGCGGCGCGAACGATCTCGCGATCGGTCTCGTCGTAGACGACCTTGCCCTCCCGCTTCTCGGGCTGGACGATGCCGAAGTTCTCCAGCTCGGCGATCAGCTCCTCGCGGGCACCGGTCTCCTCGACCACCTCGTCGAGGGTCAGGTAGGCGCGCGAGGTGTCGACCAGGATCGCCCGCCGGGCGGCGCCGTTGGTCGGCTTGCGCTCGGAGTCGCCGAGGATCAGGTCGCCGCCCCCGGCCAGCTCCTGGCGGATCACCCGCAGCGGCAGGAACTCGTCGCGCTGCAGGCGCAGGATCGTCCGCAGCCGCTCGACGTCGCTCTGGCTGTAGAGGCGGTAGCCGCCGGAGGTGCGGCGCGGGTTCAGCAGCTTCTGGTCCTCGAGGTAGCGGATCTTCGAGATCGAGACGTCGTCGAACTCGCCCTGGAGGATCTTGCAGACGGCGCCGATCGTCAGCGCCTTGCGGGGGCGGCTGGCGGATTCCGGCGGTCGCGCCGGTTGGTCGGAGACGGGCATCCCTCAGCGCTCCAGGTAGCTCAGCTTGTACTTGCCGACCTGGATCTCGTCGCCGTCGCCGAGCCGGTGCGACTCGATCCGACGCCGGTTCACGTAAGTGCCGTTGAGCGAGCCGAGGTCGTCGATGTAGAGACCGTCGCGACGGCGCACCAGCAGAGCGTGGTTGCGGGAGACGGTGACGTCGTCGAGAAAGACGCCGGCATCGGGGCTGCGGCCGATGCTGACCCGCTCCTCGTCGATGCTGAAGCTCTCTCCGGCCCGCCCGCCGCCGGCGCGGATCACCAGCGCCGCGCCCGCCGCCTCGACCACCTCCTCGATGTCGACCGGCTGCATGTCGCCGGTGTCGTCGACGGTGTAGGTCATCGTCGTCGGGTCCTCGCCGGACTCCGCCGGGCCACCCAGATAGGCGCCGCATTTCTGGCAGTAGTTGGCGCCCTCGGGGTTGGCGAACCCGCACTCGGGACAGTGAACGGCCATTGCTGGACTCCCGGCGCTCAGGCGGCGGGGTCGTCCTCCGGAGCGTGCTGTGCCTTGCCGGCGAGGATCTCGGTCAGTTTGCTGACGTCGTCGCCGGAGATCATCGAGTCGCCGCGCTCGTGTTTGTCGCGCAGGCGATTGACCAGCTCAGCGCGAAGAATGTCGATCTTCCCGTGCAGGACGCGCCGCTTGTAGGAGATCTCGTTCTCCTCCTCCGTGAGCTTGTCGATCAGGTCCTTCAGCTCCTTGTCGCTGAGGGATCCCAGATCGGGAAAGGTGTCCTCCATCTTGCTCCTTAGTCGAAGGAGGCTTGGGCGCCCCCGTTTGCGCAGGCGACGATTATAGGTCGAGAACGCCCAAAGGTTCAACTGCAGGTTGAAGGTTTTGCCGTTCTGGGGCTCAGCTTGCAGCCCGGGCGCGCACCGTGCGCAGGCCGGTGCGGGCGTACATGACGGTGGCAAGGATCGCCATTGCCGTGCCCCAGATCACCAGGGCCGTCGCCACCCAGCCGGGGGCGAAGAGCGCCAGCCAGATCCCGCCCATGATCGGGAAGACCGAGATCCGCCCCGGCCAGTTGACCTCGATGTCGACCCCGTGCCGCAGGCCGTACTGGGCGAGGAAGAGCATCGCCAGCTCGCGCAGCGCGAGCACGACCAGGAGCCAGCGCGGCAACAGCTCGAAGCTCCAGCAGACGACGGCCCCGGAGAGGATCGTGAGGCGGTCGACCAGCGGGTCCAGCAGCGCCCCCATGCGGCTGTACTGGCCGGTGACGCGGGCGAGGAAGCCGTCGAGGTAATCGCCGGCGGCGATCGCCCAGAAGACCATGGCGGCGGCGAAGGAGGTGCCGTCCCCGCTGGAATAGGCGAGGACGAGGAAGAGCGGCAGCGCCGCCAGGCGCACGTAGCCGACCAGGTTGGGGAGCGTCCAGGGGTTGAGTGGCTCGCCCTTACGGGTCCGCTGCGGTTTGGGGCCGCTGCGGTCGAGCCCGAAGAGGCGGCGCACGCGGCCGCGGCCGAAGGGAGCGCGGCTAGGCATCGATGCCCTGGAGAAGCGACAGCGCCCGCGTGGCGGCCTCCTCCACGGGCAGCTCGTGCTCGGCGCCGGAGCCCCGCTCGGAAGCCTCGACCACACCGTTGGCGAGGCCGCGACGGCCGACGACGATCCGCAACGGACAGCCGAGCAGCTCGGCATCGGTCAGCTTCTCCCCCGCGCCGGCGTCGCGCTCGTCGTAGAGGACCTCGATCCCGGCCTCGCGCAGCTCCTCGTAGAGCTTGTCGGCGGCCTCGCGCTCGGGCTCCCCCGCCTTGGCCAAGGAGACGAGGTGGACCTGCCAGGGCGCCAGCGCCTGCGGCCAGACGATCCCGCGCTCGTCGGCGCGCTGCTCGATCGCGGCGGCGATGATCCGGGCCGGGCCCATCCCGTAACAGCCCATCACCACCGGCTTCTCCACCCCGTCCTCGTCGGAGTAGGTGGCGCCGAGCGGCTCCGAGTAGCGGGTGCCGAGCTTGAAGATGTTGCCGACCTCGATCGCCGGCTCGATCGCGATCGTCTCGCCAGCCGGGGTGGCGTCGCCGGCTTCGACCGTGCGCACGTCGAGCTCCTCGAACTCGAAGTCGCGGCCGGGCTTGACACCACGCAGGTGAGTGTCGGCCTGGTTAGCGCCGCAGACGTAGGAATCGCCGGCGATCGCCGCGTCCTTGAGCACCGGCACCCCGACCCCGACCGGGCCGATGTAGCCGGCCGGGCCGATCTCGGCAGCGATCTCCTCGGCGCTGGCCTGACGGAACTCGGCCCCGAGCGCGTTGCCGAGCTTGATCTCGCTGAGGCGGTGATCGCCGCGCAGCAGAACCATGACGAGGCCACGGTCCTCGACGACCACCGGCAGCGCCTTGATGAAGGCTCCGTGCGGCAGCCCCAGCTCAGCCGCAACCTCCTCGACCTTGCCGAGACCGGGCGTGGAGACGGCCTCCGGCGCGTCCAGCGCCGGCGGCAGCTCGACCGGCTGAGCGATGGCGGAGGCGACCTCGACGTTGGCGGCGTAGCCGGGCGCCAGCGCCACCTCATTCTCGCCGGCGGCGCAGGGCGCCATGTACTCGTCGGCGCCGGACCCGCCCATCATTCCGACGTCGGACTCGACCTTGTACCAGCGCAGCCCGCAGCGGTCGAGGATGCGCTCGTAGGCGCCCGCCTGCAGCTCATAGGAGCGCGCCAGGCCCTCCTCATCGCGGTCGAAGGAGTAGGCGTCCTTCATCGTGAACTCGCGGGTGCGCAGCACCCCGGCCCGCGGCCGCGGCTCGTCGCGCTCCTTGGTCTGGATGTGGAAGAGCATCAGCGGCAGGTCGCGGTAGGAGCGGACCTCGCGGGCGACGTGGTCGGTCACCGCCTCCTCGTGGGTCATCGCCAGCACCAGCGGCGACCCCTTGCGGTCCTCGAGCTTGAACAGCTCCTCGATCGCGTAGCGCCCGGTCTTCTGCCAGTTCTCCGCCGGCATCAGCACCGGCATCAACATCTCCTGACAGCCGATCGCCTCCATCTCCTCGCGAATAATCGCCTCGACCCTGCGCTCGACCCGCCAGCCCGCCGGCAGATAGGACCACAGCCCCGCCCCGAGCTGCCGGATCAGCCCCGCCCTGACCATCAGCTTGTGCGAGATCGCCTCCGCGTCGGCGGGGGCGTCCTTGAGGGTCGGGATGAAGGCCCGGGAGAGTCGCGTCACGCGCGAACCCTATCCCGGCTACTTCGTGGAGGGCTTGATCGTCAGCTTTTTGGTCTTCAGGACCTTGGTCTTGCCCTTGGCCAGCTTCTGCGCTGCGTGGAAGGTGAGGTGGAGTACACCGTCGCGCTTGAGGATCTTCTTGCCTTTGGCGTTGAGCTTGACCGTCACCGTTGCCGATTCGCCACCGTAGAGACTCACGGCTTTGCTGCCGACGACGACTCGCTTGGTCGTGCGAGCCCGTGGTTTCGTCCCCGGGAAGCCGTTGACGTATTCATGGGTGTCGAGGAGGTAGATGAGGCTGCAGCGGTCCTGTGGCGGGCCAACGCAAATCTGGTTCAGGCGCAGCGCCCCCTGGCGCAGCTCTGGGTCGTTGACTCTGGCGAAGCCGGTGCCGGCGGGCTTGACCACCTTTGCGCCCGCGGCAGGCGCGGTGCCGCCGGGGGCACCCGCCCCCGGATCGGCAGTCGCCAAGCTGGCGCCGAGCACGCCGGGGAGGCGGCCGATCGCGCCGGTGGAAGAGTCGGTGACGCCGAACCAAACGTTGCCATTCAAGTCCGGTGCCAGTGAGAGCGGCTCTTTGCCGGCGCCGAGCTTGTAGACCGTCGCGGTCGGTGGATCGGTCGGAACGATGCGGACGATCGCATTCGCTTTGGGAGCGGAGAAGCCTCCGGCCTGGGCCAGCCAGAGCGTGCCATCGCGAGCCAACCGGATCTCGAAAGGCTGGCCTCCAGCGAGATCTGGATCAATGCCGGGCAGGCTGTACTGGGTGAAGGTGGAGTTGGCGATGTCGAATTTGCCGAAGCTGTTCTTGAGCAGGTTGGTGAACCAGATCGAGCCGTCCGCCGCGGTGGCGACGCTGCGAATGCCCGGTTCGCTGAAGGAGCCGGAGCAGGGCGGGTTGGGTTCGCAGGGCTTCACCTGGTACTCCTGGTAGAGGCCGCCCGATGCCCGCGCCAACCGGTACCCGGGATAGCCGGAGTTTTCCTCGGCGAACCAAGGCACCCCGTCCTTGCCGATCGTGACGCCGGCGGGCTCGGCGTCGTAGCGGGTCGAGTCTTCCGGAACGCCGGTCTGGTGCCAGAGGTCCGGATACTGGTCGATGATCAGGCTGCCGTTGGTACTGGCGATCCGGTTGCCCGCAAAGGCGGGGGCCACGTTGTTGGAGCTGTGCTCCGTGAACCAGGCGACACCGCCGGGAGCGATCGCGATGCCGCTGAGGGACGGCGCCCCGGGAGTCAGCGCCACCTGCACGCCGTTTGCCGTTCCCGCGGTCATCCCCGCCGGAGTGCCGAATCCGACCACCCCCATGCCGCGGGTGAACCAGACTCGCTGGTTCTCGGCGTCGAAAGCGATGTCGCGAACCCCAAAGGAACAACATTCCGTGTCGGAGATTTTCGGGGTATGGAAATAGTTGATGCCGTTGGAGGTCCCCGGCGTCGCCAGGGAAGGCATCAGCCGGGCGAGCTCAGGGGGAGTCGTGAAGAAATTGGCGGCGTCGGCCCCGAACCAGACGTTGCCGCTGGGATCAGCGACCATCCCGACATTGATATTCCGCGATTCCGGCAGCGGGAAGAATTCAGGCGTCGCCGCGCGCGCGGCGGCCGGCGCCAGCGCGGCGAGCACCGCGGAGGCGGCGAGGACGAGGCGAAGCTTCCCAGACACCGCGCCAGCTTAAGCGCAAAGGGAGCCTTTTCGGTTCCCTTTCGTCCGTTTTCCGTTCCTCTGAGGTCAGGCGCGGGTGAAGCGGCGGCCTGCGGTCGGTGAGGCCTCCTCGTCGAGCAGCACTTTGTCCGACTCCCCCCGTTCGACCGCTTCCTTCTCCATCAGCGCGATCTTCTCGGGAGTCAGTTCGCCGGCGTTCTCCTGCTCGATGTTGGCGACCCACTCGGCCCCCTCGCGCGACTCGGCCTCGTCGAACTCGACCTTGCCGCGGTCCAGCGACTTGTCGATCTCCTCGAAGAGGGTGTCGACCAGGGTCTCCTGCGGGACCTTTCGCAGCGGCTTGCCGTGGGCAAAGATCAGGCCCTCGTTCTTGGCCCCGGCGATGCCGAAGTCGGCGTGGCTGGCCTCGCCGATGCCGTTGACGGCGCAGCCGAGCACCGCCACCTCGACCGGCTCGGCGTAGCCTTCCAGCCGCTGCTCGATTTCGGCGACGACCGAGTCCATGTCGAATTGGAGGCGGCCGCAGGTCGGGCAGGCGATCAGGACCGGGCCTTTCTCGCGCAGCTGCAGCGCCTTGAGGATCTCCCAGGCGACTTTGACCTCCTCCTCGGCGTGGAAGGTCGAGAGGCTGATCCGGATCGTGTCGCCGATGCCGTCGGCCAGCAGCGTCCCCAGTCCGACCGCCGATTTCAGCGAGCCGGCCCATTTGGTCCCCGCCTCGGTGATCCCCAGGTGCAGCGGGTAGGGCACCTTCTCGGCCAGCAGCCGGTTGGCCGCGATCGTGTTCGGCACGTTGGTCGACTTGATCGATACCTTGAAGTTTTCGAAGTCGAGGCTCTCCATCAGCTCGGTGAACTCGACGGCGGCGGCGACCAGCGCCTCGACCGGCGCTTCGCGCTCCAACTCGTGCAGGTGCTTGGGCAGCGAGCCGGAGTTGACCCCGATCCGCATCGGCACGTTGGCGGCGTTCGCCCTGACCGCGACCTCGGCGACCTTGTCGCGGCCGCCGATGTTGCCGGGGTTGAGACGGATGCAGTGGGCGCCGGCGTCGATCGCTTTCAGCGCCAGCGTGTGGTTGAAGTGGATGTCGGCGATGATCGGGATCGGCGACTGCACGACGATCGTCTTCAGTGCCTCGACGTCCTTCTCGCGCGGCACCGCGCAGCGGACGATGTCCGCGCCGGCCTCGGCAACCTTGTGGATCTGCTCCATGGTCGCCGCCAGGTTGGCGGTCTCGGTCTTGGTCATCGTCTGCACGGCGACCGGAGCGCCGCCGCCGATCGGCACCCCTCCGACGAATATTTGGCGTTTGGAAGCCATATCTACAGCGTATCCGGGTAGTGGTCCGGGCTGACTAGCGGACGTTGTAGGCATCGGTGCCGATACGGCCGATGTCGTTGGTGAGGCCAATCACCATCAGGACCAGCACCAGCCCGAAGCCGATTACGGTCGCTCGCTCCATCACCCGCAGCGAGGCCGGCCTGCCGCGCAGTTTCTCGACCAGGGCCCAGAAGATGTGGCCGCCGTCGAGCGGCAGGATCGGCAGCAGGTTGATCAACCCCAGCGAGAGGCTGACCAGGGCCAGCAGCAGCAACGACGGGTAGATGCCGACGTCGATCGTCTGGTTGGCGACGTCGCTGACGCCAACGATGCCGGAGATCTGCTTGCGCTGTTCCTCTTCGAAGGTGCGGGAGAAGATCGAGGCCGTTTTGTGGGTGACCAGCCAGATCGAGTCGACGGCACGGCTCGCGGCGGTGCCGACGCTGATGTCTTCCGGCTTGCTGCCATAGGAGAACCCGACCAGCGCCCGCTTCGCCGCCTTGTCGTACTCGGGCTTGACCAGGATCGTCCGGGTCTGCCCGTCGCGGCCGATCCTCAGCGCCACCGCCGTCGCCGCGACGCAGCCGTCGACCTGCCTGCCCGCGCATTCGTGCGATCCCACCTGCTTGCCGAAGCGTTCGAGGCGGGCTTCCTGGTCGAGCCCGGCGAAGGACCTGCCGTCGACGGCGAGAATCCGGTCGCCCGGCTGCAGCACCTTCGCCGCCGGGCTGCCGCCCCTGATCGCGCCGACCTCCTGGTCGACCTGCTGGGCGTTGACGAAGTAGACGAAGAAGAGAATCGCGAAGGCGAGGACGATGTTCACCGCCGGGCCAGCGGCGACGACGACGATCCGCTTCCAGACCGGCTGCCTGTAGTAGGCGCGATCCTCGTGCTCCGGAGGCACCTCCTCCTCCGGGTTCATGCCGGTGATTTTCACGTAGCCGCCGAGCGGGATCGATTTCAGGCCGTACTCGGTCTCCCCGCGTTTGAACGACCACAGGGTCGGCCCGAAGAAGAGGAAGAAACGCTCGACCCGCATCCCGGTCGCCTTCGCGGCGAGATAGTGCCCGCCCTCGTGGAGGACGATCAGCAGCGAGAAGCCGAGGAAGATGTAGAGCCAGTTCATGCTGGAGTCAACCCGCGAACCTGCTCTTCGCTGCGCTCGCGAGCCTCGGCGTCGGTGGCGAAGAGGTCATCGAAGTGAGTTATGGGTCGGGCCGGCATCTCCTCCAATACGCGCTCGATCACGGCGGCGATGCCCGTGAACGGAATCTGGCCGTCGAGGAAGGCGGCGACTGCGACCTCGTCGGCGGCGTTGAGCACGCAGGGCGCCGTCCCCCCCGCCTCGCCGGCCTCCAGCGCCAGCCGCAGGCAGGCGAAGGTTCCGGGGTCCGGCGCCTCGAAGGTGAGGGAGCCGACGGCGGCGAGGTCGAGCTGCGGCACGTCGACGTCGGCGCGCTCGGGGAAATGCAGGGCGTAGGAGATCGGCACCCTCATGTCGGGGTAACCGAGATGGGCCAGCGAGGAGCCGTCGTTGAGGTGGATCAGCGAGTGGATCAGCGACTGCGGGTGGACGACGACGTCGATCCGCTCGTAGGGAACGCCGAAGAGGTGGTGGGCCTCGATCGCCTCGAAGCCCTTGTTCATCAGCGTCGCCGAGTCGATCGTGATCCGCCCGCCCATCCTCCAGGTCGGGTGCGCGAGCGCCTCCTCGACGCTGACGCCGGAGAGGTCGTCGCGACCGCGGAAGGGCCCGCCGGACGCGGTCAGGACCAGCTTCTCCACCGTTCCCGGCGCCTCGCCAGCGATCAGCTGGTGCAGGGCCGAGTGCTCGGAGTCGACCGGCAGCAGCCGCGCCCCGGTTGCCTCCGCCAGCGCCATCACCAGCTCACCGCCGAGCACCAGGCTCTCCTTATTGGCGAGGGCGACGTCGATCCCCTCGGTCAGCGCCACCACCGTCGAAGCGAGGCCGGCAGCGCCGACGATGCCGTTGAGGACGAGGTCGGCTCCGGAGGTCGCGATCAGTTCGGTCACGCCCTCCTCCCCGGCGAGGACGCGGCCGCTCCAGCCCTCGCCCGCTCGCGCGGCGGCGTCGGCGTCGGCCAGCGCGATCGTCGGCACCCCGTGCTCCCGCGCCTGCTCGACGGTCAGCTCCCAGCCCTTGTCGGCCGCCAAGCCCACGATCTGGAGCTCGGAGGAACGCCCGATCACCTCCAGCGCCTGCGTCCCGATCGACCCCGTCGACCCGAGTATCAAGACCTTCTTCATGCGTCCCCAGAGGATAGGGAGGGCACGCGTCTGCTCCAGTGTCCGAATAGCGAACACAAATGCAGACGCGTCCTAGTAGACAAGCGCCACGGAGAGGTAGTAGCCGACGACGATCGTGAAGAAGACGGCGTCGAGGCGGTCGAGAATGCCGCCGTGGGGGCCGAAGAGGGTGCCGGTGTCCTTGGTGCCGAGGTCGCGCTTCAGCATCGACTCGAAGAGGTCGCCGACCGGCGCGATCGCAGCCACCGCGGCGCCGATGATCAGCGCGTCCACCCCGGAGAGCCAGTCCTGGTAGAGGCCGGCGAACCAGAAGCCCATGGTGCCGATCAGGAAGCCGCCAACCAGCCCCTCGATCGTCTTGTTGGGGCTGATGCTGGGGGCGATCTTGTGACTGCCGAACATGCGGCCGGTGGCGTAGGCGGCGGTGTCGGCGACGAAGGTGCCGACGAGGACGTCGACCAGCAGGCCGGCGCCGTGGTCGGGCAGGTCGCGCAGCAGCACCGCGTGGACCAGCGGGATGCCGATCCAGACGACCCCCAGCACGGTGACTCCCATCGAGATCGTGACACCGTCTCGCTGGTGCGCCCTGGCCCCGAAGAAGAACAGCAGCGGGAAGGACGCGGCGAGGATCATCAGCACGTTGAAGGCGGTCCCGAAGTGGGCGGCGACCACCAGCGCCGCGACGGCGACGTAGGCGGGGATCGCGAGCGGGCGCGAGGCCTCGGTCATGGCGACGTACTCGCGCAGGCAGACGATTCCGATCCCGATCATCGCCACCGCGAAGACGATCCCGCCGGCGACGGCGATCGCGATCGCGAAGGCGATCCAGGGCAGCGCCACCAGCACCCGCTTGGCGGTCTCCCCGCGCAGGCCCCGCTTCTTGCGCGGCTGCCGCGGCGGTTTCGGCGGTGGCACCGGGTCGTCCTCGAACATCTCGTCGTCGAAGAGGTCGGTCCTCACGAGCGCGCTCCGAAGCGGCGCTGCCGCGTCTCGTACTCGCGCAGGGAGTCCTCGAGGGCGGCGCGGTCGAAGTCCGGCCAGAGCTCGTCGCGGAAGACCAGCTCCGAGTAGGCGCATTGCCAGAGCAGGTAGTTGGAGATGCGCCGCTCGCCGCTGGTTCGTATCAGGAGGTCGGGGTCGTGCATCTCCGGCGCGTAGAGGTGGCGGCGGAACTCCTCCTCGGAGCCCCCCTCGAAGCCTCGCGCCGCGTCGACGATCTCCGCCCTGCCGCCGTAGTTGAAGGCGACGAAGAAGACGATGCGGTCGTTGCTCACGGTCTTCTCTTCGGCCCACTCCATCAGCTCCACCAGCTGTGGCGGTACCCCCTCGCGGCGGCCGACGAAACGCATCCTCACGCCCTCGGCGTCGAGCTCAGGCGTCTCGTTGGCGATCCTTTCGCCCATCATCCGCATCAGGCCCTCGACCTCCTCGGAGGGGCGCGTCCAGTTCTCGGTCGAGAAGGAGAAGACGGTCAGCTCCTCGACCCCGAGCTCGACCGCGTCGCGCAGCCGCGCCTTGACGACGTCGGCGCCCGCCTGGTGCCCGGCCGCCACCGGCAGCTGGCGCTGCTGAGCCCAACGGCCGTTGCCGTCGGTGATGATCGCTACGTATTTGGGCGCGGTCACGCTGCCGTGGACCGCCTCAAACCTCGAGGATTTCCTCTTCCTTGCCCTTGAGCAGCGAGTCGATCTCGGCGATCGCGTCGTCGGTCTGCTTCTGCAGCGACGCCTCGGCCCGGCGCTCGTCGTCCTCGCCCGCTTCGCCCTCTTTTTTCAGCTCGCGCAGGTCGTGCATGATGTCGCGGCGGACGTTGCGGATCGCGATCCGGCCCTCCTCGGCGACGCCGTGGACGACCTTGACCATCTCGCGGCGGCGCTCCTCGGTCAGCTCCGGGATCTGCAAACGGATCACGTTGCCGTCGTTGCTCGGGGTGAGGCCGACGTCGGACTCCTGAATCGCTTTCTCGATCCCACCCAGGGCGCCCTTGTCGAAAGGGGTGACGGTGAGCAGCCGGGCGTCGGTGGTGGCGATGTTGGCCAGTTGCTTCAGCGGCGTCGGGTTGCCGTAGTAGTCGACGACGATGCGGTCGAGCAGATGCGGCGAGGCCCGGCCCGTGCGCACGGTCGCGAGTTCCCCACGACTCGATTCGACCGATTTGGTCATGCGCCCTTTGGCATCCTCGAGCAGTTCGTCGATCAGCTCCACTGGTTCCCGTCCTCGCTTAAGCGGCGGGCCCGTTGGAGACCAGGGTGCCCACCTTCTCGCCGGAGACGATCCTATCTATGTTCTTCTCGTCGCCCATGTTGAAGACGTAGATCGGCAAGTCGTTGTCCATGCAGAGCGAGAGCGCCGTCGAGTCCATCACCTTGAGGCCGCGCTCGATCGCTTCGCGGTGGGTGATCGTGGGAATGAACTTCGCCTCGGGATGGGTCGCCGGGTCGGCGTCGTAAACCCCTTCGACGCCGTTCTTGGCCATCAGGATCGCCTCCGCGTGGATCTCCAGGGCGCGCAGGGCGGCGGCGGTGTCGGTGGTGAAGAACGGGTTGCCGGTGCCGGCGGCGAAGATCACCACCCGCCCCTTCTCGAGGTGGCGCATGGCACGGCGGCGGATGTATGGCTCTGCCACCTCCTTGACGTCGATCGCCGACATCACCCGGGTGTGCTGGCCGAGCCGCTCCAGCGCGTCCTGCAGAGTCAGCGCGTTGAGCACCGTCGCCAGCATCCCCATGTAGTCGCCGGTGGCCCGGTCCATGCCGCTGGCGGCACCGTCGAGGCCACGGTAGATGTTGCCGGCCCCGACCACGATCGCCACCTCGACGCCGCGATCGCGGATCGCCGAGATCTGCTGGGCGATGCGGTCGACCTCGGCGCCGTCGGTGCCGAAATCGAGGCTGCCCATCAGCGCCTCCCCCGAAAGCTTCAGGAGGATGCGCCCGAAGCGTGGCTCGGGAGACGCGGTCACGTGCGGTTGAGCCTATTCCTCGCCGACGCGGAAATAGGCGAAGCGGGCGATGCGGACGTTCTCGCCCGTCTTTGCCGCGAGCTCCTGGCGCAGCTCCTCGATCGTCTTCGAGTCGTGTTTCTCGGCGTTGACGTGCGACTGGTCCAACAACGCCACCTCGCTCGCCCACTTCGAGAGCTGCCCGGCGACGATTTTCTCGACCACGTTGTCGGGCTTGCCTTCTTCGCGGGCCTTCTCCTCGAAAACCCGTTTCTCGGCCTCGCGCTCCTCCTCGGGGATCTCCTCGGAAGAGACGAAGCGGGGCGCGGTCGCGGCGACGTGCAGGGCCACCTGGTAGGCGAAGGCCTTGAAATCCTCGTTGCGAGCGACGAAATCGGTCTCGCACTGGACCTCGACCATCGCCCCGACCCGGTCGTTGGCGTGGATGTAGGAGGAGACGACGCCCTCTTCGGTGCCGCAGCCTTCGCGCTTGGCGGCGGAGGCCTGTCCCTTCACCCGCAACAGCTCGATTGCCCGCTCGGTGTCGCCGTCGGCCTCGGTGAGGGCGGCTTTGCAGTCCATCATCGCGGCCCCGGTGCGGTCCCGGAGTGCCTTCACATCGGCGGCGGTAACGCTCATGACTCGCCTCCCTCTTTGCTCTCCGGCGACGCGGGCTCGCTTGCCGGCGGCTCCTGCTCGGCTTGCGGAGTTGCCGTCTCAGCCGGTTTGGCGGTCTCGGCAGCCGCTTTTGGCGCCTCAGGCGCCGGTTTGGCGACTTTCGGAGCTGGTTTCGGCGCCTGCGGAGCGGCCTTCGGCGGCGCGGCATCCGGAGTGGCGGGTTTCTGCGCCGGCTGCGACGGCGTCGCCGCGGCCGCGGCCTGAGCCTGAGCGGTCGCTTTGGCCTGTGCCTCTGCCTCGGCCGCGGCTTTCGCGGCCGCCTCCGCCTCGAGCCGGACTTTCTCTTCCTCCTCGCGCTTCTTGCGCTCTTCCTCGTCCTTTTTGCGCCGCGCCATTTCCTCGGCGATGCGCTTCTCCTCCTGCACTCGCCAGGCGCTGGAGCCCTCCTCGACGGCGCCGCCGATCGTGCCGATGATCAGCTGGCAGGAGCGGATCGCGTCGTCGTTGCCGGGAATGACGAAGTCGACCGGAGTCGGATCGCAGTTGGTGTCGACCAGGCCGATGATCGGGATCCGCAGGCGGGCCGCCTCGTGGACCGCGATCTCCTCGGTTTTGAGGTCGGTGACGAAGACTGCGTCGGGCAGGCGATCCATGTCGCGGACGCCGCCGAGGTTGAACTCGAGCTTGGCGAGTTCGGCCTCCATCCCCATCCGCTCCTTGGTCGGCAGCAGGGCGAGTTTGCCGTCCTCTTTCCAGCCGTTGAGCTCGTGCAGGCGGGCGATCCGGGTCGACATCGTGTTGAAGTTGGTCAGCAGCCCGCCCAGCCAGCGCTTGTTGACGTAGGGCATCTTGCAGCGGTCGGCCCATTCCTGGACGACGTCGCGGGCCTGCTTCTTGGTGCCGACGAAGAGCACGGTGCCGCCACCGCTGGCGAGCTCGCCGGCGAAGCGGCGGGCGTTCTCCAGCAGCGCCTCGGTCTGCAGCAGGTCGATGATGTGGATCCCGTCGAGCTCGCCGAAGATGAAGCGGCGCATGTTCGGGTTCCAGCGGCGCGTCTGGTGGCCGAAGTGGACTCCGGCCTGGAGCAGCTCGGTGAGGCCTGCCTCTGGCATTACGTCTCCTTGTTCTGTTGGGTGAAGCACTCCCGCTCCGCTTGCCGGACCTGACGCCGGGCGCCAGGCAGGATCCGGGTTCGACGGTCGAACGGGGATTGAATTTCTGAACGGCGGATTGTAGAGAGGGCGCCTAAGGGGCGCGGGACGCCTCGAGCGCCGCCGCGAGATCGTCTGGCAACGGCGATTCGAAGGCGAGGCGCTCGCCGCTGAACGGGTGGTCGAAGGCGAGCCGGTGGGCATGCAGGAACTGACGCCGAAGGCCGTAGCGGCGGGCGCCGCCGTAGGTGGAGTCGCCGGTCAGCGGGTGGCCGATGGCGGCGAAGTGGGCGCGGATCTGGTGCGTGCGGCCGGTCTCCAGGCGCGCCTCGACGTAGCTCTCCAGGCTCAGCAGCTCGAGCACGGTGAAATGCGTCCGCGCTTCTCGCGAGGCGGCGCCGGAGACCGCCATGCGGTGGCGCTGGCGCGAGGCGCGCCCGATCGGAGCATCGATCGTGCCGGTGCGGGAGCCGATCCTGCCGTTGGCGAGGGCGAGGTAGACGCGCTCGACCTCACGGGCCTGGACCTGGGCCTGCAGGGCGGCGTGGGCCTCGTCGCCGCGGGCGACGACCAGCAAACCGCTGGTGCCCCTGTCGAGTCGGTGGACGATGCCCGGGCGCTCCGGGTCCTCGCCGCCGCCGAGGAGGTCGCCGAGCTCGTCGACGAGAGTGGGGCCCTGGTGCGAGGGCGCCGGATGGACGACCAGCCCCGCCGGCTTGTCGACGACGGCGAGGGCCTCGTCGAGGTGGACGATCCGCAGCTGCGGCTCAGCCACGCGCGGGCTCCCGCTCGGCTTCGCGCAGATAGAGGAAGACGA
Organism: uncultured Solirubrobacterales bacterium; assembly: GCA_963811375.1. GTDB lineage: Bacteria > Actinomycetota > Thermoleophilia > Solirubrobacterales > 70-9 > VAYN01. Next base: position 83,644 of record CAWEQY010000003.1, read on the forward strand.
GCACGAGGACGCCGAGGGTGATCGCCACGTCGGCGAGGTTGAACGGCGGCCAGGAAAGGAAATCGACGTAGTCGGTCACCTCGCCGGCGCGGACACGGTCGATGAGGTTGCCGATCGCACCTCCCGCCAGCAGCCCGGCCGCGACCCACATCCCCGGCCGGGTGGGATTGCGAGCGAAGAGGTAGCCGACGACGCCCAGCGCGACCACGGTGAGGACGATCAGCGGCGCTCCCGCGCCGCCGGCGAGGCCGAAGGCGACGCCGCGGTTGTGGGAGAGGGTGAGGGCCAGCGGGCCGAGCACGTCGACGTCCTCACCCGGTGCCAGGCGCGCCTCGATCGCCGCCTTGGCGACCTGGTCGGCGGCGAGGACGAGCGCCGCCAGGGCACCGGCCAGGGACCAGGCGCGGGCGCTCGCGCTCACCCGGCGATCAGGCTGACGACGACGGCCTGCAGCACGAACAGCACGATGATCCCGATGATCGGGCTGAGGTCGAGCGCGAAGCCGCCACCGCCGATCGGTGGCAGGAAGCGGCGGAAGAAGTTGAGATAGGGATTGGTGCTCTCGGTGATGAAGTCGAGCACCGCCCGCAGCCACGGCCGGTACGGCATCCGCGGCACGTAGGAGATCAGGACGTTGATCAGGATCAGGACGATGTAGACGGTGAAGAGGGCCCCGACGTAGTCGGCGACGTCACCGCGGCTGAGCGCTAGCGGAATCACCCTCGCATCCTTGCCAGCGAAGCTTGCACTGCCGCCGCGAACGCCGCCCGGGCGCCCTCGCGGTCGAGCGCTTCCAGGCCGGCCTCGGTGCTGCCGCCCGGAGAGGCGACCGCCCTGCGCACGTCGGCCGGGTGGCGGACCCGCAACAGCTCGGCGGTACCGGCCGTGGTCTCGACCACCAGCTCCCGCGCCAGCTGCGGGTCCAGCCCGTCCTCCGCCCCAGCCTCGGCAATCGCCTCGACCGCCAGTGCCAGGTAGGCGGGCGCACAGCCCATCACCGCCGTCGCCGCGTCGAAATCGTCATCGGCGATCTCGACCACGTGTCCGAGCACGGCGAGCTTGCGCCGCACGTCGTCGGTGGCCTCGCCGGCGACGCAGAGCACGCCCTTGCGCACCTCGACCCCGACGTTCGGCATGACCCGCAGCACCTCAGCACCGGGAAAGGCCTCTCGCAGCCGCTCGACGGAGACCGCCGCCAGGATCGAGACCAGCTTCCGCGCCGCGCTCAAGCCGGGCGCCACGGCCTCCAGGGCGGCCGGCTTGACGGCGACCACGACGAGGTCCGCGCGCTCGGCGATCTCAGCATTGGAGACCGCCTCGCCGCCGAGCTCGGCGGCGAGTTCCCCGGCGCGGCCGGAGCCGGAGTCCGAGAACAGCATCCGCTCGAACTCCCCGGCCCATCCGCGCGCGATTGCGGCGGCCATGCTGCCCGATCCGACGAAGCCGACGATCATGGCCAGCAGCCTAGCCGCGCGAACGATGGAGGGCCGCTCGCCCGGGCCCTGCGGCCCCGAATGGAAGGCCGTGAACCTGGAGACCGATCGGGCGGGCGGGACTAGGACTGGTTGAAGAAGCCCTTGTCGATCAGCCGCGCCCGTTCCTCGGCGGAGACCTCGACGTTGCGCGGGGTCAGCAGGAACATCTTCTCGGCGATCCGCTGCATGCCGCCGTCGAGGGCGTAGGTGAGGCCGGAACAGAAGTCGATCATCCGCTTCGAAAGCTCGTGATCGGCGGTCTGCAGGTTGAGGATCACCGGTACCTGCCGTTTGAACTGGTCGGCGACCTGCTGGGCATCGTTGAAGTTGCGCGGGATCACCAAGTGGACCTGGATGTCGCCACCGCCAGTGCCGGAACCGCCGTTGTCGACCGGGCGCAGCGTGCGCGTGCGACTGGCGGCGATCGGCTCGTCGTCGGCGAAGATGTCGTCGATCTCGTCGCGGCGGGCGCGGCGCGAGGTCGGCAGGCGGCGAACCGAGCCCTGATCGCGCTCACGGCGCGCCTCGAAGACTTCCTCGGAGCCGGTCTCGGGCTCGAAGTCCTCCTCGTACTCGGGGCCGTAGTCGTGATCCTCGGCCAAGCCGAAGTAGACGAGAGCTTTATGCCAGGTGTCGCGAAGGGCCATCGGTATCGGTGTTTCGGCCTCTCCGGGCCGACTCCTTTACAGATTATTGCGGAGGTTAGCGCCGATTCACACGAACAGTGCGGTGCCGAGGCGGATGATCGTCGCCCCCTCCTCGACCGCGACCGGCCAATCCTGGGAGGTGCCCATCGAGAGGCGCCGCAATCCATTGGCGGCGGCCAGCGCGGCGAGACGGGCGAAGTGGGGGCGCGAGGCCTGAGGGTCCTGGCTGAACGGCGGCATCGTCATCAGACCGCCGATCCTGACCGGGCAGCGCTCGATGAAGGCGGGCAGCTCCTCGGGAGCCACTCCCCCCTTCCCCTCCTCGGCGGCGATGTTGACCTCGACCAGCACCTCGGTGTCGGGGCTGCCGTAGCGACCCAGCTGGGTCAGGGCCGAGTCGGTGGCGACCGAGTGGATCAGGCGGCACAGCGGCAGCACCTGCTTCACCTTGCGGCTCTGCAGGTTGCCGATGAAGTCCCACTCGAAGGCATCCCCCCAGCGCTCGTGCTTGGTGACCAGGTCCTGCTGACGGTTCTCGCCGACCAGGGTCACGCCCGCCTCGGCCAGCGCACCCATCTCCTCCAGAGGCACGTACTTGGACGCGACGAGGATCTCGACACCGTCGCCGGCTGCCTCGCGCACCCGATCCAGGTTCGCCCGCACCTTCTCCGGCTCGATGCCATGGATCAGCCCGGCCAACTCAGCCCTTCCCCGGCTCGATCCAGGCGAGGCCGCCCTGGCGACCGCTGCGGCCGTCGTCGCGGCGGTGGGAGAAGAACAGCTCCGGCTCGCAGCTCGTGCAGAGCCCAGCGGCCTCGATTCGCACGACGCCGGCCGCCGCCAGCAGCCGCCGCGCAACCTCCGGCAAGTCGAGCATCCGGCCCGCGGCGATTCCCGCGCCGAGACCGGAGAAGGCGGCGAGCACCTCGTCGCCGACCTCGTAGCAACAGGAGCCGATTCCGGGGCCGATCGCGGCGTCGGTGGCCGCGACGGCCTCGACACCAGCGGCGACGATTCCGGCCGCAAGACCGCGCCAGCCGCAATGCAGCATCGCCACCCCAGCGGGGCCGGACAGCGCCACCGGCAGGCAGTCGGCGGCGAAGACCAGGGGCGCCAGGCCGGCCTCGGAGACGACGTGACCGTCGACTTCGGGAATCTCGCTGCCGGGCTCGGCAAACGGGCTTGGCGCCTGCGGCCCCGAGTGGAAGGCGAGGTCGGCGCCGTGAACCTGGAGACCGATCGGGATCCGCACTGGGTCGAGCCCCAGCGCCGCCGCCAGCCGCCCGCGGTTCTCGGCTACGGACTTGTCCGAGTCGTCGGTGAGGACACCGAGGTTGAGGCTGTCGAACGGCGCCTCGCTGACGCCGCCGGCGCGCGTGGTGAAAGCGGCACGGGCGCCGCCCAGGTCGGCTTCCAACCACCGCAGGCCCTCGTTCTCTCGCCACTCCATGCGCCTAACTAAGCAGATGCACCGCTTACTCGGCCCTGGCCGCTGCCAGGGCTGTGGCGAGCTCTTGGTCGCGGCCGTCGATCTCGCCGTCGAGCTTGGCCCGCAGCGCCGCCGCCAGTCCGCGGCCCAGCGCCGGGCCCGGCGCCACGCCGGCGGCGATCAGGTCGGCGCCGTCGATCTCGAGCTCGACCGCGCCCCACCTCCCCAGGTAGTCGTCGAGCCACTCGGCGCCGAGGGCCCGCGCCAGCACCAACTCGATCGGGTCGTGGCCGCGGGCCAGATCGACCGCCTGCGAGGGGCGCTGGGGCCGTGCGGCGGCCAGCTCGCGCTCCGCACCGGCGGGCCCGAGGGCGGCGGCAAGCACTGCTCGCGCCCGCTCCGGGGGGGCGAGCCGCTCGGCCCATGGCGCCGCCGCGGCCAGTTCGGCGACCCGCGCGACCAAATCGCCCTCGCGCTCCCGGGCTGCCAGCAGGCCCCATTCCCGCAGCAGCGCGAAGCCCTGTGGCGCCGTCGCTTCGCCGGCCAGGCGCAGCAGCTCGGCTCGGCGGCGGTCGGCTGAGACCGTCTCGAGCTCGGCCGCCCGCAGCAGCGCCTCGGTTCCCGCCTCCAGCTCAAAGCCCAGGCGGGCCGCGTAACGCGCCGCCCGGATGGCCCGGGTCGGGTCGTCGACAAAGGAATCACGGTGCAGCACGCGCAGCAGGCTCGCCTCGAGGTCGGCGCGGCCGCCGTGAGGATCGATCAGGCGCGGCTCCCCGGTCAGGGGAATCGCCATCGCGTTGAGCGTGAAATCGCGGCGGCCGAGGTCAGCGTCGATGGTGGCGGCGGGGCTGACCAGCGGCAGCGAGCCGGGATCGGGATAGGACTCCGAACGAGCGCTGGCGATGTCGACCTCGTGACCGTCGAACTCGACCTTGGCGGTCGCAAAGCGCTCATGCTCGACCGGCTCGATCCCGAGCTTGGCAGCGAGCGCCGCCGCGTCGCCCTCGACGACGACGTCGAGGTCGGCGCGGCCAAGGCCCAGCAGCAGGTCGCGGACCGCGCCGCCGACCACATAGACGGGGTCGGTCGCGGCGTCGCGAATCGTGGCCAGCTCTGGATAGGCGCTCTCCAGCGCCTGGGCGAGGTTCTCGATCGGCTTGCCGGCGCTCTGCATGGCTCTCTCCCTACCATGATCGGCTGCGCGGATGGCCAGTCGAGACACAAGCGGGCCCGCTGGGCCGGATGCGCGACGAGCGCAGTTGCTCGCCCGCCGTGAGGATCAGCGGCGGCGGCGTCAACGGCAGCGCCGGCGTCGCTTGACCGCTTTCGGCGTCGCCCTGGTCGCGGTCGCAGCCGCGGCGGCCATCGCTGTCCTCGCCGGCGGCGGCTCCGAGTCGCACCTCTCGGACCCGACCGTGACCGCTGCCGGCAACACGGCCCGGCCACCCTCGAAAAGCGGCGGCGCCGGTGCGCCCGCTCGCAACGCCACTCCCCAGCCGGATTGGCAGCCCCGCACCGGCCCGGTGCCGATCCTCGAGTACCACGTGCTCGGCACTCCGGCAGCCGACGCGCCCTACCCGGAGCTGTACGTGACCAGGCCCGACTTCCACCGTGAGATCGACTGGCTCGACGAGCACGGCTACCAGGCGGTAACCCTGGAAGCGGTCGAGAACGCCTGGTACGGCGGCGGCACCCTCCCCGCGCAACCCGTCGTCATCTCCTTCGACGACGGCTATCGCCCGCAGTTCACCTTCGCCCTGCCGGAGCTGCGCAAGCACGGCTGGCCGGGCGTGCTCAACCTCAAGGCCGAAGGCTCCGACCTCTACGAGAGCAACGTCAGGGCGATGATCGGCGCCGGCTGGGAGCTGGCCGCGCACACGATCGACCACTCCGACCTGACCACGCTGGATGCGGGCGCGCTGAAGCGGGAAACGGCCGGCGCGCGGCAGATCCTGCGGCGCCAGTACGGCGTTCCGGTCAAGGACTTCTGCTACCCGGCCGGCCGGTTCGATCCGACCGTGATCGCCGCCGTCGAAGCTGCCGGTTACGTCACCGCGACGACCGAGATCCCCGGCGATGCCAGCCGCGAGGCGCCCTACGAACTGGCCCGCTTCGAGATCCTCGGCTCGACCGGCGTCGCCGGGCTGGCCGACGACCTCGGCGCCTGAGTGCCCGAACGCATTTGTTCGCGCATCGCGGAAAGAAGTGCCCTCTCAGCGCTCAGAGGCGGACCGGGATCCCGTCGGCGGCAAGGCGCTCCTTGGCCTCGCGCACCCGGTACTGCCCGTAGTGGAAGATCGAGGCGCAGAGGACGGCGTCGGCGCCACCGTCGGCGATCGCCTCGCTCAGGTGCGCCAGCTCGCCGGCGCCGCCCGAAGCGATCACCGGCACCGAGACGGCGTCGGCGACCGCCCGCGTCAGCTCGATGTCGTAACCGTCGTTGGTGCCGTCGCGGTCCATGCTGGTCAGCAGCACCTCCCCCGCTCCCCGCGCGACCGCTTCCCGCGCCCAACCGACCGCGTCGCGGTCCTCGACCCGTTTGCGGCCGCCGTTGACGTAGACGCCCCAGCCGTCCTCCTCGCGCTTGGCGTCGATCGCGATCACCACGCACTGGGCGCCGAAGTGGTCTGCCAGCTCGGTCAGTAGCTCAGGACGGGCCAGCGCGGCGGAGTTGACCGAGACCTTGTCGGCGCCGGCGTCGAGCACCGCCTGCGCGTCCTCGACCGAGCGGATGCCGCCGCCGATCGTGAAGGGGATGAAGACGTTGTCGGCGGTGCGCCGGGCCAGCTCGACGATCGTCTCGCGCTTCTCGTGCGAGGCGGTGATGTCGAGGAAGACCAGCTCGTCGGCGCCCTCGGCGTCGTAGCGCTCGGCCAGCTCGACCGGGTCGCCCGCGTCGCGCAGTCCGACGAAGTTGGTGCCCTTGACGACGCGGCCGGCGTCGACGTCGAGACAGGGGATGACTCGCTTGAGGACCATTGGTTAAGCGTAGAGGGAGAGACGGGACACCCTCTCCCGGAGACCGTCGCGCAGCTGGGTCGCCTCGCGTTCTTCAGGCCAAAGTCCTAGAGCCTCCGGGAGAGGGTGTTCCGTCCCTCCGCCACGGTGAAGCGACGCTCGTAGAGCGCGCGGCCGACAATGGCGCCTTCGATGTTGGGAGCCGCGTCGTCGGCGAGGGCTTTGAGATGGGCGAGGGTCCCGACGCCGCCGGAGGCGATTATCTGGGCGTCGGTTGCGGCGGCGATGCGGTTCAGCTCTTCGATGGCGGGACCTTCCATCGTCCCGTCCACATCGATCTCGGTGCAGAGGAAGCGGCCGACCCCGCGCTCGCTCAGCTCGGCGACGGTCTCGGCGACGTCCTTCTCGGTGGCCTCGGTCCAGCCCGAGAGGGAGACCTTGCCGCCGCGGGCGTCGACGGAGACGACGACGCGCTCGCCGTGCTCCGCGACCGCCGCGTCGAGAAATGCAGGGTCGCGCAACGCCGCGGTTCCGACTACGACCCGCTGCGCGCCAGCTGCGAGCACCGCCGTGACCGCAGCGGCGTCCCGCAGTCCACCGCCGACCTGGATCGGGCACTCGACCACGGCGGCGATCCGCTTCACCGCCTCGAGGTTGCGCGGCGCCCCCGCCTTGGCGCCGTCGAGGTCGACGACGTGCAGGAACTCCGCCCCTTCGCCGGCCCAACGGGTCGCGGCATCGACCGGATCGGCGTCATAAGCCGTCTCGCGCGCGTAGTCGCCCTGCAGCAGCCGTACCGCCTGGCCCCCGCGGATATCGATGGCGGGATAGAGGATCACGCCGGGACGGAGGCGCAGATCCCGGCGAAGTTCGAGAGCAGCCGCAGTCCGGCGGCGCTCGACTTCTCGGGGTGGAACTGGACGCCGAAGACGTTGTCGCGCTCGGCCGCACAGGCGAAGCGGGCGCCGTAGGCGGAGCTGCCGAGCAGCTCTCCATCCGCGGGGCGCGGGGCGAAGGAGTGGACGAAGTAGAAGGGGGTTTCCGAATCGATTCCCTCGGCCAGGCGCGAGTCGCGCTCCCAGCGCAGCGGCGACCAGCCGATGTGGGGAATCTTCAGCCCATCGGCCTTCAGCTCGGCGACCGGGCCGCCGAGCAGTCCCAATCCAGTCGCCCCGCCCAGCTCGGTGGTCGAGTCGAAGAGCAGCTGCAGGCCGAGGCAGATGCCGAGGATCGGCACGCCGGCGTCGCGGCGCTCGCCGATCAGCTCGTCGAGCCCGCGCTCGCGGATCCGCTCCATTGCCCGCGGGAAGGCGCCGACACCGGGCAGGATCAGCCCATCGGCGGCGCCGACCTCAAGCGGGTCATAAGTGATCGTCGCGGTGGCGCCGACGTGCTCCAGCGCCTTCTCGACCGAGCGCAGGTTGCCCATGCCGTAGTCGAGGACGCAGATGCGGGTCACGGCGCCACCCCCGGACGCGGAAGCGCGAGCGCGTGGCTGCCGGTGATGATGAGCGCGCTCGTGCGAGAGCAGAGGCGGTGGCGCTTATTCATTCAGCGTCCCCTTGGTCGAGGGCACGCCGCTCTCCTCGGGGTCGATCGAGACGGCGACGCGCAGGGCGCGGGCAAAGGCCTTGAAGCAGGCCTCGATCATGTGGTGGGCGTTGGTGCCGTAACGGACCGAGACGTGCAGGGTCAGCTTGGCGCTGTTGGCGACGGCGCGGAAGAACTCCTCGGCCAGCTCGGTGTCGAAGCCGGCGATCGAGGTCGTCGGCAGATCGGCGTCGAAGTGGCAGAACGGGCGGCCGGAGAGGTCGATCGCGCACTCGGCCAGCGACTCGTCCATCGGCACCACGGCGGAGCCGTAGCGGCGGATCCCGGCGCGATCTCCCAGGGCCTCGTCCAGCGCCTGCCCGAGGACGATGCCGACGTCCTCGACGGTGTGGTGGGCGCCGGTCTCAAGATCGCCGTTGGCCTCGACCTCGAGGCCCAGCCGCCCGTGGCGGGCGAGCAGGTCCAGCATGTGGTCGAGAAAGCCGACGCCGGTCGCGGCGCTGGCCTCCCCTCCGTCCAGGTCCAGCGACAGCTTGATCTGGGTCTCGGCGGTATCGCGCGCTCTGCTTGCGGTTCGGCTCATCGCCTAATCATCGCTGACTCGCCATGAACGGGGAAGCCCTCGGCGCGGGCGAGGGCATCGGCCTGCGGTGCCAGTGCGCCAGCGGCCTCCGCCGTGATCTCGACCTGGGAGATCCGACGCCGGAAGGTCGCGGGCCCGAGCGGTCCGGAGAAACGGCCGGCACCACCCGTCGGCAGCACGTGATTGGCGCCGGCGACGTAATCGCCAAAGGCGGTTGCGCCATGGCGGCCGACGAAGACGCAGCCGGCGGTCTTCACCTGCTCCGCCATCAGGCCCGCGTCCTCCTCCAGCATCTCCAGGTGCTCGGGGGCGTAGGCATTCGCCAGTGCGATCGCGGCCTCGAGCTCGGGAACCCGGACCAGGGCCAGTGGCGCCTCGGCGACCGAAGGCCGCGTGGCGGCGGTCGCCGCGGTCGCGCTCGCGATCGCAGCGAGCACGTGCTCCTCGACGGCGACGGCGACCAGCGGGCTTTCGGGCCCGTGCTCGGCCTGCGCGCAGAGGTCGAGCGCCGCCCACTCGGGGTCGGTGTCGTGGCCTGCGATCAGCATCAGCTCCGACGGGCCGGCCAGCGAGTCGATCCCGACCGTGCCGGACACCGCCCGCTTCGCCTCCCGCACCCAGGCGTTGCCGGGCCCCGCAATCACGTCCACCGGCGCGATCGTCTCGGTGCCATGGGCAAGGGCGAAGATCGCCTGGGCGCCGCCCATCGCGTAGATCTCCTCGACCCCGCAGAGCGCCGCGGCGGCAAGCACCAGCGGGTGCAGCCGTCCGTTGGCGCCGGGCGGAGAAGCAAGCGCGATTCGCTCCACCCTCGCCACCTGAGCTGGGATCGCACACATCAGAACGCTGGAGGGATAGGCGGCACGGCCGCCCGGCGCGTAGATGCCGGCGGCACCGACGGCGACCTCGCGGACCGTCACGTTCTGTCCCTGGGGTAACTCCAGACGGGCCTCGGAGCCGATCTGGGCCTCGGCCACGGCGCGAACGTTGGTCGCCGCCATCTCCATCGCCTCGCGCAGCGCCGGCTCGACCGCGGCCAGGGCGGCCTCGGCCTCTCCCGCCTCGACTCGCAGCGCCGTCGGCGCTCGCTCGGTCGCGTCGTAGAGTGCGGTCAGTTGCAACAGAGTGGCGTCGCCACCGTCGATCACCTCGCGCTCGATCGGGCGCACGTCGACCGCGGGCGCCGACTCAGCCGCCCAGCTCCGCAGCGCCGCGGCCGTCTGCGCCGCTCCCTCCCAGTCGAAGCGGCGCACCTTCATCTCGCCGCCGCTTCTCTCAGCTTCGCCGTCAGCTCGTCGACCTCGGCGGCGCGCAGCTTGTGGGCGACGCGGTTGGCGACGAAGCGGGCGGTGCACTCGAGGATCTCCTCGCGCACCTCGAGGTCGTTCTCCTCCAGGGTGCGTCCGGTGGCGACGAGGTCGACGATGCCGTCGCCGAGGCCGATCAGCGGCGCCAGCTCGACCGAGCCCTTGACCTCGATCAGTTCGATCTGGCGACCGGTCGCCTCGAAGTGCCGCTCGGCTATGTGCGGGTACTTGGTCGCGATCCGCATCATCCCGAGGCGGCGCTGAGACTCGCCCAGGCTCTCGTCGCCCTTGCGCCCGGCGAGGACCATGCGGCAGCGGCCGAAGCCAAGGTCGAGCAGCTCGTAGACCATCCGGTCGGACTGCTCCAGGAGCACGTCCTTGCCGGTGATTCCAACGTCGGCAGCACCGGCCTCGACGTAGGTGGGAACGTCGGAGGGGCGCATCGTCACCAGCGTCATCCCCTCGGTCTCGAAGATCAGCGAGCGCGAGTCGCCACGCGCCTCGGCGGTGTCGATCCCGGCGCCGTCGAGGATGTCGAGCGTCTCGCCGAAGAGGGCGCCGCGGGGCACGGCGAGCTTCAGCGGCCCATCGGGTCGGGCGCGGCTGCCGGCGACCTCGAAGCTCATCGCTCCTCCCTCCCCCGCCGCGACTCCTCCATCTGGGCGACGTGTACGCGCTCCAGGTAGAGGGCGAAACCGGCCGCCGGCAGGTCGACGCCGAAGCGCTTCAGCAGTCCGTCGTAGCGACCGCCGCCACCGAGCACATGGCCGAGCGCCGGGTCGTAGACCTCGAGGATGGCGCCGCTGTAGTAGCCGAGGTCGCGCAGCAGGCCGAGGTCGATCTGGACCCGGTCGGCGGCACCGCGCCGCTCCAGCTCCTCGAAGGTCTCCTGCAGCCGCGCCGTCGCCCGCTCGACCGCGGCGCCGCCGAGAGCCCGGGCCTCGGCCAGCACCTCGCTGCCGCCACGCAGCTGCGAGAGAGCGACGCAGGTGGCACACTGCTCGTCGCTGATGCCCGCGACCGCGGACAGCTCGGCCTCGAGACCGACCAGGTCGTGTGTTGCCAGGCGGCCGATGATCGAGTCGCGCGCCTCGCCCTCCACCCCGAACTCGGTCAGCAGCTGGCGATAGAGATCGGCGTCGCCGAGTCCGATCACGGCGCGGTCGAGACCGGCGGCGTCCAGCGCCGCCTCCAGGACCTCGACCACCTCGGCGGTGCCCTGAGGAGCCGGCTCGCCGATCAGCTCCACCCCGGCCTGGACGAACTCGCGCATCTGGCCGCGCTGCGGGCGCACCGCCCGGTAGGCGCTCGCCATGTAACAAAGTCGTAGCGGCGTCCCCGCCGCGGCCAGGCGACTGGCAGCGAGGCGGGCGATCGGCACCGTCATGTCCGAGCGCAGCGCCAGCAGGTCGCCTTCGTCGAAGAAACGATAAGCGCCGGCGGCGGCACGACCGTCGCCGCGGGCCAGCACCTCGTCGTACTCGATCGCCGGGGTCGAGACCTCGCCGTAGCCGCGCCCTTCGAAGACGCCGAGCAGGGCCCGCTGCAGGCGTCGCAGCTCACGCATCTCCTCGGGGAGCACGTCACGGGTTCCGGGCGGGATCGGATGGATCATCGGCCTGTTGACCTTACGAGAGAGGGAGCGAAAGCCCTGCTAGGCAGGGACCTCGGCGGAAACCCGTTCGATCTGCGCCCCGAGCCCGCGCAGGCGCTCGTCGATCTGCTCGTAGCCACGATCGATCTGGCGGATGTTGCCGATGTGAGAAGTGCCGTCGGCCGCCAGAGCGGCAATGAGCATCGCCATCCCGGCGCGAATGTCGGGGCTCTCGACGCGCTCGCCGTGAAGCCGGCTCGGACCGCTGACGATCGCCCGGTGGGGATCGCAGAGCGTTATCCGAGCACCCATCGCGACCAGCTTGTCGACGAAGAAGAGGCGGTTCTCGAACATCTTCTCGAAGATCAGGATCTCCCCCTTGGCCTGGGTCGCCAGCGCCAGGGCGATCGAGGTGAGATCGGCCGGGAAGGCTGGCCAGGGCCCGTCCTCGATCTTCGGGATCGCGTCGCCGAGGTCGGATTCGATCTCCAGGCTCTGCTCGCTGGGGACGACCATGTCGGTGCCGTCGATGTCCGAACGCAGTCCCAGGCGGCGGAACTGGCGGCGGACCATCATCAGGTCGGCGGCGTCGACGTCACGGATTCGCACCGCACCGCCGGTCGCGGCGGCCAGGGCCATGAAGCTGCCGACCTCGATGTGGTCGGGCGAGATCGTGTGCTCGGCGCCGCCGAGAGCCTCGCTGCCGTTGACGACCATCACGTTGGAGCCGATCCCGTCGACGCGGGCGCCCATCTTGGTCAAGAGGCGGGCGAGGTCCTGGACGTGCGGCTCAGAGGCGGCGTTGGAGATCTTCGTCGCGCCCGCGGTCAGCGCTGCCGCCATCAGCGCGTTCTCGGTTCCCATCACCGAGGGCTCGTCCATGAAGATCTCGCAGGCGCAGAGGCCACCGGGCGCGGCCAGCTCGATCCAGCGATTGCCGTCGACGCGGGCGCCAAGGTCCTTGAAGGCGTCGAGGTGGGCGTCGAGGCGGCGACGGCCGATGAAATCGCCGCCGGGGGGCGGCATCCGGGCCTCGCCGAAGCGGGCCAGCAGCGGCCCGGCGAGCAGGAAAGAGGCGCGGATTCGGCTCGAGAGCTCCTCGTCGACGGTTGTCTCGGTAACGCCGCGGGCACAGAGACGGACGCTGTTGTCGGCCACCCAGGCGACCTCGACCCCAAGCTGCTCGAGCAGCGCGATCTGAGCCTCGGTGTCGCGGATCCGCGGTACCCGGTGCAGCAGCACCTCCTCCTCGGTCAGCAGGCAGGCGGCGAGGATCGGCAGGGCCGCGTTCTTGTTGCCGGCAACGGTCAGCTCCCCGGAGAGCGGCGCGCCGCCCTGGATGACGAATTTCTCACTCACGACGGCTAGGGTAACGACCAGCATGGGGAGAGGCTGGAAGATCGGACTGGCGGCGCTCGCGGCGCTCGTTGTGCTGCTCGCGATCAACGCACTGCTGGTCGACGGCAAGACCGGGTCGGCCGCGGTGACCGTGCCGGGAGGCCGCGTCCTCGACCTCCCGGATGGCGAAATGCAGGTGGTCGAAGGCGGCCCCCGCGACGGCGATCCGATCGTGCTGATCCACTGCTTCAGCTGTGCGATCGACTGGTGGGATCGGATGCGGCCGCAGTTGGAAGCCGACCACCGCGTCGTCGCGGTCGACCTGCTCGGACACGGCGGCTCGGAGAAGCCGAGCTCGGGATACACGCCGACGAATCAGGCAAAGCTGGTGGCAGAGGCGCTCGCGAAGCTGCACGTCCGCGACGCCGAGGTGGTCGGACACTCGCTGGGGGGAGCCGTCGCCGTGGCTCTGGCCGAGCAGGACCCGCAGCTGGTCGACCGGGTAGCGATCGTCGACATGCCTCCGGACAACTCCTACGGAGACCTCGGGTTCGTCGCCGGCCTCGCCTTCCAGCCCGTGCTGGGCGAGGCGGCGTGGACGATCAAGCCCGACTTCTCCGTCAGGGACGGGCTGGGAGTCGCCTTCGCGCCGGGCTTCGACGTCCCGGACGCCTTCGTCGAGGACGTCAAGCGACTGACCTATACCGCCTACGACGAATCGCCGACGGGGACCGATGACTTCCTCGAAGAGGAGTCGCTCAACAGGCGCATGCGAGGAACCGGCAAGCCGCTGCTGGTGCTGATGGGGGCCGAGGAGCAGATCGTCGACGACCCTCAGCGGGCGCTGAACCAGTACGCGAACGGCGTACCGGGAAGCGAGACCCACCTGATCGCCGCAGCCGGGCATTCGCCCAACGTCGAGAAGCCGGCCGAGACCGCCCGCCTGATCCTCGGATTTGCCAAATCGCCCCCACAGGTTTTAGGATCTCCGGCACAAGACGCGGCGGAGCGTGGCGGCAAGCCACAGCGAAGCTCCTGACCGTCTCCATCGCGCTTCTGGGGTTCGCAGCGCTACTGAAGACCAGTGGCGCTGCGGCGTGCAAACAGCTTGCCAGAGCCATTTCCGATCGACGCGTGCAACCTCCGTTGCAGCCAGGACTTGCCGTCCGGAGCCCTCCGTACCTTACGAACCTATGTTCGACTCAAGCAAAAACATAAGCGCCCGGCTGGCCAACGCCGCCGACCTCCTGATCGACTTCGCGACCCTCGGCGAGTACGGCCTCGAGCCCGCCGCCAAAGCAACCCCGAGCTGCGAAACCCGCTATCGCCCCGCCTCCCCCGCTTTGAGCGCGACTAACCGGCGACGCCGCCCTGGCGCCCCCACCCTGGTCCTGGCGACCGAAGAGCCGCGATCACGACGCAGGCACCAAATCGACGGCCCCTTCCTCCTCCGTCCTTAGCGCAGTTCGCCTTCACCAGCCTCTCCGACGCCCGGGCCGCGCTTAGACGCGAGTCCGGGGCGTTTGGAGCGCAAGCGATCCGTCGCCGGCGAGGGGCGCCGCGTAGCAGCGCTACGCAAGCCGCTCGGCGGTGGCGTAGCGCGCAGCGATCCGGACGCAACCGGGCCGCGTCTAAGCGCGGCCCGGGCGTCCTACGAAGAACCGGCGGCGACCTACTCTCCCAGGGGGTTGCCCCCCAAGTACCATCGGCGCAGAGTGGCTTAACTGCTCTGTTCGGAATGGGAAGAGGTGTTTCCCACTCGCCATGCGCCACCGGAATTTTGCGAGACGCTCGGTGGAGCTTGAAAACTGCACAAGGCCTTCAGAGTAAAATAATCAAATATCCGTCAAGCCCTCGACCCATTAGTACCAGTCAGCTGAACGCATTGCTGCGCTTACACCGCTGGCCTATCAACCTGGTGGTCTACCAGGGGTCTTACTCCCTCAAGGGGATGGGAGAGTTCATCTCGAGGACGGCTTCCCGCTTAGATGCTTTCAGCGGTTATCCGTTCCGTGCGTAGCTAATCTGCGATGCCCTTGGCAGGACAACAGATACACCAGCGGCACGTTCATCCCGGTCCTCTCGTACTAGGGATGACTCCTCTCAACTCTCCAACGCCCACAGCAGATAGGGACCGAACTGTCTCACGACGTTCTGAACCCAGCTCGCGTACCGCTTTAATGGGCGAACAGCCCAACCCTTGGGACCTACTCCAGCCCCAGGATGCGACGAGCCGACATCGAGGTGCCAAACCGGTTCGTCGATGTGGACTCTTGGAACCGATAAGCCTGTTATCCCCGGAGTACCTTTTATCCGTTGAGCGACGGCGCTTCCACTTGCTACCGCCGGATCACTAAGCCCAACTTTCGTTCCTGCTCGACCCGTCGGTCTCGCAGTCAAGCTCCCTTATTGCCTTTACACTCTACGCACGATTTCCAACCGTGCTGAGGGAACCTTTGGGCGCCTCCGTTACTCTTTAGGAGGCGACCGCCCCAGTCAAACTGCCCACCTGACACTGTTCACCGCCCGGATTACGGCGCGGTGTTAGAAGCCCAGATTACCAAGGGTGGTATCTCAAGGGTGACTCCCCAGCGGCCAAAGCCACTGGTTCACTGTCTCCCACCTATCCTGAGCGAGATACCCCAGACTCCAATATCAAGTTGCAGTAAAGGTTCACGGGGTCTTTCCGTCTAGCTGCGGGTACTCGGCATCTTCACCGAGACTTTAATTTCACCGAGCCTATCGTTGAGACAGCGTCCAAGTCGTTACGCCATTCGTGCAGGTCGGAACTTACCCGACAAGGAATTTCGCTACCTTAGGACCGTTATAGTTACGGCCGCCGTTTACCGGGGCTTAGCTTCGCTGCTTCGCGCCGAAGCGCTAACAAGTCCGCGTAACCTTCCGGCACCGGGCAGGCGTCAGCCCCTATACGTCGTCTTACGACTTAGCAGAGGCCTGTGTTTTTGGTAAACAGTCGCTTGGACCAATTCACTGCGGCCCCTTCAGGCTCCCCCCGTATGGAGTTCACC
>CAWEQY010000004.1:0-45911 GCA_963811375.1 uncultured Solirubrobacterales bacterium
TTGCCGTCCTCTGGCTGGGCCTGGCCCAGACCTTCTCGCAGTCGAGTTTCATCGCCCTGCTCGCGGGCCTGGCCGTCCTCGCCGCGATCCGGTGGAGCTGGAAGTGGACGCTGGCCGCCGTCCTCGCCGGCCTCATCGGAGCGGTGCTGGTGGTGACCCTGGTCGGCGGCAAGAGCATCAACGCCTCCAACCTCTTCGATCGCCTCAACGTCGACACCAGCGGCCGCGCCAACCTGGTGTCCGGCGGCGCCAACCTCTTCACCGAACGACCCCTGTGGGGCTATGGATCCGGGTCTTTCCAGGACGCCTATCGAGACCACCGTGAGAACAAGGACGTCCCGGTCTCGATCTCCCACACCGAGCCCATCACCATCGCGGCGGAGCAAGGTTTCCCGGGCCTCATCCTCTACGTCGCACTCATTGTGGTTGCGCTGTGGACCATGACCGCAGGCATCCGAGCCCCTCCCGCCCCGCTCGCCGGAGGCCCGCAGGACTCTCCCTCGACGTCGCTCGCCGGGCGCTCCGCAGTTCTCGCCGCTTTCGTCGCCCTCCTCGTCCACACCATGGCCTACGCCGGGTTCTTCGAGGATCCGATCACCTGGGTGTTGCTCGCCGTCGGTGCTTCGCTAGCAGCAGCACCGACGGTCCGCGACCCCGCGTAGGGTCCCCGCATGTCGGGATACCTGCGCCGACTGGCGACGACCGGTGCCGCCTACACGGCGGCGAGCATCCTCTCGAAGCTGATCGCGGTCGCGCTGCTGCCGCTCTACACCCGCTACCTGACCCCGGCCGACTACGGTGCCGCCGAGGTGATGTTCGCGGCGATCGTCTCCGCCAGCATCGTCGTCCGCTTTGGCCTGATCGAGGCGGTGCTGCGCTTCTACTACAAGGACGACGAGGACCCCGACCGGGTCGTCGCCAGCAGCTTCGCCGGCCTCTTCTGGCTGGCGACCGTCGGCGCTTTGGTCGCGCTGCCCTTCGCGACGCCGATCTCCGAAGCGCTGCTCGACCGTCCGGCGCCGGACCTGGCCCGGGTCGCGATCGGCGGCCTCTGGGTGCTGACGATGTTCGAGTTCATGCTCACCCTGTTCCGGCTCGAAGAGCGGGCCCGGGCCTTCTTCACGACGACGATCGTCAACGTCCTGGTCACGATCGGCCTCACCGTGGTGCTCGTGGTCGGCGCCGGCGAGGGCGCCCGCGGGCTGTTGGTCGGCAGCTACGCCAGCGGCGCCGTCTTCGTCCTCGGCCTGATCGTGCTCCAGCGCCGCCGCCTCTCGCTCTTCCTCGACCGCGCCCTGCTGCGCCGCCTGCTGCGCTTTGGCTTGCCGACGATGCCGGCCGAGGTCTCGCTCTACCTGCTCAACTTCGTCGACCGGATCATCATCGTCCGCAGCGTCGGCCTCGCCGAGGCCGGCCTCTACTCGCTGGCGATCAAGTTCGCGCAGGGGGTCAACGTCCTCGTCCGCGGCTTCCAGCTCGCCTGGCCGCCGCTGGCCTACTCGATCCGCGATGACGACGAGGCCCGTCGTGCCTACGCCACCGTCGTCACCCTCTTCGTCGCCGGTTGCGCCTTCGTCGTCACCGGCATGTGGTTGTTATCGCGCTGGATCGTCCGGGCGCTGGCCGCGCCGGAGTTCTTCGACTCCTACGAAGCCGTCGGCCTGATCTCCACCGCGGTCACCCTCTACGCCGTCTACATGGTGCTCGTCGTCATCCTCGGCCGCACCGGCCGCACCGAGTTCAACCTGCCGGCGACCCTCGCCGCCCTCGCCGCCAACGTCGTCCTCAACCTGATCCTGGTGCCGCCGCTGGGAATCGTCGGCGCCGGCCTCGCCCTCGTCGCCTCCTACGTCGTCGTGCTGGCGCTGATGTACGTCTTCACCCAGCGCCTCTTCCCGGTCCCCTACCAGTGGAGCCGCCTGGCCCGGGTGGTGTTCACCGCGGCAGTCCTGGTCGGCGCCGGAGAGCTGCTGCTGCCAACCTCCGGTGCCCTCGGCCTGCTGGGCCGCGCCGCCCTCTTTGCCGCCTATCCCCTGGCGCTCTTCGCCAGCGGCTTCTTCACCCCCGGCGAGCGCGTTTGGCTGGCGCGCCTGCGCCACCCGCGCGAGCTGGCCGCCTCGGTTCAGCGCCTACGCAAGGAACCCAGCGCCGTCGACGGCCGTATCCCCGAGACCTACGAGGCCGAGCGCATGGACGAGGACTCGCGGTTCTGAAGCGCGGCAGTCCTTCGTACCCCTATGCGTCCCCAATGACTACCGCGCTCGGTCGCGGATCGATTCGCCGCGCTCGGGAAAGAGCGCATGTAGGGCATGGGCCCGGTAGACGTCCCCGGGCTGGTTGGGGAGAACGGTCGCGAGGAGCATCCGCGCCGCGTAGGACCAGGCGGTGAGGCCGCGAACGGCCAAGGCCGCGGCGCGCCCGTGATGCTTGTGCATGTAGAGGTCGCGGTTGCGGTGGAATTCGACGATCCGCGGCAGGCCCTTGGCGAGGTCGGTGGAGAGCTGGTCGTGGTGGACGGCCTCGGCGGCGGGGACGAAGAGCGAGTGCCAGCCAGCGTCGGCGAGGCGCTTGGCGAAGTCGCACTCGTCGTAATAGACGAAGAAGGCGGGATCCATGAAGTCGACCGCGGCGGCGGCCTCGCGGCGGACCATGAGGGCGCTCGACTGCGCCCAGTCGACGCGGCGGGTCGCCGAGCCCTTGCTCTGCACGGTCAGCCAGCGGTGCAGGAAGAGCGCCCCGGCGAGGGCGGTGCCGACTCCGGGGAAGCGCCAGGCGCAGGGCACCGGCTTGGCGTCGGAGTCGAGCAGTTGCGGTCCCGCGGTCGCGGCTTTCGGGTCGGCGTCGAGTGCCGCGATCAGCGCCGCGCTCGCGCCCGGCCGCAGCGCCGAGTCCTCGTTCAGCAGCAGGCAGTAGCGGCCTTTCGCCTCGCGCATCAGGGTCGAGTCGTTCTCCGCCTTGCCGGTCCGTCGCGCCAGCGCGATCAGGCGGATGTCGCCCTCCAGCGCCCGCACAGCCTCGGCCGAACCGTCGTCGGAGGCGTTGTCGAGCACCAGCACCTCGCGCTCGATCCCGGCTGGGTGGGTGCGCTCGATCGCGGCCAGACAGGCGAGCAGGAACTCGCGGCCGTTCGTGTTCACGACGCAATAGGAGAGCGTGGGCACCAAGCGGGTCACGATAATCCGCTGGGCACAAGATGTCCCGAACATCTTGTCCTTGCGATGAGAGTCCAGCTAGTCGACCCCTCGGCGTTCACGCCGCCCTACGACCGCGCCCTGGCCGCGGCGCTGGCTCGTGCCGGAGCCGAGGTCGAGCTGCTGACCAGTCACTTCCTCTACGGCTCGGTGCCCCCGGCGGATGGCTACCGCGTCGAGGAGCGCTTCTACCGTCGCAGCAGCGCCCGCGGCCTCGATGCCCGCGCCCGCCTCCCCTTCAAGGCGGCCGAGCATATTCCCGACATGCTGCGCTTCCGCCGCGACGCCGCGGCCGACGTCATCCATTACCAATGGCTGACGCTGCCGGCCCTCGACACCCACCTGCTGCCGAAGCTGCGACCGCGGGTGATGACCGCCCACTACATCCTGCCGCCGCGCCCCAGCCGCCGGCAGGTCGCCAGCGCCCGCCGCACCCTCGACCGCATGGACGCTGTCGTCGCCCACTCCGAGCACAGCGCCATGCGCCTCCGCGACGAGGTCGGCATCGACCCCGGCAAGGTTCGCGTCATCCCCCACGGCGCCTTCGGCTACCTCACGCGCCTGCCCGAGCAGAAGCCGCTGCCGCCCGAGCTGGAGGGAGCCGAGGGCCCGGTCATTCTCTTCTTCGGCCTGTTGCGTCCCTACAAGGGAATCGAGAACCTGCTCGAGGCCTTCCGTCGGGTCGAGGGCGCCGAGCTCTGGATCGTCGGCAACCCGCGCATGGACGTCGCTCCGCTCCGTGCTCTCGCCGCCGAGGCCCGCGGTCGCGTTCGCTTCGTCACCCGTTTCGTCGAGGACGCCGAGATTCCGGCGATCTTCCGCCGTGCCAACCTCGTCGTCCTCCCCTACCTCGACGCCGAGCACTCCGGCGTCCTCTACACCGGCCTCGCCTTCGGCAAGCCGCTGCTGCTGAGCGCCGTCGGCGGCTTTCCCGAGGTGGCCGCGACCGGCGCCGGTCGCCTGGTTCCACCCGACGACGCCGAGGCCCTCGCTGCTGTCCTCGCGGAGCTGGTCGGCGACGAGGTCGCCCGCGCCGAGCTGGCGAGCGCCGCCGCCCGCGCCGCCGCGGGTCCCTTTTCCTGGGACGAGGCCGCCCGTCTCACCCTTGGCCTCTACCGCGAGCTGATCGAGGCGCGGCCGTGACCGCGGTCGAAGTCCTCTTCTGGAGCAGCGCTGCGCTGATCGTCTACACCCACGCCGGCTACCCGCTCGTCCTGCGGATGCTGATCGCCCTGCGCCGACACCCCGTCGGCACCTGGCCCGGTCTGGGGGGAGAGAGCGATCGACCGCGGCCGATCGCGAATGCGGAAGCCGGAGAGGCGCCGGCGCCTCTCCCGGCAACGTCCGACTCCGCGAGTGGGGCATCGCCGCCAGCGGTGACGCTGATCGTGCCCGCCTACGACGAGGAGGAGGTGATCGCCAGGAAAGTCGCCAATGCGCTCGACCTCGACTATCCGCGCGAGCGGCTGCAGATCGTCGTCGCTTCCGACGGCTCCACCGACGCCACCGCCGAGCGCGCTCGCGCCGCCGGGGCCGACCTCGTCCTCGAGCTGCCCCCCGGCGGCAAGGTCGCGGCGCTGAACGCCGCCGCCGAGCAGGCAACCGGTGAGCTGCTCGCCTTCTCCGACGCCAACAGCGCCTGGGCGCCCGCGGCCCTGCGGCGCCTGCTCGAGCCCTTCGCCGATCCCGCGGTCGGCTATGTCTGCGGCCAGGTGCGCTTCGTCGACGCGGGCGGCGACAACCTCGAGGGCGCCTACTGGCGCTATGAGATGGCGGTGCGGGAGATGGAGTCGGCGCTGGGAGGGATCACCGCCGGCAACGGCGCCATCTACGCGGTCCGCCGCGACGCCTACCTGCCCCTCGCCCCCTCGGGCAGCCATGACCTCTCCTTCCCCTTTGGGCTGGCCAAGCGCGGTCTGCGCTCGCTTTACGCGCCGGCGGCGCGGGCGGAGGAGAAGATGGTCCCGACCCTGGAGGGCGAGTTCGCCCGCAAACGGCGGATGATGGTCGGGCTCTGGGACATCGTCGTCGGCGAAGGGATGGCCTCCCCCCGCGGCTACCCGCCGCTCTTCGCCTTCGAGCTCGCCTCGCACCGGCTGCTGCGCTACCTCAGCCCGGCGCTGCATCTCCTCGTCCTCATCGCCAATATCGCCCTGCTCGGCCAGGGCCCGATCTACGTCGTCACCTTCGTCCTCCAGCTGGCCCTGATCGGCGCCGCCCTGCTCGCTCCCCGCTGGCCGCTCGCCCCGCTGCGGGTCGCCCGCTATTACGTGATGACGACCGCCTCGATCGCCGCCGGCCTCTGGGATCGCCGGCGGCACGGTGCCTCCGGGCGCTGGGAGAAGGCGGAGGGAACCCGGTGACGCGTGTGGCCGGCGCATATCGGCGTCCTCGGTCGCTTGTGTGCAGAGCACACGGCGCTCCCTGCGTCCTTGATCTGCTTGGCCACACGCGCCACCGATAGCCATGCCCAGAATTCTCGACATCTTCGTTGCGGCGATCGCCCTGATCGTGCTCTCGCCCTTCCTGGCGATCGCCGCGATCGCGATCAAGCTCGGCAGCCCCGGCCCGGTTATCTACCGCCAGCGCCGCGTCGGCCGCGACGGGGCCGAGTTCGAGATGCGGAAGCTGCGGACGATGGTGCAGGGATCCGACCCGGTCGGGGTCGGCACGATCGTCACCCGCGAGGACCGCCGCGTCACCTGCGCCGGTCGCTTCCTCCGCCGCACCTCGTTAGACGAGGTCCCCAACCTGGTCAACGTCCTCCGCGGCGAGATGGCGATCGTCGGCCCACGCCCGACCCTCCAGGCTCAGGTCGACGACTACACCCCGCACCAGAACCGCCGCCACGAGGTCCTGCCGGGGATCACCGGCTGGGCTCAGGTCCAGGGCCGCGCCGGCATCCCCTGGGAGGAGCGGATCGAGCTCGATGTCGAGTACGTCGACCGCCGCTCCGTCGGGCTCGACGCCCGCATCCTCGCCAAGACCGTCTGGCTGGTCATCACCGGCCAGGGCCTCACTTCGGACTGACGCTGGTGGGCCGCAACACCCCTATATGGAGGGAAATCGGCCCGTCGTCGTGGAGGACGTAGGGTTTGCGCGTGGCTGAGCAACCCGAGGTCAGCTTGCGGCGGTTCGAGCCCGGCGACGCGCCCGCGGTGCATCGCTGGTTCAACAACCCGGCGGCGACGGCGTCGCTGATGGAGCAGCGCGACAGCTTCTCGCTGGAGCAGGCGGAGGGTTGGGCGCGGCGAGCGATGGACGACTCGGGCGAGGACCGCAAGTTCGCGATCGCCGTCGCGGGCTACGAGGAGCCTGTCGGCTTCACCGCCCTCTACGGACTCTTCCGCCAGACCGCGCCTGAGCTGGGGGCGCTGATCGGCGACGACGTGCGCGGCAAGGGCGTCGGCCGCCGCGCCGAGGCGCTGACGATCGCCAAGGCCTTCGACGAGTACGGCGCCCACCGTGTCTACGGCCGCATCCCGGCCCGCAACGAGATCGCCAAGAAGACGGTCACCAGTCTCGGCTGGGTGCACGAGGGAACGATGCGCTCCCACCTTGCCCGCGAGGGGGGGCCGCCCGACGACTGCGAGGTCTGGGGAGTGCTCCCCGACGAGTTCCGGGCCGC
This sequence comes from uncultured Solirubrobacterales bacterium, assembly GCA_963811375.1. Taxonomy (GTDB): domain Bacteria; phylum Actinomycetota; class Thermoleophilia; order Solirubrobacterales; family 70-9; genus VAYN01. The sequence continues at coordinate 6,820 of CAWEQY010000004.1, forward strand.
CGCCGCGGACCTCCTCGAGTGAGCGCCGCGGCCGCAACGGCCGAGCTGATCGAGGACCGCGGCGAAGCCGCGGCCGACGGGGACTTTTTTCGCTCCCGGCCCTTCCTCGACGCCGAGGGCGCGACGCACACCCTGCGGATCGAGAGCAGCGACGGCGAGCTGCTCTCCCCCCTGGTCGTGCGGCCGATCGGCGCCGGTCCCGAGCGGGATGCGATCTCCCCCTATGGCTATCCCGGCTTCGCCTTCCGGGCCGGGCCAAGCCCACCCGGGAAGTCGGAGGCGATTGACCCCGGGTCAGTCGACTTCTCCGCCACCGGCCTGGTCAGTGTCTTCCTCCGCCACCGGCTCGGTTCGCCCCCGCTCACGGGCGCCAGCGAGCGCAACCTCGTTCAGATCGCCAACCCGGCGCTGCCGCCGAAGAGCCGCCCCAGCGACCGCCGCCAGGTTCGCAAGAACCTCGAGGCCGGCTACGGGCTGGCGCTCGTCCCCGGGCCGGAGACCACCCCCGGACAGCGCGCCGGCTTCCTCGACGTCTACGAACAGACGATGCGCCGCACCGCCGCCGCCGAGCACTACTTTTTCGCCGCCGCCTATTTCGACCGCGTGCTCGAAGCCGACCGCACCTGGCTCGTCCTCGCGGCCGCGCCCGGCGGGGATCTCGCCGCCGCCTCGCTGGCCGCCGTCAGCGACGGCTACCTCCACTACTACCTCTCCGGCAGCGCCGACTCCCACCTTCGCGACTCGCCAATGAAGAACATCGTCACCCGCCTGATCGAACACTCCGCCGCCCTATCCCTCCCCCTCAACCTGGGCGGCGGCATCGCCCCCAACGACGCCCTCGAGGAATTCAAGCGAGGCTTCGCCAATCGCCAGGAGACCTGGCAAACCTCCGAGATCGTCTGCGACCCGCAAAAGTACGCACTCCTAAGTGCAGGCCACTCTCACGGATCCTACTTCCCCGCCTACCGAGCCCAATAGGAAGAGCGCCGACCTTCCTCCCCCCGATGACGGGGCCCGCCGGCCGGAAGCTTCCCGTCCCTACGAAGTCGGTTCGGCCGGCGTCGGCCCGGTGAACGTGAACGCCTGCACCGGCTCGCCGCCGTATCTGCCCCAGGTCGCCTTGCCGAAGGCACGGATCGCATCCAGCGTCGCCGCCCCCTTGTATTGGGGACAGCCGAGCAGGTTGGTCCAGGTGGTCGCAGCCACCGCGTAGGGCATCTTGTCGTTGGGGAAGAGCAGGGTCGCGCCGTACATCGTGTCGTAGAGGCCCTTCAGCTCCAGCTGGTCGGCTTCCGGCAGATCGGGCGCGTACTGGATCTCCAGCCGGCCATGCTCGAGCGAGTGGACAGCGTCAATTTCCGCCGGCATCTCCGCGTAGGCGCCGTCCGCCTGCTGGTAGGGCGGTTCGACGTGGTTGCCGGAGGTCGGCGGGTTGGTTTTGTAGCCGGGCGAAGGCGAGCCAACCGGGATGTGGTTGTGCCCCTCGTCCTTCAGCTTCAGGCGCAGGACGCAGCCGGCCTGCTTGGCGGCAGCCGCGAGGTCGGTGACTCTGGCCGCGGCCGGCGCGGTACCCGCGCGGTTGTCCGGCTCGACGCCGTTGGTCGAGCCAATCGAGGCGTTGAGGTTGATGTGGGCGTCGCCCTCGGGGGCGCTCTCGCTGTCGCCGCCGCTGGCGAGGACGAGGACCACCGCCGCGATCGCCAGGACCACGGTCGAGGCGATCGCGTAACCGACGATCAGGCGGTTACGGCCGGCGCTGGCATCGGCGCCCTCGCTCCCGGTTCGTTCCTGGCGTCGCTGCTGGTCCTCGTTCTGCTCGCCCATCGCCGGTCGGCAGCCTAGTCGGCGCTGCCGGTCAGGGTCGCGGCGTCGCCGCGCACCCGCTCCCACGGCTTCGAGGCCCGCAGCGAGCCGAGAACCGCCCGCGTCGCCGCTGCCTTGTTGAGCGCGTAGAAGTGGATGCCGGGGGCGCCGGCGATCAGCAGCTCAGCGCATTGCTGCGCGGCGAAGGCGACGCCCAGCTCGAACTCGCGCTCCGGGTCCCCCCCGGCCGCCTCGAAGGCCGCTTCCAGCGGCGCCGGGATCGAGGCGTCGCAGAGGCTGCAGATCCGCTTCGTCTGGGCGAAGCTGGCGACCGGGATCACCCCGGCCAGGATCGGCACCTCGATCCCGCGCGAGCGCGCCGCCCGCACGAAGTCGAAGTAGACCTGGTTGTCGAAGAAGAGCTGGGTGATCAGGAAGCCGGCGCCGGAATCGACCTTCGTCTTCAGATAGGAGAGGTCGGTCTCCAGATCGGGCGCCTCGGGATGGACCTCGGGGAAGCAGGCGCCGCCGATCGCGAAGTCCCAGCCGGTCGAGATGAAGGCAGCCAGCTCGGCGGCGCTGCCGAGCCCGCCCTCGGGCTGGGCGAAGTCCTCTTCCCCCCGCGGCGGGTCTCCCCGCAGCGCGAAGACATTCTCGATCCCGGCCGCCGCGATCCGGTCCAGCGTCGTCGCCAGGCCCTCGGTGGTCTCGCCGACGCAGCTGAGGTGGGCCATCGTCTCCAGGCCGATGTCGTCCTTCAGCGCCGTGGTGATCTCGACCGTGCCGTCGCGGGTCGAGCCGCCGGCGCCATAGGTGACCGAGGCAAAGTCGAGCTCGAGGTGGCCGAGCTCGCGTGCCGTCGCGTAGAGCTGCTCGGTCGCCTCCGCCGTCTTCGGTGGGAAGAACTCGACCGAGAAGGTCGGCCGCTGCGAGGCGATGATCTCGTCGATGCGCATCGTTGCAGGGTACTTAGCCGCCGCTCAGGCGCGCGAATCGACCCGCGCCTGAAACTCGGCCTGGATGTCCTCGAGGTGCTTGCCCTTGGTCTCCGGCACGAACTTCCAGCAGAACCAGAGGGTGAGGACGCCGATGCCGCCGTAGATCCAGAAGGCGCCGCTGCGGCCCGCGGCTTCGATCAGGAGCAGGAAGGTCAGCGAGACGATGAAGTTGAAGGTCCAGTTCGCCATCGTCCCCAGTCCGGCGGCCTTGCTGCGCACCGACAGCGGGTAGATCTCGGCGTTGATCAGCCAGAAGATCGGCCCGAGGCTGATCGCGAAGGAGGCGACGTAGGTCATCAGGCTGACGATCGCCACCACCGAGGCGAGCGTGCTGCCACCGCCGCCGATGAAGGCGGCACCGAGGGCGAACAGCGAGATAGCCATGCCGGAGACACCGATCATCAGCAGCGTCCGGCGACCGGCGCGGTCGAGCAGGCGCAGCGCCAGCACGGTCATGCCGACGTTGATGACACCGACCCCGACAGCAGCCAGGATCGAGCCGGCGGAGGAATCGACTCCGGTGAATTCGACGATCGTCGGCGCGTAGTAGATGACGGTGTTGATCCCGGTCACCTGCTGCAGGATCGCCAGCCCGACGCCGACGAACAGCGCTGCTTTCACCACCGGCCGCAGCAGCTCGCTCCAAGCCCCGGGCTTGTCGTCGAGGCTCTCTTTGATCTCTTCCAGCTCGAGGTCGATCGTGTCGGGGTCGTCGACCCGGATCTTCGCCAGCACCGCCCGCGCCGCGAAGTCGTCGCCGGACATGACCAGCCAGCGCGGGCTCTGCGGCATCCGCAGCATCCCGAAGGCGAGCGCCAGCGCCGGCACGCAGCCGAGGCCAATCGCGACGCCGATCACGATCCGGGCGATCACCAGCACCTCGACGTTGGGCGCCGCACCGCTTCCCAGCGCACCGACGATGAAGACGGCAGCGGCGAGCAGGATCATCAGCCGCCGCCCGTGGGTATCGGCCGCCGGCCCGGCGATCGCGGCGCCGGCGATGGCGCCGATCGGGACCGCGGCGACGACCACGCCCTGGGCGAAGCTGTCGAGGTCGAAGTCCTGCTTGATGAAGAGCAGGGCGCCGGCGATGATGCCGGTGTCGTAGCCGAACAGCAGCCCGCCGAGCCCCGCAATCGCGGCAGTGAGGACCACGTTGCGCCGCGCCCTGCGAGCGGACGCCTCCGATCCCACGTTCATCCCGCCGGGACCGTACCTCGCTCCACGGATGCCGCCGGCCGGCGCGGCCGAGCCTTCTATGCGGACTTTGCGGAAACGACGTTCGCCGACCCCTGGACGGTCTGCGATAACGGCGCTAGATTCGCTCTGCGACCGGGAGAGACCGGTTCCCGCGGAAGCCAAGCGGGAGGCGGTTTCGAAGGTGGCGCAACCGAGCTTCTAAGCGCGAAGGCTACGCGCGAGGCAGGCAACGAGCGTCGCTACCGGTCGTGTTTTTGCGCGCGGGGTTGTCCGGCTCGCCACCTAGCTTTGCCCCTGGCCCTGGGAGACCTGCCCTCCCGGCCCGCGACCGGGGCGCACTCCGGGAGTTGGGCGTCGCCGGCGAACCCCGTGAGCGCCGTTCGCAGCGACTAGCCCGCCCGCTCCCACCCCCGCTTTTCCGGCAAAAGGCCGCTGTGGGAGGATGAGCGGCAATGAGTCGGGAGGTCCGCTACGAGCGAGTGGGTGCGGCGGCGCTGCTGACGATCGACCGCCCTGCGCGCCGCAACGCGGTCGACGCCGCCACTGCGACGCTGCTGCGCCAGGGCTTCGATGAGTTCGAGGCCGACGACGAGGCCCGCGTCCTCGTTCTCACCGGCGCCGGCGGCGAGGCCTTCTGCGCCGGCGCCGACCTCAAGGCGATCGACCTCGACGTCGACGACCCGGCCGGGCCGGAGGGCTTCACCCGGCTGACGCCCTCAAAGCCGGCGATCGCCGCGATCGACGGCTGGTGCCTGGCCGGGGGCCTCGAGCTGGCCCTCTGGTGCGACCTGCGCATCGCCACCCCGGGCTCCATCTTCGGCTTCTTTGAGCGCCGTTGGGGGGTCCCGTTGGTCGATGGCGGCACCCAGCGGATGCCGCGCGTCGTCGGCATGGGCCGGGCCCTGGAGCTGATCCTCACCGGCCGCCCCGTCGCTGCCGAGGAGGCCCTGCGAATCGGCCTCGTCAACGAGGTCGTTGACGCCGGCACCCAGGTCGAGCGCGCGCTCGAGTTGGCGGAGAAGATCGCCGCTTTCCCCCAGGAGACGATGCTGGCCGACCGCCGTGCCGCGATCGAGGGGGCCGGCCTGCCGCTCGCCGAGGGCCTCGCTCTCGAGCACCGGCTCGGCCGCGAGACGCTCGACGTCGCCGTTCGCGGTGCCGCCCGCTTCGCCGCCGGCGAGGGCCGCGGCGGCGCCGGGGTCTAGCCGGCCCTCTCCTCAACCCTCGCGGGCGACGCGGCGCATCTCGTCCTCGGCCGCTTCCGGGCCGACGTACGGCATCAGCACCGCGAACAGCAGGTCGGGCAGGAGCCGGCGCAGTTCCGGCCCGCGCCCGGCGCGAACCTCGTCGAAGATCATCGAGGTGGCGCCGCCGATCGCGAAGCGGGCGGTGTCGGCGGGCAGCTCGTCCGCCTGCGGGGAGACGGTGCGGCCTTCCTCGAGGAAGTAGGTGAACCGCCCCAGCGCCGCCCGGTAGCGGATCCGCGCGTCCTCGCCGACCGCGGTCACCTCGACCATCGCCATGCGGGCGATGTCGTGCTCGGTCGCCAGCAGGTCGACCAGGGCGCGCAGGGCGGCGGCGATCCGGTCTGGCCAGGGCTGCCCGACGGTGCTCTCGAAGGCGGTCGAGACGTGGGCGACGAGGACGTCGATGACGGCGTCGTAGGCCTCGAGGAAACAGGCCTCGCGGTTGGCGAACATCCCGTCGAAGGTCTCGCGATTGACCGCCGCCGCCTCGATCACGTCGGCGACGGTGGTCGCCTCGTAGCCCTTGGCGGCAGCGACGCGAACCATCGCCTCCAGCAGCCGCTCGCGCTCAGAGCGGACCGCGTAGGCCCGCGGCAGCGCCTGGTTCGCGGCTGACTCGGACCGTGGATTCGATGCCGATGAATCCATCCCAATCAGCGTAGGGCAGCGGCAGCGACCTGTCCAACCGCGCCTATGCTTCGCCGATGAAGGCGGAGCGAGCAAGCGTGCATGTCCGGTTCCTGGCGCCGCGAGCGGAGCGCGAAAGCGATGCCTAAGGTCGGGATCGTCGGACTCGGCTACGTCGGCCTGCCGCTCGCGGTGGCTTTCGCCGAAGCCGGGCACGAGGTGCAGGGCCTCGACCTCGACGCCGCCAAGGTCGAGGCGCTGAACAGCGGCCGCTCCTACATCGAGGACGTTCCCGACAGCGCCCTGATGCCGCTCGGCGAGCGCCTGCGGGCGAGCGCCGACTACGTCGATATGGCCACCTGCGAGGCGGTGATCATCTGCGTGCCGACGCCGCTGACCAGCTCTCGCGAGCCCGACCTCACCTACCTGATCGAAGCCGCTACGTCCCTCTCCGGCGTTCTCCAGCCAGGCCAGCTCGTCGTCCTCGAGTCGACGACCTATCCGGGGACCACCCGCGAGCGGCTGGCGCCGATCCTCGAGGAATCCGGGCTCGCGGTTGGCCGCGACTTCTTCGTCGCCTTCTCGCCCGAGCGCATCGACCCGGGCCGGACCGACTACACGATCAGGACCACGCCGAAGCTGGTCGGGGGCCTGACCGCGGCCTGCGCCGAGCGCGCCCGCCAGCTATATGCGCTGGTCTGCGATGAGGTCGTGGTCGTCTCGACCCCTGAGGCAGCCGAGCTCTCGAAGCTGCTCGAGAACGTCTTCCGCTCGGTCAACATCGCTTTCGTCAACGAGCTTGCCCAGCTCTGCGACCGCCTCGGCATCGACGTCTGGGAGGTGATCGACGCCGCCGCGACCAAGCCCTTTGGCTTCATGCGCTTCGATCCCGGGCCGGGGATGGGCGGTCACTGCCTCCCGGTCGACCCCTTCTATCTGGCCTTCCGGGCGCGCGAACAGAACTTCTACCCGGAGTTCATCGAGCTGGCCGGCAAGGTCAACCAAGCCCAGCCCGCCTTCTGCGTCGAGCGGATCGAGCGGATCCTCAACCAGGCGTCGAAGCCGGTCAAGGGCTCGAAGGTCCTCCTCCTCGGCGCCAGCTACAAGGCCGGCAGCGGCGACACCCGCGAGTCGCCCGCCCTGGTCATCCTGCGTCTTTTGACCGCGCTGGAGGCCGATGTCTCCTACCACGACCCCTTTGTCCCCGCCCTGCCCGAGCTCGGCCTCACTTCGGTCGACCTCGACCGGGCCCTCGCCAGCACCGACCTCGCCGCCATCGTCACCGCACACCCCGGCATCGACTACGCCGAAGTCGTGGCGACAGCCGCGCGAACGCTGGACTTCAGGGGCGTGACTCGCGGCATCGACTCCGAGAGCCTGGAACGCCTCTAAGCGCTTGCGGCTTGCATTTCAGCGCTCGCCAACTCGGCGCCGAAGTAAGGCAAAACCGCGAAGTACATGAACTCTGGGAGCAGTTCGCGAAAGCCGTCGCTGCTGCCGGTCGCAAGTCGGGAGTGGATCACGGCGTGGATCCCGGCGGCGATGCCCTCACCGGCGATCGGCGGCGGCGATTCGGACTCGCCGGCGACCTCGCGGGCCTGGTCGAGGAAGGCGTTGACACGTCCCATCGCGGCAGTGCGCCTGGCCAACGCCGCCGCTCCGGCGGCGTGTACCTCGACCACGAGCGCCCGGCCAACGTCGGGCTCGGCGTCGAGAAAATCGAGCAAGGCGCCGAGGCCGGCTCGCAGCTTTCCTGTCCAGGTCGACTGCTCGGCCGCCGCCGCGACGAGCAGCGCTTCGACCCGTTCGACACCTGCGTCGTAAGCCTGCAGGTAGCAATCGTCCTTGTCGGCGAAGTTGTCGTAGAAGGCCTGCCGGTAGACCCCGGTGCGGTCGAGCACGGTGCGCACCGAGGTATTCTCGTAGCCCTCCGCCCCGACCGCCTCGAGCGTCCCGTCCAAGATCGTTTGCCGCTTGGGGGAGGTCACGAGTGCGAGTTCGGGAGCGTTGTCGATCCGGGAGCTCTGAGCCCCGGCAACGCCAACCCTCTCAGCCCCTGCCAGGGCCCTGGTATCGGCGCGCTTTCCCATCTGCCTTCCTTTTTGGTCGATCAAGGGAACCGCTTGTCTGGCTTCCGGTACTTTAGCGGTATATAGCCCCGGCGTCCAGCTTGTAAGCCACTTGGGATCAAGGTACTCTGGCGTTCGTGGCCGAAAACGCATCGACGATGCGACCCCCGCCCGGTCGGCATCCCCTCCCCAAAGAGTTCATCGCCCAGCATCAGCGGGCGCGCATAATTTCGGCTCTGGCGGAGGAGACCGTCGAGAAGGGCTACCGCGCCGCCACCGTCGCCGACATCGTCCGCCGCGCCGGCATCGCCCGCAACACCTTCTATGAGAACTTCTCCTCCAAGGAGGACTGCTTCCTCGCCGCCTCGGAGTTCGCGGTCACGGAGGCGCTGCGCCGTGTAGTCGACGCCGCCAGCAAGGTCGATACATGGCCGGCCCGGGTCAACTCGGGCCTCTCCGCCTTCCTTCACTACGTCGCCAGCGAGCCGGCCCTGGCGCGGACCTGCATCGTCGAGGCGCTTTCCGCCGGCCCGGCAGCGGTCGAGCGTTACGAGCGCTCGATCCAGGCCTTCGTACCGCTCTTTCGGATGGGCCGCAAGGTCTCCCCCCACGGCGAGGAACTGCCGGGGACCCTCGAGGAGACGATCGTCGGCGGCATCTTCTGGATCATCTACCAGCGCATCATCATGGGACAGACGGAGCAGATCGAGGAGCTGCTGCCGGAGCTGGTCGAGTTCTCCCTCACCCCTTACCTCGGCGCCGAGGCAGCGAAGCGGGCGGCGGCTGAGCAACCTCAAGCCGCAAGCGGCTGAGCTCGTGACGGCAGGGATTGGGGGTCCCATGACCTAGTGCTCGAGACCGAAGCTCGAACCGCAGCCGCCTCCGAGCGAGCGCAACTGATCGAGGCCCTGATCGAGGTTGCCGCCGAGCGCGGATACATGGACACGTCGATCGAGATGGTGATCGCCCGGGCCGGGCTCGACCGCCCCGCCTTCGACCGCCACTTCCGTGGCAAGTACGACAGCTTCCTCTCTGCCTGGCAGGAGATGAACGAGGAGTGCATGGCCTCGCTGATGCGCGCCTACGACAGCGAGCAGGACTGGCCCGACCGCCTGCGCGCGGTCGCCTGCGAGGTCGTCGGCTCGCTCTGCGACGAGCCCAGCCGCGCCTGCTTCGCGGTCGAGGTACTGGCTGCCGGCGACGCCGCCCGCGCCCGCCGCGACATGACGATGCGGGTGATCGCCTCGCTGATCGACGCCGGTCGCAAGGAGATGGACGACCCCGAGTCGGTCCCGCACACGACCGCCGAGGCACTCGCCGGATCCGCCTACGGGCAGGTCTACGCGAAGGTGGTGCGCGGCGATACCGACGAGCTGCCGAAGCTGATCCCGCAGCTGATGTCGGCCGCGGTAATGCCCTATCTGGGGGTCGAGGCAGCCCTGGAGGAGCTTGATCGCGGCTCAAATCCGCCCGACCGGTATCGTCGTCCTGTGGCCGCAATTCCCGCCGATACGCCGGTTGAGCACGGCGAGGAGTACCCGCCCGAGCTGGCTCGCCTGCCGCCGGGACGGCATGGCCTGCCGCGCGAGTTCGTCGCCCACAACCAGCGCGAGCGCTTGATCGCCGGCCTCGCCGAGGCGATCGCCGAAAACGGCTACGCGGGGACAACCATCGCCCATATCACCCGCCACGCGGCTGTCTCCAGACGCACCTTCTACGAGCACTTCGCCAGCAAGGACGAGTGCTTTGTCGCCGCCTACGACACGGTGATGGCGGAGCTGCGCGAGCGCGTCGGCCAGGCCTTCGACGACGAGTCCGACTGGCCGCACGCGGTCAGGGCCGGGATCGGCGCGATGCTGCACTTCCTCGCCGCCGAGCCCAACCTCGCCCGGCTCTGCATGGTCGAGGCGCTGGTCGCCGGCCCGGTTGTGGTCGAGCGCTACGACAGCGCCATTCAGAGCTTCGTCCCCTACTTCCAGAGTGGCCGCGAAGGCCGCTCGCCCGAAGTCCTCGCCCGGCTCTCGCCGACCACCGAGGAGGCTTTGGTCGGCGGCATGATGTCGCTGATCTCCCGCCGCATCATCGCCGGCAAGACCGCCGAGCTGGAGTCGCTCCTGCCCGATCTGGTCGAGTTCACGCTGACGCCCTACCTCGGCAGCGAGGTCGCCGCCGAGGTCGCCCGCGAGGGCTGAGCGGGGTTCGCTTCGCCCCTCAGGGCGAAGCTTGGCTGAGGCGCTGGGCGCTACGGCGGTGGCGTAGCGCCACCTGGGTCGCGGCTGTCACCGCTGGCGCCGCCGTATCTCGCCCGCGCCTCGCCGATGTTTGGCCAACATCTGCGTGCAGACTGACAGACCGACGCGGTTAACGCAAGACTTTCTGAATAAACGATGAAGTATCGAGATGGGTGCAGCTAGCGGGCGGTGTCGTGACGGCGGGGGCGCAGTTCAGGCAAAGCCAGGATCCGCCCGGCGGTTATCAACGGTTGTGGGAATAAGTCCCGCAAGTCGAAGTCCAGGCGCCACTATTGAGCGATGAAGAGCTTGGCGCTGCCCGCCGCTGCCGCCAAGCAGTTCGAAGCCGCCGCCAAGGTTCTGAAGCCCTAGGAGCATTAAATGAGACGTCTCGCCAGCACGGTCCTGATCACGGGCGCCCTGATCGCGCTCCTCGGTTCCTCCTCCGCACAAGCAGTCGTCTCCTACGGTTCCGCCAGCGAATTCGGCGGCGGGACCCTCGACAATCCGACTGCGCTCGATGTCGATGGGGCGAATGGCAATGTCCTCGTCGTCGCCTCCGCCAGCAACAGCGTCCAGGTCTATGACTCGGGCGGTCCCTCCCCCAGCCTGCTCACCACGTTCGGCGCCGACCAGCTCGTAAACCCCTACGGGATCGCTATAGACCAAGCCAACGGCGATGTCTACGTCGGCAATCCCTCTTTCAACGAGCTTCAGAATGTGATTATTGAAGGTGTCGGTGGCACCTTCACGCTCGGCTTCGAGGGTCAGAGCACCGGGCCGCTCCCCTACGACGCCAGCGGACGTGCGATCGAAGAAGCCCTGGAAGGACTTTCGGGCATCGGTGCTGGCAATGTCAGCGTTGCCGGCGGAGCGACCACCAATGCCGAAGTCACTTTCAGGGGCGCTCTGAGAGAAATGGACGTCGAGCAGTTGAGCGGCGACGCCAGTGGGCTTGAGTCGGGGCCATACCCTGCCGCCGTGAGAATCGCCACGCTCCAGATGGCAGCGTTCGGCAGGATCCTCAAGTTCACCCCCGATAACCGCGCCCAGCCAACCTCCTACGCCGAGGACCCAACCTTTGTCAGCCCGGTCCAAGGCGCCGATGCCGAGGCCGGTCAGATCGGCAGCTTCAGGTCACAGCTCGCGGTCGACCCGGGCAGCGGCGATCTCCTCATCGCCGACACTGGGAACAATCAGGTCTCTCGCTTCGCTTCGAACGGAGCTTTCTTGGACACCTTCGATGGCGCAAGTTCCGCGGGCGGCGCTTTTACGAGCTTGCTCGACCTCGCTGTTGGGCCCGATAGCCAGATCTATGTGATCTGCGACGGACTCATCCAGGGTGACAGGATTGTGTTGGGCGCCAGGGTCGAGAGCTTTGCCCCGGACGGCACCGGGAGTCGGTCTTTTGGCCCGGCGCAACTGGGAGGGACCCGCTCGATCGCCTTCGACCCCAGCTTGGGCAATCTGATCGTGGCCTCGCAAGAGCGCAACCGGGAGCCCCTGCTCAACATCTACCACGACGGAGCCCTCGCTCATGAGCTTCCGTACCCGGGTTTGCCCATCGACCTGGTTTCCGACGGCCAGGCGTCGGCATACCTTTACGGACTCCTCGATGGCAGCGTTCGGGTCTTGCACCCGATCTCGGTCCCCACCCTCGACGTGCCCTCGGGCCTGAAAATGATCGGTCCGAACCTCTCGACCGCCCACCTCGAGGGCACCGTCAACCCCAGGGGCAAGCCTGCCAAATACCACTTCGAATACTTCTCTCGGCGCACTTTCACCTGGACCTCCACGCCCGAGGCGGATGCCGGCAGCGGCTTTGGACCGGTGTCGGTGGCGGCCGAACCGCCCTTGCCCATCGACACCGACTATGAAGTGCGCCTCGTCCTCGCCAGCAACGGGACCGAAATGTCCTCTCCGATCCGGCTGTTCTCCGCGGCCCACAGACCAACCGCCGTCACCACTCGCGCCGACCACCTGCTTGCCGGCAACTCGGCGATGTTGCACGGCCTGATCAATCCCCGCGGCTTTGCGACCGGCTACCGCTTCGAGTACGGGACGAGCACGGGCTACGGCCTGCAGACGCCCGTCCTGGGAGCCGAGGGGAAAGCACTGCTGGGCGTCTTCCAGAGGATTTCCGGCTTGCAGCCCGCGACTACCTACCACTACCGACTCTTGGCCGAGAGCCCCGTCGGGCCCGAGGTCGGGGAGGACAAGACCTTCACCACCCCTCCTGCCCTGCAGTTTGCTGCCCCCGGTCGTGTCGCTGGCGCCAGCTCGCCCCCGGTAAGCGTTGCCAAGAAGGCCAAGCGCTGCGCCAAGGGGCGCCAACTGCGGCGGGTCAAAGGCAAAGTGCGCTGCGTGGAGCACCGCAAGCACCACAGGCCTAAGGGCTAGGGATGAGCGCGCCAACTTGCGCGTCCACCCCTTCGCAGCCACAACTTCGTCCGGTCGTTATCAACGGTTGTGGGAATAAGTCCCGCAAGTCGAAGTCCAGGCGCCACTATTGAGCGATGAAGAGCTTGGCGCTGCCCGCCGCTGCCGCCAAGCAGTTCGAAGCCGCCGCCAAGGTTCTGAAGCCCTAGGAGCATTAAATGAGACGTCTCGCCAGCACGGTCCTGATCACGGGCGCCCTGATCGCGCTCCTCGGTTCCTCCACCGCACAAGCGGTCGTCTCCTATGGTCTTGCCAGCGAATTCGGCAGTGGGGTTCTAGGCGACCCGACCGCTGCCGCTGTCGATGGGGCGAGCGGCAACCTCCTCGCGGTCGCCCCCGCCAACAACAGCGTCCAGGTCTATGACTTGGGCGGCTCCTCTCCCAGCCTGCTCACCACATTCGGCGCCGACCAGCTCGTCAGCCCCTATGGGATCGCCATAGACCAGGTCAACGGCGATGCCTACATCGGCAATTCCTCTTTCAACGAGGTTCAGGTTGTGACAATCGGTGGCTTCGGAGGCACCTTCACGCTCGGCTTCGAGGGACAGAGCACCGGGCCGATTCCCTACGACGCCAGCGGACGCGCAATCGAAGAAGCCTTGGAAGGGCTGCCGGGCATCGGTGCCGGCAATGTCAGCGTCGGAACGTCGATCCAACCCTCGCTCAACTCCGCCGAAGTCATCTTCAGAGGCGCTCTAAAAGGAACGGACGTCGAGCAGTTGAGCGGCGACGGCGGTGGGCTCCAGTCGGGGCCAGACGAAGTTGCCAGCCTGTCGATCTCGACGGTTCAGGTAGGAGCGCCCGGCAGCATCCTCAAGTTCACCCCCGATAATCGCGCCCAGCCCACCTCCTATACCGAGGATCCGACCTTTGTCAGCCCGGTCCGAGGCGCCGATGCCGAGGCCGGTCAGATTGGCAACTTCAGGTCACAGCTCGCGGTCGATCCGGGCAGCGGCGAGCTCCTCATCGCCGACACCGGGAACAATCAGGTCTCTCGCTTCGCTTCGAACGGAGCGTTTCTGGATACTTTCGATGGCACAAGTTCCAAAGCCGCCGCCTTCACGAGCCTGCTCGACCTTGCGGTCGGGCCCGATAGCCAGATCTACGTGATCCGTGACGGACTCATCCAGGGTGGGGTGTCGGGCGCGAGGGTCGAGAGCTTTGCCCCGGACGGAACCGCGAGTCAGTCCTTTGGCCCGGAGGAACTGGGAGGCGCCCGCTCGATCGCCTTCGATCCCAGCTTGGGCAATCTGATTGTTGCCTCGCAAGAACCCGCCCAGCGGCCCCTGCTCAACGTCTACCACGACGGAGCCCTCATCGATAAATTTTATTATCCGGGTTTTTACTGGGGCCCCGTGGCCATCGACCTGGTTTCCGACGGCCAGGCATCGTCGCACCTTTACGGACTCCCCGCCGCCGGAGACAGCGTTCGGGTCTTGCACCCGATCTCGGTCCCCACCCTCGACGTGCCCTCGGGCCTGAAAATGATCGGTCCGAACCTCTCGACCGCCCACCTCGAGGGCACCGTCAACCCCAGGGGCAAGCCTGCCAAATACCACTTCGAATACTTCTCTCGGCGCACTTTCACCTGGACCTCCACGCCCGAGGCGGATGCCGGCAGCGGCTTTGGACCGGTGTCGGTGGCGGCCGAACCGCCCTTGCCCATCGACACCGACTATGAAGTGCGCCTCGTCCTCGCCAGCAACGGGACCGAAATGTCCTCTCCGATCCGGCTGTTCTCCGCGGCCCACAGACCAACCGCCGTCACCACTCGCGCCGACCACCTGCTTGCCGGCAACTCGGCGATGTTGCACGGCCTGATCAATCCCCGCGGCTTTGCGACCGGCTACCGCTTCGAGTACGGGACGAGCACGGGCTACGGCCTGCAGACGCCCGTCCTGGGAGCCGAGGGGAAAGCACTGCTGGGCGTCTTCCAGAGGATTTCCGGCTTGCAGCCCGCGACTACCTACCACTACCGACTCTTGGCCGAGAGCCCCGTCGGGCCCGAGGTCGGGGAGGACAAGACCTTCACCACCCCTCCTGCCCTGCAGTTTGCTGCCCCCGGTCGTGTCGCTGGCGCCAGCTCGCCCCCGGTAAGCGTTGCCAAGAAGGCCAAGCGCTGCGCCAAGGGGCGCCAACTGCGGCGGGTCAAAGGCAAAGTGCGCTGCGTGGAGCACCGCAAGCACCACAGGCCTAAGCGCTAGGGATGAGCGCGCCAAAGAGCGATCGCGCCCGCAGCGTCAAAGTCCCGCTCGCCTTTTTGATGACGGCCTTCCTGCTCTCGAGCGCGACGTTGGCAAACGGCGAGATCACCCAGGACGGCAACCTGCGGGTTTCCTTCGAAGGCGGCATCTCCCCGCACGCCCTGCCCCGGCAGGGCACCGCCCCGGTCGAAGTCACGCTGACCGGCAACATCAAGACCACCGACGGCGTCGCCCCTCCGCAGCTGCGAACGATCTCGATGGCGATCAACAAAAACGGCAAGCTCGACTACAGGGGCCTGCCGACCTGCCACTACCACCAGATCCAACCCGCCTCGACCAACGAAGCGATCGAAACCTGCCCCGATTCGGTGATCGGCAAAGGCCAGTTCAAAGCCAACGTGGCCCTGCCTGAACAGTCGCCCTTCCCCTCGGCTGGCAAGGTGATCGCCTTCAACGGGATCCTTCACGGACGCCACGTCGTCTTCGCCCACGTCTTCGGCACCGTGCCCTTGCCGCAATCGAACGTCCTGGTCTTTGAGCTCGGCAGGGCCTCCGGCACCTACCGCACCACGCTGACCGCCGAACTGCCCCAGGTAGCCGCCGAATGGGGCTACGTCTCCGGGGTCTCGCTCTCCTTGCGTCGCCTCTTCA
This sequence comes from uncultured Solirubrobacterales bacterium, assembly GCA_963811375.1. Classification (GTDB taxonomy): domain Bacteria; phylum Actinomycetota; class Thermoleophilia; order Solirubrobacterales; family 70-9; genus VAYN01. The sequence continues at coordinate 22,289 of CAWEQY010000004.1, forward strand.
AATACAAGGGCAAGACCCGCAGCTTCCTCTCCGCCAGCTGCCCTGCGCCCGCCGGCTTCTCCGGCGCCAGCTTTGCCTTTGCCAAGGCCTCCTTTGGCTTTGAAGACGGGCGCACCCTGGAGGCGACGATGACCCGCAGCTGCGGGGTGGAGGCGAAGCCGCGGCTTCCGAAGCCGAAGCACGAGGTGTGAGTGGCTGACGGCGATCGGGCTCGCCGACTGCGGAGCGGCGCCCACGACATCCCGGCGGACGTGGTCACCCGCAACCAGCGTGAACGGCTGGTCGCGGCGGTGGCCGAGGCCTGTGCGGAGCGCGGCTACGCCGATGTCTCGGTAGCCGATCTGGCGGCCCGGGCCCGCGTCTCCACCGCGACCTTCTACAAGCTCTTCGCTGGCAAGCGGGAGTGCGCGATCGAGGCCCATCGGGAGCTGCTGGGCCGGTTGCTGGACGAGGTCGATCGCGCCTGTGGGGCGGAGGGGGAGCGCGGGGCGAAGGTGAGGGCCGGGGTCCACACGGTCCTCACCCTGTTTGCCGCCGACCAACCGACGGCGCGGCTGCTCACGGTGGAGGTGTTGGCCCTTGGCCCGGCCGGCGCGGCACGCAACGCCGCCACGGTTGAGGCCTTCGCTTCGCGGTTGCAGATGGGACGGGAGCCGAGCAAGGAGCCGTTACCCCCCAATTCCGACTGGGCCTGCGTTGCCGGAATCTCGATGCTCGTCGGCAGGCGTGTCATGGCCGGCGAAGGCCCCGTCCTTTCCGAGCTGGAGGAGGAACTGGTCGCGCTGGCCACGGCGCGGGACTGACCGCTATCCGGAGGCTTGGCAGGGCTTGAGGAAATTGCCCTGGAGGAGGGTGCCGTCTTTGAAGGTGAATTGGCCTTTGGCCTGGAGGCGGCCGTCGGGGCAGCTGGCGTTGGCGTAGCTCAGCCTTTTGCCCTTGTACGTCCATTCCCTCCCGATCGTCAGCCGGCCGTAGATGGGGGTGCCGTAGCCACCGGCGATCTTGGGGATGTTGGCGACCGTCTTGAAGCCATAGCGACCGTCGTTGACCCGCTGGATCTCGATCGGGACGACGAAGGTGGTCGGCCCGGGCACGGTCAGGTGCGCGTGGGCGAGGACGGTTGGGTTGCCGTTTTTCGGCGCACCGTTGAAGATCGTGATCGCCGAGCTGGCCGGGATCGGCCCCTGTTCGGGAAAGTTGACGACGGCTTTGCCGAAGCCGGTGCCGACAATTGCGCCGGGGCAGAGCTTGCGAGCCTGCGGGGTCGTCGTCGCGGTCAGTTTCGGCGGCGTGCAGACCGGCAGGCCGCGGGTCTCGACGTCGCCGTGCTTGTCGAACCAGATGATGATCTGGTCGAGGATCGGCGGTAAGCCGTTGTCCGCGGTCGAGATCTTGCCGTAGCCGTGCAGCTTGATCGGCGCCAGCTTGTGCCTGGGAAGCGTGGTTGGCGTGAAGCCGCCGTCCGTGTCGACGACGATGTTGCCAACCTGCAGGTGCAGGGCAGAGGCCGAGGCGGCCACTCCGAGCGCCAGCAGAATTACAACCAAAAACGTTCTTAACACAGTCTTCCGCATCCGTTCGCTCCCTTTCGCTTCCCGGATCGCCAAACTACCAGCGGTGCCAAGGAGGACGAGCAGGGATCGGCCGGATTCCGGGGGAGGGGATTCGGGCCGACGCACACCGCTGACGCTGCGCCACCCACGGGCGGTGCTGGTCGTCGCTGCCCTGGTCCTGGCCGCGCTTGGAATCATCGGCTCCAACGTCGAGGGCAGGCTCGACCCGACGACCCTCGACATCCCCGACACCGGCTCTTCCCGCGCCAACGCTCTCCTCGCCGAGCATTTCGGCGACAGCGCACCGTTCGTGATCCTGCTCCGCGGGCCGGCTGCGGCGGTCGATCGCCAGGGCCCGGAACTGGTCCGTGCCCTGCGCCGTGACCCGAAGGTGACCACCCTCTCGCCGTGGGACCGGGGCAACGTCTCTCAGCTGCGACCCAGTCCCCGGCGCGCGCTGATCCTGGCCGACTTCCACGTCGACGTCAAAACGGCCGTCAACGACACGGTCGACCAGCTCGAAGGCGCAATCGCGGAAGAGATCCACGTCCCTGTCCGCGCTACCCAGACGGGCTACGCGACCATCTCGCGGGCGATCCAGGACGAATCGATTTCCTCCAGCGAGCAGGGCGAGCTGCTCGCCCTGCCGTTCCTCCTGCTCGTCCTCCTGCTCGTCTTCCGCTCCCCGGTCGCGGCGGCGATCCCGCTCGGCTTCGGCGCGGTCACGGTCATCGCCTCACGCGGGATCCTGCACTTCTTCACCGCGTGGTTCAGCATCGACGCCTTCGCCCTGACGGTCTGCACGATGATGGGCCTGGCGCTGGGCGTGGACTACGCGCTGCTGATGGTCTCGCGCTTCCGCGAGGAGCTGGCGGCGGGAAAGGATCCGCAGACCGCGGCCCGCATAACCCGGCGCACGGCCGGGCGGACGACGATCTTCGCCGGCAGCACCCTGCTGATCTCGATGCTGGTCTCGATCTTCGTCGTACCCGGGCCCCTGCTGGCCTCGCTGGCGGGGACCGTGGCGATGGTCGTCGTCCTCAGCGTCGCCGTCGCCACCCTGGTCGGCCCGGCTCTGTTGGTCCTCGTCGGCCCCAACATCGATCGCTGGCGGATCGGCCGGGCACCGAACGGAAGCTCGCGACTGATGGTGCTGGTGGGCGCCGCGCTGAAGCGCCCGGCGATCGCCACGATCCTGATCGGCGGCGTGGTGCTGCTCCTCTCGGCCCCGGCGATAGCGCTCAAGACCGGACCTCCCAGCACCGAACAGCTGCCGCAGGACGCGCCGGCCCGCCAGGACGTCGAACTGATTGCCGACACCTTCAGCCCCGGGTTCGAAGCCCCCTACCAGATCGTCGCGGCGAGCAGGGAAGGCCCGATCACCGACGCCAAGAACCTCGACGCGCTCGAACGCTGGCAGCGGCGGATCTCGCGGATCCCGGGCGTGCAGCTGGTGATCGGCCCGGCTCAGGTCAGCAAACGGACCAAACCGCTGCAGGAACTCGGCAACGCGGCGCTCTCCTCGGACGGCAACATCGGTCCGGTCAAACAGTTGGGCCGCCTCGGCCGCAGCCTCAAGGTCGCCGCCGGTGGGGTCCAGCAACTGCGCGGCGGCATCTCCGAAGCGAGCGCTGGGGCCGGGCTGCTCGCTCAGGGCTCCGACCGCGCCGCCGAGGGCGCGCAGATGATCGCCAACGGCCTCGGCCGCGCCAGCGGCGGCATCGCGCGGGCGACGACGGCCCTGGACAGATTCGCCGCCGGCGCCAAGCGTCTCTACGAAGCGCAGAAGGAAGCCGCCGTCGGCGGCCTGCAGCTGAAGCTCGGGGCGCGCGATATTGGCGGCCCCAACCTGCGGATCAACGCGCTGAATCGCTCGCTCAAGGTGGAAAAGTCCCTCGAAGAAGAGACCGGCGCCACCCTGCCGCTCCTGCTGGGCGCGGCGAAAGCGGCCGATGAACAGCTGAAGGCCGCATTCGCACAGCTGCAGGGGATGACCGCTGGCAAAACGGACCCCAACTACGGGCCCGCCCTGGAAGCGGTCCGCCGCGCCGCCGCCGCGGTGGGCGGCGTCGACCCGGCCACCGGCACTCCCTACGCCCCCGAATACGCCGGCCTGCCGGTCGAACTGGAAGCCCTGCAGGCGAGCCTGCTCGAGGACCTCGACAACTCGAAGCACGTAACCGACCATCTGGAAACCACCCTGCTCCACCTGGAGGAATTCGCCGACGCCGCCGAGCGGCTCTCCAAAGGGCTCTACCGGATTCAGGCCGGCGGCAAGAAACTCTCCGACGGGGCGTCGCGGCTCGCCGATGCCGCCCAGAACGTCGGCGACGGCCTCTCGAAACTGAGTGGGGGCGCGGTCGCGCTGGTCGCCGGCATCGACCGCCTCAGCGGCGGCGCCGAAGCGCTCGAAGCCGGCCTGGTCGAAGCGGTCGATCGCTCGGCTCCGTTGCAGAGTGGGCTGGAGCGGGCCAGCGTCCGTGTAATTACCGGCAAAGCCCGGATCAAACACCAGGTGCGGCGGGTCAGGCGAGCTTCGCCCGGCCTCTTCAACTCGGGCTACTTCGTCCTCTCCGAGCTCGACGGGGCAAACCCCGCCGCGCGCGAGGCCGTGAGTGGGACGATCGACCTCAACAGCGGCCAGGCGGCGGCGATGACGGTGATCTCGAAGTACTCGTTCAACACGCCCGGCTCGATCGCTCTCAACAAGCGCCTCGACGAGGAAGCGCGGCAGTTCAGCGACGAAGCCGGCCTCGCGACCGGTGTCGCCGGCGGCGTCGCCCAGGTCAACGAATTCAGCAGCGTCACCCGCGACCGCATCCCCCTGATCATCGTGGTGATCACCCTGGTCACCTTCCTGATCCTGGTCGTCGTGCTGCGCTCGATCCCGCTGGCGGCGATCGCCGTGGGCCTCAACCTCAGCACCGTCGCGGTCGCTTTCGGGGTCCTCACCCTGCTCTTCGAGGTGCCGGCCGGAACGCCACTGGGCGGCAATTCCTACGTCGACGCGGTCACCGCGGTGATGATCTTCGGCGTCGTCTTCGGCCTCTCGATCGACTACGCGGTCTTCCTGCTGAGCCGGATGCGCGAGCACTACGACCAGCACGGCGATAACGCCGCCGCGATCAGCTTCGGGCTCGAGAAGACCGCACGGGTGATCACCGGCGCCGCGGCGATCATGATGGCCGTCTTCATCGCCTTCGGAACTGCCTCCATAGCGGGATTGAGCCAGTTGGGGATCGGTCTCACGATCGCGGTGCTGCTCGACGCCACGGTGGTGAGGATCGTCCTCCTGCCGGCGCTGATGCTGCTGATCGGCGACCGCGTCTGGTGGCTGCCCCGCAGCCTCGATCGACTGCTGCCCAAGTTCGACGTCTGAGGGATTCGACCGTTCCCGATCCGGTCCGCGCGCCGGAGCAGCGCGTTGATTTCCAGTTAAGTCCCCGCTGTTGACGCGCTTGTCCGGGGGCGGCTCGGATACGATTCGCCGGCTCGTTCCATCGGGTCGGAGGGCCGGGGAACGAACAAGCGACGACCCGTGGCTGCCAATTCTTCAGGCGAGGAGAAAAGCTCGGCTCCAAGCCGTGGGGTTGCCCCAGCGCGCATCGCCGTGATTGCGGCTCTGGCGGTGGCCGTAATCGTGCTGGCGGTTGTCCTCTTAGGCGGCAATGGCGGCCACAAGTACACCCTCGTGTTTCAGAACGCCGCTCAGCTGGTGCCCGACAACCAGGTGCTGATCGGAGGCTCGCCGGTCGGCTCGGTCGAAAGCATCGACCTCAGCGACGACAACCTCGCCGAGGTCCACGTCGAAGTCGACCAGGAGCTGCACGAGGGGACGACGGCGGCGGTGCGCGCCACCTCGCTGTCGGGGGTCGCCAACCACTACGTCTCGATCAGTCCCGGGCCCAACAGCAGTCCCTCCCTGGATGAAGGGGCTGAAATCGGCCTCGGCTCGACCACCACCCCGATCGACATCGACCAGTTCTTCAACACCTTCCCGCCCTCGGTGCGGAAGGGGCTGAGCAACTTCATCAAGGGCAACTCGGCGATCTACGCCGGCCAGGGCGACGCCGCCAACGACGCCTACAAGTACTTCGGGCCGGCGCTCAATCGCACCGACGCCTTCGTCAAGGAACTGAACGCGGACCAGCGCCTGCTCGAGCGCTTCATCGTCAGCTCCAGCAAACTCTCGACCACGATCGCCCAGCGCGGCGAGCAGCTCTCCAGCGCGATCTCCAACGCCAACACGGCCTTCAGCGCGATCGCCACCCAGAACGTTGCCCTCGACCAGACCCTGCGGCGGCTGCCGCCGGTGATGCGACAGGCCAACACCACCTTCGTCAACCTCCGCGCGGCACTTGACGACCTCGACCCGCTGGTCAACACGGCGAAGCCGGCGACCAGGAACCTGGCCCCGTTCCTGGCCGAACTGCGACCGGTGCTCTCCAAATTCGTGCCCTTCACGCGCAACCTCCGCCTCACCGTCGCCCGGCCCGGCAAGGCGAACGACACGGCTGAACTGCTGGCGGTGCTGCCGACCGTGCGCGAACGGGCGTCGCGGGCCTTCCCGCACTCCGAAGACGCGATCGCCGCCTTCCAGCCGAACCTCAACTTCGCTCGCGCCTACACGCCGGACATCTTCAACGGCTTGGGCAAGCTCGGCCAGGTCGCCGGCTACTACGACGGCAACGGCCACTACGTGCGGGCCGCCACCGCCGTCCAAAACCTCTTCGCCTACGAAGGCGGCAGCCTCAACCCGATCACCAAGGCTCAGCAGTTCGATGCCTTCGGTTCCTCGGCGCCCGTCCATCGCCGCTGCCCCGGCGGCGCCACGCAGAAAGCGCCCGACGGCTCCAATCCCTTCGTCGACCCGCCCTGGAGCGGCAGCGTCAACGCCTCCGAATGCAACCCGGCCGACGTGCCGCCCGGACCATGATGCGCCGGCTGATAATCGCGGCAGCGCTGGTCGCGGCCGTCGTCGCGGTCGTCCTCCTCGTCTCCGGTGGGGGAGGTGGCAGCAACGGCTACCTGGTCCGCGCGGTCTTCGACAACGGCGCCTTCATGGTCACCGGCGAGCAGGTCCGGGTCGCCGGCGCCAACGTCGGCACGATCGAATCTGTCGATGTCTCGATGCCGGGGCAGACGGTCGCCTACCGCGACGGCAAGCCGGTCGCCATCCCCGGCAAGGCGATCATCGTCATGGACATCACCGACCCGGGCTTCCAGGACTTCCGCAGCGACGCCAGCTGCCAGATCCGCCCGCAGTCGCTGATCGGCGAGAAGTTCGTCGATTGCCGCCCGACCCTGCCACGGGCGCCGGGCTCGCCGCCGTCGCCACCGTTGAAGAAGATTCCCGACGGGGAGGAGGGAGCCGGCCAGCACCTGCTGCCGCTGGGCAGCAACGGCACCAGCGTCGATCCGGACCTGATCAATGACATCCAGACGCTTCCCTACGCGCAGCGCTTCCGGCTGATCTTCAACGAACTCGGGGCCGGCTTCGCCGGTCGCGGCGAAGACCTGGAAGTGTTGATCAAGCGTGCCAACCCGGTCCTGCGCGACGCCGATCGGCTGTTCGGGATCCTTTCCGGCCAGCGCGACCGCCTCGCTCAGCTGGCCAGCGACTCCGATGAGATCCTGCGGCCGCTCGCCCGCGAGCGCACCCATGTCGCCGGCTTCTTCACCAACTCTGGGGCGGCGGCGCAGGCAAGCTCCGAACGCGGCCCTCAACTGGAAGCGGCGCTGCAGAAGTTCCCCACCTTCCTGCGCGAGTTCCGCCTGACGATGCGCAGCCTGCAGGGCTTCTCCGACGCCGCCGCGCCGGTCTTCTCCGACCTCGGCAAGGCCGCGCCCTCGCTGACCGACGCGACCCGCACCCTGACCCCGTTCTCGGAAGCGACGACGGTGGCGCTGAAGAGCCTGGGCGAGACCGGCGAAGAAGCCGGGCCGATCTTCCGCGAAGCCGACCCCGTCGTCCGCAAGGCCCGCGACGTGGCCGTGAGCGGGGTCGAGCCGACGACCGAACTGGCCAAGCTGCTGACCAACGTCGAGCAGACCGGCGGTTGGAACGGCCTGGTCGAACTGATCTACAACACGACCGCCTCGATCAACGGCTTCGACCAGTACGGGCACTTTGGCCGCACCCTGCTCACGCTCAGCAACTGCCTCGACTACGTCGAGGAATCCGTCGGCACCTCGGGTTGCTCGGCTCGGTTCAACGGGGAAAATGCAAGCGAAGCGGGCGACAGCAGCGCCAGCGCCGCTTCCCTCTACCGACTCCTGCAGCGCGAGCTGATGGCGGAAACCGGCGGCACGGCGGCTGAAGAAGGGCCGGCGGCCGGGATTGGACAGGCCGGAGCCGCCGACGGCGAAGCCGGAGTGGCCGAAGCCGCCAAAACCGGAGGCACCGCTCCCCTCCTCGACTACCTCCTGGGACCGTGAGAAGGCGCAGCGGCATACAGGGCGTGGCGAGCAGTCCGATCCTGGTCGGAGCGGTGACGATCCTGGTCGTCATCGTCGCCGTCTTCCTCGCCTACAACGCCAACAACGGCCTGCCCTTCGTCTCCACCTACAACCTCAAGGCCAAGGTGCCCAATGCCAATGCCCTGGTCAAAGGCAACGAGGTGCGGATCGGCGGCGTCCGTGTCGGCATCGTCAAGTCGGTGGTCCCGAAGCAGGAGGGCGATGGCAAGGTCTTCGCCGAGCTCGCGCTCAGCCTCGACAAGAACGCCGAACCGCTGCCGGTCGACTCGACCGTGACGATCCGGCCGAAGTCGGCGCTCGGCCTCAAGTTCCTGCAGGTCACCCCGGGCGATTCCTCGAAGGGCTTCGAGGCCGGGGAAACGATCCCGCTCACCGCCTACACGCCGGAACCGGTCGACATCGACCAGTTCTTCGACATGTTCGACGAACCGACCCGGCTGGCGATCCGCCAGAACCTCGCCGGCTTCGGCAACGCCCTGGCGGGACGCGGGCCGCAGCTGAACGAAGCGATCGGCGCCCTGCGGCGGTTCGTCGTCAACGGCCAGCCGGTGCTGCGGACGATCGTCGCACCGAGCAACAACTTCGCCGGCTTCTGGCGTGCCCTCGAGGACCTCTCGGCGACGGTCGCGCCGGTCGCCGGGACGAACGCCAGCCTCTTCGTGGCCCTCGACCGCACCTTCGCTGCCTTTGCCCGCGTTTCCCGCCCCTACATCCAGGAAACGATCGAGAAAGGCCCCGCGACCCTCGACGCGGTCAACGCCGACCTGCCGGCGGTGCGTCCGTTCTTCCGCGACTCGGCCCGCTTCTTCGCGGCGCTCAAACCGGGAGCCAAGGCGCTCGGCGAAACCTCGCCGGTCATCGCCAAGGCCCTCCACGCCGGCGTCCCCGCGCTCAATGCCTCGCCGGTCCTCAATAACCAGCTGACTCCGACCGCGGAAGCGCTGGTCGCCTTCCAGGAAGCGCCCGGCGTCTTCAACGGCCTCGATCTCCTCGTCGACACCAACGAACTGCTGAAGCCGGCGCTGAAGTTCATCGCCCCGTCCCAGACCCAGTGCAACTACATCACCCTTGCTTTCAAAAACCTCGCCAACTCCAACAGCGAAGGAAACGGCCAGGGCAACTGGCTCAATTTCGAGAGCTGGAGCGCGCCGGAAGGACCGAACAACGAGGGCAGCCCATCTTCCGCTCCGGCGAACGGCCCCAACCGCGACAACCACCTTCACTTCAATCCCTACCCGAACACGGGCGCGCCTGGCCAGCCGAACGGCTGTGAAGCGGGCAACGAGAGGTACCTCACCGGCACGACCGTGATCGGCAACGCTGCCGACGTCTGGGGCACGACCACCCGCGGGCAGGTGAAGAAGAAATGAGCCGGTTGCCGGAGCGCGACACCAGGCAGGGGGCGACCAATCGTCGCTTCAAGTGGCGACCGAGCAACACGGCGATCGCGATCGTCTTCATCCTCATCTTCACGATCGGCCCCTACCTCGCTTTCACCAAACACGTTCCCTTCACCAGCTACGGCTACGAACTGAATGCGACCTTCGCCAACTCGGCCAACGTCGCGCTCAACTCGCCGGTGCGGATCGCCGGCGTCGAGGTCGGCAAAGTGATCTCGACCGACCGCGACGGCAACGCGACCAAGGTGACCTTCACCGTCGACGGTGCCGGGCGGCCGATCCACGACGACGCCTTCGCCGCGATCCGGCCGCGGATCTTCCTCGAGGGCAACTTCTTCATCGAACTCGACCCCGGCAGCCCCAGTGCGCCGGACATGGACAGCGGCGACACGATCCCGGTCTCCCGCACCTCGACGGCGGTCCAGATCGACGAAGTGCTGACGGTATTGCAGTCGCCTACCCGCGCCGATCTCAGCCGCCTGCTGGAGAGTTACGGCACCGCCCTCACCCACAAGCCGACGGCAGCCGAAGATGCCACCCAGCTGCCCGAGGTGAAAGGCAGGACCGGCGCCGAAGCCCTCAACGGCGCCCTCAAATACGGCGGCGACGCCGGCCGCTACAGCGCCCAGGTAACCAACGCCTTCCTCGGCACCCAACAGCGCGACCTCTCGCGCCTGGTTGCCGGCGCCGGCCGGGCCTTCGGCGCCTTTGCCAGCCGCGAGGCCGACCTGCAGGGGCTGATCGACAACTTCAACGTCTTCACCGGCGCCCTTGCGACGCAGTCGACCAACCTCTCGACCACGATCAATCTGCTGGCCCCGACCCTGCGCACCGCCCGCACCTCGCTGGTCAGCCTCAACCGCACCCTGCCGCCACTGCGCACCTACGCGATCGCGCTGACCCCGGCGGTGGCGGAGCTGCCGGGCCTGATCAGCGCCTCGAAACCGTGGCTGGCCCAGGTTCGCCCCCTGCTCTCCGGCAAAGAGGGCGGTGGCGCCGCCAGGCTGCTGGCCGAATTGACGCCCGGCCTCGCCGGCGCCGCCCAGGCCGGCAAGGAACTCGCCCTGCCGCAGCTCAACCGGCTCAGCCTCTGCACCACCCAGGTGATGGTCCCGACCATGAACCAGACGATCAACGACCGCTTCAGCACCGGCGGGCCCAACTACCGCGAGTTCCTCTACAACCTCGTCAACTTCGCCGGCCTCGCTCAGAACTACGACGGCAACGGCCCCTACGCCCGCGCCAACGTCGGCGGCGGCCCCGCCCTGGTCGGCGAACCGAACCCGGTCGGCAATCCCGACACGTTCAGCGACGGCATCAACTACGCCCACACGATCGCGCCGCCGATCGGCAATCAGCCCCAGCTCAGCGGCATGCCAGCCCTGAAGCCCGACGTGCGCTGCCACACCAACCCCGTTCCCGATGTCAACGGCCCGCTCGGGCAGGTCGGCGCCCCGACCCCTTCGCCGGCAGGGGTGAACCCGTGAGCGAGCAGACCCCCAGGCCCAACCGCTGGGTCCACTTCCGCGCCTGGCTCTCGCGCCAGGCGCGTGGACACCGCAAAGACACGATCGCGATCGTCGTCCTGGCGATCGCCGGCACCGTGATGATGCTGGGGATCTTCACCCAGCAGAAGGCCTCGCTGCCGTCCTGGCTGCCGCTGGTCGGTGAAGAATTCGACCACATCAGCGCCGAGTTCGCGACCGCCCAGGCGGTGACGCCGGGACAGGGCCAGTCGGTCGACATCGCCGGAATCCAGATCGGCAAGGTCACCTCGGTCGATCTCGAAGACGGTCGCGCGGTGGTCGGGATGGACATCGTGCCCGAATACATGAAGCTGATCCACCCCAACGCGACCTTCCTGCTGCGGCCGAAAACGGGGCTCAACGACATGATCGTCGAGGTCGATCCCGGCAATGGCGAGAAGTCAATTGAGGATGGCGCCAACTTCACCCTCGCCCAAACCGAACCGAACACCAACCTCGATGCCTTCCTGGCGACGCTCGACGCCGACACCCGCCAGTACCTGCAGCTGCTGGTCGCCGGCGGCGCCCAGGGCATCGGCGGCCGCGGCAAGCAGGCCTCCAACGCTCTGCGTCGCTTCCAGCCCTTCGTCCACTACGTTTCCAAGCTGAACAGGGCCGTCGCCGAGCGCCACGTTGCGCTCGCCAGCGTCATCCACAATTTCGGTCAGCTGACCACCGAATTGGGCCGCCACGACGCCGAGATCAAGCGCTTCGTCACCTCCTCCGACGCCGCCCTTGGCAACTTCGCCAACCAGCAGCAGGCGATCCAGGACTCGCTGCGGGAGTTTCCGGCGGCGCTGCGGGCCGGCAACGCCGGCCTCGCCAGCTCCAAGCGCTTCTCCGACGTCGCCTACCCGGCCCTGACCGGTCTGATCCCGCAGGCGCAGGCGTCGGTCTCCGCCTTCAAGGCGACCGAGCGCCTCTTCAGCCAGACCACGGCCCCGATCCGCGACCAGATCCGCCCCTTCACCCGCCAGATCCGTCCGCTGCTGGTTCACGGCAGCGAAGCCTCGGAACCGTTCGAAAAGACCGTCAAGGGCTTCGGCAACTCGCTTGGCGCCTTCAACACCTTCCTCAACGAGCTCGCCTACAAGCCCAAGGGCTCGAAGCAGAGCGTGCTCTTCTACCTGCCCTGGCTCAACCACGACTTCAACGCCTCCTTCAACCTCCAGGACGGCGGCGGGCCGATCCTGCGCGGCCTGACGATGATCTCCTGCACCGGCGCGAGCCTCGGCTATGGACTGGCGGAAGGCGAATTCAAACAGGGCAGAACGTTCCTGCAGACGATCCTCGAACTGATCAACGTCCCGCGCAAAGAAGAAATCCCGGTCTCGTTCCCGACGGCCACTGGGACCTGTGAATACAAACCGAAAGTCGGCGGATGAGCAAGCGCGCGCCCAGCACCACGCAGCTCCTGGTCATCGCCGGCTTCGCGCTGTCGTGCTTCGGCATCCTGCTCTTCCTCTGGGTCACCTTCGGCGGCCCGACGCCGTTCCGGGCCAAGCCCTACGAGATCAAGGTCCCCTTCAACGAGGCGACCCAGCTGGCCGAACAGTCCGACGTCCGCATCTCCGGCGTCAACGTCGGCAAAGTCCAGAGCATCGCCCTCGCTCCGAACGGCAAGCAGGCCTTGGCGACGGTCGACATCGACGACAAGTACGGGCCGCTGCCGGAGTCGACCCGGGCGATCCTCCGCACCAAGACGCTGCTCGGCGAGACCTACATCGAACTGACCCCGGGCGATGCCGATGGGCCTGAGCTCGCCGACGGCGCCACGGTCCCCGAGGCCAACATCGCCGAATCGGTGCAGCTCGACGAGATCTTCCGCACCTTCGATGCCGAAACCCGCGCCGCCTTCCAGAGCTGGATGCAGGAAGCGGCCGTGGCAATCAACGGCCAGGGAGAGGGCCTCTCTTACGCGATCGGCGAGCTCGAACCGACCTTCACCGATCTCGACAAGCTCTTCCGCGTGCTCGACAGCCAGCGCCTGGCGGTCGGGCAGCTGTTCCGCAACGGGGCCACCACCTTCGAGGCTCTGCGCGGTCGCGAAGGTGAGCTGGCCAGCCTGATCCAGAGCTCCAACGCCGTCTTCCAGACCACCGCCCGGCGCGACCGCGACATCGAAGCCCTCTTCCGCGCTTTCCCCACCTTCCAGGACGAGTCGAGATTGACGCTGAACCGGCTCAAAGCCTTCGCCGTCAATGCCGACCCGTTGATGCGCCAGCTCGTCCCCGCCGCCGAACAGCTCTCGCCGACGCTGATCGCCTTTGCCAAGCTGGCCCCGGAAGCAAAAGGCTTCTTCGAAGGTCTCTCGAAAGTGATCGGCCTCGCTCCGACTGGCTTCCCAGCGCTACGCAAGCTCTTCCGCGACGATTTCCCGCCCCTCCTGCGCGCTGTCGATCCCTTCCTGCGCAACCTCAATCCGATTTTCACGGGCCTCAATCTCTACAAGCACGAGTTCACCTCCTTCTTCGCCAACGTCGCTGCCGCCACCAACGGCGAATTGACCACCGAAAACGCGGCGGGCGAGAAGTCGCACTTCCTCCGGGTCATGAGTCCGCTCGGCCCCGAATCTCTCTCCACCTTCCCCAGCCGCCTCACCACCAACCGCAACAGTGCCTATAGCCCGCCCCTCTGGGCCAAGGGTCTCGCTTCCGGCCTCCCCGGCTTCGCCACCGGACAGTGCAGCTCTGGAATCACCGCCACTCTGAACCCGACGACCCCGAGCACCGCCGCCTTCAAAGAACGGACCAAGAAAGGCGACATCAAAGAAGCCGAAGACCTCTTCAACCGCTTGAAGAAGTTCGCCTTCACCGAACAGACCAGCACCGGCTCGGTTCCCGCCCCGGCCTGCACCCAACAGGCACCCTTCTCGCCGATCTACGGCAGCGGAGCGGCAACGGCGTACCAGCACACGTTCGAACAGAAATAGGCGGCTGGAGCCGAACTGGCTCGGTGCTGTCAGTTGGTTGCGTGCACGGTGAGCGAGCCTGCCGAAGAGGGAGAGCTCTCTTCGTGCTGCGGTGGGCCTATCGAACCCGGGCGGGTGTCGAGACAATCGCTGCTCTGCGGGGGCGCGAGAACCGCCTCGGCACCCCGTGCCCTATGTGGCCTGGTTTGAAAGGCAGAGGTAGAACGTTCTGGGGACTATGGCTGGTCGGGATCACCCGGTTGAAGGCAAGAAGAAGGGCGGCCCCTCGGCCGCCCTTCTTACATCCAGCTTGTCTACGAGCTGCTTGGTTAAACGCTACCTCAGGGCTTCGAGGTGCAGGTTCGCAGGATGTCCGCCGACAGCTGACTGTTGTCGAAGAACTTGGTGATGACGTGGGCCTGGATCTTGCCACCCACACATTTGGCGCTGAGAACGCTGACTTTCTTGCCTTTGTAGGTGTATTTTTTGTCGATCTTCAGCGAGAAGTCGGTCACGGAGCCGGCGCCGTTGGCGATTTTCGGGACCGTCGTGACACTTTTGAGGCCACTGCCCGATTTCTTGATTTTGACCGTGGTGACGATCGCCGTGGTGATCGGCTGGGTCAGGTAGGCGTGGATGTAGAGGGTGGTCGTACCGCCGGAGGTGCCGCCGTTGAAGACGAGCAGCGGGCTCTTGGCCGGAATCGCCGGCTGTTCGGGGAACGCGACCGAGACGGTGGTCGAGCCCGAGCCGATGATCGAGTCCGGGCAGGCCTTTTTGACGGCTTTGGTGTCGCGGGCCTGAAGCGCCCCGCTGGTGCAGGTGGGGTAGCCCTTGGTGTCGACGGCGACATTTTTGGCGTCGATCAGGACTTCTTTGACCGGCGGCGGCTGGGTGCCGTCGGTGGTGCGAACGTTGCCCGCGGCGGTGAATGCGACCGGGGTGTATTGGCTTTTCGAGAGGGCTTTCGGCGTGAGGCCGCTGGTGCCATCGATCGTGACCACTAGGTTGCCGGCCCGCACCACGGTGTCCTTTGCCGCCATAGCGACGCCGGCCACGGTGAGTGCGATGACGGCCCCCAGGGCCATCGTTAGTACGAGGTATCTGCGCATATCCCTATATCTCTCCTTTTGCGGCCTGCCCGTCCAGAGCTGTAGCCGTCGAAAGCTTGCGTGGAACTATCCCTCCAGCGGCTCAAACTACCACCCGGGGCCATTGGTTAAACCCCAGGGCCCGCGGAAAAGAGCGCTTTGACAGGCGTTCTTCAGCGCTCGAGCATCGACAGCCGCACACGCTCGCGCTCGGCCGCGGCCCCGTCGGCACCGAGGAATGGGAGGGCGATCCAGAACATCAGATCGGGCAGGCGGCTGGGAAGCCGGGCGGCGGCGCCGTGCAGGATCTCGCTGTAGAGCAGCTCGTTGACGCCGCCGGCCAGGGAGAGCGAGGTGATCCCCGGCAGCTCGACCGAAGTCTCGGCCCGGCCCGACTCGAGGAAGCCGGTGAACTGGCGCAGGGCGGCGTCGCGGCGGGCCAGCGCCTTGGGCCCGGCCGCCAGCACCTCGACGATCGCGAAGCGGGCCTCGTCGGGGTGCTCGGCAAGGTGGTCGAGCAGCGCTCCCAGGCCGGCGGCGACCCGCTCCGCCCAGGGGGCGCCCTGCTTCGTCTCGAAGCCGCCGGCAGTGTCGCTGAGCAGATTGCCGAGCAGGACGTCGTAGGCGGCGAGGAAGCAGTCCTCCTTACTGTCGAAGAGTTCGTAGAACGTCTTGCGGGAGACGCCGGCGACGCCGATCACGTCGACCACGCGGGTCTCCGGGTAGCCGCGCTCGGAGACCACCTCGATCATCGCCTGATGGATGCGGTTGCGCTGGGATTCGGTCACCGCCTCCCTCGGTAAACCGTGCCTTCCCCTGGGCAACCGCTCGCTCTGCTTAGCCGCGCGTTTACCGGAAGCCACCCTGTGACTGTAGTGCAGAAGCATGTTTCTGCATAGAATTGCCGCGGCTATGAGGGGGGTCCAGAAACTCGGGCTGGCGCTCGCGATCGTCGCCCTGTTGGCGCCCGGTCTGGCCGCTTGCGGTGGCAACGATTCGGATCGCTCCAACTCCGACTCGAGCAAGGGTTCCGACGATGCCGCGGCAGCCGGCGACTCCGCCGCGAACGAAGGCAGCGCCAGCTTCCGCACGCCCGGAGGCGACAACAGCATCCAGAACTTCGGCGAGGAAGCGGACGCCTCGCAGGTCGACGCGGCGAGCGCCGCGCTCGCCAACTACCTGGAGGCTCGGTCCGAGGACGACTGGGCCAGCCAGTGCGCCTATCTGGCGCAGGGGGCCGTGGCGCCTCTCGAAGAACTCGCCTCCCGTTCGCCGCGGTTCAAGGGCGAGGGCTGCGCGGCGGTGCTGTCGGGATTGATGGCCGGCACGCCTGCCTCCAGCCGCGCCAACACCTTGACCACCGGCGCCATCGCCAGCCTGCGGTTCGAGGGCGACCGCGCCTTCGCCCTCTACCACGGCGCCCGCGGCATCGATTACTTCGTGCCGATGGTCAAGGAAGACGGCGAGTGGAAAGTCGGCGCCCTGGCGCCGAGCGAATTCCCCTGAGCCGGGTCGGACCGGCTAGGAGCCGATCCAGACGACTTGGTCGCGGTCGGGCCCGACGCCGACCAGGCGGATCGGCACTTTGACGAACTCGGAGATGAAGCTGAGGTAGTCGCGCGCCGCCTGCGGCAGCTCGGCCTCCTCGCGGCACTCCTCGATGTTGTCGTCGAAGCCGGGCAGCTCCTCGTACTCCGGTGTGGCCGAGTGCAGAATCGATTGGTGGTAGGGGAAGCTGTCGAGGACGGCACCTTCCTTGGAGCGGTAGCGAACCGCTACCCGCAGCGGCCCGATCCCGCTCAGCACGTCGAGCTTGGTAATCGCCAGCGAGTCCATGCGGTTGAGGCGTACCGCGTAGCGCAGGGCGACCAGATCCATCCAGCCACAGCGCCGACGGCGGCCGGTGGTAGTGCCGAACTCCTGGCCGCGCTCGACCATCCGCTCGCCGACCTCGTCATCGAGCTCGGTCGGGAAGGGCCCGGCGCCGACCCGGGTGGCGTAGGCCTTGGCTATCCCCCAGACCTCGGTGATGTCGGTGGGACCGACACCGGCACCGACGGTGGCCGCGCCGGCGATCGGGTTGGAGGAGGTGACGAAGGGATAGGTGCCGTGGTCGAGATCGAGCAGGGTCGCCTGGGCGCCCTCGAAGATCACCGTCTTGTCGGCGTCGAGCGCGTCCCAGCAGAGCTTCGCGGTGTCGGCGATGTGGGGCTCGAGCCGGTGGCCGAAGTTGACGTGTTCTTCGACCATCGTGTGCAGGTCCAGGCGCGGGTCCGGAACTCCGGCCGCGGCGCCCTCGGGCGGCGCTTTTGCCTCCTCGCCGGCTTCCTTGCGCAGCTTGCGCCGCTGCACCGAGAGCTCCCGCAGCGCCTGCTGCTTGGGCTCGAGGGCGGCGCGGATCTTGGTCCGCAGGATCTTCTCGTCGAGCAGGTCCTGGACGCGGATCCCCAGGCGCAGCGCCTTGTCGGCATAGCAGGGGCCGATGCCGCGGCGAGTGGTGCCGATCGAGAGCTTGCCGAGTTTGGTCTCGCCCGCGGTGTCGAGCAGCACGTGGTAGGGCATGATCAGGTGCGCGTTGGCGGAGATGCGGAGGTTGCCGACGTCGATGTTGCGGCGTTTGAGCCCGTCGATCTCGCCCAGCAGCACGGCGGGGTCGAGGACGACGCCGTTGCCGATCACGCAGGTCTTCTCCGAGTGCAGGATCCCCGAGGGGATCAGGTGGAACTTGAACTCCTTGCCTTCGCGGACGATCGTGTGGCCGGCGTTGTTGCCGCCCTGGAAGCGCACGATCACCTCAGCCCGCTCCGCGAGCAGATCGGTGATCTTCCCCTTCCCCTCGTCGCCCCACTGGGCACCGACTATGACCACGCCAGGCATAAGCGCTGGATTGTGACTGGTTCTACTCGCCGACAGCGCGCGCCTGCACGCGGCGGTCCGGCCCAAACAGCGGCAGCGGGTCGCCGCAGATCTCCACCAGGCGTGAGACCGTGCGCGGGCCGATCTGCTCCTCGAGCTGCTGCTGGTCGAGATTGGTGGTCACGAGCATCGAGCGTTGCGCCTCGTAGCGCTCGTTCACAAGCGCGTAGAGCTGCTCCAGGACCCAGTCGGAGCGTTTCTCGGCGCCGAGGTCGTCGATGTGGAGCAGGTCGACCGAGGTCAGCCGCTCGAAGAAAGAAAGGTAGGAGTCGCCGCCGGGCTCGGAGTCGTAGGTGCGGCGGATTCGGGCAAGCAGCTTCGGCAGCGAGTAGATCGCCACCGAGCGGTTGTCCTCGAGGGCGGCCTTGGAGACCAGCATCGCCAGCGTCGTCTTGCCGGTGCCGGTGTCGCCCATCAGCCAGAGGCCGCGGCCAGTCTCGAGGTTCGCCTCCATGCCGTCGACCCAGCTGCGGACGTAGCTCACGACCATCGGCTCGATTTCGGTGCTGACCGGTGGCCGCTCGAAGGAGACGCCCTGGAACTTGCGCGGGATCACCGAGGCGACGCCGCGATTGCGGCCCCGGCGCAGGCGCGCTTCGCGGCACTCGCAGGCGCGCGCCTCGTCGTCGCTGTCGTTGAGGATCCAACCGGAGCCGTCGCAGACGCCCAGTGGACACGGCCCCTGGCCGCGGAACGGCTCGCTGCGGGCGATTGCAGGCATCAGAAGTCAGGCCCCGCGGCGCTGGCGTCGACCAGGGGCGGCCCCTCGCCGGCGGGCTGCTCGATCGGTTGGTCCTGGCCGGAGAAGTCGGCGAATTTTGGGAAGCGGTCGAGGAAGACCAGCTTCCTGGTCCCGATCGGGCCGTTTCTATGCTTGGCGATGATCAGGTCGGCGAGGCCGTCGGGCTCCTCGTCGGGGTCGCGGTAGTAGTCCTCGCGGAAGAGGAAGGCGACGACGTCGGCGTCCTGCTCGATCTGACCCGACTCGCGCAGGTCCGAGAGCTGCGGCTTCGGCGGCGTCCGCTGCTCGGGCGCCCGCGAGAGCTGGGAGATCGCGACGACGGGAACCTCCAGCTCGCGGGCGAGGATCTTCAGGCCACGACTGATCTGACCGACCTGCTCGACTCGGTTGGCGCGGTGGTCGTCGGAGCGCATCAGCTGCATGTAGTCGAGGATGATCAGGCCGAGCCCGCCGCGGTCCTGTTCCTGAGCGTGCAGGCGCCGCGCCTTCGCCCGCAGGTCGAGGATGCCGAGGTCGGAGGAGTCGTCGAACCAGAGCGGCGCCTCCTCGAGTTCGTTGCAGGCCCGCACCACCTTCGGCCAGTCGCGCTGGGAGACCTGGCCCTTGCGCAGCTTGTCGCCGGAGATTCGCGCCCGGCAGGCGATGAACCTCTGCGCGAGCTCGACCTCCGACATCTCGAGCGAGAAGAAGGCGACCGGCATGTCTTTCTTCACCGCCACGTTTTCGGCGATGTTGGCGACCAGGGCGCTCTTGCCCATGGCGGGCCGCGCCGCGACGATGATCAGGTTGCCGGGCTGAAAGCCGCCGGTGATCGCGTCGATGTCGCGGAAGCCGGCCGGGGTGCCGGTCATTTCGATCTCGCCGGTGGAGAGCTTCTCGAGCCGGTCGACCTCGTCGTGGAGGATCTCCGAGAGCAGGCGGAAGTCGCTTGCCTGCTCTTTGTGGGCGACGTCGAAGAGCAGCTTCTCGGCCCGCTCGGAGAGCTCGCGCGGTTCGCCGGCGCGGTCGTTGACCCAGCCCTGGATCTCCTGGCCGGCGCCAAGCAGGCGGCGCAGCAGCGAGTTCTGCTGGACGATCTCCGCGTAGTGCTTGGCGTTGCCGGCGGCCGGAACCTTGGCGGCCAGCTCGGAGACGTAGTGCT
Source organism: uncultured Solirubrobacterales bacterium (assembly GCA_963811375.1). GTDB lineage: Bacteria > Actinomycetota > Thermoleophilia > Solirubrobacterales > 70-9 > VAYN01. The sequence continues at coordinate 42,049 of CAWEQY010000004.1, forward strand.
TGCCTCCCGCCTGGTCGATCATGTTGCGCTGGGTCAGCGCCTCGGCAACGCTGAGCTCGTCGACCGGCTTCGACTCGGCATAGAGGTCGTGGGCGCATTCGAAGATCGCCCGGTGGCGGTCGAGGTAGAAGTCGGCGGCGTTGAGCTTGACCTCGTCGATCACCCGCGTCAGCGCCGGCTCGGCGACCAGCATCGCCCCGAGGACGGATTCCTCCGCCTCGATGTTCTGGGGCGGGACGTGGGTTGAGGTCGGCTGCGGCATCGGTGTCTAGTTAAGGCCCCGCGGCGGCGGCATCCGGGTGCGGGAACCCGATGGCTCAAGCAAATCAGAGGCCCAGTGCGGGCAGGTCGCTGTTATGTGCAAATGGCGGGGAAAGAAATTGACACTTCGGTTACGCCAGCGTGCCGGTTCCGGCAGAAAGATGATCGGCCGGTGGAATCAGGCCCTTCTCCTCCTGCTCGCGCTCGCCGCGGCGCAGCATGCGCTGGGTGAGGATCGCGAGGCTGAGGATCGCGGTGGCGCCGAGGCTGAGCTGGACGCTGAGCAGGCCTTCGCGGGTCCAGTAGACGTCGCGGAGGTCGAGCAGGAGCGCGGCCTCGTCGAAGGTCAGGCCCATGCCGATTCCCATCGGCACCGCGAGGTGGTCCTCGAAGTCGTCGTTTTCGGTCAGCAGTGCGGCCGTGCCCGAGGCGAAGGCAATCAGGATGCCGGGCACGAAATGGTGGATGTGGCGGCCACCGACGCTGACGTTGTGGAATGGCCACCAGTTGTCCCTGATCCCCCAGGTGGACAGGCGGACCAGCGTGAAGGAACCGAGGAAACCGCCGAGGAGGTTGAAGAGGACGGTTTCGCTGCGCGGAGCCTCGCTGTAGCCGCGCACCGCGACGCCGACCGTGTCGGCCGCAGCCGCCGGTGCCGCCTCGATCAGCGCCTCATGGTTGTCGCGCTCGTGCGCCCGCCGCCGCAGCAGGCGGCTGAACTGACCCGCCACCACCGCCCCCGCACCGCCGATCGCCACCACCGCAAGCCCCACCGTCTCCCGCTCCGCCCGCGCCCAGCCAAACCTGGCCCGAGCCTTAGCCCGGCGACCGATCCTCTTAGGCAATCGCGCCCCCACCCTCTGAGCCTACCCAGGCGCCGGTGCGCTGCCACCCTGAGCCGCTGCGGCGATGGTGAGCGCTCCGTTGGGAGGTGCCGAGAACGGAGCCAGTTTGCCCCGCCCGCAGGCACCTCCCAAGGGAGCGCCCGCAAGCACTGGAGCCAGGCTTACTTCTCCTCGGAGATGATCGTCTTGACCGCGGCGACGGTGCCGTCGGCAAGCTCGATCTCGACCATGAAGGTGCCGACTTCGCGCAGCGGCTGCTCGAGCCGGACGCGTTTTTTCTCGATGCGAAGGTCGCGGGCCTCGCGCAGGGCGTCGACGATCTCCTTGGCTCCGACCGAGCCGAACAGCTTGCCGTCCTCGCCCGCCCGCTGGTGGATCGTCAGCACGGTCTTGCCGAGCAGGCCGGCGGCCTGCGCTTCGCGCTCGGTGCGGGCTTTCTCGGCTTTCTCGGCAACCGCGCGGCGGCGCTGCGCTTCCTCCAGTGCCCCCGGGGTCGCCGGCTGGGCCAGCTTGCGGGGAATCAGGTAGTTGCGCAGGTAGCCGGGGGAGACGTCGATCGCCTGACCGCGCTCGCCGAGCGAGTCGACGTCCTGGAGCAGGATGGCCTGTGCCATCAACGCTCTCCGACGTAAGGCAGCAGGGCGATTTCGCGCGCCCGCTTCACCGCCACCGAGAGCTGTGCCTGGTGGCGGCGGGAAAGTCCGGTGACGCGCCGGCCGCGGGTCTTCCCCTTGTCGGAGAGGAAGCGCCGCAACAGGTTGAGGTCCTTGTAATCGACAACCTCGGCGTTGACGCGCGTGTACTTGCGCGGACGAGCACGATCGGCGCCGCGGCGCCCGCGCTTGTTGTCCGAGGAGGTCTCTCTTGCTCTAGCCATCGGCGGCGCATGCTACAGATCGAGCCCGGAGCGCCGCAGGGCGCCCCGGGGAGCGGGCTAGAACGGGATGTCGTCCTCGGAGCTACCGCCACCGCCGCCAGCGCCGGCCGCGGCGCCTTCGAAGTCGGAGGTGTCGGCTGGGACGTCGCTGGTCGGGGTGAAGCCGCCGCCACCGTTGCCACCGGGCTGACCGCCGCCGGAGCCGTCGCGGGAGCCGAGGAACTGGACTGAGTTGGCGACGATCTGAACCGCCTGCCGTTTGCCGCTGCCGTCTTTTGCCTCCCACTCGCGCCAGTCGAGGCGGCCCTCGATCGCCACCGGGCGGCCCTTGGCGAGGTAGGTGGCGCAGTTCTCGCCCTGCGCGCCCCAGACCGTGACGTTGAAGTAGTTGGGCTTGTCGACCCATTCGCCGGTCTGACCGTCCTTGCGGCGGGTGTTGACGGCGACGCGAAGCTCGCAGACCGCCGTACCGCCGCCGGTGTGGCGCAGTTCGGGATCCTGCGTCAGGTTCCCGGTGATCACCACTACGTTCACGTTCGAAGCTGCCAAAGTGCTCACTCCTCTGAAGTTGGTTGCTGAATTCCAGTCTAAGAGCGACGGCGGCGCGACTTCTCCCCCGGAGGGAGGGCATTTCTCGCAAAGAGCGGCGGGAAGCGGCGCTACTCGTCGGAGTCGTCGGGAGAGTCGCCGCGATCGTCGCGGGCTCCCGTCGCACTGCGCTCGCGCGGCCCGGGGGCGGCGCTGGTCGCCGGCGGCACGATTACCGGGGCGTCGGGGTCGACCCTGAAGATGCGGAAGCGGAGAACGCCGTCGGCGATCTTGAGGTTGTGGTCGAGCGAGTCGAGCAGATCGGTTGGCGCCTCGAAGCGGAGCCAGCGGTAGTCCGCCTCGGTCCGCTTGTTGATTTCGAAGGCCATCTTGCGCAGGCCCCAGTCGTTCTCGTGTTTGAGGCTGCCGGAAGCTTCGATCTGCCCTTTGGCATCGCCGAGGAGCCCCTCACGTGCGGGGGCATCCAGTTGGGGGTCCAGCATCAGGACCAGCTCGTATTCGCGCGGGGCTGCCAAAACGGCGAGGGACTATAGCGGCGGAGTTCGCGCGGGGGGCGGTGGTCGGACGGCGGGATCCCTCTCCTCGCTCAACGGGGGGCGAACTCCACCGAGCCGTCGCCGGGTGGGGGAGGGGGGTCAGGCGCCGGCTCCGACAGCGGCGCCGGAGCCGGCGGAGGAGGCGCCGGTTCGGTGGTTGGGGGCGAGGCGGATACAGGAGCGGGACTCCTGGCCCGCGGCGGCTTTGGCGGCACTCGCTTCCGGCGCGGCGGCTTGGGCTTGGAGCCGATCGTGGCCTTGAGCCGGCCGCCGGCGCGAGAGGGCAGGCGATGGCGGCGAACGCGATGGCCCCTCCTCGACGCAGGCTCGGGTACGGCGCGTTGCGGGGCTGCCACCGGCCCTCGCTCGACTTCGGCCCCTGGCAGCCCCACGTCCGCCGCCAGCGGCGGCGGCTCGGGTGGCTTCAGCATCGGCGGGAGCAGCTGCAGGGCGAGCAGCGCCCCGGCGACGACGAGCACCGCTCTCCCCGCTGCCGACCAGCGAATCCGGACTCCAGCCATGGCACTTCAAGGCACGGGGGCGGGGGAGTTCTCCCCCTATGAGGCCTGCTTGCGGAGCTCCTCGATGTCGCGCAGCTGATCGTCGACCCAGTCGCCGGGATTGCGCGAGTAAATGATCTCCTTGAGGCCCTGCGCCCACTCTTTCCGTTCCTCGGCGGGCATGGTCAGAGCCCGGTGGATCGCGTCGGCCTGCTCCTGGATGTCGAAGGGGTTGACGGTGAGGACGTAGTCGAAGAGCTCCTCGTGCGAGCCGGTGTTCTCGGAGAGCATGAGC
>CAWEQY010000005.1:0-20299 GCA_963811375.1 uncultured Solirubrobacterales bacterium
GCCAAGGTTATCGCCTGGAGCTGCTGAACGTGAACTCGGCCGGCGGAAACCCGTGACTTTGGCCGGGGGCGGGATTAAGGCCCGCCCGTTCCCAATTTCCTCTCGGCGCTCTCCTGGTCGCCCAACGGGGAGACGGTCGCCTTCAGCGCCATCGTCGGCGTGCGCGACGGCGACGATGGCGAGCCGATCTCAAAGCTCTTCACCGTTGCCGCCGACGGCGGCGGCCCGACCGGTCGCCGGCACCGAGGGGGCCTCCATACCGGTCTTCTCGCCGGACGGGCGCACGCTCGCCTTCACCCGCGCGATCGACGAGACTCAGCGATCAGGGTCGGCGGAAAGCTCTGGAAAGAGGGCTTCGAGGCTCGACGATCTGGACCGTCGACCTCCTCACCGGTGCCCGCCACCAGCTGACGCCGTGGAAAAACGGGTCAGGTGGGCGCCTCTCCTTCTCGCCGGACGGGACGACGCTGTCGGCGACCCCGACGGCCCGCTCACCCTGGAAGCGCAGCCGGTGGCGCTGGCGCTCGACGGCAGCGGCCTCGGCGGCTGGCCGAAGACGGCGAATCCCCGGTCTATTCGCCGGACGGCTCGAAGATCGCCCTGCTGCGACGCGGCGAGCGAGTACGGCGGCGAAGGGGAAAGCATCGACCTCTACGTCCTCACGCCGACGGGACCGGGATGCGCCGTCTCACCCACACGCCCGGCCTGTCCGAGCTGTTCCCGAGCTGGGACCCTCCGGGGAGCGCCTCGCCTACGCCGGCTGCCGGGCGGGCGCGGGGATGAGGCGGCGTTCGGGATCGCAGCGCGCTGATGCAGATCAACGCCGACGGGAGCTGCGCGACCAAAGTCGCTCCTCGCAGTTGACCGACTACTTCGCTCCCGCCTGGCAGCCCGGTCCGGCCGCGAGGCGGGCAGGATCGAGTGCTGACGATGGCGCGCCTGATTCGCACCTTCCGCGGCGGCCTGGTGCCGGGGGATAGCGCTGCTGCTGGCGGTGGCGCGGCGAGCGCCGCGGCCCCGGCCGGACCGCGGCTGGCGTGGTCAAAGAAACCTGGAATCCGCCACCGGAACGGTGTTGACGGCCTGAACCCGCGCGGCGAACGATCCCCTTCGGCTCGCCGGCCGCCAGGAGTAATCGACGGCCACGTCGGGCCGGGCGTCTCCTGGGGCCCGACGGAACCGAGGTCGCCTTCCAGCGGCGTTCGTGATTTGGCTCGCCAAGGCGAATGGAGGCGGGTGCACGGATCAACATCGCCTCCGCCGAAAGGCCGGTGTTCGCGCCCGATGGCGACACGCTCGTCTTCACCCGCGAAGAGCCGGACAGGGCGGGGATCTGGACATCGACCTGGACAGCGGCAAGCAGCGCCGGTTGCTGCGGCGCGGGCCGGGCTCGAGTACGTCGGCGCCAGCTCGTTCTCGCCCGACGGGCGACCCTGCTCGCGACCCGAGTCGACTGACTCCCGGCGTGAGCGGCGTGGTGGACGCGATCGCGATCTGGACCTCGCGCCGGCGGCCGTCAAGCGCCTGATCGCCGACGGACCTGGCCGGTCTACTCCCCCGACGACTCGCGGATCGCCTGCATGCGCGAGTCGGCAAGCGACGGGCTCGACGACCTCTTCGTCTTCGACCCGGATGCTGGCCGCTGCGGCGGCTGACCCGCACCCCGCACCGGGAAGAGCTGTACCCGAGCTGGGATCCCTCCGGCGAGCGAATCGCCTTCGCCCGCTACCGGCGCGCCCGTCTCGAATGGGCCAACTCGATCTCCAGATCAACGCCAATGGCAGCTGCGAGGACCGAGGTCCTCGCCGCGAAGCGGCGGGTGACCTACTACGCGACCGGCTTGGCAGCCCGGCCCGGCCGCGGGGCGGGGCCGATCGACTGTTAGGCGAACATAGTCCAAGAAATGACGAAAACCCGCGCAAATGCCGGGGCTTTCGTCCTATAGCGGGGGCAGGATTCGAACCTGCGACCTTCGGGTTATGAGCCCGATCCGGGGGTTCGGCTGGGCTACGTGGAGCACGGTTTCAAGCGGTTTCGCGAGATCGAGATCGGCTGGAGATCGGCTGGAATCTGTGGGGCATGTTGCCCCATTTGTTGCCCCAGCGGAATCAAGCAGCGGATACCGCCGCCCGTACTCCACTGCTTTTGGCGCCAAGCGAAAGCGCCTGCGCATCGCCTACTCGATCCAGGGCATGAGCGAAATGTAAGCGCTCCGCAGAAAGGGCGCCAGCACTCAACAGCTAGCTACTTGCCGCTCATGCACCACGCTCGCAATACGCTCAACGGCGCTCTCCACGCTCTCATGCTCCCAAATCCGCACGGATAGCCAGCCAAGCTTTCGCAATCGCTGATCGGTGTCTCTGTCTCAGGCCACATTGGCCTCCAGCTTCGCCCGCCACCAGTCTGCATTGTTCTTGGGATAGGTAGCGTGCTCCGGGCAGCAGTGCCAAAAGCAGCCGTCGACGAAGACCGCGGCCCGCGCAGAGCGAAAGACGATGTCGGCGGTCCGGCGTAGCCCGGGGATGAGGCGGGCCTGGACACGAAAGCGCAGCCCCGCGACGGTGTAGCTCGCATCGAAGCGCTTTCTCCAATGCGGTGTCTCTCTGCCTGACCCGCGAAAGACGCTGCGAGGTTGCAGGGTCCTTGGGCTGCGGCGTCTCACGGTTCCGAGTCATGCGATTCCGATCGCAGGCATCAGCTCACCCAGATCCTCGGCGCAGAAGATCCCTAGTTCGGCAGTATCGGTGGATATCAGGGTGGAATGCCAACCACATCGGACGGACCCACGACGACCGAGACCACGGTGTCGAAGATCTCGCGGGCCTCGAGCGCATAAGCCGCGGCCTGATCAGGAATCCGTCTCTCGCAACCCTCGAGGGATCGGCGGAGTACTTACACTCGATCAAGAGGCCACGCTCAGAGCCCTGACAAAGCAGAAGGTCGGCACCCAAGGTGCCTCCGGCGCCGGCAACCTTGGTGCTGACCCTGCGGTAGGGGGATTCGAAACCGCGCTCGCTCCAAACGCCTGCTGCCTCGAACCACAGGTCCCAAATTTCCCCAGTCGCATCGTCACTTTATAGGCGGGACCACGGCTGGCCGCTCCAAATGACGGTCGGTCGGCGTCGTCTCGGCACCGCAACCACGAAGCGCGACGAGCAGCTCACCAAGGGCACCAAGCTGGAAGAGGCGCCCCGTGAGTTGATCGTCAGGAACGACCAGCGCGTCGATGAGCTCGAGCAGGCCAGCGCCGTAACTCCAAAGGAGAGCATCGGCGACGGGGCTGAGCAAATTCCATGGTCGACCCTCGCCCGAGACCGCGGTGAGATCCTGGAAGGACGGCGTGACGGCATGAGCACGGCTGACAGGCTCGATCTCGAGAAGCCCCAACGCGCATTGGAGCTGTGGCGCGACTTCTATCAGCAGGCCCGGAACCACAAGTTCGGCGTCTCGAACCACCGGCGCCAAAGCCTCTAGGGTCCAGCGCAACGTTGACACCAGCAGGGTGTCTGCGATCCGATGGTGCCTCTTGCCGTAAAAAGCGGCGGGGGCCAGCCCCTTTTTGCCGTCTCGCGCCAGGAGGTTCCCGAGTTCGGGGTGAGCACAACCTCCCGGGGGCGCAGCGATTCAGCTGGCAAAGCCTCGAGCCAGGCATCGGCTCGAATGGGCCAGGCCGCAAGGTGAGACTAGGAGTCGACTTAGGGCGAGAACACGATGCACCCTCCGCTCGATGTCTCGAGCCATTAAGTCCGCGCTCCGGCTCGTCAACCGCTGCGAGCGCGGCAAAGAGCTCGCCCGCGCTCGACCAGCTTCTGGTCGTCTCGACTTGCCCCCCGGCAAGCGGATCTTCGGGGTGAGCTGCTCGATGCCCGCCGGGAGCGGCATTGGCTATCCCAGCGCTTCGAGCTTGTCCACGATCCAACTCCACTGCTGTGCGGCAAAGACGCCCTCGGTGTTCACGATCTGGTCCCCGAGAGCATCGAGATCCTCTGGGCGCAACTTGGAAAGCGTCGTTCCAAGCGTCAGCAGATATCCCTCCGCGAGTAGATCGGAGAGCAAATCATCGTTGGACTCATTGCCGATCAGTCCTTGCTCAACGTAATGCGGCATGTGCATGAAAAGAGCCGGGGCCAACTCTGTCCATGGACAGGGAATGATGGGCCGTGTAAAGGCCGACCATTCCTTTGTGGACGATGTCGGGCAGATCCTCGGTCAAGGCCTTGATCGACTCAGCGAACCCATCCGGCGCGGGAGCCGGTATGGGAACCCGCGGGCGAAGCGTCTGCCCAGGGCCTGCCCCGAGCGAAACACCCTCTGGGCATCGACTGCGTTGTAGGTGCCCAGCAGCCGCCACTGATCTCCCGCGAGGTACTGGACGGACTCCCCGGTCGGCTCCGAGGCATCCAGACCCTCCATATTGTCGACACTAGAGGTTCCGCCCTCTGCCCAGCCGAGAACGACGCGATCGGCCCCGACGTGGGTAGACACCCGGCCCCAGGTCCGACATCCACATCGGCCGAAAAAGCAGGGTCAGGAGACCTCCGAAGATGCGGTCGAGGTCGGCTCGATTCGCCTGCGTCCAGAACCAGCCAGCGATCCTGCGCGATCGCATCAAGAACCAGTCCCCAGGACAAAACGGAGTTCCCCGTTCTCCGAAAGCGTCTGCCCGCCGATCAGATCCATCGTCGTCCAGCTCTCCTCAGGCGTGGCAAACAACGGCTCACCGACCTCGGAGAAGCCGAAGGCCGTCGGGTCTTCGCCGATTTTTCGATCACCTCTCGCAGCAACGTCGTCTTTCCGGTGCCGGGTGGGCCGACTAGGATTACGGCCTGTGACGAGCGGATCGCAAGGACGACCATGCGCATGATCCGCTCCTCGATCGCCAGTGGAACGACGGCGGTAGAAATCAACGTCGGCCCCGAAATGCTGGCCTGATGCTCAGGGCGTTCGATGTGCACAGCCGTCAGCTCGGGGAACATCTGCTTCGAGGGATTTGGTGACCTCGTCCTCTCGAAAGATCTGCAGTTCGTCCGGGACGAGTCCGTTGAGCAACAAAAGGCTCGCGCCTGTGCGGATACTAACTTCGTGTGGAGGTGTCTCTTGATGTGCGGGAGGAGCTTGCCTCGACTGCAGTAATTACTGCGTAACGTGGATCGAGGCCTGCGAGCTCGTTGTGCAGACGGTTCCAGACCTGGTTCTCGGCAGTGACGTTCTTGCCCTCCGCCGTACGCCGTTCGGGAATCATCTCCTCGCCATACCGCTCGATAAACCAGTCCTTTAGAGGCCTCCACTTGGCCGAGTTTGCGGAATGGGCCTCGATGCCTTTTTCGACGGCGGCAAGGATGCTTGGCGGTCGTCTGTAGCATTCATGCCACAGCTTTTACCACCAATGGGACAGCACCCTGCTCCAAGGCATGAGCTTCGACCTGGCCAATGAACCCAGTCGGGAATCGGAGGCTCCCACGTTCCGTCCTGCGAAGAAAGCCCGTAGCCGCACGGGCGCTGAGAGCTTGGGCTCAAAGCGGAGGAACGCTTCGAGCGGTTCGGATGGACATGACCGAGGCCACGTCCCCGCGGTCGAAACTCCGGATCTCGCCAGCACCATCCGACCAAGCCGCCGCAGGCCAGCGACTGCCCTCCGCGAGAGGAAGGTCGCTCGAATGTCGTATGAGCCAGGGTCTCTGATGCGTCGGGCCAGCCATCGGGACATCGCAACGGAAACGGCGTTTCCAACTAGCTGCCATCGAAATCCCCGTTTCACGACCTCTTCGGCCGGAGCCGTCCAGTCGGCCCCGAATCCCTGTAAACGTTCTACATACGCGGAGGTCGGGGGTGCACCAGTGTCCGTTTACTAGACGAATCGCGGGCGGCGACGGGACTCCCCCGCAGATCCCCCCTTGATCGGAGGAACGCCGTCAACCGTCCACCCGAGGGCGCGCATCCCTGCCGTCCAGTCGAAACCAGCAGGCCACCCTTCGATGATCCCCGGCAATCCTGGGGCCTCGTCTTCGGAGAGCAATGCCGATTTGGGGTCGCCGGTGGTGCTGGCCAAGAGCACCCAGCGGCGGCGGCGTTGTGGCAGGCCGAAGCAGTGTGCATCGATGACCCGATAGGCCCATTTGTAGTCCAGTTCTTCGAGGCAGAAGTGATCAGCCGCAGGGCCGAGCCTCGGGAGAGCTGGCGGATGAATGGCACGTTCTCCAGTACGAGCCACGGGACACGACGACGCTCCAGCAGCCTGAAAACCTCCCCAACGAGACGAGATCTCGTACCCTCGATGCCCCTGCTTTCGCCCGACTGAGGACAGATCCTGGCAGGGAAAACCCCGCGGGCGAGACGATCTCGACTTGACCGACATCATCGAGGTCACGGATGTCGCCATGAATTGCTGCGCTCGGGAAGCGCAGCTCCTAGTTGCCGCTGCGCAGCAGGTGAATTATCGACGAGAAGCGACGTCGTAATTCCCTCGGAGAGCTCGAACCCGACGTCGAACCCTCCGATCCCAGCGAAGAGACTCGCCAGTTTCCGGTGATGCTTCATCTGAGAAGCTCCATCGTGGCCGCAAAACTGAGGCGGGGCGGAACGGTGTTACCGATCATGCGAGAAGAGGTCCACCCTCTTCGTCGGCGATCCAGCGAGAACCAGTCGGGCAGGCCTGGATCCGTGCTGCCTCATGGGCGGTGATGGTCCGTCTTCTTTTTGGATGAACGTTTCGCCCCATGCACATCGAGTAGAAACCGGTAGTCAGCGTTTGTGCTGGCTCAGTCCCAGCGGAGGCGGCCGTAGATCGATACATAGCTGTGACCTCCCTTTGCATGACAGGGAGGGCGAAACTCATCCGGCAACTCGTAGAGGTCCTGATCGAAAAGCACGTCCATCCTCTCCAGGGTCTGCGGCGCGGATCGAGCACGCTGATCGATGAGACGTTCGCTCTCGCTGTCTTGAAGATCCTCGAACGCCCAACGGACCGTCCGGACAGCATCCGTAGCATCTATCGAATCATCCGGTCGATGCTCGGTCGGTGTTGCGAGGAAGCAAGGCGACGACGTCGCTGCGGGACCCGAGCAGTACGTCAACGATTCCAACGTCCACCCAATAGCCGAGATCCTCCAGACGCTCGACAGCCCGGTCTACAACTTGGTGGCTGTCGCTTGCCGGCACGTTCTCGATGATCAGCGCTTGCGGCTCGAGGAGCTCCGCCGCGCGAACGGCAGTGCGGTTGCAACCGATTCCGCTCGTCTCGGTGACGCATCCTGGTTGTTCGCCGCGGAGTGCCCTTGACAAGGCGGACCGGCGACGAGCAAGCGACAAGGAGTGTCGGCGACGATCCTCCTTGCGCGTGGGCCGCGCCCCCAGATCTCCATCGACGACTTCAGCGAGGTCCCTCGAGTGGGTCAGCGACCCCACAAAGTTATCGGAGTAGACCCGAAGTGCCTGCTCATCCAAATCAAAAGCCGAGAAGTCCGCCGCTTCACCAAGTGCCGTGGTGGCTTCGCGAACCCAAGCAGAGGCCCCCACATCCCGCAAAGAGATCAACCACTGGGATCCGGCGGCGACGCTTGGGGGTTGGCGGCGGCTCGGTAGCTCGCAACAAATGATGTTCCGCGTCGGCGCTTGGCAGCACCCCATCTTCGGCCCCTGCCCAGCTCGCGAGAGGCGATACAGCGACAGCCCCGTTGCGTTGCAGGGCTCGGCGCATGAGCCAGCCACCTTCTACGAAGAACTCGTCGCTACCCACTGCGCGCGCCGGACTGTCTCCGGTCGTCGGGAAGCGATCCTCAAAGACTTGAGGCGGACCGATTTCCGTGGTCGCAACGGGCGCCATTGTCGATGCCATCAGCGGCCGGACGCTACGCGGCGCATCGGACATCCGATGACCTCTATGGACGCCCATGCAGTGTCGCCGATGCGCGGCCGCGCAACACCGAACCTTACCGTCGGAGTCGAGCTCAATTGCGGCCGCGTCAGCGCCATCACCGCCGCTCTAGGTTTCTTTGATGCGTTCGGTCACGATGGCATCACGTTCCTGACTGGGCGAACGTAGGTAGCGGGGACCCTCCGCAAGGGCTGAATCGACTCTCGTGTTGCCCCAGGTGTTGCCCCAGGCGTTGCCCCAGGGCGTTTTTGGCCGATTTTGAGGTCCCCAAAAACGCGAAACCCGCTTGGAAAGCGGGTTTTCGTCCTATAGCGGGGGCAGGATTCGAACCTGCGACCTTCGGGTTATGAGCCCGACGAGCTACCTGGCTGCTCCACCCCGCGGCGGACTCGAGATCGTAGCAATGGGGCGGGCTCGGTGGCGTGGGCGGTGGTTTGCGCAAGGGACTTCCCGGCTTGGGCTGGCTCTAGAGTGCCGCCGATGGCGAGGGCTCCAAGCGGGTCGCGGTGATCGACGTCGGCACCAACTCGGCGCGGCTGCTGGTGGCCGACGTCGCCGGGGGGCGGGTGGCGCCGGTGGAGCGGCGCAGCACGGTGACGCGGCTGGGCCGGGGCGTCGACCTCTCCGGGCGGCTGTCGGCGGAGGCGATCGAGGACGCCTGCGCGGCGATCGGCGGCTACGTGGCGACGGTGCGAGGAGCTGGGGGTGGAGAGCGGTCGACGCGATCGCGACCAGCGCCGTGCGCGACGCCGAGAACGGCGGCGCCTTCGTCGCCGAGCTGCGCGAGCGGTTCGCGCTCTCGGCGCGGGTGCTCGACGGCGAGGAGGAGGCGCGGCTCACTTATCTGGGGGCCACCTCCGAGCAGGCGCCGACGCGTGCCGACGCTGGTGATCGACATCGGCGGCGGCTCGACCGAGCTGATCGTCGGCACCGGCGCGGAGATCTCCTTCCACACCTCGCTGCAGGCCGGCGTCGTCCGCCACAGCGAGCGCCACATCGGCTCCGACCCGCCGACCGCGGTCGAGCTGGAAGCGCTGGCCGCCGACATCCGCGGCCTGATCGAGGCGGCCGTCGGCGAGGCGTCGACGCCGAGGCCGGGATCGCGGTCGCCGGCACGCCGACCTCGCTGGCGGCGATCGAGATGGAGCTGGAGCCCTACGACCCGGCCCGGGTCCACGGCCACGTGCTCGTCGCTGCCCTCGATCCAGCGGATGCTCTCCCAGCTCGCCTCCACCCCGCTCGCCGAGCGGGTCGAGATCCCCGGCATGCACCCCGACCGCGCCCCGACGATCGTCGCCGGCGTGGTCATCCTGGTCGAGGCGATGCGCGCCTTCGGGCTCGAGCGGATCACGGTCTCCGAGCACGACATCCTCTACGGCACGGCGATCTCCGCCGCCGCGAGTCGGGCCTGAGTACCGAGTATTTCGCTCGAGAGAACTTCGAGGTACCGGGTGGACAGTCGGCGTACCAGCCGACAGGACAGATGGGTAATGCCGTACCGAAGCCCGAAAAGATTAGGTAGTATCCAGCTACCTGATTATTAGTAGCCGGGTTGTCAGCCGACTAGACGCAACGGATAGTCGCGCGGATACTCGGCTCACCGGGGAAGAGTTGTGGATCGTCCGCAGCTTGCACCTGGGAAACAGGGCTTAGGCGATTGCCGCATCATGGCGCCTCCCGCCGTCTGAGCCCATCGAATACAGGGTCCCTGAAGACGTACCCCTGCCCGTCCTGAGGGACCAGCTTGAATCGGCCGCCAGCGATGGCGGCCGATTCTCGTTTTCAGACCGGCACGGACCGAGGCCCGCCCGATCAGGAAAATCCGGCTTGCCTAGGCCAGGTTCGACTTGCGCGGGTAGGCGACCTCGGGATCGGTGAGGACGTTGACCAGGGTCGGCCGGCCGGAGTCGAAGGCGCGCTCGAGCGCCGGCCGCAGCTCGCTCGGGTCGCGCACGAGGATGCCGTCGCAGCCGAGCGATTCGACCAGCTCGTCGTAGCGCGTTTCCGGCTGCAGCTCCGCCGCGACCGAGTAGCCGTAGAGGAACTTCATCGGGTGGTGCTCGAGCGCCCAGATCCCGTTGTTGCCCATCACGCCGACGACGCCGAGGCCGTGACGCGCCATAGTGTCGAACTCCATCCCGGCGAAGCCGAAGGCGCCGTCGCCGAGCAGCAGGCAGACCTGGCGGTCGGGATGGGCGACCTTGGCGCCGATCGCCTGGCCGGGGCCGGCGCCGAGGCAGCCGAACGGGCCCGGGTCCATCCAGCAGCCCGGCTCGTAGGTGTCGATGTAGCGGCCCGCGTAGGAGACGAAGTCGCCGCCGTCGCCGATCACGATCGCGTCGCGGTCGAGCACCTCGCCGAGCTCCTCGTAGACCCGGACCGGGTGCAGCGGCGAGCGCGGGTCGTCGAGCTCCTCCCGCTCGGCGGCGCGCTTCTCCGCCTCGACTGAGCGCAGCTGCTCCAGCCAGCGGCCGCCGCGCGCGCTCGCTCCGCCCGCCGCCTCGCGGATCGCCGCCAGGCTCGCCCGCACGTCGCCGACCAGGTCGAGCGTCGGGAGCGCGGTTGGCGGTCAGCGCGTTCGGCGCGACGTCGAGGCGGATGATCTTCGTCTCCTCGCCGAAGCTGCCGCCGAAGCCGAGCCGGAAGTCCATCGGCACCCCGATCACCAGCGCCACGTCGGCGCCCTTGCAGCGCCGTGCCGCGGGCGCGGCTGAAGGCGAGCTCGTGGTCGGCCGGCAGGCAGCCGCGGCCGAGGCCGTTGAGGAAGACCGGGATCCCGAGCGCCTCGGCCAGCGCCCGCAGCTCGCTCCTCGCCGCGGCCCCAGTAGAGGCCGGTGCCGGCCATGATCGCCGGCCGCTCGGCCGCGGCCAGCAGCGCCGCCGCCTCCTCCACGCCCGCCGCCGGCTCGGCCGTCGGCCGCCGACCGGCGCGGGGATCTCCACCTCGGCCTCGGTGAAGACGACGTCCATCGGGTAGTCGACGAAGGTCGGGCCGCTCGGCGCCGCCGCGCGCCAGGTCGAGGGCCGCCGCGGTCATCGCCGCGATCGCGCCCGGCTCCTTCACCGTCGCGCGCCGACTTGACCAGCGGCGAGACGAACGGCAGGTGGTCGATCTCCTGCAGCGAGCCCGAGCCCCAGCGCATCTCCGGCGCCCGCCCGCCGAGCACGCAGACCGGCGAGCCGTTGGCCTGGGCGCCGGCGATCGCGCTGAGCCCGTTGGTCACGCCCGGCCCCGCGGTCAGCGCCGCGACGCCCAGCCCCGCGGGTCGCCTTCGCGATCCCCTCGGCGGCGAAGGCGGCGGTCTGCTCGTGGCGGACGTCGACGATCCCGATCCCCTCCGCTTTGCAGCCGTCGTAGATGGAGAACAGATGTCCCCCCGACAGCGTGAAGAGGTGGCTCCACCCCGCGCGACTTCAGCGCCTTGGCGACGATGCGCCCCCCGTGCTCTCCATCAGCGCGGAGCCTATATAGTGAGTGCCCGGGGCGGGACTCGAACCCGCAAGCCCCTTACGGGGCAGCGCCTTTTAAGGGCGCCGCTTTTGCCAGTTTCGCCACCCGGGCACGGCGATGGTATCCCGCTTGCAGCGCTCATAAAACCGCAATAAATGTTCGCCGGCGCGCAACTCCGCCGCTGTTACCGTGTCTGTAGGCATAGGAAACGCGCCTTTCCCTGGGAGGAGAGCTTGGAGGCATCAGCCCTAACGCACGCCAGTCGCCGCGGACTTCTCGCCCGCCGCTCGCCCCTGCTCAAGCTGCAGGGCGACGAGAAGCTGATCGCGATGGCCCGCAGCGGCAACCCCGGCGCCTTCGAGACGATCGTCGACCGCTACCAGGGCCGCCTGCTCGGCTTCTGCCGCCAGATGCTCGGCTCCACCGAGGACGCCGAGGACGTCCTGCAGGAGGTCTTCGTCAACGCCTACCGGGCGATGCTCGCCGACGAGCGCGAGATCAACCTGCGCCCCTGGCTCTACCGGATCGCCCGCAACCGCTGCCTCAACCACCTGCGCAAACCGACCGCCGACGCGCAGGAATCGATGGACATGGTGCCCGCCGTCGAGGCCTCCTCGACCGCCGAGCGGGTCCACAACCGCGAGGAGTTCCGCCAGCTCCTCGCCGACGTCAACAAACTTCCCGAGACCCAGCGCTCGGCCCTGCTGCTGCGCGAGATGGACGCGCTCTCCTACGAGGAGATCGCCGCCGCGATGGAGACCACGGTGCCCTCGGTCAAGTCGCTGCTGGTGCGGGCGCGGATCTCGCTCGCCGAGGCCAGCCAGGCCCGCCTGCTGACCTGCGGCGAGGTCCGGGTCGAGCTCTCCGAAGCGGCCGAGGGCCTGCGCAAGGTCTCCGCCCCGGTCCGCCGCCACGTCCGCGAGTGCGAGGAATGCGCCGACTTCCGCTCCCAGGTCCGCTCCAACGAGAAGGTCGCTGGCGGCGCTCTTCCCGGTCGGCGGCGCTGATCGCCCTCAAAGGCTTCATCGCCTCCAAGCTCGGCCTCGGCGGCGCCGGCGGAGCGCGCGGTGCCGCCGGCGCCGCCGGCGCCGGGCGCCGCTGGTGCCGGCGCCGCCGGAGCCGGCGCGGTCGGGCAGCGTCGGCGCCGCGATCGGCGGCGGCAGCGCCGCCGGCGGCCTCGGCGCGATCGGCGGCGCGATCGGCACCAAGGCCGTCGCCGGCGTCGTCACCGCCGCCGTGCTCACCGCCGGCGCGGTCGAGGTCAAGCAGCAGGCCGCCGGCACCCGGTCGACCCGCCCGCCGCCAAGATCTCCCAGGTCCAGCACGCCGGAACCGACCGGCCCCGCGATCGCCCCGGCCGCTGGTCAGCGCGCCGAGGCCGTCGTCCACGAGCCGGCCGAGGCCGACGCCCGCCGCCGGTCGAGGACCGACGCCGGCCGCCGGAGGCCGCCGCCGAGCCGGCGCCGCGCCCGCCCGTCGACGACGAAGCCGCCGGCGCAGTCCGCCGCCGCGCGAGGAGACGATCACCGGCGGCGACCCGACCGTCGAAGCCGTCACACGTCGCGACCGCCGCCCGCCGGCGCCACCGCCCGGCGCGCACGGCGGCGGCAGCACCGTCGTCGTCACCGTCGGCGGCGCACCGACTCCACCCCGCCCCCAGCCGCGCCCCGCCGGTCGCCGAACCGGCCCCGGCCCCGGCGCCGCCGGTCGAAGCGCCGCCGGCCGCAGAAGTGCCCGCTGGCGACGGCGAAGCTGCCCGTCGCCGAAGCTCCTGCCGTAGCGTCGGCCGTCCGCGAGGACTCGACCCGCTCCAGGTGCGTCGAGCGCTTCAGTCGCTCAGGCGCTGTGTGACTCGCCCGGCTGCGAGGACGCACGACCTGGGACGAGGTCTGCGGCCTCGACGTCGGCCTTGAAGGCCCCGGCGTCGGTCTCGATCGGCGGGAAGGTGTCGTAGTGCATCGGGATCACCGTCGTCGGCGCCGATCGAACTTGGCGGCGACGACGGCGTCGTGGCGATCCATCGTGTAGTGGCCGCCGATCGGCAGCAGGACGATGTCGACCGGGTTGCGTTCGGCGATCAGCTTCATGTCGCCGAACAGGCAGGTGTCGCCGGCGTGGTAGATCGTCTTGCCGCCGATGTTGATCAGCAGGCCGGCGGCGGTCCCGATCGCGGTGCCGTGCTCGGCGCTGAACGGCGCCTCTTCGGAGCCGGGGATCGTGTTCGTGTGCCAGGCCGGCACCAGCTTGATCCAGCCCCAGTCGAAGCTGACGGTGCCGCCGAGGTTGGGGTCGCTGACGTTCTCGACGCCCTGCGCCCTCGAGCCAGTCGGCGAGCTCGACGATCGCGACGCAGTGGGCGCCGGTGCGCTTGGCGACCGGGACCGCGTCGGCGATGTGGTCGGCGTGGCCGTGGGTGAGCGCGATGTGGGTCGGGTCGACCTCCTCGGCGGTCGTCGACCGCGACCGGGTTGTTCGGCTTCAGGAACGGGTCGATGAGCAGCGTCGGTGCTCGCCCTCGGTCAGCTCGAAGCAGGACTGGCCGTGGAACTTGATCTCCATCTCAGCGCTCTCCCTCTGGTCGCGTCGCGGGTCGTGTCATCTCTTCCTCGTCAGTGCCCAGCCGACGGCGACGCCAACCATCATCCCCATCCGCGCCTCCTCGGCGAGCAGGGCGCGGACGGCGGCGAGCCGCTCGTCCGGGTCGGGGACGGTCGCGGCCCGCAGCGTCTCGGCCTCGTGCGGCTCGCCGAACCAGCCGCCCTCGGCGAGCGCCGCGGCCAGCACCTTCTGCAGCTGCGGCGCCGCCTGGGCGACGATCCGCTCGGCCTCGGCGAAGCGCTCGGGGTCGAGCAGCCGCTCGATCGCGGCTTCGAGCTCGCTTCTCGTCGGGCACCGCGCTCAGCCTAGTCAGTCGGCGGAGCGCACGGCCGCGGCGCCGCGAGGCCGGCGAGGCCGCCGACGGCGCCGCCGACGAGGCCGGCGACGAAGTCCGCGGTCGGGGCGAAGAGCGGCAGCGCGATCAGCACCGCGGCGGCGACCGACCACCCCGATCACGTCGTACTCCTCGTCGATCGCGCCCGTGCGCCTCGGCGCGGCGGATCGCGAACCAGGCGGCGACCGCGCCGAGCGCCATCCCGTTGCCGCCGGCGATCACGGTGAAGTCGTCCCGGGCGTTGGCGACGCCGCCGGCGGCGAGCATCCCGAGCGGCGCCGCAGGCGAGCAGCAGCACCGCGGTCGGCGACGTGCCGAGCCGGCGCTCGACCCCGGTCGCGAAGATCGCCAGCCCGACCGCGACGACGAACAGGTAGCCGACGTCGACGTAGGCGAAGGGGGCGGTCAGGTAGCGCCACCACTCGTCCTCGAGCGGGACGATCAGGCCGCCGAAGGTCGACGAGCGGGTCGCCGGTCGCCTTCTGGATCAGCAGCAGGATGCGCCGAGCCGAGGATCACGCGCGAGCGTCGCGTAGGGGCGGAAGGTGCGCGGGCGCGCTGACCGGCGCGCGGCCGGCGGCGCAGGCGCGGCCCGAGCGGCGGCGCCGGGCGCTGCGCCTCGAGGCGCGTCGCCGCGGCGCTCCAGCTTCGGCGCCCGCTTGCGCAGCCGCGCGCCGCAGTACGGGCACTCGGTTACGTACGGACTGACCTCCGAGCCGCAGTTCTTGCAGATGACGCTGAGCTCAGTCTCGCTCATGGTCCATCCGAGGATAACCCGCCTGGTCCGCGCGCCCCGCGCCGTTTGCCGATGGCATACTGCCCGGGACACCCGTCTTCGAGGAGGAATCACACGTGGAGTTGAAGAGCCTGACCGAGCAGAAATCGCTGCTCGCGACCCTGCCGCCCGGCAAACGTGCCCGCCTTCACCGCCTTCTGTACGAGTTCGGTCCCGGCAACGGAACCCTGATGCTGCTGCCGATCGACCAGGGCATCGAGCACGGCCCGCGCGACTTCTTCCCCAACCCCGCCTCGAAGGACCCCGACTACCAGTTCCGGCTCGCCGCCGAGGCCGGTTACTCGGCCCTCGCCTGCCAGATCGGCATGGCCGAGAAGTACTACCCCGACTACGCCGGCCGGGTGCCGCTGATCCTCAAGGTCAACGGCAAGACCGACATCCCCTCCTCGGCCAAGGCCTTCTCCTCCTGCAACTCCAGCGTCGAGGACGGCGTCCGGCTCGGCGCCGACGCGATCGGCTACACGCTCTACGTCGGCTCGCCGCGCCAGGACGAGGACCTCGCCCAGCTGCGCCAGGTCCGCCAGGAATGCGACCGCTTCGGCATGCCGCTGGTCGTCTGGTCCTACCCGCGCGGCGAAAACGTCGACGCCAAGGGCGGCCCCAACTCCTTCTACGCGATCGACTACGCGGCGCGCATGGCGATGGAGATGGGCGCCGACATCGTCAAGCTCAACATGCCGAAGATCGACCCCGACAAGGACAAGGACGCCCCGGCGCCCTACAACGAGATGCGAGGTCGACCAGCAGGAGGCGATCCGCCAGTGCGTCGAATCGGCCGGCCGCGCGCTGGTCGTCCTCTCCGGCGGCTCCAAGGCCGACGACGAGACCGTCCTCCGCAACACCCGCGAGGTGATGGAGGCCGGCGGCTGCGGCGTCATCTTCGGCCGCAACGTCTGGCAGCGCGAGTGGAGCGAGGCGCTGGAGATCGTCGAGCAGATCAAGGAGAGCCTGCTCGCGAACGTGCGCCGCACCCCGTAATTGCGGCTTCCTCATCGCTGAGAGGGGGGTGATTCCGCCCCCGTCCGCCCTTGGGCGGGCGGTGACGGGACGCTGGGAGCATCGCCTTGCTGTTGATCGCCGCGGCGATCCTCCTGCGGCCCTGGGACCGGGGCGGCAGCCGACGGCCCGAGCGGGGCCGAGCACCTCGACGGCCGACGTCGTGCGCGCCGTCGACGGCGACACGCTGGAAGTCGCGGATCGACGACGGACGACCGAGACGGTCCGCCTGATCGGGGTCGACACGCCGGAGACGGTCAAGCCCGACACGCCGGTCCAGTGCTTCGGGCCCGCAGGCCTCGGATTTCGAGCACCGCGCGGTCGAAGGCCGGCGGGTCCGGCTGCGTCTCGGCGTCGAACCCCGCGACTACTACGGCCGGCTGCTCGCCTACGTGTGCATCGATCACAGCGCTTCCTCAAGGCCGAGCTGCTGCGGCGAGGGCTCGCCCGCGGACCTCACTTTCCGTCCAAACGACCGCTTTCGCGCATGGTTCGAGGCGCCTGAAGCCGCGAAAGCCGGCAAAGGGCTCGGGCGCGGGCCTCTGGGGCGCCTGTCGGACCGTGAGCGAACCGTGAGCTTTGCAAGATCCTTTGCTACGGTCCCCGCGGCCCTTCGGGGCTCCCCTTCTATGAAAATGCGACAAAGCATCACCCAGTTCGAGTCGGCCTTCGAGCAGGAGACCTCACTCGAGCGCCGCCGGCGCGAGCAGCTGCGCCGGCGCGCCGCCAACCGTTCCCGCGCCCGCCGAATCGAACGCTCCGAGCAGCACGGCAAGGTGCGCTTCAGCGTCCTGGCGATCTGCCTCACGGTGACCGTGGTGGTCGTCGTCGGTCGCCATGTTCGAGGCGCTCGCCTTCTTGATGTCCTAGCTCGCGTACGCCCACGACGCTCCCACCCTCGCTTTCAATAGATTCGCGCGCCGATGCCACGACGCTCATTGAAGCCACAGCTGAATCAGATCCGCGCCTGGGTCCACCAGGGACGCACGGACGCCTGGATCGCCCACCAACTCGAAATCTCGCGCGACCGAGCTGCGCGAGTTCCGCAAGCAGTACGAACTCTCGCGCTGACGACGAGAACGCCGGCTCCAGCGACATCGACCTGCGCGACGAGATCGAAGCGGAGATCGAAGCCGCCGCCGCCGAGGAGGAGGCCGAGGAGGCCGAGTCCGAGGACGAGGACGGCGACGAGGATCGGCGAGGGCTGCCGAGCGAGGGCGCCGGCGGCGACCGCGCAAACGCCGTCGCCGTCGCGGTCGTCGCGGAGGCCGCGGCCGCCGCAAGGAGCACGAGGCGACCTTCGACCACGGCGAAGACGAGGGCTACGGCCTCTGGCTCGACGCCTCGGTCAAGGACAACCCCGTCTACGCCGAGCACTGGGCCGGCAACCGCGACGTCACCGTCCGGATCGAGTCCGACCAGATCGTCATCCGCCGCGCCGGCTCCCCCGACGGCGACGAGTCGACGACGATTCAGAGGACTCGGACTCCGACTCCGCCGACTTAGCTGGCTGCGCCGCCGGCGAAGTCGCCGGCGCCGCGCAGGTAGATCCAGAAGGCCGCGTCGGCAAGGACTGCGGGCGTCGTCCGCCGCCGCCGGCGCCACGTCGATCGCGATCTGCTGGCCCAGTCGGTCCCTTGCCGTAGAGGTCGGCCAGTTCGTCGGCGGTGAAGGTCGGGCCGATCCGCCGGCGCAGCTCGACCCGGATCGCGTCGACCACGCGGTCGGCGAGGCGCCGCTGCCCGCGGGTCGTCGATCGCCGCCAGCTCGCGGTCGCCTTCCTCCCACTGGTACAGCGCGTTGGCGAGCGGATAGCTCATCTGCCCGAGATTACCCACGTGCCGGTATGTCGGGGATTTCGCGCAGCGGGGCGTTGCGGGGGCCGCAGGCGCGGGTCGAGCTGGCCGCCGACCTTCCAGACGGTGACCGGGCCGCTGCGGAGCAGCGGCGGCGACGGCGGGCTCGCCCCGCAGCCAGCGCGCCTCGGGCGAGGGGATCGGCTTGCCGGGGTGGATGAAGTTGAGGAAGGGCGAGGTGACGAGGTAGTCGAGGTCGGCGGCGTTGACGGCGTCGCGGAAGCGCGCGCAGGTCGGGATCGCGTTGAAGGCGCCGTGCGGGCCGTCTTCGCCGAGGTAGATGACCTGGTTGGAGAGGTCGGGGCCGTAGAAGCCGTAGCCGGCGAAGCCGGCGGTGGTGCCGGCGAGGCCGATCCGGGCGTCCTCGATGCCGCGCGCCCAGCGGTAGGCGGAGTCGAGGTCCATCCCGGGGATGGTGTCGGCGGCGACCGTTGGCGAAGCGGTGGTCCAGGTAGTGGCGCTGGACCGGGTAGCCGAGCGCGACCACGGCCAGCGCGAGCGCCGCGAAGCCGGCGGCGACGGCGCCGCGGCAGGCGCCGCGGCGCGCGAGCCAGAGCAGCGCCGCCGGGACGGCGACGGCGAACACGAGAGGCGAGGGCGAAGAGCGCGGGCCGTGTCGTGGAGGGCGTCGTCGGGGCGGTCGGTGACAGGAGGACGACCAGCAGCACCCCCATCAGCCCCCACTGGCGCTTCTCGCCGTCGAGGAAGCGCGGCAGCGGCAGCAGCACCAGCGCCGCCAGCAGGCGCCGGGATGACGTAGCGGATGTTGATCGCGAAGCCGACCGGGGCGCCCTCGGCCCGGCGGCGCCGAGCGGCGTGAAGAGGTAGGCGAGGAGGCCGAAGAGGGCGCAGCCGCCGAGCCAGCGGATCAGGCGGTCGCGGCCGGAGAAGATCGCCAGCAGGCAGGCGGCGACGGCGCCGACCGAGCAGCGGCCAGAGGGCGCCGAAGGCGTCGTGCACGCCGGGCGCGAAGTAGTGGCGCCAGACGCCGGTGTCGGTGAGGTAGTGGGCGATGCTGAAGTCGGGCCGGCCTTCCTGCAGGCGCTCGGGGTGCGGCGGGGAGATCGGGCCGAGCTTGGTCACCTCGGGGATCGGGCTGCCGGCGACGAGCAGGTTGCGCAGGTACCAGTAGCCGCCGCCGACCAGGCCGGAGACGAACCACCACCCCGCCGCCCCCCAGCGCCTGCCCGGACGGCGCGAGGACGATGACGACGACGCTGAGCGCCGCCGCCAAGGCGAAGACCGTGAGCCGGGTCCCGGCGGCCAGCCCGACCGCGAGCCCGGCGGCGGCCAGCGGCCAGCCGACGCAGCCGAGAGCGCGCGTCCGCTCCTCGTCGGCTGCCTGGCGCAGTTCCAGGCCTCGATCAGGATCGCGATGCCGGCGAGGAGCAGCGCGGCGGCCATCAGGTCGTTCTTCGCCGCGCCGGGCTCGCGCACCACCAGGGTGTGGCAGCCGATCAGGATCGCCGCGGCGACGACGCGTCGGGACCCCCGCCCGTAGGGCCGCCCACGCAATAGGCGGCGAGGAAGGCGACCGCGAGCCAGCCGAAGTTGATGAAGAGGCAGAGCGTGTCCCGGCCGATCGCGAGGATCCCGATCCGCGTGCAGGAGCTCCGAGTTCTGCGGGTAGAACCAGTTGATGAAGACCGTTTCGACGTGGTGCATCCCGGTCGTCGAGTGGGACTGGGCCATGTCCGCCGAGAACGGCATGTGGTACCAGAGCGAGTCGAAGTTGAAGATGCCCGCGTCGAGCGCGTGCTTGGCCGTCACCGCCCAGTGCCCGACCGCCGGGCGATGACCCCGACCATGGTCAGCAGTCGCCAGCCGCTCTGGCCGGCAGGTCCTGTCGGTGCGGCATCCCCCACGGTGCTCGGCGCTGCGCGCCCTCCGCGCCGCGGGACAACCCCCGCCCGCCCGCCACCCCCGGAGAGAGCGTGGATGACAGCAGCGAGAAGGACGCAGGCGCCGACCAGGCTCCGGCGTAGAGGGGCCCGAAAACCTCCCGAGAATCTCGGAGACCCAGATCAGCAGGGCAACGGGAGCGATCCCCTCCACCCGGCGAGCCGGTGCGCGCCCCAGGCGGCATCAGGCGTCGTCGCAGCCCGTAGGCGCTGAAACCCAGCGAGAGGCCCACCAGGGCCAGCTGAGCGGCTCCCAGGAGGTAGGAGCCGAGACTAACCATCGCTCCAGGGCCCGGAAGGCGCTCTAGTTCTTGAGGCCGCGGATGTTCGACCGGGGTCTCGCCTTCGGCGACCATGCCCTGCGGCCCGCGCCATGCGATCGACCACCAGCGGTTCGTCGGCCGACTGGATCCGGTTGTGCAGCCTGGTGTTTCGGGCGAGTAGTTGGTGCAGCTGGGCTTGGCAGCGGTGCCGCTCGGCGAAGAGCCAGGCCT
>CAWEQY010000006.1:0-486104 GCA_963811375.1 uncultured Solirubrobacterales bacterium
GAGATCCCGCCGGCGGCACCGTTGCCGTAGTCGTGGTACATCACCCCGGCGAACACCCCGGTCGCACTGCCGCGCAGCGAAGCCGGGTCGACCCCTGCGTCCTCCAGCGTCTCCCAGGCACTTTCCAAGAGCAGCCGCTGCTGTGGGTCCATCGCCACCGCCTCGCGCGGGGAGATCCCGAAGAAAGCGGGATCGAACTCGGCGGCGTCGCGTAGGAAGCCCCCCTCGGGGACGTAGGCCTTGCCCACCTGCTCGAGATCCGGGGCCGGGAAGTTCTCGGTGTTCCACCCCCGCTCCGGGGGAAGTTCGGTGATCCCGTCCTCACCCCCCGCGACGAGGCGCCAAAGGCCGGCCGCGGAGGAGACCTCGTTGGGGTAGCGACAACCGATGCCGACGATCGCGATCGGCTCATCGCTGCCACGGGCGGCGTGGACGACCACCTCCTTCCCAACCTTGCTCCCCACCTGCTCGAGCAGGTGGGCGGCGACCCCTTCAGGGGTCGGTTGGTCAAAGACCAGGGTGGCCTCCAGCTGCACACCGCTGGCCTGGGCGAGACGATTGCGCAGCTCGACCGCACCGAGGGAATCGAAGCCGAGGTCTTTGAACGGCACACCCGGGTCGATCGCGGCGGCCGTGGAATGGCCGAGCACGGCGGCGGCGTGCTCGCGGACCAAAGCCAGGACGACTGCCGATCGCTCCGACTCGGAAACAGTGGCGAGGCGGGGGGCAAGGGAGCCGCTGGCGGCTGCAGCGCGACGACGGCTCGTCTTGACCAGGCCGGAGAGCAGCGGCGCCAGCGTGCCGGACCTGCCGAGAGAGCGCAGGGTGCTCAGGGCCACTGGTACCGCAACGATGTAGGGAGCCGACAAGGCGAGGGCGCGATCGAACAGCGCCAAGCCCTGCGCGGTGGGGAGCGAGCCCATTCCTTCGCGTTCGAGCCGCGCCCGGTCGGCGGCGTCGATGTGCTCGCCCATCTCACTCGCCTGCTCCCAGAGCCCCCAGGCGATTGCGGTGGCGGGCAGTCCTTCCGTCGGCGGCGCTTTTGGGCAAGCGCGTCAAGGAAGGAGTTGGCGGCGGCGTAGTTGCCCTGGCCGGGGTTGGCGAGAATGCCGGCGGCCGAGGAGTAGAGGACGAAGGTCGCTAGCTCCATGTCCCGGGTCAGCCTCGTGCAGGTGCCAGGCGCCGTCGGCCTTGGGGGCGAGCGACGCGTCCAGGCGCGCGGGGTCGAGACGGTCGATGACGCCGTCGTCGAGGACCCCGGCGCAGTGGACGATGCCGGTCAGCGGATGCTCGGCGGGGACGGGGCCAGGAGCGCTTTGACCTGCTCTCGATCGGAGACGTCGCAGGCAACCGCCTTTGCCTCGCAGCCGAGCTCGGCCAGCTCGGCGATCAGCTCGGTGGCGCCGGGGGACTCGGGGCCGCGGCGACTGCTGAGCAGCAGCTGCTTGGCGCCGTGCTGGATGGCCAGGTGGCGGGCGGTGAGGGCGCCGAGGCCCGAGAGGCCGCCGGTGATGAGGACGGTGGCCTCGGGGTCGAACTCGGGGGCTTTCAGGTCGCCTGCGGCGCGGCCTTTGCTTAAGGCGTGGCCCCAGGGCAGCCCCTCGCGCAGGGCCAGCTGGGGCTCCTCGGTGACACGCAGCGCCGCGGCCAGCGCTTGCTTGGAGGCCGCGCTGGCATCGGTGTCGATCACGGTGAAGCGCCCGGGGTGCTCGGACTGGGCGGAGCGGATCAGGCCCCAGGCCGCGGCGGCGGCGGGGTCGGGGGCCTCGTCGGGTCCAGCGCCATCGCACCCTTGGTGAGGAAGGCCAGGCGCGAGTCGGCCGGGCCTTCTTGGCGAGATGGGCCTGCAGGCGCTCGAGCACTTCGGCGCAGAGGGCGTGGGTGGCCGTGATCGGATCGGCGCCTGGGTCCGGGGCGGCACTCGAAGATCTCGACTCTCGCCGGCGCGCTGTACTCGGGGAGCTCGGTCTCGCACGCCACGCTGGCGACCTCGGTCCACTCCAGCGCCGCCCACTGAACAGAGAGATCGGCGGTGTTGCACCGCTGCGCTCCCCAGCTGCGCGGGATCGACCTCGCGCAGGCTCAGCGCCTCGATCGTGGCGACCGCGACACCGTCCTGGTCGGTGGCATGCAGAGGCGGATCCCGCCCGTCGGCGCTGAGGCGAACCCGCAGGGCCGAGGCCCCGCGGCCCTCTGCAGGTGAACGCCGGCGAAGCTGAAGGGCAGGCGCACGCCCCTGACTCCTGGGATCGGCATCGAAGAAGCCCGGGTGCAGGGCCGCGTCCAGCAGTGCCGGGTGGATCCCGAAGCGCTCGGCTTCACCGACCTGCTCCTGGGCGAGGGAGATCTCCGCGTAGATCTCCTCGCCCCGGCGCCAGGCCGCCTCCAGGCCCTGGAAGGCGGGGCCGTAGTCGAGGCCGATCGCGCCGACGCGCTCATAGAAGGACTCGCTCTCCAAGGGCTCGGCTCCCGCTGGGGGCCACTCGCTGGCCTCAAAGGCCGGGGCGGTGGGCTCTTGGCTGCTCAGGGTGGCGCTGGCATGGCGGGTCCAGGGCGCCTCCTCTTCCTGGCCGTCCTCCTCCTGGCCGGCCTGGGGGCGCGAGTGGATCGAGAGCTCGAAGTCCTCGGAGCCCTCGGTGGCTTTGATCGCGACCTGCAGTTGCACCGCACCGCTTTGGGGCAAAAGCAGCGGTGCCTCCAAGATCAGCTCTGCCAGGTGATTGGCCCCGACCTCCTGGCCGGCGCGCAGGGCCAACTCGAGGAAGCCGGTGCCCGGCATCAGGGCGGTGCCGGCGACGGCGTGATCGATCAGCCAGGGGTGGCTTTGGGCACTGATGCGGCCGGTGAGCAGATGAGAGCCCTCGCCCGAGAGGGCGATCGCGGCGCCCAGCAGCGGGTGCTCGGCCGAGCTCTGCCCGGCAGCGCTCAGGTCCCCGGCCCCGGCGGCCCCCTGCAGCCAGTAGCGCTGGCGCTGGAAGGGGTAGGTGGGCAGGGAGACGGTGGTGGCACCGCTCTCTTTGAAGAGCGGGGCCCACTCGACGGCGATGCCGTGGGCGTGGGCCTGGGCGAGGGAGCCGAGCAGGCGCCGCATCCCGCCTTCATCGCGGCGCAGGGTGTGCAGGATCGCGGTCTCGGGCTTGTCCTCGGCCTCGGCGCTCTCTTGCAGTGCCATCGCCAAGACCGGGTGGGGGCTGATCTCGATGAAGGCGCCGAAGCCGTCTTTTAGGAGCCTTTGGCTGGCCTGGTGGAAGGCAACCGGCTCGCGCAGGTTGCGATACCAGTACTCGGCGTCGAGGGTGGTGGTGTCGATCGGCTCGCCCGAGAGGGTCGAGTAGAAGGGGATCTGGGCCGGTTGGGGGTCGAGGTCGGCAAAGCTCTCCAGGACCTCCTCGCGCAAGGGCTCGACGTGGTGGGAGTGAGAGGGGATCGTCGCCGCCACCTCGCGGGCGCGGATGCCCTCGCTCGCAAAGGCGCTCAGCAGCTTCGCCAGGGCCCCGGCCGAGCAGGCGAGGGTGACCGCGGTGGGGCTGTTGATCGCCGCCAGGCTCACCTCCGAGCCATAGGGGGCGATCTTCTCTTTGGCGCGCTCGGGTGAGAGCGCGCAGGAGACCATTGCCCCCTTGCCGGTGAGCTTTGAGATCAGGGCACTGCGGCGGGCCGCCAGCTTGGCCCCTTCGGCCAGGGTGAGGGCGCCGCTATGCACGGCGGCGGCGATCTCCCCCTGGGAGTGGCCGATCACCGCCGCGGCCCCGACCCCGTGGGAGCGCCAGAGCTCGGCCAGGGAGACCATCACCGCAAAGAGCGCTGGCTGCACGACCTCGATCCGCTCGATCGAGGGAGCGCCGGGGGCCGCGCGCAAGACGTCGCCGATCGCGAAGTCCAGGTGGGGCTCCAGGGCCGCCTCGCACTTGGCGATCCACTCGCCAAAGAGCGGCGAGTCGGCCAAGAGCTCTTGGGCCATGCCCAGCCACTGGGAGCCCTGGCCGGGGAAGCAGAAGGCGAGCTTGGGTGCGGCAGCGGCGCGGGCCCCAACTAGGTTCGGCGCCCCCTTGCCCCGGGCGAGGGCATCGAGGCCGGCCAGGAGCTCGGCCTGGTCGGCGCCGATCACGACCGCGCGCTGGGCCAGCTGGGCGCGGGCCCCGAGCAGGGTGTGGGCGACGTCGAGGGGGTCGGGGCCTTGGCGCTCGACGTGGGCGGCCAGGCGCCCGGCCGCCTGGGCCAGGGCCTCGGGGCTTTTGGCCGACAGCGCCCAGGGCAGGAGCGGTGGGCGCTTGCTCTCGTCCTTGAGGGGCGCCGGCTGGGCGGGGGCCTCCTCCAAGATCAGGTGGGCGTTGGTGCCGGAGATGCCAAAGGAAGAGACCCCGGCTCTTCTCGGGCGCTCTCCCCTTGACCACCGGCGCTGCTCGGTCAAGAGCTCGATCTCCCCCGCGCTCCAGTCCACGTGGGGGGTTGGCTCGGCCACGTGCAGGGTCTTTGGCAGCGCTTCTTCTCTCAGTGCCATCACCATCTTGATCACGCCGCCGACGCCGGCGGCGGCCTGGGTGTGGCCGATGTTCGACTTCAGCGAGCCCAGGGCGAGGGGGCCGTTGTCGCGCTCCTGGCCATAGGTGGCGAGCAGGGCCTGGGCCTCGATCGGGTCGCCGAGGGCGGTGCCGGTGCCGTGGGCCTCGACCGCGTCCACCTCTGCGGGCTTCAGGCCGGCGTTGGCCAGGGCCTGGCGGATCACCCGCTCCTGGGAGGGGCCGTTGGGGGCGGTGAGGCCGTTGGAGGCACCGTCCTGGTTGGTCGCCGAGCCCTTGATCACGGCGAGGATGCGGCGGTTGTTGCGCTTGGCGTCGGAGAGGCGCTCGAGCAGGAGCAGGCCCGAGCCCTCGGACCAGCCGGTGCCGTCGGCGCTAGCCGCAAAGGACTTGCAACGCCCGTCGGGGGAGAGGCGCGCGCTGGCGAGCTAGCTCGATGAACACGTTCGGGGTCGCCATCGTCGTCACCCCGCCGGCCAGGGCCATCTCGCACTCCCCACCGCGCAGCGCCTGCGCCGCCAGGTGCATCGCCACCAGCGAGGAGGAGCAGGCGGTGTCGATCGTCACCGCCGGGCCCTCGAGGCCCAACTCATAGGCGAGGCGGCCCGAGGCGACGCTGCCGGAGACGCCGGTGCTCAGGTGGCCCTCCAGCCCTGCGGAGGCCGCAGCTTGGTCGCTGTCGGCGTAGTCGTGGTGCATCACCCCGGCGAAGACGCCGGTCGTGCTCCCCCGCAGCAGGGCCGGGTCGATGCCGGCGTCTTCCAGCGCCTCCCAGGCACCTTCGAGGAGCAGCCGCTGCTGGGGATCCATCGCCAGCGCCTCGCGCGGGGAGATGCCGAAGAAGGCGGGGTCGAACTCGGCGGCTTCGTGCAGGAAGCCGCCGCTGCGGGTGTAGGTCTTGCCGGCCTGCTCGGGGTCGGGGTCATAGATGCCCTCGGTGTCCCAGCCACGGTCGTCGGGGAACTCGGTGATCGCGTCCTCGCGCCGCGCGACCAGCTGCCAGAGCCGCTGCGGGGAGCTCGCCCCGCCGGGGTAGCGGCAGCTCATGCCGACGATCGCGATCGGCTCGTCGACTGCCGCGGGCGGCGTGGACACGTTACCTCCGCTCCGACCTTGCCCTCGACCGCCTCCAGGAGATAACCGGCGACCGCCTCAGAGCTCGGGTGATCGAAGACCAGGGTCGCCTCGATCTGCAGGCCGGCGGCCTGGGCGAGGCGGTTTCGCAGCTCGACCGCGCCGAGGGAGTCGAAGCCGAGGTCTTTGAAGTTGGCGGCGGGGTCGATCGCCTGGGCTGAGGAGTGGCCCAAGACGGCGGCGGCGTGCTCGCGGACAAGCTCCAAGACCAGCGCCTTGCGCTCTGGCTCTGGCACCTGGGCGAGGCGACGGGCAAGCGAGCCGCTTTGGGCGCGGGCACGGCGGCGGTTGACCTTGACCAGGCCCGAGAGCAACGGCGGCAAGAGCCCGGCGGCGGCGAGGCTCTTGAGCCTTGGGCTTTGCAGTGGCACCGCGAGTGCCAGCGGGGCGGCCTGGCAGCGGGCGCGATCGAAGAGCTCCAGGCCCTGCTCGGGCTCGATTGCCCCGAGGCCACTGCGGGCAAGGCGGGCAAGGTCGGCCTCGCTGAGCTGGGCGGTCATCCCCCCCGCTCCCTCCCACATCCCCCAGGCGATCGCGGTTGCCGGCAGCCCTTCGGCCCGGCGCTTTTGGGCGAGGGCGTCGAGGAAGGAGTTGGCGGCGGCGTAGTTGCCCTGGCCGGGGGAGCCGAAGCTGGCGGCAACCGAGGAGTAGAGGACGAAGTCGCTGAGCTCGATGTCGCGGGTCGCCTCGTGCAGGTGCCAGGCGCCGTTGGCCTTGGCCGCGAGGACCTTCTCGAGGCGCTCGGGGTCGAGCGCCTCGATGACGCCGTCGTCAAGGCGCCCGGCGCAGTGCACCAACATCCCCAGCGGTGCCTGGGCCGGGACCTGGGCCAAGAGCTCTTTGACCTGCTCGCGCTCGGAGACGTCGCAGGCAACCGCCTTTGCCTCGCAGCCGAGCGCGGCCAGCTCGGCGATCAGCTCGCTTGCTCCCGGGGCCTCGGGGCCGCGGCGGCTGGTGAGCAGCAGCTGCTTGGCGCCGTGGTGGGCGGCGAGGTGGCGGGCGGTGAGGGCGCCGAGGCCCGAGAGGCCGCCGGTGATGAGGACGGTGGCCTCGGGGTCGAGCTCGGGAGGTTTTGGTCTGCCTGCGGCGCGGCCTTTGCCAACCGCGGTGCCTTTGCCACGCCCTCGCGCAGAGCCAGCTGGGGCTCCTCGGTGATCGCCAGGGCTGCCACCAGCGCTTGCTTGGAGGCCGCGCTGGCATCGGTGTCGATCACGGCAAAGCGCCCGGGGTGCTCGGACTGGGCGGAGCGGATCAGGCCCCAGGCCGCGGCGGCGGCGGGGTCGGGGGCCTCCGCTGGGGTCGAGTGCCATCGCACCCTTGGTGAGGAAGGCCAGGCGCGAGTCGGCCGCGCCCTCGTTGGCGAGATGGGCCTGCAGGCGCTCGAGCACCTGGGCGCAGAGGAGCTGGGTGGCGGCGATCGGATCGGCGCCTGGCTCTGAGCGGCACTCGAAGACCTCGACCTCGCTCTCGCCGGAATCCGGCAGCTGCACCTGGGCCCACTCGAGGTTGAAGAGCGACTCGCCACTGGCGCCCTCTTTGCTCCCCAGCTGCGCGGGATCGACCTCGCGCAGGCTCAGGGCCTCGATCGTGGCGACCGCGACACCGTCCTGGTCGGCGGCGTCGAGGCGGATCCTCTCGCCCTCGGCGCTGAGGCGCACCCGCAGGGCCTTGGCCCCGCGGCCCTCGTGCAGGTGAACGCCGGCGAAGCTGAAGGGCAACCGCACCCCCTGCTCGGGATCGGCATCGAAGAAGGCCGGGTGCAGGGCGCGTCGAGCAGTGCCGGGTGGATCCCGAAGCGCTCGGCTTCACCGACCTGCTCCTGGGCGAGGGAGATCTCCGCGTAGATCTCCTCGCCCCGGCGCCAGGCCGCCTCCAGGCCCTGGAAGGCGGGGCCGTAGTCGAGGCCGATCGCGCCGACGCGCTCATAGAAGGACTCGCTCTCCAAGGGCTCGGCTCCCGCTGGGGGCCACTCGCTGGCCTCAAAGGCCGGGGCGGTGGGCTCTTGGCTGCTCAGGGTGGCGCTGGCATGGCGGGTCCAGGGCGCCTCCTCTGCCTGGCCGCCTCCTCCTGGCCGGCCTGGGGGCGCGAGTGGATCGAGAGCTCGAAGTCCTCGGAGCCCTCGGTGGCTTTGATCGCGACCTGCAGTTGCACCGCACCGCTTTGGGGCAAAAGCAGCGGTGCCTCCAAGATCAGCTCTGCCAGGTGATTGGCCCCGACCTCCTGGCCGGCGCGCAGGGCCAACTCGAGGAAGCCGGTGCCCGGCATCAGGGCGGTGCCGGCGACGGCGTGATCGATCAGCCAGGGGTGGCTTTGGGCGGAGATGCGGCCGGTGAGGATCGTCTCGCCCTCGCGGGCGAGTGAGAGCGTGGCGCCCAGCAGCGGGTGCTCGGCCGAGCTCTGCCCGGCAGCGCTCAGGTCCCCGGCCCCGGCGGCCCCCTGCAGCCAGTAGCGCTGGCGCTGGAAGGGGTAGGTGGGCAGGGAGACGGTGGTGGCACCGCTCTCTTTGAAGAGCGGTGCCCACTCGACCTTGGCCCCGGCGGCGTGCAGGGCGCCGAGGGCGATCAGGAAAGAGCGCGGCTCCTCGGCTCCGGGGCGCAGGGTGCAGGCGGCGGTTGGGGCTTGCTCCTTCGCGGCGGCCTCGGAGGCGAGGGCGCTCAGGACCGGGGCCGCGCCCAGCTCCAGGTAGGCGCTGGTGCCCTTGGCCTGCAGGTAGGCGAGGCCATCGCCAAAGCGCACCGCCTGGCGCAGGTGCGCGGCCCAGTAGGCGGGGTCGGTGGCCTGCTCAGCGCTCAGGGGCTCGCCGCTGAGGTTGGAGATCACCGGGATCCGGGGGGCGTTGAGGGTCAGGCCCGCCGCGATCGCTTCGAACTCGGCGGCGATCGGCTCCATGTGGTGGGAGTGGAAGGCGTGGGAGACGTGCAGGCGCCTGGTCTCCCTGCCGGCCTCTTTCTGTTCGGCCGCCCAGCGCTCGAGCGCTGGCTCATCGCCGGAGACGGCGACGGCGCTGGGGGAGTTGACGGCGGCGAGGGTGAGCTCGCCCCGGTAGGGGGCGAGGCTGGCCAGGGCCTCCTGCTCGGTGGCTCTGAGCGAGGCCATCGCCCCACCGGCGGGCAGGGCGGCCATCAGCTTGCCCCTGGCGGCGACCAGCTTTGCCGCCCCCTCGAGGGAGAGGACGCCGGCGAGGTGGGCGGCGGCGATCTCCCCGATCGAGTGCCCGAGCAGGTAGTCGGGAGTGAGGCCAAAGGAGGCGGCGAGGCGAAAGAGGGATACCTGCAGGGCAAAGAGCGAGGCCTGGGTGAGGTCGGTGCGGGCCAGGCTCTTTGCCGCCTCGGAGTCGGGGGCGGCGAAGATCGCCGCCCGCAGCTGCAGCCCGAGCTCTGCCTCGAGCTGTCCGCAGGTCCGATCGAAGGCCTCGGCATAGACCGGGAAGGCGTCATAGAGGCCCTTGCCCATCTGCGGGCGCTGGGAGCCCTGGCCACCGAGGAGGAAGGCGAGGGGGCCGTTGGCCTTGTGGCCGCTTGCCAGGTTCGGCGCCCCCTTGCCCCGGGCGAGGGCATCGAGGCCGGCCAGGAGCTCGGCCTGGTCGGCGCCGATCACGACCGCGCGCTGGGCCAGCTGGGCGCGGGCGCCGAGCAGGGTGTGGGCGACGTCGAGGGGGTCGGGGCCTTGGCGCTCGACGTGGGCGGCCAGGCGCCCGGCCGCCTGGGCCAGGGCCTCGGGGCTTTTGGCCGACAGCGCCCAGGGCAGGAGCGGTGGGCGCTTGCTCTCGTCCTTGAGGGGCGCCGGCTGGGCGGGGGCCTCCTCCAAGATCAGGTGGGCGTTGGTGCCGGAGATGCCAAAGGAAGAGACGCCGGCTCTTCTCGGGCGCTCTCCCCTTGACCACCGGCGCTGCTCGGTCAAGAGCTCGATCTCCCCCGCGCTCCAGTCCACGTGGGGGGTTGGCTCGGCCACGTGCAGGGTCTTTGGCAGCGCTTCTTCTCTCAGTGCCATCACCATCTTGATCACGCCGCCGACGCCGGCGGCGGCCTGGGTGTGGCCGATGTTCGACTTCAGCGAGCCCAGGGCGAGGGGGCCGTTGTCGCGCTCCTG
Organism: uncultured Solirubrobacterales bacterium; assembly: GCA_963811375.1. Taxonomy (GTDB): domain Bacteria; phylum Actinomycetota; class Thermoleophilia; order Solirubrobacterales; family 70-9; genus VAYN01. Next base: position 9,744 of record CAWEQY010000006.1, read on the forward strand.
GCCGTAGGTGGCGAGCAGGGCCTGGGCCTCGATCGGGTCGCCGAGGGTGGTGCCGGTGCCGTGGGCCTCGACCGCGTCCACCTCGGCGGGCTTCAGGCCGGCGTTGGCCAGGGCCTGGCGGATCACCCGCTCCTGGGAGGGGCCGTTGGGGGCGGTGAGGCCGTTGGAGGCACCGTCCTGGTTGGTCGCCGAGCCCTTGATCACGGCGAGGATGCGGCGGTTGTTGCGCTTGGCGTCGGAGAGGCGCTCGAGCAGGAGCAGGCCCGAGCCCTCGGCCCAGCCGGTGCCATCGGCGCTGGAGGAGAAGGACTTGCAGCGCCCGTCCGGGGAGAGGCCGCGCTGGCGAGCGACATCTCGGTGAACATCGCCGGGCGTCGCCATCACCGTCACCCCCCCGGCCAGGGCCAGCTCGCATTCCCCGCGCCCGCAGCGCCTGGGCCGCCAGGTGCATCGCCACCAGCGAGGAGGAGCAGGCGGTGTCGATCGTCACCGCCGGGCCCTCCAGGCCGAGGGCGTAGGCGAGGCGGCCCGGAGACGACGCTGGCCGGAGGTGCCGGTCCTCCGATGCCCGTCGCTGCTCCGGCGCAGATCCCGCACTGCGCGCAGCCGTGGCCGTAGTCGTGGTAGCATGACCCCGGCGAAGACGCCGGTCGTCGCTGCCGCGCAGCGGTCGCCGGGTCGAGTCCGGCGTCCTCCAGCGCCTCCCAGGCACCTTCGAGCAGCAGCGCTGCTGGGGGTCCATCGCCAGCGCCTCGCGCGGGGAGATCCCGAAGAAGGCGGGGTCGAACTCGGCGGCTTCGTGCAGGAAGCCGCCGCTGCTCGGGCGTAGGTCTTGCCGGCCTGCTCGGGGTCGGGGTCGTAGATGGCCTCGGTGTCCCAGCCGCGGTCGTCGGGGAACTCGGTGATCGCGTCCTCGCCCGCCCGCGACCAGGCGCCAAAGCCCCTGCGGCGAGGAGACCCCGCCGGGGTAGCGACAGCCGATGCCGACGATCGCGATCGGCTCGTCGGCGAATCCCCTGGGCGTTATCGCCGGAACTGGAGTGATTTCAAGGCCCATCGCCTTTGACCGCAGATAGCTGGCGAGCTCTTTCGCGGTTGGATGGTCGAAGGCGAGCGCGGCGGGAAGCTTCAGCCCGCTGCTCTCGCTGAGGCGATTGCGAAGCTCGGCCGCGAGCGCGGAGTCGAGGCCGAGCTCGTGGAAGGGACGGGACTCGTCGACGGCGGTCGGGTCGAGCCCCATCAGCGATCCCATTTGAATCCGAACCAGATCGAGGACTGCCCATTCCTGCTCTGCCTCCGGCAGGCCGAGCAGGCGCTCCCGCAGAGCGGATCCCGGCTCCCCCTTGGCGGACGTAACCGCACCGTCGCCTGGCGCATTGAGATCGTCGCGCACCGCCTCCGGCAGATCGACCAGTCGTGCTCCTCCCTGGCTGAAGTAGCCCTCCCAATCCACCTCAACCCCGTGCGCCCAAGCTTCGGCGAGCGAGGTCAGCAGCCGGTCCCGTCCCCCCTGTCCCCGCTGCAGGCTGGCGAGAACCGTCGCCTCGACCTGCTCGCCGGTTTCCCGCGCGGCCATGGTCAACACCGGGTGGGGGCTGATCTCGAGGAAGGTTCGGTGCCCATCGCCGAGCGCGGCGCGGACCGCCTGCTCGAACAGGGCTGGCTGGCGCATGTTCGCGGCCCAGTAGCCAGCGTCGAGGGTGGCCGTGTTCAGCAGATCGCCGCTGACGGTCGAGTAGAACGGCACGGTCGCGGGCCGAGAACCGACCGCACCGAGATCGCGCATCGCCTTGCCGCGCACCGCCTCGAAATGAAAGGAGTGGGCGGCGATGCTGATGTCAATCATGCGCGCGCGGATGCCCTCGGCGCTCAGCTCCTCGAGCAGCTCTTCGATCGCACCGAGGTCACCGGAGGCGGCGCACCACCGCGGCCCGTTGAGCCCCCCCACTTCGAGCCTGCCGTCCCAGCGCTCGAGGCGGCGTTCCAGCTCCTCCGCCGCGATCGAGATCGATGCCATCGCGCCTTGCGAGGGAATCGCCGCCTGGACCCGGGCGAGGAGCACGGCCAGGCGGGCACTGTCCTCCAGTGAGGTGGCGCCCGCCACATATGCGGCAGCAATCTCGCCAACGCTGTGCCCGATCACCGCGCCCGGCTCCACCCCAAACGAGCGCCAGGTATCGGCGAGGGAAACCGTCACCGCCCAGAGCGCCGGCTGGACGAGATCGATCCGCTGCCACGACTCCTGGTCCGCCTCCGCCCGCAGCACGTCGAGGAGCTGCCAGTCCACATGCGGGGCAAGCGCCGCCGCGCAAGCGTCCATTCGCTCCCGGAACACCTCGGAGGTCTCCATCAGCTCCAGCCCCATGCCGGCCCACTGCGATCCCTGTCCCGGGAAGACGAAGACGGGTAGATCCGAGCTGCCGGCCCTGCCCGAGATCAGGTTGACCGCCGGGGCGCCGTGCGCGAGGGCATCGAGGCCGGCCGACAGCTCATCGCGATTAGCCGCCAGAACCGCGGCCCTGTGCTCCTGGGCCGGCGAACGAGCCGCCAGCGAAAGAGCGAGATCGGCCAGTCCCAGGCCCGGCGAGGAACCGATCCACCGCGACAGCCGTTTCGCCTCCTCGCGCAGGGCGCCATCGCTTGGCGCCGACAGCACCAGAGGTACCGCTGTGGCGACCCCGGCGCGTGCCCTTCGCGAGCTCGCCCAGCGCCAGGGTCGAGCCCAGGTGGGGAGCGTGGTCATCACCCCTCCTCCGCCGCGATCGCTGGTCGCTTGCCCCCCGGTAGCAGCCGATCGAGCCAACCGGGCATCCACCAGCACCAGTCGCCCATCGCGCGCATCAAAGCCGGGAGAACAACGAGCCTGATGATGAACGCGTCAATCGAGACCGCGAGCGCCTGCGCGACCCCGAAGTTCCTCAGGGTCGCCAGCGAGGAGAGCGAGAAGACGAGGAAGACCGTGATCATGATCATGGCCGCACCGGTGATCACCGGTGCGGTCTTGGCGAGGCCATTCGTGATCGCCGCAGCCGAAGAGCCGGTGCGAACGTACTCCTCGCGCATCCGCGCGAAGATGAAGACCTCGTAGTCGATCGCGAGGCCGAAGATCAGCATGATCGTCGCCGGAACCACCGTCGTATCGACGTATCCCGGGCCACCGAGCAGCGAGTTGTTGAACAACAGCGAGAGCAGCCCGAACGTGGCGCCGACGGTCAGCAGGTTGAGCAGGGCCGCGACGATCGGCAGCGTCAGCGAGCGGACCACCGGGATCAGGACGATCAGGGTGACGAGACAGAGCGCGAGGCGGGCGAGCGGCGCGGAATCCCTCAGGGCCGTGTCGATGTCGATCGTCTTCAGCGTCTCCCCGCCGACGACCACCTCGGTCCCAGTCTGCCGGGCGAGATCACTGGCGTCGGCCCGAATGCGATCGTTCAGCTCCCGAGCCTCGCTGCTGGTCGGGTCCGAGCGCGGAATGACGAGCATCCGGGCAGCGCTTCCGCCCTGGTCGAGATTGACCAGCAGGGCCGACTGGCTCCGCTGTTTGGGCTTGGCTCCGGCGAGACCGGCGAGGTAGAAGTAACCCGAGCGGAAGAGGCCGGGGGAGCCGGCGAGCTGGGAGTCGCTGGAGGACTCCTGCTGCTGCTCAACCCTGGAATGGATCTGCTGGAGCGAACCGCTCAGCAGCTTCGACCGCTGGGCGCCGCTGCTCAGACCGGAGGCCAAGCCCGCGGCCCCGTCCTGAACTTCGCCCAAACCACCGGCGAGATGCTCGGTCCCCCTGCTCAATCGCACCAGCGCCGGCGAGAGTTCCTGGCCGCCGTGCGAGAGACGCGCAATCGCTTCGGAGACCTGATCGCTGGCCTTGGCGAGGCGGCTCAGGCCACGGTCGAGCCGGGCGGAGCTGCGCGAGAGCTTCTCCAACCCGTCCCGGCCCTGGCGCCCATTTTTGCCGATCCGATTGGCCAGATACGTGCCCAGGTTGAACTGGTTTTCAGCGTGGGCAATCCCGGCGTCGACCCCTTCGAAAGAGGGATCGACAGGTTCGCCGCTGGCCGGATCGAGGCCGGTCAGCCCACGGCTGGCCGTGTTCACCGCCGCCAGCGCCGGCCCATACTGCGGGTCGGCGCGCCCCTCCGTCATCGCTTCCAGCGCCTGCCGGGCGGCGGCGAGCTGTTCTTCCGTGCTCTTCAGCGGTCCGTGCAAGCCGATCAACCAGGCGCTGCCGGAGCGCATCGTGTTCTTCAGGACTCGCGAGCTGCTGACCGACTCGCTCGAGTTCTTGGCTGCCTTGGCGAGGCCCTTCGAGAGCTTGCCGGCACCAGCACTCGACTCCGCCGTGCCATCGGCGAGTTCGCCGCTGCCGGTGCTGGCACGACCGAGGCCGTCGCTCAGCTGGGCAGACCCGGTACTGGCGTTACGGGCTCCCTCGGCGAGAAGGCCCGCGCCCGCCTCCGATTCGGCGACCGCCGAGTCGAGTTCATCGGCACCGCCCGCCGCGCCAACCAAGCCGCCGGTGCTGGCTACGGCGCCGCCGTGGACACGGCCGATGCTGCCGTTGAGACGACCGAGCCCGCGCTGCTGGGCAGCCAGATTCCCCTCGAATTCGCCGAGTGGCCGAGTGCGGCGCTCGACTCCCGCGAGCCCCGACATCGAGGCGACCTCCGGATCCTCTTCGACCCGTCGCTGAAAGGCAGCCAGGGCTCGCAGCCGGGGACCGGTCGTGACCGGGCTGCCACGACCCTGCATGACGATTTCCACCGGAGCGACCCAGCCGGGCCCAAGCGCGTCCTGCACATCTTCAAGCTGCTGGCGCCCAGGATCGTCGGGGGGCAACTCCGCCACTCCCGCGACCTTGCTGTCGAGGGTGAAGGCCCAACCGGCGGCAATCACCAGGAAGAGCACGAGCGGCCATACCAGCCCTGGCCGAGTGGACAGGCGTTGGGACCAGCGCGCCGCGGCGCCCTGGCGGTTGGTGCGGCGGGGCAGCGACCACCGGTCCAGCCTGGTTCCCACCACGACCAGGATCGCGGGGACCACGAGCATGGCCGAAAGCACGCTGAGCACCGAAGCGACGGAGACGGCGATCGCGACAGAGGTGGTGAGCGAGCTCGGCACGGTCTGCGACGCCACCAACATCGCCAGCAAGAGGCCGCAGCCGGCGGGGATCACGGATCGCGCGGTCGTCCTCATCGTCTCCTGCGCCGCCGCGACGGCGTCGTCGCCTTTCTTCATCTCCTCGCGAAAGCGCGAAACGATCAGGAGCGCATAGTCGACACCGAGAGCCAGGCCGATCATCCCCGCCGCCCCGAGCGCGAAGGCGTCGATCTGGACCGAGCCGGCGAGGATGTCGAGCACGCCCCGGGTCGAGGCCACCACCGCGCCGCCAATGATCACCGGGATCGCCGCCGCCAGCACCGAACGGAAAACGATCAGGAGGATGATCAGGAGAAGCGGCAGCGCGATTCGCTCGGCCGCCGTCGCCTCCTCCGTGATCGTCCGGCGAAAGGCGTCGACCAGGACCGGCGCGCCGGCGACGCTGACCTCGACCGGCTCCGTCACCGTTTCGTCCACTCGCTGACGGAGCGCCGGGAGCAGATCTGGGGGCGCTTCGCCGGGCAGGAGGCCGACGTTGACCAGCAGCGCCAGCTCGTTGGGCGAGGGCCTCAGGCCCTCGATGCCTCCACCGTTGCCCCACGGCGAGACCACCACGGTCCGTGGCATCGCGTCGAGGCGCAGCTCCAACTTTCGGCCCTGACTCTCGATCTCTCCGCTGGGGCCACGCAGCAAGACGAAGAGAGCGTTTTCATTGCCGAACTCACGGGTGACGAGATCGCGCTCGCGCTTCGTTTCGGTGTGGTCGATGACGAGCGGCTCGGCCGAGAGCTTGCCGTCGAGGCCGAGCCCCAGCAGACCAAGTATGGCGACCGTCGCAATCCAAACGGCGATTACCAGACGAGGGCGACGAGTGACGAATCCAGCTATCGGTTCACCCACACTTCGGCTGTGCGATCACAGGTACTTGCCTGAGCACGCGGGCACCGTTCTGACCTTCGCTGACCGCCTCGCTTGCCAACTTGCGCGACTTGCTCCCACGGCAGAGGTCGCGATCGAGTGAGAAGAGCCCTTGCTCGCCGCCCACGAACCTCAGCGTCAGCTTCGAGAGCCGCACGTCCGGCAGATCGGTCAGCGTCGTATGAAGCTGACCATCCTCTTTGCTCGCACTGCTTTTCATATCCAGGCTGAGGCCGTCGCGCTCGAAATGGGTCCAGAGGTCGGGCTGGCCACCGCCGCGTGGCTGCGCGACATAGATAGACCCCTTCAGCGGTCGGTCGAACAGCGGAGTCCGCACGGAAGCGGAACCGACGCGCGCGCCCTTGGGACATTTGCCGCTTATGGCATCTCGGCGGGCGCACAATTCCGCCACCCCGGATGAGTCGAACGCCAGCGAGCGGGGCAGCGATATGTCGGTCGAGCGCAGGTTCGCGCCGCCAGAGGGCACTCTCGTGGAGATCCGCAGGCCCGGCTTGCCGCCGTCGCGCAGCTGCGAGCGCCCGCTCAGCGCCATCGCAAAGTCGGGGCGGAACGGCAGGTTGACGCAGCCCTGCACCCTGAACGGGACATCCGTGTGGGATTTCTGTCCGGTAATAGAGCTCACCGAGCTGGCCAGGCTGGATGGCGTGCAGGAGGTCGGGTTGTGCAAGAAGCCCGGACGATCGAGCTCCAGGCCGATGGTCTGAAAGCGCACCGAGATGCCTTCGAACAACCTGGGCAGGGGGTCAAGCGCAACCGTGAGCTGGGCAGTGCGCGAGTCCAGCCGCATGGCACCTCTGATTACAAGCGTTCCGAGATCGACTGGCCCGATTGCCGCCTTGAAGACGAGGGCAAGTCCGAACGGTGTTCCCCGGTAGGGACCGGTGAGATAGATGTCTCCGTCCAGGCTTGCGGAGTCCTCACCGGGACCGAGCTCCGCTGCCGCCTCCCCGATGCGGCTGCCAGCAGGACACTTCCCAGTGGCAGCGTCGGCGCTCGCACAGGAGCCAATCCCCGCCAATGCCGCGCTCATCCCCGGGGGGAGAGTGACTTCCACACGGTCAGGAAGCTGTTCGCCATCCTTGCGGCTGAGAACCGTCCTGAATGAGGTGGCCCGCCCCCCCGCTGCGCTCGTGCTGCCGCCCGTGAAGGTCGGTGCGAAGGGCGGCGGACCGGAGCAACCGGGGCCTCCGTCCGCCCCGGAGATGGCCACGGTCGCCGACAGCTTGACCGCCGGGCCACCACTGAAGGGGGTCAAGCTGGAGAGGGTCTTCGCCGGGCCGCAGGCCAGCGGAGTTGCCAGGAGGGCGTGCGGGCCACCGTCGAATCGGAGGCTCATATAGTCGAAGGAAGCCTGGGGCAGGTTGCTCAGGCTCGTCGTCAGGCGACCGGTCCGGGGGTTGGCGCGCAGCGAGCCAAGGAACTTCAGCTGGGAGCCGCGAAAATTGGCCACCGTGAGCAGCCGGAAGCGGTCATCGCGATGTTCCTGGCCGAGGTAGAGCGAGCCCTTGATCGAATCGTCGCTGAGCGCTGACGCGGCCAGTTCGAGTCCCCCTACTCGCGATCCCGCGGGACAGGCCGCGTCGGCGGACGTTCCCAGAGCGAACTGATCGTCGCTACAGGTCTTGAGGGCGACGGCTCCAGCGGGAGAGATCGCCATCCCCTCTGGCATTTCGATGCTCAAGTCTTTTAACTGGGCGCTGGCATAGCCGTCGGGATCCAGGCTCTGGGGAACATCGAGATCGAAAAGGGCTCCGCTGGCGACGTCGGCGCGGGGGCTGTCGAGCGAGAAGTCGACCTTCGGGTCGAACGGCAGTGCATTGCAGCCCACCAGCGGTTGGCCGCTGGTGCCGGTCTGACTGATCCAGCGGTCGGGGTGCTCCCAGGTCCGTAGGTGGACATCGCCAGAGAGCGGGCTACCGCAGAGAGAGGGGGTCGAGAGCAGGGGCCTGCGCAGAATCGTCGTCCCCACCTGGTGGTCGGCGGGAACTCCCCACAGTTCTATTTTGAATTCGGTAACGGCACTGAACTTCTCGGGAATGTCGACGAGACGCAGCGAGATGCCCTGATCGGCCGTCCGCAGATGACCGAAGAAGAGCAGCGGATATCCGCTGCCTTTTTTGATCGGCGCGCCGAACGTCGCAACTTCGTTCGGGCCTGGTTTGAGATTGAAAATGGGCCCCTGGTCCGTTGGCGAAACCCAGAGGACGCCGACCTGAGACTGAGAGGGGCATACCTCAGGACCGAAGTTATGGAGGGCTGCCTGCGAGCAAAATGGAACCGCGCCGATATCGCCGCCAAGCCCAGCCGGAAGGTCGACGACTATTTCCTTGGGGTCTTCGGGTGAGCCGCCCGTATTTACCGTTTTGAAGCTCTCGACGAAGCGGTCCGGGTGGATACCGGCACGATTGTCCGCGGCCCCGGCACTATCGACCGTTTCCAGGACAACGCTGCCGGGGGCTATCGCCAATTCCGCGCTGGCCACTGCCGGAGCAAGGCACAGCAACGCCAAGACAAGCGTGCAGAGGCGGAAGAGTCGGATCCGCAGGTTCATCGGGTTCCCTCCAGCTCGAAGCTCACTCTGCGGATTGCGTCGAGACTGGAGAGGTGCAGCCGCAGATGCACCTGCAGATCCCCTCCCCGCGCAAGCGCATTGCGGGCAGTTTTCGAAAGGCGCATCTTCAGCTGCAGCGGACCGGGCTGAGGAACGGAGACGGTGGTGGAGGCAACCGATCGCGGGCGGCGCCCGATCTGCGCCCGGGCTTCGGCCGAGAGACGCCCACCCCTGGGAACTTCGGCGAGGAGCGCGATCCAGCCGGTGGCGACGATGCGCCTGCGCTCTGCGGCGCCGATCGGACCCAGCTGGATACGGTCCACCGTCGTTGCGCTGGCTGGCGCTCGGTTGGTCCGCTCCCGTGGTGTGGAGCCGGGGCAGGGGCAGGGGCTCGGACTCGGCCGGCCTTCCGCAAAGCCACCGCCGATTCGTGCGGCGTAGTAGTCGTCCTCGCCGCCGTCACGATCGCTCGGCAGCAGAGTCTCCGCGGTCTCGAAGAACACGGTGCTGCCATCGGTGCTCGAGCCAACCAGTTCCGCGCTTCGCGTTCCCGTGCCAGAGCTGACTAGACCCAGGCTGCCAAACGCCCACTCATAGACGTCGCTGACAGTGTTGGTGTCCTCCGGTACAAGGCGCTCGTCGGAGGTGAAGAAGATCCGACCGCCGTCGTCTGACATCGCCCGCATCGCGGTGTCCGACTGGCCCAGCTGCAGCGAGCTTGGGGTGACCGCCGCCGAGAAGGGACCGTTGCCTCCCACCGACCCGGCGGAGAGGAGGACGAGGGAGCCATCCACCGCGTCATAGCGATACACGTCCGATTCGACGTCGGTGTCTCCCGGCAGCAGTGAGGCCTCGACGCTCAACACCGCGTAACGACCGTTCGCCGACAACTGGACAAGGGGGGATCCAGCGGTTGTGAGGACTCGCTGCGGGCCATCCGCGTCTGCCATATAGAGACCCTGCACACCCGCTTGCGGCCCAGTCGCCTCGGCGGCATAAAAGTAGACGCGCGAGCCGTCCGCCGAGGACTGGACCCGAGCGTCTTGTGTCGGGATCAGATCGGGACTTCCCGACCCGGTCGAGATCAGGACCAGGTCATCGTCAGAGGCGTCGTAGCGATAGAGGTCGCGGTCTGAATCGACGTCGTCGTCGGTCAGTTTTTCCGCGGAGACCAGGAACGCGCTCGAGCCGCTGGGCGTCGCGCCGACAAAAGAGACAGCTTCTTGCGGACCGCAGTCCGAGGTGCAGCGTGAGGCCGAGATCTCGAACGGGGGCGCATCGCCTTCCGCGAGGTAGACGCGCGCCGGCCCCGGGCAGGAGAACCTGGTGGTGAAGTAAACCCTGCGCGCATCGGTGGACACTGCATCGCCACGCGAGCCACAGTTGGAGAGAAGCGAGCCATCGGGAAAAACATCGAGGAGGCGCAGTTTCGAGCCCTCCAATTCGTAGAGCGATTCTCCCAGGACCGAGGCTCCGTCAGGGGGAAGGCGGTCGGCGTCTGCGGGGAGGAGGTGCCGGTCGCTAGCGAAGACGACGCGCTGCAGGTCCGGTGAAGCCGCGAGCAGGTTGGCCGCTTTTATCAGCAGCGAATACTCTCCATTTTGGTCTCGGAGAAACAAGCCGTTTTCGTGATGCCCCACTTCGGTCTGCCAGATCGATTTCTCGTGGTCGGCACCGAACACCAAGGGCTTGGGGGGGAACTTCAGGTCTTCTGGATTCGCCACCAAGTACTCCGGACTCGGCACCGCGGGGTGAGTAACCGTCCAGCCATTCGGACCGCGTCGACCGAACGCGGTTGAAAAAATCGGGGGGTTGACCAGCGGGTATCCCGGCAGTACCCCTGCCACGCGATAGGAGATCGCGTTTCCATCGGCGGATATCAGGATGCCGCCGCCCCAGAACGACGCCGCCGACGGGTCTGGCGAGGTGGTCAGCTCCCAGGCCCTACCGTGGCTGGGCACTCCGGGAGCAACCGGAACCGGGCTGCCGGGCTCCGGGGCAGCACTCGCAGTCGCTGGAGCGCAGGCAGCCGCGAATACGAGTGCGAGTCCGATGCTGCAGATCCGGATGCGATCCACGTTTCCCCCTAAGCCGAGTTAGGTGCCCCCTGTGGGACACTCGGCCAAGCTACGCAGCGATATCGAGCTAGGCAACGATTCGCGACAAAGCTGTGACTAACCCCACCGGTTTAAAACGCCTCGGCACTGCGCATCTGCGTTAAACGGAGATTGGGAAACTCTCCTCGACCGAGGGCAACGCCCAGTCGGCGCCAGATTCGTGCAGCTGCTCGACCGAATAGCTGCCGGTGGCAATGCCGGCGACGCGAATGCCAGCGCCGTGGCCGGCCTTGACGTCGCGGGGGGTGTCGCCGACGGCGATCGTCGCCGTGAGGTCGAGCGCGGTGCCGGCAACGACGCCACCGCGCTCGATCGCCTTCCTGGTCAGCTCGGTCCGGTTGGCGGAGTCGGAGCCGTAGCCACCGAAGGCAAAGAAGCGGTTGAGGCTGGCCCGGGCGAGCTTGATCTGGGCGGCGGCTTCGATGTTGCCGGTGACGATCCCGAGCAGCACGCCCCGCTCGACCAGCTTTGGCAGCAGCTCCTGGATCCCGGGCATGACTCGATAGCCGCTCGACTCATTGACGGCATCTTCGAGATGGCTGAGGTAGGCGGCGATTGCCTCGGCCCGCTCGGCCTCGTTGCCATCGTGGCCGATCACCTCGCGGAAGACGATCGCGGCGATTTCGGGGTCGGTCATGCCGGCGTGGGTGTGCTCCTCGATGTTGGCCTCGATGCCATGGAGCTCGCGGAAGGCGCGCTGCCAGGCGACGGCGCCCGCGCCGCCGGTGACGAGCAGGGTGCCGTCGATATCGAAGAGGGCCGTCTTGATCACGGCGCCGAACCTACCGGGGCTGGCGCGGAACGGCGCCGGCGCGCACCTGCACCCGGCGCGGCCGCGCCAGCTTGCCGGCGCTCAGGGTCTCGCCGTGCACGAAGCGACGGTGACGCCCCTGGCGCCAGAGGCGCGGCGGCGGGGATGGCGGGCCCGGGTGGCCGAAGGCTCCGTCCCGGTGCCCGTCGGTACTGGCGACAACGTCCTCGCCGGCTCCGGTGAGCGTGGCGAGGAAGGCGCCGGCGTCGCTGCCGACTCGCAGCCTGGCCGTCTTGGCACCGGCGCTGTCGGGGACGAAGCGGACGCGGACCAGGCACTCGGCGCCCGGCGCCAGCGCCTCCCCCGTGCACTCGTCGCCGGCCAGCGCAAACTGGTCGAGGTCGGTGCCGACGATCGAGACGCCGCTGAGATCGAGTGGCGTGGTGCCGTCGTTGCGGACCGCGAAGGCCTGACCGTCGCTCCTGCTGCCGGTAGCCTGGGCGCCGAAGTCAAAGGCCGAAGGAGCAAGCGTCACCGACGGCGCTACGCCTTCGCCCATGAGCATGATCTGGGCGCCTGCGTCGGAGTCGCCGAAGAAGGCGAGCCGGGCCATCTTGGCGCCCGCCTCGAGCGGCGCAAAGCGGACCCGGGCGCTGCAGCTGGCGCTGGGCTGGAGCTCACCGCTGCAGTTCTCGGAGACGAGCTGGAAGCTGCCGGCATCGCCGCCGGCGACGATGCCGATGAAGAAGCCGGCCGGGATGTTGCCGGAGTTGGTCAGGGTGATCGTCTGGGCCTCGCCCTTGGCACCGACCGTCACCGCGCCGAAATCGGCCGGGTTCGGATTGGCTTCGACGATCGCCCGGCCGCCCTCGCCGCTGAGCGCGGCCACGAAGCCGTAGCCGTTCGCGGTCGCCCGTAATTCGGCCGTGTAGACGAGTGCGTCCTGAGCGCTGAAGTTGACCTCGACGTTGCAGCTTTCGCCGGGCTGCAGCGAGTGGCTCCAGCAGTCGGTGTTGCCGGTCCAGAAGGAGCCGGAGCCGCCGAGCATTTCGAAGTTGTTGACCTGCACGCTGGCTTCGCCGCTGTTGGTCAGCTGCAGGTGGGCGTTGCGGTTTTCGTAGACCCGCTGCAGCCCGAAGTCATAGCTGGCGGGCGAGAAGGTCAGCTGCGGCTCGACCGCGGTGCCGGAGATCGCGAAGCTCTGCGCGGGCCGGCCGTTCTTGAAGGTTATGACCGCGGTCGCATGCTTCTCGCCGGCGCTGCCGGGCATGAAGGCGAACCAAAGCCCGCAGCGCTGGTTCTGGTAGATCGTCCCGCAGCTACTGCTGTTGAGGTTGAAGGCGGCCGCGTCGTCGCCCTCGATCGCGATCTTGTCGATCGGTGCTTCTTCTTCGCCTTCGTTGTAGAGGTCGACTTCCCGGCTCGGCGACTGGTTGCCGACCGTCGTCTTCTCGAAGCTCAGCGCCGGGGGCGAGACGACCAGCGGCGGACCGCTGTCCTCAGGCGGAGCCGCCAGGCTCGAGGCCGGCAGGGCGAGCGCCGTGAGGGCGATCGCGAGTATGGAGAGGACGGAGGCGCCGACGGGCCGCGGCAGGGCATTGGTCTTGGTCATGCCGCGTCATCGGAAAAACGTCCAAGCGCCTTGACATTGGCAGGGATCCTTCACTCCGACCTCACTATTGGGGGCGGATTGGCTCAACCGATCCCCGATTTTGGTCTGCTCAGCTCAGTGCTCGGGCTCGAGCAGGTCGCGCTGGGTGAGCGTATAGAGCAGGCCCAGCGAGGGCAGGACCAGCACGGCGGCAGCCGCAAAGACGACGAAGACGATCGTCAGGGTCGGGTCCGGCGCCGCCGCCTGGTCGATCCGCAGCGACGTCGGCAGCAGGTAGGGGAACTGAGCGACGCCCCAACCCCAGATCACGGCGACGACGGCGCCGGCCGCGAGCGGGCGCAGCGGCTTCCTTCCTCCCCGCAGCAGCACCGCCAGCAGACCGAGGCCGCAGACGACCGAGAGGACGACCAGCGGCAGGCCCTCGCCTACGAGGCGGTCGAAGACGTAGCGGGCTTCGGCGTGCAGCTCGATCAGACCGGCCGCGGCGGCGACCCCGGCGACCGCGGCCGCGGCCAGTGCCCGCCGCACGAAGTAGCGCTCGAGGTCCCCCTCCCCCGCCCGGCGCGCGTCGCCGACGAGGAAGACGGCGGCGAGGTAGGCGCCGGTGGCGACGAACATCGCCCCGGTCAGCAGCGGCAGCGGCTCCAACCAACTCGAAAACGCGTCGCCGTTGCCGGCAGCGGGGACGTTGCCGGAGGCGATCGCGCCAACCACGGTGCCCATGAAGAAGGGGGTGAGGACGGAGGAGAGGGCGAAGGTCGCGCCCGCCGCCCGCCGTGCCGCCAGCCCCTCGATCGACTTGCGGAAGGCGAAGCCGGCGCCGCGCAGGACGATCCCCAGCGCGGCCAGCGCGATCGGCACGTAGAGCGTCGTGAAGATGGCGCTGAAGGCCGGCGGGAAGGCGGTCCAGAGGACGACGAGGATGAAGATCAACCAGACATGGTTGGCCTCCCAGACCGGGGTCAGCGAGCGCTGGATCAGTGCCCGCGGCCGCTCCCCCTTCTTCGCGTCCCCGGCGATCAGGTCCCAGAAGCCGCCGCCGAAGTCGGCGCCGCCGAAGAGCGCGTAGAAGGTCGCCCCGACCCAGAGGATCGCCGCCGCCACATCCGCCTTGCTCACGACCCGACCTCCATCTCGATGGGTCGATTTCTCTCCGTGTCGGCGTATCTCCGGCCCATCGACATCAGCGGGCCTCTTCCGGCGGCGCGTAGGGCAAACCCTCGGGCTCGGCAGCCCCTTCGCGCCAGCGCCGCGACATCCCGCGCAGGACTTTGACGGCGATCGTGCCAAGGGCGGCGTAGACCAGCAGCACCAGGCCGAAGCTGAACCAGATCCCGTCCGCCTGGGTCACCGCTTCGGAGGTGCGCATGTAGCCCTGCACCACCCAGGGCTGGCGGCCGACCTCGGTGACGATCCAGCCGCACCAGAGCGCCAGGATCGCCCCCGCGCCCGAGACCGCGACCGCGCGCAGGAACCAGGGCGTCTTCGGGATGTCGCGCCGTTTCCACCAGACGAAGGCGAGCCAGGCGCCGAGCCCGAGCAGGGCGGTGCCGATCCCGACCATCGCGTCGAAGGCGAGGTGCAGCATGGTGTTGGCGGGTGGCCGCTCGTCGACCGGGATGTCCTCCAGCCCGATCACTTTGGTGTCGGCGCTCCAGCCAACCAGGAAGGAGTCGAGATCGGGGATCGGGATCGCCCACTTGACGCCGTCGTCGGTACAGATGCCGCCGACGTACTCGGTCTGGTGGCTGCCCGTCTCCTGGATGCACTCCATGCCGGCGAACTTGGCCGGCTGATGATCGGCAACCGAGCGCGCCGCCGTATCGCCGACGAAGAGCTGGATCGGGGTGACGATGCAGGCGATCGTCAGTGGGATCAGCAGCCCCAGCCGGTGCAGGCGGTCGCGCCGGCCCTTCAGCATCCCGACCGCGTAGATCGAGGCGACGAGGAAGCCGGTGACCATGTAGGCGGCGAGGATCATGTGCGGAACCTCGTAGCCGGTCGCCGGGTTGAAGAGCACCTGCCAGGGGTCGGTGTCGACGACCTTGCCGGCGGCGTTGAGCGTGAAGCCCTGCGGCTGGTTCATCCAGGCGTTGGCGGCAACGACCGAGAAGGCGCCGCCGATTCCGGTGATCGCCATCGGCACCCCGGACCAGAAGTGGGCCCAGCCGCCGAGCCGCTTCCAGCCGTAGATGTAGATCGCCAGGAAGATCGCCTCGAGGAAGAAGAAGATCCCCTCGATCGCGAAGGCGATCCCGAAGACCGAGCCGAAGCGGCCGGTGAACTCGGGCCAGAGCAGGCCGAACTCGAAGCTGAGCACGGTGCCGGTAACGGCGCCGACCGCGAAGGTGACCGCCATCGCTTTCGACCAGCGCCGGGCCAGCTCCATCGCGTCTTTGTCGCCCCGTTTCAGCCCCAGGTAGTTGGCGACCAGGATCGTCGCCGGCAGGGCGACGCCGATGCAGGAGAGGACGATGTGAAAGCCGAGCGTGAACGCCATCTGCTCGCGGGCGGCGAGCAGGTTCGAAGCCGACGCCGCCAGCGGGAGCGGGTCGAGCACGGCCGCCTACTCCTCGGCGGGACCCTCGCGCCGGCCCTGCCGGTAACGGCGGATCAGCGCGTTCGTGGAGCTGTCGTGGCGCAGCTTCGGCTCCGCCTCGGCCTGCAGCTCGGGAATGATCTTCACGGCCAGGACCTTGCCCAGCTCGACCCCCCACTGGTCGAAGGAGTCGATCCCCCAGATCGCTCCCTGGGTGAAGACGCTGTGCTCATAGAGGGCAACCAGAGCGCCCAGGGTCTCGGGGTCGAGGCGCTCGGCGAGGATCGTGTTCGAGGGCCGGTTGCCCTCCATCACCCGGTGCGGCACGACCGCCTCCGGCGTTCCCTCCTCGCGCACCTGCTCCGGCGTTTTGCCAAAGGCCAGCGCCTCGCCCTGAGCGAAGACGTTGGACATGAGGAAATCGTGATGGTCGCCGAGCGGGTTCAGCGAGCGCATAAAACCGATGAAGTCGCAGGGGATAAGGCGCGTCCCCTGGTGGATCAGCTGGTAGAAGGAGTGCTGGCCGTTGGTCCCCGGCTCGCCCCAATAGATCGCCCCGGTGTCGTAGTCGACGTGGGTGCCGTCGAGAGTCACGTGCTTACCGTTGGACTCCATCGTCAGCTGCTGCAGGTAGGCCGGGAAGCGGTGCAGGTACTGGTCGTAGGGGAAGACGCCGGCGGTCTGGGCGCCGAAGAAGTCCGAGTACCAGACCGATAGCAGTCCCATCAGCAGCGGCAGGTTGGCCCCGGTCGGCGCCTCGCGGAAGTGCTCGTCCATCGCGTGGAAGCCAGCCAGCATCTCGGCGAAGCGGGCGGGGCCGATCGCCAGCATGGTCGATAGGCCGATTGCCGAATCCATCGAGTAGCGGCCCCCGACCCACTCCCAGAAGCCGAACATGTTCTCGCGATCGATGCCGAACTTGGTCACCTCGCCGGCGCTGGTGGAGACGGCGACGAAGTGCTTGGCGACCGCCGCCGGGTCGCCGCCGAGGCCGTCCAGCACCCACTCGCGCGCGGTGTGGGCGTTGGTCATCGTCTCCAGCGTCGTGAAGGTCTTCGAGGAGATCACGAAGAGAGTCTCGGCGGGATCGAGGTCGCGGGTGGACTCGACGAAGTCGGTGGCGTCGACGTTGGAGACGAAGCGGAAGGTCATCTCGCGACGCGAGTAGTGCTTCAGCGCCTCGTAGGCCATCGTCGGGCCGAGGTCGGAGCCGCCGATGCCGATGTTGACGACGTTGCGGATCGGCTTGCCGGTGTGGCCCAGCCACTCGCCGGAGCGGACCCGCTCGCAGAAGCCGCCCATGCGGTCGAGCGTCTCGTGCACCTCCTTGACCACGTCGACGCCATCGACCATCAGCGAGCGGTTGCGCGGCATCCGCAGCGCCACGTGCAGCACGGCGCGGTCCTCGGAGACATTGATGTGCTCGCCGCGGAACATTGCTTCGCGGTGCTCCACCACCCTCCGCTCCCGGGCCAGCTCGCCGAGCAGCAGCAGGGTCTCGTCGGTGATGCGGTTCTTGGAGAAGTCGAGGTGGAGGCCGGCACCGTCGGCGACCAAGCGCTCGCCGCGCTCGGGGTCATTGGCGAAGAGGTCGCGCAGGTGGGTGCCGCGGGTCTCGGCGAAGTGGCGCTCGAGCTTGCCCCAGGCGGGTTGCTCCCGCAGCGGGCCGAGCTCGCTCACCCGGCCGTAACCCCGCGCTGGGAGGAAATCGATTTGAGCAGCTCTTCCCAGGACTTGTTGAAGCTCTCTTTGCCCTCGACCTGAAGACGGTCCGCGAGGGCGCCGACGTCGATCCCGTTCCCCTCGAAAATCGCCAGCACCGCCTCGGCGTCGCCACCGTCGGCGGGCATCGGGTCGCCGACCTCGCCGTGGTCGGCGAAGGCGAGCAGGGTCGGCTCCGGCATCGTGTTGACCGTGAAGGGCGAGGCGAAGGCCTCGATGTAGAGCGTGTCCGAGGCGTTCGGATCCTTGGTCCCGGTGCTGGCCCAGAGCAGCCGCTGCGGCCGCGCCCCCTCGTTCATCAGGCGCTGCATGCGGGGGGAGTCGAGCAGCTCCCGGTAGGCCCGGTAGGCGCGGCCGCCAACCGCGATGCCGAGCCGGTTGACCAGTTCCTCCGGGACTTCCGCGGCGACGGCGACGTCCCAGCGGCTCATGAAGATCGAGGCGACCGAGGCGACGTTGGGGTCGAGCCCGGCCTCGATCCGGCGCTCGATCCCACGCATGTAGGCCTCGGCGGCGCCGATGTACTGCTTGTCGTCGAAGAGCAGGGTGACGTTGACGGGCACGCCGGCGAAGATCGTCTCCTCGATCGCCTTACGGCCCGCCTCGGTGCCCGGGATCTTGATGTAGAGGTTCTCGCGCTCGCCCTTTGCGTGCAGCGCCGCCGCCTGGGCGATCGTCGCCTCGGCGTCGTCGGCGAGCAGCGGCGAGACCTCCAGCGAGGCCCAGCCGTCGACGCCGTCGGTGCGGGCGTGGATCGGGGCGAAGAGCTTGGTCGCGTCGCGCAGGTCGGCGAGGGCGAGCTCGAAGAAGACCCGCTCCTCGGCGTTCTCGCCGACGCCCTCGCCGGCCTCCGCGGCGGCGCTGACCTCGGCGATCTGCTCGTCGTAGGCGTCGCCGCCGGAGATCGCCTTGTCGAAGATCGTCGGGTTCGAGGTCAGGCCCGTCACCGAGAGCTCGTCGATGTAGCCCTGCAGGGTGCCGTCGCCCAACATCGTGCGGGTGATGTTGTCGAGCCAGAGGCTCTGCCCCAGCTCGTGCAGTCGTGCGGTTGCCTTCACGAGCGACCTCCTCAGGTCGAAGATTTGACGGCCGCGCTCTTGGCGACCTCGCGTGCCACCTCGGCGACGTGCTCCGGGGTGAACCCGAACTCCGCCTCGACGTCCGCGAACGGCGCCGACTGGCCAAAGGTGGTCATACCGATGATGGCACCCTCGGTCCCTACGTAACGCTCCCAGCCCAGGGTCGAGGCCTCCTCGATCGCGACTCTGGCGGTGACCGCCGGCGGCAGCACCGCGTCGCGGTAGGAGGCGTCCTGGCGTTCGAAGATCTCCCAGCAGGGCAGGCTGACCACGCGCGAGCGGATGCCCTCGTCGATCAGGGCCTCGTGGGCGCCGAGCGCGAGCTGCACCTCGCTGCCGGTGGCGATCAGGATCAGCTCCGGCTCGCCCTCGCAGTCGGCAATCACATAACCGCCGCGCCGCAGCCCCGCGGCGGAGGCGTAGCGGGAGCGGTCGAAGATCGGCACGGTCTGACGGGTGAGGACGAGCGCGAGCGGGTTGTGGGTGCGCTCGATCGCGACCCGCCAGGCCTCGGCGGTCTCGTTGGCGTCGGCGGGCCGGATCACGTCGAGGTGCGGCATCGCTCGCAGCGAGGCCAGCTGCTCGATCGGCTGGTGGGTCGGACCGTCCTCACCGAGCCCGATCGAGTCGTGGGTGAAGAGGTGAATTACCGGCAGCTCCATCTGCGCCGAGAGCCGGATCGCCCCGCGCCCGTAGTCGGAGAAGGTGAGGTAGGTCGACCAGAGCGGCTTCAGCTTCGAGAGCGAGAGCCCGCTGCAGGCCGCGGCAGCGGCGTGTTCGCGGATCCCAAAATGGATCTGGCGGCCGCCGAAGCTGCCGGGCTCGAAGTTGACGGCGCCGTCGAAGTTGAGCCGGACCGAGGTCGAGTCGGTCAGGTCGGCGGAGCCGGAGAGCATCCACGGCACCCGCTCGGCGATCGCGTTCTGGACCTTGTTCGAGGCCTTGCGGGTGGCCAGGCCCTTCTCTTCGTCGGCCTCGAAGGAGGGGATCGCGGCGTCCCATCCGTCGGGAAGCTCGCGGCGCTGCATCATCCCGATCTCGGCCGCGTGCTCGGAGCCGGTGAGCTTCTGCTTCCAGGCGGAGCTGAGCTCGGCGCCGCGCTTGCCGATCAGCTCGTCGAAGCGCTCGCGGACACCGTCGGGGACGAGGAACTGGGCGTCCTCGGGCCAGCCGTAGGCGCGCTTGGTCAGGCGCACCTCCTCCTCGCCGAGCGGTTCTCCATGGGCGGACTCGGTGTCCTGCTTGTTCGGCGAGCCCCAGCCGATGTGGCTGTCGATCACGATCAGCGTCGGGCGGCCAACCTCGGCCTTGAAGGCGTCGAAGGCGCGGGCGAGCAGGCCAGTGTCGTTGGCGTCGCCGACCCGAAGCACGTTCCAGCCGTAGGCCTCGAAGCGGGTCAGGGCGTCGTCGCCGTAAGCGAGGGCGGTGTCGCCGTCGATCGTGATGTGGTTGTTGTCGTACATCCAGCAGAGGTTGTCGAGCTTGAGGTGACCGGCCAGCGAGGCGGCTTCGTGCGAGATGCCCTCCATCAGGCAGCCGTCGCCGGCGAGGGCGTAGACGTCGAAGTCGAAGAGCTCGGTGCCGAAGCGCTCGCCCTGCCACTTGGAGGCAATCGCCATCCCGACCGAGGTGCCAACCCCCTGGCCGAGCGGCCCGGTGGTGGTCTCGATGCCCGTCGTCCAGCGGTACTCGGGATGGCCCGGGGTGCGCGAGTGCAGCTGGCGAAAGCGTTCGATCTCGTGCAGGCTGACCGCCGGCTCGTCGAGCACGTTGTACTCGTCGTCGACGCGGCGAACCCCGGCCAGATGGAGCACCGAGTAGATCAGCATCGAGGCGTGGCCGGCCGAGAGCACGAAGCGGTCGCGGTTGGGCCAGATCGGGTCGGCCGGGTCGTAGCGCAGGTGGTTCTGCCAGAGCTCGTAGGCAACCGGCGCCATCGACATCGGCGTCCCTGGATGCCCCGAATTCGCCTTCTCGACCGCGTCGATCGAGAGCGTGCGGATCGTGTTTATGGCGAGCTGATCGATCTCCTGGGCCATGCCTGGTCGATCCTATTCAGGGTTCGATGCGAGTGACGGCACCTTCGCCGTTGTCAGCTACCCAAACGGCACTCTCGCCAACCGCGACGGCACCCGGTTCGGAGCCGACCTGGATCGGGGCGCCGCTGCGCTCGCCGCTCTCCAGATCGATGCGGGTGACGGCGTCCTCGGCGGCGCTGGCGACCCAGACGGTGGTGGTGCCGGCGTCGATGCCACCGGGGCGGCCGCCGACTTCGATCGGGTCGCCGAGCACCTGCCCGATCGAGGGATCGACCTTGGAGACGGTGTCGCCGCGGCTGTTGGCGACCCAGACCAGGCCGTGGGCAACGGTGACTCCGGCGGGGCCGCGGCCGACCGCAATCGGCGGTGCCGGGCGGGTGGTGCTGAGGTCGATGCGGCGCACGGCGCCGGTCGAAGCGCTGGTCACCCAGAGGCCGCCGGCGCCGACCGCCAGCCGCAGCGGTGCCGCGTGCGGGACCAGCCCGCGCCGGTAGACCTCGCCGCCCTTGGCGTCGACCGCGCTGACGCCGGCGCCCTCTTCGTCGGCAACCCAGACGCTGCCGCCGCCGAAGGCGACCGGGCCGGGGCGACCGCCGACCGCGATCGTCCGCAGGGTCTCGCCGGTCGTGGGGTCGAGGCGGAGCAGCTCGCCCCGGCGCGGATCGGTGACCCAGACCGAGCCGGCGCCCACGGCCACGCCGGAGATGCCGGTGCCGAGCTCGATCGGCTGGCCGACCGGCTGGCCGGATTCCGGATCGAGCTGAGTCAGGGTGCCGTCGGCTTCGCTGGTCACCCAGATCGCGTCGGAAGCGGTGGCGATGCGCAGCGGCGCGGCGCCGACCGGGATCGGCTCGGAGACGTCGATCCCCTCGCCGCCGACCAGGGAGAGGACGAGCAGGACCATGGCGACGACGACCGCCAGGGCGGCGGCGCCTGCCAGCGCTTTGCCTCGCGGCAAACGGAAACCGCTCCGTCGCTCTTCACCCCCACCGCCGTCGTGGCCACCGGAGCCGATCGGCACGGTCGCACGCTCGCGCGGCCCCGACGCGGTCGACTCGGAGAGCACCTGCGTCGCCGCCAGGCCGGCGCCCTCGCGTTCGCGGGCGGCGGCGATCAGCGCCCCGGCGCTCGGGTAGCGCTCGGCCGGGTCCTTCGACACGGCCCGCTCGATCACCGCGTCCAGCCCCTCCGGCATCTCCGGCTCGGTGTCGGCGTCCTTGCGGGCGTAGGGGACGATCCCGGTCACCGCCTCGAAGAGGACACAGCCGAGCGAGTAGATGTCGGCCGGCGGCCCCACCGAGCCACCCCGCCACTGCTCCGGCGACATGTACTCCGCCGTCCCGACCACCGAGGCGCCGCTGACCACGCCGCTGTCGCCCAGCGCCTTGGCGAGGCCGAAATCCGAGAGGAAGGCACGATCGCCTTCGACCAGGACGTTGTGCGGCTTGACGTCGCGGTGGACGATGCCGGCGGCGTGGGCGGCGTCGAGCGCCGCCGCGACCTGGCCGAGCAGGGCGATCGCGCGCACGGGCGACAGCGGCCCCTCGCGGTCAATCGTGCGCCGCAGGTCGCCGCCCGCGACCAGCCGCATCGCCACGATCAGCTCGCCGTCGACCTCGCGCGAGTCGAAGACCGGCACCACCGCCGGGTGGTCGAGGCTGGCGGCGAGCCGGGACTCGCGCAGGAAGCGCTCCCGAAATCCCTCGCGATCGGCCAGCTCGCGGGCGATCACCTTCAGCGCCACCTGCCGTTCGAGGCCCAGGTGGGTCGCCCTGTAGACGACGCCCATCCCACCCCGTGCGATCAGCGCGTCGAGCCGATAGCCGGCGACGGTGGAGCCGATGAGGAGATCTGCCACCCGGCGGTTATACGGGGCGAGCCGGATTCCGGAACCCACCCGCATCGACTTTGGGCGCTATAAGGACAACAAGACGAGGCGCATGGCCAGCGGCCCCGGCGCCGCGAGGGCGCCGGGGCCGGCTTGCGAGCGGTGCGCGGGCGTTCTCCCTAGCGCACCGGCTGCCAGGAGATGACGGGGCCGATCGTCGTCCCGTCCCCTTCGGACAGGTCGGCGCCCTGGGCGAGGTCGGTCTGGCGGCCGTTGGCGACGTCGATCGCGACCAGCGACTCGCGTTCGTCGGCGGCGACGAAGGCGGCGACGCGACGGCCGTCAGAGGAGAAGACGCCGTTGGTCTCCGAGCCATCGGGCAGCTGACAGAGCTTGCGGGCCTTGGTCGGCCCGATCCGCTTCACCCAGAGGCCCTGGTCGCGGCGGAAGAGCAGCGTCCGCCCGTCGGCGGAGACGTCTTCGACGTAAGCCGAGCCGGCACCGCGGACCTGCGCTTTCAGCTTGGTGCCGTCGGCGCGCACCGTGTAGACGTCGGCGTAGGCGGCCGGGGTCTCGCTGCTGTCGCCGCGGCTGAAGAGGATGCCGCCGGCGAAGAAGCGGGGCTCGAACTCGTCGATCCCCCCGGTCCTGGTCAGACGGACCTGCCGGGCGCCGCTGGGGCGAACCGAGAAGACGTCGTCGTTGCCACCGCCGCTGCGGACGAAGGCGACCGTGCGGCCGTCGGCGGCGAAGTCGGCGTCGTGGTCGTCGGCCGGGCTGGTGGTGAGGGCGTGCAGCCCACCGCCACGGGCGCGGACGGTGTAGAGGTCGGCCGGGGCCCCGGCGGCGTCGCGGCGCTCGAAGACGACGAGACGGCCGTCGGGCGAGTGCACCGGCTTGGAGTCGAGGCCGGGGCCGCTGCTGAGCTGGCGCAGGCCGGAGCCGTCGGCGCGAACCGAGAAGAGGTGGCCGCCGCGGACGAAGACGATCGCGGTGCCGTCCGGAGAGAAGGCCGGTTCGGTGTCGGTCGGGTCTTCGGTCAGCTGGTTGAGGCGCCCGTCCTTGACGGCGAAGAGCCCGCCCTCGACGACCGTTTTCGTTTCGGTTTTCGGCGTTTCGCCGGGTTTCGGCGCTTCGCCTTCGACTTTTTTCGTTTCGGTGTGCTGGGTGACGCGCGAGAAGACCACGGCCCCCGAGGACGGTGCCGCGGCGGCGCTCGCCGGCACGGCGAGGGCGAGGAGTGCGAACAGTGCGATGAGTGAGTGACGAAAGCCCATGGCTCCCTTTCGGTTGGTTTGACGTTGCCAACCGATCCTGCGCCCCGCGCCCGCACCCGCCAACGCCAGCGACGCCCCCGAGCGAGCCACCTTTGGCCCCCATCGAGCCACCCATCAGAGGCCGATGGGCCTCAATCGCCCATCAAGAGAGGAAGGCCGGTCGGGGGATCGTCAGCGGTCGAGGCCGAGCTCGATCACCCGGGCGGCGATCTGCCGCGGGCGGTCGCGGCCGGCGTCGCCGGGCACGTCGAGCTTGGCGGCGAGGGCGTCGAGGCGGCGCTGGGCGGTGCGCTCGCTGACCTGCAGGGTCGCGGCGATCTCGGCCCGGGTCGCAGGACGGCCGGCGAAAGCGCCCTCGCTGCGGTAGGGGGCGGTCAGCGCCGCCGCGGTCGCCCGCTCCTCCGCGGTCAGCCCGACCGAGGGCCCGTCGCTCGGCACCGTCGCCCCGACCGGGGTCGCCGGCCCGACCGAGACTTCGAGCCGGTGGGCGCCGACGATCAGCGTGTCGCCGTTGCGCAGCCGCCGCGGCCGCTCCAGCGGCTCGCCGTTGAGGGCGGTGCCGTTGCGGCTGTCGAGGTCGGTTGCCATCAGCACCTCGCCGCGCCGCTCGATTTCCAGGTGGTTCCAGGAGACCGCCTCGTCCTCGAGCTGAATCTCGGCCTCCGGCGAGCGCCCGACCACGGTCCGCTCGCCGCTGAGCGCCACCGATCTCGGAGCCTCGCCGCCGCTCGAAACCCAAATCCGCGCATCCACCCGGGCGACTATAAGCCGACGGGCCTCAACGCCCATATATGGAGGGAAATCGGCCCGGCGGACGTTTAGAGTGCCGCGCGTGAGCGGGGCGGACAAGGAGAAGCGGATCGCGGCGGCGGCTGCGGCGGAGCTGGTCGAGGACGGGATGACCGTCGGCCTCGGGACGGGCTCGACCGTCGCCTTCCTGCTGCCAGCGATCGCCGCCCGCGGTGTCGGCGACATCCGCTGCGTTGCCACCTCGGTCGCGACCGAGGAACAGGCCCGCGACCTGGGCATCCCGGTCGAGGACTTCGACAGCCTGCAACGGCTCGACATCGCGATCGACGGCACCGACGAGGTCGCCCCCGACGGCTGGCTGATCAAGGGCGGCGGTGCCGCCCACCTGCGCGAGAAGATCGTCGCCGCCGCGGCGGACCGCTTTGTCGTCATCGGCGACTCCAGCAAGCCGGTCGATGCCCTGCGCGGCCCGGTGCCGCTGGAGCTCTTCTCCTTCGGCCTCGCCTCGACCCTGGCCCGGCTCGGCCCCGAGGTCGAGCTTCGCGCCTGTCCCCGCAGCCCCGACGGCGGCACGATCGCCGACTACGGCGGCGCCATCGGCGACCCGGCCGAGCTGGCCGCGCAGCTCGACGCCGACCCCGGCGTCGCCTCCCACGGCCTTTTCCCGCCGGATATGGTCAGTGAGGTACTGGTGGGTACTGGGAGCGCCATCGACCGATTGAGGCTGAGCCGAACTCCAAAGGAGAGCGCAGATGAGTGACTTCACCGAGCTGACGATCGCCGGTCGCCTTGCCACCCCGAGCGATTCCGACTGGGACCAGGCCCGAGCCGCCTGGAACCTCGCCGCCGACCAGCGCCCGAGCGCGGTCGCCTTCGTCGAGAGCGCCGAGGACGTCGCCAAGGTGGTGCGCTTCGCCGCCCTGCACGAGCTCAAGGTCAGCGGCCAGGGAACCGGGCACGGCGCCGTCGCCCTCGGTCCCCTCGACGAGACGATCCTGATCAAGACCGAGCGGATGCGCGGGATCGAGGTCGATCCCGACGCCCAGACGGCCCGGGTCGAGGCCGGCGTGCTCGTGCTGGAGCTGAGCCAAGCGGCCCAGGCCCACGGCCTCAGCTCGCTGCCCGGCTCCTCCCCCGACGTCGGCGTGACCGGCTTCACGCTCGGCGGCGGGCTGAGCTGGCTGGGACGGCGCTACGGCTTCGCCTGCAACCGGGTGCGCGCGATCGAGCTGGTCGGCGCCGACGGCGAGCCGCGGACCGTCGACGGCGAGAACGACCCCGACCTCTTCTGGGCCCTGCGTGGCGGTGGCGGCGACTACGCGATCGTCACCGCGCTGCACCTGAACCTGGTCCCGATCGCCGATGTCTACGCCGGCGCCCTGCTCTACCCCGCGGCACTGGGCGCCGAGGCCGTGCGCGTCTACCGCGACTGGGCGGCGAGCGTGAGCGAGGACGTCACCTCGGTGGTCCGCTTCATCCGCCCGCCCGACCTGCCCGACGTCCCAGAGCCGCTGCGCAACACGCCGCTGCTGACGATCGACGGCGCTTTCATCGGCAGCCAGGGGGAGGGCGAGGCGGCGCTCGCGCCGCTGCGCGCCAGCCTCGGCGAGCCGATCATGGACACCTTCGGCCAGATCCCCGCCGAGGGCCTCTGCCGGATCCACATGGATCCCGAGCAGCCGGTGCCGGGGCTCGGACACCACACGGTCGTCCGCGAGCTGCCCGACGAGGCAGTCGAGGTCTTCGCCGAGCTTGGCGACCCAGAGAGCTCGCCGCTGTTGCTGGCAGAGCTGCGACAGCTGGGTGGCGCTCTGGGACGGCCGGATCCCGACGGCGGCGCCCTCACCCACCTCGATGCCGCCTTCGTGATGCTCGGCATCGGCCTGCCGATGACGCCCGAGCTGGGCCAGGCGATCGAGAGCCAGCTCGACCGCTTCGACGAGGCAATGGCGCCTTGGGTCGCCGAGGGCGGCTACTTCAACTTCGCCGAGCGTCCCTGCGACGCCGACTCGATCCTGCCCGCCGAGACCTGCACCCGCCTCGCCGCGGTCAAGCGCCAGTGGGACCCCGACGGCAGGATCGTCGCCAACCACGTCGTCTCGCTCGACCCCGCCGCCTGACGCGGCTGCCGCTGGCCGTCAGGCCGGATTGGCGTCCCGAATTGCGGCCAGTCGCTTATAGGACTCGTCCTCTTCCCCGACCAGACCCGCAAGGGATCGAGCCGCGGTCTCGATGTCCTCCGGCGTTGCCACCGCCACCGCCTCGATGTCGCCCCAGTCTTTGGTCCGGTCGAAGAAGGACTTGAAGAGAACCAGCGAAGCGCAATCGAGCATCGGGGCCTTCCGGCCCTCCATCCACACCCAGACGACCGCCATCGCCACCTCTTCATGGAGGGGGAGGTTGTTGAGGAAGACGTCGATCGGAACCCCGTCCCAGAAAAGGCGAGCCTGACCGTCGCGCTTGACTCGCTCGACGTCGCCGGCACCGACCTTGACGCCCTCCGGCAACGCCTTCAGCACCCGCTCCGCGTCGGCCGCGTCGCAGAAGATGTTGACATCGAGATCGCGGGTGCCTCGCGGCTCTTCGACGCAGTACGCAAGCGCGATCGCTCCGCCGAACGCGTGCGGCAGAGACTGCGCTTTGAGTGCATCGTGCACCGCGAAGAGCTTGTCCACGAGCTCACTCATACAGCCACCCCCCGCTTGGCCAACTGCTCCGCCAGCGGTGGAAACTGCATCTCCGCACGCGGACGAAAGGGAAGTGCCTCCGCCAGCTCGAGCACCTGCACGAGGATGCGGCTCGCGCGGTGAGGGTCGACGGGGGGGGTGCGGCGATCGAGGCGAAGATTCATGCCCCCGGCCGCGGCGATCTGCAGGAGAGCGCCGGTTCCCGGCTCCCGCCCTCCACGGAGGTAGGCATTGAGAACCGAACGCGGGATGCCGGCTCGTCGCGCCAGCTCTGCCTGGCTGAGACCACTGCGCCGCTGGATCTCTCCAATCAACGAGACCGTCGAGGTTGGTGCTGCCGAGGGCAAGCGGTCGGTCATACAGCGATGTTAGCGAATCCGCTAACAAACACTACGGCGCCGCAGCCTCATCGGCCACCACGACCATGTTGTCGTTCCGCACCCGCCCGGCGGGAATCGACGGGTCGCCGGCGAGGAGCTTGGCCAGGGGGTCGCGCTTCTCGGCTCCGGTGACGAGCCAGAGGATCTGGCGGGCATCGTCCAGCGGCGGGTAGGTGAGGGTCATGCGGCGATGGCCCTGGTACTCGTTGACGGTGAGGGCGACGCGGCGGTCGCGCACCTCCAGTACCGGGTCGCCGGGGACGAGCGAGGCGGTGTGGCCGTCGGGGCCGAGGCCGAGGTGGACGAGGTCGAGGCGCTCGGGCAGCGAGCTGGCGTATTCGCGGGCGGCGGCCTCGAGATCGCGCTGGGTGACCGGCATCGGCCGCAGTGTCGACTGGTGGTCCATCGAGAGGCCGAGCACCATGTGGGTGAGGTTGCGATCCTCGCTGCCGGGTGAGGCGATCCGCTCGTCGACCTGGAACAGCTCGGTCGCGTCCCACGGCATCTGCTCGAGTTCGCCGAGGATCGCCAGCATCGCCCACGGGGTGCGGCCGCCACTCATCGCCATCCCGAACGGGCCGCGCTCGGCCGCCGCGGCGGCGCCGGCCGCGGCGATCAGCTCGGCGGCGCGTCGCGCCGCCGCCTTCTCGTCGGCGACGACCTCGAGCTTCGGTGCCACCGCGGTTACCTAGCTCGCCTTTTCGTCATGGCCGCCGAACTGTTTGCGCATGGCGGAGAGCACCTTGTCGGCGAACTCGTCGTTGCCGCGCGAGGCGAAGCGCTCGTACAGAGCCGAGGTCAGGACCGGCGCCGGTACTCCCTCGTCGATCGCCGCAATCGAGGTCCAGCGGCCCTCGCCGGAGTCGGAGACGCGGCCGGCGAAGTCGGAGAGGTCGGGGGATTCCTGCATCGAGGCGGCGGTCAGGTCGAGCAGCCAGGAGCCGATCACGCTGCCGCGCCGCCAGACCTCCGTCACCTCTGGCAGGTCGAGGTCGTACTGGTAGTACTCGGGATGGTCGAGCGGCGCCGTCTCGGCATCGGCCTCGCGCTGGACCTTGCCGGCGTTGGCGTTCTTGAGGATGTTCAGCCCCTCGGCGTAAGCGGCCATCACGCCGTACTCGATCCCGTTGTGGACCATCTTCACGAAGTGGCCCGCCCCATTGGGGCCGCAGTGCAGGTAGCCGTTCTCCGAGGCAGAGACCTCGCCGCTGCGGCCGGGGGTACGCTCGGCAGCCTCGACTCCCGGCGCCAGCGAGGCGAAGATCGGGTCGAGCCGCTCGACGGCGCGGTCGGGACCGCCGATCATCAGGCAGTAGCCGCGCTTGAGGCCGAAGACGCCACCGCTGGTCCCGCAGTCGACGTAATCGATCCCCTGCTCACCCACCTTGGCGGCACGGCGGATGTCGTCGCGGTAGTAGGAGTTGCCGCCGTCGACGATCGCATCGCCGGACTCGAGCACGGCAGCGACCCCCTCGACGGTCTTCTCGGTGATCTCTCCGGCCGGGACCATCACCCAGACCGAGCGCGGCGCGCTCAGCTTCGATGCCAGCTCCTCCAGCGAGGAGGCGCCCTCGGCTCCCTCGCCCGCCAGCGTCGCGACCGCGTCCGGGTTGACGTCGAAGGCGACGATCTTGTGGCCGTCCTGCATCAGGCGGCGAGCCATGTTGGCGCCCATGCGGCCAAGGCCGACGATTCCGAGTTCCATCAAAACCTCCACTGGTAGGCGCTGCAGATGACCGGGTCCAGCATCGTACTTTCACGCGTCTGCAGTTGTACGTCCTATAGACGTCTAAAAGCAGACGCGTCGCTCCCGAGCCCCCGTGAGTCCGGGCCGCCGGGTTGTAGCCTGCCCGGCGGATGAGCAAGGGGTCCTCCCAACACACCGATACCGCCGCCGACGTGCTGGCGATCTTCGGGATCAGCGGCGACCTGGCGAAGAAAATGACCTTCCGGGCGCTCTACCGGCTCGAGGCCCGCGGCAAGCTCGCCTGCCCGATCGTCGGCGTCGCGATCGACGAGTGGGACGACGAGCAGCTGCGCCAGCACGCCAGCGGCGCGATCACCGCCAGCGTCAGCGACCCCGACGAGGACGTCCTCGCCCGCCTCCGTGCCCGCCTCTCCTATGTCCAGGGCGACTACGCGGACGCGGCGACCTTCGAGCGAGTCAAGCAGGCGCTCGGCGACGCCGAGCATCCCGTCTTCTATCTGGAGATCCCGCCCTCGCTGTTCGCCACCGTCGTTCACGGGCTGGGCAAAGCGGGGCTGACCGAGAACGCCCACGTGGTCATCGAGAAGCCCTTCGGCCACGACCTCGAATCGGCCCGCAAGCTCAACGCCGAACTCTGCGCGGTGCTGAGCGAGGACCAGATCCTCCGCATCGACCATTACCTCGGCAAGGAGCCGGTGATGGACATCACCTACCTGCGCTTCGTCAACTCGATCCTGGAGCCGGTTTGGAATCGCTCGCACGTCTCGCACGTGCAGATGACGATCGCCGAGGACTTCGGCGTCGACGACCGCGGCCGCTTCTACGACGCGGTCGGGGCGATGCGCGACGTGATCCAGAACCACGCCCTGCAGGTGCTGGCGCTGATCGGGATGGGGCCCCCGACCCGCAATCACCGCGACTCCGTCCGCGACAAGAAGCTCGAATTCTTCAAGGCGATGCGGGCCGCCGATCCGAAGCGCTACGTGCGCGGACAGTACGAAGGCTTCCTCGACGTCAAGGACGTCGCCCCGGACTCGCGGACCGAGACCTTCGCCGCGGTCGAGCTCGAGGTCGACAACTGGCGCTGGAGCGGCGTCCCCTTCTTCATCCGGGCCGGCAAGTTCATGCCGGCCAAGGCGAGCGAGGTGACGGTCGTCTTCAAGCGGCCCCCGAACCTCGGGATCGGGCCCGGCAAGACGCCGGAACCAAACAAGATGACGATCCGGATCGAGCCAACCCCCGGCTCGCGGATGCGGCTCTACGCGAAGAAGTCCGGCGAGGAGGCATTCGAGCCGGCCGACCTCGAGGTGCTGTTCGAGAAGACGCCCGGCGCCGAGCCCGAGCCCTACGAGCGCCTGCTCGGCGACGCGATCGACGGCATCCACACCCTCTTCACCCGCCAGGACGCGGTCGAAGAGACCTGGCGGGTGGTCCAGCCCCTGCTCGACGAACCCGGGCCGGTCCTTCCCTATGCCCCCGGTACCTGGGGCCCGGATGCGGCCAAGGACCTGACCCGCGGCATTGCCCAGTGGTCAGAGCCCTGGCTCCCCTGAGCCACAGCATTTTCCCTCCATATCGGCTGGTTTCAGGCAAATCGGCCAGCAATACCCAGTTGGCTGCTAGGTTTTGGGACCCCTAATTAGGGGCGCCTAAGCATGATTCCCACCTTCGTAATAACGCTGCGAGAGGGCGTCGAGGCCTCTCTGATCGTCGGCATCATCGCCGCCTTCCTGGTCAAGGAGGGACGGCAGGATGCGATGCGTCAGATGTGGATCGGCGTCGCGATCGCGATCGTTCTCTGCACCGCCGTAGGCGTCGGCCTCGACCTGATCGGCGAACAGCTGCCGCAGAAGGAGCAGGAGGGGCTGGAGACGATCATCGGCGTCGTCGCGGTCGCCGCCGTCACCTACATGATCGTCTGGATGCGCCGCCACGCGCGCAGCATCAAGGGGACGCTGGAGGGCGAGGCGGCCTCGGCACTGGCCACCGGCTCGACCCTGGCCCTGGTCGGGATGGCCTTCCTCGCGGTCCTGCGCGAGGGCTTCGAGACCTCGGTCTTTCTGCTCGCCGCCTTCCAGGACTCGACCGACACCACCGCCGCCGGGGCGGGCGCCGTGCTGGGGCTGATCGTGGCGATCGCGATCGGGCTCGGCCTCTACCGCGGTGGCGTCCGCATCAACCTCACCCGCTTCTTCCGCTTCACCGGTCTGATCCTCGTCTTCGTCGCCGCCGGCCTGCTCGCTTCCGCCGCCCACACCGGCCACGAGGCGGGCTGGATCAACAGCTTCCAGGGCCAGGCGCTCGACCTCACCTGGCTGGTCCAGCCGGGCACCGTCAGCGGCGCGTTGCTGACCGGGATGCTGGGCCTGCAACCGACGCCGACCCAGATCGAGGTCGCGGTCTACCTGCTCTACGCGGTGCCGATGGTGCTCTACGTGCTCTGGCCGGATCGCCTGCGCCGCCGTCGCGAGAGCCGCGCCTCCGGCCGCCAGGGCGCGCCGGCCCAGACCCCAGCGTGAGCGCCATGCTCGTCCTCTCCTCCCGATGAACCCGATAACCCGCCGCAGCCTGCTCAGGTCCGCCGGCGTCGGCGCGGCCGGCATCGGCCTCGGCGCCGGCGGCTACCTGGTCGGCCAGGAGTCGGCCGCGGCCAGCAGCGGCGCGGGCACCGGCAGCGTCCCCTTCTACGGCGAGCACCAGGCCGGAATCGACACCCCCGCCCAGGACCGGCTCTTCTTCGCCTCCTTCGACCTGCTGACCGAGAACCCGGTCGAGCTGCGCGAGCTGATGCGGGAGTGGACGCGGGCAGCGGCGGAGATGACCACGGGCGAGATGATCGGCGACGTCAACGACGTCGCGTTGGCCCCGCCCGACGACACCGGCGAGACGGTCGGCCACCTCGCCTCGAATTTGACCGTCACTTTCGGCTTCGGCCCCGGGCTGTTCGAGCAGCGCGGCCTCGGCCTCGCCGCCAAGCGCCCGGCGGCGCTGCGCGAGATCCCGCCGCTTCCCGCCGACGAGCTCAACCCGGGCGAAAGCGGCGGCGACATCTGCGTCCAGGCCTGCTCCGACGATCCCCAGGTCGCCTTCCACGCGATCCGCAACCTGGCCCGGATCGGCCGCGGCACGGTGGCGATGCGCTGGTCCCAGCTCGGCTTCGGCCGCACCGCCAGCACCACCCGCGCCCAGGACACGCCACGCAACCTGATGGGTTTCAAGGACGGCACCGTCAACATCAGGGCCGAGGACACCGAGGCGATGGATCGCTTCGTCTGGGTCGGCGGCGAAGGTCCGGCCTGGATGCGCGGCGGCACCTACATGGTCAGCCGCCGCATCCGCATGCTGCTGGAGATCTGGGACCGCTCCTCGCTCGAAGACCAGGAGCAGACGATCGGCCGCGCCAAGTACAGCGGCGCCCCGCTCGGCGGCAGCGACGAGTTCGAACCGCTCGACTTCGCGGCCGAAAAGGGCGGCTTGCCGACGATTCCGGTCGCTGCCCACGTCCGTCTCGCCTCCGCTCAGGCCAACGACGGCGAGCGCATCCTGCGCCGCGGCTACTCCTTCACCGACGGTGTCGACGAGAGCCTGGGCGAGCTCGAAGCCGGCCTCTTCTTCATTGCCTTCCAGCGCGACCCGGAGCGGCAGTTCGTCGCGATCCAGCGGCGGCTCGGCTCCAACGACACGCTGAACGAGTACATCAAGCACGTCGGCAGCGCCGTCTTCGCCGTCCCCCCCGGGGCACGCAAGGGCGGCTACATCGGCGAAACGCTGCTCGGCTGAGTTGCGGCAGTCCTTTGTGACGCATACGTCTACAAAGGACTGCCGCATTTTATTCCGACTCTTCGCTCGGCTTTTTAGGTTAGGGTTCCCTAACTCTCGTTCCGAGACATCCACCTCTTAAGGAGCAACCTCAAGCGATGAACCGACCGACCCTCCGCGCCGCCCTGATCGCGGCCGCCGTCGGCCTCCTGGCCGTCTTCGCAGCCGCCTGCGGCTCCAGCGAAGACGCGCCTCCCGGCGCCAAGAAGATGGCCTTCAAACTGACCGACGCCGGCTGCGAGCCGCACGACGCCAAGGCGCCCGCCGGCCCGATCAACTTCGAAATCGAGAACGCCGGCACCGCCAAGGTGACCGAGATGGAGATCATGGACGGGGAAACGATCCTCGGCGAGAAGGAGAACCTCTCCGACGGCCTCAGCGGCAGCTTTGCGCTGACCCTGGAGAAAGGCGAGTACGTCATCTTCTGCCCCGGCGGCGATGACGAGCGCGGCACGCTGACGGTGAGCGGCGATCTGGTGGCCGAGAACAGCCCCGAGGTCGAGGCGGCGGTCGAGCAGTACCGCGAATACATCGAGAAGAACACCGACGAGCTGGTCGCCGAAACCAAGCCGTTCGTGGCCGCGGTGGTTGCCGGCGACGTCGCCAAGGCGAAATCGCTCTACCCGGCGGCGCGCATCCCCTACGAGCGGATCGAGCCGGTAGCCGAGTCCTTCGGCGATCTCGACCCCCGCATCGACGCTCGTGAGAACGACGTGCCGAAGAGCGAATGGAGCGGCTTCCACGTGATCGAGAAGGCGCTCTGGGAAGAAGGCACCGCCAAGGGCATGGCCCCGGTCGCCGAACAGCTGGAAAAGGACGTGGCGGAGCTGGCGAAGAACGTCGAAACCGTCGAGTTGCAGGCGGTGCAGATCGCCAACGGCGCCAACGAGCTGCTCGGCGAGGTCTCGGCCTCGAAGATCACCGGCGAGGAGGAGCGCTACTCGCACATCGACCTGGTCGACTTCAAGGCCAACGTCGAAGGGTCGGAGGCGGCCTTCGAAGCGGTCGAGCCGCTGCTCGGCAAGAGGGACCCGAAGCTGGCCAAGGAAATCGAAGCCGACTTCAAGCAGGTCTACGCGGCGCTGGTGCCGTACGAAAACGGCGACGGGTTCGTCAGTTACGAAGACCTGACCAAGGCCGACACCCGCAAGCTGGCGCAGTCGATCGACACGCTGGCCGAGAAGCTGTCGCAGGTTCCCGCCGTAATCGTCAGCGGCGAACAGAGCTAGCCAGGAAGGGAGTGGCGGGCCGACGCCTGCCACTCCCTATTCCGTCAAGGGAACCTCGACCACGGGGCTCCGGAGCCCCGTGGTCGAGAGCGTGGCAACGCGGAGCTTGAACGGCGGTTGCCCCGCCCCGATGGGCTGCTCGATCGCACCCGATTCCCTGCCGTCAACCGGCGTACGAATGGTCAGCGGAGGCACACGCGTGCCCGCCGAATCGACGCTGGTCAGCAACAGCCAGGGCTCCGATTCGCCCGCTTGCTTCTTTGGAAAGTGAAAATGGACGATCACGAGATCGGCTTCGCGAACCGCGGTTACGGCGGGGGCCGGCGGCTGGGGATGCCCCTGCACCTCGCCGCCACGAATCGCTTCGGCCCGGTCGCCGGTAATCGCCTGGCCGCCATCGGTCTCCGCACCAGACGAGTCGGTCTGAACGCCAGGGCTGACGCTTTCCTCTCCCCCCACGGCGCCGCATCCCGCCTGTGAGCCGAGAATCGCCACGAGTAAGAGCGCAGAGCACGCGAACCTGCTTGGAATCATTCGTGCTCCCGCCCGAAAAGGCTTTTCGTCCTTGACCATCGGCCATCCTTCCGCGTCGCTGCGCGCGCTCCTGTCCCGATTGAGCAAATAGCGCTCATCCGGGGGGAGAGGCCCGTCCTTCGCGTGACTTAGCCTGGGTGGGTGACTCTCGCGACTGGAGATAGGGCCGATCAGCTGCTGGGGCAGCTCGGCTTCGCCCACTGGCGGCCGGGGCAGAAAGAGGCGGTGGAAGCCGCGCTGGAGGGGCGCGATTCGCTGATCGTGATGCCCACGGGCGGCGGCAAGAGCCTCTGTTACCAGCTGCCCGGGCTCGCAACCGAGGATCTGACGATCGTCGTTTCGCCGCTGATCGCGTTGATGCGGGATCAGTGGACGCGGTTGACGGCGGCGGGGCACCCGGTGGCGATGATCTCCTCGAACATGGACGGGGAGGCGGTGCGCCGCTCGCTCGGGATGGTGCGGGGTGGTGAGGCGCGGATCGTCTACTGCTCGCCGGAGCGGTTCGGATCGACCGTCTTCCTCGATGCGCTGGCGCAGCGGCGAATCGACCTGATCGCGGTCGACGAGGCGCACTGCGTCTCCGAGTGGGGGCACGACTTCCGGCCCGACTACCTGCGGTTGCCGCAGATCGCCGACAAGCTGGGACGGCCGACGGTGATGGCCTGCACGGCGACGGCGACGAAGCCGGTGGCGGCGGAGATCGCCTCGCGGTTCGGGATGAGGGAGCCGCTGCAGGTGCGCGCGGGGTTCGACCGGCCCAACCTCTCCTTCGACGTCGTCCCACTCGAAGGCACCGGCTCGAAGGCACGGCGGCAGGCGCTGCTCGAGGCCGGCCTGGCCGACCCCGCCAACCGGCCGGCGATCGTCTACTGCGGCACCCGCAAGGACACCGACGAGGTGGCGGCGACGCTGCGCGAAGCCGGACAGAACGCGCTGCCCTACCACGCCGGGATGGAAGCCGAGCAGCGCAGCGCGGTCCAGCAGCGCTTCATGAGCGGCGACGTCGACGTGATCGTCGCCACCAACGCCTTCGGCATGGGCGTTGACAAGGCCAACGTGCGCTCGGTCTGGCACATGGCGATCCCGACCAGTGTCGAGGCCTACTACCAGGAGGCCGGCCGCGCCGGGCGCGACGGCCTGCCCGCCCGCGCCGTGCTGCTGGCGATGAAGATGGACCTCGGGCGCCTGGTCCGCTTCAACGAACAACGCGCCGGCGACCCCGAGCTGGCGATCGCCCACGAGCGCGGCTGGCGCGCCTACCACGCGATCAAAGCCTTCATCTACTCCGAGCGCTGCCGCCGCCGCTCCCTGCTCGACCATTTCGGCGACCGCCTGGCGGGGGCGCCATTGGAGCGTTGCTGCGACGTCTGCGACACCCAGAGTTGGCTGCCGGACCCGGAGACGATCGTGGTCCGCAAGACCAAGCGCGGCGGCAGTGGCTCGGCGGCTCCGCCCCCCGACCTCTCCCCCGGCGACGAGCCGCTGTTCGAAGCCCTCAAAGCCTGGCGCCTCAGCGCCGCCGCCGGCAAGCCCGCCTATACCGTCGCCAACAACCGCACCCTCAGCGCAATCGCCGCGATCAGGCCAGCCAGCGAGGACGCGCTGATCGAGATCAGCGGCGTCGGCCCCAGCTTCATCTCCAAGTTCGCCCCCGAAGTCCTGGCGATCGTCGCCGAGCACCCGGCCGCTTTGGCCGCGTAGCGGCCCTCTCCAGTAGCGAGGACGCGCCCTCCCGTGCGCGCGTCCGCGGGTCGCTAGCTACGCGGGCGTCTAGAGGTAAGCCCCTGCAGCACGACCTCGATCGGCGAGCGGTGGACTTTGCCATTCCCGTTCGTCGACTCGCGGGCACGCCGCACCTCCAAGGCGACTTCGCCGACCTGGGCGCCGACGTCGCCGACCTTCCGCGCCGCCTTCGCGAGGTCCTTGGAGCTGACACCTCCGAGTTTGGAGCCGATCCCGCCGAGCCCGCTTTTGCGGTGGGCCTGACGGGCACCGAGGGCGAGGCCACCGGCCCCGGCAGCGAGAGCGGCGCCACCGGCCAGCAGCGGCACCTTGGCCTTGCTGGCGACGCTGGCCACTTTGCCCCCGGCGTCCTTGGCGGTTTCCTCGACCGTCTCCAGCACAGCCTGCGGTTTGCTGGGTGCGGATTTACCCGCTGACGTTTTCGGTTTGCTCGATGCCGGCCTCGATCTGCTCGTCGAAGGTTTTTTCGCTTTCGTCGAGCGCGCTCTTTTCGGTTTGCTCGACGATGCGTTGGCTTTGGATTTGCTCTGCGGCGAGTTCGATTTGCGTTTTTTCGCCGCCGTTTTCGTCTCGGCCATCGGGTCTCTCCTCCTCTTGGTGGGTTCCCTCCCGACCCATCAAGTCCCCCGATCCGGTTAATCCAAAACGCGCAGATAGCGGCAACAGCCCGCCTCCCGTCCGCCCGACGCGGGGACGCCGAGCGGAGGATTGCCGATCACTCTCCCTGGCTAGCTTTTTGCCCGAGTGCGGCGGTGGCAGCTCGCGCCGAGCATACGCGGCTTTTCGCGTGTTGTGAAGGTCATGGCCGTACCCAGTCGAAAAGGTCGCGGATGAGCCGTGGACACAAGGTCCGGGCCGCGGCATGCGCGTTGGCCGCCGTGGCCCTGCTGGCGCTCGCCTTCGCGGCGACGGCCGGCGCCGGCCTGCTCGAACCGCGCGGCAAGAAGGTCTGGTTCGGCATCTCCGACACCGGCGACCCGGCCGACTTCGGCGCCTTCTCGACCGCGGTCAGCAAGCACCCGGCGGTGATCGAGTCCTTCCGCACCTGGGGCAGCGACTTCCCGGACTCGATCCAGCGCTGGCAGACGGCGCGGGCGCGACCGCTGATCCACATCACCACCGCCGACAACAACGACGGGCACGAGATCGTCACCCCGCGGGCGATTGCCCAGGGCGCCGGCGACGAGTACCTGGCCCGCCTCAACCGGCTCTTCTTCGAGAAGGAGATGCGCGCCTACGTGCGACCGCTGGGCGAGCCCAACCGCTGCCTCAACGTCTACGCCTCCTATGACTGCGGCGGTGCCCGCCGCGACTCCGCCCACACGACGCGCTGGTACAAGCTCGCCTTCCGCCGCGTCTACGTGATCGTCCACGGCGGCGGCAAGGCGAAGGAGATCAACCGCCGCTTGGCCGAAGCCGGGTTGCCGCCGCTGACGATCACCGTCGGCGGCCTGCCGAAGGCCCCGATCGCGATCGTCTGGAGCCCGCTGCCCTCGGGCTCGCCGACCCTCCCCCAGAACCGCCCCCGCCACTTCTACCCGGGCTCGAAGTGGGTCGACTGGGTCGGGACCGACTTCTACGCCTCCTATCCCGAATGGGGATCGCTCAGTGGCCTCTACAACCGCTATGCCGGCGAGAAGCCCTTCGCCCTGACCGAGTGGGGGGTCGAAGCCGGCGACGACCCCGGCTTCGTCAGCAAGCTCTTCGCCTGGGTCAAAAAGCACCCGCGCTGCAGGATGCTCGTCTACTACCAGGACTTCGGCTCGTCCAGCAGCTACCGGATCCAGAACTACTCGGCCAGCCTCGGCGTCCTCAAGGCCCGCCTGCACTCCGGGCTCTTCCCGGCTTACGCGCCGGGTGCGCCGCGCCTACCGCCGCCCCCGCCGGGCGGCGTCGCGCCCGGTCGTTAGCGCCCTCCCCCTTCGCCCCGCCCTTCTTCGCCCCCTTCGGCTTCGGCTGGAACGGCTCCAGGGCGGTGATGCTGGAATAGCCGGTCAGGTAGATGCGGCGGCCGTCGGAGATCACCGGCGTGTAGGTGCCGTAGGGGTACTCGAAGACCTTCTTGCCGCTGCGCATCATCAAGCCGGAGGTCGTCTTCTCGCTGAACTCGGCGACGTAGACGATGTCCCCCACCGCCGAGAGCGAGCCGATCACCTGGCCGCCGGCGGAGCGGCTCCAGCGCAGGCCGCCGTCCTTGGCGTCGAGCGCGTAGACGTTGCCGTCGAAGGAGCCGATGAAGACGGTCGGCGGGCTGTGCTGGGTGTTGGCGACGGTCGGGCCCGAGTAGGCGTAGCCGCCGGTCGAGTAGCTCCAGGCGAGCTCGCCGTCGCTGATGTCGAAGCTGTAGACGCGGCCGTCGTTGTTGCCGGAGTAGACGCGGCCGAAGGCCACGGCCGGAGTCGAGTAGAACTGGCCGGAGGCGCCGAAGCCGGGCCCGAGCGAGCCGCTCTGCCAGACCAGCTTGCCGCTCTTGGCGTCGACCGCGTTCATGTAGCCGCCGTAGTCGCCGACGTAGAGGCGGCCGCCGTAGTAGGCCGGCGCCGCCTTGACCGGGCCACCGAGCTGGGTCGCCCAGCGCACCGCGCCGCTGATCGTGTTGAGCGCGTAGAGGCCGCCGTCCTCGCAGCCGAAGTAGACGGTGCGGTCGACGACCACCGGCGAGGACTCGGCCCGGCTCGGCAGCGATTTCTTCCAGATCGTCTTGCCGGTCCTGGCGTCGAGCTTGACGACGTGGCCGGGGACGAGGTTGACGATGTAGAGGCGATGGCGGTAATAGGTCGGCGAGGAGGCGTTGAGCACGCCGATCCGCCGTTCCCAGAGGGTCTTGCCGGTGTCGGCGTCGAGCGCGAAGGCGAAGCCGTTGTTGTTGACGAAGTAGAGCTTGCCGCCGACGTAGATCGGCGGGAACTCGAGCAGCGGCTTGTTCCTGTAGCGCCAGACTTTGCGGAAGGGTGGCTTGATCCCCCGCGCCGGCAGGTAGCGGGTGCGGGCGGGGTTGAGCCCATACATCGGCCAGTTGACCGTCTTCGCCTTTTTCGGCTGCGGCGGCGGCTTCTGCGGAATGAAGGTGGCGTTGGGGTTGTGGACGTCGGCCGGGCGCTTCAGCAGCTCGTAGCCGACGGCGGCGGTGCTGAAGACGAGCGCGGCGGCGAGCAGGGCGACCGCCACCCAGCGGTTGCGGTGCAGGAGATGCTCGGCCTCGCGCAGCAGCGATGCGTGACGGCGGCGGGCCTGAGGCCCGCCCTCAACCATTCGCGGCGCGCCGCTCGGACTCTTTGGCGATGCCGCCCAGCAGCTGCTTGATCCCGAACTTCATCCCGACGAGGAAGGGACCGCCGACCAGCGGCAGCGTCGGGGTGGTCCGGACCGCGTAGACGACCTTGGTTCCGCTCCCGCTCGGGGTCAGCTCGACGGTGCCGACATGGTCGCGAACCGGCAGCCCGGAGAGCAGCTTGTAGGAGAACCGCTCGGCCGGCTCGTAGGCGAGCACCTCCTCGCGCATCGGCGGCCCGACCGCGGTCAGCCTGCGGATCGCCCCGACCCCGTTCGGCGCCGGCTCTCCCTCCCGCTCCAGCTCGGCCTTGCGCAGCGGCGTGATCTCCGTATAGCGGCGGTGGTCCGTCAACACGTCGAAGACGACGTCGGGCGGCGCCGCCACCTGGCGCTGATAAGTGAAGCTGGCCATCGGCGAAAGGCTATAGACCGGGCCGGCCTAGCTGAGCTTCCAGCGCTGCGGGTCCGTCCCGGCGACCGCGGTTACCTCGCCGGGCCGGGCCGGCCTAGCTGAGCTTCCAGCGCTGCGGGTCCGTCCCGGCGACCGCGGTCACCTCGCCGGCAATCGCCATGTGGTCGAGGCAGGAGAGAACGATCTGCAGGACCCAGGCGCTGGCCGGGCTGTCGAGGTTCTCGGGGCCGAGGATCTCGGCGACGATCTCGAAGGCCATCCGTTCGCCGCCGCCGAGCGCCTCGCGGACCTTGCCGAGCAGCTCCTCGACCTGGCGCCGGGCCTCGGCGATCTTCGCCTCGGGGTCGCGGAAGGGGCGGCCGTGGCCGGGCAGGCAGAGTTCGGTCTCCAGCGGCTCGACCGTGGTCAGGCTGGAGAGGAATTCGCCGACCGGGTCCGGCGTGTGGCCGTAGTCGAAGAAGAGCACCGTGCGACCGAGCAGGTGGTCGCCGGAGATCATCAGCTTGCGCTCGGGGTTGTGGAGGACGACGTGCGAGGGCGCGTGGCCGGGGGTCTCGTGGACCCCCCAGGCGCCGAGATCGGTCTCGACCTCGACCCCGGGGACGAGGTCGCGGTCGGGCACCTGGATCGCGTCGATGCCGGTCTCTTCGTCGCTCTCGCGCGACTCGCGGTAGCGCTCCAGCGCCGCCACCGGGACGCCGCTCTGGCGGGCGACCTCGAGCCGGTGCTCGAGCGCCGCCACCGGGTCGTCGGCGAGCAGCCGCACGTGCTCCCAGGCCGGGTGCATCCAGAGCTCGCAGCCGGCCGCCTCGACGATCGAGGCGGCGAGGCCGTAATGGTCGATGTGGGAGTGGGTGCAGACGAGCAGGCCGATGTCCTCGACCCCGTGGCCGGCCTGGGCCAGGGCCAGGTCGAGCTGGCGCAGCCGCCCCTTGCCGCCCATGCCGGTGTCGAAGAGGACGATCCCGTCCCCCGCCTCGACCGCCCAGGCGTTGCCGTGCGGCACCCCCGGCCAGGGCAACGGCAACCGCAACCGCCAGACCCCCGGCAGCACCTTCTCGGTCCGCGGCGCGTTCGCTCGTGCCTCACCAGCCATCGGCACATCCTCTCAATACCGCGTCGACGGGCCGATTTTCCCCCATCCAGGCGATTTTCCGGCCCGTCAACCCGCGGCGGGGCGCTGGAACTCCTGCATGGCGCCGGCGACGGCGAAGCAGAGGGCGCCGGTCAGGGTGCCCCAGTTGGCGATGCCGACCGCGATCATGTCGCCTTCGGCGCGGACCAGGGAGGCCACGGCGGAGGCGATGAAGAGGACCGAGCCGAGCTGGTTGACGGCGACGATCCGCCAGCCGGGGTCGTGCGGGCGCCAGCAGGGCAGCCAGGTGCCGGAGATCTGGACCATCGCCAGGTGGCCGGAGACGAGGAAGAGGGCGCACCCGACCATGTCCGGCGACCAGACCAGGCGGTCGTACTGGGCCGGGCTGAGGTCGCCGATCAACGAGTCGAGCAAATTGACCGCGAAGACCAGGGTGCCGACGAAGAGGACCAACGCACTCAGCTGTTCCAGCGGCGGCCTGCCCCGGGACAGGCGCACCGAGGCGAAGCCGCCCGTGCTGAAGAAGGCGCCACCGGCCAGGTAGACGCCGGCGATCAGCCGCGGTTCGCCGATATCCGCCTGCGCCAGCGCCGCCCCGAGCGCGAACAGCAGGCCGCCGATGACGAAGGCGGTCGCCGCGATCGCATTGAGCCGCCGCTCGCCCATCGGCGGCAGGCTATGGCCTACGGCGCTACGAACGTGGCGGGGTCGGGGCCGGTGCGATCGCCGGCGTCGAGGCGGGCAACCGCGGCCATGTCGTCCTCGCTCAACTCGAAGTCGAAGACGTCGAAGTTCTCGCGGATTCGCTCCGGGGTGACCGATTTGGGGATGACGACGTTGCCGAGCTGCAGGTGCCAGCGCAGAATCGTTTGGGCCGGCGTCTTCTCGTGGTGGGCGGCGATCGTTTCGATCGTGTCGTCGTCGAGCAGCTCGCCCTGGGCGAGCGGGCTCCAGGCCTCGGTGGCGACGCCATGCTCGGCGTGCCAGGCCCGCAGCTCGGTCTGCTGCAGACGTGGGTGCAGCTCGACCTGGTTCAGGGTCGGCTGCTTGCCGGCCTCGGTCTCGAGTCGCTCGAGGTCCTCGATACGGAAGTTGGAGACGCCGATCGAGCGCGCACGGCCCTCCTCGTCGATCCGTTCGAAGGCGCGCCAGGTATCGAGGTAGCGGTCCTCGCTCGGCATCGGCCAGTGGATCAGGTAGAGGTCGACGCGGTCGAGGCCGAGCCGCTCGAGGCTCTTCTCGAAGGCGGCCAGGGTCGAGTCGTAGCCCTGCTCGGAGTTCCAGAGCTTGGTGGTGACGAAGACCTCCTCGCGGGGCAGGCCAGCGGCGGCGAGAGCCGCGCCCACCCCCGCCTCATTGCGGTAGGCGCCGGCGGTGTCGATGTGGCGGTAACCGGCCGCCAGCGCTTCTTCGACCGTCTCCTGGGTGTCCTCGGGCGGCACCTGGAAGACGCCAAAGCCAAGCTGGGGGATCTCGACGCCGTCGCGCAGAGCGACGGTCGGTACCGGCGACGCATCGTTCATCACGTTCTGCTCCGTTCCTCGGGTCTCGGAACCGTCGAGTACCCCGGAGGGGGACCGAATATGCCGCGGCGGCGCTAGCTGGTGGCGAGGCCGATGGCCAGCAGGGGGAAGGCGAACATCACGCCCAGGTAGGCGCCCGTCGCGGCGCCCTGCTTGAGGCTGCCGGTGCGCGAGCGCGCGCCGCCGACGACGCCAACCAGAAAGATAAAGGCGGCGATTCCAAGTCCGATCCAGAAGACGGGCGGCATGCGGCGCGAGACTATCGAAACCGGGAGCAGGAATCGGCGCTTGGGCGGCAAACGCACTGGCATGAACGAAACCGGCGGCAAGAACAGCAAACTGATCCTCGCGGCGATGATCTTCGCGGTCTCGATGACCTTCATCGACCAGACCATCGTCGCGATCGCCATCCCCAGCATCCAGGAAGACCTCTCGCTCTCCTCGACCGGGGTGCAGTGGATCATCAATGGCTACCTGCTCTCGCTCTCGGCCCTGTTCGCCTTCGGCGGTCGCCTCGCCGACATCGCCGGCCACCGCAAGATGGTCACGATCGGCGTCGTCGTCTTCGCCGCCGCCTCGGCGATGTGCGGGCTGACCCCGACCGGCTCGCTCGACGAGGCCTGGTTGATCGTCTTCCGTGTCATCCAGGGCGCCGGCGCCGCGATCATGTTCCCGGCCGCGCTGGCGATCGTCCTCAACGCCTTCCCGCTGCGCGAGCGCGGCCGCGCGATGGCGATCTTCTTCGCCGTCGCCGGCGGCCTTACCTCGATCGGCCCGATCGCCGGCGGCTACCTGACCGAGTGGACCTGGCGGGCGATCTTCTGGGTCAACATCCCGGTCGCGATCGTCGCCCTCGTCCTCACCGCCAAGGCCAAGCCCGACAACGAGAAGCACCCGGCGCCGCTCGACTACCGCGGCACCCTGCTGATCTCCGGCG
Source organism: uncultured Solirubrobacterales bacterium (assembly GCA_963811375.1). Lineage (GTDB taxonomy): Bacteria > Actinomycetota > Thermoleophilia > Solirubrobacterales > 70-9 > VAYN01. Next base: position 53,383 of record CAWEQY010000006.1, read on the forward strand.
GCATGGGCCTGGCCGTGCTCGGGCTGCAGCAGTCGAGCGTCTGGGGCTGGGGCGGCGCCGCCACCTGGCTCTGCATCGCCGCCGGCCTCGTCCTGATCGGCCTCTTCGTCCGCTACGAGCTCAAGGTCGCCAACCCGCTGCTGCGGATCCGGATCTTCCAGGACCGCGCCTTCGCGGTCGACAACATCGTCCTCTTCCTGCTGATGATCGCCTTCGTACCGCTGTTCTTCTTCGCCAGCATGTACGCGCAGATCTCGCTCGGCGAAAGCGCCTCGGAAACGGGGCTCTACCTGCTGATCTTCTTCGCCGGCTTCGCCCTCGCCTCGCAGCGCGGCGGCAACATCCTCGACCGGGTCGGGGCGCGACCGGCGATGGTCTCGGGCTGTGCCGTCGCCGCCGGCGGCTTCTTCCTCTGGGGCCACTCGCTGACCGACCTCTCCGTCGGCGACCAATGGCCATTCATCGTCCTCGCCGGGATCGGGGTCGGCCTCGTCCTCAGCCCGGCCAACACCGACGCCCTCAACCGGGTCGCGAAAAGCCGCTACGGGGAGGCGACCGGGATCACCCAGACGGTGCGCAACTTCGGTGCCAGCCTCGGGCTCGCCGTGCTCGGCAGCATCCTCATCCTCGAGAACAAGTCGAACCTCGAGGCCAGCCTCGGCGCCAAGGGCGTGCCCAAGGCGACCGCCGACCAGGTCGCCGAGTGCGTCAGCCAGGGCGGCGAAGCCAGCTGCGCCAGCGTCGCCGAGAAGGCCGGTGCCGGCGCTTCCAAGCTCTTCTCCACGGTCCCCCATGACTTCGCCCTCGCCTCGCGCACCGTCTTCTACGGGATGGCGGCGGCGATGGCGGTCGCCTTCGTCGTCGCTCTGGTGGCGATGCCGAGCGGCAAAGTCGAGGAGCAGGTCGAGGAGGATCCAGAGCCCTCCCCGCCGGCGGCCGGCGCCGCCTGAGGCTGTACGTTGGCCGGGCTGATGGCCTGGCCACGCCGCTTGCTCCTGGGACTCGCGACGATCGCGCTGCTCTGCCTGCCCACCCTGGCTTCGGCAGCGGTCAACACCGCTGACAACGAACTGCTGCCGCCCGACCCCGCCGCCGCGAAGCTGGCGAACACCTACGCGCCGATCACGATGCTGCGCGAACAGCAGAAGCCGCCCTGCGAAACCAGCGCCGAGCAGTACCAACCGACCAGCGCCGAGACCGTGCTCGGCAACCCCAGCGTCACCCTCGCCCACGACGACCTCGCGACCGGCCGGCTGGAGAAGGTCAAAAAAGCACCGACCGCGGCTGACATCGCCGGCCTCGCGGACGGCTACTACCTCGACCTCGAGGGCGAGGCCCTCGGCGACACCTGTGTCTACGCCCGCGACTTCGAACGGTTAGTCGACGAAGGCAAAGCGCCGGCGATCGCCTACGCCCACATCGCCCGCGAACCGAACCACTCCGGCTTCGTCCTCCAGTACTGGTTCTTCTGGTACTTCAACCAGTTCAACGACCTCCACGAGGGCGACTGGGAGGGGATGCAGCTCAGCTTCGAAGCGGAAACGACGGCCGCGGCGCTGCGCGAAGAACCACACGAAATCATCGTCTTCCAGCACGCCGGCGGCGAGCGCGCCGACTGGAGCGACCCGAAGGTGCAGAAGGAAGGCACCCACCCGATCGTCTACCCCGCCGCCGGCTCGCACGCGACCTTCTACGACTCCGCCGTCTACATCCAGAACGGCCAGCGCGGCTCCGGCGTCGGCTGCGACAACACGACCGAGCCGCTGCGCGAACTGAGGCCGCGGCCGGTGCTCCTGCCCGACACCGCCTCCGAACAGGGACCGTTCAAGTGGCTCAGCTACGACGGGCGCTGGGGGGAAAAGGAAAAGGGCTTCAACAACGGGCCGACCGGGCCGACGACGAAGACGGTCTGGCGGGAACCGTTCGCCTGGATGGCCGAGCAGCGCACGAGCAGTCCGCGGCTGCCCGGTGGCTCGATCGCCGGCCCGCAGATCACCGGCGCCTTCTGCGGCGCCGTCGCCCAGGTCTCGGACTTCATCAACCTCGAGGCGAAGTCGCGCACCCTGGCGATCGCCACGATCGTCGGCCTCGTGGCGCTGATCGTGCTCTTCGTCGGCCTCACCCGCTGGGGCCCGGTCGACCTCACCGAGCTGCGCGCCAAGCGCGCCTTCGGCCAGCTCGTCCGCGCCGCCCGCCAGCTCTACGGACGCCACTGGACGGTCCTGCTCACGATCGCCCTGGCCGGGCTGGTGATCGTCGCCGGGACCAACCTCCTCGCCGGCCTGCTTGCCGGCGGCAGCTCGGCGGACGAGGCGGCCGGGCGCTCGGGGGTCAACCTGGCGCTCGGCGACCTGGTCGAATCGATCGGTCGACCGATCGCGCTGGCCGTGGTCGCGGCGATCGTCGTCATCTTCATGCGCCTGCTGGTCGAATCCCGGCCGGCCGGCTTCCGCGCCTGCTGGCAAGGCATGCGGGAGCGCTTCTGGCGGATCGTCGCCGCCCTCCTGCTCGCCACCGCGGGGATCCTGCTCATGGCCATAACCGTGATCGGCCTCCCCTTCGCGATCTGGAAGCTGGTCGGCTGGTCCTTCGTCGGGCAGGAGGTGCTGTTCACCGACAAGTCGCTGCGGGAGGCTTTCCGCGGCAGCTCCGAGCTCGTTCGCGGCCGCTGGTGGCACGCGGTCCGGGTCGTGATCTTCCTCGTCGCGCTCCTCTTCGTCGCCGGACCGGTGCTGACTCTGGGGCTGATCTTCACGCCGCTGCCGTTCCTGCTGATCAACCTGCTCGGGGCGTTGATCTTCTCCCTCTTGATCCCCTACGCGGCAATCGGCCAGACGCTGCTCTACTTCGACCTGCAGGCTCGGGCCGAGCGGGAGCCGGCGAAGCCGCGGCGCTCCTGGCGGGTCTGGCGGCCGCGCCAGTTCGGCCGGGTCGTCGACCCCGCCCCGCAGCCGGCTGGCAGCGGGTAGGTTTCCCGGCGTGAAGCTGCTGGCCTTCAGCGACCTGCACCGCGACCTCGAGCAGGGCGCGAAGCTGGTCGAGATGTCGGCCGATGCCGACGTCGTCATCGGCGCCGGCGACTTCGCCTCCGTCCACGAGGGCCTGGAGGAGACGATCGCCGCCCTGGTCGCGATCGAGACGCCCACGGTGCTCGTCCCGGGCAACAACGAGACCGCCGATGCCCTGCGCGCGGCGGCCGCCGATTGGAACGCCGCCACGGTCCTCCACGGCGAGGGCACGACGATCGACGGGATCGAGTTCTTCGGCCTCGGCGCCGGGATCCCGGTGACCCCCTGGGAATGGAGCTTCGACCTCGACGAGGAGGAGGCGGGCAAGCGGCTGGCGCCCTGCCCCGAGGGCGCGGTGCTGGTCCTCCACTCCCCCCCGCGCGGGCACTGCGACGCCGGCGCCGACGGCAGCGAATTCGGCAGCCCGGCGTTGCTGCGCGGGATCGAAGCGAGGCAGCCGCGGCTCGCCGTCTGCGGCCACATCCACGAGTCCTGGGGCTGCGAGAGCACGATCGGCACGACGCCGGTCCGCAACCTTGGCCCAACCGGCACCTGGATCGAGCTCTAGGCCGGGTGGAATCGAGCGGCCCCAAGCGCGCCGGCGCGGTCCTGGCGACGCTGATCCTGGTCGCCGGCGTCGCCAACCTCAACCTCGCCGTCGCCAACGTCGCCCTGCCGGACATCGGCAAGGCCTTCGACGCCGGCCAGACCACGGTCGACCTGATCGCCGTCGGCTACTCGCTCGGGCTCGCCGCCTCGGTCCTCTACCTCGGCGCCGTCGGCGACCGCTACGGCCGCAAGCGGATGCTGGTGCTGGGGATGGCGCTCTCGATCCCGGCCTCGCTCCTGGCCGGTTTCGCGCCCTCGGCGACGGTGCTCTTCATCGCCCGCGTGCTCGGCGGCGTTGCCGCCGGCATGGCCTACCCGACGACGCTGGCGCTGATCACCGCGCTCTGGTCGGGCAAAGAGCGGACGAAGGCGATCGCCCTCTGGTCGGCGCTCGGCGGCGGCGCCTCGGCGCTGGGGCCACTGCTGGCCGGCGCCCTGCTGGAAGGGTTCGACTGGGGCTCGGTCTTCATCGTCAGCGCGCCACTGGCGGCGATCGCCCTGGTCGCCGTCTGGCGCCTGGTCCCGGCCCACGTCAACGAGACCACCAACCCGGTCGACCACCTCAGCGGCATCCTCTCGATCGGCCTGGTCGCGGCCCTGGTGCTGGCGATCAACCTGGCGCCGGAACCGGGCAAAGGCGAGACCGCGATCGCCCTCGGCGTCATTGCCCTCCTCGCCGCCGCCGCCTTCGTCCTGCGCCAGCGCCGCGTCAAGTTCCCGCTCTACGACCTCGCGATCGCCGCCCGCAGCACCTTCTGGGTCGCCGCCCTGGCCGGGATCGTCGTCTTCGGCTCGCTGATGGGGGCGATGTTCATCGGCCAGCAGTTCGTCCAGAACGTGCTCGGCTACTCGACCCTCGAAGCCGGGCTGGCGATCCTCCCCGGCGCGGCGGGGATGGTCCTGGTCGCGCCGCGCTCGGCAAAGCTGGTCGACTCGCGCGGCTCCCGCTTCACCCTGCTGCTCGGCTTCTTCTTCTGCCTGCTCGCCTTCGCGGTGATGCTGCTGCTCTGGGACGAGAACGCCTCCTACTTCGTCGTCGGCCTCGGCTACTTCCTGGTCGGCACCGGCGTCGGCTTCGCCGGCACCCCCGCCTCGCGCTCGCTGACCGGCTCGGTTCCGGTGACCAAAGCCGGCATGGCCTCGGGCACCGCCGACCTCCAGCGCGACCTCGGCGGCGCGATCATGCAGTCGATCTTCGGCGCCCTGCTCACCGCTGGCTACGCCGCCGGCTTCGCCAGTCAGATCTCCGCCTCGCCGGAAGCCGACAAGGTCAGCGAGAGCGTCCAGAACGAGCTCACCAAGTCCTTCTCCAGCGCCGCCAACACGGCCGAACAGTACCCCCAGTACGCGCACCAGATCGCCGCCGCCGCCCGCACCTCCTTCCTCGACGGCGGCGACTGGACCTACGCTGCCGGCATGATCGCGATCGCCCTCGGCATGGCGATCGTCTTCTTCCTCTTCCCCAAGCGCGACCAGGAGCAGAGCCTGCTCGAGCGCTTCCACGGCGAAGACGCCGCGGCCGAATCCAAGCCCGCCTAGTCCCGCGAGATCGCGGCGCGCAAGAGCTGGTCGGTGACGTTCTCCCCGAACTCGACGGCCTTGCTCCAGCCCAAACCGAGCGACCGCTGCTGACTCGTCAGGCGGTTGCCCTCGTAGACGGTTATCCGGGTCTTTGCCGGATCCCAAAGCCTGCCCCGGAGGAATATCGGCCTACCCTCCCGCCACGGCGCCAGGAACTGCTCGGAGAGCTGCTCGGCACTCAGATTGAATGTCTCGGCGCCGATCAGGTAGCGCGAAACCCGCACGTGAAAGACGCTGGAGGGTCCCGGTCCATCGTCCCGGGAGGGTTCCCTCCCGGTCTGCACGACCAGCCGCTCGCGCTCGTTCTGCGAATCGCCCATCGGTCCCTGCTCCGCTGGGAAGTTCCAGCCGGCCGAGCGCTCCCAGCCCTCATCGATGACCAGCGGCTGCGGATCCGGCGCCCCGCCGGCGCCGAAGGTCATCACGGCCGCCGGCTTCACCTCGACGTGCAGCAGGACACGGTCCGGCTGCGTCTTGTGAAAAAGCAGCGACAGCGGTTCCGGGCCGAGTCGGTCGACGACCACGCGTCGCAGGTAGGGCCCCCAGCGAAAAGTGAATTCATGCGGTTGGCCCACCGCTGCGGGCGCCGCGACAGCCCGTGCCCAGAACCTGCCGACATACGACTCGGGCGGATCCACATGCCAGTCCTTGGCCGTGGGCCTTTCGAACAGAGCCCCGATCTCAGCCGCAAGGTGCTCGGGCCCCTCCGACCAGACGAGCCACCGCTTGTCCAGAAGCAAGGGAAGCTGCTCGAGCGCCTCGGGTCGCACCGCGACGATCGGAAGCACGATCGTTTCGTCTTTGCGGACCTCCAACTGCAGGGCGGCATTGAGCTCGCGGGGGGCCCACTGAGCGGCAAGAAAGCGGTCGGTGATGACCACGGCGATGTATCGCGACGTGCTCAAGCCCGCGTTCATCGCATCGATCAGCGAGTCCCCGGGGCCGATCTGTCCCTCGTCGACCCAGCAGGAGACGGCGTGGCGCCCGAGCGCGGTGCTGAGGGGACGAACGAATTCCTCCTTGTCATGAAATGCGTGCGCGATGAAGACGTCTCGTCGACCGTTCATCCACACAGAGTGCCATGAGCACTCAGCAGAACCTTGGCCGAGCTCGAAATCGGTGGCAGCCCCCGGAAGCCATAATCCAGCGATGGCCCACCGCCTGCTGAGAGCCGACGATGCCTTCTGGCGGCCGTCGAACCAGATGGCGGTCGAGAACACCGACCTTGCCAAGCAGCTCCAAGCGGGCGCACTCGGAGCGCGGCTCTGGCGCCTCGTCCCGGGGCAGGCGTCGACCAGGCACCGTCACCGCGAGGAGGAGGAGCTCTACGTCCTCCTCGAGGGCTGTGGCCGGGTGCGGATCGACGAGGATGAGCCGCTGACCCTGGCGCCGCTGGACGCGCTGCTGATCGAGCCCGGCTCGGTGCGCCAGCTCTTCAACGACACCGAGGCCGATCAGCTCTGGCTCGTCGTCGGCGCCCCGCCGGAAGCCGCCAACACGCTGGAGATGAGCGAGGAGCGACTGCGGGAGATGTATCCGGACGGACCGAAGGCGCGGCCTCCAGAGCTGGGCGGCTGATCCGGTGCCGGCGGCCCGGGATCGAGGTCGACGGGTGATGCCGCCGTCCACCCCGCCGGAGGCCGTCGGTGTCGCCTTCGAGAGCGGTGCCGGTCGCTGGCTGCTGACCGTCGCCGTCGCCGGCTCCGGCATGGTCTTCCTCGACGGCACCGTCGTCAACGTCGCCCTGCCGGACATCGGTCGCGACTTCGGCGCCAGCACCAGCGCCCTGCAGTGGATCCTCAACGGCTACCTGTTGACGCTGGCCTCGCTGATCCTGCTCGGCGGCTCGCTCGGCGACCGCTACGGGCGGCGGCGCGTTTTCGTCCTCGGCGTCTGGCTCTTCACCGCCGCCTCGCTGCTCTGCGCGATCGCGCCGAGCGCGGAGCTGCTGATCTTCGCCCGGCTCGTCCAAGGCATCGGCGGCGCCCTGCTCACCCCCGGCAGCCTGGCGATCCTCGAGGCCAGCTTCCGGCCCACCGACCGCGCTCGCGCGATCGGCGCCTGGTCGGGGCTGGGCGGCATCGCGGGGGCCCTGGGACCGCTGGTCGGCGGCTACCTGATCGGTGCCGTCTCCTGGCGGGCGATCTTCATCATCAACCTGCCGATCGGCATCTTCGTCGCCTGGGCCGCGACCAGGCACGTGCCGGAGACCAGCGACCCGATGGCCAGCGGGCGGATCGACCTGCGCGGTGCGGTGCTGGCGGCGCTCGGCCTCGCCGGCACCACCTACGCGCTGATCGAGGCGCCGGGGCAGGGCGCCTCGGCGGCGGTGCTCGCGACCAGCATCGGCGGCGTCCTCGCGCTCATCGCCTTCTTCGTCAGCGAGCGGCGCAGCCCCAATCCGATGCTGCCGCTGGAGATCTTCCGCTCACGCCAGTTCAGCGCCGCCAACGGGGTCACCTTCGTCGTCTATGCGGCCCTTGGCGGCGTCTTCTTCCTGCTCGTCTCCTTCTTGCAGATCTCGCTCGGCTACACGCCGATCGAGGCCGGCGCCGCCTCGCTGCCGGTGACCCTGCTGATGCTGCTCTTCTCAGCCCGCTCCGGCGCCCTCGCGCAGCGCATCGGCCCTCGCCTCCCGCTCACGCTCGGGCCGCTGATAATCGCCCTCGGCCTGCTCTGGATGACGCAGATCGAGCCGGGCGACAGCTACGTCACCGCGATCCTGCCAGCGGTGGTCGTCTTCGGCCTCGGCCTGACCCTGGTCGTGGCACCGGTGACCGCCACCGTCCTCGCCGCCGCCGACAGCCGCCACTCCGGCGTCGCCTCGGGCGTCAACAACGCCGTCGCCCGCGTCGCCGGGCTGCTCGCCGTCGCGGTCCTGCCAGTCGTCGCCGGCCTCACCGGCGACAGCTTCTACGACCCGGCGAAGATGACCGACGGCTTCCACATGGGGATGTTCGTCTGCGCCGCCCTCGCGGCCGCCGGGGGCGTCCTTGCCTGGTTCACGATCAGCTCCACGGTGCTCCACGCCGAGCCCGAGCCCGGCGGCGACACGCCGAAGCGACTCGGCGAGGACTTCAGTTGTGGGGTCGGGGCGCCGCCGCTACGGCCTGGGCGCGAGGCGGAGTGCGAGCTGGAGATCGCAACCGCTGCCGCTCGGGAATAAGCAGCGAAGTTAGAGCAGCGCAGCGAGGGTGCTGGCGGCCGTCTGGCGCAACAGCTCGACCCCGACGAGACGGGCGAGCGCCGCTTCCCGGCGCTCCATCCCGTGCACCTGCGGGATCCGGGCCGGCGCCTCGGCCAGCACCGGCCCGCGCGACGGCGCGCTGGAGGCGCTCGCACCGGAACCCCCAGCCAGGCACGCCATGATCCCCTGCGCGATCAGCCGGGCCCGCAGTTCGGCCCCGGCTTCGATCGGGTGCAGGTTGTCGGCCTGCATCAGCTCCGGGTGGCGAAAGACGGCGCCCTGCCAGTCGGGCGTCTGCGTCCCGGGGCGCGAGGCGGCGAATTCGGCCACGGTGCGGTTCTTGCCGCTGTCGTCGACGCCGCCGGGATGGAGGCCGTGGATCGTCGGTACGACCATGCACCTGTCCCCCACCGTCGCCGCCACCTTGCCCAGGTTTTCGGCCAGGATCTGCGGATAGCTGGGGTTGTCGTTGGTCCCCGCATCGAAGACGATCACCTGCTGGGAGGGGTCGTAGCTTTCTTCGAACAGCTCGAGGATCTGGTAGCTGTTGTAGCCGCCGACCGCATTGATCGTCAGCGGTACTCCGGGCAGGAACTTCGCAAGGTGGGGAGAGGTCAGCTCCTCGAGGCTGTCGCCGACAACGAGCACGCCGCCGGGCTCTGCCCCCCGCGCGGCGGGAGCGAGCGCCACGAGTGCCAGCGCCACGAGCGCCACCCCCAGCCAGCGTTTGATCGTCGGCATCCGTCGGATTTCTACACTAAGCGCGGATGACCCTCACGCCCCCAGCCGCCCGTCGGCTCTTGCTGCTCGGATGCGCGCTCATCGGCGCCGCGGCACTGGCCCTGCCCGGCTGTGGCGACAGCGGAGCCGCGACCGCCGAGGCCCCCCTCGCTTCCCCGCCCAAGCAGGGGGTGGAGGCCAGGGCCACCGCCCGGAAACCGTGCCCGCCCCCGGTAAACGCCTTCGTCAAATCGCTGGATGCTCTGCGCAGCCAGCTTGCTGTCGGCCTCAGCTATGCCCAGTACACGGCGAAGGTAAAGGCGCTCCGCGAGAGCTACGCCCAGCTCCCCGTCGAGCGCCTGGCTCTCGACTGCCTGATCGGTGCTGGCACCGCCAGCGAGAAGGCCATCAACAAGTACATCGATGCCGCCAACGCCTGGGGCGAATGCCTCGCCGACGCCTCCTGCGACACCGCCACGATCGAACCGGTTCTGCAACGCAAGTGGCGAATCGCCTCCCGCTTCCTATCCGAAGCGCAGTAACTGCCAGCGCCGGCTCAGCGCCTGGCCTTCTTCGCCGCCTCCGCCACCCCACAACTGCGCCTCAACCCCGAGCTCAACACCCGCCCGTCGGCAAACCCGAACGAGGCCCGGGCAAAGGAGAAGCTCGCCCCCGGAAAGCCCTTGGGCGCCGGACACCCCGCGCTGAGGAAGCTGCGGGCCTTGCCCCGGTAGCGGTAGGTGCGGTTGAGGCTGAGGCTGATCGCCTTGACCGCGCCCCATTCGGCGGCGACCTTGGGCAGCTCCGCGCTCAGGGTCGTGCGGTAGGTGCCAGAGGCATGGCCGAGCTCAAAGACCATCACGTTTGATTGCGGCAGCGGGTTGGTGCCGAAGATGTGGGCAAAGACGACATGTCTGCCGTGCAGGGTGCCGTTGAAGGCGATCACCTTGCCGGTGGAGGGGAAGGGCGATTGTTCGGGGAGCAGGACGTTGGCCTCAAAGGCGCCTTTGCCGATCACCGAGTCCGGGCAGCTGGCGATCGCTTCGCTTGAGGTCGCCGGCTGGATCTGGTGGTAGCGACAGATCGGCAGGCCTTTGTAGTCGAGGCGGCCGTGCTTGTTGATCGCCAGCGAGATCCGCTGCAGCTGCGGTGGGTTTTGGCCGTCGGTGGTGGCGATCTCCCCGGTCAGGGTGACCGCGATCGGGGCCATGCCCTGCCGGGGCAGGGCATGGGGGGCGATGCCACCGCCAAAGGCGACCCGCAGGTTGCCTTCCTGGGTGACCTCGGCGACGGCCAGGGAGGCGCTGGCGAGAAGCCCCGCGGTCGCGAGCGCCAAGATCAGCCTCTTCATCGCCTCAGCCCTTGCGCTTTGACTTCGAGTGCTTTGACTTCTTCGCGCAACCGGTGTCGACGACCGGGCTTTCGTTGTGGCGCCTTCCGTTCTGCCCGATCATCTTGACTTCGGCCCTGATCGGTTCCAGGCAGAGGTTGCGGGAGTTGACCAGGAGGCTCTGCTTGCCGCCGTTTAGCTTGACCACGAACTTGCGCACCGGGGCGTCGGGGACGACTTCGAAGGTGTTTTTGATCCGCCCGCCTTTGTAGGCGCCGATTCTGCCGGCGAGCTCGATGTTGAACTGGCCGTTCAGTTCGGCGACGATGTCGGGCAGGGCGTGGCTGGAGGAGCGCAGGTAGACCGGGCCCTGCAGCTTTTTGTCCAGGAGCGGCGTCTCTGCGCTTGCATAGCCGTAGATCGAGTCCTTGGGGCAGTTTTTGGCCGCGAACTGGACTCTGGTGCAGACGGTTTTGATGTGGCTCTGTTCCAAGAACTCGGCGTGCGGGAGGGTGACCGAGACCCCGGCCAGGTTGGAGTCCTGGGCGCGGGTTTTGAAGGTCACCGTGAAGCCCTGGAAGTCGCCGCGGTTGTTGCCGCCCGAGAGCTTGAAGCCCAAGCTCGGCTTGAAGCCCAGGGCGCCGCAGTCCCCGACCTTGGAGGGGACCGAGGGATGGGCCACGGCGCCGTTGACGGAAGTGATGGTCGTCGTCACCGCTCTTTGTTCGCAGGAGCTCGGGTTGATCGTGAAGTCTGGTTTCTGCACTTCGATGCGGACGTCGCGGTATTGGATCGGCACCCCTTCGAGGATCTGGGGCAGCGGGTCTGATTTGGCGATCACCCGGGTCGTCACCGGGTTGATGTCGATCGCGGTTCTGACCAGGATGTCGCCGAAGTCAAACGGGCCCGACTGGGCGGGGACCTTGGTCAGCAGCGAGTAGGGGGCGCCTTTGTAGGGGCCGGCGAGGTAGAGGGCGGTTGGGTCCTTGCCGGGCTGAGGCACAAACAGCGGGAAGGCGCCGGTTCCGATCGCCGTGGTCGAGATCCCGACCTGGGCGGCTTTGGCGCAGTTGCCGGTGGCCACCTGGGCCTCCGGGCAGACTTCGACGCCCTTCAGTTTCGCCAGCTCGCCCTCGGGCAGGACGAATTCAAGCCGCGAGAGGTTCTGTTCGCCGTCCTCGCGGCGGATGCGCAGGGTCAGCGGCGAGTTGGCTCCTGCCACCGGGTTGGCGACTCCCGCCTGCAGCTGCGGATTGAAGGCACCGCCGCCGGCGCAGTTTTCGTCGATGATCATCTTGTTGTCGAAGCCGACCGGCGTCGGCGAGGCCCAGGAGGTGAACTCCGAGTGGGTGAGGTAAGTGCCGCAGCTGTCCGGCGTCGTCAAGGGTGCGGTGGGGCCGCCGCGGAAGTCGAGGTGGACTTCTTCGAAGGGCAGCTGGGGCAGGTCGTCGAAGACCGTGCTCAGGCGGCCGCTCTGCTTGTCGACGTGCAGTTCGCCGGGGAACTTGAGGTAAAAGCCCGGGCCCTGGGCGTAGACGTAGATCGCGAAGATCGAGTTGAAGGGGTTGTCGTATTGGGAGGCGAGCACGACCTCGCCTTCCAGCGGGGCTTCGAGCAGCTGGCTTTTGATCGTGACGTTGCCGATCTTCGAGTTGTCGGGGCAGCTCGGCACCGCGTTGGTGCCCAGGGCCACCTGGGCCGGAGAGCAGGCCGCCAGCCCGGCGACGGCGGAGGTGGAGACCGTGACCCCTTGCGGGAAGCTCGTCGTCACCTTGCGCACGTGGGCGGAGGCGAGGCCGTCGGGGCCTTCGTTTTGGGGAACTTTGAAGGCGATGTCGAGACCGGCGGTCGAGTGGGCGCGATGGGTACCCGGCTGGGCTTCGATCGAGGGTTCAAAGGGCAAGCGGTAGCAGCCGGTGAAGACGAATGGGATCCCAGTGTTGTCAGAGCTGAGCGTTTTCCCCGAGCTGGTACCCGGCTCCTGCCAGGAGTTGGCCTCGATGGCGAACTGAGCCGGCCCCAGGCAGGAGGTCGGGGTGCTGAGGAAGGGCCTTCGCACCGGCGCGCCGGTGCCGTGGTCGGCGGGGACCCCCCAAAGAGTGAGGTCGACCGATTCGACCGATTCGGCCTGGGAGGTCTGGACGCTGAGGCTCGAGACACCGTAATCGCCGGGGCGCAGGATCGGTTCGAAGAAGACCGGGGCGCCGTTGACGTTTAGCCCGAACAAGCCTGGGCTCTCGTTCGAGTGGGACATGTTGAAGACCGCCGAGACGTAGGTGTTGCCTTTGGCGATCACGGTGGCGCTGCCGACCTGATCTCGGAGCGGGCAGTCGCTCAAGGTCACGTCGCCGACGTGGATCAGCTTGTCGACCGGGCAGCTCGCCACCTCGGTCGGATTGCCAACGAAGCCAACCGGCAAATCGACGCGGATGCCCTTGACATTGCCTTCGACTTTGCCGCTGCCGGAGTCCTGGTTGAAGTCAAAGCGGACCCGCAGGTTGGTGTGGTTGCCGGCCTGGCGATCAAAGTCGCCGACACTGTTTTCGGTGCTAACGCCGAAGTCGGAGACACCGAAGGCCGCTTCAGCAGCCGGAGCAATCGCGGCAACAATCGCGAGGCAGCCCACTGCCGCAATCAGCGCTTTGGAGAAGAGTCCTCGGGTGCGATTCATCGGGCCTGCCTCCGGTTGCTGTTGGCTCGCTGGTTCTTGCCGCGTTTGTGCTGGGGCTTGACGCAGCGCGACTTGCCTTTGGCCCTTACCTTGTGGCGGCCCTTGGGGCAGTGCTTCTTGGCTTTGACGTTCTCGGAGTCGACCAGGCCTTCGGAGCCGCCGAAGGGCAGCTCGGGGCTGCCGTTGGGGGTCGCCTTGCAGTCGTCACGCAGGCAGGCCACTACGGGGGCCGGGTTCTGGGAAGCGAGGCCGCCTTCGACGCGGGCGTCATAGACGTCCTGGACTGAGTCTTTGTCCTGGCCGACCAGGGGCGCGGTGGTGGAGAAGAAGACGTCGCGACCGTCGGGCGTCACAGCCAGGAACTGAGCGTCCTGGGGCTGGGTGCCGGCGCTCAGCAGCGTCGCTTTGCCGTGGTCATAGCGGTAGAGGTCGCGGGCGCCGTTGATGTCGGCGACCAGCAGCGGGGCCGGGGTGTCAAAGAAGTAGCTGCCGTCGTCGAGGATCGCCAGTGGGCGGTGGTGGGCGACGCCGGCCTCTGAGCTCTGACCGAGATGGGCGCCGGGGAAGGCTTTGGCGACATCGGCCTCGGCGTCATAAAAGACGCCGGCGACCGCGGCGTATCTGCCGTTGGGGCTGACCTGGATCGCCTCCGGGCCACTCTGGGAGCCACCGACTTCGACGATCAGGTGCTGGACGCCGGCGTGGGAGTAGTAGATGGAGATGCCGGTCGAGTAATAGAGGTCGCCGCTCTGCGCATCGCCCCAGAGGATGCCGCCGCTTTCTGCCAGGCCGGAGGCGAGGAAGGTCATGGTGTCGGTCTCGGTGTCATAGCGGTAGGCCTGGCTGGCGAAGGGACTCGGGACCGCGTCGGCGGTGAGGTTTGCTTCCCCCCCGGTTTCAAAGATCACGTAACGGCCGTCTGACGAGGCGCTCGAGAAGGTGGCCGGTACGGGCGTTGAGGGAGCGTTGTCGGCGCGGGATACCAGCGTCGTCGTATTGCCGTCGCGCAGGTAGAGGCCTTCTTCGCCGGCTCCGTTGACGCTGAAGTAGATGTGGGATCCGTCGGCGGAGACCTGGTGGGCATCGACCAGGTCGGGGTCGGTGGTGGCGCTTGGTTCCGGGAAGGGGGCGCCGCCGGTTTGGATCGCCACCGCTTCAGAACCCGAGCCCTGCCGCCAGAGCGTGTTGGCGATCACCACCGTGGAGAGAGCATCGGAGGCGCCGATGAAGTCTTTGCCTGAGGTCTGAGCCGAGAGGTCGACAGGGGCGATGAAGGTGTAGTTGTCGGTTGCGGTTTGGCGCAGGTAGGTGCCGCCGCTTGCCGGCGCGTCGGCGGTCAGCTTGGCGTTGGTCGTGACCAGGGCGCGACTGAGGTCCTTGCTCAGGGCGATCGTGGCGTAGTAGGCGAGGGCGCTGGCGCCGGTGCTGTTCATCGGCGGGTCGACTCCCGCCGTGCTCCAGCCAGAGGCCGAGCGGCTGCTCAGAGCCTTCGGTGAAAAGGGGTTTGACTCGGCGCCGGGATAGGCGGCCTTTTCGGTCGAGTAGGCGATCGCCTTGCCGTCGGCGCTGAGGAACGGCGGGTTGAAGAGCTGATCGAGGGCGACGCCGTTCTTGGCGACCGGAGAGACCTGCTCATAGGCGCGGCATTCGGGCAGGAAGGCCGAGCCCTGGGCGACCCGGATCGCCGTGTTGGCGCAGGAGTCGGTACCCGGGTAGGCGGGGGTGGTGAAGCTCTGGTCTGCTCCGACGGCTTTGCCGGCGGCGTTTTCGACCACGGCACGGTAGTGGTAGGTGGTACCGGGGGCAAGTTTGGCGATCGGCCGGCTGAAGTTGACCTCAGCGGTGGTGGCGGCGAGGACTTTCTCGCTGCTTTTCTGCCCATAGGCGGTGCTGGTGCCGTATTCGAAATAGGCGGCGCTGGCGCCGTTGCCGGGGTTGAGCGTGGCTGAGAGCGTCACTTCGGTGTTGGTCGGTTCGCTCGCCGCCTGGGCGCCGAGCGTCGGGGTGGCGAGCACGCCGACGAGCTGATCGTTGCCTTTGACGGCGCCGTTGGCGTTGGCGAGGGCGAGGCGGAGGTGGTAGTCGCCGGCCGCCAGCCCGGCGAGGTCGGCGTGGACCGCGACCGGCGCGTTGCCGGTGCCGATCTCAGCCGGGGTCTCCGCGCAGGGGACCGAGCTGCCGAAGCTGGCGTCGGGGCCGTATTCGAACTTGCACTCGCTCAGCGCGAGCCCGAGCGGGTTGGCGCTGCCGTTGGCGGTGATCGCTTCGTTGGTGAAGTTCGAGGCTTTCTCGGTGGTGGCGTCGGGAGCGAGCGCGGGGGCGAAATAGTCGACGACACCGGCGGCGCTGTCGGCGACGTAGGCGCCGCCGGCGGCGTCGATCGCGACCGCGGCGGCGGCGAAGGACGCCTGCGGGGTTCCGGCGCCGTTGAATTCGGAGAGGAAAGAGCCGCTGGAGGTGTAGTGGGTGACGGCGTCGGCGCCGTAGGAGAGGTAGACGTCGCCGTTGGGAGCGCTGGCGAGGCTCGCCGCCGAGCCCGCGAACTCAGAGAGCAGGTATTTGCCGGCGGAGCTGAAGATCTTGACGCCGCCAAAGCCGTCGGAGACATAGATCTGATCGTCAACACCGATCGCGATCGCCTTCGGTTCGATGAACCCGAAGGGGGTTTCAGAGCCGTTGAAGCGCGAGAGGTATTTGCCGGCCGAGTCGAACTTACGGACCGTGTAGGCGTTGACGTCGGCGACGAAGACGTTGTCGGCGGAGTCGATGGCGATTCCCGCGGCGACGAATCCCCCGTCCGGGGTGGCGGCGCCGTTGAATTCAGAGAGAAAGGCGCCGGCGGCGCTGTATTTTTTGACGTTGAATCCGGCGCCGACGTAGAGGGCGCCGGTGGAGTCGACCGCGAGCGGGCCGGCGACGCCGGTTATCTGGGAGACGTATTTGCCGGTCGAGTCGAACTTGTCGACGACGTTGTTGGCACTGTCAGAGACCCAGGGGCTGCCGTCGGGGGCCACCGCCAGGGCGCTCGGGGTGAAGGAGCCGGCCGGCGTTTCGGCGCCGTTGAACTGGGAGCTATAGACGTTGGCGACTCCGGCGGAGGCCGGGGACGCCGTAACAAACGCCAACACTGAGATGGCAGCGGTCGCGAGGATCGCCCGCTTGGTCTTGGCGATCATCGGCCGTCCCTCCGGTTCTTGTCGGCTCTCTTTGACTTCTTCTTGGCCTTAGTCCCACAGGAGCTAGCGGTGACGAGGGGACGGGTGTTAGAGACCTTGCCGTTATGGGCCTCGAGCTTGACTTCGGCTCGGGCTGATGAAGTGCAGAGGTTCTTGGAGTTTTGGAGCAGGCTCTTCTTGCCGCCCTGCATCCGCAGGACGAACTTGGAGACCGGGGCGTCGGGGACGAGGTCGAAGGTGTTGCGGATGCCGCCGTCGATCGAGTCGATGCGGCCGGCGAGCTCGACTTCGAACTGGCCGTTTAGGACCGCGACCAGGTCCGGCAGCGGGTTGGAGGAGGAGCGCAGGTAGACCGGCCCGGAGAGCGGCTTGTCCAGCAGCGGCGTGATCGCGGTGGCATTGCCATAGACCGAGCCCGCCGGGCAGGCTTTGGCGGCGAACTGCACGCGGGTGCAGATCGTCTTGATGTGGGACTGGGCCAGGAACTCCGAGTGCGGCAGGGTGACCGCGGCTTTGGCGATATTAGCTTCGCCTTTGCGGGTGGTCAGGGTCGCGGTCAGGGCCGGGAACTGACCGCGCTCGGTGCCGCCCTTGAGCTTGAAGGCGAGCTTGGGCGCAAAGCCCAGGGCCGAGCAGTCCCCGACCTTGAAGGGGACCGAGGGGCTTGCGCTCTTGCCCTCGATCGAGCTGATCGTGGTCATCACCCGGCGCTGCTCGCAAGAAGTCGGGTTGAGCGTGAAGTCGGGCTTTTGGACTTCGACCCGGACATCGCGGTATTGGATCGGCACCCCTTCGATGATCTGGGGCAGCGGATCTGACTTGACCGTGGCCTGGGCGGTGACCGGGTTGACGCTGATCGCCGAGCGGACCGAAATGATCCCGAAGTCAAAGGGGCCGGTCTGGGCCGGGACCCTGGTGATCAAGGAATACGGCGCTCCCTTATAAGGACCCCCGAGGTAGAGGGCAGTCGGGTCTTTGCCGGCTTGGGGGATGAAGAGCGGGAAGGCGCCGGTGCCGATCGCCGCGGTGGCGATACCGACCTGGCTGCTCGCGGGACAGTTGCCCACTGCCGCTCCGGCCTCGGGGCAGACCCCGGTGCCCGCCAGCTTCGCCAGCTCGCCTTCGGGCAGGGTGGCGTCGATGCGGGAGATGTTCTGCTCGCCGTCTGAGCGGGTGACCCGCAGAGTGAAGGGCGAGTAGGCACCGGCGACCGGGTTGGCAACCCCGGCCTGCAGGCCGGGAGCAAAGCTGCCAGCCGCAGCGCAGTCCTCGTCGATCGTCATCGGGGTGTCGATCGCAACCGCTTTGGCCGAGGCCCAGGAGGTGATCTCGGTGTGGGTGGAGTAGGTGCCGCAGGTCGAGGGGGTCTGCAGCGGTGCGGTGGGGCCGCCGCGGAAGTCCAGGTGGGCTTCTTCGAAGGGCTGCTGGGGTAGATCGGTGAAAATCGTCTGCAGCTGGCCGCTTTGCTTGTCGACTTCGAGCCTGCCGGGGACCTTGATGTAGAAGCCGGGGCCCTTGGCGATCAGGTAGATCGCGAAAGTCGAGTTGAAGGGGTTTTCGTTCTGCTTGGCCAAGACGACTTCGCCCTCCAGCGGGTTGTCGAGCAGCTGGGTCTTGATCGTCAGGCCGCCGAGCTTGGCGGCGTTGGGGCAGGTGGGTGGAGCGTTGGAGCCGATTCCGACCTGCGCCGGCGAGCATGACTCAAGACCCGCGGCTGCTGAGGAGGAGAGGGTCAAGCCTTTGGGGAAGGTGGTCACAACCTTGCGCACGTGCGCGGTGGCCAGCCCGTCGGGGCTTTCGTTTTGGGGCACCTTGATGTCAATGCCAAGGCCCGTGGGCGAGTGAGCCCGGTGGGATCCGGGCTGAATTTCAATCGCCGGTTTGAAGCCGAGGCGATCGCATCCGGAGTATTCGAAGGGCTCGCCGCCGAGGTCGGAAAAGACCGTCTTGGCGGAGAAGACTTCGGGTTCCTGCCAGGAGTTGGACTTGAGGTGGAAGGCGATTGGGCCCGAGCAGGAGGTGGTGTTGGACAGGAACGGGCGCCGCACCGGCACGCCGGTGCCGTGATCGTAGGGAACGCCCCAAAAGGTTACGTCCGCCACTTCGACCGGTTCCGCTTGGGTCGTGCGAGCGCTGAGCGTTGAGATGCCGTAGTCGCTGGGGCGAACGGTGGGTTCGAAGAACACAGCCGAGCTTTCGACGTTCATCGCAAATAGGCCCACACTCTCACTCGAATGCGTCATGTTGAAGATCGGCTGCGTCGATTCAGTCATGCTGAACCTAACCGTAGAGACACCGATTTGCGTCTCAGCAGGACAATCTGACATCTGCGGAAAGTCATCCCGTATCAGATCGGAGATCGGACATTGCGGTGCAACCCGTGGGTTGCCGACGAACCCTACGGGTAGTTCCGCGGAAATGTCCTTCGCGTTGTCAATGATGTTTCCGGCGGGATCAACGTTGAAGTCGAACTTGGTGCGTAGGTCGGCGTGGGCACCGGCCTGGCGAGAGGCCTCGCCTTTGACCGAAGTTGAGACTCCATAGCTGGAAATGCCGAAGGCCGCCCGTGCCCCCGGGGCTGCAAAAAGGGCGAGGAAGAGACACGTCATGGCCGCGATAGATGCCTTCGAGCAAAGCTGCTGAGTGCGGCTCATCGCGCCTGCCTCCGGTTGTTCTTGGCTCTCCTCTGATGTTGCTTGATGCATCGGGCCCCGCCTCGGCCTTTCACCTCATGGCGGCCTTTGCCACAGCGCTTCCTGGCCTTGGGCTTGAAGTTTTCGGGGCCGCTCAGAGCTTCGGAGCCGCCGAAGGGGAGTTCAGGTCCGACACCGGGCGTCGCCTTGCAGTCGTCGCGCAGGCATTCGACCGCGGGATCGGGGTTCTGAGACGCCAGCCCACCACCGACCCGGGATACATAGAGGTCTTGATCGCTGTCTTGATCTTGGCCGACCAACGGAGCGGTCGTAATGAAAAACACGCTCTTCCCGTCCGGGCTGACATCAAATAGCTCCGCGTCTACAGACTGCTTGCCGGGGGTCAGCAACGAGACTTTCCCGTGGTTATAGGAGTACACGTCGCGCGTCCCGTTGGAGTCGCTCGGCACGAGCGGGTTGGGCGTGTCGAAGAAAAGCGTGCCGTCATTGAGGAGCGGGGCGGGTCTATGGCGACCAATCCCGCCAGGGACGAATGGCTGAGCCGAGTGAGGTGGCCCGAGTTCAGGGCCTCCGTCCGTCCTGCAGGAGGGACAGGAGAAGGTGCCGGCCTCGATGTCGTAGAGCTTTCCCTTGTAGAGGAGGTACCTGCCATTAGGACTCGCAACGCCCTCCGGACCCAGGCCACCCGCGGTGATACCCGGGGCAAGATAGTGCGACGTGCCGTCGGTGAGGTAGTAGATGTCACCGTGCCCACTGGTTTTGCCGTAGAACATGATGTCCGACCCAGGACGGGTCAGCATGAGGTAGGGGGCTTCGTCCGTTAGGTACGTCAGCGAATTAGTCTCCGCGTCGTAGCGATACACGAAGTCTCGGCTCCCCTCGGGCGTGTCCGAAGTCAGTGGGAAGGGAGTCGTGAAGTCCGCATAGCGCCCATCCGGTGAGGCACCAACGAATACCGCCCGTTGCGGGTCGGGCGGGTCGCCGGGTCGGTGTGACACCGAGATCGGAATAGTTTTAGCTTTTTCATGCAGGTAGACCCCGGCGGGGCCCCCGACAACTACTTCAAAGTATGCGCGAGACCCATCCCTCGATACCTGAAAAGAATCGGCGCCGAATTTTTCGCTTAGGTTCCCCCCGGGAACCACGGTCTCTAATCCGCTCCCTTCCCGCCAGATCTGACCACCCACAAAGGCGATGGTGCTCAGGTCGTCTGACGCCCCGACAAACTGCTCTGCGCCATTGAGACCAGAGGATAGATCCATCGGCCCCACGAACTGGTAGGTGTCAGTGTCGAGATCTCGAATATAGAGTCCGCCAGTGCTGGGAGCGTCGGGGGTCAGCTGAACCCTCGAGGTTACCAGTGCGCGAGTTAGATCACGCGATACGGTCACGGTGCCAAAAAAGGAGTTGCCGGCGACTTTCGTCGTGATCTGGGGTGGATCGACGCCCTTGGTACTCCAACTCGTCGCGGAACGGACCCCAAGCGTCCTGGGAAGGAGCGGCAAAGAGTCCGCGCCGGGATAGTTCGTTCGTTCCATCCCGACCATGACCCGGTTACCGTCGTCGCTTACATAGGAGGATTCGAAAATGGTCGTGAGCTGGGCCCCCTCCTTCACTATTGGAGATACCTGCTCATAAGCGCGGCATTCAGGAAGCGCCAGGGCCCTCTGCCGAACGCGGATCGCATCATTGGGACAACTGCCCGCGCCTAGCGGGACCGTGGTGAAGGTCTGGTCATCCCCATAGGTAACTCCGAGTGCGTTTACGGCTACCAGCCGGAAGTGGTAAATGGTTTCCGGCGTGAGGTCGACGATCAGACCGGTGGCAGCATGGTCGCCGCTTCCCCCTCCGGCGACGTCTTCGAAGCCGGCAGGAAAGCGCAAACCGTACTGGTCGGTTTTGCCATACTCAAAGTGGTAAGTCGTCTGCGGACCGTTCGGATTTACCACTCCATTCAGAGTTGCGCTGGTGGGAGCTAGGTTTGCCACCGTCTCTCTCGAAACGGCCGGGGGGGATCCGGCCGTTACGAACGTAGCCGTGTTGGCGGATGTTCTCGTGAAATATGCCGTCGAGATCGACGCTCGTACGGAATATTCCCGGCCTGGGTGCAGGTTCGTAAGGTTGGCTTCAATGACCTGTTCGCCGCTGGCCGACGTGACGGTCTGGTCGGGATCAACGGTCCAGTTGGTACCGTCGGTTGAGATTTCGAATCGAATCGTGACTTCTTCGCCGCCGCCCGCAGCGATGGCGGTCACGTGAGCGGTCGTCGGTTCGATCGCACTCACGTCACCGAATTCGACAGCGGGGATCTCCTTCGGCGCCAACCTGTCGACACGGATAGATCCCCCGAAGATCGGAATGTGGAGGCCATAGGCTTGCCCGGAGCCCCCGTCGACCGCAATGCCAAGAACCTCGGCGGAATACCCCCCTGGGGGGTCAAAACTGAATTTGGAGGTGCTGGTTAGCGTTCCGTCAGCGGCGAAGAAGTAGAGGCTGCGGGGATTCACCTCTTTTCCGAAGGCGCTGACTACTGGCCGCGCATCCGCCGCAACCAATATTTTGCCGCTGACTGGATTTACCCCCACCGCGGAAGGCGCGTCGAATCCAGCCAACAGGCCGTCGGCTTCACCCGTCGCCGTGAATCGGCGCACCTGGTAGTCACCGCCATAAATTTCGTTTTCTCCGTCTACGATGTAGATGGCCCCCGCGGGGCCGGCTGCGATGTCGACGGGTCCTCGGAGAGAACCGGTTTCGGAGGCAGTGCCGTTGAAGGCTGGGACCGGAGCGCCGGCAGACGTGAAACGACTGAGGCGTTTATTGACTAGATCGGCCACGAGGATGTCGTGAGAGGACGGATCGACTGCCAGCATGGCGTTGAAGCCGCCGATCTGACCGGGACCCGCACCCAGCCCGGGGCTGATGAAGGTCAGATCGCGGGTGTAGGTCGGGACGGCAGCACCGTCTGAGGTAAAGCGAAGGATCTCGTTTTTGGCGGAATCGCTGATGTAGATCGCGCCGGTGACTGGGTCGATCGCAATTCCGAAGGGCGTGGTCAAGGTGCCTGGACCGAACGAGGTGAGGTAGGTGGCCGAGTCGCCGACCGGGGCAAAGACCTCTACCCGCCCGCTGCCAGAGTCGGTGATGAGGATGTTGGCGCTACCGGGTTCGACAGCGATCTCCGTTGGCTGGGTGAGCTGGCCAGCGCCGCTGCCAGCCGACGCAAACTGCCCGACCGGCGCATAGGTCGAGGTCGTCTCGACCGCCGCCATCGCAACGGGAGCGAAGGTTGCGAGGAGGGTGGTGGCGGTGAGTGCGACCAGGACTACGGCTCGGGGCGAGGGCGCACCACTCCCTTTGACATCACCGGAGGCGCCACGGATTGCGAAAGCACGGCGGCAGAGGCCGCGGCCTTCGCCGCCACCTGCGATGGATCCCGCGGACGATGCCTTCGCGTCGCGTCTCACCTATTGGTCTCCTTGTCCCGTGAACCCCTCTGCGAACCGCTCCCTGCGGTCCCTCGAGGCTCTGTTGTCCCTGTCCCTGATGTCCCTGGCGACGGACTCGCCGTCCCCGTGCTGCTGAAATACTGAACTGCTTCGTACACAAGCTGTGCGCGAAGGAGAACAGAGAAGTTTGCAAATGTCAAGTCCGGCCTGTTCCCCGATCGGGGAGAGGTGGCTTGGGAGGGTCCGGAAACCGCTCTGGGATCAGGAAACAGTACGCCTGAGGCGTGCCTGGAGGGCTAGGAATCCCAAAGCGAGTGGAAACCGGGGTGTTTCTCAGCGACTGCGGCGCCTGGAGCGCTTCTTCGCCGGCTTGGCGGCTTCCTGCAGGGTGCGTTCGCCGGCTTTCTCGGTCGCCTCGCCCATTGCGATCTGGAACATCGCCAGGACCGCGTCGGAGGCGAGCGGGCGCATGCGGTCGAGGGCTTCGCGCACCTTCGGCCAGTCCTCCTCGGGGCGGCCGGCCTGGTCGAACGGCTCCCAGATCTCCTTGACGAAGAGGTCGACGAAGGTGTGGGCGGCGGCGTCGGCCTGGCGGCGCAGCTTGTCGGCGACGTCGAGGACGGCCTTGGGGCTGACGCCGAGCTCGACCAGGGCGCCGCCGGCGCGCTGCAGGCGTGGGCTGATCGCCTCGATCTTGCCGTCGGGCAGCTCGCGCTGGATCCCCAGCTTTTCGCCACGGCGGATCATCTTCGGGTCGAGCTCCTGTGCGCCCCAGATTTCGGCCAGCTCTGTCGGTTCGAAGATTTCCGGCGTCTCGTCCTCGAAGGGAGCGCGCACGGCGCGGGCGAAGTCGACGATCTCCGAGGAGGAGCCTTCGGTGCTCTCGAGCACGCGGCGGATCGCCTCCAGGTTCAGCCCCTCCGCCTGCATTTCGCGGGTCAGCTCGATCCGGGCCAAGTGCTCGTCGTTGTAGTAGCCGGTGCGCCCGTGCACCTCGGGCGGCGGCAGCAGGCCGCGCGTCTGGTGGGCTCGGATGTTGCGCACGGTCATGCCCGTGCGCCGCGCCAGCTCCCCGATCGTCATCTGGCCGTCGGGCGCTTTCGGGCGTTTGGGCCGCGGGCTCATCAGGCCATGGTAAGTGGCGGGTAAGAGATTGCTAGCCGTTGGAGAAGAGCGGGAGGCGCTGCCCGTTCATCTTTTCTGCGGCGTCCGAGCAAAGGAAGGCGATCGCCTCGGCGACGTGCTCGGCGGGAGTGAAAGTCGGGAAGTCCTTGCCGGGGTTCTCTTCCCGCATCCGGGGAGTGAGCAGGGCGTCGATGACGACGATGTTGGCGGTGGCGCCGCCGGCCTCGAAGTCGTCGGCGAAGGCGAGGGTCCAGGCCTCGGCGGCGGCCTTCGCCGCTGCGTAGGCGGCATTGGTGTTCGACGGCGCCTGCGCCTGCTTGGCGGAGACGAGCACGAAGCGGCCGTGCTCGCTGGCGGCGAGCTGGTCATGGAAGGCGCGCGTGGTGTGCTGGACGGTGCGGACGAGGAGGTCGTGGAGCAGGTCCCAGTCGGAGAGCGGCGCCTCGTGCAGCGGCTCTCCCCCACGCCAGCCGCCGACCAGGTGAACGAGTCCGTCGACCCGCCCAAAGCGCTCGACCAGCCCCGCGCACCAGCCGCGCACCGCCTCCTCGTCGAGCAAATCGACCGCGCGCCCGTCCCAGCGCCCGCCGATGCCGAGGTTGGCCGCGATCGAGTCGAGCACCTCCGGGTGGCGATCGGTGCCGGCCACCGTTGCTCCGGCCGCAGCCAGCCGCGCCGCCACCAGCGGCCCAAGTCCACCACCGACACCGGCAATGGCGATCACACGACCGTCGAGCTCACTCATATGGGGGAGAGAGGATTCGAACCTCTGTAGGCATAGCCGGCAGATTTACAGTCTGCTCCATTTGACCGCTCTGGCACTCCCCCTGGGCGTGCTGCGCGATTCTAAAGAGGCACGGCGCGATGCGGCTACGCGACGCCGAGCCGCTGCTTCATCTGCTCGTTGAAGGCGGTGATTGCCGACAACGGCCGCATGAAGACGGTCAGCTCGGTGACCTTGCCGTCGTCGTCGAGCTCGAGGAAGTCGATGCCCTCCAGCTCGCGGTCGCCGACCTTGGCTTTGAAGCGGAGGCAGACCGTGTTCTCGCCGGCCAGCTCGTCGGTGTAGGTAAGGCCCTCGAGCGTGGCGGCAACGTGGGTCAGGACCTGGCCGACCATGTCCCGGCCCTCGAAGCCGCGGAAGAGGATCGGGCTGTGGAGGACGACTTCCTCGCGCAGCGTCGCCGTCATCAGCTCGACGTCCTTCGCTTCGGCGGCGACGCGGAATGGGTGCGGCTCGGCCATCGCCATTACTCTAAGGCCCGTGCCAAGCGACCACTTCTACGCGCGCGTCTCGAATTCCCTCGGCGCCACCGGGCTGCGCTGGACCGGCAAGCTCAACATCCCGCTCTACCGGCTCAGTGGCGGTCGCATCGGCGGCAAGGTCGGGCGGGCGCCGGTCCTCCTGCTCACCACCACCGGGCGCAAATCCGGCGAGCTGCGAACGGCGCCGGTCGTCTACCTCGCCGATGGCAACAACGTCAGCCTGATCAACACCAACGCCGGCAACGCCAAGATCCCGGCCTGGTCGTTCAACCTCAAAGCCAATCCCGAGGCCGAGGTCGAGATCGGTCGCGAGCGACGCCGGGTCCGCGCCCGCATCGCCGAGGGCGCCGAGCACGACGACCTCTGGCGCAAGCACAACCAGCAATACGCCGGCTTCGACGACTACAAGGCCAAGCTCGACCGCGAGCCGTCAGTTTTTGTCCTTGAGCCCACTTCCAGCTGAGCGGAGAGGCCGTCAGGCAAGGAAGCAGGGAGCGCCGTGTGCTCTGCACACAAGCGACCGATGACGCCGCATGACGGTCTCTCCGCTCAGCTGGCTTCGCGGAGCATTTGGGCCTCGGGGAGGCGCTGCAGCTTTTTCAGCGTGTTGTTCTCGATCTGGCGGATCCGCTCGCGGGTGACGCCGAAGGTTTTCCCCACTTCCTCCAGGGTCAGCGGCTCGCCGCCGGCGAGGCCGTAGCGAAGCTCGATCACCTGGCGCTCGCGTTCGGGCAGCACTTCCAGCGCCCGCTGCACGCCTTCTTTCTGCAGATGCTCGCTCGCTTCCTCGAAGGGCTCGAGCACGGCGTCGTCGGCGACGAAATCGCCAAGCTCCGATTCGTCCTCATCGCCAACCGGTTTCTCCAGCGAGACCGGCTGCTGGGCGACGCGGAGGATGTCGCGCACGTCGCCGACCGGCCAGCGCAGCTCCTCGGCGATCTCCGCCGGCTCCGGCTCGCGCCCGAGCTTCTGCACCAGCTGGCGCTCGACGTGGGCGACCCGGTTCAGCTTCTCGACCATGTGGACGGGGATGCGGATCGTCCGCGCCTTGTCGGCGATCGCCCGCGTCACCGCCTGGCGGATCCACCAGGTCGCGTAGGTGGAGAACTTGTAGCCACGGCGGTAGTCGAACTTCTCGACCGCCCGGATCAACCCCAGCGAGCCCTCCTGGATCAGGTCGAGGAAGCTCAGCCCGCGGCCCAAATAGCCTTTGGCGATGGAGACGACGAGGCGCAGGTTGGCCTCGACCATCTGCCGCTTCGCCAGCATGTCGCCGCGCTCGATCCGCTTCGCCAGTTCCACCTCCTGGGCGGCGGTCAGCAGGTCGACCCGACCGATCGAGCGCAGGTAGAGCCGTAGCGAGTCGAGGCTCGGCTCGACCGTCAGATCGAGCTCTTCCTTCTTCGGCTGGCCGTTCGAGTCGCCGCCGCGCTGCTCCTTGTAGGCGCTGACACCGTCCTCGGCAATCACGTCGACCCCGTGCTCGACGAGGTGGGCGTGCAGCCCGGAAACCTGCTCCTTGGTGATCTCCACCTCCTCGAGGGTGGACGCGATCTGCTCGAAGGTCAGGTAGCCACGCTCGCGACCCAGCGCCACCAGCCCGCGCAGCTCCTCAATCTCCACGATCGGGTTGGAATCCCCGTCGCGCTCCATGACGTCGGTCACCGTCTCCAACGTTTCGATGGTCACTCCCTCCGCTGCAACTCTCTCCCCCATTCCCATGGAGCCGGCCCTGATGCTCCGGCCATTTCGAAGTATAGGCGTAAAAATCTCTTCCATCGGGTAAGGCGCCGGAGGTCGCGGTCGCTTACTCTTCATAAGCCGATGGCCAGCCAGCCGATCTCCACCCCAGCCGCCCCCGACGTCCAGGCCTCGCTGCCGGCAACGCAGGTGAGCCTCTCGCGGGTTGGCGTCACCGGGGTCGAGAAGGTGATCCGGGTCAAGACCGACGGCAGCGAGAACCTCTTCTACGCCGAGTTCGAGTGCTTCGTCGACCTCAACCCGCAGCAGGCGGGCGTCCATATGTCCCGCTTCGAGGAGATCGTCGCCGAGGCAATCGACGAGGTGGTGTTGGGTGAGGCCTTCAAGGCCGAGGTGCTGGCCGCCCACGTCGCCCAGAAGGTGCGCGAGCGCCAGGGCGGGCTGCGGGCCGAGGTCGCGGTCACCGCCCGCTACCCGGAGACGGTCACCACTCCGGAGAGCGGCAAGAGCACCCAGGAGATCTACGTCCTCTACGGCACCGCGGTCGACTCCGAGCAGGGCACGCGGACGCTGACCGGCGTCCAGGCCCAGGGCATGACCGCCTGCCCCTGCGCGCAGGAGATGGTCGCCGGACTCTCGCGCGAACGGCTGGCGGCGGAGGGCTTCAGCGCCGAGGAGATCGAGCGCGTCGTCGACGTCGTCCCGATCGCCACCCACAATCAGCGTGGCATCGGCACCCTCCACGTCGGCTGCCCTGAGGGCGGCCCGGCCTGGATCGACGCGCCGGAGTTGCTGCGAATCGTCGAGAGCTCGATGAGCTCGGAGATCTACGAGCTGATGAAGCGCCCCGACGAGATGTCGGTCGTCGTCAAAGCCCACGAAAACCCGCGCTTCGTCGAGGACTGCGTGCGGGAGATGGTGCGCCAGGTCGTCGAGGGCTACCCCGACCTTCCCGACACCGCCTTCGTGATGGCCCGCCAGGAGAACCTGGAGACGATCCACCGCCACAACGTGGTGGCGGAGCGCTACGGAACCCTCGGCGAGCTTCGCGTCGAGCTCGCCAGCGGCGAGCACCAGGCGCGCCATCAGACGATGCGCGACTGGCTCGAGGCGCCGGCGGGCTAGCCGGCCGCCTTGGGCTTCGCCCTCGCCCGCTCTTTCTGCTGCTGCTCGATCCGCTTCCGCAGGCCGAAGAAGTAGTCGGCGCCGCTGACGACGGTGACGACGAGGGCCAGGTAGACGAGCAGGTCGACGCCGAGCGGCGCCGGGTCGGTGACGATCAGGGCGATCACGGCGGCGATCTGCAGCCCCGTCTTCAGCTTGCCGAGCCAGCTGGCCGAGATCACGATGCCGCGCTCGTTGGCGATCGTGCGGAGGATGGTGACGGCGACCTCGCGGGCGATGATCACCATCGCCACCCAGGCTTCGAGCCGGTTCAGCGAGACCAGCGAGACCAGGGCGCCGATGATCAGCAGCTTGTCGGCGAGCGGGTCCATCAACTTGCCGAAGGTGGTGACGGCGTCGCGCGAGCGGGCGAAGTAGCCGTCGAGGCCGTCGGTCAGCGCCGCCAGGGCGAAGACCACGGCGGCCAGCGTGTCGCCGTTCGGCGTCTCCCCCAGCAACGCCACAACCACCACCGGCACCGCCAGGATGCGCAGCAGCGTCAGCGCATTCGGCAGGTTCAGCGGGAACATGGTTCCCTCAGTTTCGCCGTTCGGCGTCGCGCTTGGCGAAGAACTCCTCGCCCTCGATGCTGATGTGGGGGACGATCCGGTCCATCCAGCGCGGCAGCCACCAGGCGCGCTTGCCGAGCAGGACCATCACCGCCGGCACCAGCAGGCAGCGGACCAGGGTCGAGTCGATCGCGATCGCCACCGCCAGGCCGACCCCGAACTCCTTCACCACCGGATCGCCGTTGAGGACGAAGCTGGTGAAGACGCAGACCATGATCGCCGCCGCCGAGGTGATCACGCGGCCGGTGTTGGCCAGCCCTTCTACCACGGCCCGGCGCTCGTCGCCGTACTTGGTGAAGTGCTCGCGCATCTGCGTCAGCAGGAAGACCTCGTAGTCCATCGAGAGCCCGAAGAGGATCGCGAACATCAGCAGCGGCACGAAGCTGACGATCGGGATCGCGTGGTCGAGCCCGATCAGCGAGGAGCCCCAGCCGAGCTGAAAGACCGCGGTGACGACGCCATAGGCCGCCGCGACCGAGAGCAGGTTCATCGCCGCCGCCTTGATCGGGACCAGCAGCGAGCGGAAGGCGATCAGCAGGACGAAGAAGCTGAGGGCGACGACGATCGCGATCATCAGCGGCAGCTTTTCGGCGATCTGGGCGCCGAGGTCGATGTAGCCGGCGGTCTGGCCGCCGACGTAGGACTCCGCCTTGGTCCCCTTCAGGGCCGCGGGAATCGTCGTGTCGCGCAGGTCTTCGACCAGGTCGACGGTCTCGTCCGCCCACGGCTCCGATTTCGAGAGCACGGTGAAGACCGCCACCGTCCCCTTCTTGTCGAGGGTCGGTTCGCTGACCGCTTCGACGTCGCCGGCACTGCCAACCGCTTTCTCCAGTCCCGGCAACACCTGCTGCGCTTCCGCCGGCGATTCGAATTCGGAGGCGACCAGCAGCGGCCCGTTGACGCCCGGGCCGAAGCCCTTGTTGAGGCTGTCGTAGGCCTGGCGCGAAGTCGTGTCCTTGGGCAGGGCGCTGATGTCGTTCTGGCCCAGCTCGAGCTGGAAGATCGGCAGCGCCAGCACCACCAGTACGACTAGGGCGACGATCGTCGAGCGCCAGGGCCGACTGGCGACCCGTTCGGCCCAGCGCCGCCAACCGTGCGGCTCGGAGTCCTCCGGGTTGCCCTTGCCGCGGCGGATGCTGAGCGAGTCGATCCGCGGCCCCAGCGCGCCCAGCATCGCCGGCAGCAGCGTTGCCGCGGCGAAGACGGCGACGACGACGGCGATCGCGGCGGTGAAGCCGAGGGTGCTGACCAGGGGGATCCCGGCGAAGGCGAGCGAGCAGAGGGCGATGACCACGGTGAAGCCGGCGAAGACGACGGCGCCACCGGCGGTCGCGGTGGCGCGGGCGATCGACTCGCGCAGCTCCATCCCTTCGGCCAGCTGCAGTTTGTGGCGGGTGACGATGAAGAGCGCGTAGTCGATCCCGACCCCGAGCCCGATCATCGTCGCCAGGGTCGAGGCGACTCCCGGCACCTGCAGCACGTGCTCGAGCAGGCGGATGATCGAGAGCGCGCAGGCAAGGCCGATCAGGGCGGAGACGATCGGCAGCATCATCGCCGTCGCGGTGCCGAAGGCGAAGAGCAGGATGATCACCGCGGCGGTGAGGCCGATCGCCTCGCTGACCTCGGTCGAGGGCTTGGAGAGCTGCTGGCCGACGTAGCTGCCGACGGCGGTGTCGAGGCCGGCGGCGCGGGCCGGCGCGGCCGCGTCGAGGATCCGCTGCGCCTCCTCTTCGTCGATTTCGCCGGGGCCGATCGCGAGCACGACCGGGATGTAGCCAACCTGCTGGTTCTTGCTGAGGAAGTTGGCGCCCTGCGGGCTGAGCGGGCTGGTCGCCGTGTTGACGTCGTGCAGCGCTTCCAGGTTCTTGGCGGTTTCGGCGACGGCGGCGCTGTACTTCGGGTCGGTCAGCTTGGCTCCCTTCGGCGCTTCCATCACCAGCGGGTTGCTGCCGTAGGCCTGTTCGGGCAGGTTGTCTTCCAGCAGTTCGGTCGCCGTCGTCGAGCCGCTGCCGGGCAGGGTCAGGTTTTCGCTGGTCTTGCTGCCACCGGCCTGGCCGATCAGGACCAGGGCGATCGCGAGGACCAGCCAGCCGCCGATGACGGGCCAGTGATGACGCGAGCAGAAGCGGCCGATCGCGTAGAGGGGCCCCGTCATTCGTCAATCATCTCCGATGGGGCGGGCGTCCCGCCGTCCTCGAAGGCCCCTGGGATCGATTCCGCAGCATTGGCGCCGAGCGCTCGCCGCAGCACGACCAGGTGCTGGGCCTGGTTGGCGGCGATCGAACCGAGCAGCGAACGCGGTGCGGGCGAGGTGAGCCTGGCGATCGCCTGCAGGTCGTAGGCGATCGAGACGTTTTCGACTTCATAGAGGAACCCGAGCGCGTCGGCCTGGGTCTCCAGACCCTCGCTTTGGACCTCTTCCTCCTCCGGCTCGGCCTCTTCGCCGAGCCCGCGCAGCGCTCTGACGATCGCATTGGTGTGCTCCTGTTCGGCGGCGCGGAATTCACGGGCGCTGGCCAGAGCGGCCCCGTGCAACAGCGGGAAGGTGCGCTCGTAGGCGCGGACCACCGCCAGCTCACGGGCCAGGATGTTGTTCAGCGTTTCGGCGTCGGCGGCCTGGTCGGGAACGGCGGCGGGGCTGTCGCCGCCGCCGCAGCCCGCCAGGGCGGCGATCGCGACCAGTGCGGCGACGAGCAGAAGCGAGGCGCGACGCGCGGCGCCGGTGCGCGTGATTCGGTTCAGAGCCATGAAGAGGCGGCCAACCCTATGAGCAATCGCAGCGGCGAGGCTCTGGCAGCGCTGGCGGAGGAGGTTCACGCCTGCCGCCGCTGCCCGCGGCTGGTCGAGTGGCGCGAGGCCGTCGCCGCCAACCCACCCCGGCGCCACCGCGGCGAGCAGTACTGGGCGAAGCCGGCCTCGGGCTTCGGGGACCCGGCGGCGCGGGTCGCGATCGTCGGCCTCGCGCCTGCGGCGCACGGCGCCAACCGCACCGGCCGCATGTTCACCGGCGATCGCTCCGGCGACTGGCTCTACGCAGCGCTGTTCCGGGCGGGCTACGCGAACCAGCCCGAGTCCGAGCACCGCGATGACGGGCTGCGGCTGCGCGATGCCTACGTCACCGCGATCGTCCGCTGCGCCCCACCGGCCAACAAGCCGACCGTCGAGGAGCGCGACAACTGCCTCCCGTATCTGGAGCGCGAGCTGGAGCTGCTCGAGCGCTGCCGCGTCGTCGTCGCCCTCGGCGCCTTCGGCTGGGACGGATTCCTCCGCGCCGCCCGCGCCCTCGGGGCCGAGGTGCCGCGCCCCAAGCCCCGCTTCGGCCACGGCGCCGAAGCGGACCTCGGCCGCTGGACCCTGCTCGGCTGCTTCCACCCCAGCCAGCAGAACACCTTCACCGGCAAGCTGACCGTGCCGATGATCGACGCCGTCTTTGTCCGAGCGAGGGAGCTGGCGGGTTAGGCCTTTTTCTTCTTCTGCGGGCTGACTCGTTTCCTATGCGGTCCCGCTGCCTCGAATGCAAGCATCGTCACGGTTACGGGAACGCCCTCTTCATCGGCCTTTGCAAGGCGTTCGGCGCTCTCGGCCTGGATCTCGATAACCCGCCCCAAGACCCCACCGAGGGATTCGGCGATCTCCTCCCAACCCAACTCATCGACGATCATCGGCGTCCAGCTCATGTGCCGATCCTGCCGCCGGTCGAGGCTTCCAGACTTCAATGCCTCGCTCGCGTCGGTCATTACCGTCTGCAGCAAGCTGGCGCTCATCCCGGGCCGTATCGACTCGGGCAGTCGCGCCCATTCATCCTCTGTGAGGAACGCGCGGGAGGTGGCTCGGTAGTAGTGCTCCATCGCCCCGCGCCGCGGCGCCGTGTCGACGAGTTCGATGCATTCGCACTCCTTCAGCACTTTGATGTGGTAGCTGACGTGGCCAACCGACTCGCCCAGCTCCTTGGAGATTTCGTTCGGGCTCGCGACCCGTTCATTGAGGATGGAGAGGGCATCGTTACGAACTGGATGCCCCATGGCTTTGACGAGCCGGGGATCGATGTAGTTCCTCGGACGGCCCTGCTTCTCGCCTAACGCGACACTGGATTTTTTTGGCTTCGAGGCCAACAGAGTCTCCGATCTTTGGGGTTACCTGAGCGCTCTAAGGCATTGACTCTATAGACAATTTACTGAGGATTGCAGGGAATTTCCAGAATAAAATCGACCAAGGGAACTCTTTCCAGCAATTGAACGGTCTCTACCAAACACAGGCCAGTTCGTCCTGGAGCGGCTGGCAAGGGAATCGAATCAGGGGGGACACCAAGTGCAGATTCATGGAACGAGCACCGTTATTCCGATGAACTCGATCCACAAGAACGGCTAGCGAAACCCACATGCTTAGGCCTCGGATCAAGCGCACGACGGAGTCGATCGGCTCGCCCGAGGGCGACGTCTATCTGATGCGTCCGAGTGCCGACAGCGACATCCGGATCGAGAAGCCAAACGAAGAGGAACGGCAGCTGCTCGAGTCGCTCGATGGTGAGCACACGCTCGAGCAGTTGCAGGAGAAATTCGGTGAGGAGGCCGTCGACGACCTGATCTCGCAGCTGCAGGAGCTGGAGATCGTTGAGGACGCGGCCGACGATGACCTGCTGCCGACGGCGGAGCTGGCGCGTTTCGACCGCCAGCTCCGCTACTTCAGCGACATCGGCACGCCGGCGCTGACTCCGTCGGAGTGCCAGCGGCGGCTGCGCGAGGCGAAGGTCGCGGTGCTGGGCGTCGGCGGACTCGGCGGCGCGGCGGCCAGGTCGCTGGCCAGCATCGGCGTCGGCGAGATGTGGCTGATCGACGGCGACCGGGTCGAAGCCAGCAATCTCAACCGCCAGACCCTCTTCACCGAGTCGGACTTCGGCCTGCTCAAGGTGGAGGCGGCGACGGCGCGGCTGCGCGCCTTCAATCCGGCGATGCGGGTGACCTCGACGGCGCGGCGCCTGGAGAGCCAGGCCGAGATCGCCGAGTTCATCGACGGCGCCGATGTCGTCATCGACGCCGCCGACTGGCCGGCGCACGACATCGAGCGCTGGTGCAACTCGGCCTGCTTCGAGGCCGGCATCCCCTACATAACGATGAGCCATTTCCCACCGATCGCGCGAGTCGGGCCGTTGTACGTACCGGGAACGACGGGCTGCTTCGCCTGCCAAGAGACCGCCTACCGGCGCCAGTACCCACTCTTCGACGTGGCGGTCGAGCAGAGGCGGGCCAAAGCCTCGCCGGCGGCGACGCTGGGCCCGGCCTGCGAACTGATCGGCGGCCAGGTCGGACTCGACATCATGCACCTGCTGACCGGGCTGGCCCAGCCCTCGACGCTCGGCGTCTCCCACATCTACGACCTGCGGACGATGGAGGTCGACCGCGAGCCGGTGGTGGCGGAGCCGGGCTGTCCCGTCTGCGGGGAGATGCAGCCGGCCGGCGAGCCGGTCAAGGAGACCGCCGAGGGGTAGGTTGGCGGCGTGCCGCTGCGGCTCGTCGCCCCACTTATCGTCGTCGTCCTGGCTGCCGTGCTGGCGGTGGGTTGCGGCGACTCGTCTGTCGAGACCGACGGGACCGGCACGGTCACCGGCGTGGTGCCAGTTCCGGGGCACAGGGGAGGAAACGGCTCAAGAGCCCCGATTGGCGCCAGCGCGAGGAGCTGCGATGCCGACGCGACCAACGCCAAATCCCTGCGCGCGAGCGGCATCGCCTGCGACCAGGCGCGGCAGGTGGTCCGGGGCTGGCAACGCGAGCGTTCCTGCGCCCTCCCGAGCGGCGCCTCCCGCGGCTCCTGCCAGGCTCGTTCCTATCGCTGCCAGACCGCCCGCACCGACCGGGGGTTGGCCGTCAGCTGCTCCCGCCAGGGACAGTCGATCGCCTTTCTCGCCAAGCCCCAGACCTAGGCGGAACGGTCCGCGGCGGCGAAGCGCTTGGCGGGATCGAAGAAGAGGGCCAGCCACATGAAGGGAGCGATGTCCGGTGCGACGAAGGCCACCGGGATCGAGGCCAGGAAGACCGTGGCTATATATAGAGAGCGGTAGCGCTGTTCGTGGTGCTCGGCGGCGGCGATCGAGGTGAGCCCCGCCCGCCGCGAGTCCGCCGCCATCCACATCCCGGTCAGGACGACGCCGCTGAGGTTCGCCGCGTAGAGGACGATCGCTGCCGCCTCCCCGCCGTGATCGCCGAGCACCTCGCTGCTGAAGGGGATCAGCACGATCCAGGCGAGGTAGAAGATGTTGAGCGAGAGCAGGCGGTTGTCGAAGCCGGTGACTTCGCTGAAGAAGCGGTGGTGCACGACCCAGAAGCGCCCAATCACGGCGAAACTGAGCGCGTAGGCGAGCATGTCGTCGCGTTGCCCCCAGAGCGCCGAGGCGAGGGTCTCGTTCTGCAGATGATCGGGGACGGTGATCGCCAGGACCAGCAGGGTGATCGCGATCGCGAAGACGCCATCGCTGAAGGCGACGATCCGCGAGAACTCGATCTCGTTCCCCTGCCGCCGCTTCGGGTTCCTTTCCCTGGCCACGCCCGGATCATCCTTCCCGGGCGCGACGGAACCGCGGACCGATCCCTCCTAGAATGGGCCGCGCAGGCCGGCGTAGCTCAGTTGGTAGAGCACTTCATTCGTAATGAAGG
The DNA here is from genome assembly GCA_963811375.1 of uncultured Solirubrobacterales bacterium. Classification (GTDB taxonomy): domain Bacteria; phylum Actinomycetota; class Thermoleophilia; order Solirubrobacterales; family 70-9; genus VAYN01. Next base: position 88,237 of record CAWEQY010000006.1, read on the forward strand.
GGTCCCCGGTTCAAGTCCGGGCGTCGGCTCTGGAAGGATCCCGCTGGTCGTCTACCTTTAATGGCATGAACAATGCCCTCCATCTGACGATTCGCTACGAGGATGCTGGCGATGGCTGGCTGACCGCGCAGGTAGCCGAGGTTCCCGGCGCGATCAGCGAGGGCAAAACGCGGGAGGAAGCTCGGGCAAACGTCATCGATGCACTCGACGTTCTGCTCACTCCCGACGAGGAGCTTGCGGGTGGGGCACCCGCCGAGGGCAGCGAGTCGGTGACGCTCAAAGTCGCTTCGTGAAGCGACGGGATCTTGAGCGGCATCTGCGCGACCACGGCTGCCGATTCGCCGGAGAGGGCGCGCGCCATGCGAAATGACACGGCCCCGAAGGCAAGGCATCGACGGTCCCGCGCCACCGCGAGATCAAACCCGGAACGGTGCGTGCGATCTGCCGCCAGCTCGGCGTTTCGGTGCCGTCTTCCGTGACCGAGCAGGGCCGTCCTTCCTCGCCTGGCGGATTTACAAGTTCCGCCCGAGGCGCTAACGCGACCTTTCGGGGGTCCACATCGCTCGCCGCTTGATCAACCAGCGCTCCCGCCAGGGATAGATCACACAGCCCACCAGCAACGCCCCTAAAGGCACCGCGATCCGGGCTGCGGTGCTGCTTTCTTCGTTAAAAGCGAATACGACTGCGGTCCCCACCGCCAAGCTGATCGGAAGGACCCACGCCATGAATTTGTCGAACCCTAAAAGCTCGCCCTCCGGGCCACCACCCGGAGGATAGGGGAGCCGAGGGAGCTGTTGGAAGGTAACCTCCGAGAGGCGGCCACCTAGCTCGACCCGCTCGGGTAGGCCGGATGCGAGCACCTGCAACTCCATCATGTCACCCGGGTTGATGAGGGTCGGCCGGACATACACAGTGTCGCCGTCGATCCCGAGATCGGGCGCTAGGTCGGCCGGGCGCTGACCGGTCTGGTTTACCGAGGCGATCTCCCCGGCTCCCACTAGTTTCATGGTGAGATCCGTATCGAAATCGTTTGCCTCGATAGCCCGATCCCCGGTATGGACGATCCGCGTAATCACTAGCCCGGGATTCTCGACCCGCTCCTTCTCATGGACGACTTCCAAGCTCTCCCCCCACCCCTCCGGGACGAGCCTCGACCTCGTCGTCACCACGTATTGAAGCTGCGCTCGTCCTCGGCGATCGCGCCAGGTGAGATAGGCGAGGATGATGCCGACGCAGCCAACCGCGGCGGCCAGTGCGAGGCTTGCGACGTCCACGTCACGAGCATATCCGTGCGCTGGCCAGTGGCAACTCACAGCCAGAGATCAGTTGCCTTCCCTGATCGAACGAGGTCTTCCAATTCGAGGTGGGCACTGTGAGTCGTGCTCGTAAGCCGTTCGAGTTAGTCAACGGCGGGTAACGAAGCTGGCGGGAGGCTCACAGCAACTAGAACGATCCGCCTAAAGTGGCAAGGGACTCCGGGAGGGTGGCACAGGCGACATCTAGTTTCTTACAAATGCCGGGCATCTGCCGTGCCCATCGTTTGGTGGGGACGCCGCTGAAGGAACGTCCCTCGTAGGTCACGACGACGAAACCACGACTCTCGGCCTCGGCGATGACAAAAGGATCGGCCTGGTCGCGCAATCCAGGGTTGGGCAGAAGCTCATAAATTTCGCCAGCCCGCCGCTGTACGGCCTCGCTTGGCTCCAAGTAGACCTCCGAACGTGCACGCGCCCACGTCGCGACCTCGTCGTCCTTCTTGAGCAACTCGGAAAGCACCTCTCGCGGGGCAATGATCCGACCGGCCGCCATCTCATTGGCGATGAACTCCCACACGCTCCCGAAAGTCGATGGTGGAAGATGGTCATGCCAGCCATTGAGAAAGGCGCTGGTGTCGAAAACGAACATCAGGCCAGTTCCGCTCGCCGGTCTAGGTGATTTCGCAGCTTCTCGAAATTGCCGACTTTGACGCCACCCAGCAGACTTGAAGCCGCTGCGTACGTGACCGTCTGGTTCTCAAGTGCGGTGAAAACTAGTCGGGTATAAGCCGGGCTCAAACGCGACAGTTGCGTCCAGTAATAGTTGCCACCGCCGCCTTTTCCCTTCGGACCACGTTCGGCGATCCGCTTCGAGATTGCATCAGCTTGCTCCTGCGAGATCAGCTTCTCTCGAACGGCACGTACCACGACCGCCCTAGGCGTCACTCCAAATTCAAGGGCGACCGCATCGAAACGCCGCAGCCCGTCGGCGATCTGGTTGGCCTCCAACGCCGCCGCCAGTGCCGACTTCGGCATCAAAACGTCACCCGCGAACTGTTCGAGCCAGCGCTCAAGGTGAGGAGCATCGAATCGGCCAGCTTGGTAAAGGTGGCCAAACTCGTGAATGAGGGTAAAGACTCGGGCGCGGGGGTCATCCTGGGTGTTGACCACGATCGCCGGCACCTCCGGATCTAGCGACGCAAAGCCACGCATCAGATCGACAGGCAGCGAGCCATCGTGGACAACGAGGATTCCAAGAGCCTCGACCGCGTCGATCCAATGACGAAGCGGCACGTAACCCGAGTGGTCGTGCCAGCTGGCCTGCTCCTCAATGCTGATTCCAAGTCGCTCCCGAATGACGATGGCGGCCTCGTTGGGCGGTACATTCAGCGAGGCATTAACCGTCGGCCACGCTGGCTCATCGTCGAGCAGGTAGAGCAGGTCGACCGCAGCGGCCTGTCGCTCTCGGACCCGACGCGCGAGGCCGATCATCTCCGAAGGCCAGGGCGGCTCAGGTGCACCTGGAAGCCTCCTGAACTGAGCTTCCTGTGGCTCCTCCTGAGGCGGCATCGGGGCGAACAGCGCGGCAAGGGGTCGCTCGTAAACCCTCGCCGCTTTCTCGGCCTGACGCATGGTCAAATTCAGGTCACCGCGCTCGGCCCTTTCGAGGCGCTCTTGTTTCGTCCCCAGCTTGGATGCCGCCTCCTCGACGGATAGGCCGAAGGACTCCCGCGCCCAGCGCAGGACTTCAGGCTTGAGATGTGCCGGAGGAGAAGGCATGCTCTCGCATCGTAAGCGGGCCGTCAGAAGCCGGGCAGCAGTTGTTCATCTCGCCAACGGCAAGCGGGGAGGCTACGGCGCTGCGTCGGTCCCTGGCCCGCTCAGGACGAGTCGCGACCTTGGACCGGAATGCCGCCACCCGAAACCATGTCCCGAAGTATGTCCACTACTCGCAACTCTGCACCGAAATCAGCCGAACTCCTTGGACAGAATTGTGCCTGAATGGCCCAGATTCGGCTCTAGAATCACGTTCCGAACGACGGGCACCCTTCCGGGGGGCTTCACGACTCGGGTGGCCGATTAATGGATGTCGCGGCGCAGTTCGGCGACAACCTCGTGCGCTGCCGCAAGCTCGCTGATCTCTCCCAGGACGAGTTAAGCGTTCGAGCCTCGGTTCACCGCACCGAGATCAGTCACGCTGGTCAAACTCGCGGCGGCACTAGAAGAGCCCGCCGAAGACCTCCTTGATGGAATCGACTGGAAGACGGGAAAAGTCAGAGAAGGCAGATTCAGGCCCGCCCCTTGAATCTCACCACCGCTACGCCTCCGACTTACACCTCGGCTTTTATCCTACGGATACTCTTAAGATATGAGCAACGGCGAGATATCGAACAGGACTTGCGCACCACGATTGCTGACTTCTCGCAAACGACGGGCTCATGAACCGGCACATCCCGAAGGGCGCCAACGTCTCTGACGGCTATAGCTAACCAACAGCACCTCAGTGGAGAACCCCCCGCAGAGCTAACGAGGCGGCGGCGTCCCGCCATAGCTTTCTTTGCTGCAGCCCTCCTTATCCTGCTTCTCCCAGGATGCGGTCTAGGTTCTGGGCTAACCGAAGACCAGGAAGAACGCCGCGAAAAGCAACGGATCTTTCAGCGGAACGAAATGCTCCGCCAAAATGCTAGCCGACGGGCCAACCAGATCGAGCAAAGCTTTGGGGTGCGTTTTGCACACACCGCCCCGCAACCCAACTGCACGCTCGTCCTGCGCTCTCCGCCCCGTCCCCACTTGGGCATAGTTCCGATCGCATGCGGCAACTTTCCGGCACCATGGCCGCTAAACGTTGAGCATGGGTTCTTGAGATGCGAAACAGCCCATCACACCCCGACTCGTCGACGAGTTGTATTCACTAGCCCGCAAGGCGCAGAATACGCTGTCAACGTCTATGCACGGATCGTCGGCTACGCCCGAATATTGCCCCTCTTGAACGACGCCGACAGCAATGGCCCGCGTGCAAAGAAACTCCTCACTAAACGAGGTCTACGCCTCTGTAGGTGACTCGCACGCGACATTCAACGCAACCGAGATCCAGAGAAACGTCAACCGCAGCCAATGCGCCCCGCAGGCAGGCTTGACGGCTGCCACACCGGACCAGCAATCGGGATACCACCACCCAAGCTTGAAGTCGATGAGCTAGCGGAATAGATCCTCGTTGGGCAGCTGCCATCTGCATTGACCTCCATCAAGCTCACCTGGGCTGGCCTGCGGCGATGGCCAGCGGGAGCCACGCTGATATATGCGAGTCTTTCTCCGAAAGAATCCCAGGCAGGCGAAAGCGCTTGGCCCCCGCCATCCCCAACCAGTTTGTGAGCACTGCTTCCGTCACTCTCCGCGCCGTAGATAGCAATCAGCACCCGTGGACTGCCGGGGCCTGCTTTAGGCCTTGAGTTCACGCGCTTCGCGAACGCGATCTGACTGCCATCGGGAGAGAACGCCCCTTCACTAGCGTTTTTCGCTATCAACTTGAGTGAATCGTTCCGAAGATCCAAGACCATTACCTGTTCACTGCGCGCAAGACCCTTCGTAAGCGCAAGCATGGCGCCGTCTGGCGAGAATGAGGTCGGGGTAAGCTCCGTATTCAGTTCCCATGGCGTAACTCGCTCCTGCTGATGCGTCATGAGATTCAGCAACCAGATTGACGTTTTGGTCACCACGTGCGGCAGGCCTACCAGAGATAGTCTTTGACGAGACCGCGCGAACGCCAGCACTAGGCTATCTGGCGACAGCACCGGATGTGACCCACCGTCCGTACCCGGAATCTGCAATAGCTGGCTTCCATTGACCGCGACGGCAAAAATGGCATGTCCCTCATTGCGAGTAAATCCAGCATACGCTAACGCACTGCCGTCGGGGTAAAAGGCGGGGCCGTCAAAAGGCACTGGCAGTGCGTTCTGTGAGCTAGATCGTTTGAGTCCTTGCCGCAGGTGAAAGCCAGTTGGTTCCTCAACGACTAGCGATAGCTGTCCGGTCGTAGCCGTCCATTGAGCAAATGCGACAGAGGGGCTGTCCGCAAAGGGACCGCCTGATTCGCTGCCTACGGCCGCAGAGGACTTGACCTGCCCTGTCCACCATCCGGTCAGCAGCAGTAATACTGAAACAGCAACGCTCAGCATGGCTAGACGCCTCATCCGTCAAGGCCCCATTTTTATATAGCCTTGGCTCCAGCACACATTTACCACGTAGCTACGCAGGTGCGTCCATTGGGTCTAACCACAGCGCCAAGGCCGTAGTCCGAGCGCAACTTCCTGAATATCAAGCGTCGGTAGTGAAATGCATGCGAGTTGTACCACTTAAACGGACTGACGTTTGAGCCAATGAAGATCGCGCCGCCGGCCTTTACTCGAAACGCTTCGCACACAACTTTCTCAGTGACGTTTTCAGCGCCCTCTAGTACCCAGAACCTATTTCCGGTGAAATCGTTCAAGAAATCCATCTTCGCATCCCAAGAGAACGGCGGTGGACCCTCGTGTAGCAGCGCAAAGACCAGTCCGTCACGAAAAGTATGTCCTTTTACCGTATGGACACCCGTGCTGCTCTTTACCATCAGCGCCGTCCAGAAGCCGTGCTGAAAAGCATTGCCTCGCGTACTTTGGTCAACTGAATCACGGTTGGTAAGGATACGGTCCCGCATATCAAGAGCACGACTCCTATCCCCATAGAAGAGCCGACACTCGTTAGCAGTCTCAAGACTCTCTTCGCAAAATACCCGTTCAGCGTGATTGACTTCAAATCCTTCTTCAGAGGTTGCACCCAAAAAGAACGGCTCGACCAGTTCTTCCGCGCCTTCGACTTCTGAACGCAATTCAGGATCGGCGTTCCCGAAGGCCTGCGCGATGGTCTGCATGTCCTCCGCAGGTGCCACTAGCGTTCGACTGCCACCGCCAGAGGGCATCCGGTATATACGATGATCCCCTCCTATATAAGAAATCTGCGTCTCGCTTGGGGAATAAGTAGGGTATTGTGAAGCTCTTCCACCATCGTGCACGCCCATTGCCGCCAGCTGTTCCAGACCTTTACCGTCAATACCTATACGCCAGATTCCTTCTTCATTATCAAACAGCACGTATTTGCTGTCCGCACTGACAGAGACACGTTCAGCGGAACTGGCTAGTAAGGTCGCTTCGCTCTTTTCGGCTTCTTCAGCATTGCTGGGTAGCCGATACACGGCTTCCTGATCGCTGAACACGATATATTTTCCGTTCGGGGTTTCCATAGCGCGACCCCAAGCAAATGCAGTAAAGACATCGAGCGCAAACGCGGTTACCTGCCGCACATCGGAACCGTCCGTTTTCATAGAATATAGCTGTCTGTCCTCCCTTTCTTCTTTCATAGTCGCCGCAAAGAAGAAGTAGATACGTTCTCCGTCCGCGCTGAAGCTTGGAAAGAGCCCGTTCGTCGACACGCTGCTGGGATCGAACACGAGGTGAACGTTACTTCCATCGCTGTTCATCATGTAGACCCCGCAGTCTTCATAGTTGGTTGCGCAGCCTTCAAAGACGATCTTTTCTCCGTCAGACGAGGGAGATGGAAAAACGGCGACAGCAAGATCGTCTCCTCCTAGTTCTTCTACGTTTCCACCGGTATCCGTCGCGTAGATACGCGGGGGCCCGCTGTTGTTGTCCGCTTTCTGATCGAACGAGGAGTAAATTATGTCTCCATTGGGGGACCACACCGCGTCGAGTATGAACTCTCTCTCGTCGCTCCAGAAGGTCGATCTCGAACCTTCACCACATCCCGTAAAATAGTTTGACGGGCTGTCAACAAAGGTGGCGGCACACATCGCCAGCGGTTCCACTGCGGCCTCAGTGCGGAGAATGAGCCCCTTGGTGCCGCCTGGTACGACGGCGCTTAGTTGATTGCCTTCACCGGTGATGATCAGCGTGGTAAGCATAGCTTCGCCTTCGACATCGATCACGGTTGGCCTAGGGATGACCGCGAGGACTTCGCCTTCGATCTCGTTGTTCGCCAGCGCCGAATCGTATAGTGCTGATTCCTGCTGTAGGTCCACCTGATTCAAAGCCGCCGGGACGTATGGTTCTTCTGGGGCGACAGGAGGTTCCCGGGGGGGAATATCAGGACCAATCGTGTCGACTATCGCCACGGCACCCGATTCAAGCTGGATCAATTCCTGCTGCGGCTCAAGGGCGAATCCCCACGATACCGTTTCCGGCGCGCTCCCCCTAAAGCTGTTTATGACCGCGTTGCCCATCGCCGTAGCGCGAATCGCGGTATCAGTTTCGGTAGCACTGTTGGCGGAAATAACCGTGGGGGCTCCTGAGACTTTCTGGCGTTTGGTCTCAGCACTGGTCGTTTCCGCCGGCAACAGACAGCCTGCCTGCGCGATCGATGCCCCGCCACCTGCATCGCTTTCGATGTAGCCGCCCTGCGAGCTATCGGAGGCCACGAAAACGCTGACCGGAGGTGAGCCGATCGTCGTCGCCCCAATCGCGGGATTGATCGGCCATTCAGTTTCCGTATTCAGTGCGCCGGTATTGGGTTCCAAGGCAGTTGGGACGACGGCTTCTAGGGCTTCACTGGCTTCTTCCACGGATACCGAAGCCCCGGCGCTAACAAGTTCCGGTTTCGGGCCATCGCAATCAGCATAAAGGGCCTGTGGTTCTGCATTCACAAGAACTAACTGCGCAGCCTCGTTGCCGGAGCGATCCAACGCCACCACCCTAACCTCATGGGGTTCCACCCCCCATTCGCTCTCTTTATAGGCATAGGCGAATGTAGCCGGTTCCGGACACCCTGCTTCACAGTTAAAGATTTCGAAATCAACCACGTTGCCGTCGATCAGCACCATGATCTGCGCCACGCCCGAGTCAGAGGGATCACTCCCGTCGCTTGCGCTGATGCTGAGTTCGGCAGTTTCGCCTTCAAGGGCTTTGCCATGGGCTCCAGCAAGGGCTCCCGATAGGGACAGCTCCGGCGGATTCGCATCGAAAGCTACTGGGTATTCTTCGGTAGCCGAATAGCCGCGCTTATTCGTCGCGCGCACGGATAACGTATGCGGGCCAGGCGTGCCTTCCATCAGCGTCGGCGTCAGTTCATATGAGAAAGAGCAGACTTCGCCTTCGCACCACCGCTGAGCCCCTTCTTCCAGAGCTTCGTCGGTGTCGATGGTCTGTTCCAGATGCCCATCGACCAGCAAGCTGACGAGATCAAACCCCTCGCCGATGTCGGTGGCTTTGACGGTGATGGGGGAATCCGGGCTCACTAAGATTTCGGAGCCACCTTCAACCAAGTCACCTTCGGCAAGAACCGTGATCGGACTAGAGCCGCCTGCTGGGTCGATCGGCGTGTCTCGATCTTCTTCGATCTCTCGGGCAGTCAGTGATTCGCTATATAGACGAACCTCGTCGATCACCCCGGAGAAGTGGCCCAGGACTTCGCTGCCGCCGATCACCAAATCGCCGTTGGTCATCTTGACGGTCGTCGCTACACCAGTTTCATCGAGCTCGCCGTCGAGGTAAACGCGGGATTCTTCGCCATCCGACGTCACCACGAGATGCGACCAGTCTTCGAGACGAAGACGCGACTTACCATCGACATGGGCTTCAACTGAATTGCTTTCAGCGAAGTAGAAAGCTGGAGTTTCTTCTTCTCCTTCTCCGTACAGAGCGTAGCCGAATGGCATTGCTTCGCTGGAGTCCTCCTTGGCGATAATGGACGACCAGATACTGGCTTCGCTCGGTCGGATCCAGGCCTCCAAGGTCAATCCACTGGCCAAGTCCAGTTCGCCACTGTCGGGGACGCTCAGGTAGTCATCTTCACCATCGAAGGACAGCGCGGACCCGTATTTTCCTTCTTTGGTCCAGATGGCACCGTGGAGGGTGGCATCATGACTGTGGGCGGAATCCTCTGCGGTGCTGCCTTCGTTCTCGTCGAAGGAATAAGCCGCGACCGGTTCTTTGCTCGCCCAAGCTTGGACTGGCCCGAGCACCGCATATAGAGCCAGCACAACAGCAAGCCCACCGAATAAAGCCAAGAGCCGGTATTCGATTTGCAGGGCTGACGAACGGAAAAAGTAGGCCATCGATTCCCCCCTGAGGCGATTGGCTAACGGATAACTCCGCCCAACATCAAGGTTTCTAAGCTTCTGCCCCCCGGACTGTCAAGTGATCAGCGTAAATTTGCCCAATTACCATCGATCTACGCTCGATCTACTAACTATTTGCGCCCAGCAGCAGACGAAACGGCCTTCCTCCATCGCGGTCAACCCATGTCCCGAAATATGTCCCCAACTCTGCAGTTCTGTATCGAACTCAGCCGAACTCCTTGGACAGAATCGCGCCTGAATGGCCCAATTAGGCTCTAGAATCACGTTCGTAATGAAGGGGTCCCCGGTTCAAGTCCGGGCGTCGGCTCTGGAAACGCGAGATTAGGTAGGACTGGTGACTGAAATAGGTATTCTGGAACTGTAATTACCTATTCCGTGCACTGATGCAAACCTTCCGCGACTTAGACAAACACCTTGGCATGGTCCCGTCCCGATCTGCCGCTGCGCTGGCCGAGGCCAGCGCAGGCCGAGGCCGGGAGGAGGCCTTCCGCAGGCAGAATCCACAGGTGCTTGCAGGCTTGATGGAGGTTGCGCTCATCCAGAGCAGCGCCTCATCGAACGCAATCGAGCAGATCACCGCGGCCCCAGGCAGGGTCACCGAACTGGTTCAAGACAAGACGACTCCGAAAGATCGCTCGGAGGAGGAGATAGCCGGATACCGCAAAGTTCTGGACACGATTCATTCGAGTGCAGAAGACATCCCCTTCAGGACCAACCTCGTGCTGCAGCTTCATCGAGACATCTTCGCCTTCAGCGCAATTCCAGGGGGTCGCTTCAAGAGCACTCAGAACGAGGTCGCCCGGTTCAACCGAAGCGGCAAGAAGATCGGGGTGATCTTCGAGGGAGTTAGCCCGTTCGAAACGCCCGCAGCGATGGATGAGCTCCATGAGCGTCACGCCGAGGCTCTCAAGAGCGGCGCCCACGCACCGTTGCTTCTCGCCGGCGCATACGTCTTCGACTTTTTAATGATCCATCCGTTCAATGACGGAAACGGTCGCATGTCGCGACTGCTGACGCTGCTGCTCCTTTACCACTGCGGCCATGATGTCGGCCGCTTTATCAGCCTCGAGAAGCTGGTGGAGGAAAGTAAGGAGACGTACTACGAAAGCCTGGAGAAGTCGACTCGGAGATGGGAGCAAGGCGAGCACGACATCTGGCCCTGGCTCAACTACTTCTTGGGCGTCATCAACGCGGCTTACGCCGAATTTGAAGCCAGGGCCGGAGACGCGGTGAGCGGCCGCGGATCGAAGGCTCTCCGGATCAAGCTGTATGTGCGCTCGAGTGCTTTGGACGTCTTCACCTTCGACGAAGTGCAGCAGGCGTTGCCCGATATCAGTGCAGACCACATTCGGTCAGAGCTACGGAAGCTCCGCGACGCGGGAGTCATCAAGTCGCCTGGCCGTGGCCGCAAGGAGTGGCGCCGACTCACTGCTGAGTTCTGAGGCGCCCGAAAACGCGAGCCTCCGTGTCCCGAAACATGTCCCCAACTCTCAGTTCTGCACCGAACTCAGCCAAACTCCTTGGACAAATCGGGCTGGATGGCCCCAGATTCGACTCTAAATTACGTTCGTAGCGAGGGTCCCCGGTTCAAGTCCGGGCGTCGGCTTTTTTGGCTGTCCTTGGCCGGTTGGTCAGCTGTTGTGACGGCGGCTATCCGGCAACTCGCCGTGAGCCGATTCGAGATCGGCCAGATCGGCGAGATCCCGTTCGCGTCCGACTGACCGCTTCATCGCGACAAGATCGGCCAGCGAGCAGATCGGGGCCTCCACCCCGTCAACACGACGAGTCTCGGCACGCCCCAGAAGGTCCGAGAAGGGCAGCGCGGCGGCAACCTCCGAGAGAAGATCGAGCTCGCCATGCGGGGTGGATAGGTGGATCGTCCGATCTCCGGCAATTCCACCCTCGGGGACCGGTGAGCCATCGGGGCGGGTGGCGCCCCATTTGTCGACCAGGGAGCGGATCCGCTTGACGTTATCCGGGCCGGGGTCGAACACTGCGTCGATATCTCGCGTCGCCCGCACGACTCCGTGCCGAATGAGAGCGATTCCTCCGATCAGCACATATCGGATGCCGGCGCCGTTGAGATCGTCGAGGATGCGACCGAAGTCGGTCAACGAGCGGATGCGAGCTTGGCCGCTTGAATGCTTAGCGCAATGCCCTTTGCGAGCAACTCATCGGGGTCACGAGAGGCGTCCTCGATGAGGCGGTATCGACGCCATTCCTCACCTGCTCGGGCATCGTCGCCGCGGCTCTCCGCCTCGCGAGCGCGAGCACCGGCTTCCATCAGTCGACTTTCTGAAGACGCCTTGGCCATAAAAGGAGGATAGCCCGCGCCTCGCGGCCGGCTGGAAATTCTGTGTCCCAAGATATGTCCCCAACTCCGCCGGACGCTTCGGCGCCTCACACCACCGTGTGCTGGAGGACGACGCCGACGATGCCGGCGCTCGCCATTACATAGACGACGGTGAGCTTGGAGTGCCAGCGGTTGAGCGCGGCGAAGGCGGCGAGGGCGATCAGGGCGGTGTAGGCGTCGGTGACGCTGGTTTCGAGGATCGTCACCGTGACCGCCGCGATCAGGCCGATCACCGCGGCGGCCACTCCGAGCAGAAAGGGGTGCAGGCGCTCGTTCTCGGCGACGGCGACGAGCTGGCGGTGGAGGAAGATCGGGAAGAGGAAAGCGGGCAGGAAGATGCCGAGCGTCATCGCCAGGGCGCCGCCCAGCCCGCCGGCGACGTAGCCGACGAAGGTGGAGAAGATGATCAGCGGCGCCGGCAGGACGCCGCTGATCGCGAGCCCGTCGACGAACTGGGCGCTGGTCAACCAATGGTGCCCGGCGACAGCGCTGTCCTGAAGGAAGGGAATAACGGTGTAGGCGCCGCCGAAGGTGAGCAAGCCCGCCTTCAGTCCCTCGAGGAAGATCTGCGCCGTGAGCGAGACGGCGATCGTCCCGGCGGCGATCGCGACCAGCGCCAGCGGGCCGATGCTGAAGGTGTCGCCACGGCGCGTCCAGCGCCGCCCATTCCTCCACAGCTCATACGCGATACCGGCGCCGAGCAGGACCAGCACGAAGCTCGCGTCGGCGAACAGCGTCAGGGCGAAAGCGGCGACGGCGAGGGCCGCCAGCGGGACATCGGTGATGAAGGAACCGCTGAGGCGGACCAGGGCACGAGCGACCAGCGCCCCGACCGCCGCCGTCAGCCCATAGAAGAGGGCGTGGAGGTTCTCCGCGATGTCGGCCTCGACGTAGAGGATCGAGAGGCCGAGCATGAGGACGAAGCCCGGCAGCATGAAGCCGAGGCCGGCGAGGAAGCCGCCGAGCTTGCCACCCCGCAAGCGGCCGAAGTAGACGCACAGCTCGTGCGCCTCCGGACCGGGAAGCACCTGGTAGACGGCGAGGAGCTTCTTGAAGCTCGTCTCGGTGATCCAGCCTTCCTCGTCGACGCACTCGCGCTTGATCATCGCGATCTGCGCCGCCGGTCCGCCCCAGGCGAGGCAGCCGAACTTGAGGAAGCGGAGGAAGATCGAGCCGAGCGGGTCCGACCTCGGAGTCGCCGGGGCGATCACTCTCTTTCGCGCTCGATCGCCTCGGCGTAGACGCCGTGGAGGGAGTTGGACGGCGCTGGCGCGACGATCCCGTAGGCCTCTGCCATCGCCCGCGCCAGTGTCGCCTTGAAGGTGCGTCCGTGCCAGCCGTGGGCCTCAGCGGCGCGGCCGACGTGGAGGTGGGTCAGCTCGTGCAGCAGCGTCTCGAGAACGTCGCCGGGACGGATGCCGGGATAGGCCGTGACCGAGAGGCGGTACTCGCTCGGCACGGCGAAGCCGAGGCGGTTGGGACGGGCGCGAGCCCGCCGCACCTTCAGCTCCGGGGCCTGGGCGGCAAGCGGGCCGGCGACGAACACGTCCAGCGCTCGCAGCCTCTCCATCTCCTGGTCCAGGGCGACACCGGCGACGACGTAATAGGAGCGCGCCCGGGTGGGCGTGGATGCAGGAGTTGGTGGGGAGCGCCGACGGCGGCGGCGCAGGAGATTTGCCGCCAGGAGAGCCACAGGGGGCTCAGCCTAGCTCGGGACCTCCCCGGCAAAGTCCTCCAAGCACGCCTTCCACGCCAGCTCGAACTCGTCCTTCTCGGTATAGCGCTGGCCATCGAGCTCCCGCGTCAGCCCGAGCTCCAGGATCGCGGCGAGCTTTGCCCAGATCTGGGCGGCGGCGATCGCCGCGCTGCGCTCGGCGCCGTAGAGGCCGGCGCCCGGGCTGCTCACGAACCCGCGGGGGTTCTCGTTGTGCGCCGCTTCGACTGTGTCGACCCGAGCATTCACCCAACTTTGAACGCAGATGGCCTCGGCATCGCTCGAGTGCTGCAGCCCGCCCCCGATCTTTATTACCAGTGCCTCGAACAGCTCATGCGGGACCATCTGCCGGGACGCGCTTCGGTCTCGGTGCTCGTGAGCGAGATCGACCGCCACAGACCCATTGCCGCTGCTCCAGCGCTCCATTGCCTTGAGCATGATGAGCCGATGGCGCCAGCTGCGACGTTGATGGCAGGCGGTTGAGATCTGCTCCCAGATCTCCTTCTCGCGCTGCCACCAGTCGATTGCCATCGTGATCGGCACCGAGCCCTCCCGCGCCCTGTCTCGCCACGATTCGGCGAAGGCGAGGGCGCCACGGTGGACTATGAGCGCGGTGTACCGCCTGATCTCGACGTCACGCGCCGGCCGCTCCCTCGGGACCTCGAAAGCGAGGTGCGGAACCGCCCAGAGCCTGAACTCGGCGGTCTTGACGAGGCCCGCCAGGTCGGGGTCCTGGAAGACGAGCCAGTCCGCCTGACCTGCCACCCGCTCGCTGCCGGCGCGGTGCGCGTATTCCTCCAGCTCGGTCACGGCCCGCCGGGCGAATCTCCTCTTCAGGCGCTTCGGCAGCCGTGGCGACTTCGGGAGCAGGGTCGAGCCGACGGCACAGGCCGCGTTGTAGTGCAGCTGCCAGGCATCGCCCCTCCTGTCGATCCATCGCAGTCGCGGCCGGAAGAAGCGGGCGACGGTCTGAAGAGCGCCCGTCCGCGGAAATGGCCAGCGCCGGGTCAGCTTCCCGCGCTCCTTTCTCACCGCCTTCTTGATCCGCAGCCGCTCGGTCCCCACCAGCTCCTTGGCGGCGACGTGGACGCTCGCGGCGATCCGGATCCGGACCAGGCGCATCGACGTCCTCACCGCCATGCGGGAGAACTCGGGAGCGCGCCCCAAGCGCCTGATCAGGGGACGACGGTGGATCCAGCGCTCGCCGAGCTTGCGACCGCGGACCGGCGGTCCCACCCGCTGCCAGGCGTACAGCTCTTCGAGCCGGCGCAGGCTGACGATCTGGAGCACCTCGTGGATCCTGCGGATCCGCTCCGCGGGGGATTCGGACGTGCATTTGAAGGGATGGAGGAGATCCGGGTTCGGCGTTCCGTCCTGCTGCCTCGACGCCAACAGCGCGGCCATCAGCTCGGCGGGTCGTCCCCTGGCGATCTTGGGCGGGTAATCGCCGGCCTGCACGTCGAGCAGCGGATCGCATTCCAGCGCCAGGATCAACTCCTCGCGGAGTTTCGTCATCGCGCAGTCGTGCTCGTCCCCCTCCCTGTCCTTCTGCCTGCGCTTGTCCGGTTCCACCCACTGCTCCGCCACCTCACGGTTCGAGAGGTGGATCGCGAGCCGGTAGAGGGCCAGCAGGCGCACTCGGCGGTCCGGGCCTTTCCAGAGCTTGCGGCTGTCCTCGTCGACGATTGCCCGGTAGGTGAACCAGGCATCGAGGTGAAGCTCGAGGCGCTCCTCCAGCATCGCGATCTTGATCCGCAGGTTTGGGTTCAGCGGATCCATCGCCAGCGCATCGCGAAATGCACCGAGCGCCAGCTCCAGACGGTTCGCGCTTTCGTGCTCGAGGGCTCCGTGGTAGAGGCCGATCAGCTGCGGCGGCACTGCTTTGTCCCACCGCGTCCACGGCCCCGTATGGTGGTTGGCGACCCGCGGGTAGAGGGCGCCGGCAACCGCCATCGCGGCTTGGCGGGCGCTGTTTTCCCAATTGGGGTCGCGGCAGATGACGCTGACGAGGGTCCGGTTGGCGCGGGAGCGATCGACCAGCTGTACCGCGATCTCACCGCCACTGGCGCCATCCTGAGGCCGCAGCGTCGCCCAAACCTCGTAGGCCGAGTCGGGGAATGCCGCCCGCCAGAGGCGGGCGATCGCCCTGCCGACGTCAAGGCCGTGCGCGACTCCCTGGCCGACGCCTTCGACGATCTGCACGAGCGGCGCCCCGGGCGCGCGGTCCGGGATCGCGTCCAGCGAGTCGAGCTTGAGCTCGTTCAGCTGTTCGCGGAAGAGCGAGGTAATCCAGAGCGCCTCCTGGTCGCCGCCGGCCGAGGTCGCCCAGCTGAAGGGGGTGATCTGAACCCTTGGCGAGCGGCTGCGGTATCTGATCACCAGCTGCCGGGTCAACCACACCACCGCCACCGCCACCGCGGCCACCACCATCGCCGGGAAGACCTCGGTGAAGATCGTCCAGACCATCGGGAGCCGGTCGTCGACCCACTCGAGCGCATCGGAGACCGCGGTTTCCAGCCAGTCAATCATCGCATCGGTAGCACGACGATAGCTGACTATTAACTAACTACAGAGTTTTTAAGTCTGACACCGGGGGCACCAGTAAGTGGTGCGGTTAGCGTCGCCCTGGCCGCGGGAGGAGATGCGTCCACCGCAGATCGGACAGGGGCGGCGGGCACGGTAGACGGCATAGGTGTGACGGCCGCTGGCGACCGCCTCGAGCATCTGCGAGCGAGCGGCTTCGAGGACGGTGCGGAGGTCTTCATCGCTGAGGTCCGCGAGCGGGCGCCAGGGATCGAGGCGGGCGGCGAAGCAGGCCTCGCTCTTGAAGATGTTGCCGATGCCGGCAACAACGGTCTGATCGAGCAGGGCGTCGCCGAGGCTGCGGGTGGGGTTCGCACGAAGGCCGCTGAGGATGGCCTCGAGGTCAAGCTTTGGAGCGAGGATGTCGGGTCCGAGGCGGGCGAGCTGGGGGTCGCGGCGGACGCGGTCGGCGGGGATCAACCGCAGAGTCGGTCCGCCGAACTGAACCGCTTCCTGGGTATCTCCGACCAGCACCGCCCAGGCGGAACGGCGCGGCTTGCGCCAGCGCCCGCCCCGCGGGTAGATGTGCCAGGAGCCGTTCATCCCCATGTGGCTGTGCAGGACGAGGTCGCCGAAGCGCAGCAGCAGGTTCTTGCCGTGTGATTCGACGCCGTCGAGGCGCTTGCCGTCGAGACGCTCGATGCGGGCGGCGCGCCCCCGCGGGTTGGGAGCGCTCGCCGCGACGGTCTCACCGGTGAGCGCCGCGTCGATTCGCCGGGCGGCGCGCAGAATCGTGTCTCCCTCTGCCATCGGACCATGATGACCGCGACGCCACAGCGGCTAGATTGAGGGAATGTCGCGCCGACGAGGAATGGACCCGCTTGGCCGGCGTGCAGCGCTGGCATTGGGCAGCGCTCGGATGGGGCTCGGGGTCGGAGCGCTGTTCCTCACCCGGCCGACGCTGAAGGCGCTGCTGTTCGGGGAGACGGACGCGGTGGGACGGGCGTTGGCGAAGCTGGCCGGTGGCCGCGATCTGACGCTCGGCGCGATGACCCTCGCCGCCCGCGACGATGCCGCGACCCTGCGGGCGCTCGTCCTCGCCGCGGCCATCCTCGACGCCGCCGACGCCTTCGCGCTCGGGCTGGCTGCCCGCGATCCCGATACCCAGCTCGCCGGCCTTGGCGGGGTCGCCTCGGGCGGCGGCGCCGCGGTCGCCGGTATCTGGGCCTGGCGCCGGCTCAGCAACGCCTAGCGAGCGCGATGGGCGAGGCCACGTACGACCGGATCGGCATCGGCTACCGCCAGGTGCGGCGGCCGGACCCGCGGATCGCGGCGCGGGTCGAAGCCGCCCTCGGCGACGCCCGCACCGTCCTCAACGTCGGCGCCGGCACCGGCTCATACGAGCCGGCCGGCCGCGAGGTGATCGCGGTCGAGCCTTCCCGGGTGATGATCGGCCAGCGCCCCGCCGGGACGGCGCCGGCGGTCAAGGCCAGCGCCGAAGACCTTCCGTTCGAGGACGACAGCTTCGACGCCGCGATGGCAATCATCACCGTCCACCACTGGGCCAACCTCGCCGCCGGGCTGGCGGAGATGAAGCGAGTCGCACGGGAGCGGGTCGCCGTCCTCAGCTTCGATCCCGCGCCGATGGCGGGCCTGTGGCTGGTGCGGGACTACTTCCCGCGCACGCTGGAGATCCACGGCGATTCGATGCCACCGATCGAGGACCTGGCGGCGCTGCTGGGGCCGAGCGCCACGGTCGAACCGGTGCCGATTCCGAATGGCTGCGAGGACGGCTTCTTCTGCGCACTCTGGGATCGTCCGGAGTTGCACCTCGACCCGGAGGTGCGCCGCGCCAGCTCTGTCTGGCACCTGATGGAGGCCGAGGAGACCGAGCGCGGGCTCGCCGCCCTGCGCGCCAACCTCCGGAGCGGCGCCTGGGACGAGCGCCACGGCAACCTGCGCACGGCGCCGGAGCTGGACGTCGGCCTGCGACTGATCCTGGCCCCGGCCGCTTAGCGGACCGCTGCGCCTTCGCTCTACTCGATGCCGTTCGAGCTGAGGCCCGCGGTCTCCGGTTTGAAGTCGTGCGACTCGATCACACGGTCGATCAGGCCGTACTCGACCGCCTGCGGAGGCTGGAAGAATTTGTCGCGTTCCATGTCTTCGTGGATCTGGTCCTTCGACTGACCGGTGTGCTTGACGTAGATGCCGTCGAGGCGCTCGCGCAGCTCGAGGATCTCCTTGGCGTGGATCTCGATGTCGGTCGACTGGCCTTCGAAGCCGCCGCTGGGCTGGTGGATGAGGACGCGGCTGTTGGGTAGTGCCATCCGCTTGCCCCTGGCGCCGCCGGTGAGGATCAGCGAGCCCGCCGACATCGCGATCCCGTAACAGATGGTCTGCACGTCGGGCTTGATGAACTGCATCGTGTCGTAAATCGCCAGGCCCGCGTAGGCGGAGCCGCCGGGCGAGTTGATGTAGAGGCTGACGTCCTTCTCCGGATCCTCGGACTCGAGATGCAGCAGCTGGGCGATGATCAGGTTGGCGAGATCCTCCGTCACCTGTTCCCCGAGGAAGACGATGCGCTGCGCCAGGAGGCGGCTGTAGATATCGAATGAACGCTCGCCACGAGCGGTCTGCTCCACAACCATCGGTACCAGCGGCATAAGGCCTCCGTTTCGGGGATTGACTGCGCCCTTGACCTTATCCAGCCCGGCCCTTCGGCTGCTTCTCCTCCACCCCACAACTGCGCGTCATCTTCGCTTCCAGGGTGCGCCCGTCTTCAAAGCCGAAGGTCGCCTTGGCAAAGGCGAAGGTGGCGCCGGGAAAGCCGGCGGGAGCCGGGCAACCGGCGGAGACGTAGGAGCGGGTCCGGCCCCTGTATTTGAAGACGCGGTTCAAAGAAAGCGAGACCCCGGAGACGTAGCCCCATTCGGCAGCGACCTGGGGCAGTTCTGCGGTCAGCGTCGTGCGGTAGGTGCCGGAGGTGTGGCCGAGCTCGAAGATCAGGACCTGGGACTGGGGCAGCGGGACAGTGCCGTAGACGTGGGCGAAGACCACGTGGCGGCCGTGGAAGATGCCGTTGAAGGCGATCACTTCTCCGGCCGAGGGGAAGGGCGACTGTTCGGGGAGTACCACGTGGGCCTGGAAGCCGCCCTTGCCGATCAAAGAGTCGGGGCAGCTAGCGATCGCTTCGTTCGTGGAGGCGGGCTGGATCTGGTGGTACTTGCAGGCCGGGAGGCCGCGGTAGTCCAGCTTGCCGTTCTTGTTGATCGCCATCGCGATCGTTCTCAGCTGCGGCGGCGCGAGGCCGTCGACGGTCTTGATGTCCCCGGTCAGGGTGACCTTGACCGGGGCTTTGCCCTGACGGGGCAGCTTGTGAGGGGCGATTCCTCCCTCGAAGGAGACGCGCAGATTGCCTTCCTGGCTGACCTCGGCGCTTGCGAGGGAGGCGGTCGAGAGTAAAAAGGCCGCAAGGAGGACAGCGGCTCTTCGCGCTGGCATTTTCCTCATGCCCTAGCCGTGGCGCCTGTGCTTGGCTCCGGCGGCTTTCTTCTTGGTCTTCTTGGCGCAGGAGTTCTGCATCAGCGGCCGTTCTGAGTGGCGCATCCCGTTTTGGCCAACCATCTTCACCTCGGCCCGCGAGGGCGCTTTGCAGAGGTTGCGGGAGTTGACCAAGAGGCTCTTCTCGCCACCTTTCATCTTCAAGACGAACTTTGAGACCGGGGCGTCGGGCACCACTTCGAAGGTGTTGCGGATGCCGCCGTTCTTGGAGTCGATCCGCCCCGCCAGCTCGATGTTGAACTGGCCGTTGAGCTGGGCGACCAGGTCGGGTAGGGCGTGGTTGGAGGAGCGCAGGTAGACCGGGCCTTCAAGGGGCTGGTCCAGGAGCGGCGTGATCGCCCTGGCGGTTCCGTAGATCGAGGCATCGGGGCATTTCTTGGCGGCGAACTGGACCCGGGTGCAGACGGTGCCGATGTGGGCCTGTTCGAGGAACTCCGAGTGCGGCAGGGTGACCGCGACCTTGGCGATATTGGCTTCCTTGCGGCCGGTGCTCAGCGTCGCCGTCAACGCCTGGAAGTCACCGCGGTTGGTGCCGCCTTTGAGCTTGAAGGCGAGCTTCGGCCCGAAGTTGAGGGAGGCGCAGTCGCCGACCTTGGAGGGGACCGAGGGATGGGCAACGGCGCCGTTGACCGAGGTGATCGTCGTCGTCACCGCTCGCTGCTCGCAGCTGGTCGGGTTGACCGTGAAGTCGGGTTTCTGGACTTCGATCCGCACATCGCGGTATTGGATCGGCACCCCTTCGAGGATCTGGGGCAGGGGATCGGACTTGGCGATCACCTGGGTGGTGACGGGATCGAGGTTGATCGCGGTGCGGACAATGATGTTGCCGAAATCGAAGGGGCCGGACTGGGCCGGGACCTTGGTGATGAGGGAATACGGGGCTCCCTTATAGGGACCTGCCAGATACAACGCCGTCGGGTCCTTGCCTGGCTGGGGCACGAACAGCGGGAAGGCTCCGGTGCCGATCGCCGTGGTCGAGATCCCGACCTGGCTCTTGGGGCCGCAGGCGCCAGAGGGAGCTACTGCCTCTGGGCAGACTTCCACGCCCTTCAGTTTCGCCAGCTCGCCCTCGGGCAGCTTGAACTCAAGCCGCGAGAGGTTTTGTTCGCCGTCGAGGCGGCGCACCCGCAGGGTCAGCGGTGAGTTGGCTCCCGCCACCGGGCTGGCGACGCCCGCCTGCAGGGATGGGTTGAAGGAGCCGCCGCCGCTGCAGTTCTCGTTGATCACCATCGGGTTGTCGACGAAGACGGGGGTCGGCGAGGCCCAGGAGGTGAATTCGGTGCGGGTCAGGTAGGTGCCGCAGCTGTCGGGGGTGGTCAGCGGTGCCGTCGGGCCGCCCCGGAAATCCAGGTGGGCTTCTTCGAAGGGCTGCTGGGGCAGGTCTGCGAAGACGGTGCTGAGCTGGCCGGTCTCTTTGTCGACGTTGAGTTCGCCGGGGATCTTCAGGTAGAAACCGGGGCCGCGACCGACCAGGTAGACCGCGAAGGTCGAGCCAAAGGGATTTTCCTTCTGCCTGGCCAGGTAGACGTCGCCTTCGATCGGCTTCTCCAGAAGCTGGGTCCTGATCGTCACGTTGCCGAGCTTGGAAGAGTCCGGGCAGCTCGGCGAGTTGTTGTCGTCAATGCCGATCTGGCCTTGCGAGCAGGCGCCGAGGCCGGCGACCGCCGAGGTCGAGACGGTGACGCCCTGGGGGAAGCGGGTGACGATCTTCCTGACGTGGGCCGTGGCCAAGCCATCCGGCCCTTCGTTCTGGGGGACCTTGATGTCGACGTTGAGGCCCGAGGGGGAGGCGGCGCGATGGGTGCCGGGCTGGGCGACGATCGTCGGTTCTAGAGTCAAACGGTCGCAGCCGCTGAAGACCAGTGGGGCTCCGTCGATGTCGGTGGCCGTCGACATGGCCGACATGTGTCCCGGTTCCTCCCAGGAGTTGGCTTCGACGCCGAACTCCACCGGACCCAGGCACGAGGTCGCGTTGGTCATGAACGGACGGCGTTGCTGCACCCCGGTTTCGTGATCGCCGGGGACGCCCCAGAGCGTCACATCGACCACTTCGAGCGGTTCGATCTGGGTCGTTCTGGCGCTCAGCGCGGAGATGCCGTAATCGCCCGGACGTATCGTCGGTTCGATGTAGACGGGAAAGGTGTTGACGTTTATCCCGAAGAGACCCGGGGTCTCGTCTGGATGCGTAAGGTTGAAGACTGGTTTACCGTAAGTTTCTTTCCCCGCCCTGATCAAGGCGAACCCGATTTGACTTTCGTTCGGACAGTCGCTGAGATAACCCTCCGCCCGGACGGCTCTGATCAGTTTTTTCACCGGGCATGCCGGCACCGCGGTCGGATCGCCGACGAATCCCGGCGGCAGGTTGACGCGGACATCCTTCATGTTCCCTTCGACGTTGCCCGTATCGGGGTTGCGGGTGAAGTCGAAGCGGGTCCTCAGGTCCGCATGGGCGCCGGCCTGGCGCGAGAATTCGCCGTTCAGCGAGACGGAGGCGCCGAAGCTCGAAACGTCGAACTGTGCTTGCGCTGAAGGCGCAATGGTGGCAACGACAGCGAGGCACGCGAAGCCGGCGACAAGCGCCTTTGAGAAACGTCCTCGAATCCGGTTCATCGGGTGCGCCTCCGGTCGTTCTTGGCTCGGTTTTTGTGCTGCTTCACGCAGCTGGTCTTACCCCGCGCCTTGACCTTGTGGCGGCCCTTGCCGCAGCGCTTCTTTACGGCGGGCTTGACGTTCCCGGGTCCGGTCAGACCTTCAGAGCCGCCGAAGGGGAGCTCGGGACCTGCGTTCGGGGTCGCCTTGCAGTCGTCGCGCAGGCACTCGATCGGCGGGTCGGGGTTCTGCAGGGGAAGGCCTCCGTCGACCCGGGCGACGTAGAGATCTTGGACGGTGTCTTTGTCCTGGCCAACCAGGCGAGCGGTGGTGGTGAAGAACATGTTGCGCCCGTCGGCCGTGACATTGACGAATTCTGCATCGACTGACTGTCGGCCGCTCGTGAGCAGCTCCAGATCTCCGTGGTTATAGGAGTAGACGTCGCGGGTGCCGTTGGTGTCAGCGCGGACCAGGGGGTTCGGGGTGTCAAAGAAGAAGGTACCGTCGTCGAGGATCGCCGTGGGACCGTGGCGACCCATGACGTCGGGTTCCACCGCGCCCCAGTGAGCGTCTCCAAGTCTCGGACCCCCGTCGCTTCGACAGTTGGGACAGCTCAGGGTGTCGGTCACGGCGTCATAGAGGAAATCGTCGAAGGCGAAGTACTTGCCGTTCGGACTCATCATCGTAAAATCGCCCTGCTCCCCAGAACCGACAGGCGTCAGCGTGCCATTGTGGGCGTAAAAGTAGTTTTCGTAGCTTGGGTCTCGAACGTAGAGATCGTTCGTTTCCAGATTGCCCTTTGCAAGTGCCTCGCCATTCGGCGCGAGGTCGTCGGCAATAAAGCTGAGGGTGTCGCTCTCGACGTCGTACAGGTAAGCCCTGGCACCATGAATGCCTTCCGGAGCGTCTGGAGTGAGAGGTGGCACAGACTGAACAGTTTCAAACGTGACATAGCGGCCGTCCGGCGAGGCAAACGCAAAGCTGGCCGGCACCGGCGTCGATGGATCGCCGGGACGCTGTGACCGGGAAATGAGGACCGTCTTGGCGTTGTCCTCGCGCAAGTAGAGGCCTGCCTCAGGACCCCCAGTGACTTCAAAGTAGATATGGGAACCATCGGCCGATACCTGATTTACATCAAAATGATTTTTATTAATCGCGGACCCAACATTAGCCATGAGCGTCCCATCGTTTCGCACTCCCAGTGGGTTCAGGCCTGGAGTTCCTTCATGCCATACCTTACCTTCGACCACAACAGTGCGCAGATCATCGGAAGTGCCGAAGAAGTGGCCAGGGCCCGTGGTGTTGTACAGGTTGCCTTCCCCGATGTAGGTGTAGTTGTCCGTCCCGGTCTCGCGGATGTATATGTTCCAATCTCCCTCGACCGCCTCCGGGGCCAGCTTGCGAGTAGTCGTCACAAGTGCCCGAGTGAGATCCTTGGACACTGCCGCCGTCGCGTAATACAAGTTCGAGCCGGGCGTCGTCGCGCTCAACGGCGGATCGATGCCCTTGGTGGTCCACTGCGTTGCCGAGCGCAGGCTGAGGGTTTTGGGAGCAAGCGGGTTTGACTCCGATCCGGGGTAAGCCGCCTTGTTGGTCGAGTAGGCGATTCCGCTCCCGTCCTGTCGCAGGTAGGAGGGAAGGCCGAGTTGATTGAAGGGCACACCGCTCTTCTCAATTGGCGAGACCTGCTCGTAGGCGCGACAGTCGGGGAGGAATGAGACCTGCTGAATTTCTCGAATGGTGTTGTTGGGACAGCTGCCGGCTGAGGTCGCGGAGCGGGTGGTGAACGTCTGGTCCTCGCCCCGAACAGTTCCGAGCACGTTGACAGCGACCAGCCGGAAGTGATAGCCGGTGGCGGGTTTCAAGTTGAAGATCGGCTCCGTCACTGCTCTTGGCCCGAAGCTGTTGCCCACCACGCCTTCGTAGCTCGCCGGAAGGCGCTGACCATAGGCGCTCGTCTCGCCGTACTCGAAGTAGTAGCTGGTCTGCAGACCGTAGGGGACGATCTTGCCGTTGAAGGTCGCCGAGGTCGCCGTCACGTTGCCAGCTGCGACGTCGGAGATGAGCGGCGGGATCGCCTCGGTCGTAAATGCTCCCCCCACCGAGTTGGTGCTGAAAGCGGGATAGGTCGTATTTTCTGCGTGGAGGCGAACCAGGTATTTGGAGCTGGACCGCAGGCCGGTTAGCTCGTTGCTGACGACGGTTTCGCCCGTGCCTCCGATGACGGACTGGTCCGGCAACCGGACCCACGGGTTGCCGGGATCGCTCGAGTCCGCGGGTGCATAGAACACGCACAGCCCATTTTCGTCCAGGCAGTACTCGAAATGGACAGTGGCATCCTGGGCGCCGGTAGCGACCACGCCGCTCAGTTTCGCCGTGGTCGCTCCGACCTCGGTCGTGACGCCAATCTCGGTGCCGGGGATGCTCGCGGATACCATGATCTGGATACCGACGATGCCGTTGAAACCCTCGTTGTTTCGGGCATCCACAACGTAGACCCGCTGCCCCCCATCACCGACAGCAAGGCCCGGGTTCGACGCGGGGAATCCATCGTTTGCCGGATCCATGGCCGCCGGGCCGTCGATCGGGGTTCCCGCGCCCGTGTACCTGTAAAGAGCATGGGTCCTACCCGCCACCGTCTGGTCGCCAGCGACCAGGATGTTCCCCGTCGTGGGATCGAGCGTGACTGAAGACGGGCCCACGATGTCGGGCAGCGTGCCGTCGGCAGCGCCTACGTTGGTGAAGCGCTTGACCTCAGACCCGCCGATAAGGATGTCGTCCTCAATTCCAATGCCATTCGGATCGTGACCTAACGCGTCGACTACGAACACCGTCCCCGTCGCACCAACAGCGATGTCCGCAGGGTTAATAAGCGACCCATCCTGGGAGGCGGCACCGTTGAAGGCGGGGACGACAGCACCGGCCGAGGTGAAGCGATCGACCCGCAGGTTGCCGGCGTCGGCGATAAGGATGTCGTGGGAGATGGGATCGATCGCGATCGGACTGGCGAAGCTGCCGATCTCGTCCGGCCCACTGCCCTGAGCGGGACTGGTGAAGGTGGCGTCCTCGGTGTAGGTGGGGGTCGGGGCGCCATCAGAGGTGAAGCGCAGGAGCTCCCCGGCGAGACCGTTCTGGCTGGTCTGCACCGAGACCGAAGCCGGCCCCGCTTCGCCTGCCTCGAGTCCGCTGCCATCGGCGGTCATCTCGTCGAGGTCAAGGCCGGCGGGGGTTTCTTTGAAGAAGACCGAGTAGGTATTGCCGGATTTGCCAACCCGGACGCGGTCGGCGCCAAGGGTCGAGAGATCTTCGAGCGCTTCCTGGACGGCGGCAGCGCTTGGCGCTCGGGGGAGTTCGTCTCCTTCTGAGGTGAAGGCCAGGGGTGCCGTGGTCTGGCCTTCGAGGCTGAGCGTGAAGCTGCCATCCGCGGCGTCGGTGAGCGTCACTTTCTGGATCTCAAAGAGGGTCGCGGCGCTGACGTAGATGGAGCCGGTCGATTGGTCGATCGCGAGACCGGTAGGGGGCGTTGCGAAGGCACTCGATCCAAACGAGGTGAGGTAGGTGGGCAGACCTCCCCCGCCCGGTGCGAAGACTTGGATCCGATCGTTGCCGGAGTCGGCGACAAGAACGTTGCCGGTCGCGGGTTCGACGGCGATATGGGTGGGGTTGGTGAGCTGGCCCGGCTCGCTGCCCGATCCCCCCGGTCCGCTGCCGCCGGTGGCAAAAGTGCCGGTGGGCGTATAGGTCGAGGTGGCTTCGACCGCGAAGGCGGGAGCGGCGGTCAGGACAAGCGCCATGAGGGTCAGCGCGACGACGGCCAAGGAGGTCCCGCGGCGTCCGGGAGAAGACGCACCGAGCCCTTTGCCTCCCTCCAGCACAGCACGGGTGGCGAAGGCACGGCGGAGGAGGCCGCGGCTTTCGCCGCCGCCTTCGATCGATCCCGCGGACGCTGCCTTCGCGTGGCTTCTCACGTAGCTGTCTCCTTGTCCCGTGAGCCCTTTTCCTGGCCGCTCCCTGCGGCCCCCTGGGGCTCGGTTGTCCCTGTGAATCGCCGCGCTCGCTCCCTGCACGAGCTCGACCCGCGGGACTGTAAACGCTCGCTTTCATAAAGTCAAGAAGCTGTTTTTTGAGAAATGGCTAGCGTTTGCTTGAGCTTCGAGCCACTTTCGCCGCCGCGGGCCGGCCGAGGTAGGGCGCGAGGAAAAGCTCGAGCAGCTCGGGAAGGAGGTTGGGAAGGTTGGCACCCTCGCCAGCCTCCACCTCGCGTACGACGAGGGCCACCATCCCCCCCACGAGCGAAGCCGCGACGGCTTGCGAGGGGACCTTCGTCGCCGCTGGCATCCCCAGGCAGAGATAGCCGACCACCTGGCCCATCCCGGCCCGATAGCGCCCGGCCACGTCCTTCCCGGCCCGCTGTGGGGCGATCAGGCAGAACCGCGCCAGGTCGGGATTGGCGGCGAGGAAGTCGAGGGAGGCCGCGAGCTTGGCGGCGACCCGCGCCTGCCACTCGGGCTGCTCGGCTGCGGCGGCGTCGGTTGCGATCCGCAGGTGCTCGACGATCGTCTCGTAGGCGGCGAAGAAGCACTCCTCCTTGGACGAGAAGTTCGCGTAGAACGTGCGCCGCGAGACGCCGGCGGCGGCGCAGATCTGGGTGATCGTCGCCGCGTTGAGGCCGCGCTCGGCGACGACCGCGATCGTCCCGGCGGCAAGGCGCTCGCGCTGGTTGCGGGTGACGAGTTCGCGCGGCAAGCCGTGACGGCCGGGCGGCAGGCGCGCCAACCGCAATGCCGCCTCGCCCTCCCCCACTCCCTTGCTCACGGGCGGCGCCCGATCGGAGGCGGCAACGGCGGGGCGGGCAGGGAGAGCTCCTCGCGGGCAACCTTGTGGCCGAGGTAGGGCCGCACCGCCATGTACATCAGGTCGGGGACGAAGGACTCGGCCGAGCTGACCCCCCTGCCGCCCTGCAACTGCTTGACGAGGACGCCATAGATCGAGCCGATCACGCCTTCGGCGACGCCCCGCCCGATCGAGTCGGGATCGTCCAGCTCCTGGCGACCGCGGTCGATCAGGTCGACCATCCGCTGCAACTGGACCTCGCGATACGCCTGGGCGAGCTCTCCGGCGTCGTACATCCGCAGCACGCCGAAGGTGACTTCGCGGGGGCGTTCGCGGATGTGCCGGGCGGCCGCGTAGGCGCAGGCGCGGAGGCCGTCACGCCACTCCTCGTGTTCTTCGAACGCCGCCATCACCTCGGCTTCGAACTTAGTCGCGACATCTTCGAAAAGGCCGATGTAGAGATCCTCCCTGCCGGCGAAGAGGCGATCGAAATCGGTGCGCTCGATGCCGGCGCGCTCGACCACCGCCTCCACAGTCAGCGTCTCGTAGCCACCCTCGTAGACGATGTCGACGGTCGCCTTGTGAATTCGTGCGCGCACACCGGGGGGCTCGCGTCCGCGCTGTGTCGCTCCACTGCCATGCCGGGCCGCTCCCGGAGCACCGCGCTTAGGCGGCGAGCAGCTTGGCGGTCTCCGCCTCGCCCAGATAGGGCTCGGCGACTATCTCCAGCGCTTCGGGCAGCAGCTTCGTGGCGTCGGCGGTCTCACCCAGTGCGATCCGCTGCTGCAGGAACCAGGCGAAGCCGCCGATCGTTGCGAACTCGAGACTTGCCGGCAACTCGTTCGAGACGGGGCTGTGCTCCCGCCCCCCGCCCAGCAACCGCGCTGCCTCGTCGAGGTTGCGCTGGTGGCGCAGGAGCGCCTCGGCGCCGGCGGTCTGGACCTCGACCAGGGCGATGCGAGCGCTGAGGGGCTCGGCCTCGATCATCGCCAGGAGGACGCGCAGGCAGGCGACGAGTCGTCGCGGCCAGGGGGCATCCGCCGGCAGAGCCACGGCCATCCGTTCGCGCGCCTCGGCGACAATCCGGTCGTAGGTGGCGAGGAAGCAGTCCTCCTTGCCGTCGAAGAGGAGATAAAAGCTGCCAACGCCGATCCTGGCTGCCGAGACGATGTGGTCGACCGTCGTCCCCTGGTAGCCACGCTTGGCGAAGACTTCCACGGCGGCCGCGAGCACGTGCTCGCGCTGGTGTTCCGCCAGCACCTCCCGCGGCAACTGAGCCCGGCCAACCGGAGTCGGCATCAAGTGCTCCGGTAATGACGCCATTGCATGAGGATAACCCCAGGTTCGTCGAGCCGGAAACGGAAACCGCCCCGCGCACAACGACCCGCATGGCGAGGGGTGAGTTTCGCCACACGAGTCACTGTACTTCGGCGCCGTTCGAGGCCCCTGCCTCAGCGCCCACCACTTGGAGGGACCCGGCTGCCGTAGGGGGGCTGCCGGGACCAAGGGGGCTGCAACGACTCCCACCGCTGCAGCGCGATTGAGTATAGAGGAGTGCGTCTACAAATACAATAACGTCTGTTTTTAGACGTTTGCTCGGGACGGCGCTACGGTGGCGGAGAGCCGCATGATCGCCTCAGTTCACCTTGCCGCCCTTGGTCCGCGCGCCGCAGCGGAGGTGCTCCTCAGGCCGCCGAAACCGAGGCTCGTCCCCGGCCTGGTTTATGCGGAGACGACCACCACGGCCCCGCTCGGCGCACCGCTGCTACCGCCAACCCAACTTGGACCGGTCGCGATGATCTCCGCCTGGGATGACGACGCCGCCTTCGAGCGCTTCTCTCACAGCCATCCCTTCGCCAGGCACTTCGCCGACGGCTGGCAGGCCCGGCTGCAGCCACTGCGGGTATTTGGCCACTGGGCGGGGCTGGACGACCTACCGGCGAAGGCACTGCCGGTCGACGACGAGGAGCCGGTCGCGGTCCTGACGCTCGGGCGCCTGCGGCTACGACGCATCGGCGCCTTTCGTGCCAGCGCCGCTCCCGCCGAGCGCGATGCGATCGCGGACCCGGCGCTGATAGCCGGGACCGGCCTGGCGCGGCCGCCCCGTCTGGTCGCAACCTTCTCGCTTTGGCGCGGTGCCGCCGCCA
Organism: uncultured Solirubrobacterales bacterium; assembly: GCA_963811375.1. Lineage (GTDB taxonomy): Bacteria > Actinomycetota > Thermoleophilia > Solirubrobacterales > 70-9 > VAYN01. Next base: position 117,338 of record CAWEQY010000006.1, read on the forward strand.
TGCGGGCCTACGCGACCGGCCCCGGCGGCACTCACAAGGCCGCGGTCAAGGCCGACCGCGCCAAGGCTTTCCATCGCGAATCGGCCTTTGTCCGCTTCCGCCCCTATGCCTCGGAAGGCAGCTGGGACGGGCGAGACCCGCTGGCGGAGGCAGCCGGCTCCAGCACCAAGCTCAGCCGCGCGTCTGGCAGGGATTGATGAAGGAGCCCTTCAGCAGGGTGCCGTCATCGAAGCCGAATTTGCCGATCGCCTGCAGGCGGCCATCGGGACAGCTGGCGTTGATGTAGCTGTGCTTGACGCCCTTGTAGGTCCATTTACGACCGATCCGGATCGAGCCGGAGAGGGGGATGCCGTGGCCACCGGCGATTTTCGGGATCTTGGCTTTGACTTGGTAGCCATAGCGGCCGTTGTGGATCGTTTCGATCCGGACCGGGACGACGAAGGCGACCGCGACCGGGACCGTGGTGTAGAAGTGGGCGAGGACACTCGGGTCTCCGCCAATCCGCGGCCCGTTGAAGATCGTGATCGGTGAGGAGACCGGAATCGGTGCCTGTTCGGGAAAGTCGACGACGGCGCGACCGAAGCCCTTGCCGACAATCGCACCCGGGCAGAGCTTGCGCGCCTGCGGCACCGTCGTGGCCTGAAGCCTGCCCGCGGTGCAGACCGGCAACCCGATCGTCTGGACCGACCCGTGCTTGTCGAATTCGAACTCGATCGTCTTCAGGACCGGTGGCAGCGTGCCATCGACCGTGTCGAGCCGGCCCTTGCCGAAAATCGTGATCGGCGCATCGACGTTCTTCGGCAACGCCGTCGGCGTGAAGCCTCCTTCGCCGATGACAAGCAGGTTCCCCGCCTGAATCCGCACCTTCGTCGCCCCGCCCAGCGCGGTCCCGGCAACGGCGAGAACGAGCACAGTGACGATGGCCACCCCGAGCCCGCGGACGGTTTTCCTCCCCATCGGACTAGCTTACGCCCTGCTCGGGGTCAGTCGAGTGAAATTGAGCCACATGCCTCGCCTCCTCTGCTCCCAGGTAGGGAGTTAGAACGAATTGGATTGCTTCGGGGACGAGCGCGGTCAACTCTCCCGCCCTGCCCTGGTCGATGCGCTGGGCGACGAGGGTGACGACCCCACCCGACATCGCCCGCTCGGTGATGCCGGGAAGGCGCTCGCCATCCGGTCTCTCGTCACGGCCGGGGAGCAGTCGCTCGCCAAAGTAGGCAATGAGACGTTCGTGGCGAGCGACGCCGTCGGTTCCGTGCGCCAAAGCCTCGTTCGTCAGGACCTGCGCCGCGGCGGGATCGACAGCCGCGAACGTCAGGCCCGCTTGTACCCCCGTCGCGACCTTCGCCGGCCAATCGTCCTCCTGCCCACAGGCCTCGAGGACGGCTACCTGGAGCCGAGCAAAGTCGGCCTCGAATTCCGCCTGGAAGTCATCTGAACTGCCTTGAGATCCGCTCATGGCCCCCGCCCGAGTCGAAGATTAGGTTTCAGGCGGCGGCATAGCTCCCCCACCACCGAGGCAAAGCGGTGACCAAGGTGGCGCTCATCGCCTGGCCTTCTTCGCCGCCTCCGCCACCCCACAACTGCGCCTCAACCCCGAGCTCAACACCCGCCCGTCGGCAAAGCCGAACGAGGCCCGGGCAAAGGAGAAGCTCGCCCCCGGAAAGCCCTTGGGCGCCGGACACCCCGCGCTGAGAAAGCTGCGGGCCTTGCCCCGGTAGCGGTAGGTGCGGCTGAGGCTGAGGCTGATCGCCTTGACCGAGCCCCATTCGGCGGCGACCTTGGGCAGCTCCGCGCTCAGGGTCGTGCGGTAGGTGCCAGAGGCATGGCCGAGCTCAAAGACCATCACGTTTGATTGCGGCAGCGGGTTGGTGCCGAAGATGTGGGCAAAGACGACGTGGCGACCGTGCAGGGTGCCGTTGAAGGCGATCACCTTGCCGGTGGAGGGGAAGGGCGATTGTTCGGGCAACAGGACGTCGGCCTGGAAGGCGCCTTTGCCGATCACCGAGTCCGGGCAGCTGGCGATCGCTTCGCTGGAGGTCGCCGGCTGGATCTGGTGGTAGCGACAGATCGGCAGGCCTTTGTAGTCAAGGCGGCCGTGCTTGTTGATCGCCAGCGAGATCCGCTGCAGCTGCGGTGGGTTTTGGCCGTCGGTGGTGGCGATCTCCCCGGTCAGGGTGACCTTGATCGGGGCCATGCCCTGCCGGGGCAGGGCATGGGGGGCGATGCCACCGCCGAAGGCGACCCGCAGGTTGCCTTCCTGGGTGACCTCGGCCCCGGCCAGGGAGGCGCTGGCGAGGAGGCTGAGCAGCGCCGCCCCCAGGGCGGCGCCCTTGATCGCTCTCATCGCCTCAGCCCTTGCGCTTTGACTTCGAGTGCTTTGACTTCCCGCAGCCGGTGTCGACGACCGGGCTTTCGTTGTGGCGGCGCCCGTTTTGGCCGATCATCTTGACTTCGGCCCGGATCGGTTCCAGGCAGAGGTTGCGGGAGTTGACCAGGAGGCTCTGTTTGCCGCCGTTTAGCTTGACCACGAACTTGCGCACCGGGGCGTCGGGGACGACTTCGAAGGTGTTTTTGATCCGCCCGCCTTTGTAGGCGCCGATTCTGCCGGCGAGCTCGATGTTGAACTGGCCATTCAGTTCGGCGACGATGTCGGGCAGGGCGTGGCTGGAGGAGCGCAGGTAGACCGGGCCTTGCAGCTTTTTGTCCAAGAGCGGGGTCTCCGCGCTTGCATAGCCGTAGATCGAGTCCTTGGGGCAGCGTTTGGCCGCGAACTGGACTCTGGTGCAGACGGTTTTGATGTGGCTTTGTTCCAAGAACTCGGCGTGCGGGAGGGTGACCGAGACCCCGGCCAGGTTGGAGTCCTGGGCTCTGGTTTTGAAGGTCACCGTGAAGCCCTGGAAGTCGCCGCGGTTGTTGCCGCCTGAGAGCTTGAAGCCCAAGCTCGGCTTGAAGCCCAGGGCGCCGCAGTCCCCGACCTTGGAGGGGACCGAGGGGTGGGCGAGGGCGCCGTTGACGGAAGTGATCGTCGTCGTCACCGCTCTTTGTTCGCAGGAGGTCGGGTTGACCGTGAAGTCTGGTTTCTGCACTTCGATGCGGACGTCGCGGTATTGGATCGGCACCCCTTCGAGAGTTTGGGGCAGGGGATCTGATTTGGCGATCACCCGGGTCGTGACCGGGTTGATGTCGATCGCGGTCCTGACCAGGATGTCGCCGAAGTCAAAGGGGCCCGACTGGGCGGGGACCTTGGTCAGCAGCGAGTAGGGGGCGCCTTTGTAGGGGCCGGCGAGGTAGAGGGCGGTCGGGTCCTTGCCGGGCTGGGGGACGAAGAGGGGGAAGGCTCCCGTCCCTATGGCGGTGGTGGAGATCCCGACCTGGGCGGCTTTGGCGCAGTTGCCGGTGGCCACCTGGGCCTCCGGGCAGACTTCGACCCCCTTCAGTTTCGCCAGCTCGCCCTCGGGCAGGACGAATTCAAGCCGCGAGAGGTCCTGTTCGCCGTCCTCGCGCCTCACCCGCAGGGTCAGCGGCGAGTTGGCGCCGGCGACTGCGTTGGCGACCCCTGCTTGGAGAGTCGGCTTGAACTCGCCGCCACCGCCGCAGTTTTCGTTGATGATCATCTCGTTGTCGGAGGTGACGGGAATCGAGGAGGCCCGCGAGAAGAATTCGGAGTGGGTGTTGTAGGTGCCGCAGACGTCGGGGGTGGTCAACGGCGCCGTCGGGCCGCCGCGGAGGTCCAGGCGAACTTCTTCGAAGGGCAGCTGGGGCAGGTTGTCGAGGATCGTGCGCAGCTGGCCGGTCTGCTTGTCGATATTGAGTTCGGCGGGAATCTTCAGATACACGCTCGGGGCCTTCGCGAGGATGTAGACCGCGAAGGTGGAGTGGAAGGGATTGTCGTGCTGGGAGGCCAGGGTCACTTCGCCTTCCAGCGGCTTTTCCAAAAGCTGGCTTTTGATCCGGACATTGCCGATCTTGGAAGAGTCCGGGCAGCTCGGAGGCGAGTTGGAGCCCAGGCCCACCTGGGCGGGCGTGCAGGCGCCGAGGCCGGCGACGGCCGAGGGGGAAACCGTGACTCCCTCGGGGAAGGTGCTGATCACCTTGCGCACGTGGGCTGAGGCGAGGGCGTCGGGGCCTTCGTTTTGGGGCACTTGGAAGGCGAGGTTGAGGCCGGCCGGAGAGTGGGCGCGGTGGGTACCGACCTGGGCTTCGATCGTCGGTTCGAAGGGCAGGCGATAACAACCGGTGTAGATGAAGGGGACGCCGCCGAGGTCGGTGCCGACGGTGCTGGTCGAGCTGGTGGCGGGCTCCTGCCAGGAGTTGGCGCTCACCGCGAAGGAGACCGGGCCCGCACAGGCGGTTCCGGCGGAGAGAAACGGCCGCCGCACCTGGGCCCCGGTGCCGTGATCAAACGGCACGCCCCACAGCGCCAGGTCGATCGATTCGATCCGCTCGGCCTGGGAGGTGTCGGCGCTCAGGCCGGTGATCCCGAAATCGCCGGGGCGCACCGCCGGTTCGATGAAGACCGGGGCGCCGTTGACGTTTAGCCCAAACAGGCCCGGCAGGTCGTCGGTGGTCCTCATGTTGAAGACCGGTGAGGTGTAGGTGCCGGTTGCGGTGATGACGGTGGCCACCCCGACTTGGTCTTCACTGGGGCAATCGCTCATCGCCGGTTCGCCGACGCGGATAAGTTTCCCGATCGCGCAGCTGGGAATCGCGGTCGGGTTGGGGACAAAGCCGGGCGGCATGTCGACCCGCAGGTCCTTGAGGTTGCCTTCGACGTGAGCGCTTGGGCCGCTGCTTGCGAACTCAAGGTGCACGCGCAGGTCCGCGTGGGCGCCGGCCTGGCGGGAGAACCCGCCTTCCTGATCGATCGCGATACCGAAGCTCGATACGTCGAGATCGGCTTGGGCAGCCGGCGCCGCGCAAGCGGCGAGCGCCAAGCAGGCAACGCCGGCGATCAGCGCCTTGGAGAAGAGTGCTCGGGTGCGGTTCATCGGGCCTGCCTCCGGTTGTTCTTGGCTCGCTTGTCGGCGGCTCGTTTGTGGTGGCCCTTGACACAGCGCGACTTGCCGCGGGCCTTGACCTTGTGGCGACCCTTGGGGCAGCGCTTTTTGGGCTTCACGTTTTCGGTGCCGTTGAGCGCTTCTGATCCACCGAAGGGCAGCTCAGGTCCGCCGCGGGGGGTTGCCTTGCAATCGTCGCGGAAGCAGCCGACCACCGGGAGCGGGTTCTGGGCGGCAAGGCCGCCGTTGACGCGGGCGTCATAGACGTCTTGGATCGAGTCTTTGTCCTGGCCGACGAGCGGCACCGCGGTGGAGAAGAAGACGTCCTTGCCGTCGGCGCTGGCATCGAGGAACTGGGCGTCGGCTGAGCGTTTGCCGCTGGTCAGCAGCGCGAGGTCGCCGTGGTTATAGGAGTAGACGTCGCGGGTGCCGTTGGTGTCGGAGCTGAGCAGCGCGCCTGGGGTGTCAAAGAAGTAGGTGCCGTCATCGAGAACCGCGCTCGGGCGGTGATGAGAGGCGGCGGCTTCGACGCTCTGACCCAGGTGCGCGCCGGGGAAGGTGGCGGTGCTGTCGGCCAGGGCGTCATAGAAGGTCGAGCCGATCGCGGCGTAGTTGCCGTTGGGGCTGACCTGCGCAGCGCCGGCCCCACCGCGCGAGGCGGGCTCGGAGGCGATCGGTTTCGGGGCGCCGCCATCGACGTAGTAGACGGCGGTGTCAGTGGTGAAGTAAAGGGCGCCGCTCTCGGCATCGCCCCAGAGGACGCCGCCGCCCGCAGCCAAGCCGGAGGCGAGGAAGGTCATGGTGTCGGTCTGGGTGTCATAGCGGTAGGCCTGGTTGGCGCCGGGGCTGGGCACGGCGTCGGCGGTGAGGTTTGCTGCGCCGTCGGTTTCGAAGATCACGTAGCGCCCATCGGCGGAGGCCGCGGCGAAGGTGGCCGGGACCGGCGTGGCCGGAGCGCCGTCGGCGCGGGAGACCAGCGTCGTCGTGGCGCCGTTTCGCAGGTAGAGGCCCGCTTCCCCGGCCCCGGCGACGGTGAAGTAGATGTGGGAGCCATCGGCCGATACCTGGTGGGCGTCGACGAGGTCGGGGTCGGTGGTGGCGCTCGGGGTCGGGAAGGGAGCACCGCCGGTTTTCAGTGCCACCGCTTCAGAGCCGGTGCCCTGGCGCCAGACGGCATTGCCGATGACGACCGTGGAGAGATCCTCAGAGGCGCCGATGAACTCCTCCCCCGCACTCACCGGGGAGAGGTCAAAGGGACCGATGTAGGTGTAGTTGTCGGTACCCGCCTCGCGCAGGTAGGCGCCACCGGTGGACGGAGCGTCGGCGGTGAGCTGCACGTCGGTGGTAACCAGGGCGCGGCTGAGATCCTTCGCAAGGGCGATCGTCGCGTAGCGGCGAGAGACCGCCGAGCCCGCGGTGCTGAGCGGCGGGTCGACTCCCTTCGCGCTCCAGCCGCCCTCGCTCCTCGTGCTCAGCGTCATCGGTGAGAACGGCACCGACTCAGAGCCCGGATAGACGGCCCTTTCGGTCGTGAAGGCAAAGGCGTTGCCATCGGCCCTCACAAATGGCGGGTTGAACAGTTGATCGACCCCGACCCCGCGCTTGTCCACCGGTGAGACCTGCTCATAGGCGCGACAATCGGGCAGGAAGGCCGATTCCTGTTGAACGCGAATCGCGCTGTTGGGGCAGGAGTCGACGCCGGGGTAGTTGGCGGTCGTGAAGCTCTGATCGGTCCCCAGCGTTTTACCGAGCGCGTTTTCGGCGACGAGGCGGTAGTGGTAGGTGAGGCCTGGCAAGAGGCCGACGATCGTGCGGGCGACTTTGACGTCGGCGGCGCCGGCCGGGATGACTTTCGGAGCGCTGCTCTGGCCATAGGCCCCATCGGCCCCGTATTCGAAGTAGTAGGTGGTGGGCGAGTTGCCGGGGCTGATCGTCGCCCGCAAGAGCGATTCGGTGTTGGTCGGTTCGCTTGACTGGGCAACGACAATCGCCTTTGCGAGGACCTCGGCGAGCGTGTCCATGCCGACCGAGGTGCCGTTGGCGCTGACGGTGACAAGGCGGAAGTGGTAGGTGCCGGCATTGATCGGGGCGAGGTCGGCGTGGACTGAGACCGGCGCATTGCCGGTTCCGATCTGCGCCGGGCTCTCAGCGCAGGGAACCGACTGGCCGTAAGTGTTGTCGGGCCCGTATTCGAACTTGCATTCGCTCAGCTGCAGTCCCGAGGGGTTGGTGGCGCCGTTGAGGGTGAGCGCTTTGTCGGTGAAGTTAGAAGCCGGCAGGGTTCTGGCGCCGGTGACCGTGATCGGGGTGAAGAAGTCGACGAGGTTGGCGGCGGTATCGGCGAGGTAGACGCTGCTGTTTGAGGTCACGGCGAGGCTGGCGGCAGTGAAGGACCCCTGCGGGGTGGCGGCGCCGTTGAATTCGCCCAGCAGGACTCCGCCGGAGTCATAGTGGGCGACGGTTGGGCCTCCGTAGGAGATGTAGACGTCGCCGTTGGGGGCGGTGGCGATACCGGCAACCGGTTCTTCTTTGCCGAAGGCGCCGAGCAGTTTCCCGTCGCCGCCGTATTTCCAGACCTTGCTGAAGGCCTCGTCGGCGACGTAGACGTTGCCGGCGCCATCGAGGGCCAGCGCCCTGGGCGCGAAGAAGTGAAACGGAGCTTCGTCGCCATTGAACTGGGAGACGTATTTGCCGCTGGTGTCGAATTTGTCGACGACGTTGTTGGCGTTGTCGGCGACGAAGACGTTGCCGGCGGCGTCGAGGGCGAGGCCATTGGGGTGAAAGGAGCCCGCCGGGGTTTCGGCGCCGTTGAGCTGGGAGACGTATTTGCCGGCGGCGTCGAATTTGTCGATGACGCCGTTGGCCGCGTCGAGGAGGTAGACATTGCCGCTGGCGTCTACGGCCAGGGCCGTAGCCGAGAACGAGCCGGCCGGGGTTTCGGCGCCGTTGAACTGGGAGACGTATTTGCCGGCGGCGTCGAATTTGTCGATGACGCCGTTGGCCGCATCAGCGACGTAGACGCTCTGATCGGGGGCAACCGCCACCGCGGCCGGGCTGAAGCTCCCCGCCGGGGTTTCGGCGCCGTTGAACTGGGAGCTGTAGAGGTTGGCGGTGTCGGCTGGGGCCGGGGAGGCCATGAGCAGCGCCAGCATCGAGAGCGCGAGGGTCGCGAGGGTCGCCCGCTTGGTCTGGGCGATCATCGGCTGGCCCTCCGGTTCTTGTTGGCTCGCTTTGACTCCTGCTTGGCCTTGGCCCCGCAGGAGCTGGCAATGACAGTCGGGCGGGTGTTGGAGACCTTGCCGTTTTGGGCCTTCAACCTGACGTCGGCTTTGGCCGGTGCGGCGCAGAGGTCGCGGCTGTTTTCCAAAAGGCTCTTCTTGCCGCCCTGCATGCGCAGGACGAACTTGGAGACCGGGGCATCGGGGACGAGATCGAAGGTGTTGCGGATGCCACCGTCGACCGTGTCGATGCGCCCGGCCAGCTCGATTTCGAACTGGCCATCGAGGACCGCGACCAGGTCCGGCAGCGGGTTGGAGGAGGAGCGCAGGTAGACCGGCCCGGAGAGCGGTTTGTCGAGCAGCGGCGTGATCGCCGTCGCCTTGCCATAGACCGAGCCTGCGGGGCAATTCCTGGCGGCGAACTGCACGCGGGTGCAGATCGTGTTGATGTGCGACTGGGCCAGGAACTCCGAGTGCGGCAGGGCCACCGCCGCGCGGGCGATGTTGGCATCGCCCTTGCGGGTCCTCAGGGTCGCGGTCAGGGCCGGGAACTGACCGCGCTCGGTGCCGCCCTTGAGCTTGAAGGCGAGCTTGGGAGCGAAACCGAGGGCCGAGCAGTCCCCGACCTTGAAGGGGACCGAGGGGTTGGAGGTTTTTCCTTCGATCGAGGTGATCGTGGTCCTCACCCGGCGCTGCTCGCACGAGGTCGGGTTGATCGTGAAGTCATCGCGCTTGACTTCGACCCGCACGTCGCGGTATTCGACCGGCACCCCTTCGATGATCTGGGGCAGCGGATCGGAGTTGACCGAGGCCTGGGCGGTGATCGGGTTGACGCTGATCGCCGAGCGCACGCTGATGATCCCGAAGTCAAAGGGCCCGGCTTGGGCTGGGACCCTGGTGATGAGGCTGTAGGGGGCGCCTTTGTAGGGGCCGGCCAGATACAGGGCGGTCGGCTCCTTGCCCGCCTGGGGGACGAAGAGCGGGAAGGCGCCGGTCCCGATCGCGGTGGTGGCGATGCCTACCTGGCTGCTCACGGGGCAGTTGCCGATCGCGGCGCCGGCCTCGGGACAGACCCCGACTCCGGCCAGCTTCGCCAGCTCGCCCTCGGGCAGGGTGGCGTCGATCCGCGAGAGGTTCTGTTCGCCGTCTTGGCGCGTCACCCGCAGCGTGAAGGGAGAGCTTTTGCCCGCCACCGGATTGTCGACACCGGCCTGTAGGGCTGGTTCGAAGGCCCCACCGGCGGCGCAGTTTTCGTTCATGATCATCGGCGTGTTGATCACGACCGGCTCCACCGAGGCCCAGGAGGTGACTTCGGTGCGGGTGTTGTAGGTGCCGCAGCTCGGCGGGGTCTGGAAGGGCGCGGTGGGGCCGCCGCGGAAGTCCAGGTGGGCTTCTTCGAAGGGCTGCTGGGGCTGGTTGTCGAGCGTCGCCTTGAGCTGCCCGGACTCCTTGTCGACCTCGAGTTTGCCCGGCAGCTTCAGGTAAAAGGCCGGGCCCTGAGCGACGATGTAGAAGGCGAAGGTGGAGCCGAAGGGGTTTTCCTTTTGCCTGGCCAAGATCACGTCGCCTTCCATCGGCTGCTCGACCAGCTGGCTTTTGATCACCACGCCGCCGATCTTTGAGGAGTTGGGGCACCTCGGGGCATCGTTGTTGCCGATTCCAAGCTCCGCCAAAGAACAGGCCCCGAGGCCCGCGACCGCCGAGGAGGAGAGGGTCATGCCCTTCGGGAAGGTGGTGACGATCTTGCGCAGATGGGCGGTCGCAAAGCCGTCCCCGCCTTCGTTTTGGGGAACTTTGAAGTCGATGTTGAGGCCGCTCGGGGAGTGCGCGCGGTGGCTGCCGGGCTGGACTTCGATCGAGGGCGTGAAACCGAGGCGATCGCAGCCCTCATAGGCGAACGGTTCCCCGTTGAAGTCCGAGCTCACCGTTTTGCTGTCGACGAAGCCAGGGTTCTGCCAGGAATTCACTTCAATGTTGAACGCCACCGGCCCCGCACAGGAGGTCGGATTGCTGAGGAAGGGCCGCCTTTGCTGAACGCCGGTGCCGTGGTCATAGGGCACTCCCCACAGCGTCACTTCGATCGGCGCCACCGGTTCGCCGTTGGAGGTGCGGGCGCTGAGCGAGGTGATGCCGTAGTCCCCGGCCCGCACCGTCGGTTCGATGTAGACGGGGATCTGGTTGACGTTGATCCCGAAGATGCCCGGGCTTTCCGGCGTGTGCGTGAGGTTGTAGACGCCCACGGTCCAGAGAATCCCCGCCGCTTCGATGTGGGCTTCGCCGATCTGCGTCTGGGTCGGGCAATCCGTCAAGAAGTGTTCTCCAGGGGCGGACCTGACCAGTTTGCTCGCCGGGCAGTAGGGCACCGCCAGCGGATTGCCGACGAAACCGACCGGCTCGTTCACCTTGATGTCCTTGGCGTTTTCTTCGATGTAGTGGGTCGTCGGATTCCGGTTGAAGTCAAAGGCGAAGGTGAGATCCCCGTGCGCGCCCGCCTGGCGCGACATCTCACCTTTGATCGTGGTGGCAGCGCCAAAGCGCGATATGCCGAAGGAGGCCTGGGCAGCGGGCGCCGCCAGCCCCGCGAAGGCGACGCAGGTTGCCCCAACGGCAAGGACAAAGGGTAGGAACCGTGAAGTGCGGATCATCGTCCCTGCCTCCGGTTGTTCTTGGCTCGGGCCTTGTGCTTGACGCAGCGCGTCTTACCGCGAGTCCTCACCACCCGCTGGCCCTTGCGGCACCGCGCCTTCGATTTCGGCTTGAAGTTTTCCGGACCGGTCAGGCCTTCGGAGCCGCCGAAGGGAAGTTCGGGCCCGGTGTTAGGAGTCGCCTTGCAGTCGTCGCGAAGGCATTCCAGCAGCGGCGGTGGATTTTGGGAGAACAACCCACCTTCGACGCGGACGTCGTAGAGGTCGCGGACTTTGTCGCGGTCCTGACCGACCAGAGGCGCGATCGTGGAGAAGAAGACGTCTTCGCCATCTGGCGTGGCATCCAAGAACGCCACATCCCCGGGACGCCTGCCATTCGTGAGCAGGGAGATCTTGCCGTGATCATAAGAGTAAAGGTCGCGGGTACCGTTCGAGTCGCGAGGGTCCAGAGGGTTTGGAGTATCGAAAAAGACAGTGCCGTCATCCAGCACAGGCATCGGATCCTTGCGACCGATGATATCCGTGTGCTCACCTTGACCGTAGCGTGCTTCTCCTAAATAGCGCCCTCCGTCCGTTCGACAGGCAATGCAGGTAATCGTGTCTGCTTCAGCGTCATACAACTTGTCGCCGAAGACGACGTACTTACCGTTCGGGCTCGCCTGTGCAAATGCGGGCGCATATCCGTCACCTGAAATCGACCCCAGGATCCTCGATGCTCCATTGTGCAGATAGTAAAGGTTCGTTGGTGAGGCCTTACTGCCCCTATAGACCAATACGTTTTGGGCCGGTCTAGCAAGCGCGACATCATAAATCCTTACAAGGTACGTCAAGGTGTCGGTCTCGACGTCGTAGCGGTAAGTGTTGCCCTCGGCAGTCGGCGCGTCCGGAGTGAGGCCGGCGATTACTTGTCCCTGTCCCCCAGTTTTGAAGACAACGAAGCGGCCATCTGGTGACGCGGCCTCAAATGACGCGGGGACTGGATCGCTCGGCGCCCCAGGAACATGAGACACGGAGATCGGTATGGGCGCGCTCTGTCCCTCTTCGATCAGATACATCCCCGGCGCCGGGCCGCCCGGAGCCGGGACTACAACATCAAAGTAAGCGCGCCTGCCATCGGTTGAGACCTGATGCACGTTATGGGAGCGTTTATAACCGGCGTTTCCGCCCGGGACAGCGGTTTGCGGTGGGGACCCCTCCCGGATCAACACACCTTTTTCAAGCGCGATGGTCCGCAGGTCATCTGACGCGCCGATGAACGCTGCCGCAGCGGCAGGACCTGACAAATCCAATCCCGGTCCGATCAGCGTGTACTCGCCGGTTTCGGTATTGCGAATGTAGAGGCCACCGTTGGACGGAGCATCGGGCGTCAACCTCAGGGTGCTCGAAACCAACGCCCGGGTCAGATCTTTCGAAAAGGTAACCGTCGCAATGAAGTGATTCTCAGCCGGGACAACGGCTTCGATTGGCGGGTCGACAGTCTTGGTTGTCCAGTCCGTCTCCGACCGCGTGCTGAGAACCTTAGGAATGATCGGGTTGGACTCCGCGCCCGGGAACACTCCCTTTTCGGTGGAGTAAGCGATGCCGCCGCCGTCGTCCCGCGTGAAGGTGGGGTCGAAGTCCTGATTGTCGATGCCGACTCCGCCCTTCTCCACTGGAGATACCTGCTCGTAGGCGCGGCATTCTGGAAGCTCGGTCGCCCGCTCGATTTCCCGAATCTCGGCATTTGGGCAGAAGTCGGAGGTGGCCGGGTCGGTCGTGAACGTGTGATCCTCGCCATAGGTGGTGCCCAGTGAGTTCATCGCCACCAATCGATAGTGGTAGAGAGTGCCCGGCGAGAGAGAGACGATCCATCCCGTGGCCGGATGTGAACCTCCTCCGCTCCCGGCCGCGTCATCGGAGTTTGCCGGGAACTGCTTGCCATAGGCGGTCGTCTCGCCGTACTCGAAGCGGTAGGTCGTCTGCGGGCCGTGGGGACTTACCGTGCCATTCAATACGGCACCGGTCGTAGTGATATTCGTCGCGGTCACGTTCGTTACTCCCGGGAGGGTCGAGGCGCTGGTAACCGTCCCGGTGTTGGCGGAGATGGTCGAAAGGTAGGCGTTGGCTGCCCGCACGCGAATCGAATATTGATTTGAGGGGGCAACCGTGAGATCGGCTTCGACGGTTTCTTCACCCGAGCCACTGATCACGGTCTGGTCGGGGTCCACGGTCCAGTCGGTTCCGTTGAGTGAGATTTCGAAGCGAACGGTGGTGTCGACCCCGCCCGCTGCCACCTTTGCCGTGACATGGACGGTCGTCGGCGTCACGTCTGACACCGCGCCGAATTCCGCGCCGGGAATCGGGTACGGCACAAGCGTCTGGACCCTGACCGTGCCACAACAGTCGTAGTTGTAGTCAGTCAGGACGTATAGGCGGCTCGAGTCGGCGATCGCGAGGCCCGCGATTTTGCCCGCAAAGCCCGTCGGTGAGGACTCGAAGGGGAGTTTTGCGGTGAAAACAGGGGTGCCGTCGCCCTCGAACACGTAGAGGCTCCGCGGGTTCACTTCGAAGAGCGAGTCCCCTCCGACCGTGATGCGCCCGGTGCCGGGGTCGACCGCGACGGCCGCCGGAGAAATCGCTCCGGCCAATTCCCCGCTGGGTGCGCCGGTGGACGTGAAGCGGAGCACACGCGACTGCGCCCCGGCGGCGATGTCGCCTTCGGCGTCGACCACATACACCGTGCCGGTGAGGCCGACGGCGATGCCCAGAGGCCCAGCCAGAGATCCGCTCGCGGAGACGGCTCCATTAAAGCCCGGGACGGCGGCCCCCGCCGAGGTGAAGCGCTCCACCCGTTTGTTGCCGGTGTCCGCGACCAGCAGGTCATGGGAGACCGGGTCGACGGCGATGGGGCTGGAGAAGCTGCCCACCTCCCCGGCGCTCGCCCCTTCCGCGGGACTGACGAAGCTCGGGTCTTCGCTGTAGGTGGGAGGGTTGGTGGAGTTGTCGGCTTTGAACTTGACGATTCTGCTCGGCGCGCCCTCTTTCTGGGTTCCGACCGTAACCGCAGCCGACGGTCCCGCGTCGTCTTTTTTCACAAGCTGAGTGCCGTCAGCGATCATCTCCTCGACATTCACGGCGCCGAGAACGATGCGGTATGCGCTGCCGACCTGGAGGACCTCGACATTCCCGGCGCCGATCGCCGAAAGCTCTTCCAGCTTGGCTTGGATTTCGGCCCGCACTTCCTCGTCGCCGCTATCCGCGCCTTTGAAGGCGATCGGCTCCGTGGTCTCTCCTTCGAAGGTCAGCGTGAAGGTGCCGCTGGCTGCGTTTTCGAAGCGGACGAACTGGGTCTCGCGGACTGGTGCGCTGGTGACGTATATGCCCCCCGTTCCCTGGTCGATCGCGATCCCGAAGGGACTGGCGAGTTCATTTTCGCCAAAGGACGTGAGCGAGTTCGCCGTGTCAGCGCTTGGGGTATAGACCTGAACCTGGCCATTTCCCGAATTGGCGATGAAGATGTTGCCCGTACCGGGCTCAACCGCTACCTGAGTGGGTTTGTACAGCTGGTCATTTGCAAAGCTCCCCGTAGGGCCATAACTCGGAGTAGCCTCGACCGCAGCCATCGCAGGCGGGACGAAAGCGGCGAGAAGGAGAGCCGCGCCGACGGCGATGGCCGCCCCGGCCCGAGCGGTCGAAGGCGCACCGGTCCCTTTGCCGTCACTCGAGGCGCCACGGACCGCGCAGGCACGGCGGAGGAGGCCGCGGCCCTCGCCGCTGCCTTCGGTGAATCCCGCGAACGGTGCCCTCGCGTGGCTTCTCACGTAGCTGTCTCCTTGTCCCGTGAGCCCCTCTGCCGGCCGCTTCCCTTAGCGGCCCCCTTGGGCTCGGTTTGTCCCTGTGGCTGCGTTCCCTGCGATTCGGTGGGCACGGTGGGTGGACACGCGTGTTTCCCGAAGTCGAGAGAAGAGTAGACACTCGGTTCTCTAAATGTCAAGGACAAATTTGTTTCTTGCCCTTAAACAGCTCTAGAAAGGGAAAAGCCGCCCCATACGGGGGCGGCTATGGACTGCCAGAGATTTAGACGGGAAAAGTTAGGTGCCCTCGCCGTTGAACTTGTAGCCGACGCCCCGCACCGTCACCACCAGCTCCGGTTTCTGGGGGTCGCGCTCGACCTTCTGGCGCAGGTTGGAGATGTGGACGTCGCAGGCACGCTCGTCGCCGTCGAACTCGGTCTGCCAGAGCTCCTCCATGATCTTGGCGCGGGGGAAGACCTCGCCGGGGCGGCCGACGAGCAGGCGCAGGAGCTGGAACTCCGAGCGGGTGAGGTTGACCGGGATGCCGCGCACGGTGGCGACGTGGCGGACGAGGTCGATCGAGACCGCTCCGGACTCGATCTTGACCGCCTGGGCCAGCGGCGAGCGGTCGAGCTCGCGGCGGCGCAGCTGGGCCCGCACGCGGCCGAGCAGCTCGCGCACCGAGAAGGGCTTGGTCACGTAGTCGTCGGCGCCGACCTCGAGCCCGACCACCTTGTCGACCTCGGCGTCCTTGGCGGTGAGGACGATGATCGGCACGGCGCTGCGGGCGCGGACGTCGCGGCAGATGTCGAGTCCGCTCGGGCCCGGCATCATGATGTCGAGGATCAGGAGGTCGTAGGGGATGCCGTCGCTGAGCATCGCGGTCGCCTGGTCGCCGTCCTCGGCGGGAGTGACCTCGAAGCCCTCCTGGGTCAACGCGTAACCGACCGAGTCGCGGACCGAGGGCTCGTCGTCGGCGATCAGAATGCGGCCGCTGCTCATGTTCGCTCTCTATATATAGACATGGTCAGGCCACCGGGGTCGGGCTTGGTTGGGCGACGGGGAGGCGGACCCAGAAGGTGCTGCCCTCCCCCTCGACGGAGTCGGCGCCGATCTGGCCGCCCATCACGTCGACCATGCGGCGGGCGATCGCCAGGCCGAGGCCGAAGCCCTCCTGCTTGCGCGACTCGCTGCGACGGTAAAAGCGCTCGAAAACGCGCTCGATCTCCGCCGCGGGAATGCCGGTTCCAGTGTCTTTGACTTCCAAGATGACCTCGGCCTCCCCATCGTGCCGGCCGCGTACCGTAACGGTGCCGGGGGGTGGCGTGTTCTTGAAGGCGTTGGTCAGCAAGCCGATCATCACCTGGCGCAGCAGCGTCGGGTCGCCGGTGGCGGCGAGATCTGGCTCCACCTCTACCTCCAGGGCGATGTGCGGTGGCGCCTCGACCGCCTCGACGACGTCGCGGAAAGCCGCCGGCACGTCGACGACCTCGCTCTCCGCCGCCCCGCGCGACTCGACCCGGGCCAGGGTCAGCAGCGACTGCGTGAGCCGGCTCATGCGGTCGGCGTCGTCCGCCAGCCGATGCAGGAAGTGGTCGCGGTCCTTGGGCTCGTTCTTGGCCCCGCTCTGCAGGACCTCAATCGCGCCGGAGATCCCGGCCAGCGGGTTGCGCAGCTCGTGGGCGGCGTTGGAGACGAAGTCGGCTTCGGCCAGCTCCCGGCGCAGCTCGTCGGTGCGGTCGCGCAGCACCGCCAGCACGGCGCGCTCGTTGGGCAGCGAACGAGCGGTCATCGCGTAGGCGCGGTCGCCGATCCGCAGCGCCGGATGGGCGGAGAAGCCGAGCTCGGAGGCGCGGTGCAGCTGCGGGCGGACCACGATCGGCGGCTGGCCGGCGGCGTTGAGCAGGCGCGCGGCGGCGACGTTGGAGAAGCGCACCGGACCTTCGAAGTCGACCACCATCACCGCGTCGGTGAGGCCGTCGAAGATCGCCGCGAGCTTGTTGCGGTCGGCGGTGAGAACGCCGAAGCTCTCCTTGAGCGAGGCGCGCATCGAGTCGAGCGCGCGGGCGAGGTCGCCGATCTCGTCGGGGCCGGAGACGTTGAGCGGGGCGTCGAAGGACCCTCCCGCCATCTCACTGGCGGCGCGGGCGAGGCGGACGACGCGGTGGGAGATCGCGACCGCGATCAGGAAGCCGGCGAGGATGCCGATCAGGACCGAGGCGATCAGCGCCTGCTGGTTGTCCCCAAAGAGAAAGACCGCGCCGGCCGTGATCAGGCTGACCGCGGCGAAGGCACCGGTGAGCCAGAGGCGCATGCCGATGCGCGGCCCCGCGGCGCTGGGCTGCGCGGGCATCTCATTGGAGGAGCTCATGAAGGTTTACTAACACAATCCAATTGCTGCCGGGGCACGGGCGGGCGGGCGACGGCTGGCCTTCGTGGGAGAATCGACGGCGTGCGGACTCTCGTCTTCATCCCCGCCTGGAACGAGGAGGCCTCCCTTGCCGCGGTCGTCGCCGACGTTCGCGAGCACCTGGCGGGCGCCGACATCCTCGTCGTCGACGACGGCTCGACCGACGCGACCACGGCCCGGGCCCGCGAGTGCGGCGTCCTCGTCGCCACCCTTCCCTTCAACCAGGGGCTCGGCGCGGCGTTGCAGACGGGCTACCTGCACGCGCTGCGCGAGGGCTACGACTTCTGCGCCCACCTCGACGCCGACGGCCAACACCCCCCGGCCGAGGTCGCGCGCC
This sequence comes from uncultured Solirubrobacterales bacterium, assembly GCA_963811375.1. Classification (GTDB taxonomy): domain Bacteria; phylum Actinomycetota; class Thermoleophilia; order Solirubrobacterales; family 70-9; genus VAYN01. Next base: position 134,721 of record CAWEQY010000006.1, read on the forward strand.
TGCTGGCCGAGGTCGAAGCCGACCGCGCCGATCTGGTGATCGGCTCGCGCTATCGCGATCCCGACGCGACGGTCGAGAGCGACGACTACAGACCGACCTTCTCGCGGCGGATCGGCACCGGCGTCTTTCGCTTTTTCCTCACCCTGGCGACGCGCCAGCGCTTCACCGACACGACCAGCGGCATGCGGGCGGCGAACCGGCGGGTGATGAGCCTGTTCAGCGAGAACTACTCGCCCGACTTCGCCGAGATCGAGTCGCTGCAGCTGGCGGTGCGGGAGGGCCTGCGAGTCGAGGAGGTGCCGGTGCGGATGCTGGAGCGGGCCGGCGGCAGCTCCTTCCTGACGCCGCTGCGCTCCGCCTTCTTCATCTTCAAGGGAGTCGTGGTGCTGCTGGTCGGCCAGTTCCGGCCGCGACAGCACGCGGAGGCAGAACGATGAGCTGGCTGCCGTCCGCCGCCGCCGCGACCCAGGTCCACCTGACCTCGCAGACGCGGATCGTCGCCGCGGTGATCGCGGTCGTCTTCATGTTCCTGATCCTGGAGCTGATCCGCCGCGACCGCCTGCAGGAGCGCTACAGCGTGATCTGGTTCGTCGCCGGCCTCGGCATGCTCGCCGGCGCCGCCTTTCCCGGCCTGCTGGAGCTGGTCGCCGACGTGATGGGAGTCCGCGACACCAACGTCGCCCTCTTCTCGATCGTGCTCCTGCTCCTGCTCGGCCTCGCGCTCAACTTCAGCGTAATCATGTCCCGCCAGGCCGCCCAGATAACGCGCCTGGCGCAGGAGCGGGCACTGGAGAAGGCCCGGGAGCAGGCTGCGGAGGAACGCAACAACGGCGGCTCGGAGAGCGCCGAGCGCGAGCGCGCTTAGTCCTGAGTCGGCGTGGCGCTGCCGGCGCGGAGACGCTCGAGGGCGGCGGCGATGCGCGAGACGCCCGCGGCCGCACGGTCTGCGGGGACCGGCGCGAAGGAGAGGCGGAGGCTGTTCTCGCCGCCCTCGATCATGAAGTCGGGGCCGGCGACGAAGGTCGCCCCGTCGGCCTTGGAGGCGGCCAGCAGGGCGGTCGCGTCGGTGCCGGCGGCGAGGTCGAGCCAGAGGAAGTAACCGCCCTCGGGGACGACGAACTCGGCCTCGGGAATGAGCTCGCCCAGGGCCGCGACCAGCGCGTCGCAGCGGGCCTTCAGCTCGCCCTTGACGAAGTCGATGTTGCGATCCAGCTCGCCGGAGCGGCAGAGCTCCAGCACGATCGACTCGGCCAGCATGTTCGGTGAGATGTAGGTCTCGTTGGCCCGCTTGGCCAGCTTCGCGATCTCCTCGGCGGGCCCGGCCAGGTAGCCGACGCGGACGCCGGGGCTGACCGTCTTCGAGAAAGAGGAGGCGTGGATGACCCGGCCGGCCTTATCGAGCGAGAGCATCGTCTCCAGCGGCTCGCCCTCGAAGGGCAGCTCGCGGTAGGGATCGTCCTCGAAGATCCAGAAGCCGTGCTCGGCAGCGAGCTCGACCAGCCGCGCCCGCTTCGCGCTCGAGAGCGTGCAGCCGGCGGGGTTGTGGGCATTGGGGATGATGTGAGCGAGCTTGATCGGCCCCTGCGCGAGCGCCGCTTCGAAGGCGCCGAGGTCGAGCCCGTCGGCCTCCAGCGGCACCGGCACCAGCTCGACTCCCAGCCGCTGCAGGAGCAGCAGCGTGCGGTCGTAGGTCGGCTGCTCGACGACCACCCGGTCGCCAGGCCCGAGCAGGTGCTCGAACAGCATCGACCCGCCCTCCAGGGAACCGTTGGCGACCATCACCTGCGAGGCGTCGATCCCACCGTGGCGCTCGGCGATCCACTCGCAGAGCCCCGGATGCCCGATCCCGGTTCCGTAGGAGAGGGCCTTTTCCCAGTCGCTCGCAAGCGCCCGTGCCGCCGCGTCCCGCACCGCCTCGTGGGGCAGGATGTCAGCGCTCGGAGCGCCCCGCGCAAAGGAAATCGTGTCAGCGGCCATCGCCCTCGACCCTAGCAATGGAGGATGCTTCGCCGCCGGTTGGCGCGTCACGCCTTTGGGCGCCATATCCACGCAAACGCGATGCGCGTGGAGCTGGCTCGCGAGAGTTCAGCCGCGCAGGACTTCGACGGCGATCGCGGCCGCCTCGGTCGGGCTCTGACCGACCCGAACGCCCTTTGCTTCGAGCGCGTCTTTCTTCGCCTGGGCGGTGCCGGAGGAGCCGGAGATGATCGCGCCGGCGTGGCCCATCTGCTTGCCGGGAGGGGCGGTGAAGCCGGCGATGTAGGCGACGACGGGCTTGGAGACCTCGGAGGAGATGAACTCGGCCGCGCGCTCCTCGGCATCGCCGCCGATCTCGCCGACCATCACGATCAGCTCGGTCTCGGGGTCGGCCTCGTAGAGCTTGAGGATGTCGATGAAGTCGGAGCCGACGATCGGATCGCCGCCGATGCCGACGATCGAGGAGTTGCCCGCCCCGGCCTGCTTCAGCTCGTTGCCAATCTGGTAGGTCAGCGTCCCCGACTTGGAGACGACGCCGATCGAGCCGGGGTCGAAGAACTGGGCGGGGATGATGCCGACGTTGGCCTTGCCGGGCGAGAGCACACCGGGGCAGTTGGGCCCGATCAGCCGCACCCCGGCCTCCTTGGCCTTCCAGTACGTGCTCAGCATGTCGAGCACCGGGATCCCCTCGGTGATCGCGATCACGGTCTCGACCCCGGACTCGATCGCCTCGTCGATCGCCGGGGCGGCGAAGCGCGCCGGCACGAAGATCATCGAGGTGTTGGCGCCGGCCTGCTCGACCGACTCCTTGATCGTGTCGAAGATCGGCACCCCCTCGACGTCCTGGCCGCCCTTGCCGGGGGTGACGCCGGCGACGAGGTCGGTCCCGTAGGCGCGGTTGCGCAGCCCGTGGAAGGAGCCCTCGCGGCCGGTCAGCCCGGAGACGACCAGCTTCGTCTCGCTGCCGACGATGATGCTCACGAGGCACCCCCGGCGAGCTCGACGACGCGGCGAGCGGCGTCCAGCATCGTCTTCTCCTGGTGCAGGTTGGGCAGGCTGGCCTCGGCGAGAATCTCCAGTCCCTGCTCGGAGTTGGTGCCGTCGAGGCGGACGACCAGCGGCACGCCGAGGTCGAGCTGGCTCGAGGCGGTGACGATCCCCTTGGCGATCTCGTCGCAGCGGGTGATGCCGCCGAAGATGTTGAAGAGGATCGCGCTCACCTTGGCGTCGGAGACGATCACTTCCAGGGCATTGACGATCGCCTCGGCTTTGGAGCCGCCGCCGGCGTCGAGGAAGTTGGCCGGGGCGCCGCCCGCCTGGGCGACGACGTCGAGCGTCGACATGCAGAGGCCGGCGCCGTTGGCGAGGATGCCGACGTTGCCGTCGAGCTTGACGTAGGTGAGGCCCTTCTCCTTCGCCATCGCCTCCTGCGGGTCCTCGACCGTGTCGGCGATCTCGGCCAGGTCCTGATGGCGGTAAAGAGCGTTGCCGTCGATCGTCACCTTGGCGTCGAGGGCGACCACCTGGCGGTCGCTGGTGACGATCAGCGGGTTGACCTCGATCAGGGTCGCGTCCTCCTCGGTGGCGACCTCGGCCAGCTTCACCAATACCTCGGCGGCCTGGTCGCGGACGTCCTCGTCGAGCCCGGCGGCGGCGGCGATCTCCCGCGCTGCCGCAGCGTCGAACTCGCGGGTCGGGTCGATGTGGACTTTGATCAGGGCGTCCGGGCTCTCGGCCGCGACCGCCTCGATGTCCATCCCCCCCTGGCTGGAAACCAGCGCCAGAAGCTTCTTCTCGCCGCGGTCGAGGATGACCGAGGCGTAGTACTCGGCGGCGATGTCGGAACCGCCCTCGATCCAGACCTGATCGACGCGGAAGGGACCCTCGCCGTGGGGGCCGACGATGTCCATGCCGAGGATCGCGTCGGCGTACTCGCGCGCCTGAGCGGCGTCGGCGGCGATCTTGATCCCGCCCGCCTTGCCGCGGCCGCCGATCAGGACCTGGGCCTTGATCGCGCAGGGATAGCCGATCTGCTCGGCGGCGGCGACCGCCTCGTCGACGGTTTTCGCGACCTCGCCGCTGGGCACGGCGACGCCGTGCTTGGCGAACAGCTGCTTGCCCTGATACTCGAGGAGGTCCATAGAAAGGGCACCCGGAGGCGCGGTCGCGCACCCTATCCCAGACGGCCGGCCGGCGGCGCTGTCACCGAGGGTGACTCCCCCGGCCAGAGACGATTGCCATAATGCCGCGCTGGCCATGGCCCTTCCCAGTCTCAAAAACATCAAATGGGTAACCACCGACTGTTACGGCACCCTGATCGACTGGGAGAAAGGGGTCGTCGAGGCCTGCAAGAAAGAGGCGGTCAAAGACGGCTTCAGCTTCGAAGAAGGCCCCTTCCTTGCCCGCTTCTTCGAGGTCCAGGCCGAAATCATGGCCGGCTCCTACGAGCTCTACGCCGAGGTGCTGCGCCGCACGATCGTCAAAGTCGCCGGCGAGCTGGGCTGGGAGATCGAGCCCTCGCGGGCCCAGTTCCTGCCCAACAGCGTCGCCTACTGGCTGCCCTTCCGCGAGGCCAACGCGGCGATGGACCGGCTCGGCAAGAAGTACGACGTCGGGATCATCACCAACACCGACGACAAACTGCTGGGGATCTCGCGCCGCCATCTGCGGACCGAACTCGACCTCGTCGTCACCGCCCAACAGGTGCGCAGCTACAAGCCCGACCCGGTCCACTTCAAAGAGTGCGCGCGGCGGATCGGCGGCAAGAAAGGCTGGCTGCACATCGGCTGCAACTACGCGACCGACATCGCCCCGGTGCTGAAAATGAACGTGCCGGTGATCTGGGTCAACCGCCATGGCGAGAAACTGGAAGGGCGCAAAGCCCCCTCCGCCACGGTCAAAAACTTCCGCGAAGCAGCGAAAAAGCTCGGCGCGTCCTGAGCGTTTTCTAGCGTTCAGGCGCAACTCCGGCGACAGGCGCCGGTTTCGACCCAGGTGTTCCCTATGAATAAGTACGCGCAGCCAAGAACTCAGATGCGTGCCCTGCTGGGCGCCCGACTCGCCTTCGCGGCGAGCGTCCTGGCGTTGCTCGCCGCCCTCGTCTTCGCCGCCAACCAGCAGAGCGCCAGCGCCGCCACGCCCGCCAGCGCCTCGAAGAAACAGCAGGCGGCGCTGCTGCCGGAAGGGCAGAAACCGAACTTCGTCGTGATCCAGACCGACGACCAGACGATCGACCAGCTCTACGCGACCTACACGCCGCCGGGCGGGGCGCCGATCCCGGCGATGCCGAACACGCTCGCCTCGATCGCCGCCAAGGGCGTGACCTTCAACCGCTACTACGTCCCCTACCCCCTCTGCTGCCCCTCGCGGGTCAGCCTGATGACCGGCCGCTACGCCCACAACCACAACGTCCGTGGCAACGTCCCGCCGAACGGTGGCTACACGGGCTTCAGCTTCCGCCAGGCCGACACCCACAACATCGCCACCTGGCTGCAGGGCGCCGGCTACCGCACGATCCACATCGGCAAGTTCCTCAACGGCTACGGCGACGAGCCGTTCGACAACGGCACCACCGTCCCCCCGGGTTGGAGCGCCTGGCACTCGGTCCTCAAGGCCGACACCGACCATTACTTCTATGGCTACACGCTCAACAACAACGGCGTCCTCGAAGGACCGCTCGGCGACTCCGGCAGCTGGGACACCCGCGAATACGGGCCCCGCGACGACTTCGGCTGCCCCTTCGCGCCGCTCAACGGCCAGCCCTGCCTCTATGAGACCGACGTCTTCACCCGGATCGCCAGCGAAGAGATGGTGGGGACGCCGGAAGGCACCCCTTTCTACCTGCAGCTCGACTACACCGCCCCGCACGGCGACTTCCGCCGCCCGGCCGGGCCGGAGCCGGCGACCCGCCACTACGACTCCTTCAGCGGCGCCCCCTTCCCGCACGGCTCCTCGGAAGGCTTCAACGAGGGCAACGTCAACGACAAGCCGCGCTTCATCCGCGAAGCCGCCTACCTCTCGCCAACCGAGAGCCACACCTACCGCGTCTACTACCAGAAGGCGCTGGAGTCGCTGCGGGCTGTCGACGACGGCGTCCAGCAGGTCATCGCCACGCTTGGCGCCATGCACCGCCTGCGCAATACCTACATCGTCTTCACCTCCGACAACGGCTTCTTCTATGGCGAGCATCGCCTTACCGGCGGCAAGTTCCTCGCCTACGAGCCCTCGACCCACCTGCCGTTCCTGATCCGCGGCCCCGGGATCAAACCGGGCAGCTCGACCGGGGAGCTGGCGGCCAACATCGACGTCGCCCCGACGATCCTCGAGCTGGCCGGTGCCGAAGCCGACAAAAGCATCGACGGGCGCTCGCTGGTGCCCTACCTGCTCGACCCGGCCCTGCGCACCCGACGGCCGATCCTCTTCGAGTCCTTCGTCGAGACCAGCGACGTCGAAGAGAACGGCGGCGGGCCGGCGGCGACGCCGACCCCGCTCGCGAACGGCGTGGCTGGCGGCGGCGACAGCGTCAACGCCCGACCCAACGAAGCCAGCGCCTCGATCGTCGCTCCGCCCAAGGACTACGAGGGAATCCGCCTCGGCCCCTACAAGTACATCGAGTGGCCCGACGGCGAGAAAGAGCTCTACGACATCAACAAGGACCCGTACGAGCTCAACAACAAGGCCCGCGACCCCAACCTCTTCCCAATCCGCGCCTTCCTGCACAGCCAGCTGATCCGGCTCGAGACCTGCGTCGGCCGCACCTGCCAGGAAGTCGCGCCGAAATTCCCGCTGACCCGCGACCAGCAGCGCAAGGTCGACAAGGAACGGCGCGAAGAAGAACGGATCAAGCAGAAGGAACAGGAAGAAAAGAAGCACCACAAAAAAGCGAGCAAAGGCGGGCAGTAGGGGAGCCGGGGAGGGTGTCCCTCTGGCGGACGCACGGCCCTATGGGCGTTGCTGAAGGCCCGCCAGAGAGACACCCTCCCCGGCTCCCCGCACGGACAGCTTGCGTTGCTGGGAGCTGCTTACGCCAGCTTGCGTTAGCTGGGGTAGCTGAGTTACTCGATGACGGCGAGGACGTCGCCGGCGTTGACGGCGGCGCCTACCTCGATGTTGAGGGAGGTGACTTTGCCGGAGCGGTGGGCGGTGATCTCGTTCTCCATCTTCATCGCCTCGATCACGCAGATCAGGTCGCCCTCGGAGACCTCGGCACCCTGCTCGACGTTGATCTTGAAGACGGTGCCCTGCAGCGGTGAGGGCAGGGACTCGCTCGAGGCTGCGGCGCCACCGCCGGCCTTGCGCTCGCGCTTCGGCGGCTTCTTGCCACCGGCCGCGGGCGCGGCGCCGCCGGCACCGGCCGCGCCGATCACCTTGACGTCGAAGAGCTTGCCGGAGACCTCGACCTTGTAGTCGCGGCTGACCAGCTCGGGGCCCTCCTCGACCGCGGGAGCGGCGATCTCCTCGGGAGCCGTCGACTTCAGCCAGTCGCGATCCTCCATCAGGTCGCGGCAGGTCTCGCCGCGTGCCCACTGCTCGGTGGCGAGGATCGCCTTGTGGAAGGGGATCAGCGTGGTCAGGCCGCCGACCTCGTACTCGTCCAGCGCCCGCAGCATCCGCCGCGTCGCGTGCTCGCGGTCGACGTCCCAGACGATCAGCTTGGCGACCATCGGGTCGTACATCGGCGTCACCTCGGAGCCGGCTTCGACGCCCGAGTCGACCCGCACGCCGGGCCCGGCGGGCTCGCGGTAGCTACCGATCGTGCCGGGAGCGGGGGTGAAGTTCTTGTGCGCGGCCTCGGCGTTGATCCGGCACTCGATCGCGTGCCCGCGCAGCTCGACCTCCTCCTGGGAGATCGAGAGCGGCTCGCCGGCGGCGACGAGGACCTGCTCGCGGACGATGTCGATGCCGCTGACCATCTCGGTCACGCAGTGCTCGACCTGGACCCGCGTGTTCATCTCGAGGAAGAAGTACTCGTCGCCAACCTGCATGCCCTCGACCGTGCCGGCGCCGCGGTAGCCGACGGCGGCGGCCGCGTCGGTGGCGATCTTGCCGATCCGCGCCCGCATCTCGGCGTCGACCTGGGGGCCGGGCGCCTCCTCGATCACCTTCTGGTGACGGCGCTGGATCGAGCAATCGCGCTCGCCGAGGTGGATCACGTTGCCCTGCGAGTCGGCGAGCACCTGGACCTCGACGTGGCGCGGGTCCTCGAGGTAGCGCTCGACGTAGACGCGGTCGTCGGAGAAGAACTTCTCGCCTTCGCGGGCGGCGCCGTCGAAGGCCTCCTCGAGCTCGTCCGGGGTCAGCGCCACGCGGAAGCCCTTGCCGCCACCGCCGCCGGCGGCCTTGCAGGCGACCGGGTAGCCGGCTTCCTCGGCCTGGGCACGAGCCGCGTCGACGTCCTTGGCCGGCTCCGTGGCGCCGGGCACGATCGGCACCCCGGCCGCCTTCATGATCTCGCGCGCCCGGGTCTTCGACCCCATCTCTTCGATTGCCTCGGCCGGCGGGCCGATGAAGACGATGTCGGCCGCGGCGCAGGCCTTGGCGAAGTCGGCGTTCTCGGCGAGGAAGCCGTAGCCGGGATGGATCGCCTCAGCTCCGGCTTCCTTGGCGGTGGCGACGATCTTCTCGATGTTCAGATAACTCTCGGCCGGGACCGCCGGGCCGATCAGGAAGGCCTCGTCGGCCTCGCGCACGTGCGGCGCCTCGCGGTCGATCTCCGAGTAGACCGCGACCGACCCGATCCCCATCTCTTTCAGGGTGCGGGCGACGCGGATGGCGATCTCGCCGCGGTTGGCTATGAGCACCTTGCCGAACATTGGACGCGGCAGTCTATTTATGCGGGCGGCGCGGTGATGGGAGCGATGAATAGGCTGCTCCGGTGCTGATCGAGCTGCAGTCCCACTCGACCGTCTCCGACGGCCAGCTGGCGCCGGCGGGCGTCGTCGAGGAAGCGGCGAAGGCTGGGGTCACGACGCTGGCGCTGACCGACCACGACGCCGTCGCCGGCGTGCCCGAGGCCGAAGAGGCAGCGCGGGGGCTGGGGGTCGAGCTGGTCCCGGCGATCGAGATGTCCTGCGTCCACGAGTACGCGGAAGACCTGCATATCTGCGGTTATTGGGTCGACCTCGAGAAGATCGGACCGGCCTGCGAGCGAGCACAGCAGGAGCGCCGCACCCGGGCCGGCGAGATCGTCGAGAACCTGCGCCGCGAGGGCTTCGACCTGACCCTCGACGACGCGATCCGCGAGGCCGGCGCCGCCGACTCGATCGGGCGACCGCACATCGCCAGGGCGGCCGGCGCGAGCGGCGACCTCGGGCCCTTCTTCGAGGAGTTCCTGGTGCCCGGCGCCAAGGCCTTCGTGCCGCGCAAGTGGCCGACCGCCGAGCAGGCGATCGAGCTGATCCGCGAGGCCGGCGGCGCCGCGGTGATTGCCCATCCCTACTGGGACATCTCCGAGCCCGACAAGGTCGAGGACCTGATCCGCTCGCTCGGGGCCGACGGGGTCGAGACCTTCTACCCGAGCCACAGCAGGGAGCAGACCGAACACCTGCTCAAGCTCTGCGAGGAGCTCGACCTGGTTCCCACGGGCTCGTCGGACTACCACGGGCCAACGCACAAGACGTTCGCTGAGTTCGGGGCCTACGAGACGTACGGGCTCGGAGAGCCGCGCGTTCCCAGTCGGTCGTAGCGCCCGGCCGGGGGAGGGGGTCCCTCCATCGGACGCACGGCCCTATGGGCGTTGCTGAAGGTCCGATGGAGGGACCCCCTCCCCCGGCTACTCGTACGGCCGCATTCCTCGCTTAGGTTTATTCGGCTACCCTAATTAGGACTACCTAATTAGGGTGCCCTAAGTGGCTCCCTCTCGAAAGGAGCGGGACCTTGTATCTGGTGATGAACGTGGTTCATGTGCACGAGGAGCGGCGGGAGGCGTTTGAGCGGGCGTTTCTGGAGCGGGAGAGCCACGTCGACAAGGCGGAGGGCTTTGCAGGGTTCGAGCTGCTGCGGCGGGATCGGGACGGCGAGTACGTCGTACTCAGCCGGTGGGAGAACGAGGAGGCGTTCAAGAGCTGGGTCAACAGCGACCTGTTCAAGATGAGCCATCGCCACGCGGATGGCGAGCTCGCTCACGGAAACGAAGTTCGCAGCTACGACGTGATCGACACCCGGGTCGCTGCGTGACCTGGGGCCTTGTGCACCGCATAGGTGCGAGAAGCGCCACCGCCGCGATGGCGGCGCTTGTCCTGGTCGCGCTGGCGCTACCGACCGCCAGCCAGGCGGCCCCCCCGGAGCGGATCGTCGCGCTGACGCCGTTCAGCGCCAACACGCTGGCCAAGCTCGGCGTAATGCCGGTCGGCATTGGCGAGACGCTGGGCGGGGCCGAACGCTTCTCGCCGAAGCTGAAGGGCGCCACCACGCTGCCGCTCTCGCATCCGAACGGGCCCAACCTCGAGCAGCTCGCCTCGCTCGACCCCGACCTCGTCTTCTCCTCGCAAACCTGGGCAAAGGGAAACCAGGCGATGACGAGCCTGGGGATCGACGTCGTCCTTCACGACCCGCGCTCGATCGACGGCGCCTTGGCCGACACCTTCAAGATCGGCACCCTGGTCGGCCGCAAGCACTACGCCCGCGACCTGCTGCAATCGATGCGCAAGCAGGTCGAAGCCGCCAGCAAGGGGATCCGCGAGCACCCCAAGGTGATGCTGATCCTCGGCGTCGGCCGCACTCCCTTCGCCTTCCTGCCCAACAGCTGGGGCGGCGACATCGTCAGCAGAGCCGGTGGCAGGCTGCTGACCGGCGGCGTCGAGTCCAACTCCGGCTTCGAGCGGATCTCCGACGAAGTCGTGGTCGCCGAAGACCCGGACGTGATCGTCGCCGTCCCCCACGCCAACGCCGACGACATCCCCAGCCTGACCGAGTACCTGCGCGACAACCCGGCCTGGGCCAGCACCACGGCGGCGCAGACCGGCCAGGTCTACGTCTCGGTCGACAACTCGTTGCTGCAGGCCGGGACCGACATCGCCCGCACGATCCGCAAGGTCCGCCGCGTCTACCTGAAGAACTGATTTCGCTTGGCGCGTCGGTCCCTGGTCTTCGCGGCGCTGCTCGTCGCCCTCGCCCTCGCCACGATCGCCTCGCTGGCGCTGGGCGCGGTCAAGGTGCCGGCTGCGGAGGTGATCGACATCCTGCTCGGCAAGGGCGACGGCGGCAGCGATCAGCAAATCATCGAGGCACTGCGGCTGCCGCGCACGATCGAGGCGCTGATCGTCGGCGCCGCGCTCGGCATCGCCGGCGCGATCCTGCAGGGGGCGCTGGCCAACCCGCTCGCCTCGCCCGACGTGATCGGGGTCACCGGCGGCGCCGGCTTCGGGGCGATCCTGATCATCATCCTCTTCCCCGGCTCGATCGCCCTGCTGCCGGTCGGGGCGCTCTTCTTCGGCCTGCTGGCAGCGACGCTGGTCTTCGCCTTCGCCTGGTCCGGGCGCAACCGCGGCAGCACCGGCAAGGTGATCCTGGCCGGAATCGCGATGCTCTCCCTGTTCACGGCGGGGACGACCGGGCTGCTGGCCGCCTACCCGGAGCGCGCGCCTTCCGCGATCTTCTTCATCGCCGGCGGCCTCACCTCCAGCGGCTGGCAGGAGATGGAGACGATCTGGCCCTACTTCGCGGTCGGCTTCCTCGTCGCCGCCTGCCTGATCCGGCCACTGGACCGGCTGGCGCTGGGGGACGACGTCGCCGCCTCGCTCGGCTCGTGCCCGCAGCTGATCCGGCTCGGGGCGGGGATCGCGGCGGCGCTGCTGGCCGCGGCCTCGGCGGCGATCGCCGGCCTGCTCGGCTTCCTCGGCCTGGTCGTGCCCCACGTCGTCCGCATGGCCGGGGGCAGCTCCAGCCACACCTTCGTCGTCCCCGCCTCGGCGATCGGCGGCGCCGCCCTGCTCGCCGCCGGCGACACCCTCGCCCGCACCCTGCGAGCGCCGATCGAGATGCCGGTCGGCCCCTTCATGATCCTGCTCGGTGTGCCCCTGTTTCTGTGGCTCCTGCGCAAGGCGGTCTAGTGGAGCACGGCGAAAAGGGCAGCAGGAGGGGGTCCCTCCGTCGGGCGCACGGCCCTATGGGCGTTGCTGGAGGCCCGACGGAGGGACCCCCTCCTGCTGCCCTGCTCGAGGCGCATGGTGTCGAGGTGGAGATCGGTGGGGCGCCGATTTTGCGCGGGGCTGACCTCAGTCTGAAAGCTGGTGAGCTGGTCGCGGTGGTCGGGCCCAACGGGGCGGGGAAGTCGACCCTGGTGCGGGCCGTTTCCGGGCTGCAGAAGATGGCCGCTGGCAGCGCTCGCTGGCAGGGGCGGGAGGTGAGTGAGATGCGTGGTCGCGAGCTGGCCGGACTGCGCGCCTTCGTCCCCCAGCGGATGCCGGTCCCGGCCGGCATCCGCGTGCGCGAAGCGGTGACGATCGGGCGCTCGGCCCGGCTGCGGCCGTTGCGCCGTCTGACCGGCGAGGATCACAGGGGGGTCGAGCGGGCGATGGAACGCGCCCGCGTCACCCAGTTCGGCGAGCGAGCACTGACGACGCTGTCGGGCGGCGAGCTGCAGCGAGTCCAGATCGCGATCGGGCTGGCCCAGGAGGCGCCGGTCCTGATCGCCGACGAGCCCACCTCCCAGCTCGACCTCGGTGCCACGATCGGCGTCGCCGCCCTGCTCCGCGACCTCGTCGGCGAAGGCTTGGCGGTACTGCTGGTCGTCCACGACCTCGCCCTGGCGGCGGCGATCGCCGACACGGTCGTGGTCGTCTCGGAGGGACGCACGGTCGCGACCGGCGCGGCCGAGCAGGTGCTGAGCAGTAAGCGGCTGGCGGCGGTCTGGGGCGCCAACGCCAAATTGACCGCCGACGACGGTCGTACCGCTCTGCACGTCGCCTGGCTGCAAAAGAGTCCCATTAGGGCACCCTAATCCCTACTTTGTTAGTGTGAATTTATTAGGGTGCCCTAATCCAAGCGCGCCGTCGAGTCCAGCGCACCACGGTGCGCGCAGAACAAGGAGACCTTTCGAGAATGAGTTCGAACGAATCGAGAAGGAGCCGGTTGACCGCCAGCCTGCTTGCGTTGGGCGCTACCGTCGCGCTGACCGCCGCCCTGGCGGCCCCCGCCGGTGCCGCCAGCGGGCAGGGGCAGGCCGTCATCGTCGCCGCCAGCCACAGCAAAGGCCGCACCCTCAGCGGCCAGGGCGTGAAGCTGATCGCCGGCGCCGGCACGACCGGCCAGGCCAACAAGCTAACCCTGCCGATCGCCGAGCTCAACCCCGGCGCTCAGCCCTCGGCGCACACCGGTGCCAGCCTCACCTTCAAGAAGGGCAAAGAGGCGATCGCCCTGACCGGCATTCACTTCAACCTCACGACGGGCACGCTGGCCGGCAAGCTCGGCGAGGCTGAGATCCCTGTCTTCTGGCTCGGCGCGGCGCCGCAGGTCAACAGCACCAGCGGCGCGATCGCACTTGGCGAAGGCAAGCTGCGGCTGACCGCCGAGGCGGCGACCGCACTGCGCGACGAGCTCGGCCTCGAACGCGCCCTTGTCCGCAAGGGCGTCGGCATGATCTGGCTCGCCGCCCAGGCCTTCCCGACCCACGCCCCCGCCCAGGCGCTCGCCTCCGGTGCGCTCGATTGGGGCTTCCTCACCTCCTGGCGCGAATACATCTACAAAGAACTCGGCCCCGGCTCGGTCGGCTCGATCGTGACCGATGGCGGCGCCACCACGACCGGCAACCCCGCCAAAGCCGGGTCGTTCTTCAGCTTCCCGAGCGCCGGCGGCACCTTCCAGAAGGGTCTCTACGGAGCCAGCGACCTGTTGGCGCTGAAAACGCAGGGCAGCGTCAAATTCGCCAAGCCAGGCCACTGCATCGTCGAAATCAAGTTCAGCAACGTCGCCGTAACCCTCGGCACCAACTCGTCGATCGTCGCCAACCTGACCTACGACATCGACAAATTCAACGGCATGGGTTGTGAAGACCGGCCGCCTGTCGCGCTGCCGAACACGACGATCGCGACGCTCGGCACCGTCGCCCCGACCTACTCGGCCAACGGCAAGACGGTCACCTGGACCGGCCTGCCGGCGACGCTGACCGCGGTCGCGGCGACGCCGTTCGCGCCCAGCTACAAAGCCGGTCAGGTGCTCGACCCGGCGAGCGTCACGGTGGGCCTCGGGTGATCGGAATCGCCGTCAAGCGGACCGGCGGCATCGTGACGACGGCGGCGCTTGCCGCCGTCGTCGCGGCCCTCATCCCCGGCGTCGCGCGCGCCGGGGATGAGACCGTCCTGAGGCTGGACGGGCCGGCGGCGCAATCGCTGCGCGACCAGGGGGTGCGGATCGTGCCCCTGAAGCCGGCCACCGGCACCCGGCAGCGGATCCTCCTCCCCGTCGCCGCCGGCCTCGCCGGCGCGACCACGACCCTGCTGCGGCATCGCGGCGCGATCTCGCTGCGGGCCGGCGCCAAGAAGCTGCGCCTCGGCAAGCTCAGCCTCGTCCTCGGCCAGGACCCGCGGCTGACCGCCAAGCTCGGCGGCACCGACATCGACCTCTTCCGTGTTCTCCGTGGGGGCCGCCGCGACGTCGACCCGGTCGCCGGCAGCCTCGCCCTCGGCGGCCTGCGACTGAAGCTGACCCCGGCCGCCGCCGGCGCGATCGGCAAACGCCTGGCGCTGCCGATGAGCCGGAAAGTCGCCCGGGCCCTTACCTCCAAGCCGATCGGCACGCTGGCGGCCGGTGTCTCCGGCCTCGACGCGGCCGGTGCCCCCAGCGGCAAATCCCCGGGTGCCCAGCAGCAAGCGGCGACCTGCCCGCTGCCCAGCGGCGCCGGACCGACTCCCGAGGAACCGCTGCCGGTGGCGGTGCGCCCGCTCGGCGCGACCGACATCGCCGCTGCCACGATCGACTGGCAGGTGCGCGAGTCCTTCATCCGCTACATCGGCAGCGGCGAGGGAACGAGCGTCTTCGGCGGTGCCACCGCGGACCCACCGGTGCTGCTGCCGGGCGCCTCGGCGGCGCTCAGCTACGGCTTCCATTTTCCCTTCGCAAGCGGCTGGCACGACGGCGGCGCCAACTCGGCAGACCCGAGCGACGACAGCGCCCTGGTCCGCCTCGGCGGCGCCGTTCGCTTCCAATACAGCGGCCACGGCATCGACCTGAGCACGGCCGAACCGGAACTCGAGATCGCCGGCGCCAAGTCGCGGGCGATCTTCTCGATCTCCGACTCCGGCAAACCGGCGCAGCGGCAGGTGCTGATCAACCTCGACCTCTCGCATGCCGCGGCGATCAGGACGAGCGGCAACAGCTTCACCTACGAACGGGTGCCGGGAGCGATTCCAGCCGGCACCGCCGGCTCGACCTTCGCCGGTTTCTATGCCCCGGGCACCGACTTCGGATGCGCCACGCTCTCCTTCTCCACCGCCGGCTGATGGCCGGTGGCGTGCGAGCGCGGGCGCTGACCGCCGCCGCGGTGGCGGTCCTGGCCCTGGCTTCGCCCTGGGCCGACTCCGCCCAGGCCGACGCCGCCCAGGCGACCGTGGTTTCGCCGGGCGGCGGCGAGCGGACGCTCTCGCTCGACGCGCTCGCCGGCTCCGAGGATGTGGTCGCCCGCTCCTACCTGCTGCGCTCGAGCACCGGCGCGAGCGCCCAGACCCTCAGCGGCTTCTCGCTGGCGGCGCTCCTCAACGCCGCCGGCGCCGACCCCTACGGCTTTTCCTACCTCGAAATCCAGCGCCCCGCCGGCGGTGCCGTGCTGCTCAGCCGCGACCAGGCGCTCGACCCCGGCGCCTTCGCCGACGGCCCTCCGGTCGTTTACGCGACCGCCGCCGGCACCGGCTTCCTGCGGCCGAATGCGGGAGTCGAAGACTTCAACGCCGGCGACTCCTTCGAGGCTCCCCAGGGAATCTCCCTGGTCCTGCGCAAAGGCTCGCGGCTGCGAGTCCGCGCCGAGGCCTCGACTCTGCGGACGAGCCCCGATAAGCCGGTCCACTTCCAGGCCATCGTCGAACAGGCAGGCTCGGGCGAGCAGCTCACCTACTCCTGGTACTTCGACGACGGCGCCTCCGCCTCCAGCGCCGAAGCCAGCCACGGCTTCGCCAAACGCGGCAGCTACGACGTCGTGGTCGGCGTCACCGGCGACGGCGACGACACCGGCGCCTCGGCAGTGGTGACGATCCAGGTTGGGCCGCCAATCGCAGGCCCAGACCGCAAGGGGAGCGGCAGTAACGACAACGCGAGCGCACCCGACCACGGCGCCGCCGACCGATCGGAACCGGGTGTCGGCGCTGCGGCTGGTCCTGCCGCTGCCGACCCGGCTACGACGCACGTCGTGCCTTCGCCCGCACCCGAGCCCAAGCCCAAGCAACGACCAGCCCCCGGCGAACGCGTCGTCGGCGAACTGGTCAGCGCCAGCATCGACCCTCCGCCGGCAGCGTCGAAACAGGCGGCAGCCCGCAGCGGCCAGCTCCAGGGCAACGGCGGTGGCGGCATCCCCGGCGTCGCCTGGGGGCTGCTCGCCACCCTCGGCCTGCTCGGCACGGGCGCCCTGATCGAGACCGGCGGCATCGCCCGCTTCCTGCCAGGGGGTCGCCCCGCATGATCGAGCAGCTGCTCTTCGACATCTCCGAGGCGCTGCTGATCCCGGTACTGGTCCTCACCGTGGCGGCGCTGGCGATCGTCGTCGTCGAAGCCGGTGCCCTGCTGGTGGAGGCGCGACGACGACGCCACCGCAGCCTCTGGGGCCTGGAGCGCGCGGTCGAGGAGTGCCGCGGCCGCCTCGCCGCCGGGATGCCGGCCGAGGCGCTGGCGGCGCTGCTGCCATTCGCCTGGAACCGGCAGATGGAGGACGCCCTCGCCGGCATCGTCGAGCAGTGCGGGCGACCCAACTCCGAGGCCCGCCTGGCCAAGCGCCTGGCCGAGTACGACTACCTCTCGCTGCGCCGTCTCGAGCGCACCCGCATCCTCGTTCGCATGGGGCCCGCCCTGGGCCTGATGGGCACCCTGATCCCCCTCTCCCCCGCTCTGGCCGGCCTCGCCGACGGCGACGTCGCCACCCTGACCGAGAACCTCCGGGTCGCCTTCAGCGTCACCGTCGCCGGCCTCTTGATCGGCGCCTTCGCCTTCGCCATCTCCCTCGTCCGCGACCGCCTCTACGCCCAGGACTACTCCGACGTCGAGTACGTCGCTGCCTGCCTCACCACCCCGGCCACCAATGGCCACCCCGTCCCCCACAGCCACTTCGCGGTGGCGCCGTGAAGGTGACGCCAAGAGCCCGCAGCCGCGACGACCGCGCCGGCGACCCCCTCGACGGCCTCGTCAACCTCTTCGACCTCGGCATCGTCCTCTCCGTCGCCTTCCTCCTGGCCGCCCTCTCCTCTTTAGACCTCACCTCCGCCCTGACCGGCAAGGCCAGCGCCGAGAAAACGCGCCCCACCGACGCGGTGGTCGCACCCAAGGACCAGAAGGTCAAGCGGGTAGAGCTGAAAGCCGACGAGAAGGTCATCGGCCGGGGCGAACCGATCGGCACTCTCTACAAGCTCAGCGACGGCCGCACGGTCGTCGTCCGCGAGCCGAAGCCATAGCCGGGCTACTGGCGAATCTGTGTTCGCTGCTTCACCCAGCGGACGAAGTCCTGCTCTGAAACCGTCCGCGCCGCAAGTCCTTCGATGGTTGAGGCGATCTCATCCGCATCCTCGCTCGGCCGCGGCCAGGGAATCTCGCTGCGTTCGAGCATCTCGCGCATGCACTCGTATCCCAGCCGCTTGTTCCCATCCGGGAGTGGGTGGTTGCGAACGATCCTCGAGCAGCAGATAGCCGCGCGTTCCGCCGGATCTTCATAGAAGTCGATTCCGCCGAAGGTCGCGAACGGCGCCGCCAGCGCGGACTCCGCTCCGGCCACCTGCACGACGCGCACGATCTGCTCAGCCGGGCTATCCGTGATGGCCTCGGCAATCAAAAGAAGATCGATTAACCCCAAACGATCTGACATTTCGGTGGCACGCTACCAAAATATCTTTATGAGAGCTGTCCATCTCTGTTGTACCTCGGTACAATCGTAACTCCAGTCCGATGCAGTCAACGGTTGATCAAGGGAGATAGTTCTAATGGCTGTCAAAGCTATGAGCCTCCGCCTCTCCGAGGACAAGGCCGCCGAGCTCGCCGCCATTGCGCGCGCCGACGACATGCCTGTGTCCGAGGCCGTGCGCGAGGCAATCGATAACCACATCGCGGCCCGGCGCGCCGACAAGGATTTCCAGCAGCGACTGAAGCGTCGCCTCGAGGAGGACCGCGAGGTCCTCGAACGCTTGGCTAGGTAGCGAAGGCTCAGCCCAGCAGAGCGAGAACCTGGCGGACCGCGGTCTCCAGGTCCGGATCCGTCGTCAACTCCGGGCTGGCCGGTGCCTCATAGGGACTGCCCACTCCGGTCAAGTCGGTGATCTCGCCGGCACGCGCCTTCGCGTAAAGCCCCTTGGGGTCGCGCCGTTCGCACTCCTCCAGCGGCGTGTCGACGAAGACCTCGTGGAAGGGGATCCCGGCGGCCTCGTGGGCGGCGCGGACCTTGTCGCGCGCGTCCTTGAACGGGCTGACCAGGGAGACGATCGCGACGACGCCGGACTCGGCCAGCAGCTTTGCGACCTCGCCGACCCGGCGCACGTTCTCGGCCCGGTCCTCCTCGCTGAAGCCGAGG
Organism: uncultured Solirubrobacterales bacterium; assembly: GCA_963811375.1. Taxonomy (GTDB): domain Bacteria; phylum Actinomycetota; class Thermoleophilia; order Solirubrobacterales; family 70-9; genus VAYN01. The sequence continues at coordinate 153,391 of CAWEQY010000006.1, forward strand.
TTGGCGTTGAGGCCGTGGCGGAGGTTGTCGCCGTCGAGCATGTAGGCGTTGCGGCCGCTGCCGACCAGGGTGTGCTCGGCGGCGGCGGCGATCGTCGACTTGCCCGAGCCGGAGAGGCCGGTCATCCAGATCGTCGCCCCGGTCGTCCCCAGCGCCTGCTGCCGTTCCTCGCGCGAGAGGCTGCTGGGATGGAAGGTGATGTCGTCGGCGACCACCGACTCCGCGGCGACGACGGCCGGCTCGCCGCCGGCGCCGATGATCATCCCGGCGGCGACGGTGAGGTTGGTCGCGGGGTCGACGAGGATGAAGCTGCCGGTGGTGCGGTTGAGCCGGTACTCGTCGAGGAAGAGCGGCGAGGTCGTGTGGATCGAGACCCGGCCGATGTCGTTGACCTCCAGCGTCTCCGCCCCGAGGTCACGATGCAGGGTGTCGACGTTGAGCTCGTAGCGCAGCGTCTCGACTTCGGCGGCGAGCCAGCGGGTCGTGTGCTTGAGCTGGTAGGCGGCCCCAGTGCGCAACGAGGAGGTCTCGTCGAACCAGCAGATCATCGCCTCGAAGCGATTGGTCGCGCTCGGCTGGTTGGAGGGCCGGCAGATCATGTCGCCGCGGGAGATGTCGAGCTCGTCGTCGAGCAGCATCGTCACCGCCATCGGCGGGAAGGCTTGGTCGACGGCGCCGTCGGGGGTGTCGATCTGGGCGATCGTCGAGGTCTTGCGCGAGGGCAGGACCATCACCTCGTCGCCCTGCTTGAAGATGCCGCCGACGACCGAGCCGGCGAAGCCCCGGTAGTCGCGGTGCTCTGCGGACTGCGGCCGGATCACCGTCTGCACCGGGAAGCGGTTGTCGACCAGGTTGCGGTCGGAGGCGATGTGGACGTCCTCGAGCTGGCCCAGCAGCGGCTGCCCATCGAACCAGGGCATGTTGACCGAGCGCTCGACCACGTTGTCGCCGGCCAGGGCGGAGATCGGGACGAAGTCGAGGTCGGTGATCTCGAGCTTGGCGGCAAAGGAGGTGAAGTCGTGGCGGATTTCCTCGTAGACCGCCTGGTCGTAGTCGACGAGGTCCATTTTGTTCACGCAGAGGACGAGGTGCGGCACCCGCAGCAGCGAGGAGAGCAGGGCGTGGCGGCGGGTCTGTTCGAGCACGCCCTTGCGGGCGTCGACCAGCAGCAGCGCCAGGCTCGCGGTCGAGGCGCCGGTGACCATGTTGCGCGTGTACTGGATGTGGCCGGGGGTGTCGGCGATCACGAACTTGCGCTTGGGCGTCGCGAAGTAACGATGGGCGACGTCGATCGTGATCCCCTGCTCGCGCTCGGCCCGCAGACCGTCGGTCAGCAGCGCCAGGTCGGTCTGTTCGTCGCCGCGCTTGACCGAGGTGGCCTCGATCGCGCTGAGCTGGTCTTCGAAGATCGATTTGGTGTCGTGCAGGAGCCGCCCGATCAGGGTCGACTTGCCGTCGTCCACCGAGCCGGCGGTGGCGATCCGCAGCAGCTGGCTCACGAGTGGCCACCCATTAGAAGTAGCCCTCCTTCTTGCGATCCTCCATCGCCGCTTCCGAGAAGCGGTCGTCGCCACGGGTGGCGCCGCGCTCGGTGATCCGCGAGATCGCGGTCTCGGCGATTACGCCCTCGTACTCGGTCGCGGTCGACTCGACGGCACCGGTGCTGGTAGCGTCGCCGACGGTCCGGTAGCGGACCATCTGCCGCTTCACCTCGGCGCCCTCCGGGAGCGGGAAGAACTCGTTCACGGCCATCAGCAATCCCTCGACCTCGACCACCTCGCGCTCGTGGGCGAAGTAGATCGGCGGCAGGTCGACCTCTTCGCGGGCGAGGTAGCGCCAGACGTCGAGCTCGGTCCAGTCGGAGATCGGGAAGACGCGGATGTGCTCGCCCTTCTGGTGGCGGCCGTTGTAGAGGCGCCAGAGCTCGGGGCGCTGGTTCTTCGGGTCCCACTGGCCGAATTTGTCGCGGAAGGAAAGGACCCTCTCCTTGGCCCGCGCCTTGTCCTCGTCGCGGCGGCCGCCGCCGAAGACGGCGTCGAAGCCGCCGTTCTTGATCCCTTCCAGCAGCGCCACGGTCTGGTGGCGGTTGCGGCTTTCCAGCGGGTGGCCGACCTTGATCCGGCCGGCGTCGATCTGCTCCTGGACCGAGGCCACCTCCAGCCGCAGGCCCAGCTCGGCGACGGTGCGGTCGCGGAACTCGATCACCTCGGGGAAGTTGTGCCCGGTGTCGACATGCATGATCGGGAACGGCACCGGCGCCGGCGCGAACGCCTTGCGCGCCAGGTACAGCATCAGGACCGAGTCCTTGCCGCCGGAGAACAGCATCACCGGCTGCTCGAATTCGGCCGCGACTTCGCGGATGATGTGAATCGACTCCGCCTCGAGGGTGTCGAGGTCCGACAGCTCGATCGCTGCCGTGCGCACTGAGGTCGTCTCCTCCATCAGCGCTGAATCTTCAATGCCCCGGGGACGTGCCCCAGAGCGCTAGTTGATTCCGCACTCCGTCTTCGCCACGCCGGCCCAGCGGCCGTCGCGCGGTGAGCCCCCGGGCCCGACCGGCTGCGTGCAGTGGGTGCAGCCGATCGACGGGTAGCCGTGATCGTGGAGGGGGTTGTAAGGGAGGTGGTGCTCACGGATGTAGTTCCAGACGTCGCGCTCGGACCAGTCCGCGATCGGATTCAGCTTCCAGAGGTTGAATTTCTTGTCCCAGCCGAGCTTCGGCGTCTTGGAACGGCTGCTGGAATCACCCCGGCGGACGCCGGCGACCCAGCAGTCTACGGAAGAAAGCGCGCGCCGCATCGGCTCGACCTTGCGCAGGCCGCAGCATGAATCCGGGTCGCTCTTCCAGAGCTCGTCGCCGTACTCGGCGGCCTGCTCCTCGAGGGTCAGATTGTGGAAACGGTCGAACTCGATCCCCAGTGTCGCGGCCAGCCGGTCGCGGGTCTCATAGGTCTCCGGGAAGAGGACGTCGGTGTCGAGGTAGAAGAAGCGCGCCTCGGGGTTGACCTGGCTCGCCATGTGGGCGGTCACCGAGGACGTTTTCTGAAACGAGCAGGCGATGTAGTGCTCGGCCCCGAAGGTCTCGAACATCCACTCCAGCGCCTCCTGGGCGGTGCGGTCCTCGAGCTCGGCGGCGACCGTCTCGTGGTCGGTGATTGTCGGCACGGTGCCGGAGAGAGTTATGGGCGGTGGCTTCATGGTCGCTGGCGCGCTAGATCGCGCACTCTCCCTCGCCGCGCTCGACTTTGTAGGGGCTGGAGCGATTCCAGTCGATGAACTGCTGCATCGTCTCGAGGCTGAACTCGGCCGGCATCGTCAGGTCCTTGACGATCTCTTCGAAGCTGCCGGCCCCGGTGCGCTCGGCGAAGGCGTTGAACTCCTCGCCCTCGTCGCGCTCGGACTCGTACAGCTCGATCCAGCGCTCGACCGCCTCGGGGACCCGTTTGGCCGGGAGCCGCGACTTCAGGCGGGTGCCGAAGATGACCTCGCCGCCCTCGTAGTTGCCGCCGATGTGGGGGATGTAGGCGGGGATCTGGCGCCCGCCGACTTTCAGCGAGGCGCCGTAGAAGCCGATGTTGGCGATGTGGTGCTGGCTGCAGCCGTTGGGGCAGCCGCTCATCTTGATGTGGATCTTCTTGGTCAGCGAGTCGGTGATGTCCATTGCCTCGACCCGCTCTTTGACCGCTTTGTTGAGCCCCATCGAGCTGGCGATCCCGAGTTTGCAGCTGTCGGTGCCGGGGCAGCTGACGACGTCGGTGATCTCGCGGGCACCGGCCTCGGCGAGGTCGAGCGCGACCAGCTTCTGCCAGACGTCGTAAAGCGACTCGTCGCGAACCCAGCGCAGGACGAAGTTCTGCTGCACGGTGCTGCGGGCGTAGCCGCCGGTGTGCTCGCGCATGATCGTCGCGAGGCCGCGGAACTGCTCCGGGGTGAGATCGCCGCGGGTGATCTTCACCTCGACCGTGGAGAAGCCCTCCTGGCGCTGGGCCTGGACGTTGCCATCGAGGAAGCGCTCGAACTCGGTGCGGTCGCCGTTGGGGGAGGCGGCCTCCGGGGGCTTCGCGGGAGCGTTGGCCTGCTCGTCGTCGTCGTAGCGCAGGCGCTCGACGTCGAACTCGCGCTCGGCGACCCAGTCGCCCTGCAGCTCCTCCTCGACCTGCTCGCGGAAGGCGTCGATGCCGATCTTGTCGACGAGGACCTTGATCCGGGCGCGGGCGCGGTTGACGCGCAGCCAGTCCTGGCGGTCGAAGATGCGCAGCACGGCCTCGGTGACCTTCATGTAGTCGCCGTTGTCGGCCGCGACGAACTCGTAGAGGGTCGGGGCGACGCGGGCCATGATCGAGGTGCCACCGCCGACGCGGATCTCGAAGCCCTTGACCCCGTCCCTTTCGCGGGCAAGGAAGGCGACGTCGTGGATGCCGCTGATCGCCCGGTCCTCGTCGGAGCCGGTGAAGGAAGTCTTGATCTTGCGCGGCATCAGCTGCGTCGTCGGGTGACGCACGAAGTAGCGGATGTAGGCGCCGGCGTAGGGCGTCGGGTCGAAGACCTCGTCGGCGGCGACGCCGGCCCAGGGATCGCCGGTGACGTTGCGCATCGTGTTGCCGCAGCCCTCGCGGGAGGAGAGGCCGGTGGTCGAGATCTCACGGATCAGCGACTCCATGTCGCGCAGCGGCACGTGGTGGATCTGGATGTTCTGGCGGGTGGTGATGTGCCCCTTGTTCAGCGGCGCGTACTTCTCCACCACGTCGGCGAAGGCGTCCATCTGATCGGGAGTGACGCCGCCGAAGGGAAGCTTGACCCGGACCATCTGGACGCCGGGCTGGCGCTGGCCGTAGACGCCCTGCTTGAGCCGGAAGCCGATGAACTCGTTTTCCGGCAGGCGCTCTGCGAGGAACTCCTCAGCTTCGTTGTCGAAGTCGTCGAACTCGCGCTCGATGATCGGGATGATGTGGCCGGGGACGTTGGCGTAGGACTCGGGGTTCTCGAGCGTGCCCACGCGCCCCTTGCCCTTCTGCACCTTGTTCTCGGTTACCGCAAGCTCCATGCCGAAGAAAATAGCAAAACCTGACAGGGATTCAGGTATTTACTGCTAAACGGTCCTTTTTCGTGCCTGCAGCACGGCTGCGGCTTCTCCCGACTCGGCCACATAGCCGTCATCGGGAGCGAGCGGAAGGCCTGCCTCCTCCCAGCCGACGATGCCCTCGCCGAGCTTCACGGCGTCGTAGCCGGCCTCGACCAGGGCCGCCGCCGCCATCGCCGAGCGGTTGCCACCACGGCAGTAAAGGAGCACCGGGCGGTCCTTGTCGATCTCGCCGGTGCGCTCGTTCAGCTCGGCCAGCGGCAGGTGGGTGGCGCCCGGAAGGTGCCCGGCGGCCCACTCGTGGTCGACACGCACGTCGATCAGCTGCGCGCCCTCGTCGATCAGCTTTTGGGCCTCCTCGCGGGAGACCTCTTTCGCCGGCTCGCTCATCAGTCGATGTCCGTTCCCTCGATCAGGAACGCGACCCGCACGTGAGCCCGGTACTCGTCCAGGTTCTCGCCGCGGATCCCGGTCGAGACGATGTCGACGGCGCGAATGTTGCGCAGGGTGCCCTGCGCCTGGCTCAAAGCCTGTTTCGCCGCGTCGTCGGTGGACGTCTTCGAACTCCCGACCAGCTCGATGATTTTCACGACTGCCATCTCGCTCCTCCTTCTGAATCCAGCACGGTCTGCTTGGCGCTGACCCCCTCGATCAACGCCGCCCGCTGCCATTGGTCGACCACGGGAGCCGCCTCCTCGGAGGCCGCTCCGACCTCCGCCTCGAACTGCGGGATCGCCGCCGCAACGGCGGCTGCCTCGTCTCCATTCGCGGTCTTGCGGGCCACGGGCCAAGCCTAGTTCAAACGAACTTCATCCCCCGCACCCGACTATTGGGGTTGACACCCGACGCAGCTGTACTTAAGGGTCATTGAGCAGTCGGAAAACTCAAACGGAGAGGCGCGCGTGTCGTGTTCATATGGAGCAGAGGGCGGGGCCGAGGTCAGGCGTCACCGGATCCCGGCGGGCAGGGGAGTACTGAGATGAGCCCGGCCGACACGAAAGCGGACTGCGAGGCGCGCAAGGCAGAGCTCATATGCGAGCTGGAGCTTGCCCGCCTGCGCCGCAAAGATCAGGAGGATGCCGCGGCGAATGAGCGCCAGTGGCAGGAACGCCAGGAGCAGAAGGAACGGGAAAAAGAAGAACGGATCGCCCGTGAAAACACGGTGCGGGCCTGGCGCGAAGAGCAGGTTCGAAAGCGACAGGAACGCCGCGACGCGCGGCGTCGCTTTTTCGCCGGCCTGGCCGGATGGTGGCGCAAACGGCAGGAATCGATGCAGGGGCAGTCGGGCACTCTGCGCGTCCTTGCGGCGCTCGGCACCCCGGCGGTGCTGGCGCTGTTCATCTACGCCCTGACCCAGCCCAGCGGCAAGGGCAAGATCCTCGCGGTCGGCCTCCTGACCGCAACCGCCGCGTTCTCCGTCGGCGCCCTGCTCGGCTTCATCTTCGGGATCCCCCGCAGCGTCGCCGGGCAGCAGGCCAAAGCCAAAGCCGCGAGCGAGGGCAAAGACGCGGAGGGCGCGGCCGTGGTGGCGGCGGCGCAATACGCACCGAACACGAACCTGGAGGAGATCTCCGACTGGCTGACCAAAATCCTCGTCGGGGTGGGGCTGGTCCAGATCCACCAGGTCAGCGGCGCGATCGAAGACCTCGCCAACGGCCTCGAGCCCGGCCTCGGCAGTCAGGGATTCACCGTCGCGGTCGCCCTGCTGATCTCCTTCGCAATCACCGGCTTCGTAGGGGCTTACCTGTACACGCGCCTGCGCCTGCCCAGCGCTTTCGAGCTCGCGACGGCGACTTTCAAACAGGTGATCAGCGAGAGCGCCAATACCCAGACCGCGGCGATCGCGCTGATCCGCAAGCAGCTCAGCCCGGGGGGCGACGACCGGCCAACGGTGGGGGAACTGACCAAAGCGCTGAAAGCCGCGACGCCCGGCGTTCGCAGCCAGGCGTTTTACATGGCCCGCGACTACCGGCGCAAGAACTCGGGCCTCGACAGCGAGGAGAAGCACCCGGACCTGGTTCCTCTTTGCGTGCCGGTCTTCCAGGCGCTGATTGCCTGCGATGAGGAGGGCCACTATCACCGCACCCGGGCCGAGCTGGGCTATGCCCTCAAGGACCAGGAGCCGCCTGATTTCGCGGCGGCCAAAGCCGCCCTCGACGAGGCGATCAGGCTGCGTCCGCTGGCGGATGTGCCCAAGACCCCGCTCTATGAGTTCAACCGTGCTTACTGCCTGATCAAGCTGGACCCCACCGCGGCTGGACAGGCGAGCCCAGACCCGGTGATCGAAGCGGTCTGCACCGACATCGAGGTGGCGATCCAGACGCCAAAGGGTCAGGGTGCCGCGGCGGAAAGCAAAGAGACCGGAGCCTGGCTGAGCAAGAACTCACAGCCGGCGGACAGCCCGGCGCGTGCCCGCGCAGCAACGCTGCTGGCGATCCTGAAGCAGATGAAACAACAGGTTCCTCCCGCCGCCTGACCGCGCCGCGGCGCGGGCTCAGCCGTTGAGGCCGGGGACCGGGGTGCCGTGCTTGACGATCGCGCATTTGAACGGCTCCGGGTCGAAGGAGTCGGTCAGGGCGCGGCCGGCCGCTTTGCCGGTGGGCTTGGTCATGCCTTTGCCGTTCCTCTTCTTGCGCGGCGGCTCGCCGCGGCCGCACTGGATCGAGAAGTCGCGGACGCCGTCGCGGGCGTCGATTAAGTCATCGCCGCCGTTGCCGATGAAGACGTCTTCGCCGGGCTGGCCGAGCATGCTGTTGGCGCGGCCGTCGCCGATCAGGACGTCCCAGTCGAAGGAGCCCTCCATGTCCTCGTTGGTGCGCGAGAGATGGACTTTGTCGCAGCCCTTGATCTCGTCGATCCAGGCGCTGTGGCTGGGGAAGGAGACGATCAGCAGGCCCGGGTGGGCCTGGGTCTCGGCGAAGGAGGCGTCATCGCGGCCGGGGCCGCCGACGAGCGCTCCGCCGGCACAACCGCCGCCGGCCGCCAGCAGGTCGCCGTTGGGGCCGCCGTAGAGGTAGGTCGGGCCGGGCAGACCGCCGACCAGTCCGTCGGCGCCGGCGCCGCCGTAGAGTTTGTCGGCACCGGGACCGGCCTCGATCAGGTCGTCCTCGGGACCGGCGCGGATGACGTCGTTGCCGAGGTTGCCGGCGAGACGGACGCTGCCGACGGCGAGCATCGAGCCTTCGATTCGAAGCTTGTCGTTGCCGGGACCGAGGTCGGCCATCAGCCAGCGGCCGGGGCCTTTGGCCTCACAGGCAACCTGGGTGGCGACACCCGGTGGGCGCGTGCAGCCCGGCCCGATCGCCAGGGGCTTGCTGGCGGTCACTCCGAACGCCTCCTTCGTCTCGTCGAAGGCGACGACGAACTCGTCCCGGCCGCCACCGCCGACGATCTCGAGGCCGGCGCCGCCGGCCGGGGTCGGGTCGAGCTGGATGTAGGCGGATGCCTTCGGCGCCCTTTCCTTGCCACAGGAGACCGTGCGGCCTTTGGCCCCCTCGCAGCCATCGCTGCCTTGGCCGCCGTCGAGGGTGTCGGGCCCGCCACCGCCGACGAGGCGATCGTCGCCGGGGCCACCGTCGATCGCGTTGCCCTGCTTGCTGCCGATCAGGGTGTCGCGGAAGGCGGAGCCTTCGATGCTCTCGAAGCCGAAGACCTTGTCGTGACCGTCGCCGATCGCCCGGTGGCGGGTGAGCGAGACCCATACGCCGACATCGGCTCTCTTGCCTCCCGCGACGTCGGTCGCGAAGGAGGCGATGTCGCCCTTGCCGGCGCCGCCGGACATGCGGTCCCAGCCGTAGTCGCCGTGGACCAGGTCTTCGTTGCCGGCGCCGCCGTTGACGATGTCGATGCCGAGGTCGCCGGCGACCTCGTCACCCGCCCCGGCGCCGCCGAGGACATGATCGTCGCCGAGATCGCCGATCGCCTGGTCGCCGACGCCGGCACCGCCGTCGACCTCGTCGTTGCCACGACCGCCGTGGATCAGGTCGGCCCCCGGCCCACCGCAGAGCAGGTCGTTGCCGAGGCTGCCGTAGATCGTGTCATCCCCCTTGCCGCCCCAGATCACATCGCGCCCCGGGGTGCCGCGAATGACGTCGTTGCCCTCCGTCCCCAGGATCTTCGCCTGCCGCCCGTGACAGATCGGCGTTTCGATCGTCGCGTTTACGGCGGCGCTGGCGAGCGCGGCGAAGGCGGCGAGGGCCGCCAGCGCGGCAAGGATTCCGATCCGAAGCTTCATCCGGCGGGGCTCAGGCGCTGCGGATCAGCTTCTTGTTGACGAACTCGTCGGCGCCGAAGCGGCCGAGCTCGCGGCCGAAGCCGGAGCGCTTGAAGCCGCCGAAGGGCAGCTCGGGGCTGTCGGCCCCGACCAGGTTGACGTAGACCATCCCGGCTTCGATCTGGTCCGCGACCCGCTCCCCCTGCGCCTTGTCGGTGGTCATCAGGTAGGAGCCTAGACCGAACGGGGTCTGGTTGGCGAGCGCGACCGCCTCCTCCTCGGAGCCAACCCGGTAGACCTGAGCGACGGGACCGAAGAACTCTTCCTGGGAGGCCTCGTCGCCGGGCTTGATTCCGGTGAGGATCGTCGGTTCGAAGTAGTTGCCGTCGCGCTTGCCGCCGACGACGACCTCGGCTCCGTTGGCGACGGCCTTCTCGACCTGCTGCTCGAGCCGGTCGGCCGCCGTCTGCGACGAAAGCGGCCCGACGGCGGTGTCCTCGGCGCTGGGGTCGCCCGGCTTCGCCGCGGCGAACGTCGCGGAGAACTTCTCGAGGAACTCGTCGTAGAAGTCGTCGGCGACGATGAAGCGCTTGGCGGCGTTGCAGGACTGGCCGGTGTTGTCGAGGCGCGCTTCGGCAGCCGCCTCCACGGTCGCGTCGAGGTCGTCCGTGCCGAGCAGGATGAACGGGTCCGAGCCGCCGAGCTCGAGCACGACCTTCTTCAGGTTGCGCCCGGCGATCTCGGCGACAGCGGCGCCGGCGCGCTCGGAGCCAGTAACGGAGACGCCGTGCAGGCGCGGGTCGGCGATCACCCACTCGATCTGCTCGTTGGTCGCGTAGATGTTCTCGTAGGCGCCCGCGGGGAAACCCGCGTCGCTGAACATCTGTGCCATCGCCTCGGCCGATTCCGGGCACTGCGGCGCGTGCTTGAGCAGGATCGGGTTGCCGATCACCAGGTTCGGCCCGGCGAAGCGGGCGACTTGGTAGTAGGGAAAGTTCCAGGGCATGATCCCGAGCAAGGCGCCGAAGGGGCTGCGGCGGACCAGCGCCGTGCCCTCGCCGTCGAGCAGCTCGATCGGCTCGTCGGCCATCAGGGCCTCGGCACTGTCGGCGTAGTAGCCGTAGATTTCGCCGGCGAAGTCGACCTCCATCAGCGCCTGCTCGATCGGCTTGCCCATCTCGCGGACGATGATCTCGGCGAGGTGCTGGCGGCGTTCGGAGTGCAGCTCGCCGACCTTGCGCACCAGCGCGGCGCGCTCCGCCACGGTGGAGGAACGCGACCAGGTGCGGGAGGCCTCCTCGGCGCGGTCGATCGCGGCGCGCAACTCGCCGTCGCCGATCTCCGGGTACTCCTTGATCCGCTCGCCGGTTGCTGGATTGACTACCGCGTAAGTGCTCATTCCGCTCCTCTGTCTCGAATCCCCAAGATCATTGCTGCACCGGCTCCAGCTCCAGGGCCTCCTCGACCGGCACGTACTCCATCCCTACCCCCTCGGCCACCGCGGGATGCGTGACCTTGCCGGCGGCGACGTTGACGCCGGGGCGCAGGCCCGGGTCGCGCCGGATCGCCTCGGCGACGCCGTGGTCGGCGAGCGCGATCGCGTAGGGCAGCGTCGCGTTGGTGAGGGCGTGGGTGGAGGTGATCGGGACCGCGCCGGGCATGTTGGCGACGCAGTAGTGGGTGATCCCGTCGACCTCGAAGGTGGGGTCGCGATGCGTCGTCGGCCGCGAGGTCTCGAAGCAGCCGCCCTGGTCGATCGCGACGTCGACCAGGACCGAGCCGGACTTCATCAGCGCCAGCTGCTCGCGCTTGACCACATAGGGGGCGCGGGCGCCATGCACCAGCACGGCACCGATCACCAGGTCGGCCCGCGGCAGCATCTCCTCGACCGCGAGGGTGGTCGAGTAGACGGTCGAGCAACGGCCGCCGAAGGTGACGTCGAGCTCGCGCAGGCGGTCGATCGAGCGGTCGAAGACGAAGACGTCGGCCTCCATCCCGATCGCGATGAAGGCGGCGTTCATGCCGACCACGCCGCCGCCGATCACCATCACGTTGGCGGCGGCGACCCCGGGCACGCCGCCGAGCAGGATCCCGCGCCCCCCCAGCGGTTTCTCCAGCATGAAGGCACCGGCCTGGGTGGCGATCTTGCCGGCGATCTCGCTCATCGGCGCCAGCAGCGGCAGCCGCCCGTGCGCATCCTCGACCGTCTCGTAGGCGATGCAGGTGGCGCCGGACCGGCAGAGGCCACTGGTCTGCTCGGGGTCCGGCGCCAGATGCAGGTAAGTGAAGAGGAGTTGGCCGGGACGCAGCATCTCGATCTCCGGCGGCTGCAGCTCCTTGACGTGGAGGATCATCTCGGCCCGCTCGAAGACCGCGGCGGCATCGGCGACGATCGTGGCGCCCTGCACCTCGAACTCCTCGTCGGCGATCGCGCTGCCCTCGCCGGCGCCGGCCTCGATCAGCACCTCGTGGCCGTGCTCGGACATTTCGCGCACCCCGGCCGGGGTTATCGCGACCCGGTACTCGTCGGGCTTGATCTCCTTCGGAACCCCGATCCTCACGCGACCAGCTCCCTCGCTCGCAGCGCCAGCCAGAACTCGATCCGGTCGTGGGCGCGCGAGAGGTCGCGCCCGGTCAGCTCTTCGACCTTGCGCATCCGGTAGCGCAGGGTGTGGCGGTGGCAGAAGACCTCGCGGGCGGCCTTCTCCCACTGGCCGTTCTGCTCGATGAAGGCCTCCAGCGAGCGCAGCAGCTCGCCGCCGTACTCCTCGTCGCCCTGCTCGATCGGCCCGAGCACGCTGTCGCAGTAGAGGTGCAGCGCCTCGTCGTCCTGGATCGAGAGCAGCAGGGTGAAGGCGCCGAGGTCGCGCCAGGAGGCGACCTCGGGGGCGCTGCCGTTGACAAGGGCGGTCGCCTCGAGCGCGCAGCGCGCCTCGTGGAAGGAGTGGCGCAGCTGCTCCGGCGGGGCGGGGCGGCTGGCGGCGGCGCGGACGGCGCCGCGTTCGGGGCTGAGCGCCTTGCGGGCGTCGGCGGCGACGGCGATCGGGTCGCGGTCGGCGGCGTCGATGACGGTGCAGAGCAGCTCGCGGCCGCCGATCGAGTGCGGCGCGACCACGGCGGGACAAGCGTCGGCGGCGAGAGCGCGTTCCAGCGCACCGACGGCGGTGGCGGGGTGATCGAGCGAAAAGACGAGCACCGCCGCTTCGTCACCGATGCCGAAAGGCTCCAGCCGCCGGCGCAGCTCGGACGCCTCCATGCGGCCGCCCAGGGCGCCGGCGAGGACGTCGCCGGCGAGGCGGCGCTCGGTCTCGCGGGCGACCCGGCGCCGCATCAGCTCGAGGGCGACGACGGCGACCGCCTGCTGCAGGATCAGCCGCTCGAAGTCGCCGAGGCCGCCGGAGTCGCGGACGATCACCACCCAGGCCTGCGGCGGGCCGCCGCCAGGCGAGATCACGGGGTGGGCCAAAGCCCGCCCGGCAACGGAGGGGTGGCCGGGAACGAAGGGGTGGCCGTCGCCGGCGTGGCCGAGCGCCTCTTTGCGGATCGCGCCGATCGCGTCGGCCGAGAGCTGGCGCCGGAAGCCGCGCCCGGCGAGGCGCTCGCCGCGACCGTCGAGGACGGCGACGGTGCCGCCGACCGCGGAGGCGATCGTCGCCGCTATTTCCTCCAGGCCGCGCTCCTCGAGGACCAGCCGCTCCAACCGCCGCTGCACGGCGATCCCCCGTTGCAGCACCTCGTACTGCTCGTTGACGAGGCGCGCGAAGGCCTTCTCGGTGATCGCGATGAACGGCGTCGAGTAGGGCACCTCAAAGAGCGGGAAGCCGCGTTTCTCGGCCTCCTCGACCAGCGCTTTCGGCAGTTTCTTGTGGCTGAAGCCGGTCCCGAAGCCGAGCCCGGCGAGGTTGCTGTCGGCCAGCAGGCGGACGAAGGAGCGCTGCTTGGCGGCGGTGTCCAGGGGGATGCCGGTGGTCAGCATCAGCTCGCCGCCGGAAAGCCACGGGGTCGGGTCCTGGAGCTCGGAGATGTGGACCCAGCGAACCGGCGCGGCTACCGCCTCGCCGCCGGCGGCGAGGTCGAGGTCGAGCTCATCGAGCAGGCTCTGAACGGTGAGCAATCCAGCTCCTAGCTGGCCGTCAACGGACGACCTGCTCCCAGGCCTCGGTCAGCACGCCGCGGAGCACGTCGTGGATCTCTTCGAACTGCTGGGTATCGGCAATCAACGGCGGCGCCAGCTGCACAACCGGGTCGCCACGGTCGTCGGCTCGGCAGATCAGCCCGCGCTTGTAGAGCTCGCCGGAGAGGAAGCCGCGCAGCAGCCGCTCGGACTCCTCGTCGTCGAAGCTCTCCTTGGTCTCCTTGTCTTTGACCAACTCGACTGCCTGGAAGAAGCCGGCGCCACGCACGTCGCCGACGATCGGCAGGTCGTGCAGGGTCTCCAGCATCCCCCGGAACTCGTCCTCCTTGGCGAGCACGTGCCCGCAGAGGTCCTCGCGCTCGTAGACATCGAGGTTGGCCATCGCGATCGCGGCGGCGATCGGGTGGCCGGCGAAGGTGAAGCCGTGGGCGAAGGAGGCGTCGCCCTGCATGAACGGCTCGGCGACCCGGTCGGAGGCGATCACCCCGCCCATCGGCGCGTAGGCGGAGGTCAGTCCCTTGGCGACGGTGATCAGATCGGGCTGATAGCCGAAGCGTTCGCAGCCGAAGTAGTGGCCGAGGCGACCCCAGGCGCAGATCACCTCGTCGGAGATCATCAGCACGTCGTGGCGGTCGCAGATCTCGCGCACCTGCTGGAAGTAGCCGTCGGGCGGGACGAAGCAGCCACCGGCGTTCTGGACCGGCTCGAGGATCACCGCGGCGACGGTCTCCGGTCCCTCGAAGACGATCCGCTCCTCAATCGCGTCGGCTGCCCAGGTGGGCTCGCGGTCGGTGGGCCAGCGGTAGACGTTGGTGTTGGGGACGTGGCAGCCGCCCGGGGCCAGCGGCTCGAACTGGGTTCGCAGCTCGGTGATGCCGGTGGCCGAGAGCGCCCCCAGGGTGGTGCCGTGGTAGGCGACCTCGCGGGCGATCGTCTTGTGCTTCTGGCCTTTGCCGTGCATGCGATGGAAGTTGCGAGCCAGCTTCAGCGCCGACTCGACCGCCTCGCCGCCCCCGGAGGTGAAGAAGACGCGGTTGAGGTCGCCGGGTGCGAGCGAGGCGATCCGCGCCGCCAGCTCGATCGCACGCGGGTGGGCGTAGCTCCAGAGCGTGTAGAAGTCGAGCTCTTCGATCTGGCGGGCGGCGGCCTCGCCGTACTCGCTGCGGCCGTGGCCGGCGTTGACGCAGAAGAGGCCGGAGAGGCCGTCGAGGTAGCGGTTGCCGTGCTCGTCGTAGACGTAGCAGCCCTCGGCGCGGGTGATGATCGGGATCTCATGGCCGGGCCCGTAGGCGCCCATGCGCGAAAAATGCATCCAGAGATGTCGCTGTGCCAGCTGCTGAAGTCCGGTGTCGACTGCCTGCGACATGGCCATGTGACTCTCCCTCTCGCTACGACGTTATGGACAAAACTAGTCCCAGGATGGCACAGACGCAAGTGTTCATTGGGTCAAGCCCTGGAAGCCCACTTGTACATATAGGACAAGTGGGCGCTGTGCTTTTAGGACATTTGCAACTTGCTTCTTGATCCATAGGGGCTTACGGTCGCCCGAGATGGAGAGTTCAGCGATCCCCAAGCCAGACTCGACTTCCGCCCAACGCCCCGGCGTCGAAGACAAGGGCCTGAAGAAGAACGCGATCGGGTTCGTCTCCAGCGTCGTCATCGGCGTCGCCTCCACCGCCCCGGGCTACAGCCTCGCCGCCACCCTCGGCTTCGTCGCCGCCGCGGTCGCCCTGCAGTCGCCGGCGATCCTGATCATCAGCTTCATCCCGATGTTCCTGGTCGCGGGCGGCTACTACTACCTGAACAAAGCCGACCCGGACTGCGGCACCAGCTTCTCCTGGGTGACCAAGGCGATGGGCCCCCAGCTCGGCTGGATCGCCGGTTGGACGATCGTCGTCGCCGACATCGTCGTGATGGCCAACCTGGCCCAGATCGCCGGCCTCTACAGCTTCGAGCTGGTCGGCTGGCAGGCAGCAGCCGAATCGACCGCGGCGGTGACCCTGGTCGGGGTGATCTGGATCATCATCATGACCTCGATCGTGGTGATCGGGATCGAGCTCTCGGCCCGCACCCAGGTCGGTCTATTGGGGGCCGAGATCGTCACCCTCGCCCTCTTCGCCGTGGTCGCCCTGGTCAAGGTCTACTCCGGCGGCGCCCCGGACGCCTCGATCCACCCCAGCCTCTCCTGGTTCAACCCCTTCTCGCTCAGCCCGAGCGAGATCTCCGCTGGAATGTTGCTGGCGGTCTTCATCTATTGGGGCTGGGACACGACCGCCACGGTCAACGAGGAGACCGAGGATTCGAGCGAGGCACCGGGCAAAGCGACCGTGATCAGCACCCTGATCCTGCTCGGCATCTACCTGATCGTCGCCGTCGCCGCCCAGTCCTACGCCGGGGTCGACGACCTGATCAAGAACCAGGAAGACGTGCTCAGCTCACTCGGCACCGAAGTCTTCGGCTCGCCCCTGGACAAGATCCTGATCATCGCCGTGTTGACCTCGGCGGCGGCCTCGACGCAGACGACGATCCTGCCCACCGCCCGCACCACGCTCTCGATGGCCCGTGCCAACGCGATGCCGAAGAGCCTCGGCAAGGTCCACCCCCGCTTCCTCACCCCGCACGTCTCGACGATCGCGATGGGAACGCTCTCGATCGTCTGGTACGTCGGCCTGACCCTGGTCAGCGAAGACATCCTCTTCGACTCGCTGGCGGCGCTGGGCCTGATGATCGCCTTCTACATCGGCATCACCGGCTTCGCCTGCACCATCTACTACCGGCGCGAGCTCTTCCGCAGCATCAAGAACTTCTTCTTCATCGGCGTCGGGCCGAGCGTTGGCGGGGCGATCCTCTTCTACCTGTTGATCAAGAACGGGATCGAACTCTCCGACCCGGCCAACTCCGAATCGGGCAACTCGTGGGGCGGGGTCGGGCCACCGCTGGTGATCGCGATCTTCTTCCTCATCCTCGGCTTCCTGTTGATGTTCGTGCAGTGGCGCAAGTTCCCGGACTTCTTCCGGCGCAAGCCCGAGGTCGTGCCGGCCGGCTTCCTCGAGGGCGAAGCGCCGCCGCCAGGCCCGACCGGAGCCGGCCCGGAGGAAGTTCCCTGATGGGCCGGATCGTGGTCGGATACGACGGCTCGGCCTGCGGCGATGCCGCGCTCGACGCGGCGCTCGAGCTCGCCGGCGAGTTGGGCGACGAAGTCATCGCCGTCTTCGGCTACGCGCCCCCCGGCCTCTGGGGCGGGGAGATCGCCGAACACGAGGAGGCGATCGAGGAGCTCGGCGAGAAAGTGATGGCGGGCGCCAAGGCCCGCGCGACGGAGAAAGGCGTGGAGATCGAGACGCGGCTGGTGCCCAAACGCGCCGCCGAGGCGCTGATCGGGGTGGCCGACGAGCTCGGCGCGCGGATGATCGTCGTCGGCAGCTTCGGCGACCCGCCACTCAAGGGCGTGATCCTCGGCTCGACTCCGAACAAGCTCCTGCACCTCGCCGATCGCCCCGTCCTGGTCGTTCCCGCCAAGTCCTGAAGCGCTTCAGCGCCTGACCCGCAGACGACGGAGCGAGAGCAGCGCGTCGCGTCGCGCCCTCGGATCACCTGCCGATGTGGAAGCCGATCAGCTCCGGCACCTTTGCCACAGCTGCGGCGATCCGGGACGGGGTCCGGCCTTCGCCCTCGGCTCGCTCCTTGCTCATGATCCCGGCGTGGATGGCGCTGCCGCCGACCCACTGGAAGGGCTCGGGCGGGACGCGCTGGGGCGAGGGGTCGACGAGCGGCAGGCGCGAGTACTCGTCGCGGCGGTCGAGGGCGAGCGCGGCGAGGGTACGGGCGACCATGTGCGAGGGACCGACGCCGTTGCCGGTGTAGCCGGCGGCGGCGAAGGCGCGGCCGCCGGCGAGAGGGACGACGACGGGAAGGTGCGTCGGCGAAACGTCGATCGGGCCGCCCCAGGCGTGGGTGATGCGTCGACCCTCGATGCCCGGGAAATAGGCGCGCAGCCGCTCGGTTGCTCGCACGACGACCGCGGGGTCGACCTCCACCTTCCCCCGCAGCCGGCCCCCCATCGATATCCGCCCTCCCCCGAGGCCGAAGGCGATGCGCCCGTCCGGGGTGGTGCGGAAGTAGTGCAGCATCGTCCGGCAGTCGGTGATGCACTCGCCCCCGGTCCAGCCCACCTCCTCCAGCAAATCGGGGACCGGCTCGGTGAGGACGATGTGCGAGGAGGTAATCGTGAGTCGGTTGCGCAGCGGCCCGCGCCGTGCCGTGGCGGCGCCCCCGATCGCGACAACGGCGGCGCGGGCTCGCACCGTCCCCGACGCCGTGCGGGCCTCGACTCCATCCGGCCCGTCGCGCAGCGCCCGCACCGGCGTCGACTCGAACAGCTCGACCCCGCGGGCCAGGAGGCGATCGCGCAGTCCCAGCGCCAAGCGGGCTGGCTGCAGCGTCGCCGAAGAGGGGTAGAAGGCGCCGGCCCGGAAGGCGGGCGACGCGCAGCGCGCCGCGACCTGCGGCGGCGAGAGCGCCTGCACGGCACCGAGCGCACCCAGCTCTTGACAGGCGCCGAGCGCCGCGCTCGGGACCTCGTCGTGCGCGCCCGCGGTGGAAACCTGGAGGTAGCCACCCATCCGGAACCAGGCATCGACTTCCTCGCGCTCGCAGAACTCACCGATCTCGTGCACGGCGCGGTCAGAGGCGCGGCCGATGGCGAGCGCCGCCGCGTCTCCCCAGCGGCGCCGCATGCTCGGCAACGAGAACCACATGACGTTGCAAAAGCCGCCGTTGCGACCGCTGGGGCCGCGACCGCAGCTGTCCGCCTCGAGCAGGACGACGCGGGCCTCGGGCTGCAACTGCTTGACGTGCCAGGCGGCCCAGAGACCGGTGAAGCCGCCGCCGACGATGACCACGTCGGCGTCGCGATCGCCATCCAGGGGCGGCGCCGGGGCAACCGCTCCCGCCTCCTCCAGCCAGTAGCCGTGTGGGGTGTGCTTCATGCCTGCATGCAGTGTCGCTGACCGGCCTGTTGGGCGGCGTAGACTCGCCTCGATGGCAGCTCGCGATCAGGACTCGACTCCCTACGTCGATGCCCTGCTGGCCTACGCCGAGCTCAACCCGGGTCGCTTCCAGGTTCCCGGCCACAAGGGCGGCGCCGGCGCCGACCCGTCGCTGCGTCAGCTGGTCGGCGCGGTCGGGTTGCGCAATGACATCCCCTCGGTCACCGAGGGGGTCGACATCGGGGCCGAACCGACCCCGTTCCAGCAGGCGCAACTGCTCGCCGCCGAGGCCTGGGGGGCGCGACGCACCTGGTTCCTCGTCAACGGCGCCTCGCAGGGCAACCACAGCACCTGCATGGCGCTCGCCCACGGCGGCAACCGCGTCGTCGTCCAGCGCAACGTCCACTCCTCGGTGATCGACGGCCTCGTCCTCAGCGGGATGCGGCCGACCTTCGTCGCCCCGGAGCTCGACCCGGAGCTGGGAATCGCCCACGGCCTCACGCCGGAGTCGCTGGCGGCGGGGCTGGACGCGACCCCGGACGCGGTCGCGGCGATGGTCGTCTCCCCCACCTACTTCGGCGCCTGCGCCGACGTCGCCGCCCTGGCCGGGGTCGCGCACGAGCGCGGCGTGCCGCTGGTCGTCGACGAGGCCTGGGGCGCGCACCTGCACTTCCATCCCGAGCTGCCCGCCGACGCGCTCGCCAGCGGCGCCGATCTGGTCACCTCCTCGACCCACAAGATCGTCGGCAGCCTGACCCAGGCGGCGATGCTGCACCTCGGCGAGGGCGACCGGGTCGACCCCGCGGTGGTCGACCGCTGCGTCAGCCTGGTCGAAACGACGAGCCCGAGCGGCCTGCTCTCGGGCTCGCTCGACGCGGCCCGGCGCCAGGCCCAGGTCCACGGCACCGAGCTGCTCGGCGAGACCCTGGAGGCGGTCGCCGCCACCCGGGCCGAGATCGAGCGGATCCCGGGGCTGGCCGTGCTCGACGCAGGCATGGTCGGGAGGCCGGGAATCGCCGGCTGGGACCCCCTGCGCCTCTCCATAGACGTGCGCGAGACCGGCTCAACCGGATACCGCCTGGCCAAAGCCGCCTTCTACACCAGCGGGCTCGACCTCGAGCTCTACTCCGAGAACGTCGTCGTCGCGATCTTCGGACTGGGAGAGGCCGCGGCGCCGGCCGGCGAGCGCCTGGTCGCCGGGCTCCGCCACGCGCTCGACGAGCTGGAGGCGGAGTCCGGCGCGCCCGATGAGAAGCTGGCGCCGCCACCGCCCTGGGGCGAGCTGGTGATGACCCCGCGCGAGGCCTTCCTCGGCCCGCAGGAGGTGATCCCCTTCGCCGCCGCCGCCGGCCGCGTCGCCGCCGAGGGCCTGGCCGCCTACCCACCCGGCATCCCCAACGTCCTCCCCGGCGAGCGGCTGACCGCGGAGACGCTCGACTACATAAGGGAGAGCGTCGCGCATGGTGGGTATGTGCGGGGGGGCAGCGACCGGGAGCTGAAGACGCTTCGCGTGGCACGGCTGGCTCCCGCATAACGCCTGAACGACGACCCCGATCATCTAGGCTCATCCCCCGATGGCCTCCTTCGACGCGATCGCCGACCTGCCGCTCGAGGTCGAGTCCTGTGAGTTCGAGGGGCTGGAAATCGCTCTGGGCGAGTTCGAACGGCTGACGACGGTCGTCAAGCTGCGCGGTGGCGGTGAGGAGGGGATCGGCGAAGACGTCGTATACGACGCCGTCGACCACATCGGCCAACAGGACCATGGGCCGCCCGAGGGCCTCGCCTGCTCCGGCACCTTCGCCGAGTTCTCCGATCGGCTCGATGGAATCGACCTCTTTCCGGCGGCCGCCCCGGAGCGTGGCGATGTCTCCCGCGATTACCGTCGCTGGGCCTTCGAGTCGGCGGCACTGGACCTGGCGCTGCGTCAGGGCGGGACCAACCTCGCCGCCGCCCTCGGCCGCGAGCCCAAGCCGGTGAACTTCGTCAACTCGATGCGGCTAGCCGGCTTCGCGGAGGGCGAACGCTCCTCGATCGAACCGCTGCTGACCAGGCTCGCGGTCTATCCCACCCTGCGCTTCAAGCTCGACCCCTTCAACGACTGGGACGACGAGCTGATCGCCGCGCTGGCCGAGACCGGGGCCGTCGACTCGCTCGACCTCAAGGGCTTCTACAAAGGCACCCCGGTCGACGTGATCACCGACCCAGAGCTGTACTCGAAGCTGATCGAGGCCTTCCCGGACGCCTGGCTCGAGGATCCAGACGTCACCGACGAGACCCGGCCACTGCTGGATCCGGTCTCCGAGCGCGTCACCTGGGACGCGCCGATCCACTCGATCGCCGACATCGAGGCGATGCCGTGGGCGCCGCCGAAGACGGTCAATGTCAAGCCCTCGCGCTTCGGCCCGATCCGCAACCTCTTCGCCGCCTACGACTACTGCGAGGAGCGCGGGATCGGCGCCTACGGCGGCGGCCAGACCGAGCTCGGTCAGGGCCGCGGCCAGATCCAGTACCTGGCCTCGATCTTCCATCCCGACACCCCCAACGACGTCGCCCCCGGCGGTTACAACGACCCCGAGCTGGCAACCAAGCCGGGCCTGCCGTCGAGCCCGCTGCCGCCGGCGATCGAGCCGACCGGCTTCCGCTGGCGCGTCTGACGCCCGCCGCACTTCTTCCCGGTATGCGGGAAGAAGTGCGTTCTCACCGGTTCGGCTAGCCGAACTCTCACTTCGGCCGGCCGAACTCGGCGTTTCGGCTACGTTGGCCCCCCGACGCCCCGCCGACAAGGAGTCTGAGATGGCCGACAAGTCTTTCGCCGACGCGCTGAACGAGCAGATCGCCAACGAGTTCGCCGCTTCGCAGCAGTACGTGGGAGCCGCCGTCTATTACGACGCCGAGACCCTGCCGCGGCTCGCCAGCTTCTTCTACCGCCAGGCGCTGGAGGAGCGCGAGCACGCGATGATGATGATCCGCTACCTGCTCGATGTCGGCGAGGCTGTCCACATCCCCGACATCAAATCGGTCGAGACCACCTACGTCGACGGCAGCGAGCCGGTGAAGATGGCGCTGGAGCAGGAGAAGCGGGTCAGCAACGAGATCTTCTCCCTGTTCGAGCTGGCGCGCGAGCTCAAGGACTACCGGGCTGAGCAGTTCCTGCAGTGGTTCGTCAAGGAGCAGGTCGAGGAGGTCGCGCTGATGGGCGACCTGCTGAACGTGGTCGAGCGTTCGAAGGAGAATCTGCTGCTGGCTGAGGACTACATCGCACGCGAGAGCCTCGGTGAGGAGAGCGGCGACCCGACCGCGCCTCCGGTCGCTGGCGAGTAGGGACGGGGAGACCCTCTAGCCCAGCCAGCCGGCGCGTTTGCGCATGGTTTTGATGCGGCGGAACTCGGCGATGTCCTCGCGGAGGGCGGCGGGAGCCGGGGCGGGGAGGAAACGTGCTGGCAAGGGGGACTCGGAGACGGATTCGTCGCGGTTGCAGACTCGGTAGGCGCGGGCGCCGCGGCGGGCGGTGACGGCGGCGGGGGCGCCTTCGCCCTCCCAGAGCAGGCCGGCGTAGTCGTCGAGGCCGTAGCCGCCGGGCATGCCGTTGCCGACGGCTTCGAGGTAGGCGGCGCGGCGCTCGGGCTCGTTGTTGTAGTGGACGCAAAGGCTGCCTTTGAGCAGGCCCAGCCCCGCCGCCGCCAGCGGTTTGCCGGAGGACTTGGTGATGCCGGCCTCGAACCAGCACATCGCGCCGGCGCTCTGGCCGGCGAGGACGATCCCCTGGCGCCAGGCGAGCGAGAGGATCGAGGCGATGTCGTGCGCCTCCCAGACCGCCAGCAGGTTGACCAGGCTGCCGCCGCCGACGTAGATCAGGTCCTGGGCGAGGAGGTGGTCGCGCAGCGCCATCGGTTGCCGCCCGAGCCGGAACAGGGAGAGGTCGGAGGGTTCGCAGGAGCGCTCGCCGAAGGCGGCGTAGAAGCGGCCGATCTGCTCGGAGGTGTCGCCGCTGGCGGTTGGCAGGATGCAGATCCGCGGCCGCTCGCCGCCGCGCTCGGAGGCCAGCCGCAGCAGCAGCTCGCAGACCGCGCGGTCGGGCGGCCGCGAGGTGAAGTCATGGCCGCCGAGGGCGAGGATACGGCGCACGGCTGTGGCCTGGCTGGGCGCGGTGGTGCCGTCGCCATTGACGCTGGCCAACCCCATCAGGCGGCGACCGCGGTGGAGAGCGCCTCCGGTACCGGTGCGGTCGGGACGACTCCACGCTCGCCGAGAAAGGTGGTGGCGATCCTCATCTCGACCACGCGCTGCCCGGCGACGTCGAGCCGGTAGCCGCGAGCCTCGGGGCGAGAGGCGATCACGCGGCTCAGTTCGGTCCCGGTGAAGTGCAGGGCGGCGCCATCCTCGGCCGCGTAGCCGGCGCACATCCCCTCGCGCAGAAAGCCGTGGTAGGCCTCGCGCCGTTTGGACTTCGGCTCGTAATGGACGCAGTTGCTGAACGGCAGCAGCCCCAGTCCCTGGAGCCGTTTCGGCGCCCCGTGGAAGCCGGTCACCGCCTCGGCGAACCAGCAGAGCGAGCCGGCCGAGAGGCCGCAGAGGACCACACCGGCCTCCCAGGCTTCGCGCAGGATGGCGTCGATCCCATGCGCCCGCCAGACCCCGAGCAGGCTGACGACGCTGCCGCCGCCGACGTAGATCAGGTCCTGGGAGAGCAGGTGGCTGCGCAGGTCCTCCGGTCCCTGCTCGCGGCGGAAGAGGGAGATATGGGTGGCCTCGCAGCGGTGGGCGGAGAAGGCCCGGTAGAAGCGGACGATGTAGTGATCGGCGTCGCCGCTGGCGGAGGGCAGGAAGCAGACGCGCGGGCGCTCGGCCCCGGTCAGGCCGAGCACGTAGTCGTCGAGCAGCGGGTTGCCGGACTCCATTGAGAAGCCGCCGCCACCGAAGGCGACGATCTGTCGGGGCACCGTCTTCATGGGTAAATGGTCGACCGAAATCGACTCGGAGCGGTTGTACAGCGGTCCGAAGTTTTGGGTAGCTCGCTCGCCCGCGTGTACAGGCATGCCGTGGGCGTTCCCAATTAACCGCGAGAAAGTTAATTCGGTACTGAAACGTCCACAGAAGGCCGCTCGGGGTGTACAATCGCGTTTACCTAAACACGGCTGTCTGAGCGAGGACCCCACATGCCGCCCACCGCTTCCCCCCACGGAGCCAGTTCCAAAGCCAAGCCGGACGATATCGGCGGCCTGATCGAGCAGGAACGGCTGCCGGCCGGTCGCGCCGACCTGGTCGAGCCGCTGGTCGCCCACTCCCAGCGCGAACGGATCCTCAACGCGATGGCCGAGACCTGCGCCGCCAAGGGCTTCGGGGCGACGACGATCGCCGACATCTGCGAGCCCGCCGGCGTCTCCCGCGCCACCTTCTACGAGCTCTTCAAGGACAAGGAGGACTGCCTCCAGGCCTCGATGGAGCTCTCCCTCGCCGACGCGATGGGGCGGATCGTCGAGGTCTACTCGCCCGACAAACCGTGGGCGACGATGGTTCGCGACGCCGCCGCCACCTTCCTCGACCTGCTGGCGACCCGCCCCGACTTCGCCCGCATGGCGATGATCGAGGCGCCGGCCGCGGGCGGGCGCTCGCTGGAGATGTACGCCTCCGGCAAGCGGGTGTTGCAGGCGCTGCTCGACCGCGGCCGCGGCGACCCGATCGAGGAACAGGGGATCCCCTCCAGCGCCGGTCGCGGCGCCCTCGCCGCCGCCGAGTCGCTGATCGTCGGCCAGATCCTCACCGGCAACACCGAGCGCCTGCCGGAACTGCTGCCGGACATCGTCTACATCGTCACCATCCCTTACCTCGGCCAGGACGAGGCGCTGCGCCAGTCCCGGGAAGCGGAGAAGTCCCTCCGCCCCGGGGGCTGAGCGTGCCGCGGGGCCCCAGGCAGGGGGAGCGCTGGCGGCCGCCACGGGGACGGCACGGGCTGCCGCCCGAGGTCGTCGCCCGTTCCCAGCGCGAACGGCTGTTGGAGGCGACGATGCGAATCGTCGCCGCGAAGGGCTACGCGGCGACCACCGTCGCCGACCTGACCAGGGAGGCGGGCATCTCCCGCACCACCTTCTATGAGCTCTTCGCCGACAAGGAAGCCTGCTTCCTGGCCGCCTACGACAACGCCGTCGACGTCCTCGTGCGGCAGATCTCCGTCGCCTACGAAGCCGAGGGGCGTTGGCCCGATCAGGCTCGGGCGGGGCTGGCGACGCTGCTCGAGGCGCTGGCGGCGGAGCCGGCGCTGGCGCGGCTGGCGCTGGTCGACGTCGCCGCGGCCGGCCCGGCGGCGCAGCGGCGCCTCCGTGCCGCCGTACAGCGACTGACGCCTTTCTTCGACGAGGGACGCGACTTCGCCCCGGGCGGACGCGGCCTGCCCGCCAACGTCTCGCGGATGGCGGCCGGCGCGGTCGTCGGCCTGATCTCCGATGAGCTCGTCGCCGGCCGAGCAGACAAACTTCCCAGCTTGCTTTCAGACGTCCTTTTTGCCACGCTGGTGCCGTATCTAGGCCCGGATGCGGCAGCGCGGGAGGTGGGCGAAGAATCTAGGTAAACACCTTCGTACACGACGCCGCTATGATCAATGTATCCGGTAGTTCAGCCTCCCTGGAAAGCGGGCCTATGGCACCTTCCGAATCACGGCGTCAACCGATCCTGACGGCAATGATCCGCGTCGTCGGTGCCAAGGGCTACAAGGAAACGGCCGTCGCCGACGTGATCGAGGAGGCGCAGACCTCCCGCACCACCTTCTACAAGTACTTCGAGGACAAGCACGACTGCTTCCTCGCCGCCTACGAGCTGCTGGTCGAGCAGGTCTTCGGCGAGGTCGTGGCCAACTGCGACGGCGAGGCGACCTGGATGGCGCGGATGACCGGCGGGCTGACGACGATCGTCGACCGCTTCGCCGTCGACCCGGCGCTGGCCCGGACCGCGGTGGTCGAGGTCGCCGCCGCCGGTGCCGACGCCCGCCAGCTGCACTGGAACGCGATCGGCCGCTTCACCGAGTACCTCGACGCCGGTCGCGAGCTGGCCGGCGGCAAGGAGCTGCCGGAGAACATCTCGCTGATGTCGGCTGGCGCCGTCTCCGGCCTGATCTTCGACGAGCTGCTGGCCGGCCGCGCCGACCAGCTCCCCGACCGCCTGCCCGACCTGCTGTTCGCGATGCTGGTCCCCTACGTCGGGCCCCAGGCGGCGGCCGCGGAGATGCGGCGGGTCGCCGCCGGTCACTGAAGCACGTAAGCGCGGCGCAGCTTGTCGCGGGCGCGGTGCAGCCGCACCTTCACGGTCCCTTCGGGGATGCCGAGCCGGCGCGCGATCGCCGACTGGGTCAGGTCCTCGCTGTAGCGCAGCTCGAGCAGCTGGCGGTCGCGTTCGTTCAGTCGCTTCAGCGCCGCGTGCAGGTCGGCGCGTTCGACCGTGGCCACGACCTGGGCGTCCTCGGCACCCTCATATGTCTCGATCTCCGAGGTCGGGTCGGGACGAACCCGAGCGTGCTGGCGAAAAGCCTCGTTGCGGACGATCGTCGACAGCCACTGGTTGCGCCGGTCGGCCTCGCGGAGCGTCGAACGACGACGCCAGGCGCGAAGCAAAGCATCTTGGGCTATGTCCTCCGCCTCGCTCGGATTACTGGCGTAGCGATACGCCATGCGCAGACAGACCCTGTGTGCCTCACCCCACTCCCAGCCGTCGTCACTGACATCTCCATGCCGGTTTCGAGCGCTGATCAAACGAACTTACATAACCGGTGACCACGCGAGGGAACTTAACTGTTGAAACTGTTCTGACCACAAGCCCGGTCTCATGCTCGTGGGGGTCGAAATGGCAGGGGAAGAGCGGGGGCGAGACGCGGAGATTGCCTACGAGGCGATCGCTCCCGTCTACGACGATTTCACCGCTCACCATGACTACGAGCTGTGGCTGGGCAACCTCCTGCCCGAACTCGAGCGGCTGGGCCTGAAGGGAAACCACCTGCTCGACGTCGCCTGCGGCACCGGCAAGAGCTTCATCCCGATGCTGAACCGCGGCTGGGAGGTGACGGCCAGTGACATTTCGCCGGCGATGGTCGAGCTGGCCCGGAGCAAGGTCGGCGACGCGGTCGACCTCTCCGTCGCCGACATGCGCGAGCTCCCCGACTTCGGCCAGTTCGATCTCGTCTGGTGCCTCGACGATGCCGTCAACTACCTGCTCAGCGGCGAGGAGCTGGAGCAGGCGCTGAGTGGGATGCGGCGCAACCTCGGGCCGGACGGGCTGTTGATGTTCGATGTCAACGCGCTGCGCGCGTACCGCACCTTCTTCGCCGAAGAGGTCGTGGTCGAGCGCGATGGCCGGCGGCTGGTCTGGAAAGGTCAATCGACCGCCGACGTGGGGCCCGGCGCGATCTCCGAAGCCAGCTTCGAAGTGTGGCCGCTGGAGGGCGGGGACGGACCGCTGATAGAGCCGGAGATGCACCGTCAGCGCCACTTCCCCGAAGCCGAGGTACTGGCCGGGTTGGAGGCCGCCGGCCTCGAATGCCTCGAGGTCTTCGGCCACGGCGAAGACGCGGTGCTGAAGCAGCCCTTCGACGACGAGGTCCATCACAAGGCCGTCTACCTGGCCCGCGCCGCCCGCTGAGGACAGCGGACGAGTCAGGCGTCGCGGCCAGCGGCGCTGAACCAGGCGCCCAGCGCTTCCACGCCCTGGCGCTGGGCCTCGCCGCCGCCGAGCCCGCCGAGCGGACCGCCGCCGTGCATCATCGTCAGCTTCAGCTTCTCGCCGTCGCCGGTGCGGAGCTTCAGGGTGACGGCGACCTGGTCGAGGATCGCCGCGCCGACTTCCAACCAGCCGGCGCCGGCGCCGTCCACCGAGACGTCGGCGATTCGCTCCGGCGGCAAAGAGATCGGCTCCCCATCGGGCTCGAACTTGCGGTTCATGCCCTGGATGAGGAGACGGCGGTCGCTGACCGCGATCGCCACCTGGCGCCCCTTGAACATGCTCTGCTGGGTGGCGATGCAGGTGCCCTGCAGCTCCTCGCCCGCTTCGAGCAGAGGCTCGACGGCGGCGCGGAGCTTGGCGTCGAGGTCGGCCATCGCTGGCGATCCTAGCCCCGAGCCCGTACATTCGCGAGGATCCCTCGACCAGCCCGACCCAGGAGCCAGCCATGACCTCAGCGACCACCGTTACCGGCGTCGACTTCCTCACCGTCTTCGTCAAGGACTACCCCGCCGCACAGAAGTTCTACAGCGAGGTGCTGGGCCTGGAGCACGCGGTCGACTACGAGAAAATTCCCGCCGGCGAGTACGAGACCGGCAGCCTCACCCTGCAGATCATGGATGCCGCCTCGGTGGGGCAGGAGTTCAAGCCGAGCGGCAATCCGATCGCCCTCCACGTCGACGACGTCGCCGCCGCTCGCACCGAGCTCGAGTCCAAGGGCATCGAGTTTGAGGGCGAGACGATCGACAGCGGCGTTTGTCACATGGCCTTTTTCAAAGACCCCGACGGCAATATCCTGATGTTCCACAACCGCTACGCGCCGAAGCCTTCGTAGGGAGCTGTCGATTCTCGCCCAGTCGTTGGACCCGGCCGCTGGCGGTGGATAGCCTCTCCTCGTGGCCAAAGAGACGCGGGTGATCCGCAGCGAGTCGTTCCCCGACCTCGCCGACGAGGTCATCTTCCCGCGCCTCTCCGATGCCAAGCTGGCGTGGCTGGGCGAGCGGGGCAAGCGCAAGCGGTTCGAGGTGGGCGAGGTGCTCTACGAGCACGCGGTCCGCGACGCGCCGTTCTTCGTCATCGAGCGCGGGCGGGTCGAGTTCGTCGACCGCAAGCCGGGCAAGGACGTCCACATCGCCGAGGCCGACAGCCGCACCTTCATCGGCGACATCGCCGCCTTCACCGGCGAGCCGACGATCAGCGCCGCCGTCGCGGTCGAGCCAACCGAGACGATCGCCTTCGACCGCGCCGGCCTGCGCGACATGGTCGCCCGCTGGCCCGAGTTCGGCGAACACGTCTTCGCCACCCTGCTGGCCCGGCGCTCCTGGCACGAAGAGGAAGGGCACGGGGTGATGCGGCTGATCGCGCCGCGCGGCTCCCGCCGTGCCTTCGAAGTCCGCGACCTGCTCGAGCGCAATCTGCTGCCAGTCCGCTGGTACGACGTCGACACTGACGAGGAGAGCGCCGCGATGCTCGAGTGGCTGGAGATCCCGCCCGCCGAAACGCCGGTGCTGGTCCACGCGCGCGAGGTCATGCGCAACCCCTCCGCGGCGCAGGTCGCGCGCTCGCTGGGCCTGCGGGCGGACGTGGACGGCGAGCGCTTCGACCTCGTCGTCCTCGGGGCGGGGCCGGCCGGGCTGGCGGCCGGGGTCTACGGCGGCTCGGAGGGGCTGCGGACCTTTGTCGCCGAGGCCTGGGCGCCGGGCGGCCAGGCGGGGACGAGCACGCGGATCGAGAACTACCTCGGCTTCCCCAGCGGGATCTCGGGCTCCGACCTGACCCGCAAGGCGACCCTGCAGGCCCGCCGCTTCGATGCGGTGCTCTCCAGCTTCCACCGCGCCGTCGAGCTGGCCGATGGCCCCGAGGGACTGGTGCGGGTCGACCTCGACGACGGCCAACACGTCCTCGCCCGCTCGGTGCTGATGGCGACCGGCGCGCGCTGGCGCGAGCTGCAGGCCGAGGGCATGGCCCGCTTCCGCGGGGCGGGCGTCTACCACGCGGCAATGTCGACCGACGCCGAGCGGGCCCGCGACAAGGACGTGATCGTCGTCGGCGGCGGCAACTCAGCGGGCCAGGCGGCCGCCCATCTCGCCCACCGAGCCCGCAGCGTCCGCATCCTCGTCCGCGGCAAGGCCCTGAAGTCGACGATGTCCCACTACCTGGTGGACCGCATCGAGCGCTCCCCCCAGATCGAGGTAATGACCGAGACCGAGATCGCCGCCGTCCAGGGCAGCGCCACCGTCGAGGCGGTGACCCTGCGCGACAACCGCGACGACAGCACCCAGCAGGTCGACTGCACCGCGGTCTACGTAATGATCGGCGCCGACCCCTGCACCGAGGCCTCCGAAGGAATGCTCGCCGTCGACGACGCGGGATACCTGTTGTGCGGAGCGGGCGCGGCCGACTGCCCGGGGCATCTTTGCTGGCCGTTGTCCGACCGCGAGCCGCACCTGCTGGAGACGATCAGGCCCGGCGTGTTCGCTGCCGGTGACGTACGGGCGGGCGCGTCGAAGCGGGTGGCGGGTGCGGTTGGGGACGGAGCGCTGGTGGTGCGGTTTGCTTATGACGTACTGGCTGGGTGAAGCCCTCAACCGCAGTGCCTTGAGGAGCTTGGCCTTCTCAGAAACGCTCTCGCATGTTCGCCACGAGCCCGCATCTCACACTGTTCAACGACGCAAGTACAGGCGTGCAAGGGAGCGGGAGCGACGGGACTCGAACCCGCGACCTCCGGCGTGACAGGTCCTAAAGTACCTGCAAATAGGCACTTTTTAGGCCTGGCCGGATAAGGGAACGTCAGTCTCGATCAGTCTCGTTTGGGCGGCGTTGGTACCCAAGTTGGTACCCGCGACGTCCAGCGGCCGGTGCAAAAGCCGGTCTTGCTGGACATAGCCGATGACGACGCTGTTCGAGGACTGGAGGTCGATGATGGACATGGATCTACGAGAGGCCGGCGCCCTGGTCGTGCGGGCCTACAAGGGCACGCCCTTTTACGAAGCGAAGTGGCGGGACGCGACGAGGAGGCAGTACAAGCGCCGACTCGGCCGAGCGTGGCTGGAACCAGACCCCGAGGGAGGCTGGAGGAAACGCCGCGGGCGAGTTCGCGATGGCTTCCTCGACGAGAAGCGCGCCTACCGGGAGATGAGTCAGCTGATCGCGGAGATTGAAGCCGAGCAGAAAATTGCTCTGCCAAAACGTGAAGCGCGCTTCGAGGACGCCGTCGACCTCTGGTTCGAACACCTCGAATTCGAGAAGCGGGCCAAGCCCTCCACTCTCTCCGGCTACCGAAGCCTGCTCGCCAGGCCCGAGCAGCGACGTGACAAAAGGAACGGCGCGCGGATCATGCGGGAGTTCGGCGGCCGCAAGCTCGCCACGATTGCGACGCAGGACATCCATCGCTTCCTGGGCAAGATCGATCGCGAAGGGATCAGCGCTCGCACCGTCAACGTCCACCGCCAGGTCCTGCACTCGATCTTCGAGCACGCGCGCCGGGCCGACACCTTCGGGCTTCGCGACAACCCGGTCGCCGAGACCACCAAGCGCCCCGAGGAGGGACCCCGGCCAGTCGAGACCTTCGAGCCCGAGGAGATCCGGGCCATAGCGGACGTTGCCCGAGCGGGCCTGCACCGCGGCCAGGGAGGCTACGAGCACTCCGAGTACTCGGCAGAGACCCAACGGGAGTGGGTGCGGATCAATGAGCAGGACGCAGCGCTCTTCCTGATCGCAGGCTGCACCGGCCTCAGGCTCGGCGAGCTGCTCGCCCTGCACTGGTCCGACGTCGACCCTGAGGCCGGCATCCTGACGGTCTCCCAGATCGATGTCCGCCGGCGAGGAGTCGAGCACCAAGTCACGGCGCTCGCGATCGGTACCTCTCGCCGACCAGGCTGCCTCGGAGCTAAAGGCGCTTCGGAAGCGTCGGTCCTTCAAGGCCCGGACCGATTACGTCTTCTGCCGGCCAGACGGCGGCCCGCTCGATCGCTCCGCCATCCGCACCCGCTTCATCCGCGCCCAGGAGAAGGCCGACGTCCGAGTGCGCCGCTTCCACGATCTGCGCCACAGCTTCAGCAGCCTGGCTATTCAGAAGTTCGACGTCGTGGCCGTCAAGGACATGATGGGCCACTCGAAACTGACCACGACCGAGCGCTACCTGCACTCCAAGCCCCGGCCGGACGATGTCGCGAAGTTGACGAGCATCTTCGGCTAGCTGCAGCTTGCTGTCTGCGCGTCACGCCGCCCGTTTCGGCAGGATGGCCGGATGCCCGAGCGCCCGTCGGCAATCAAACAACTCAACTCCCTGCTCGGGGCCGCGACGATCGCCCACGAGATCATCTTCGAGACGCGCCGTGAGCTGATCGCAGCCGATCGAGGCAATCCCGAGCAGGCTCGGCTAGTTGCAGAGTCGGCGCAGATCGCGACCGTCGAGCTGCCCCGCCTATCGGCGACCGCTCGTCAGCTCTCTGCCAGGTGGCGAGAGCAGAGCCTGCTCGACCGCAAGGGAGCGGAGGAGGTGCTCGCCGAACTGGAATCCGAGTTGAAGCGCATCGAGCCCAAGATCGACTCACTACTCGACCGGCAGCGAGAGATCGCTGCCCATCTGCACTCGATGCTGGAGTCGTAGGGCTACGCCGAAGCGAGCCGGGCTGCCGCTGCCTGCTCGTAGCGATCGGCCAGCGCAAGAGCCGCGTCGCGGTACCCCTCGATGTCGGTCTGCGCCGCCTGCGCGCGAAGCTCATCAGCCCGAGCGGAGAGCTCTCTTGCCGGCTGGGTGGTCTGCTCCAAACGCTCTTCCATCGTCTTTAGCACCCAGCGGTGCTTGTCGGCGATGTCTGGCCAAGGATGAGCGGACATGGGGGAAGTGTAGCCACAGGGAAACCGGTTCAAGGATGCCTCGCCGCCAATGTGCCGGTGGCGCAATCTGAGGTCTAACGCAGATGGGTAGTAGATAGCCCTTGCAGAAGACCTAGCTCGCTCAAGGCGCGCCTTTGCCCGCCGGGAGCCGCTTTTACGCGAGATCAGCAGAGCATCCGCCCATCGGGCCGCTAGCGTCTCAAATATGGAGGCGCAGGCCAAATCGGTTGAGATTGCTTACCCACGCGGCTCAGAGTGGAGGCGCTGGGACTTGCATGTACACACCCCCTACTCCGCCCTGAACAACGGATTCGGGAGCGATTTCGGTGCCTACGCGAAGGCCGTATTCGAGACGGCGGTCGAGAAGGGCATTGCCGTCGTCGGTGTTACGGATTACTTCACCATCCGTGGTTATCGCGAGCTTCGGGAGCTACAGGAAGACGAGGCGCGCCTGACCGAACTCCTGGGGGAGGAGACGGCCAAGAGGGCGCGGCAGATCCTGTTACTCCCAAACATCGAGCTGCGCTTGCGCGACATGGTGCGGGTTGGCGAGAAGGAGGCTCGCATCAACCTCCACATCATCTTCTCCGACGAAGTTTCCCCCCAAGAAATTCAGGAGAAATTCCTGCAGCGGCTGGAATTCACGGCCGAGTCAGCGCCCAACTCACCCGACGCGCGCATGTCCCTGACGGAAACGAATCTTGAAGCGCTGGGGAAGCAACTAAAGGAGGCGCACGAGAGGTTTAGGGGAGACAACGATCTTAAGGTGGGTATGACCCAGGCAGTCGTCACCCATGAGCAGATCACCGAGATGCTCGAAAAGACCCCGGCCTTTGCCAAACGCCACCTTCTTTTGGTCGCCGCCGACGAGGATCTCTCCGACATTTCATGGGACGGTCAAGGGCACCTCACTCGGAAGCTCCTGATCCAGAAGGCCCACATGCTCTTCTCCTCCAACGCCGGAACCCGCGAATTCGGCCTCGGTTTTAAGCACCCGTCCCGCGAGGAGTTTGAATCAGAGTTCAAGTCCCTGAAGCCCTGTATTCATGGCTCCGATGCGCACACGATCGAGGGACTCTTCACCTTCGCCGAGGACCGCCAGCTTTGGGTCCGTGCGAATCCGAGCTTCAACGGTCTCGCGCAGCTGCTTCTTGGACCCGGCGAGCGAGTGTTTGCTGGACCTGAGCCCCCCGCCCTCGACAGGGTCCGAAGCTCGGCCACGAAGTCGATAAAAGCGATCTCCTTCGAGTCCGTTGGAGCGAAGGATCCCAAGGCTCTGTGGTTTTCGGGTTCGGTGCCACTCAATCCCGGCCTGGTCGCGATCATCGGCAGGAAGGGCAGTGGCAAGAGCGCGCTAGCCGATGCCATTGGTCTGCTCGGCAACTCGCACAGTGCCGGCGATTTCTCGTTCCTCAGCCCCAGACGCTTTCTCAATCCCAAGCACCACCTCGGCGAGCGCTTTAAGGCGAAGCTGAATTGGCGCTCTGGGGATGAACGAGCCAAAAAGCTCTCAGATACAACTGATGCGCTCCTGCCTGAGGAGGTCAAACACATCCCGCAGAGCCACTTGGAGAAGATCTGCGCAGAGATCCAGGACTCTACGGCCCCGACTCTCTTCGACGCCGAGCTCGAAGGCGTGATCTTCTCCCACGTCCCGAAGTCTGATCGTCTCGGTTGCGAGAGTCTTCCCGATCTCGTCGCCCATACCGCCGCGGAGAAGGAAGAGGGGATCCGCCAACTACAGGGTCGCCTTAGAAGGATCAATCGTGACTACCTGGCCCTGCGCCAGCGTAGTTCTGCTGAGACCAAAAAGACCCTCGTCGCGCAGCTTGCAGCCCGCAAGGCCGAGCTCGCCGCACACGAGAAAACCAAACCCGAGGCCGTCCCGGAGCCCAAGGAGGCCGTGAATGCCAGCCCCGAGGTCGCCGGGGTGCACGACGCACTCCGTAAGGTGGTCGCGCAGATCGAAGAGCTCGATGAGGAGCTAAAAAAACAACAGAAGCGCGAGGCCAACGCCAAGAAACGAATGGTCGCGGTGGAGCGCCTACAGAGTCGCATCGAGAATTTGAAGGCGAACCTTGAGTCCTTCGTTGAGCAAAGCGCTGAAGATGCCACTCTGCTCAACCTCGACATTGGGCAGCTCGTCTCCCTGCAAGTCGACGGCTCCGAGCTCGACAAGCAGCACAGGGAGATCGCCAAGGAGATCGAGGACAGCGTCGAGCTGCTGGATAGGGATCGCCCGGGGTCGATCACCTACAAGCGGGCCGAGGCATCAAAGCAGGCAGAGGACCTGCGGCGGCGGCTTTCGGAGCCCGAGCGTCGCCGCCAGGAGTATGAGCGAACTGTGGCCGGTTGGAAGAGCAAAAGAGAGTCAATCGAGGGCAGTGCGGAGAGTTCAGAATCGATCAAAGGACTGGAGGCACGGCTCGCGGCACTCGAGAAACTGCCGGCTGAGGCCACGACGAAGAGGCAAGAGCGCGAGGCCCTCGTTCGAGAAATCTTCGAAACGAAGGATGCGCTCGTGGCTGAATACACGCGCCTCTATGCCCCCGTTCAGCAGTTCATCGAAGAGCATGTGGTGGCGCGCGAGGTCGAGGCGCTCTCCTTCTCCGCCGTGATCAATGTCGATGGGCTTGAGGACGGACTTCTATCGATGATTCATCAAGGCAAGAGGGGTAGCTTTCAAGGCGATCAGGAGGGTCGTGAACGGCTCCAAGAATTGATCGACCGTCACGACTTCACGACGGCGGACGGGGTCATCGCGTTTCTCAACGAGATTGGCAAGAACCTCGAAACGGACCTTCGCTCCGGGGGCGGAGAAAAATTCGAGCTGGCCGATCAGCTTGTCCAGGCTGCCGAGCCCGAGGGCTTCTATAACTACCTCTTTGGACTGGACTACCTAAGACCGCGCTTCGAGCTCCTCTGGCAAGACAAGCCCCTCGACCAACTCTCCCCTGGTGAGCGCGGAACGCTTCTACTGATCTTCTATCTCTTGATCGACAAGGAAGAAACGCCACTGGTTATCGATCAACCCGAGGAGAATCTAGACAACGAGACTGTCGCGGAGCTGCTTGTGCCTGCCGTCCGTTACGCAAAGGAGCGGCGCCAGATCATCCTCGTGACCCACAACCCGAATCTAGCCGTTGTATGCGACGCGGATCAGGTAATTCATGCAGACATTGACAAGGTCAACGGGAACCTCATCACCTACACGGCTGGGGCGATTGAGGAGCCCGCGATTACGAAGTTGATCGTTGACGTCCTTGAGGGAACCAAGCCAGCATTTGACCTCCGTGATGCGAAGTACGACGTTCTTGATCGTGCAAACGCGTAATGCCTCACTTCGCGGCAATCCGCTCAGTTTCGGCCCAGACCAACCGAACTAGGTCTTCTGCCCATCGATTTTCCTCTTCAGAGCCGTTAGAGCGCGCTCTTTCTCGGCTTCCCTAGCTGCCGCCATTGTCTCCGCGGCACCTCGCCTCTCTTGGTCGAAGGCGAGAGCCTCCTTGGCCCAATGACCGACGCGAGATGAATCCCAGACCGCAGGAACGATGACGTTATTCCAAGTCTCGTTGAATGGGGCGGGTGCGCGCTCGGGTGCCCAGTACTCGGGAAAATGATCAGGGAAGCGCTCACGCAACCCAATCGCAAGATAGGACGGATTGGCCGAGAGCGCGTCAGGAAATCCGACTACGACCATTGCCCTACCCGGCACGATCCGGTGTTCGTCGCGAGGCATACTGATCGAGAGACTTTCGAGGGGGCATCCAGCCGCTTCGAGGCCGGCCTGAAAACGCCGCAGAATCTCCTCTTCGGCCGCCCGATCTTCGGCGTCTTCGACCTCTCGTTGGGCGAGCACGTCCTTAGCTGTCTCAAGCAAGCCGCCTACCGCATCCCACAGCTCCTCCTCGTCCAGCTCTCGGTGGCAGCTGACCGAGAGGATGCCCGCCGGGCTCAGATGAGCCGCGGTGAGCGGAGAGTCGCCAGACCGGTCGCGCGCGGCAAGGATCGCCCAGTCGAAGCTCGGCTCGCTCTCGGGGACATTGGAAAGCTGAAAGCGCCACTCACACAGTTCCTCGACACGCCCCCCCGGCGCCCCCGGGGAATCACCGATCGTCACGGAGTCGATGTGGGGACCGCCTGCCCGACCGGTCTTGGGAGCATTCTGCTCGGCACGCCAGTGCTCCCAGCGCTCGACGTTGTGGCGCTCGGTGTAGCTCTCGAACTCGAGTGCACAGGCCAAGACGAAAACAAAGGCGCGGGCCGCGTCGGCGCCGGTGAGAGGGAGACCTCTAAAGCGCTCACCTTGGCGCTGGCGCAACCAGAGCCACTCGGCCGGCTCGGTAGTGAAGACAGAGAACTCGATCTGCTCTGAGAGGGCTTCCAGTTGGCCCACGAACTCTCCAGCTCCGCCTCGACCGGCGAGGGCCGGTGGAGACTTCGGCGGGAAGAGACCGGTGGCGCGTCGAAGCTCCCGCCGCGCGGTTTCCAATGCCTGCCAGCAGAGCTGGAAAGAGTTCTCTGCCTCGCCGTCCTCGAGCGCCTCCTCGGCTTCGCTCAGCAGTTGGCGGAGTTGGGGGTCTCTAACCCCCGCAGCCGAGCCAACGACGTTCAGATCGACTTCGAAAGAAGCCTCGATGAGGGCATCCGTTAGCTGCTCGGTCTCGGCGAGCCAGAGCGGCAGCTGTTCGCGGTCAGGGAGGATGCCCTCGTGCTGGACGAGGTTGCGGGCTTTGTGGAGGTCTTCGAATCCCTTGCGCCCGGGCGGTGCGATTCGAAGGTGGACAGCGAGACGATCGAGACGTACGGCGAGCGGCGCGTCATGCTTGACCGCAACCCCCTGCTGGCGCACGCAAAGCCCGACCGCGAGCTCGCCTACTCCATCGATCGCAATCACCGCCAGGTGCACGCCTGGATCGGAGCGATCGCGTGATCGGCGCCGCGCCTCCGATCGCAGGATGCGTAGACGGCTGAGCCGCTGGGCGTCGGTTGGGCTTAGCGATTCTGAGGACATCGCTGAATCATTAGAGCGGTTCGACCTTACTCCACCATGATTCGAACTCGCTACGCCAAGCCGCTACGTCCGCGAATGGGAGGTCGACTGCGGTGGTGGCGGAAATCGAACCTTCGGCGGCTTCCCGCAAGATCAGGTTCAGTGAGGCGCCGACCGACAGCCCAGTCTCGCCGACGATCCAAAGGCGATCGTGAAAGGAGCCCTTCGGGGCCTTTTTGACGCTGATCCAGGGAGTGTTGGCGAGGAGGGCCGGGGCACTCGGGTCGACCTTGGTGACAAGGGCACGGATTTTTCGCCGAAGCGCGGCCAGGAACGTGAGTACCCGTTCGACGGTTTCTTCGCCGCCGTCGAACAGGTAGCGGTCAATGATTAAGAGCTCGCCGGCGCGGGCGGAGAAACGCCAGCGCAGGTAATGCTCAAGCTCATCAGTCTTAGCGAGTCGCCGATGAGCGGCGGCTGCCCTGGCGTCGGCTTCGATCTGGCGTGCAGCGGCGGCTTCGCGCGCTCGTTCAGCTTCGCTTGGCGCCTCCTTGCGGTCACCGATGACGCTTTTTATGCCAGGCCCTGATTCGCCCATTAACTTCAACTCGAACCCCACCTGCTCGACACGACGGGCCACCTCGCGCTCATCGAGCAGAGCGCCGTCTGGTGCGAGGAGCGACATGCCCCATTCGGTTCGCCGTGCACCCCGTGGCAGGCGCACATCAAGGGTTCGCTCTCGCCACGAAATGTCGCGAGGCTCCCGTCCATGGTCATCGGTGGCGAGATCTCCCGGCAGGTCTGAGATCTTCCAATGGCGGGCGAGGAGCGGCGCCTCGTCGCGCTCACTACGAACGAGGACAGAGCA
The DNA here is from genome assembly GCA_963811375.1 of uncultured Solirubrobacterales bacterium. Taxonomy (GTDB): domain Bacteria; phylum Actinomycetota; class Thermoleophilia; order Solirubrobacterales; family 70-9; genus VAYN01. The sequence goes on from CAWEQY010000006.1 coordinate 191,210, forward strand.
ACTGAAGGGGTCGAGATGGTCGGCCTCCCAGGCGAGGACGATCCGCAGTTGGTCGTCCTCGAACTCAGGGACGACGTCAGCGACCCAGACACCGCCTTGAGCGCGCCCAACCACAAAGGCGCGGGGCGGCGGGTACTCGGCGTCACCGAGCCAATCGACCCCAAGAAGACGTTGCGGCCAGTGGGTGAAGAGATCCTTGCCCGCCAACTCCTCACGGGTCTGCTCCCCAAGTGGCTTCGGCGATCCACCGCGTATCCAGTGCGGCTGGGAATGAGGCAGCTCGGGACCGCGCGTCTTCGCAGCCACCCCGCGTACCGGGCGCTCCGCGGCAAGGAGGACTTGGTGGGCCTCGCTCGGGCCTTGCTGGGAGAACAGTTTCGTCGCGCTCCAGCTCTCGGCATCGAGGAGGACAGTTTGATCGGGAAGCTGTAGTAAACCGGCTTCGATCTGAGCGACCTGCCCGTGCCACTGGGCCGCGGCGATTGGGAGGCGAAAGATCTGGATCCCGGGGAAGGGTTCCTCGTTGAAGCGCGGGCCAAGATCGGGCTCGGTATTGACTCGGCGGGGCCCGCGCGTAATCGGTTGCTGCGCCTTCCACTCGGGCCAACTCATCGTCGCTGCGTCAATCGGAACGGTTATTAGCGAGCCAGCTAGAACCTTCCAGGAATCATCTTCGCGGACCGAAAGTCCGCTCAGCACCGCCGCCTCATCGCCGTCAGGAGCGAACTCTTGAGGGATCAGCGATTTCATCGATGGGGGTGCCATTGTGCGACCGAGTTCATCAAACCCATCCCCCCGGCTGACGGAATGGGTACCCATGTTGGTACCCAGGAAGGCAGATCCCTCTAGAGTTTCAAGACAGTCTTTCCGCTCTAGAAAGCGGATCGCCGAAGCGGGAGCGACGGGACTCGAACCCGCGACCTCCGGCGTGACAGGCCGGCGCTCTAACCAGCTGAGCTACGCCCCCGAGAGAACTCGGAATGGGCCAGGTGGCTCGGCCCGGTGCGAAATCTAGCGGGTACTAGGCGCTGGCGAGCTCTGGGCGGGCCGGCTCGGGAGCAGCGTGGGAGCTTCGGCGACGGCGATCTGTTCGAGGAGCTCGCGCATGTCGGCAAGGCGGTCGGCGCCGTAGCGGTTGGCCAGGCGTTGGTCGAGCTTGGCGAAGAGAGCGAGACCGGTGGCCTGCGCCTGTTCGCCCTTCTCGGTCAGGCGAATCAGCTTGGCGCGGCGGTCCGCCGGGTCGGGAAAGCGCTCCACGTAGCCGCGGTCGGCCAGGTCGTCGACGATCTCGCCGATCGACTGCTTGGTCATGCCGGCGAAGTTGGCCAGTTCCGTGAGCCGCATCCCCTCCTCGCGGACGAAGCGGAAGACACAACCGTGGGTGGGGCGGATGTCGCCATAGCCGGACTCGACCAGGTCGAGGCGGAACTCCGCGAACAACGCCTCCGAGGCCATGTCTAGAAGCTCCGGGAAGGGGATCTGGTCGACGGGGGTGTTGGGGGGAGCGGTCATTTCGTCAGGATACCTGATAAGTTCGCCTGGTCAGGTGGCCTGACAAGGCTTCCTTACGAATTGTACTCGATGCCCAGGAGGCTCTGAAATGCAGTCCCAGACGAATCGGAAGTGGTGGACGCTCGGCGCGGTCTGCGTCGCCACCTTCATGCTCTTGCTCGACATCACGGTGGTCAATACCGCCCTGCCCGCGATCCAGAAGGACCTTGGCGGCAGCTTCACCGACTTGCAGTGGGTGATCGACGCCTACGCGCTCTCGCTGGCCGCGCTCGTCCTCACCGCCGGCTCGCTGGCCGACCGGCTCGGCCGCCGCCGCGTCTTCGCGATCGGCCTCGGGATCTTCTCCGTCGCCTCGCTGCTCTGCGGCCTGGCGCCCGACCCGACCTCGCTCAACGTCGCCCGCGGCCTGCAGGGCATCGGCGGCGCGGTCATGTTTGCCGTCTCCCTCGCCCTCGTCGCCCAGGAGTTCCCCAGCGGGCCCGAACGGGGGATGGCGATGGGCATCTACGGAGCGACGATCGGCATCGCCGTCGCCGTCGGCCCCCTGGTCGGCGGCCTGCTGACCGACGGCTTCGGCTGGGAGTCGGTCTTCCTGATCAACGTGCCGATCGGCCTCGCCGCGATCGCCGTCACCTACTGGAAGCTGGCCGAGTCCCGCGACCCCAACGCGACCCGGATCGACTGGGGCGGCCTGCTCACCTTCTCCTCCGCACTGTTCGTATTGGTGCTGGCGCTGGTGCGCGGCAACGACGAGGGCTGGGGCAGCGCCCCGATCGTCTCCCTCTTCGCCGCCGCCGCGGTACTGATGGCGGCCTTCGTCGCGATCGAGCGCCGGGTCGCCGAGCCGATGCTGCCGCTCGGGCTGTTTCGGCGGCGCGCCTTCACCGGCGTGCAGCTGGCCGCCTTCGCGGTCTCCGGCTCGATGTTCGCGCTGTTCCTCTACCTGACCCTCTACCTGCAGAGCTTCCTCGGCTACTCGCCGGTCGACGCCGGCCTGCGCTATCTGCCGATCACGGTCGCGTCGTTCATCGTCGCGCCACTGTCGGGGATCGCGCTGGCGAAGGTGCAGGCTCGCTACCTGATGAGCGGCGGCTTGGCGCTGACCGGGGTCGGCCTGTTCCTGATGGGTGGGCTCAACATGCACTCCGAATGGACCGCCCTGCTGGTCGGCTTCATCGTCAGCGGCGTCGGCGTCGGGCTGCTGAATCCGGTGATCGCCGACGTCGCCCTCAGCGTCGTCCCGAAGGAGCAGAGCGGCATGGCGGCCGGGATCAACGACACCTTCCGCCAGGTCGGGATCGCGGTCGGGATCGCCGCCTGGGGAGCGATCTTCCTCGGCGCCGGCGCTGCCAAGGTGCAGGACGTCGCCGGCAGCTCCGTCAGCGGCGACGAGGCGCGCGGCCTGGTCGAAGCGACCTCCTCGGGGGCGCTGCCGCAGGCGCTCTCGGCGGTGCCTCAGGGCGCACGCGAGCTGACCCGCAACGCCGCCGAGCAGGGCTTCCTGCACGGCCTCAACACGATCCTGCTGCTCGGCGCATTGCTCTCCTTCGCCGGCGCCGCGTTCGCCCTCTGGCTGGTGCGGGAGAACGAGATCGAACGGGAGACGCTGGTCGGGACCGAGTTCGAGGCCGAGGTCGAGCCCGCCCCGGCGAGCTAGGCTGCCCGCCATGAGGCTGGTCAGCTACGAGGCCGGCGACGGAGCGCGGGCGGGGGTACTCGAGGACGACCGGGTCGTCGACGCCTGGGCGCTGCTCGGCGAGCCGCACCGAGGCGGGCTGCGGGAGCTGATCGCGGCCGGGCGGGTCGACGACCTGCGCGGCCGGCTCGGGGACAGCGGGGCGCCATCGCACCCGCGCTCGGCGCTCTCGCTCCTCCCTCCCATTCCCGACCCGGACAAGATCGTCTGCATCGGGCTCAACTACGGCAAGCACGCGGCCGAGGGCGGCATGGAGGTGCCGGACAGCCCGACGATCTTCGGCAAGTACCGCAACGCGCTCGCCGCGCCCGGGACCACGGTCCAGCTCCCCGCCAACAGCCGCAAGGTCGACTACGAGGCCGAGGTCGCGTTCGTCGTCGGGCGCCGCGCCAAGGAAGTCGCCGAGGCCGACGCGCTCGATTACCTCGCGGGCTACACGCTGCTCAACGACCTCTCCGCCCGCGACCTGCAGTTCGCCACCCCGCAGTGGATGTCCGGCAAGGTCTTCGACGGCTCCGCCCCCTGCGGACCGGCGCTGGTCACCCCCGAGGAGGCCGGGCCGCACGACGGGATCGAGATCCGCCTCACCCTCAACGGCGAGCAGATGCAGGGCGCCTCGACCGCGGACCTGATCTTCAGCGTCCCCGCTCTGCTCTCCCACCTCTCGCAGCTGATGACGCTGGAGCCGGGCGACATCGTCAGCACCGGCACCCCCGACGGGGTCGGCAGCGTGCGCCAGCCCCGCGTCTGGCTCGCCGACGGCGACGAGATCGCAATCGAGTCCCCCACCCTGGGCCGGCTCGAGACGCGCATCGCCGCCTGATCAGGGCCGCTGGATCGTCAGCTCGAAGGGCTTGCCGGCTCGGCCGGTCGCCTGTACGGCGACCCGCAGGCGCGACTGGCCGCAGACCGTGTAGTCAAGGCGGTGGCGGAAGGTGACCCCTTCCCGCGAGGAGCGCAGTGTCTTGCCGGAGCGGTTGCGGATCGTCAGCTCGTAGCCGAGCTTGCGATCCCCGGCGGGGCCGATGCTGACCTTGCCGTCGAAGGGGGTGCGGAACTCCTGCACGAGGGCGCCGTGGCGGGGGACGCGGCCGGAGACGGTGAAGCTGTGGCGGCCCAGCCAGGGCCGCAGGGTGTCGTCGCGCAGCGCCTGCAGCGAGGCGGCGGAGGGGTGCAGGGCCGGTGCCCAGGCCCACTTCACTGCCGCCTGGGGGAAGCGGTTGAAGGCGAAGCTCTCGGCGAACGCCTCGCCCGGATCCTCGTAGTAGTGCGTCCCCTCGTCGCCGGGGAAGAAGGCGCCGGCGCGATGGCCCTTGCAGACGTTCTCGACGCTCGACCAGCGCTCGGTCCCCCAGTTGATCGCAGTTGGGAAAGGTGCGGGCATGTCGCGGTGCTGGGCGACGTGGTGGCCGTACTCGTGGGCGAGCACGAAATCGCGGCTGGCCTTATCCGGTGCCGGGTCGGCATCGCCGCTGAGGACGATCTTGTTTTCGCCGCCGAAGTAGCAGGACTGGGCTTCGAAGCCGCAGTCGAAGCCGAGCTGGAACGGGGTGTCGAGCTGGACCGTCAGCAGGTTCACCTCCGGGCCGTGGATGAAGGTGCCGATGGCGCTGGCGACCGCCTGCGGATCGGCGGCGTCGCACTCTTCCTGGCAGGCGGCGCTGACGGCGACGGCGATCGAGTCGGCGCTGCCGTCGCCCAGCGGATAGCGCTGGCTCGACGCGGTCGCGGCGATGCGCGCCCCGGCCGCGCCGGGCGCCGCGCGGACGACGTCGCGCAGCGGCAGCGCCGGCCGCGGCACCGCGAAGGCCGCCCGCTGCCGCGGCGACACCTGCGTCCCCGCCGCGGCGGGGGCCGCGAGGAGAAGGATCATGGCCATGCCCGCAAGCGCCCCCGCCGGGCGCCTGCTCAAGGGGCGGGACCCGGTCTTATCTCGTAGGCATGGGCGGGCAGCGAGGCCGACAGCGGCCGGCTCGGCGGCTGCACGCGGCTGCTGGAGGTGCCGGCCCGCGCGCGGCTCCCAGACCAGCGCATCCGGTACGGCGTGAAGTTGAGCAGGGACTCCCAGGTCCCGGTGCCGATCTTGCCGTCGGCGGACAGGCCTTTGGCGTCCTGGAAGGAGCGCACGGCACTGGCGGTGAGCTTGCCGTAGACGCCCGTGATCGGCACTTCCACCCCGGCCCCGACCAGGCGCTCCTGCGCCCAGACGACCATGTCGCCCTTGCTGCCCCGCTTCAGCAGCGGGTGTTCGAGGCTCTGGCGGTAACCGGTGACCGGTCGCGCGGCGCTGGCGGCGCCAAGCGCCCCCCACTCCCTGCCGCTCGTCTCCTGCCAGCTCCACCAGCTCGGGGCAAGGCCGCCGTAGCTGGCGGCGAAGCGGCGGAACAGCTTCAGCGGACCGTTGCCGGGGGCTTCGTAGGTCTGTCCGATCGGGTAGATCGGGTGGCCCCAGAGCCGGTTGTAGAGGTAGGTGTGCTCGTAGACGGCGCGGACCGAGGTGCCGATCGTCTTCCAGTACATCTGCGGTTGGTTGAAGGTGGCGCCACCGGGCCCGAGGAAGACCGAGTAGGGGAAGGACGGGTGGTAGTCGACGTAGGGGAAGGCGGCGAGGGAGAGCGGGAAGGCGTCGCCGATCGCGGCCCGCAGGTGGCGGATGTAGAGATCGGCGGAGGCGTACTTGCCCTCGTAGTCGCCCTCGGCGTCGATTACCAGGCAGTCGGCGCCCCTGGCGACCGCGGCGGCGCCGACCCGGGCCTCGGCCGCGGGGTTGTCGCCATAGACGAACTGCCAGGCGCAGATGTCGAGCCCGCGGTGGTGCAGGGCCCGCACGAGGCCGGCGCTGAACTGGCTCCAGGCGCTGCCGCCATCGCCCGCCTTTATATAGACGGTGCCGATGCCGGCGCGCTTGGCCCGGGCGGCGATCGCCGCAACGCTGCCGGCCTCCGAGCGCTCGACGTACCAGACCCACATGCCCTGACGGTCAAAGGGCGTGTTGCGCAGGACGGGGGCTTCTTCCACCTGCCCGGCCCCGCCAGTTTCGGCGGCCGCGGAGGGTAATTGGGCGAGCGTAGCGATCACAGTCAGGACCGCCAGGAGCACCGGGAGTCGGTGTCGGCTCGAAGTGCTTCTGGACCTCACGTCTGCTCGGAACACCGTAGCGCGCACGGCGCTGCGGTGGGCAAATTCGTCGCCCGCCGGTGTACCCGACAGGAACCGCCTATCTGGACACCGGCCGTAATATCGACAGCGTCCTGCAAGCGACACCCGGCGCCCGGCAATCCTCTCCTCCCGCAAGATCCTCTGCATCGCCGCGCTCGCCGCGGCCGCTCTGCTTGCCTTGCCCGGCGTGGCGGGCGCCGCCAAGCAGCAGCGGCTGCTCTGGGCCGGGCTCTCGCAGGCGGGACGGGAGCTGATCTTCACCCTGCGCACCGCGACGCCGGTGGCACTGGCCAAGCTCGAGCCGCATCCCGACACCAGGCGCGCCGCCTCCCGCTACCTCTGCCTGGGGCTGCGCCGCGCCGGCGGCAGGGGCGAGCGGCGGATCTGCCTCGGCGGGCCGAAGGCGCACCGCCGGGTGGCCCTGGAGGTGGTCAACGGCACGGGCAAGCCAATCGAGCTGGGGGGAGCGCGGGCGACGGTGAAGCGGCCCGAGTCGCGCAAGCTGGTCGTCGCCCTGCTGCCGGAGGACGCCGGGCTGGCGCCCCAGCGCTACTCGTGGCGGGTGCTGGAGAGTCGGGGATGCAAGCCGCGCCGCCGCTGCGCCGAGAACCTCCCCAGCGAGGGCAGCCTCGCCTTCCGGCTGCGACCGGTGCGCGCGGTCGGCTGCACGGGCGGCGGCACCGGGCTCCTCACCAACGGCCGCCGCGACCGCAAGGTCGTCGCCCTCACCTTCGACGACGGCCCCAGCGACTACACGCCCGCCTTCCTCGACGTCCTCGACGAAAAGGGAGTCGACGGCACCTTCTTCGAGATCGGCCAGGAGATGGCGGGGCACGAAGAGACGATGCGCCGGATCCTCGCCGCGGGCAGTGAGCTCGGCGACCACACGATGAACCACGTCGAATACCCCGACTACGCGCAGATCGCCGGTGCCGCTTCGGCGATCGAGGCCTACACCCACTTCAAGCCCTGCCTCTTCCGTCCACCCGGCGGCGGCGTCGATGCCGGCGTCCTCGCCAGCGCCGGCAGCCTCGGAATGCGGACGATCACCTGGGACGTCGACCCGGCCGACTGGACCAATCCCGGCAGCGGCGCCGTCTACAGCCGCGTCGTCGGCGCTGCCCAGCCCGGCTCGATCGTCCTCATGCATGACGGTGGCGGCGACCGCGGCGGCACCCTCGCCGCCCTGCCCGCGATCATCGACACCCTGCGCGCCCGCGGCTACGGCTTCGCGACCGTCAGCCAGTTGCTCGGCAGGAAGCTGATCTACAGGCCCTACGGCTGAACGCGCCGGGCCGGCGGGTTGCAGCCGGAGCGACCTACCTCGACCGCGCCAGCGGTCAAGCCAGCCGATGCAACCGATCGGCGCCACACTGCGTACTGGTGTCTGAATGAGAATCGCGATCGTTGGAACCGGAGTCTCTGGGCTGGTGGCGGCCCACAAGCTGCACCCGGAGCACGAGATCGTCGTCTTCGAGGCGGCCGATCGGCTCGGCGGCCACTCGCACACGGTCGAGGTGGAGGCGGAGGACGGCAGCCACGCGATCGACACCGGCTTCATCGTCTTCAACGATCGCAACTACCCCAACTTCGAAGCGCTGCTGGCGGAGCTCGGGGTCCAGAGCCAGCGCTCGCACATGGGCTTCTCGGTCTCCGACGGCGGCCGCTTCGAGTACTCCGGCACCCCCTGGGGACTGTTCGCCCGCCCCGCCCACCTGGTCAGCCCGACCTTCCTCGGGATGCTGCGCGACTGGCGCCGCTTCAACCGCGAGGCAAAGGCGCTGATCGGGATGAACGGGACCGCGCCCTCGCTCGGTACCTGGCTCGAACAGCAGGGCTTCTCCCAACACTTCATCGACCGCCTGATCGTGCCCCAGGCCTCCGCCGTCTGGTCCGCCGACCCCGAGCAGATGTGGAGCTTCCCGGCCAGCTTCATGGCCGAGTTCTTCGACAACCACGGCATGTACAGCCTGCGCGACCGGCCCAAGTGGCGGACGGTCAGCGGCGGCTCGCGCAGCTACGTCGAGGCGATCTCGGCGCCCTGGCGCGGCCGGGTGCGCCTGGCGGCGCCGGTGCGGCGGATCGAGCGGCTGCCCGACCGGGTGCGGATCGAGGCCGAGGGCTGCGAGAGCGAGGACTTCGACGAGGTCGTCATCGCCACCCACTCCGACCAGGCGCTGGCGCTGCTGGCCGACCCCAGCGAGCCCGAGCGCGAGGTTCTCGGTGCGATCCCCTACCAGCGCAACGAAGCCGTGCTCCACACCGATGCCTCGCTGCTGCCGCGGCACCGCACCGCTTGGTCGAGCTGGAACTTCCACCTCGCCGCTGGGCCACCCCGGGGGAGCACCGTCACCTACTGGATGAACAACCTGCAGCGGCTGCGGGCCGAGCGCGAGTACCTGGTCACGCTCAACCGCGGCGAGGAGATCGACCCGGAGAAGGTGCTGCGACGCTTCGAGTACGACCACCCCGTCTACAGCGCAGCGGGCGTCGCCGCCCAGGGGCGCCACGCCGAGATCAGCGGCGTGCGCCACACCCACTACTGCGGCGCCTACTGGGGCTGGGGCTTCCACGAGGACGGGGTCGTGAGCGCGCTGCGGGCCTGCGCCGCAATCACTCCGCGATCGACCCCCCTCGATCGCGTGTCGACAGTTGACCCCACCGCAGTGGGGAAAACTGTCGACGCGCTGGAGGAGCTCGCCGCATGAGCGCCTCCGCCGTCTACGAGGGCACGATCCGCCACCGCCGCTTCGAGCCGGTCACGCACGAGTTCAGCTACCGCTTCTTCCTCATGTACCTGGACCTCGGCGAGCTGCCGGGCCTGTTCGATCCCTACCCGCTGTGGTCGGCCCGGCGCCGCGCCCCGGCCCGCTTCCACCGCGAGGACTTCATGGGCGACCCGGCGCGGCCGCTGGACGAGTGCGCTCGCGACGCGGTCGAGGCCGCGAGCGGCAGCCGCCCGCCCGGCCCGGTGCGCCTGCTGGCCGGACTGCGCTACCTGGGCCATTCCTTCAATCCCGTCAGCTTCTACTACTGCTTTGACAGCGCCGGCGAGCGGGTGGAAGCTGTTGTGGCCGATGTCGAGAACATCCCCTGGGGAGAGCGGCACGCCTACGTCCTGGCCCGCGGCGAACGCGAGGGCTCGGTGCTGAGCGACGAGCTCGACAAGGCGCTGCACGTCTCGCCGCTGATGGGGATGGATCAGACCTACGGCTTCCGCGCCGACGAGCCCGGCGAGCGGCTTGCCGTCCATATCGAGTCGCGCCCCGGCGCCGAGGCCGGTGGCAGGTCCTTCGACGCCACCCTCAACCTGCGCCGGCGCGAGCTCAGCCGATCGCTGCTGTGGGGCTTGCTGGCCCGCTACCCGGCGATGTCGCTGCAGGTGGTGGCGAGGATCTACGCCCAGTCGCTGCGGCTGAAGCTGAAGGGCGCCCGCTACTTCCCCCACCCGCAGGGCAGGAAGCCGAAGGGGTTCGTCTCGCCATGAGGGACGCGCTGGCCCGGGCCGCCGTCTCGACGGTGATGAGCCGCGGCGTCCGCTCCGGGCGGATCGAGGTCGTCGAGGGCGGGCGCCGCCGCGGCTTCGGGCCCGCCGATGCCGACCTCCGGGCCACCGTCACGATCAACGACCCGGCCGCCTGGCGCGGGCCCCTGCACGGCAGCGTCGGCCTCGGCGAGGGCTACGTCGACGGACTTTGGGAGACCGACGACCTGGTCGCCCTGATCCGCATCGCCGCCCGCGAGCTGCGCGACCTCGACGGCCTGCGCGGAGCCGTCGCCCGCCCGCGTGGGCTCCTGCACCGGGTGAGACGGTTGGTGCCGGAGAACACGCGGACGGGCGCCCAGGAAAACATCTCCGCCCACTACGACCTCGGCAACGACCTTTTTGCCGCCTTTCTGGACGAACAGATGATGTATTCGTGCGCCTACTTCCCGCGGCCGGGCGCCAGCCTCGAGGAAGCCCAGCTCGCCAAGCTCAACCGCATCTGCCAGCGGCTGCGGCTCGACCACGACAGTCACCTGCTGGAGATCGGCACCGGCTGGGGCGGGCTCGCCGTCCACGCCGCCCGCGAGCACGGCTGCCGGGTGACCACCACGACGATCTCCCGCGAGCAGCACGAGCTCGCCAGCCGGCGGGTACGGGAGGCCGACCTCGAGGACCGGGTGACGGTGCTGCTGGAGGACTACCGCGACCTGCGAGGCAGCTACGACCGCCTGGTCTCGGTCGAGATGATCGAGGCGGTCGGCTGGCAGTACTTCGACGACTTCTTCCGCCGCTGCGACCAGCTGCTCTCCGCCGACGGGCTGATGCTGCTGCAGGCGATCACGATCGACGACGCCATCTACGAGGCCGAGAAGGGCGCCCGCAGCTTCGCCAACACCCACGTCTTCCCCGGCGGCTGCCTGCCCTCGAAGGAGGCGATCGCCGACTGCGTCGGCCGCGTCACCAGCATGCGCCAGGTCTGGCTCGACGACATCACCGCCCACTACCCGCCGACCCTCGCCGCCTGGCGCGAGCGCTTCCTCGGCGCCTGGGAGCGGCTGCGCCCGAGCGGCTACGACGAGCGCTTCCGCCGCCTCTGGGACTTCTACCTCTCCTCCTCGGAGGCGGGCTTCCGCGAGCGCCGGATCGGCGACGTGCAGGCGCTGTTCGCGAAGCCGGGCTGGTCGTGAACGCGAGCGCGGGCGGCGGTACGGGCGAGCCGCTGCTGCTGATCCACGGGCTCGGTGGCACCGGCCGGGTCTGGGATCCGGTGCTGCCATTGCTGGAGGACGAGCGCGAGGTGCTGGTGCTGGACATGCCCGGCTTCGGCAGGGCGCCGCCACTGCCCGACGGGGTCGAACCGACCGCGGCCAACCTGGCGGCGGCGCTGCGGGCCGCCTGCGCCGAGCGCGGGGTCGAGCGGCCGCACGTCGCCGGCAACTCCCTCGGCGCCTGGGTCGGGCTGGAAATGGGGCGCGCCGGCTGGGCCGCCTCGGTGACCGCGATCTCCCCCGCCGGCCTCTGGCGGGCGCCGATCGGCCCGCGTGAGAACGACGCCCGCGCCCTGGCCCGGCGCCTGCGCCCGCTGGTCGCCGCCGGCCTGCTGGTCCCGGCCGTGCGCCGGCGCGCGCTCTCGACCTTCGCCGCCCACCCGGAGCGGATCCCGGCCGGCGCCGGGCGCGAGCTGGTCCTCGGCTGGATCGACTCCAACGGCTACGACGGCGCCAACCGGGCGATGCGCACCCACATCTTCGACCCCGCCGGCTACCCGGGCGACGTGCCGGTGACGATCGCCTGGGCCGAGCACGACCGCCTGGTCGGTCCGCCAAAGCCCGACCGGCGCCCCGCCGGCGCCCGCTTCCTCGTCCTCCCCGGCGTCGGCCACACGCCGACCTGGGACGACCCCGAGCTGGTCGCCCGCACCCTGCTCGAGGGCAGCGCCGTCTCGACCGCCGCCTGAGTTCTGGGAGAGTTAACGGACGCCAGCGAACGAGGAGGAGCAGCGTTGATCGTCGAGAGGACCGAGAACCCGCAGTGGCTGTCCAACGCCTACCTGGTCGCCGACCCGGAGGCGGGCACCGGCGTGCTGATCGATGGCAACGACGAGTTGGGGCCGCTGCTGGAGCGGATCGAGCGCGACGGGATCGGGATCACCCACATCCTCGTCACCCATCCCCACGGTGACCACGTCGCCGGCCTCGCCGAGGCCCGCAAGGCGCTCGGCAATCCGCCGCTGGTCGCCCACGAGGCGACCGCCGCGGAGCTCGACGAAGAGGTCGAGGTGACGCTCGCCGACGGTGAGAAGCTGCAGGCCGGTAGCTTCGAGGTCGAGGCGCTCTACACCCCCGGCCACGCCGCCGGCCACCTTGCCTTCCTCATCGACGGCAGCGACGTCTTCACCGCCGACGTCCTCTTCAAGGGGACGGTCGGGGGAACGATGGCGCCGGGCGCCAGCGGCTTCGAGGATCTCAAAGCCTCGGTGATGCGGCTGATGGAACTGCCGCCGCAGACCCGCGTCCACCCCGGCCACCGCGAGCCGACGACGATCGGCACGGAGTGGGAGCAGAACCCCTTCGTGCGGATCTGGCGCGGGCTCGACGCGACCGGCGAGGAGAAGGTCACCGTCTGGGGCCGGACCGCGACCCTGAAACTCTGGGCGCCCGACTACGACGGCGGCAACAAGGCCTGGGTCGTCTTCGACGACTCCAACGAAGAAGCGATCGTCGGCGGCTCCCAGGTGGAGCGCAGCTGACGCGTCGAGGCCCCGCCGGGGCGGGGCCTCGCGTCGCCAGGGAGATGTCGGCGGGGGTCAGCGGATGACGGCTTCCATCAGGATCCAGCAGCCGTCGCTGTTGGTGGCGGCCCGGAAGGGGCTGCCGGAGAGCAGCGGCGGGGTGTAGATGAGGGTGTTGTCGCCGCCCGAGGAGCAGCGGATCATCGAGGCGATGTTGCCGCGCAGGGCGAGCTGCTGGCCCTTCTGGACCGGCACGTCGACGTCGAACGACTCGACTTTGTAAGCGCCGCTTTCCTCGTTGGCTTCGGTCTGGCCCGTGTAGGAGATGCGGGGGCCGTTGGCGACGACCTTGGCCTTGTTGGTCTTGAACAGCGTCGCCTGCTGGACCTTGGCGATCTGCAGCTTGAAGTTGCCGGGGCCGCCGGCGATCAGCCGGATCTTCTTGATCGTGCCCGTCTTCGGGGCCAGGTGACCGCCGTCGGGGCGCCCGTAGGCTTCGTTCTGGATCATCGTGCAGGTCGCGCCGGGGGTCTGGTGTTCGCACATCAGGCCGGGCAGCGAGTTGGACGGCTGCACGGTCGGGTTCAGCTTGGCGCCGAACTTGACCGGGGCGGCCATACCGCTGGCCGGCGCGGTCATCGTCGCCACGGTCGCGACGGCGGCGGCTAGAGCGGCGAAGCGGGGGAGCTTGCGGGTCTTGGTCTCGGTGCGGGTCATCGTGGTTCCTCCTAAGTGAGTGATTTGTCTTTCACTCACCTTCGCCCGGATGAGCGGCCGCTCCCAGGGACCCCAGGTGTGAATCGAGCCACCCCTGTAGGAGGGCGGGGCACCCCGCCCTCCTACAGCTCGCGGCTCTTCACAACCCCCATCTGCAGCGCCCGCTCGACCAGCGCCACCCGCTTCTGGTTCTGGGGCAGGTCGCCGACGCCGAGCTTCTCGAAGAGGGCGCGCATGTGGGTCTTGACCGCGTCGACGCTGAGGTGCAGCTCGGCGCCGATCTGCTGGTTCGTCGCCGGCGTCGCGAAGCTGCCGCCGTCCTTATAAGGACGGCAGAGCGCGACCAGGACCTTGCGCTGGGCCGGTGAGACCGCGGCGGCGGCTGGCACGTCGGTGGCGATCGCGGTCGCTTCGGGGGCAGTGTCGCCGGGACGGCGGTAGACGACGGTCGTGCGCCCGAAGCGAATCGCGTCGCCGTCGCGCAGGTGGCGGCGGCCGTGGACCCGCAGCTCGTTGACGTAGGAGCCATTGCGGGAGAGGCCGTCGTCAACCAGCGTGCACTCGCCGCGCACGACCGCGATCTGCGCGTGCAGCCCCGAGACCTCCTCGTCCCAGCCGAGCCGCACGTCGGCGGACTCGCCGCGCCCGACCCAGAGCTCCGCCGCCCCCGCGGGGATCGCGACGATCCGCTGCTCGTCCTCGCCGTCGCGGAAGACCAGGAACGGTCGCCCGGCCCGTTCCGCCTCGATCTGGGCCTTCAGCTCCGGCGCGCTCGCCGCCCGTGGTCCGTTCATGGCTCCGATCCTAGGAGCAGGGCCGGAACCCGGGCGCGCCGGCGTGGGCGATCGGCTTCAACAAACAAGGTTTCGTGGACGTATGTCGATTTGAATTCGGTGATGGCGACCCGCACACTGGCCTGATGCTGGCCACTGAAATTCAAGAATTCTTCTTCGACTGGTACCCCGTCTTCGGGGTCCTCTTCATGGCCTGCCTGCTGCTCGTCTTCCTCAAACTGATGCGCAGCACGGTCGGGACGACGAAGCCGGAAACGGTCAAGGCGAGCAAGACCGAGCCGGTGCTCTGGGACGAAGTCCAGGGCGTCGACGCCGCCAAGGACGAGCTGATGGACGTGGCCGAGTGGCTGCGCGAACCCGATCGCTTCGCCACCCTCGGCGCCAGGCCACCCCGAGGCGTCCTGCTCTTCGGCCCTCCCGGTACCGGTAAGACGATGCTGGCGCGGGCGGTCGCGGCCCAGGCCGGGGTCGACTTCTACGCCTCCTCGGGCTCCAGCTTCGTGGAGATGTTCGTCGGCCGTGGCGCCGCGCGGATCCGCCGCCTCTTCAAGGAGGCGCGCAAGTCCGGGCGCGCGGTGATCTTCATCGACGAGCTCGACGCCGTCGGCGGCGCCCGCAGCAGCGGCGGCGGCGACGGCGGCTCCAGCGAGCGCGAGCAGGCACTGAACCAGCTGCTGGTCGAGCTCGACGGCTTCGAGAAGGACCCCGGCACGGTGATCGTGATCGCCGCCTCCAACTACGTCGACAAGCTCGACAAGGCGCTGCTGCGCCCCGGCCGCTTCGACCGCCAGGTGCTGGTCTCCCCGCCCGACCGCGACGGGCGCGAGGCGATCCTCCGCAGCCACGCCAAGGGCAAGCCGCTGGCCGCCGACCTCGACCTCACCGACGTCGCCCGCAAGACGACCGGGATGACCGGCGCCCAGCTCGCCAACGCGCTCAACGAGGCGGCGATCATCGCCGGCCGCGCCGGGCGCCAGGAGACCGGCCGCGAGGACCTGGACGAGGCGCTGCTGCGCCAGTCGGTCGGCTCCCAGCAGGCGCGGCGCCTCAGCGCCAAGGAGCGCCGCATCGTCGCCTACCACGAGGCCGGCCACGCGCTCTGCCGCAAGCTGCTCGGGCTCGACCCACCGGAGATCCTCAGCATCGTCCCCCGTGGCCCGGCGCTCGGCTTCGTCGGCCACTCGCCACAGGAGGACAGCTACCTGAAGTCCCGCGACGAGCTGCTCGACGAGGTGGTGACGCTGCTCGGCGGGCGCGCCGCCGAGGAAGAGGTGCTGGGCGAGTCCTACTCGGGCGCGGTGGACGACCTGGCCCGGGTGCAGATGGTCTGCAAGCAGATGGTCGGCGAGTTCGGGATGGGGGTCTCGCTGGACGCCCACGGGCCGCCGCCGATCGCGATGCCCACCGGCGATTACGCCATCTCCGACAGCACCCGCCGCGACGTCGACATCGCCGCGATGACCCTGGCCCGCGATGCCTACCGGCGGGCGCGGGCGCTGCTCGCCGCCAACCGCGAGTGCCTCGACGACCTCGCCGCCAAGGCGCTCGAGCGCGAGACCCTGACCCGCGAGGAACTGGACGAGATCTTCGCCGCCCACGAGCTGCGCGAGCTGGTCGAGTCGCGCGGCTCCGGCGCCGCCCTCGTTGCCATGGCTCGGGAGCCCCGCGAGTAGCATTCCTGGCCGGACGGCCAGATGAGCGACCAGACCTATTACTTCCCGCCCGGCCGCTCGATGGCCCGCCGCGTCCACGGCGAGCGCCCTGTCGGGCTCCTCTACGGCCAGCGGGCGCTGCTGATCGGGGCGCTGGAACCGCTCACCTACACCGGCACCATAGCCAGCACCACCTCGGGCGAGTGGCCGTTCACCCGCCTTGCCCGCACCGCCAAGATCCAGGAGACGGTCTTCCTCGGCACCCGCGCCGAAGCCGACCAGGCGCTCGTCGCCGTCCACCGCCTGCACGAGCGGGTCAAAGGCTCGCTGCCCGAGGCGGCCGGCGCCCACCCGGCCGGCGCCGTCTACTCGGCCTTCGACCCGAAGCTGATGCTGTGGACGCTGGCGGTGATCGCCGACTCCGGCCGGGCGATGTACGAAACGATGGTGCGACCGCTGGGCGCGGCCGAGCGCGAGGCGCTTTGGCAGGACTACATCCGCTTCGGCGAGCTGTTCGGGCTGCCCCGCGCCGAGATGCCCGGCAGCTACCGCGAGTTCCACGCCTGGTTCGAGGGACGGCTGGCCTCGCCCGACCTGCACCCGACCCCGCACGCACTGGAGGTGGCGCCGTTGGTCGCCTTCGAGCAGCCGGTGCCGGCGGCGGCGCGCGGCAACCTGATCGCCCAGAACCTCGTCATCAAGGGGACGCTGCCGCCGCGGGTGCGGGAGATCTTCGGCATCGAGTGGACGCGTGCCCACGAGGCCGCCTACCGGTCGATCGCCGCCGGCCACCGTCGCGTCCGCCATGCCTTCCCGCGACCGCTGCGCCGCGGTCGCAACAACTACTTCTTCGACGTCGTGACGAAAGCCGAGCACCTGCGCGGCGGCACCCCCACGCCGCGGCTGCGGCCGGGAGCCAGCTGAGCCCGCTGCTCGAGCTGTTCGTCCTGGCGGCAGCCGGAGCCGCGGCGGGGGCGTCGAATGCGCTGGCCGGCGCCGGTTCGCTGATCACCTTCCCGACCCTCGTCGCGCTCGGCGTGCCACCGCTCTCGGCCAACGTGACCAGCACCGTCGGCCTCATCCCCGGCGCCGCCGGTGGCGCGATCGGCTACGCCAACCTGCTCGGCGAACAGCGCCAGCGGGTAGTCAGGCTGGCGCTGCCAACCCTGCTCGGCGCGGTCGCCGGCACGGCGCTGCTGCTGAGCACCGCCAACGAGACCTTCGAGGCGATCGTCCCGGGCCTCGTCGCCGGCTCCTGTCTGTTGCTGCTCCTGCAGCCACGGCTGACCGCGCGCATGTCCCACGCCGGCGACGAACGCTCGCCGCTGCTCAGCGCCGGCCTGCTCTTCTCCGGCGCCTACGCCGCCTACTTCGGCTCCGCCGTCGGGATCCTGCTGCTCGGCCTGCTGGGGCTCTTCGTCGCCGACTCGATGCAGCACCTGAACGGGCTGAAGATCCTCCTCGCCGGCCTTGCCAACCTGCTCGCGGCGATCGCCTATGCCTTCCTCGCCACGGTCGACTGGCGCTTCGCCGTCTGCCTGATGGTCTCCTCGCTGGTCGGGGGCCGACTCGGAGCGAAGCTGGCGCGGCGCATCTCCGGCGACGTTCTCCGCATCGCGATCGCCCTGATCGGGCTGGTCGTGGCGGCGGTGCTGGCGTGGCGCGCGTTCGGCTGACGGCGGCACCGCGGGATAGCCTGCAAAAAAGACCGACCGCCGCACCTATCGCCATAACGCCGGTTCTAGCCTGGGAGGCACCCGATGACTTCACGCACCCGAATCTCAATCCTGATCGTCCTGGCCCTGGCCCTGCTCGTGCCGGCGAGCGCGCAGGCAGCGCTGGAACGGACGGTCTCGGTCACTGCGAGCGCCACCCTGAAGGTGCCGAACGACAGCGCCAGCCTCGGCTTCTCGGTCAGCCGCGAACGGCGCACGCGGGGCGCGGCGCTGCGGGCGGTCTCCGGCGGCCTGCGCGGGGTCATCGCCGCGGTCCGGGGGATCCCGGGCGTCGGCCCGGGCGATGTCACCACCGGGCGGATCTCGGTCCACAGGTCGTTCCGCGGCGAGCAGGTTGTCTACCGCGCCGGCGAGGGCATCGGCGTCACCCTGCATCAACCCGATAAAGCCGGCGAACTGGTCAGCGCCGCGGTCGCCGCCGGGGCGACCGGGGTCAGCGGTCCCAACTTCTTCGTCGGCGATTCCGAACTCGCCTTCACCAACGCTCTCGCCGCCGCCTTCGACAAGGCCAAGGTGCGGGCGACCGCCCTGGCAACTCGAGCCGGCGGCACGCTCGGCGCGGCGCTAACGATCGACGAAGGCGAAGGCCCGGAACTTATGCCTCAATTCGACGGCGCGGCGAAGGCGGAACCGGTGTCCAGCTGTGGGGCCTCGGGCCCCGCCGGGGCCCCGACGACCAAGCCCGTCAGCTCCCGCTGCACCAGCGCTCCGCCGCCAGTCAAGCCCGGGACCTCGACGGTGACCGCGACCGTCCACGTCGTTTTCGCGCTGCAGTAGAACCGCACCGCGGAACGCCGACGGGCCCGCCGGAAGCAGAGCGGGCCCGCAGGCGTGCGCAAGGAAGCGGTACTGCTAAGCCCGCGAAGTACCCCTGCCACGCAACCACGGCAGGAGCAGCAGCACCAGGCCGATAACGATGCAGATGATCCCCAGCGCATAGTTGACGAGTACCGCCAGGATGATCCCAATCACGATGAGAAGCAGTGCTAGTGACATGTCGCAGAGATACCCCGGGAAAGGATCGATAAACCCGATGGGTTACCCGGCCCTCCGGATGCCGTTCTGCGCGATGGGCGGTACTGGGCTCGAACCAGTGACCCCTTCCTTGTAAGGGAAGTGCTCTCCCAACTGAGCTAACCGCCCGGGTCCAAATGCTGCTGCCCTGATTATGAACGGAGTTTGAACCAGGGCAAGGGGCGCTCCGTATGTCGGTCCAATGGCGAGTTCGAAGTCTCGACACGGGTGGCGGCCGATCGCGGCGATGGCCGTGGTCTTCGGCCTGCTGCTGACTGGGATCTACAGCACCGCCGCCGCTGCCGGCGGAACCGCCACCGCGAGCAAGGTCGCGCGGGTTGGCATCGACAACTTCGCCTTCCACCCGCCGACGCTGACGGTCGCCAAAGGGAGCCAGGTCACCTTCTCCAACTCGAGCAAGGTCACCCACACCGCGACCCGCAACGGCGCCTTCGACACCGGCCTGATCAAGCCCGGCAAGTCGGCCACCGTGCGCTTCAAGCAGAAGGGGACCTTCGCCTACCACTGCACGATCCACCCCTCGATGCACGGCAAGATCGTCGTCAACTAGCCTCGACTCCGACATGGACTCGCGGATTCTCTGGCGGGCGGCGCTCGTTCAACTGGTCGCCGTCGCCGTCCTCTCGTTCGCCCTCGGCCTCGTTCTCCCCCACGACTTCTTCGTCGACTGGGGCTGGTTCGCCGGCCCCGCCTCCTGGCTGCTCTGCGCCGCCTTCACCGCACGCGTCCTCTACCTGCCGCCGCTGCCGACTTTGATCGGCGCGGTGCTCGCTGGCCTCCCCAGCCTGCTCGCGGTCCTGATTGGCCTGCACTGGGCCGGCGCCATCCTCGCCGTCGGCCTCTTCGCCTTGTGGTGCGCGCGGCTGCCGCGCCCCGAGGCTGCCCGCGTCTGAGGTCTAGTCGCCGAGCTTGGCGCTGACCCTGGCGCGGGATTCGGTGCCACGCGCGCGGGCGACAAATTCCTCGATGCCGGCGCGGCCGACGTGGGCCACCGAGCCAGCGATCAGGAGCAGGAACCCCGACCCGGCCGAGCCGGCGAGCAGCGTGACCAGTGCCATGAGCATGAGGAGATAGAAGGCCAGCGCCAGCCCTTCCGCGATCTCCTCCAGCTTGTCCAGACCGATGCCGTTCATCGCCGACTAGCTTCGCCGGCGGGGCTGGCTTCCCTTGGCGGTCTGCTCGAGATGTCGCATCCGCCGGGAGTGGGCGCCGCCAGTCAAGCCGGCGACGCCCACCGCAGCCCGGCTCAGCGGCAGGCCGCCGAATCGGCGAGAGCCGCCAGCGCCTTCTGCGCCGCGGGGCTGCCGACGGCATCGCCCATCGTCACCGAGTTCATCAGCAGCACGACCTGGCGGCCGCTGTCGAGGTGCCTGGCGATCGCGTCGTAGCCGGGAACCGAGCCGTCGTGCCCGTCCCAGCTGCCGCAGCTGGTGTCGCCGTGGGCGATGCCGAGGCCACGCTCCAGCCCGGGCCGCTCCTCGACGAGGGTCGTCATCTCCTCCATCGAGTCCTCGGAGAGGAGTTCGCCGTCGAACAGCGCCTCGTTGAAGCGCATCACCTCGTCGGCCGTGGAGACGATGTTCCCCGCTGCCCAGTAGTGCGAGGGGCTGACCGCGGTGACGTCGAGCAGCTCCTTGCCGCCGGCGAGGTAACCGCGCGAGTACGGAGCCTCGAGCGCACCGCTCTCGACGAAGCCGGTCGCGTCGAGGTCGAGCGGAGCGAAGATGCGCTGCTCGAGCTCGGCGCCCAGCGAGCGGTCCGTCGCCGCCTCGACCAGGAGGCCGAGCACCGTGTAGTTGGTGTTGGAGTAGACGACCTTCGTCCCCGGCTCCGCCACCGGCCCGTGTGAGACCGCAATCCGGATCAGCTCCTCCGGCTTCCACCGGTAGGCGTAGTCGCCGGCCAGGTAGGGCTTCAGCACCCGCGGGTCTTCCGCGTACTCGAAGAGCCCGCTGCGGTGACCGAGCAGCTGGCGCACGGTGATCTCATCGCCGTTCGGGAGCAGGCCGGGAAGCCAGTGCTCGATGGTGTCGCCGAGGGAGAGCTTGCCCTCCTCGTCGAGCTGCAGCGCGACCGTCGCCACGTAGGACTTGGTCAGGCTGCCGATGCGGAAGCGGTCGCGGATCTGGACCTCGCGTTCGCTCTCGATGTCCGCGACCCCGGAGGAAAGGCGGATCGGCTCGGCCCGGGGGTCGTCGACGACGAGCACGGCACCCGGCACGCCCGCCGCGACCAGCGCGTCGAGTTCCGGCTGCAGCAGCGACGCCTCCTCCCTGTTCGCGGCCGTCTGGATCTCGTCCTCCGCGGCACAGCCGCCGACGAGCAGGCCGACAACGGCCGCGATCGCGGCGATCGACAGGGCCCGGCGCGTGATGTTCCTGGACTGCATTTGTGACCTCCAATGTTGCGTTTGGCTTGGTCACAGCAGCCTGCTCTGAAGGTGGGGCGCTCTCATCGGGGCCAGCCCCTGAACCGAGCCCTGAAGAAAGATTTCGCCTCAGGGGGACATTGTTAGAAGAGTGAGCGCACGAGAATCGTCCCCGGGCGGGGAGAACCGAGCGGCTCGATTCGAGGCGATCTTCACCGCCACCCATCCGCGCGTTCTCGCCTACGCACTGCGCCGCACCGCCGATCGCGATCGAGCCGAAGAGGTCGTCTCGGAGACCTTCCTGGTCGCCTGGCGGCGGCTCGACGCGATGCCAAGCGAGCCACTCCCATGGCTGCTCGGGACCGCCCGCAAGGTCCTTGCCAACCAACGGCGCTCGGCCCGACGGCGCTCCCCCGCTGGGCCCAATGTCCCCTTGGGAGAGGTCGAGGCGCGCGACCCAGGCACCCCCGTCGACGATCTGATCGCCGAGCGGGACTCGTTCGCATCGGCCTTCGCCGCACTCGGCCCGAGCGACCGCGAGCTGCTGGCGCTGATCGCCTGGGACGGCCTCAAGCCGGGCGAGGCGGCGCGGGTCCTCGGCTGCTCGGCGGCGACGCTCTCGATCCGCCTGCATCGAGCGCGCCGGCGGCTGCTGAAAGAGCTGCGCGCGAGCGGACACTCCCATGGAGAGGAACGCGAGCGAACGCCGCGCCAGGGACGACCCGGAGCCACGGAGGCACGATGAAACGCGAGAACGAGACGCTGGAAGCAAAGCTGCGCGAGATCGACCCGCTCGGCGAGGGTGAGCCGGGTCAGGGTGACCGGGGCCCGAAGGCGGAAGAGCTGCTCGCGGCGATCCTCGCCTCGGACCCGGGACCGCAGCCGCGGCCACGGCGAGCGCGGTCGCGGAGCGGCAGGCGCATCCTCGTGCCGGTCGCCCTCGCCGCGATGGCGATTCTCGCGGTCGCGGTCGGACTGCCGGGCGGTGGCGGCGATCGCGCCGGACTGCCGGCGCTGGAAAGGGCCGCGGCCGCCGCGGCGGCGGAGCGGCCGCCTCTCGATCTTCCCTATCTCTATGCGAAGACCCGCGGGGCTTTCGTCAACACCGCGGTCGCGGGCGGTCAGAGCTGGTCCACCTACAACTCGGAAGTCACCGAGGAGTGGATCGCCGAGGACGGCTCCGGCCGGCGGCGTCGGGTCCAGGCTCCGCCCAGGTTCGTCGGGCCATCGGATCGGGAAGCGTGGGAAGCCGCGGGGCGCCCCAACTTCCTCGCCCATGGATTCGAGGGCAGCGCCGAAGCCCACTCGGCCCCACCCGGCACCTTCGACGACCGCCTCGCCTACGGTGGCGACCCGCTCGCGGAGATCCCCACCGACCCGACCGAGCTCAGCCAATGGCTGCGCGACCGAGTCACGGATCCCAAGACCGGCGCCGGGGCGGGCAACGGCTTCCCGCTCTCGGTCAAGACCCTGAGCCTGGTCGCCGAAATCCTCCGAAATCCGCTTGCCAGCCCCGGGCTACGTGCCGCCCTCTACGAAGCCGAGGCGCAGATGCCGGGCATCGAATACCTCGGCCCCGCCAGCGACGAAATCGGCCGTCACGGAGTCGCCGTCGGCGCTCGATCGGCGAACTCCGGCGCGCCAACCCTCTACTCCCTGATCTTCGACCCCAAAACCTCCCAGGTCCTGGCGACCGAGCAAACCCAGCTGCGACCGCCGCCCGCGCTCCCCGAGCAGAAGGCGCCGCTAGTGATCAGCTCCGAGGTATTCGTCCGCTCGGGAACGACCGACTCGCTGCGCGCCCGGCCGTAGACGGCTTCCCGGCCATGATCGAGCGGCTCCTCCCGGCCAGCGCTCTCGCGGTGCGCCCCGCGAGCTCAGACGAGCGGCGGGGGCGAGCCTTCGGCGCTGGCGGCGAGCTCGGGGTCCCAGCCGCAGGTGCGGCAGGAGTGCTGGAAGGCCGAGCGGGCGAATTCGAGCGCCAGTCGATGCGGGTCCTCGGCGGCCACCGCGTCCTCCCAGTCGAGCAGATACAGGCCGAGGTCGCCGTCCCAGCGCGACTGCGGCGGCGCGAGCTGGCCGCCGGCAAAGGCTTCGGTCGCGGGGTGGGCGTAGGCGTAGAAGGCGGCCTTGTCGTATTTGGGATCGCCCGGCCACCAGCCGACGGCGACCTCCTGGGCATCCATCGAGTTGCGCATGATGAAGTCGCCCGACGGCGGCTCGGCGGGGTCGCCGGAGAAGAGGCTGACGGCGAGGTCGAACGAGCCCCACCAGGCGTTGACCGGCGTCGAGCGGCCGCGGAACGGTGCCCGGAACTCCGCCAGCACCAGGGCCGCCCGAGTCGCCGTATCGAAGTAGGTGGCGACCTGCTCGGCGTCGTAGCGAGCGTGTTCGTCGTCCTCGTCGAGCGGCTGGCTCCACGGCACCTCCTGCGGCGTCGGGTCGATCTCGACCGGCCCCGCCAGCTCCGCGACCGCGGCGAGCAGGGCGCGGGTCACCTCCCCCACCGGCCGGTCCGGCGTCAGGGGCACCGCACGCCGCTCGCCGTTGCTGGCCTCGACGACCGCCTCGTGCCGGTGCAGGTCGAGCAGGGCGACGAAGGCGCCGCCCCCGTTTGGAGCCGGCAGCGGCGCCGTCTCCCACCCCCGGGCCGTCAGGCGCAGCGCCGCGTGCTGCAGCTGCGGCTCCGCCGGCGCCGCTTCGGCGGCCAGCTTGCCCAGAACCTGGGTGTGCGCGTGGAGCGTGTCGCAGGTCTCCCGCCAGGCTGCGTAGGAGATGTCGGGCCAGCGCTCAGCGATCGAACGAGGATAGGGGTCGGGGCGCGGCGGCCGGCGGATTCGCAGCCCGCCGTCGCCGTTCGCTACTGTTCACCATATGGTTAACGATTCGTTCAGGGCGCTCTCCCATCCGATCCGCCGGGGGATCGTCGAACGCCTCGCCGTTGGCCCGGCGACCGTCGGTGAAGTCACCCGCGGTTTCGAGGTGTCCAAGCCCGCGATCTCCAAGCACCTGAAGGTGCTGGAGGAGGCGGGCGTCGTCACCCGGGTTGTCGAGGGCCGAACGCACCGGCTCTCGCTCAAGCCCAAAGCGCTCGACGAGGCGGCCGACTGGATGGATCGCCAGCGCGCCCACTGGGAGCGCCTGTTCGATGTCGTCGATGAGTACCTCAAGGAGGAGTCGAAATGAAGATGCCGCCGATCGTCTCGCCGCAGGAGTGGCAGTCCGCCCGCGAGGAGCTGCTGGTCAGGGAGAAGGAGCTCACCCGGGCCCGCGATGCGCTGGCCGCCGAGCGCCGCCGGATGCCGAGGATGGCCGTGGAGAAGGACTACCGCTTCGAGGGCCCAGAGGGGCGGGCGAGCCTGCTCGACCTGTTCGAGGGGCGCCGCCAGCTGATTCTCTACCGCTTCTTCTTCGAGCCCGGCGTCGCCGACTGGCCCGAGAGCGGCTGCCGCGGTTGCTCGTTCATGGCCGACCAGGTCGCTCACCTCGCTCACCTGAACTCGCGCGACACCACCTTCGCGAACGTCTCGCGCGCCCCGCAGGCCGACATCGAGCGCTGGAAGGCGCGGATGGGCTGGGACATCCCCTGGTACACGATCACCGACGACTTCGACGCCGACTTCGGCGTCGACGAGTGGCACGGCACCAACGCCTTCTACCGCGACGACGATGACCGAATCTTCCGCACCTACTTCGTCGACAAGCGCGGCGACGAGGCGCTGGGCACCGCCTGGGCCTACCTCGACATCACCGCCCTCGGCCGCCAGGAGAAGTGGGAGGACTCGCCCGAGGGCTACCCGCAGACGGAGCCCTATCTGTGGTGGAACCTCCACGACGAGTACGACGAGCCAACCGTCCACGAGGCGGCCCTGTCAGAGGCGACCGCCTCGCAGCGCGGCTCGAGGAGCCCGCGGCCGTGATCCCGCTCGCTCACGTCGGCGGCGTGCCGGTGGAGGAGCTCCTGCCCTGGCTCGCCGGTCCCGGCACGGTGGTGGTGGCGCGGGCCTGGCTCGCCGTGCACCTGCGACGCCGAGAGGACCAGGACCGATGAGCGGCGAGGCCCTGCTCGTCGAGCGCACCTTCCAGGCCCCCGCCCAAGCCGTCTTCGACGCCTGGACCAGCGAGGAGGTGATGCGGCGCTGGTTCCACGGCCAGCACGAGTGGGAGACCCCAGAGGCGTACGTCGACCTGCGCCTCGGGGGCGCCGTGCGCGTGGTCATGCGCGACCCCATCAAGGGCACCGAGTACGGCGGTGGTGGCCACTACACCGAGATCGACCCCCCGACCCGCCTGGTGTTCACCTGGACCTGGGACGACGACGCCCGGGAGACGCTGATCGAACTCGACTTCGAGGAGGTCGCAGGCGCCACTACGGTGCGCTTGACCCACAGCAGCCTTCGAGATCAGGAATCGGTCCTCTCCCACGAAGACGGCTGGAACGCGTGCTTCGACAACCTGAAGCGGGTGCTGGAGGCGGACCTAGGCGATAGCGCCGGTTTATGAACCCCCTCGGCGCTGATCCTTGGTCATCGCGACTCTAGTTGTGGCCCCGCCCCAGCCAGGGCAGGAGCAGGGCCAGCAATCACGGGCTAGCCGCCCTTGTTGATGGACGTATGCGGCCCTACCTGTTGACAGGCATCGATCCTCATCCGCGCTCACCCCCTTCCCTAGTTGGGAAACCCGGCATTTGCAACAATATTGCCTAGTAATAGAATCTCCTCTAGTACAAGGCAGCCGGGTCGCAAACAGCGAGGCTTTCGCCGGTTATTACGGCTATGTTTCTTTGATCGAAAGCACTCAACTGTTCAGGAGGCGTGATGGCATCGGACACGAAGGCAGCTAAGCAGGACAAGACGGTGTGCCACGCCTTGCAGCATCCGATCCGGGTTCGCATCCTGGAAGTGCTGTGCGAGGCCAACCTGAGCCCAATCCAGTTCATCAAGCGCGGGATGGTGCCGCCGGGGGTCACATTCGCCAGTGAGCAAAATGCCCTCTCCCACATCGCCTACCACTTCCTGACCCTGCGGAAAGCTGACTGCATCGAGCTTGTCGATACGCACCAGAGACGCGGAGCTACCGAACACGTCTACCGCAGCAAGGCCCGTGCTTTTCATACGGACGAGGAATGGGAGCAAATGACCTTCGATCAGCGCCAGGCCATCTCCCGCTCCACCCTGCAGATGCTTGTGGCCAGGGCTGACGGCGCAATCCTCGCCGGCACCTTCGACAAACGACGCGATCGGCACCTGAGCTGGCTGGCAATTCCCCTCGACGAGGACGGATGGGACGAACTCCGCGAACTGCAAGCCGAAACCCTCGAACGCGCCGAGGCCATCCGAGCCGCAGTCATCGCCCGCGAAACCGACCCAACCGAAGTCTTCCCCGCAACCTTCGGCGCGCTCGCATTCGAGTCCCCACCCCTTTCACACATCCGAAGCTGATCGCGCCGGTCAACCGCCGACGATCAGCCAGGAGCGGCGCGCCTCCCCACCGACCCAGGGGGTCCGAGATCCCGAGTACGTGAAAGACCTTGCGCCCCGGACGCAGATGGACGTAGCGCTGCGGCGATGAACAGGCGCGCCAGTGGCGCAGCTTCGCCGGCACGAGCGCGCCGCTCAGTCGGCACTGGAAGTGAACCCCGTCCTGCTTGGAACTGAAGCTGAACACGGCGAACCGCTTCGTGGTCCTACGCCCGACGGCGCCGAAGAGCCGTGGCGGTGCCGGAGTGGACCTGCTCGAGATGCGCCACTGGGTGACGAACCCGCCGTCGGCGGTGAACTTTTGGACTCGGGCGCTGCCGGGCCGAGCTAGTCACCGAATTGACGGCCTCAACGCTCCCGATTTGACGCACGATGTCTTGCGAGCGGGTCGGATCTGATGTCTATCCTCTCGTTCCGAGATGTCAGACATCGCAAACAAAGACGCGGCCAACCGGCTCTTCGTCGCCCTGGGTGAACAGCTCGCCGCTGCACACGCGTGTTACGAACTGGTCGTGATCGGCGGCTCGGGCCTCTTGGCCCTTGGGATCATCGACCGGTCGACTCGCGATGTCGACCTGCTGGCGCTGCGCTCCGGCGACAAGCTGGATAGTGCCGAGCCGCTGCCGAAGCAATTGACGACGGCGCGCGATCGCGTCGCCCGCGATTTCTCCCTCCCCCTCGACTGGCTCAATCCCGGCCCGACCGATCTACTCAGGTTCGGTCTGCCGGAAGGATTCATCAACCGCCTCGAGCGCCGTGACTACGGCGACAGCCTCAGCATCTACCTCGCCTCTCGCTACGACCAGATCCACTTCAAGCTCTATGCCCTCGTCGACCAGGGCCCCGGAAAGCACGAGGACGACCTCCGGGCCCTTTCACCCACCGAAGAGGAGCTATTGGCGGCCGCGCACTGGAGCCGCTCGCACGATCCCTCAGAGGGCTACGCCCAGATGCTTCGCGGTGTTCTCACACACTTGGGAGTCGACGATGTCAATCTCGGACGCTAGGCAAGACCTACAGAGTCACCTTGTCTCCTTCCTCTGGAGTCAGTGGGCGCAGATTGGCGTTCTCGCAACTACTGACCGCAACGACCGCTGGGCGGCGGATCCCGAGGCACTCCTCCTGCTGACCTTCGAGGTTGGACGCGAAGAGCCCCGTCTCTTCGACGAGGTGCTGGATTGGCTGGCGGTGAACGAGCGACTGGTCAGCATCCAACGCCTGCGCAACCTAGCCCGCGACGAGGAGGATCGCGCACTGATCGAGGCCGTGGTGGGCTGGTTGGGGGGACGGCGACGACGAGCGCGTCTGGAGGCACGGGCCAAGGCAGGCGGATCGGCTGACCTGGAGCCCTTCTTCCGCAACTCGCGACTGCCGATCGCTGACCCCGATCCAGCATTCCTCGCACAGGGACTCGTGAAGCCAAAGTCCGAGCCATCCGGCAAGTCCCAGGCTCCCCAGGTCTTGCTCCCGATCAACTTTGCCTTCCGCCTTCGCCAACTGCTGGGGATAGGCGCCCGCGCCGAGGCCATGCGTGTGCTCCTTACCATTGATGCGCCTCGAGCCAACATCCAGGTGATCGCAGCATCCACCGCCTACACGAAGCGCAACGTCCAGGAGGCCGTCAACTCCCTTAGCGCCGCCGGCGCTCTGGATGCCTTTGAAGTCGGCAACGAACAACGCTTCTCCGCGCCGCGCGATCGCTGGTCACACTTCCTCAAGCTCGACGACCTTCCCCGCCAGGAGGACTGGCCCCAGCTCTTCGCCACCTACCGCAAGGTTCTTCGCTGGCTAGCCGATCCGGCCCATGAGGACCTAAGCGACTACATGCTCTCCAGCGGAGCGCGAACGCTGGCAGAAGAAGTCCGTCCCGATCTCCAGTTCGCGGGGATCGCAATCGACAGCCCCTCCGACGACTCGTCCTACTTGGAGGGCTTCATTGAGCAGCTGCGCGAACGCGCACCGATGTAAGCCGCCGGAGCGGCCTCAGGGTGTCCTGTGCCAGTCCACTCGGACAGCGACTGTGCGGTACCGCTCTACGAAGCCAACCTCCGTCGGCTTGAAAGGACGGCGGGCGTCCGGACGAGGAGCGGGATTGCGGGGGCGATGCGACCGGGATGCGACCTAGATAGCTGCTAGCGCGGGCGCCAGATCATCGGCGCTCGCTTTAACCGACTCGGGAATAGTGATCCGCAGTTCACCTTCGCGATCGAGAATGCGCTGCGCGCCGAGAACCGTGAGCCCAATGATCCGCTGAGAACCGGGCGCGTATCGGAGGACATGACCCTCCGGGGTCTCCTCCCCCTCGGCCTCCTGTGGCTCGCCAGCATGCAGGTCGAGGACGTCGTTCGCTGCGTCGTAGTCGGCGCGGTCGAAGGTGACTGGGCCAATCTTGATGTTCACTCGCTCCATCAGCGCGGCTCCTTCCGGTTGCCAAACGCTGAGATCACTCGTGCGGGCTCCTGGAGACAAACATTCGTCAAAGGGTAGCGAGATGTTTTGTCTGCAACCTCGCAGCGTGGTCCCGGTTATCTCCTAGCTCTTTCCCATATTTCCCAATGCAACTTCCCAAATTACATAACCTGATCCGCTCTGCAGAGCCAATCTCCGGCTAATGAAAGGACGGATGCCCTCCGCACGGGGAGCGGGATTGCGAGGGCGAGGCGACCGGGATGCCACCCGACTTTCAGCCAGCTGCGAGCTAGTCAACACGGGTGATGATCCGGCCCTCCGAGAGGGCCGTGTGGACAAGGCTGCCGCGCACCTCACTCCAGCGGTCGGCGAACTCGCGGCTGACGACGATGATGTCCGCCGGCATGCGCAGGTCGCGCAGGATGCGATGGAGGCGCACCGACTCCTCAGCCTCATTGGCGACCTCAGGCTGGACGACGAGGACGTCGATGTCGCTATGCGGACCCGCCTCCCCACGAGCGTGCGAACCAAAGAGGATTATCTGCGCGTTGGGAGCAGCAGCAGCCAGGCGCCGCCCCGCCTCGGTAATTCGCTCCTCATTGACCTCCTTCACAGGAGGGATCGTACTCGTCGGCATGAAATCTTCTGTCTGCAACCATAGTCCTGTGAGCGAGCCGGCCAACACCAGGATCAGCGGTGACGCAAAGGTGACTGCGCTGAAAAGAACGTGCCTCGCGTGTCCATCGCAGTGGGAGGGAACCCTTGAGGACGGTCGAGCGGTTTACGCTCGCTACCGCCATGGTGAGCTAAGCATCGGCGTCGGCGATGAAATCGACGAGGCAGTCCGGAATGCGAGGTCCGACGTAGCCCTCTACGCCGAGGAAGTCGGTGATGGCCTCGATGGATTTATGAGCTTTGAGGAACTGAAGGCGAAGCTCGGTGGAGTCCTGGAGTTCCCAGCCGGACTCGTCGTCGAGAACGAGCGCTGATCACCGATCGTAGGCTCGACCACGCGGCAGCACCCGCAGTACGACGATCACCTGGTTCTCGTCGTCGAAGCTGAAACGCACGCGCCAATCGCCAATCCGCAGCCGCCACTGGAGTGAGTTGAGCTTGCGAATGTCGCCGCTACGCGGATCTACGACGAACCTGTCGAGGGCGTCCAGGATTCGACGCTGAACGGGTCGATCGAGTCGCTTCAGATCCCGCCGAGCCGGCGGCGCAACACGAAGTGACCAGCCCGTGGTCAATCGAGGTCGAGCTCGGCGCGCAACTGCTCCGAGGAAACTGCCTCTCCCCGGTTGTAAGCGGCCAGGGCCTCGGCCGCGCTGACATCCTCGCTGGTCTCAGATTGCTCATCGTCCACTGGAGCGGAAGCAAGCGCGTGCAACATCGGATCATCGCGCCGACGCTCGACGATCACCAACGCGGCCTCAGCCTCCCGCTCGGAAAGCTCCTCGACCAGCTTATGGAGTCGCTCCTTCGTGGTCATCGGCCCATCGTACCGCCGACCACATCAAGTCGAGACCTCGGCCACGCTGGCTGCGAGATCCGCCCCCTGGCAGCGCTCGTCCCCAACCCGTTTAGCGGAGCCAAGTCCCGGCAGATTGAAAGGACGGTGGGCGGTGACTTGGGGGGCGGGATTGTTTGGGTGATGCAACCAAGATGCGACAACCGGATCGCCGAAGTGATATTTGGAAGCTGCGAGCCGGACTAGGGCGCCCGCATATCTCGGCCCTGCGTCGTTGATCGCCGCGTAGTCTTTGTCAGCGGAGGTTGCGTTTGGACATCCGAGATGGTCCGTACCGTAAACGTCCAATGTCGCGAGGGCGCTTTTATATTCGCTGCGAGGCCAACGAGTGGGACTTCATCGCTGAGCTGAAGAACGATCCGCCATTCGACGCTGCGGTGATCAGTGATCGCTACCTGGCGCCCTACCCCCCGGGGCACAAGTACTTCGGTGAACCCCATGATCGCCTCGCCAAAGCGGTCGAAAAGTGTGAGCGGGCTTGGAGCGTCGATCCAGACACCGCCCGCCTGGGGCATCGGAAGTCCACCGAGCGCCAGCGACGACACGCCGCCAACCGCCCGCTGGCACGCGCCCTACCGCTACCGCTAAACGTCGAGCAGTTGCGCGACCCCGATAACGCGGCGGCGCTTGCCGAGGCCGCAGCTGTACAGCAGCTTGGAAGCCCCGCTCTCGCCGCTCCCTATCTCGAGGTCGCAGGAGTCGAGGATCCGCGGCTGGCGGTCAACCTCAACCTGCTCGAGCGCAGCCGCGAGCTCGCTGGCGACCGCACCGTGATCGCCTACCTGCAGATTCTTCGCGGCCAGCTGCTCGACGGCAGCGGGGCTGAGGTCGCTCGCCGTCTGGCCACCGCCGGCGCTCAGGTGATCTTCGTACGGGTTCGGCGCTTCGAGCCCGAGAACGCCTCGAGCGCAGACGTGCTCGCCTATGCGGATCTGATCAGTGCTGGCTCGAAAGGGGGCGCTCGCATCATCGGTGATTGCGTCGGCCGCCTAGGACCGGCACTGATTGCGGCGGGCGCCGATGGCTTTTCGACTAACGCTCTGCGCTTCCGCAAGGTCGCCGAGGACCTGCACCCAACCAGTGGTGGTGGTGGTGGCAACGGCCCCGCCCTGATGTGGGAGGTGCCGGGCGCGGGAGTTGGTAGGCCGCTGGCGGACACGCCCTCCTCGGTGCGGTGCGCGGTCGAGAACTGTCCTGCCCCCGACGGTCACGTCGAGAACAAAGCGGCGATTCGGATTCACAACCTCCACGACCTCCAGCGAAGCGGCCGGCTCGCGGCCAAGGAGGGCCTTGGCTACGCCGATCTGCTGACAAGGAGCGGCTCGGCCACTCTGAGGGATTGGGCGCTCGCCCTTCAGCAGTTGGCGAGCCGCGCCGCCTGAAGGACGGCCCACCCCTCAAGCACCGACCCGGCTTCAGCCGCTGCGGCCTCCCAAGGGACCCTCCCACCAGGCAGGCTGCTCAGCAACCCTATTGCCCACCGCTCCAAGAGTTCTCCAGCGCCCGTCGCCTCTAGCTCCCAGGCGAGTAGCGAGTGATAGGGAACCGCGATCCTCAGCTCACCAGCGAGCAAGAGAGGCTCGCGAGGAGAAGTGCTCCGCAGTGCTCGGGCGTAGCCGTTCAGGCGACGGCCGCGGCGAGACATGATCGAGGCCCGAGCGTTCACCGCCTCGGAACAAAAATACCGCTCAAGCTCCTCCATCGGCTGGTGGGTTCGCGCGGCTGCGGCGCGAAGCACCCGCTCGGACTCAATCGTGATCGCTGACCACTGCCCGATCGAGAGTCCTTCTGCTGCTGCGACCTGCTCCGCTCTGTTCAGGAGCCGGGGCTCGGGGGTCAACGAGAGACATTCGTGGGCTATTCCCGGTCGTAGCGGCTGATCGGAGAAGTCGAAGGGGACAGCGGGGAAGGGCTCCTCCTGGGAACTGCCTCTGCCGCCTGGGAGTGCGTGTAACTCCATATTACGGTTGAACCGTACTATGCTCCTCGGACAGAGACCGCAAATGGCCCCGAACTACGGAGAAAACAGCGCGCCTGATGGCGTCGTCGTGGCCGACTGGCTCCTCGGCGGCAACCGCAAGCGGCGCGTACTAGCCGCGCTCTCTGCGCCCGGCGAGCCGTCGGGCTGGCGCCCAGCAGATCTCGCGGGAACCCTCGGATGCGGCAGAACGACGGTGTTCGAAATCGTGCGGGCGTTGCGAGGCTTTGGTGTTATAAAGGAAGGCGCTGAGGGAGTGGTGCGGATCGACTCCGGCTCGGAGGTCGGTCTTGCCCTGATCACGCTCGTCGAAAGAATCGAGGGCATGGCCGATAAGGCGGTCGATCGTCCACCACGAGCTCGCGATCGCAGCTAAAGCAGGTCGTCCTCTTGGCGCAGGCGACATCGCGGTAATTGGTATAAAGCCGAACCTACCCCGGGGGCTTCGGGCTCAGAACAACGTGACCAGCCGAAGCCGATGATCGGCTGGCTCATAAGCGAGCGAAGCGAGCATACGGGTCGTTTTCGCGCCGCCAACCGAAACCGTACTGACCTCAAGCATAATATTGAAGAGTGCGGTTTCGTTCTCAACTTTGTGACGGAGGTTGTAAATGTAGGAGTCACTGATCTTTGCCTTGATCGTTTCGGCAAACTCCCCGTCAGTCAGTTGATCCAGTCCGGCACGCTCGAGGCTGCCAGCATGCGCGGATCGCAAGTAGGAGGCCTTCGCCTCTGCTACCTCAACTTTGAGCTCGGAGAAGGGAAGCGGCTTACCTGAGATTGCGGTCAGTGCGAAGCCGGTGTCACCCTCGGCGCCAGAAACCACTCGTCGCTCGATCTTGTAGCCGAGGAAAAGATGGAAGTACCTATCCTGGATGCTGCGGCAGAGATAACCGTTCTTCTCAAGCGGCCATCCCGCCAAATTGTAGTTCTCCGTGTTAGGAACATCGTCTTCATGACCGTTCAGCATCATGCCCTCGTGCTTTAAGTAGGCATTGACGAGAGTGACCGATAACCAGTCCTTCATTGGCGAGGAGGTGCTCACATCAATGTGACCGATGAATGCCTCGTATTCGTACAGGCCCGCGGTGATGTCGGAGGCCATCTTTGTCGTCAGATTGTTGAGGTAGACGCAGTAGATCTGATTCGTATCGACCAGGTCGACCACGCGAATCATTTCTGCGTGGTCGTTTAGGAGCCTAATCCCCCGGTCCTGAAGCTGAGCTTCGAGAATCAGGTCGCCGTGACGAATCGAAGTCGTGAGCCTCCGGTGAAGCAGAGGAAGGATCGCGCCGGCAACTGCTTGGCCGTAGGCGCCCTCCTTAATCCGAGCAGTGTCGAAGAGAAAGGCCCGCTCAATGCGCTTTCTTTGGGGAGTCAGCGCACCTCTTAGCTTGCGGTAGTCGACCCCCTTGGCGGCGATCGCCGAGATGGTGTTCATGTGCATTGCTTCGATCTGTCGGCGCATCTGCGCCGGTGAAAGTTCGAAGGTGTCGCGAAGAACGTCGAGCATCACGGAGTCCCTCGCTTCTAAGGTCCAGATCGGGAGTTCGGCGTCGGGCATAGCGTAAGGAATTCGAGAGGCTTCCACGCAATCTTAAGGGCACTACCTTGGCCTATGGTGAAGAGAAGGGCTACTTTTTCTACTTCTGGCTCCACGCATCCCTAGACTTCGCTTCCTGATCGCGTTGGGAAAGTGACTAACCTGGAGCCGCCCGGAGCGCCTCCAGCAGCGCCATCTCATCGGCGGCTACCCCCTCATTGAGCTCCCCTGCTAGCAGCTGTTTCCGCTGCACAGTAATCCAACCTCCAAGGTCTTGGTCATCAATGCCATCAGGTGGTGGAAATGCGCGAGCCAGGAGGTGGGCAAGTCGGCGCCGCCGAAAGCCCCACCGATACCAAGCGGTGCTCGCTCTGTCTTCGCATCCGAACCGTATTGCAATCGGAAATAGGTCTAGGGCAAGACGGCTTTGAGCATCTAAGTTTGAGAACAACTCAACATCTGCCTCGTCACCAACGCTAACGAGCGCTCCTAGTGCACCGGCGATACGGGAGAGCCCAAAACCAAACCCATGCTCGGTGAGGGCGATCAGCTTCGGAAGGGAGTGCCCCGAACCCCTTCTACCATCGCCGATCTCGCGTCCTAATGCTGGCTCTGCAAGAGCAGTGATCGGGTCGCCATTCATCCAAGCCTCCAGGCTTCGGTCTAAGGCAGCAACCCCATCATTCGAAGACACGTGCAAACCATCAGCCGGCTGGACCAATGCATCCATCTCGGTGTTTTCAAACGGCTGGAGAGGAAGCAGGCTGGCGACAATCGAGGCTGGAGTTTTGGACAGAGTCGTAATGAGAGCATCTCTCCAATCGCCAATCGTGCTCGGGGGCTCTTTTTCGACCGCTGGTACGAAAGCTCGGTGTAGAGCGCCAATCGCAGGCAATCCGATGCCGGAAATGTGACTTGCCTCTACGATCCAGCTTGGCGCGCCGACAGACTCGACAAAGATCTGGCCAGCCTGGTCCAGCGTGTCGCTTACTTGTCGCGAAGTGCCAGCATCCAACCCCTCGCGAAATGCACCATATGAGCGCCGAATAACTCCCTGGCTATCCTCGGGGTCGCTACTGGCGAGAAACGTAAACGCGGCCTCCTCCTCGCTGGTCAGCTGGCCGATCTGAACGTCTGGCATATCGAGCGCCGTACGAATTAGCGCCTGGATACGGCTAACGACCTCCGTAGAGGCATCGGGGTACTCAAGGAACGGCGCGCGCTTCCGCGCAGCCTCGGGGCTCTCGCCCGGCCGTAACCCGATCCACTTGTCCGGAATGACGATTCCGATGCTGCGAGACGCGACATATGCTCGACCAGCCCTCCCGATTGCGTTCAGCAATTGTGCCCGAGCACGTTCTTCCCGAGCATTGTCGGATAGATGCCGATCGTCCCCTACGCGGGTGCCCCCTATTACCACGGCCGTGGCTGGCAGGTTCAAACCTTGGGCAAGAGTTCCCGTTGCGAACATCGCTCTAGCCTGGCCATTGGCAAACGCAAGTTCACTTGCTCGCTGCTCATCTCGGAGCATCGCAGACGTGTGCACGGCTACACCCTTGTCAATCAGCTCGCGGAGCGCAGAGGGAACTCCTAGCTCGTAATCAGCGAGATCGAGAAGCGCCGCGACCTGGCGAACCGACGAATCTGACGATGGCTGCGGTCCCAGGTTCGGAAGATCTCTTGCGACACTAAAGCTATGGTGTTTGTTTGCTGGAAGGAAGGTTAAAACACGCTCATCTCGCAGCGCGAGCTGAGCCGATAGGAGACCGGCGGCCTGGTTGACGTATCCCCCCCGTTCTACGGTGAAAGTCCCGTCATTTTTTCGGGTAGCTGAGAGTGGCACCGTAAGATCTGCTGGAACAACCGCGTAGTCCCCTGCATCGATGCTCTGCCAAGCCCCCTGATAACTAGCCAATAAGGCAACTGGGGCCTCAAACGTGGCTTTTTTTCTATGCGCCTTTTCTTCTAAGAGTTTGACAGCCTCTTGATACGGTTCATCTGCTCTTTCGGCATCGATTCCAAGGAGGGCGCGAAGAGTTCTCGTAGGTCGCCATGGCTCGCTAACGACTTGCGCCTCACGACTGGTCGAATCTGATAGCCAGCCAGCCAGCTCGTCAGGGTTGGCCACCAGTGCCGACAGAAACAGGACTTTTACGTTTGGCGCTCGGTGAAGGACCTCGGATATAGTGAGCTCAGCGTTGACTCCGCGTGAGCCTGAATCGCCGAGTAAGTGACACTCGTCCATAACAAGTAGTTGGAGTCCGTCGAAAGCCTCGGGCGCTTGCCGGAGTGCGAGAGAACACTTCTCTGGGGTCATCACCAAAATCTGGTTTTCGTGAACGTTCTCAATTCTCTCACCCGGCAACTCCGTGTACTCGGCTCCTCCAAGAAATCCCTTGACCTCGATACCGTCAATCACGCCGAACTGAGCATCAAGGTCTCGAACAACTTGCGCCGCCAGGGCGTTAGTGGGAGTTAGGTAAAGAACCCAGCCTTGTCCCACATCATGAGCGATTGCAAGCTCGGCTACTGCACTCTTTCCAGCTCCAGTGGGAACGCTTACAACCGCATGACTTGCTTCACCCTGAACAACGCCGGTTGCATATTCTTGCGCCGCTGGCCACAGTAGGGGGCGCGTTCTTGATCGGCGCTCAACATACTCTGACCAAATAGGGGCGTCGTTTCCACTGATGTTTCGTAACGAACGACGCTCGGTTGCTCGACAGGCCTCCCCAAAAAGGTAGGCGAGATGGGACTCGTCAGGAAACCGACCGGACTCCTCGAGCGTTTCGGAGAGCTGGCGAAGCTCATCAGCTGGTGATCCTTTCGGCTCTTCGCCTCTCAGCAACCACCTCAAATGACTATCGATGGAATCAGCAGTTCGCCGGGAAACCTCCCAGCGCAATTCCATTGCCATAGATAGACCTTCAGGGGTACTCGGAACAGCGTCATCCGGTGGTGATCTAAGTTCAAACAATGCTTTGGCTGAGACAGCGACCCGGGCCGCAACCGAAGCGTCGTCGGCGTCGCTTTCCTCAATAACCTCAGGGGTGATCGCTCGTGCCGCTACCGCGGCATTCGCATCAAAGCCAGCGATTAGGTAGAGCGCTCCAGACTCCATCGCTGCGTACTGCTCGACGGGGATCGCGCCGATCCGCTCCTCCTCGGTATCCCCAGTCAAGCCGCTGAGGTCACGGACCAGCTCTAGAGCCTCTGCGGCCACGAATGCACAAGCCCGAGTCTCTGCCGACCCGAAGTCTCCGTCCAAAACTGCATGAAGCTCTAGTGCCGTGGCAACCCGCCGTGCCGCCTCCAGATGTGGCTCGGTATCGATCTGGGAGCCTAGATCGCGGATTGCCAGAATGTCGAGGAATGCACCGGTGAGCATTTCCCGAACCCGATGGGCGGACATACCCTCGATATCGGGAAGGGCATCTAGAAGCCGATCGAGGCCAGCGTCAAACATCGGGCAGAAGTTCGTCAGTTGCGTCCCGTATCTGGTCAGCAACCTCGTTGAAGAATGAGTAGAAGGAGTCGAGCCTCAGGGCGATGAGACGAATCGACGCTTGCGCTGGTTTGAGATCCCCCAGATCTTGGTTGTCGATCGTCTCGTTGATGGATTTTGAAAAGACGATTATGGGGAGGTAGCAGCAGTTGTTTCGCCAAAATCCATCGGCGAGACCCTCTCGCAGATCATCAGTCAAGACGTGCTTTAGGGCTCCAAGCTCGGATCGGAGCTCGACTCCCCGCTTTCCTTCATCGATTTCGGAAAAGAAGGCAGCAGCCTCTTTGAGCCGTCGGTCACCGTATTTTCGCGAAGCCTTTGCCTCTCCAATGGCCGCAGCGGGCAATCCATTGTCTTCAAAGATGCCAATGAGATCGAGGCCCTGGCGTCGCGGATCTGAGTGGGGATTCTTCAATGCGGCGGGCGGCCCGACAAGGCACGCAGTGTCCCTCCTCTTCCTAAGAACCACTAGGGCGTGGGCGATGACCTCGGCGATATAGGGATTCCGCACCCGGTCCCGGAAATGTTTCCCTGGTGTATCCGAGAAGTCATTGTCAGCGCCTACAAGCCGCTCGATCTGAGAGCGAACCTCAGCGATGGAATCGGGCTCTGTGGCGAGGAGCTCTTCGGTTAGCAACGCATCCTCATCGACTATGCCTGCCACCAAACCGACAAAGTAGCGCCCCAGTGCAGGAGGAACAGCGGGGTTTTCGAGGTCGCTGGCACGAACCGCTACATGCGTAGTCGGACCCGATGCCTCAGATAGATGCAGATGCTCATCGAGAGTGTCTAGGGCATCCTCGACGACCTCCAACGGGGCTGGATCGGTTGGCATTGCATATTTCTATGTCATTGAACGACACTAGACAATTAATCGAACCCTCTAGCCAATAACTCCTCGCACCGCCTCAGAGCTCTTGCCCACCGGATGCGTATATCTCGCGAGCATCGTCTCGACGCGATGTCCGGCGATTTCGGCAAGGTCCGCATCGTTGATTCCCTCTACTCGCAGGTGCGTGACATAGCTGTGGCGACACTCGTGGGGGCGAATATCTAACCCAGCGGCCACCTGAGTTGGCTTCCAAACGTCGCGGTAGAAGGTGCGCTCGCGCCAGAGACGGCCTCTAGGGGTCGGGAAGAGTAGCTCGCAGCCAGGGCCGTTGAGGTTGAGCTGGGCTTCGAGCATCCAGGCGAGGGTCGCGGGGACGGGGACGACGCGGCCGGCGTCCTGCTCACCGTGGTCGGTCTTGGTCCCCTCGAGGATCTGGCCCTCGTGGGCGGTGCGGCGGACTCGAAGGGTCTCACCGTCGAAGTCTTCGCGGCGGAGCGGCAGCACCTCCCCCAGCCTCATGCCGGTGTCGGTGAAGGTCCGGACCATTGCCTCGTAGCGTCCCGCCGCCTTAGCAAAGCGGTGCATTTCCTCGAAGCTGAAGACCCGGATCGGGCGGCGCTTCTTCTGGGCTCGTGGGTCATTGGCGCGGATACGGGTGCCCTTGAAGGGGTTGAGGTCGCAGACTTCGTCGGTGATCGCGTCCTCGGCCATTGCCGAGAGGGAGCGGAGGATGCCGACGGCGCCGGTGGTGGCTCGACCTTCGTTCGTCAGCATGTGGTCGACCAAGGCGAGGGTGTGGCGGCGGCGCAGCTCGTGCATCGGCCAGTCCGTCAGGGCGATGCCCTCGATCTCGACGTCGGTGACGCGGGAGACCCGGTGCTCGTAGGTCGCGTTCGTCCGTTCCGATCTCGGGTGTCGCTCGATCCAGGTGGCGAAGTACTCGCCGAAGGTGTCGGGAGTGGTCGCGACTTCGTAGGCCTCGTCGATCGCACGCTGAGCTTCGCTCTTCCTGACAAACGTTCCTTTGCCTCGATTCCAACTCGGTTTGGCGACGCGGCGCTTTCCGTCCCGGCCGGTGTATCTGGCAACCCAGACCACCTCCCCTGACGGATTGCGGCGCTTGGTCGGGGACTCGCGCCTCATGCTGCCTCGTCTCGGTGACGGGCTAGGAAGTCCTCGACATCAGCGGGATCGATCCGGCGGGAGGCTCCGAGCTTGTAGCTGGGCAACTCACCGCGCCTGATCCAGTTGCGGATGGTGCGGTCGGAGACCGCCAGGAAGCTGGCGAGAGTGCGCTCGGTGAAGAAAGCGACGGGAGCAGGTTTCCTCTCCATGCCACCTATGTCCAAAGGCATCGGCGTTTGCATCGGATGACCTATCCGGGCAAATTCACTGCCACCGATGAGACCGAAGGTCAGACCCCTGCCGCCCCTCCCTACAGGCGGCCGTCGCACGGCGAAGCCGTGCCACAATCGGCCGCCCGGAGGGGCGGCGAGCGCCCCTTTTGCTCCGCCCCGCCCCCTGCTCCCGGCACCGATCATGAAGCAGCGGCTCAGGCACGAATCCGGAGGGTCTCTCCTATGTGAGCCAACGGTGTCAAGGATCTCCCCCTCCAAGATCAAGAGGGGGAGGGAGAAAGGCAGGGCTCACCTGCACTTCGGAGTGCCCGCCAGACCACGCGGACCAGCAGGCGCTTGAGGCAACGCAGCGCTTCGGTGGTGCTCTTGCCCTCCTCGCGCTTCTTGGCCAGATAGGCGCGAGCGCCCGGGTGAACGCGAGCCTGGGTCAGGGCGATCCGGTAGAAGGCCGCGTTCAGCTGGCGGTTGCCGTGGCGGTCGAAGCGATGGCGCTCGGTTCGGCCCGAGGAGGCGGGGATCGGCGCGCAGCCGGCGAAGTGCGCGAGCTGGGCGTCGGAGGCGAAGCGATTGGCGCCGGCAATCTCGCCGATCAGCTTGCCGGCGGTGAGCGAGGCGACGCCGGGGACCTCGAACAGCGCGGGGCAGTAACACTTGGCGCGCTCGCCGATCTCCGAAGCGAGCTGGCGCTCGCGACGGGTAAGGTCGCCGATCCGCGCCAATAGGTCGCGGGCGATCCGCACCTGCACGGTCTGCTCGTGCCGGGCCAGGCGCTGGGAGAGGCTGCGGCGCACGCTGGCCTGGTCGAGGCTTCGGGCCGGCGGCTCGAGGCCAGCCTCGAGGTCGTGCAGGTGCCAGCGAAGCCGCGAGGAAAGGCCGGTTCGCTCGCTCACCAGAGCGTCGCGGTGGTCGACCAGCAGCTTCAGCTCCCGGGCCGCTTCGTCGTGGCTTGCGAGGTGCAGCTCTACCTCCTCGCGCAGCGCCGCGCGGGCGATCGCCAGAGCGTCGATCGCATCGGACTTGCCGCGAGTCCGCGCGCCTTTGCGAGCGCCGGCCATAAGCCTCGGCCCGACCCGCAGCACGGGCTCGCCACTGGCCACCAGGAAGCGCTCCAGGCGGCCGTTGACGTGGCGGCAGTCCTCCAGGGCGAAGCGGATCTCGGTGCCGAGGCCGTGAGCCCAGGCGAGCAGCTCTTGCTGGCCTGCGTCATTGGCCGGGACGGTGATCTCAGTGAGTTGGCGGCCGAGCGCGGAGGCGGCCACCGCGGTATTGGTTGCCTTATGGGGGTCGATGCCGATCGTGATCAATGGCGCTCCTTGGGGAGTGGCTTGCGGTCACGGATCGACGGCGGACAGAACTGGGTGGGGCTCTTGCACGCTCCTATCAGGTCACGCCATCGGTCCTCGAACGCGACGGGTGACAGGACCCGTCGGTCAGCCAACTCGGCGACATCAAACGTCGAGTCAACCCGTCGCGCCGAGGACGCTAAGTCGGTGATTGGACGCTGCTCGAACAGGGGCACGGGAACCCAGTTCGTAGTGTGTCGGGGGTTGAGGTTTGTCTCTTGGGTAGGGCTCTGGGTGGCTGTCTGAGGGGCTGATAGATCGCCTCTGGCTGGCAGCTGTCTTCTTGGCTGCCTCATCCTTCGTTATTGGATCGTTGTGGCTCATTTTCTTCTTGATTTGGAATTTTGAATTTGCCTATTTGCATCTCGGGCGATTGCCATTCGATTCCCGCGAGCAACTCATCCAGCGGCATTTCCAGCGCCGCCGCGAACCTCATCGCCGAGTCGAGGCCCGGCAGGGACAGTCCGCGCTCGATCTGGCTGATCGCCGTGCGGTGCGTCGAGGTCCGGAAGGCAAGCTCGTCTTGGCTCACGTCCGCTGCATTGCGGGCCTTGGCGAGGTTGATCCCGAAGCAGCGGGCGAACTGCTCGCGTTCCAGGCCTACCCGGCGCCCCACTGCTACACCCCCTCCCCGAGGATTTCGTTGAAGCGGAGGGCCGCCCGCGTCGGCAACACGAGCCCGTCGCTGCGGAACAGCAGGCCGACCCCGGTCAGGTCGCGGACAGCGCGTTCGATCCCGTCTCGCCGCGCGAAGTCGGCCACCCCGGCACTCACCTCCTGAATCAGTTCGGAAAGCCGCAGGTGCGTGGGATAGAGCGTGAGGAGGTAGATCAGGACGCTGCCCTGGTCGCGAAGATCCTGAGCCTCGTTGGAAGGGCAGTCGCTCGAACCGTGAGCCATAGAGTTCTCTTCAGCCATGAGGAGCTTGGTCTCCTTGTGGTCAGGCCCTCGGCTGGCGTTCCACCGCCGGCCGGGGGCCGCTTCTTGAGGCCGGCAGATAGCTACCGTTCCCGCTGCGATCGGCCTGGTGTCTACTGAGCCGGTCGCCACGGGGCCGGCGACTCCACTCGCGCGGCCCCACTTATGTCCTGGGAGGCTAGCAAGGGATATATCCCTTGGCAACTGTGCCGTAGCGTATTGCCCGCGTCTCTGAGACTGTGCGCTATCGGATGAAGCGCTCTGCCCGACCTCAGCCAGCCATCGGCGCCGCGATTCGTGCGCTGCGGGAAAAGCGCGGCATGACCCAGGAAACCCTGGCCTCCGACGCCAAGACGACGCTGAGCACCC
The DNA here is from genome assembly GCA_963811375.1 of uncultured Solirubrobacterales bacterium. Taxonomy (GTDB): domain Bacteria; phylum Actinomycetota; class Thermoleophilia; order Solirubrobacterales; family 70-9; genus VAYN01. The sequence continues at coordinate 233,363 of CAWEQY010000006.1, forward strand.
TCTCGGTGATCGAGCGAGGCTTGGCCAACCCAACCTGGGCAACTGTGCGCGATATCGCCACCGCGCTGGGGGTCTCGATAGGCGAGCTGGCAAAGCTCTCCGAGAAGCACGAATAGAGGCGCCGCCGAGCGGCGCGATGAGACCAGGATGCGACCACGACTCGCTGGAACGCCTCGGAATCGCCCGGAAGACGGCGGAACGCGGTTCGGAGCCAAAGCCGAAGATCTGGCTCCACACCGGGAAATCCCCGGCACCTCAAGGAACAGCAGCGAATGCGCCCGACGGGAGTCGAACCCGCGACCTTCGGCTTGAAAGACCGACGCTCTTTGGCCCCCCGTAAGGAACCGTTGACCACTGAGCTACGGGCGCTCACCGCGAACCTTACCCGCGCAACTGGTTTTGAGCATTGCTCCTGTCGTTAGGGTCGGACGATGGATCTAGGTATTGAGGGGCGCGTGGCGCTGGTTATGGGGGCGAGCCGGGGGCTCGGGCGCGGGATCGCGGAGGTGCTGGCGCGGGAGGGGGCGAGGGTCGCGATCGCCAGTCGCTCGCTCGAGCGGCTCGAGGAGGCGGCCGCTGAGATCGGCGAGCAGGCGACGCCGTTCGTCGCCGACGCCTCCGACCTCGAGCGGCTCGCGGCGCTGCCCGGCGAGGTCGCCGCGGCGCTCGGGCCCGATCGACATCCTCGTCGCCAACACCGGCGGCCCGCCGTTCGGCGGCGCCCTCGCCCACGAGCTCGAGGAGTGGGAGCAGGCCTACCGCTCGCTGGTCCTGGCTCCCCGCGTCCTCGCCGGGGCCGTCGTCCCCGGCATGCGCGAGCGCGGCTGGGGGCGGATCGTCAACGTCGGCTCCAACACGACCCGGGAGCCGAACCCGGCACTCAACCTCTCCAACGCCCACCGCATGGCCGCGGTCGGCTTCCTGAAGACGCTCGCCGGCGAGGTCGCCGGCGACGGGGTCACCGTCAACACCGTCGCCACCGGCCGCTTCGCGACCGAGCGGCTCGCCGACGGCGGCGGCTCGCTCGACGGCGCCGAAGCGGCCGCCCGCGCCGAAGTCCCCGCCGCTCGCCTCGGCACCCCCGAGGAGTACGGCGACCTCGTCGCCTTCCTCTGCTCCGAGCGCGCCGCCTACATCACCGGCACCGTGATCCCGATCGACGGCGGCCTCCTGCACTCCGCCTTCTAGGGCGCGCAGCTCTCCGGCTTCGATCCGCGCCGCCATCTCTTTCGACTCGTCGCGGTACGACGGTCCCGTCCTCGAACTCGATCACCGGGTACTTGCGCTGGCCGGAGATCCGCTCGACCTCGTCGCGCTTGCCGGCGCGGAGCGGGCCCTTGACCAGCTCGTACTCGACCCCCGCCTCGTCGAGCGCCTTCTGAACCTTCCAACAGGGATGGCCGTCGTACTTCACGAACATCACCGGGCACCTGTGCAGTTTCACCGCCATCTGGTCAACCCTCCTCGTTCTTCAACTCGCGCATCGCCGGGTAGATGATCACGTCGCGCAGCGTCTTCGAGCCGGTCATGATCATCAGCAGCCGGTCGATCCCCAGGCCGCAGCCGCTCGCCGGCGGCATCCCGTATTCGAGCGCTTTGACGAACTCTTCGTCGTGGGGATGCGGGTCCTCCTCGGCGCCGGACTCCTGGCGTTCGCGCTGGCCGATGAAGCGCTCGCGCTGCTCGACCGGGTCGTTGATGTCGGTCCCGCCGCCGACGATCTCCATGCCGGCGACGATGCCGTCGAAGGCCTCGCAGACCTTGGGGTCGTCGGGGTGGATCTTGACCAGCGGCCAGATGTCGATCGGCAGCACGGTGATGTAGGTGGGCTGGATCAGCTTCGGCTCGATCAGCTTGCCCTGCAGGGTGTCGACCAGGCCGGCCCAGTCGTCGTTCTCCTCGGCGTCGTCGCCGGCCAGCTCGGCCAGCTCGTCGCGGCTCGCCTTGTAGATGTCGACGCCGGTCTCCGCGAGGATCTCGTCGCGCAGGACCACCCGCGGCCAGGGCGCCGCGAAGTCGATCTCGACCCCGTCGCGCATCACCTTGGTCGTCCCCATCACCGCCTGGACGACGCTGGAGACCAGGGTCTCGATGAAGTTCATGACGCCGTTGTAGTCGGCGCCGCCCACGAACATCTCCAGCATCGTGAACTCGGGGTTGTGCTGGGGCGACATCCCCTCGTTGCGGAAGAACTTGCCGAACTCGTAGACGTCCTCGAAGCCGCCGACGATCGCCCGCTTCAGGTAGAGCTCGGTCGCGGTGCGCAGGAAGAGGTCGCGGTCGAGCGCGTTGTGGTGGGTGACGAAGGGACGCGCCGCGGCGCCGCCGGTCAGCCGCTGCAGGACCGGCGTTTCCAGCTCGACCCAGCCGCGCTCGTGCATGTGGGTGCGGATCGCGTAGGTCAGGTCCGAGCGCTTCTTGAAGATCTCGCGCGAGTCCGCGTTCGCCATCAGGTCGAGTTCGCGCTGGCGGTAGCGCAGCTCGGGGTCGGAGATGCCGTGGAAGAGGTCCGGGCGGATCCAGCAGCGCCTTGGCCAGCAGCGTGCACTCGCGGACGCTGATCGCGAGCTCGCCGCGTTTGGTCACGTAGACCGGGCCCTCGATCCCGACCAGGTCGCCGATGTCGAGCTCTTCGATCACGCTCGAAGGCCTCCTCGCCCAGAGCGTCGCGGCGCGCGTAGGCCTGGATCGAGCCGGTGATGTCGCGGACGTCAAGGAAGACGACCTTGCCGTGACCGCGCTTGCCGGTGACCCGGCCCATCACCCGGTAGCTGAACTGGTCGTGCTCGCCCTCGCCTAGCTCGGCGGGGTCGTGCGCGGCGAGGATCTCCTCGGCATGCGTGCGCCCTTCGAAGGAGTGCGGGTAGGGATCGACCCCGGCCTCGCGCAGCCGCTCGACCTTGCCCCGCCGCTGCGCCTCGCTGGCGGCCCCGGAGCGATCGCCCGCGTCGGGCACCGCCTCCTCGGCCCGCGTCGGGGCCTCACCCATCGCTTACAGCCAGCTTCATGGAGCGAAGCCGACAGTCACCCGCTCATCACCTTCATAGTCCTGAAGGGTAGTGGCGTCGCGCAACATCTCGCGCATCGTCGGCCCGTGATGGGTGTCGTGCTCCATCGCCAGCTTCCAGCCGGACGGCGTTTCCTCGATCAGGCCGCGGATGACCCCGAGGCCGTCCTCGCCGCAGGACCCGGTGACCGCGATCCGCGGCTCCTTCTGGATCTCGGGCGAGCGCTCGAAGATGGTCGAGTCGGTGACGTAGGGAAGGTTGGCGATCACCAGGTCGACGCCCTCGAGGCCGTCGGGGATGCCGGTGGCGACGCTGACCTCGAGTGGGATGCCGAGCCGCTCGGCGTTCTCGCGCGCCGCTTCGACCGCTTCCGGCGAGAGGTCCGAGGCGGTGACCTTGAGGTCGGGACGCTCGGCCAGCAGGGCCAGGGCGATCGCGCCGGAGCCAGTGCCGACCTCGTGGACGCGGGCGCCCTCGGGCAGCTCGACCCCGACCTCGACCAGCAGCTCGGTCTCGCGGCGCGGCCAGAGCACGCGCTCGTCGACAGCGACTTCGAGCCCGCGGAAGGGAGCGCGGCCGAGGATGTAGGCCATCGGCTCGCGGTCGACGCGGCGCCCCACCCGCTCCTCGATCGCGGCGGCGACGTCGGCCGGGATCTCGCCGGCGCTTTCGACCGAGAGCTCCTCCGGCTTCACGCCCATCGCGTCGGCGACCAGCATTTCGGCATCGGCGCGCGCGTTTTCGACGCCAGCGGCAGTAAGGCGCTCCGCCGCCGCGTCGAGCACTGCGCTCACCGTGCGCGCCGAGGGACCGTCCTGATTCTGAACGTCGATAGCCGCCATTTACCCGCCAAGCCTCCCCATATCGAATGCTCCAAAGTTCTTGCGCAAGACTAACATCGTTTGCTCCGATCCGCTCAAACAGCGGGTTGCGCCGCGCTCGCGGCAGAAGGTCGAGAAATACCGCCGTGGCGGCGGGCTACTACGGCGATCCAGATCGCGCCGGCGACCATCATGCCAAGGCTCTCCAGTTGGGCCGTGGTCAAGCCCAGCGCGGCCGCGTCGTTGCGGCGCAGGAACTCGACCAGGAAGCGCTCGGCGCCGGCATAGACGAGGTAGAGCGCGAAGAGGATGCCGGCCCGCACCCGGTCGCGCAGCTGCCAGAGGATCCAGGCACCGAGCCCCATCGCCAGCGTCTCGTAGATCGGGGTCGGGTGGACGGTCTGCTCGGTCGGCACGGTGCCGTCGGGGTAGGACATCGCCCAGGGCCCGTCCCAGGCCTTGCCGTAGTCGCCGTCGCCGGAGAGCTGGCAGCCGCAGCGGCCGATCGCGTAGCCCAGCGCCAGCGCCGGCGCCGCCAGGTCGAAGAGAGCGGGGCCGAGGAAGTCCCGGTACCAGGCCCAGGCGAAGACGGCGAGGGCGCCGCCGATCGCGCCGCCGTACCAAACGAGCCCGGCACCGGAGAAGAGGTTGCCGAGCAGATCGTCCTTGACGTCGCTGTAGTTCTGGATCAGGAAGTAGACACGAGAGCCGACGATGCCGCCGATCAGGGCCGCGAAGCCCATCTCGTAGGCCCAGTCGACCGGCTTGCCGATCTCCCCCAGCCGCCTCCATATAAGGGCGCCGGCGGCGAGAAAGGCGAGGGCGAACATCAGGCCGAAGGTCTGCAGCGTCACCGGCCCAATTTCGAGGTGTGGATACATGACCGTGCGGTGCCGCCGCTAACCGGCGAGCAGCGTCTCCAGCAGCGCCTTCTGCGCGTGGAGGCGGTTCTCCGCCTGGTCCCAGACCGCCGAGGAGCCGCCGTAGAGAACGTCGGCGGTGATCTCCTCACCGGGATGGGCCGGGAGGCAGTGGAGGACGATCGCCTCGTCCTTGGCCGCGGCCAGCAGGTCGGCGTCGAGCCGGAACGGGGCGAGGTCGGCGCGGCGGCGCGCGGCCTCCTCCTCGTCGCCCATGCTGACCCAGACGTCCGCATAGAGAGCGTCGGCGCCGGCGGCCGCGGCGCGCGGGTCGTCGGTCAGCTTGACCCCGTGGCCCTCCTCCAGCTGGTAGCCCGGCGGCGCCGCCACGACCACCTCGACCCCGGCCAGCTCGCCGAGGACCGCCAGCGAGCGGGCGACGTTGTTGCCGTCGCCGACATAGGCGAGGCGCTGGCCATCGAGGTCGCCGAAGCGCTCGCGCAGGGTCAAGAGGTCGGCGATTGCCTGGCAAGGGTGATGCAGCGGGGTCAGCGCGTTGACGACCGGCACCTCGGCGCCGGCGGCCAGCTCGGCGACGTCCTCGTGCGAGCCGGAGCGGATCACGATCGCGTCGACGTAGCGCGAGAGCACCCGCGCCGTGTCGGCAATCGACTCGCCACGGGAGAACTGCATCTCATCGGCGCGAAGGACGATCGGCGTCGCCCCCAGCTCGGCGACCCCGACCTCGAAGGAGATCCGCGTCCGCGTCGAGGGCCGCTGGAAGATCAGGGCGATGCTGCGGCCGGCCAGCGAATCGGCGCCGATTCGCTGGCGGCGGCCGGCTTTCAGCTCCAGCGCCCGGTCGAGCAGCTTGCCCAGCTCGAAGGCGCCGAGCTCTTCTCCGGTTATGAAGTCCCGCTTCAAGCGGCGGATACTACGCAGCGTGGAGTTCGCCGCGATCGCCTGGAACCTCTTCCACGGACGGGACTTCCCGCCCGACCGCGGGCTGCGCAGCTGGCGCTCGCGGCTGCTGCGGATCGATGAGCGCAACGCCACCCACGTCCAGGTCAACCGCGATCTCACCACCGAGTTCGCGACCCTGCTCGCCGCCAGCGCCTGGGACGTCGCCCTGCTGCAGGAGTGCCCGCCGCGCTTCGCCGAGCCGTTGGCGCGGGCCTGCTCGGCCGAGTCGCACCGGGTGCTGACCTCGCGCAACTCGCTGGGCCCGCTGCGGGGCCTGCTGGCTCGTCAGAACCCGGACCTGATGGCCTCCGGCGAGGGCGGCTCCAACCTCACCCTGGTCCGCGTCCCCGGCCGGCTCGGCGGCATCGCCGAGCGGCGCGAGCTGACGATCCACGACGGGCCGCCGGAGCGCCGCGCGCTGGCCCTGACCCGTACCGCCTCCGGTGCCTGCGTCGCCAACCTGCACGCGACCAACGACCAGCCCGAGATGGCGAGCGAGGACGTGCTGCGCGCCGCCCGCGCCGCCACCGAGTTCGCCGGCAGCGCGCCGCTGATCTTCGGCGGCGATCTCAACCTGCGGCCGGCCGAGCATCCCGCCGTCTTCGAGCGCCTGCGCGAGGATTTCGGCCTGACCGCGGCGACGGAACCACGGGCAATCGACCACCTGCTGAGCCGTGGCCTCGAGGTGCTCGAGCCGCCGGCGGCGTGGCCGCCGGCGCGGCGCGAGCTGCCGCTCGACGGGCGCGCCCTGCGGCTCTCCGACCACGCACCGGTGCAGGCACGATTCGCCGCCGCAGAGCCACGGATGCTGCGGAATTGACATAGTCGGAGCGCACCCGCGCCCAACATCCCCTCTGGAGGCACGCCGAGATGGCCGAGAAAAAAGCAGCTGGCAAAACGAGCAAAAAAGCCAAAGCCACGAAACCGAAAGCCAAAGCGAAAAAAGCTCCAGCCCGCGCGGCGAGCAAAGCGAAAGCCGCGACCAAAAAAGCGTCGCCTCGCAAAGCCACTTCGAAAAAAGCCAGCGCCAAAAAATCTTCACCGAAAAGGTCGGCCCCGAAACGCGCCAGCAGCAAAGCGACCAGCGGGCTCGACAAGAGCGTCGCCCAGTTCCGCGAGAGCCTCGAGCAGAGCGTCACGCTCAGCCGCGACCGCCTGCAGGAGGTCGTCGACGACGCCGTCAAGCGCGGTCGCATGACCCGCGGCGACGCCGAGAAGATGCTCAGCGACCTGGTCAAACGCGGCCGCAAACAGACCGACTCCCTGCTCGGCGAGCTGGAGCGGCTGGTCAAGCAGGCCCGCAAAGAGGTCGGCGGCCGAGCCGAGCCGGTGCGCAAACAGGCCACCCAGGCAGCGCGCCGCGCGCGCAAAAAGCTCGGTTAATTTGACGACAGCCAGCGGCGAGAAGCCGGCGGCCCGCGGCCCCCGTCGCGGCGAGCTGCTCGAGGTCGAGGTCGACTCGCTCGCCTTCGGCGGGCGCGGGGTCGCTCGCACTGAGGGCTTCGTCGTCTTCGTCGCCGGCGCTCTCCCGGGCGACCGCGTGCGGGTCGAGATCACCAAAGCGAAGAAGCGCTTCGCCGAGGCCCGGGTGGTCGAGCTGCTGCAGCCCGGCGCCGATCGCATCCCCGACCGCTGCAGCCACGGCGGCGAGCCCTGCCCCGGCGCTCCCTGGCAGGGCCTCCCCTACGAGCGCCAACTGGCGATCAAGAGCGAACAGGTCGACGAGGCGCTGCGCCGGATCGGCAACCTCGAGGGCTTCGAGCTGGAGGAGATCGTCCCCGCCGAGCAGCAATGGCGCTACCGCAACAAGCTCGAATACTCCTTCGGCGACGACGACGGCGACCCGATCCTCGGCTTCCACGCCCGCGGCCGCTGGGACCTCGTCGTCGACGTCGACGACTGCCACCTCGCCTCCGAGGCCGGCAACGCCGCCCGCAACGCGGTCCGCGACTGGGCGCGAGTGGAGTCGGTGGCGGCCTTCGACCGTCGCGCCAAGCGCGGCATCCTGCGCAACCTCGTCGTCCGCGAGGGCCGGCGCACGGGCCAGATCCAGACCCGCCTCGTCACCGCCGAACAGCGCTTCCCGAAACCGCCCGTCGACCTGCACACGATCGTCGCCGACGACTCCGGCGACAGCGAGGGACCGACAGGCGTGCTCCGCGAGGAGTACTTGAAGGAGGAGCTCTGCGGGCTGAAGTGGAAAATCTCCCCCGGCGCCTTCTTCCAGACCAACACCGAGATGGCCGAGCGCCTGTATGCGATCGCCAGCGAGTACGCCGGCTTGAGCGGCAGCGAGAAGGTCTTCGACCTCTTCTGCGGGATCGGCACGATCGGCCTGACCATGGCCGCCAACGCGGGCGAGGTCTGGGGCGTGGAGATCGTCCCCGAGGCGATCGAGGACGCCGAGCGCAACGCCAGGCTGAACGGGATCGGCAACGCCCACTTCCTCGCCGCCAACGTCCGTACCGGCGTGCGGCCGCTGCTGGTCCAGGCCGGCAAGCCCGACGTCGTCGTCATCGACCCGCCCCGCGCCGGCCTCTCGCAGAAAATGATCCGCCGCGTGATCGAGTGCGAGGCGAAGAAGATCGTCTACGTCTCCTGCAACCCGACCACGCTCGCCCCCAACGCCGCCCAGCTGGTCGAGGCCGGTTATAGGCTGACGCGGGTGAGGCCGGTCGACATGTTCCCCCAGACCCCGCACATCGAGTGCGTCGCCCTGTTGGAGAAAACCGCGACGGCTCCTTCGAGCGGAGGCGACGCCTGATGCCCCGCGGCTTCGGCGTTGCCGCCGGGCTCGACTCCGAGGTGGCGCGACCGCTGGCCGAGCGCTGCGCCGAGCTCGGCTACGACTCGCTCTGGTCGAATGACCACCCCGGCGCCAAAGGCCTCGAGACCCTGGCCGAGTTCGGTGCCGCCGCCCCCGATGCCGACCTCGGTGTCGCCGTGATCGCGCTCGACCGCACCCCGCCGGAAACGATCGCCGCCGACATCGAGCGACTCGGCATCGACCCCGCCCGGCTTTGGCTCGGCGTCGGCGCCGGCTTCTCGAAGAAGCCGCTGACGAAGATGCGCGAGTCGCTGCCGGAGCTGCGCCAGGTGCTGCCCGACGTCCGCCTCGTCCTCGCCGCGATGGGCCCGAAGATGTGCGCCCTCGCCGGCGCCGAGTTCGACGGCGTCTTCTTCAACTGGATGACCCCCGCCTTCGCTGCCGGCGCCCGCGAAAAGGTCGAGGCCGGCGCCCGTGAGGCCGGCCGCGACGCGCCACCCGTCCTCGGCTACGTCCGCACCGCGGTCGGCCCCGACGCCGCCGAGCGCCTGGCCAAGGAGGAGTCCTTCTACCGCGACCTGCACAAGGGCTACCGCGACCACTTCGACCGCCTCGGCGAGCCCGAGGGCAGCGTCGGCGTCGCCGCCGCCGACCGCGACCAGGCCCAATCCCTGCTCGCCGAGTACAGGGCCCTCGAGACGATCGTCGTCCGCGGCCTCGCCAGCGCCAAGGTCGAGCCGATGACCGCCGTCGCCGAAGCCGCCGCGCCCTGAGTCGACCTCCTCGCCTCCACGGTCACGTCCACCGTGCTGCCAGAGAAAAGCACCAGACTCAGCAGTACGGTCCTTATCCAGATTCTCACTGACACACATACTTTTACTTCCCACATCATCCTGCCTCCTTTTGAACTTTGGAAGGCAAGCTTGGACTGAGATCGGCCCCCGAAATGGGTCGATGCGTGAACCGGTCGGACCAGGTTTGACCCCATACGGGTCACGGCAGGACGCTTCGCTATCTTGCTGTCAGCTTGAACCGTGCGGGGATATCCACCTTTGCGTTTCTCACCGTCATGCTCGTCGGGTTGCTCGCGACTGGATCGACCAGCGTGGCCGACAACTCCGACATTGCCGTCTATCACCCGAGTGCCGTAAAAGGGCAAACCGTCGAACTGGAAATGCTGGCCCCCCCAAATATCCAAAGCATGGGCTTCTACCTGCGCGGTCAGGAGCAGATCATCGACCATGAACCTCCTTTCAGGTTCATGGTCCCGACCGCCGATCTCGACACCCGCAAGTACCGGTGGGGCACCGGCGGAAAGGGGATGACCTGCTGTGACGGCCAGAACAACGGCGGGTCGCTTCAGATCTACCCGTTGCCGAAGGTGAGGGCTTTCAAGGTCTCGGCATTGATCGTCGCCGGGACCGCCCGGGTGGCAGGCCTGGTGATCGCCAAGGTGGCGCGGAACCGGGTGGTCCGCGCCTGGAGCTACTCCGCCTCACAACGGGAAAACGGCTACTTCTCCCTACCTTTGAAACTGCGCCGCGCGAAGGGCCTCCAGCGTATCTACCGACTCCCAGCAGGGTTCTCCCTCAACGTCGGCAAAAGGACCGAAATCGTCGTCGAGGTGGCGCCGCGGCGTCTGGTCAGGCGCCACGGCGTCGAGGTAAGAGGCCGCCTGGCGAGGCTATGGCTGACCCGTGACCGCCGAAGCGGCGCGACCCATGCGCACCGAAGCAGTGCCAACATCTGCACCACGGCCATCGCGCGCAAGGCAGACCGTTCCAGGGCGCTGCCTTTCCCTGGGGCCCAGAGCTGTGCCGTGATGCCCTCGTCCTCGGTGGTGACCATCACCTGTGCCAAGCTCGAAGCCTGCGCCGAGGGTGCGGCACCGCTTGCCGCTCGGGTCAGTCGCGGTCCAGGCCCAGGGCGATAACACGGTCGGCCACCATACGGGTGCGATCGCGGGGCGGCTCGTCGATCAGCTCCAGCTTGGCTGCCATCGCCTTCAAGCACCGTTTCACCGTACTCTCGCTGAGGTGAAGCCGCTCGGCGATCTCGCGCTGAGTCGCTGGGCGCGGAGCGAAGGTGTTCTCCTCTCGGTAACGGGCAACCAGTACCCGGGCGATTGCTTGCTCGTCCGCAGTCAGCTCAACCGTCAGCGCCTGTCGCGGCTGGGTTCGTTTCACCTTGGGCAGATCCAGCTCCAGCCTGAAGGGACCGATCTGGACAACGTCCCCAGGGCTCAGCCGCGTTGCCCCATCGATCTGGCGTCCGTTCAGAACCGTTCCGTTCCTGCCGCCGAGGTCGGTGATCAGGTAGCTGGTGCCGCGGCGCCTCACCTCGGCGTGATCGGTGGAGACCGTCTCGTCGTCGAGGATGAGGTCGCAATGGTCACCCCTGCCGATCAGCAGCCCGTCGCCCAGTGACTGAGCAGTGGGCCCCACGCCAATCCTGTGCACCCAGATCCTGGCCATCTGGCGAGCCTACCCGGAGGATCCGACCCTGTAGCCGCTTGAACGCAAGTCCAAGAGGCGACGATCGACCCGGGCTTCGGCCGCGCTCACACCGCGGGCGGCCCCCCGATAGCGAGCCGTGTCTTCCTGCCTGGCCGCGGTGGCGAGGTTCTTGTAGGCGTCGCGAGCAACCCGCAGCGAGGAGACCAGGGCCGCAAGCGCATCGGCGCTCTGCGGAGTAACCCGATGCCGGGAGAGGCCGCGCGCGGCGTCGCGGAAGGCGTCTGCGAGCCCGAGAGCGGCGCTCGCCTGGGACTCAGCGCTGCTGGCGGCACCAAACCGGCGGCGCAGCGCGGTGCGACGGGCGCTCAGGCGGCCGAGCTGGCGGCGCAGCGCCACCGTCAACTCAGCCGAGGGGCCGAGGGGGAACGCCTCCCCGCGGGTCAACTCCAGACTTGAGGCGAGGCGCTGGCAAAGCTCGGAGAAATCGGTCCCGAGCTGAGCCGGACGACAGGCGACGGTCGCGACACCCTGCGTCGTCGGCGCAGCGAACAGAGTCAGGGGCCGAGTCGAACCCGGCGGCCGTACTCTCGAGTAACGCAACGCCTCAAGGGCACCAAGGGAAACCGGCGCTCCCTGCGCCATGCTGCCCACCGGGCGGAAACCCTTGGGGAGCAGGGACTCCCCGGCGGCCGAGGACATTCCCACAACGACGGACTCTCCCTCAGCACGAGCTTCCGGCGTCAACACCACCGGGTCCGCGAGCGGAAGACCGCTCTGCTCCTTCTTGGTGGCGGCCCAGCCCGGGGGCAGGGCAACAGCGAGGTCGCCGGCCGCCACGCGCCGAGCATCACCGCTGGAGCCGTTGCCGGCGCTGATCGCCCCGATGCCCAGCGCAGCCAGAGCCAACAGCAGAGCCCCGAGGACTATCGACAGGGAGCTCGGCGAAGCTCGCCGTCGCGACCCCCCGGGCACGGCGGGCGGCGGCGTTTCGGCGGCCTGGTGGACCTCTCCTCGCAGGGCGGATGCGGCAGCCTCCAGGAGTTCACTGGCGCTGCCGTAACGATCGCCGGGCTGCTTGGCCAGACCCCTCCCCAGCACCTCGTCGATCGCCGGCGGAAGCGTCCCCTCGATCTCGCTCGCCCGCGGCGGTTCCTCGGCGATATGGGCGTATAGAACCGCTGCTTCAGTCTGCTTGTTGAACGGGACCGATCCAGTCAGACACTCGAAGAGGATCGCGGCCAACGCATAGGTGTCAGTTGGAGCGTCGCTCGGTTCGTCGCGGATCTGCTCTGGCGCCACATAGTCGAGCGTGCCGACGAACTGCCCGGTACGGGTAAGACTGCGATCGCCCCGACCCTTGGTGATCCCGAAGTCAGAAAGGTAGGGGTGACCACGCTCGTCGACGAGGATGTTCTGCGGGGTGATGTCGCGATGGACGAGGTCGTGCTCGTGGGCGACGTCAAGCGCGGCAGCGACCGGTGTGAGCAGCCCCAGCGTCGCCTCCGGACTCAGCTTTTCCCGGACCACCAGCTCGCGCAAGGTAGAACCCCTGACCAGCCGCATTGCCAGCCAAAGTCCATACTCGCTTTCCTCCGCGGCATAGATCGGGACGATGTTCGGGTGGTCGAGCCGTGCCTGTATGTTGCACTCGCGCCTGAACCGCTCCCGAAAAGACGGGTCGTGACCGAGGCGCTGTGACAACACCTTGAACGCCACCACTCGATCGAGGGAGATCTGATGTGCTTCGTAGACGGTGGCCATCCCACCCTCACCGACCAGACCCTCGACCCGGTAGCCGGCAACGATGGTTCCCGCCGTCAGCATGTGACCAGTCTATTCCGCCGGTCCGCGGTCACTGTCAGCTGACTTCGCTACCGTCTGGACGACTGGGGGTGGAGGTGAGGAATCCATGGGGCGCCTGAACCGCGTACAGACAGCTGTTCTAGGCACGATCGCCGGCGCCTTGATCCTCGCCGGCGGGTTCGTCGCAGGCCAGGCGATCGGTGTCGGCGACGATGAGGCCTCCCTCGACCAAGGTCCCCCGACCCGAATCTCGACTCGACAGGGCGGGCTGGCGATTCCGACGCTCGGCGACGCAGAGCGGATACCGACGCTCGAGGCGACCCAACAGGAAGTCGAATCTCCATCCGAACTCGAAGACTCCTCATCCACCTTCACCCCGAGCCCCGAACCGGAAGAATCTCCGGCGCCGGAACCGTCGCCCGAACCGTCGCCCGAAGTCACGGTGGCCCCGAATGGCTGAGCGCAAGGGTCGTGGATCCGCTGGTCGACAGCGGCTGCCGGCGCTCGGCGCCGTGGTCCTGGCGATGGTGGCATCCCTTGCCCTCATCTACCCCGGCCCGGCGGCATCGGTGGAACCGGGACCGCTCGCCTATGCAAGCTGCTCTCCGGACGACACCCACCACACGGAGATAACCCACATCTGTCATCAGGGCGACCAGATTCGTGCGGTCCTCCGCTACAGTGCCAGGCCCCTCGACTATCGGGTCTGCCTGCGCTTCTCCGAAGGGCCGACCAGATGCGAAAGCGAAAGGCGAGTGGAGCCCGGCACCTCCTCGATCGTCACCCTGTCGAGCCAGAATTTCGTCGGCTTGCTGCGCGTCAGCTGGCAATCCGAATCCCGCGAGATCGCGAGCTGGAACATCCGTTTCGTCAAAGACCCGGTGGTCCCCGCCTTCGGGATCAGCCCCCTGATCGTCTCTGGGACGCATCGCCTCTTCGGCCTGTTGATCAGGCACATCCCGGCCGGGCTCAGGGCCCGTGCCTGGGGGTGCGGAGGAAGCTGCCCTCTGGCTCTGCGCCTGACGGCAGACGAGGGGGAAACCCGGCGCTACCGCATCGTCGAGCCTGCCCGGCACTCGAACTTCGCCCTGGGCGACCTGCTCTATGTGCAGGTGGATGCGCCGGGCAGGCAGTACCGGGGCACCAGGCTCTGGGGGAGGCTCTATAGGGGCAAGCTGGTTCGCGATCGCGACGGCCGTCGCGGCGACACGGCGATCCGGCGAATCAAACCAAATCTCTGCACCCCGCCCGGCAAGAGCTTCCGCCGCGCCACCGGCTGTGCCAACGTCCCCAGTTCGAGCACGGTCTTCCGCCGTCTTTAGGGCTCCCTAAATCGACTCGCTACGATGCGCAGCCATCGCTGCCGAAGCCCACATAGAACGCCCGCTCGCCCGTACCGTCGGCAGCACGATCTTCATCAGCCGCTGGTTGCAGGCGCCCCTCTACCTCGGCCTGATCGTCGCCCAGGGCATCTATGTCTGGCGCTTCATGCAGGAGCTGGCGCACCTGGTCACCGACGTCGGCCACCTGACCGAGAACGAGGTGATGCTGCTGGTACTCGGCTTGGTCGACGTCGTGATGATCGCCAACCTGCTGATCATGGTGATCATCGGCGGCTATGAGACTTTCGTCTCCCGCATCAACCTCAAGAACCACCCCGACCAGCCCGAGTGGCTCTCCCACGTCAACGCCAACGTGCTCAAGGTGAAGCTGGCGATGGCGATCGTCGGCATCTCCTCGATCCATCTCCTCCAGACCTTTATCAACGCCGCCAACACCGACTCCAACACGATGCTCTGGCAGACGATCATCCACATCACCTTCGTCATCTCCGCCGTCGCCCTCGCCGCGATCGACCGCTTCCTCTCCCCCAAGCCTGCCGCCGAGCACCTCCCCGCGACCAACGGCCACGGCCCTGACGGCGCCAAGCCATCCCCGACTCAAGTCGCGAGCTAGTTGCGCTCAGTACGGCGGCAGGTCGTCGTACCAGACGCCGAGCGTCTTGAAGGCGCGCCAGAAGCGTTGCTTGGCGCCCTCCTCGTCGAGCGATTCGTCGATGTCGGGGACGTAGAGCGCGTCGATCGTCGGGGTGAAGGCCTGGATCTCGCCCTCGCGTTGCTCGATCGGGCGCGACAGCGAGACCTGGAGGCTGTTGAGGATGCGCAGGGCCGGCTCGCCCATGACGACGACGATCTTCGGCTGCACGATCGCCATCTCCTCGACCAGGCGGGCGACGCACTCGCCGGCGGCGAGGTCGGGCTCGGCGATCGGGCACTTGACGCAGAGCGTGCCGTAGACGACCAGCGGGTCGATCCCGAGGCGCTTGAAGCTTTTCATCAGGGCGTTGCCGGAGCGGCCGTAGAAGGCGACCCCCTCCTCGATCTCCGAGGTCATCGGCGCCTGCTTGAGCATGAAGATGTCCGCCTGGGGATGGCCGGAGCCGAGCACCGGCATCAGCTTGCCGCGCGGGCAGTGGGGGCACTCCTGGATTTCGTGGCTCATCTGGTTGAGCTCGCGGATCGCCCGCTCCAGGTACTTCTCGCGGATCTCGTCGTCGGTTCCTCGCATCGCCGAAGACCTCTTTGACGAGGCGGGCACGCCTCCTCTTGCCTCGCTCCCCTGCATCAGCTCTTGCTCGCCGAGCCGCGCTTGCGGGGCTTGCCGCCGCGGGCCGGTTTGGCGTCGGGAACCCGCCTTTTCGGCGCCTTCGGGCGGCCGGCGGTCTGCAGCAGCTTCAGGGTTTGCACGTAGAGCAGGTTCTTGTGCTTGCGGGTGATGTCGGCATCGCGCATCGCCTCGAGGAACTCGGCCGGCCCGTCGAAATCGTGAATCCGCGTGCGCACGCTGCCCAGCCCCTGGGCGACGTGGCTGTCGGAGCCGGCGCCGGCGACGATCCGGTACTTGCGGGCGAAGCGCTCGGCCTCCTCGTTGAAGGCGGTCACCGCCACCCGCGGGTTGAAGACCTCGAGGATGTCGATCTCCTCGACGATGTCGATCAGGTGCTCGTAATCGGGCACCGAGTGGAAGCGGTCGAAGGGATGGGGCACGTAGACGAGCCCGCCCTGGCTACGGATCTCGGCGATCGTCTCCGCCATCGTCAGGCCCTTGGGGATCTTCTGCTCGAGGAAGAGGCCGATCACCTCGCCCTGCTCGGCGGTCTTCACCTCCTCGGCGACGATCACCTTGATGTCGTCCATCTGCTCGGCGATCCGCCGCGCCTCCAGCGCCCCGGAGACCTCGTTGTGGTCGGTGATCGCGATCGCCCCGAGGCCACGGTCGCGGGCCGTCTGCAGCAGCACCTCGACCGGGGTGGCGCAGTCGCCCGAGTGGTCGGTGTGCATGTGCAGGTCGACCTCGATCAACGGTCGCCTGGAGATCCGCTGGCGCAGCTCCGGATCGCCACTGGGGTCGTGGCGGCGCGCCACCAGCCGCCGGTAGATCGCTTCGAGCTCGTCGACCGTCCGGCCCCAGTCCTCGCCACTGGGACCGGGCTCGATCAGCTCGTAGCTGCCGGGGAAGTAGCGCTCCAGCAGCGTTCCGGTCTCGCGGCTGGTCACCGTGCGGGCGTCGATGCGACCGAAGAAGATCTCGACCAGGGGGCGTGCGACCTGGGTCGAGAGCACCCGCTCCTGCGGCGCGTGGAAGGTGGCGACGTTGAGCGAGTTGGAGTGGCGCAGCGCCGCCGAGGAGACGCTCGGGGCGAAGGGCTCGTGGACGTGGACGACGTCGAGCTGCGCCGAGGGCTTCAGCAGGCCCTTGACCCGGTCGCCGGTGAAGGCGCGCAGCACCCGGTGCCCGCGTCGCTCGAGCTCGGCCGCGGCGCGGTCGACGAACTCGGTAACGGGGTTCTCGACGCCCCGCCGGAAGGGCGAGACCTGGGCGATCGAGAGCGGCTCGGCCGGGGGCACGGTTGCAGCATAAGAGCCCGCACTCGGCGGGCTCTTATGAGTAGACGGATCGACGTCGGCGCTAGGCCTGGGTCGTGCTCGGGGCGTCCGCGGGTGCGGCCGGCGCCTTCGCCTTGCCGCGGGCGTTCGCCTCGATGTACTGCTCGGTCTGCTCCCGCGCTTCGTCGTCGGGGCGCTGCGTGTGCGGCGACTTCATCAGGTAGCTGGACGGCCCGTCCAGCTGTCCCGAGATGCCGTTGTTGAGCGCCAGCTTGATCAGCCGCACGGCGTCGATGACGACGCCGGCCGAGTTCGGCGAGTCCCAGACCTCGAGCTTGAGCTCGACCGTCAGCGGCACGTCGCCGAAGGCTTTGCCCTCGATGCGGATGTGCGCCCACTTGCGGTCGGTCAGCCAGGCGACGTAGTCGGAGGGCCCGACGTGGACGTCCTCGTCGGGCAGGTCGTGGCCCATGATCGAGGTGACGGCGTTGGTCTTCGACTCCTTCTTGGAGGCCAGCCGCTCGCGCTCGAGCATGTTGTAGAAGTCCATGTTGCCGCCGACGTTGAGCTGCGAGGTGCGCTCCATGCGCACGCCGCGGTCGTGGAAGAGGCGGGCGAGCTGGCGGTGGACGATCGTCGCCCCGACCTGGGACTTGATGTCGTCGCCGATGATCGGCAGCCCGGCCTCCTTGAAGCGCTTGTCCCAGTAGTCCTCGCGGGCGATGAAGACGGGGAGGCAGTTGACGAAGCCGACGCCGGCCGCGAGCGCCTGCTCGACGTACCACTTGACCGCATCCTCGGAGCCAACCGGCAGGTAACAGACCAGCACGTCGGCCTTGCTCTCTTTGAGGATGCCGACGATGTCGGCGGTCGGGCCAGGAGCTTTGGTGATTTTCTCTTTCAGGTACTTGCCGAGGCCGTCGTGGGTCATCCCGCGCTCGACCTTGACGCCGAGGTTGGGGACGTCGGCGAACTTGATCGTGTCGTTCTGGCCCGACCAGATCGCCTCGGAGAGGTCTTTGCCGACCTTCTCCTGGTCGATGTCGAAGGCGGCGACGAACTCGACGTCGCGGACGTGGTAGCCGCCCAGCTCGACGTGCATGAGGCCGGGAACTTCGTCGGCCGGATCGGCGTCCTTGTAGTACTGGATGCCCTGGATGAAGGAGTTGGCGCAGTTGCCGACGCCGACGATCGCGACGCGGACCTTCTCGTCGCCGCGGCCAATGCCGTTGGTGCTGCCGTTTGCTCCGTTGCTCTCACTCATGAAATTGGAAGTCCTCCTGGGATCGCGCTGGATGGCAGAACACACCCGGCGGTCTTGCTGGTTACAGCTCCTCCGCCTCGCCGCCGCCGCTCTGGGCGCCGGCCTCGGCCAAAAGAAGCTCGTTCCGCACATGCCACACCCGCTGGAACACGGTGACGATCGTCAAAGCGGCAATGGCATAGATCGACGGCGCCAGCAATTCGAAATCGCCGATGCCGGCTCCCTTGGCGAAGATCAAGCCGATCGAAAGTAGCACCACCCTGACCGGCCGCGTCGCCAAGCCGACCTTGCACTCGACCCCGAGCGCCTCGGCCCGGGCCCGCGTGTAGGAGACCATCAGCGAGCCGAGCACGGCGACCACGCACATCGCGGCGGCGAAGTCTTCGCCCCGGGCGGCGAAGTAGCCGGCGACGGCGGCAAGGACGATGCCCTCCTCGATGCGGTCGAGGGTCGAGTCGAGGAAGGCGCCGAAGAGGGTGCCCTTGCCCGACATCCGCGAGTAGCGCCCGTCGAGCGTGTCCATCACCGAGCCGAGCACGAAGGCGACGCCGGCGAGGAAGAAGAGGCGCTGGGTGACCAGGGCGGCGGCGACCAGGTTGCCGACCAGGCCGACCATCGAGATCGCGTTCGGGGTCAGCCGGGACTCGATCAGGCGCTCGCGAGCGTAGGTGCGCAGCTCCTGCCCATTGCGGCTCGCCGCACGGCCGTTGCGCCGACCGCCGGGGGCCCTGGGGGGCGCCGAAGGATCCATTGCCCTGAGGCTAGAGGTTCGGGAGGAGGTTGGCTTGAAAGGTCGCCGGCACGCCGATTGCTAGGCCTCGACCTCGCGCGCGCCGCGGGCGCGGAAGGACCAGGCCTCGGGCCGGGCACGGGCCAGCCGATGAGCAACCAGCGCCGCGGTCAGCGCCACCCCCCAGCCCAGCACGGCGTCCACCCAGTAGTGGTTGGCGGTGACGATCGTGACCCAGGCGACGAGGAACGGCCAGGCGCCCCAGAAGGCTTTCGCGAACCAGTGCCGGCAGACCTGAAAACCGGTGGCGCCGATCATCATCGCGAAGGCGCAGTGCATGCTCGGGACCGCCGCGTAGGGGTTGATCAGGAGCTTCGCCAGGCCCGAGTCGTGGTTGACGTTGGAGAGGTCGTTGATCGTGTCGACGAAGCCGTATTCGGGGAACATCCGCGGCGGCGCGGTCGGGTAGAGCGTGTAGCCGACGACCGCCAGGCCCATCGAGACCACGAACATGTTGCGGACGAAGTAGAAGGACTCGTTGCGGAAGAGGTAGAGCCAGACCAGGAAGCCGAGCGCGATCGAGAACTGGGCGTTGAGGTAGATCTGGTTGGCGACGTCGACGATCCAGTCGGCGGAGAAGAAGGCCTGCATGTCGGCCTCGAAGAAGGTGTGGGTCGAGCGCTCGAAATCGATGATCCACTGACCGTGGGCGAGCGCATCGGCGCGCTGGGAGTCGGCGATGCCGCGGGCCACCTCGTAGACGAGGTCGACGCCGACGAGGATCGCAATCTGGCGCCCGAGGTCGCCCCAACCCTTGGGCAACCTGGCGGAGACGCTTGCGAACGCACGAAACACGGGACCCTCAATTGTAATCCGCGCGTTAACGGGCGCGAAAGCGGGTGGATCAGGCGAGAAAGTCGAGCACGCGATCGATCACCGTGGGGTCGTCGATCCAGGGCCAATGGCCGGCCCCGCTGGCGATTTGCAGCTGTGAATCGGGGAGGACGGCGACGTGGGCCTCGGCGAACCTGGTTGGGAGGTAGAGGTCACAATCGCCCCAGATCACGAGAGACGGACAGGTGAGCTTGGCGAGGTCCCTGCCTGCCAGAGCGAGGCGGTCGGGGTCGGCATGGCGGTAGAGGGCCAGCGTGGCATCGCGGGTGCCCTTGTCCCAATGCCTCCAGACCATGTCGACGAACTCGGAGGGCATCGGGCCGCGGTCGCCGCGGGCCTGGCGCATCAGCAGCGCCATCGAGGACCTGGTCGCGGTCGCGTTGAGGAACTCGCCGAGCGGGCGGCGGCGCCAGAGCTGGGCGATCCAGTGCCAGCGGTAACCCGGCAACAGGGGCACGGCGTTGATCGCGACCAAGCGCTCGACCAGGTCCGGTCGCCGCTGCGCCCCGATCAGGGCCAGCGAGCCCCAGTCGTGGACAACCAGCTTGCGCCGCTGGACGCCGAGCTCGTCGAGGCAGCGCTCGAGAAGAGCGGAGAGCCCGTACATCGAGTAGTCGAAGCGCGCCGGGTCGGGCCTGTCCGAGCGCCCCCACCCCGGCATGTCGATCGCGAGCGCGGGGCCGCCGCCTTCGAGGAACGGCAGCCAGTCCTCGCCGTGGGTCGGGTTGCCGTGGCAGTAGACGGTGGGCACCCCCTCCCCCGCCACCCGTCGGTAGAAGACGCGCACCCCGTCGACCCGCAGCTCCCCCTCTTCGATCGCGCCGGCCACCAGTCGACCCTACGCCCGAACCGCATCGAGTTCTAATCCTTGAAGGGTCAGAACTCGATGCGGTTCGGGGGCTGGAGTTCTGGCTAGGGTGCGGCCGTGGCCTGGAAGCGACCGAGCAGACGACGGGTGCGGGCGATTCGCGACCGGCTGCGGGAGATGTATGGGCAGCCGGTCAACGAGCCGCACCGCCAGCCGATCGCCGAGCTGATCAAGACGGTGCTGTCCCAGCACACCAACGACCGCAACCGCGATCGTTCCTTCGCGGCGCTGCGGGAGCGGTTCCCGACCTGGGAGGAGGTGCGCGACGCCCCCGTCGCTGAGGTCGAGGAGGCGATCCGGCCCGGCGGGCTGGCGAAGCAGAAGGCGCCGCGGATCCAGGCGATCCTGGAGCAGCTTGGCGAGGAGCTCGACCTCGGCTGGACCGAGACCGCGCCGCGCGAGGAGTCGCTGGAGTTCCTGCTGGCGCTGCCGGGGGTCGGCCGCAAAACCGCGGCCTGCGTGCTGATCTTCACCTGGGGAATCCCGGAGATCCCGGTCGACGTCCACGTCCACCGGGTCGGCGGGCGGCTCGGGCTGTTCCCGGCCAACGCTTCCTTCGAGCGCGCCCACGACGAGATGCTGGCGGTCGTCGACCCGGAGGACGCCTACGAGCTGCACATGAACCTGATCCGGCACGGGCGCGGGCTCTGCCGCCCGCAGCCGCGCTGCGAGGAATGCGCGCTACGGCGAATGTGCCCGTGGTATCGCGAGGGAGCGCGGAACGAGTGAGCGAGATCTCCGGGGATGATGAGCGCGAGCGAGTGAAGCGCGAGCATGTATGTCGAGGGCGCCAGTAGTATGCGCGCCGCGAAATGAGCAAGCGCACTTTCATCGTCTTCGGACTGCTGATCCTCGTCCTCGCGGTCGTCATCCCCTGGCTGGCTTTCCGCTCCAAGGGCGACGCCGGAACCGGCGACCAGGAAGTCGCGGCCGACCTCAAGAACGGCCAGTCGCTGTTCCAGACCAACTGCGGCACCTGTCACACGCTCTACTCGGCGGGCACCGACGGCAACTACGGGCCGAACCTCGACGAACTGCTGGCGCCCTCGGGCCCTCCCAGCGGTTCCGGCGCGGAGGACACGATCAAGCAGACCGAAGGCCGCGTCCTCATCGCGGTTGAAAAAGGCGTCGACAGCTCCACCACTCCGGGCCGGATGCCGGGCGGCATCCTCAACGAGCAGCAGAGCAAAGAGGTGGCGGAATTCGTCGCCACCACCGCCGGCGAAGGCTGAACAGTCGGCCGACGGGCCGAAATCCCACGTACGCCGTGGGAAATCGGCCCATCGACCTCGGGACTGCAGCTAGTCGTCGAACCTCAGCGAACTGAAGAGGCCCGCGTGATCGGAGTTCCAGAAGCCGTTGACCGGGAGCAGGCCGGTCACGGTTGAGCTCTGGAGCTCGATGTCGGTCGGGTCGTTCGTCATCACGTGATCGACCTGGTGGTCGAAGTCGGCGACGCTACCGCCGTCGCCCGCTCCGAGCAGGCTCGATTTGAGGCAACAGCTGAGCGGGTTATTGGTGCTGCGCTCGACCATGCCCGCCGCGACCAGGGCTTCGTAGGCGAGCGTGTCGGGGAACGAGACGGTGTCGTCGTCGGAGTTGAGGTCGCCGACGAGGATGACCGGCAGGCTACCCGTCGCCGGACCGCCCGGCGCGACCAGCTCTTTCGCCTGGGCCTCGCGGATCAGCGGCTGGAACGCCTCCAGGTGCGTGTTGACGAAATGGAACGGGTGGCTCCCCCGCACCTTCGCGTCGGTCTCCGTCCAGCCTCGTTTGATCGGTTTGGGTTGGCCGAGGATCGGGACTTCCAGCAGGGTGCTGAAGTTCCCGCCCTCTGCGTTCCAGGTCTGCACACCGGCGCCATGCCGGGCGAGGATCACGTCACGCATCGTCAGCCGGCCGAGCATCTCGGCGTTCGGAAAGCCCGGCAGGGGGCCGTCGTTGGGCAAGCCGTTGTAGTCCGCCGGTGCCTCGAGGTCGAACTCTTCCTGGACCACGACGACTTCGTAGCGCTTGCCGTTCTTGTTCAGCTCGGCAAGCAGTTCCGGCAGGTAGTCGTAGCCAACCGGCGTCGCCGCGGCGGACAGCGGCGTGGTCTGCCAGAGCGCCACCTCCTGCAGTCCGACCAGATCGGGCTTCTCGGTGAGGAGCTCCTGCGCCAGGCCCTTCGCCCGGGTCGGGAAGTCGTTGTGGACGACTTCGCGCAGGATCTGGCCGTTGGCGGCAGCCAACGCGTCCGGCGTCGTCGCGGCGATCGCCGGCCCGAGATCGGCCCCGAGATAGAGATTGCGGGTCATCACGTCGACCTGCTTGCCGCGCCCGTGATCGCCGCCGTGACCGGGATGGCCGTGGCCCGGGTGACCGTGATGGCCGGAGTGGCCATGGCCGTTATGGCCGTGCGCCGGGTGGACCTTGGGCGTGGGACCGCGCTGGCCCTTTCCGTGAGCGGCCGCGAAGGCAGGTAGGCACAGGGCGAGGACTAAGCTCGCGGCGAGCAACCACGCTGGCAGCCGTCTATTGGTGCTGGGACTCAAGATGTTCCTCCTCTTCCGCGATCCCACCCCTGGGATCGAGTTTGGTCGAGGCACCTCCCGCCAATCACTATAGGCGGGTCACTTGAGTCTTGCTGACGATCTGCCATACTGCCACTTAGATTTCTTAGGCTTGAACAACGAAACCCCTGGAGGTAGGCGAAAAAGTGGGAAAGACGATCGGCATCGACCTCGGCACGACCAACTCATGCGTCGCCGTGATGGAGGGCGGCGAGCCAACCGTTCTGGAGAACTCGGAGGGCGGGCGCACGACCCCCTCGGTGGTGGCCTTCACCGAGAGCGGTGAGCGGCTGGTCGGCACCGTCGCCAAACGGCAGGCGGTGATGAACCCGGAGAACACGATCTTCTCGATCAAGCGCTTCATGGGCCGCAAGGAGGCCGAAGTCAAAGAGGAGGAGACGATCGTCCCGTACAAGGTCGAGGCCGGCCCCAACGGCGACGTCCGGGTCGACGTGCGCGGCAAGCAGTACAGCCCGCCGGAGATCAGCGCGATGATCCTGCAGAAGCTCAAAGCCGACGCCGAAGCGAAGCTCGGCGAGGCGGTCGACAGCGCCGTCATCACCGTCCCCGCCTACTTCAACGACGACCAGCGCCAAGCGACGACGGACGCCGGCAAGATCGCCGGCCTCGACGTCAAGCGGATCATCAACGAGCCGACCGCAGCGGCGCTGGCCTACGGGCTCGACAAAGAGAAAGCCGACCAGACGATCCTCGTCTTCGACCTCGGCGGCGGCACCTTCGACGTCTCGGTGCTGGAAATCGGCGACGGCGTCTTCGAGGTGAAGGCAACCGCCGGCGACAACCATCTCGGCGGCGACAACTGGGACAAAGCGATCGTCGAGTGGCTGGTCGCCGAGTTCAAACGCGACCAGGGCGTCGACCTCGCGGCCGACAAGAACTCCCTGCAGCGTCTCTACGAGGCGGCGGAGAAGGCGAAGATCGAGCTCTCCTCGACCCAGGAGACGCAGATCAACCTGCCCTTCATCACCGCCGTCGAGGGGCAGCCCAAGCACCTCGACCTCAAACTCAGCCGCTCGAAGCTGAACGAGCTGACGGCGGAGCTGCTGGAGCGGATCGTCGGCCCGGTCAAACGCGCGCTCGACGACGCCGACGCCAGCATCGACCACGTCGTCCTGGTCGGCGGCATGACCCGCAACCCCGCTGTGCGCGAGCGGGTCAAGGAGCTGACCGGCAAGGACCCGCACCAGGGGGTCAACCCAGATGAGGTCGTGGCGGTCGGTGCCGGGATCCAGGCCGGCGTGCTCGCCGGCGACGTCAAGGACGTGCTGCTGCTCGACGTCACCCCGCTGACGCTGGGGATCGAGACCAAAGGCGGCGTGATGACGAAGCTGATCGAGCGCAACACGACGATCCCGACGAAGAAGTCGGAGACCTTCTCGACCGCCGACGACAACCAGCCGTCGGTCGAGATCCACGTGCTCCAGGGCGAGCGCGAGATGGCCAGTGGCAACAAGAGCCTGGGCAAATTCCAACTCACCGGGATTCCGCCGGCGCCGCGGGGGATGCCGCAGATCGAGGTCACTTTCGACATCGACGCCAACGGCATCATCCACGTCGCCGCCAAAGACCAGGGCACCGGCAAAGAGCAGAAGATCGAGATCAAATCCGGCTCCGGGCTCTCCGACGAGGAAATTCAGAGCATGGTCAGCGACGCCGAGTCGCACGCCGACGAGGACCGCAAGCAGCGGGAGCTGGCCGAGGCCCGCAACCTCGCCGAGAACGCCGCCTACCAGTCCGAGAAAGCCCTGGCGGACGCCGATGGCAAAGTCGACGACGCCACCAAAGAGGAGGTCGAGGCGGCGGTCAAAGGCGTGCGCGAGTCGCTCGAGTCCGAGAGCGTCGAGGAGATCAACGCCAAGACCGAGGCGCTGAACACGGCGATGACCAAAGCGTCGGAGCAGATCTACGCGGCGGCGCAGTCAGAGGGTGGCGCCGAGGGCGCGAGCGGCAGCGGCGAGACTCCCGATGAGGACGACGAAGTCGTTGACGCCGAGGTGGTCGATGAGGGTGACGAGGGCGAGGGCAAATGAGGCCGCATCAGGACGATCGCGGGACTGAGGAGTCCCGGCCGGCGGGGCCTGTCGGCGCAGGGAACCCCCCACCCCCTGCGGTAGCTAAAGCTTCCTCGGGGGTGGGTCCCCCTACGCCGCCACCCACCGGAGGGGCGCCTGCGGATAGCGCTGAGGGACCGGGCTCGGCTGGGCCTGGCTCCCCAGGGTCGGGCGAGGGCGATCAGGTTCAGCAGGACTTCGATGCCCTGCTGGCCGACGCTCAGAAGGAGAAGGACGAGTACCTCGAACTCGCCAAGAGGACGCAGGCGGATTTCGAGAACTTCCGGAAGCGGATGGCGGCTGAGGTGCAGGCGGCTGGGGTCCGCGGCAAGAGCAACTTGATCAGGGAGGTGGTGCCGGCGCTCGACGATCTCGAGCGGGCGCTGCAGTCTGCCGGGCTGGATCCCGAGGGCGACTCGGAGGATGGGCTGGCCCATGGGGTCCTGCTCGTCTTCCGCAACCTGCGGGAGACGCTGGCACGCAACGGGGTCGAGGCGGTCGATCCCAAAGGGGAGAAGTTCGACCCGCAGTGGCACGAGGCGCTCTCGACCGTGGCGGTCGCGGGGGCCGAGTCCGGGACGGTCGTCGAGGTGATGCAGAAGGGCTACAAGCTGGACGAGCAGCTGGTCCGGCCCGCCCGCGTGGTGGTCAGCGAGTAGGAGGCGGATTGGCTGACGAGCTCTACAAGACGCTGGGCGTCTCCAAGAAGGCGTCGGACGAGGAGATCAAGAAGGCGTACCGCAAGCTGGCGCGCCAGTACCACCCTGACCGCAACCCGGACGACCCGGTGGCGGAGGAGAAGTTCAAGGAGATCTCGGCCGCCCACGACGTCCTCGCCGATCCCGAGAAGCGCAGGGAGTACGACGCGGGTGGCATGTTCGGGGCCACCGGTGGGCCCGGTGGCTTCGGCGGCGGCAATCCATTCGGCGGCGGTGCCCAGGCCGGTGGCTTCGCCGGCAACGCCGACTTCGGCGACATCTTCTCCTCGCTCTTCAACCGCGGTGGCAAAGGCGGGCGGGCGCAGGCGCAGCAGGTCCGCGGGCGCGACCTCGAGACCGAAGTCCAGCTCGGCTTCGACCAGGCGGTCAACGGGAGCCAGATCAGCGTCACCGTGCCCAAGGCCGGGCGCTGCCCGACCTGCGACGGCAGCGGCGCCAAGCCGGGCACCGGCCCGGTCACCTGTCCGCGCTGCGAAGGTCGCGGCATCGACGCCCAGAGCCAGGGCTTCTTCTCGATCAGTCAGCCCTGCCCGCAGTGCGGCGGCGCCGGCCAGATCATCGAGGATCCCTGCCCGACCTGCAACGGCTCCGGCCTGACCCAGCAGACCAAGCGCTACAAAGTCAACGTCCCGGCGGGGATCAAGGACGGGGCGCGGATCCGGCTCGCCGGCAAGGGCGAGGCCGGCCCTCGCGGCGGTCCCCCTGGCGACCTCTACGTGACCACCCGAGTGGCCGCTTCACCGGTCTTCAAGCGACTCGACGACGGCAACCTCGAGGTGACGGTGCCGATCACGATCCCCGAGGCGCTGCGCGGCGGCACGATCGAGGTGCCGACGCTGGCGGGGACCAAGAAGATCAAGGTTGCACCGGGGACCAAGCACGGCGCGGTCCAGCGGTTGCGCGGCGAGGGACCACCGCGGCCGAAGGGCAAGGGCCACGGCGACATCCGCTACCGGCTCGAGATCGAGGTGCCGGCGGAGCTGACCGCGGAGCAGAGCGAGGCGGCGGAGAAGCTGGCGCAGGCCTTCAACGGCGGCGATCCGCGAGCGGAGCTGCTGCGCAAAGCGGGCGGCTGATGGCCACCTACCGCCGCATCGAGGCGACCCTGGACGAGGAGCGCGGCGTCTTCATGATCTCGGTCGCCGCCGAGCTGGCCGAGATGCACCCGCAGACGCTGCGGATGTACGAGGCGCGCGGCCTGGTCGCCCCCAAGCGCTCGCCGAAGAACACGCGGCTGTACTCCCAGCGCGACGTCGAACGGCTGCGGCGGATCCAGCGGATGACCTCGGAGGAGGGGCTGAACCTGGCGGGGGTCGTGACGGTGCTGGAACTCGAAGAGCGGGTAGAGAAGCTGCGGCTGGAGTTGAAGCGGACGCGCCAGCGCCTACAGGAACTGGAACAGGCGCGAAACGAAGGGCGGAGCTGAATGCAGGCAGATCGATTCACGGTCAAATCCCAGGAAGCGGTCGCGGCGGCGCAGCAGCTGGCGGCGGCACGGCGCAACCCGGAGACGGCACCGGCGCACCTGCTGGTCGCGCTGTTGGTGCAGGAGGACGGGCTGGTGCCTCCGATCCTGCAGAAGCTCGGCGAGGACCCGGCGGCAATCGGAGCCCAGGCGCACAAAGCGATCGAGGCGCTGCCGACGCTGAGCGACGGCGGCGAGGAGCCGCGGATGTCCGCGGCGCTGGCGCAGGCGCTGCGCCAGGCCGAGAAGGAGATGGCGAAGCTCCGCGACGAGTACATCTCGACCGAGCACCTGTTGCTGGCGCTGACCGAGCCCGGCTCCGGCGTTGCCGACATCCTCCCCGCCCGCGACGCACTGGAACGGGCGATCGCCGAGGTCCGCGGGCCGCACAAGGTCACCTCCCCCAACCCCGAGGAGACCGTGCAGGCGCTGGAGAAATTCGGCCGCGACCTGACCGCCGACGCTGAGGCCGGCAAGCTCGACCCGGTGATCGGGCGCGACGAGGAGATCCGCCGCGTGATCCAGGTCCTCTCCCGCCGGACCAAGAACAACCCGGTGCTGATCGGCGACCCCGGCGTCGGCAAGACGGCGATCGTCGAGGGGCTGGCACAGCGGATCGTCGACGGCGACGTGCCCGAGAGCCTGCGCGACCGGCGCGTGATCGCGCTCGACATCGGCTCGCTGCTGGCCGGCGCCAAATACCGCGGCGAGTTCGAGGAGCGGCTGAAAGCCGTGCTCTCCGAGGTGCAGGAGGCGGCGGGGCAGATCGTCCTCTTCCTCGACGAGCTGCACACGATCGTCGGTGCCGGCGCCGCCGAAGGCGCCGTCGACGCCGCCAACCTCCTGAAGCCGATGCTGGCCCGCGGCACGCTGCGCGCGGTCGGCGCCACCACGCTCGACGAGTACCGCAAGCACATCGAGAAAGACGCGGCACTGGAGCGTCGCTTCCAGCCGGTGTACGTCGGCGAGCCCAGCCTCGAGGACACGATCGCGATCCTGCGCGGGCTCAAGGAGCGCTACGAGGTCCACCACGGGGTGCGGATCTCCGACTCGGCGATCGTCGCCGCCGCCACCCTCTCGGAGCGCTACATCGCCAACCGCTTCCTGCCCGACAAGGCGATCGACCTGATCGACGAGGCCGCCTCGCGGCTGAAGATCGAGATCGACTCGATGCCGACCGAGATCGACGAGGTCGAGCGTCGCATCCAGCAGCTCGAGATCGAGCGCGAGGCGCTGAAGAAAGAGACCGACGACGCCTCGAAGGCACGCCTCGACGCGATCGAAGCCGAGCTGGCCGAGCTGCGCGAGCGCTCCGGCGAGATGAAAGCGCGCTGGCAGAACGAGAAGGAGGCGATCGACTCGATCAAGGAGGCGAAGGCGCGACTGGAGGAGGCCCGGGCCGAGGCCGAGCGAGCCGAGCGCGAAGCCGACCTCGAGCGGGCGGCGAAGCTGCGCTACGGCGAGATCCCGGAACTGGAGAAGGCCGTCGCCGAAGGCGAGGCGCGACTGGCCGAATTGCACGCCAGCGGCACCACGATGCTGACCGAGGAGGTGACCGAGGAGGACGTCGCCCAGGTGGTCGCCAAATGGACCGGGATTCCGGTCAGTCGCCTGATGGAGGGCGAGGTCGAAAAGCTGATCAAGATGGAGGAGCGCCTGCACGAAAGGGTGATCGGCCAGGACGAGGCGATCGAGGCGGTCTCCAACGCGCTGCGGCGCAACCGCGCCGGCCTCTCGGACCCGAACCGGCCGATCGGCTCCTTCCTCTTCCTCGGCCCGACCGGCGTCGGCAAGACCGAGCTGGCGAAGAGTTTGACCGAGCTGATGTTCGACTCCGAGCAGGCGATCGTCCGCCTCGACATGTCCGAGTACATGGAGAAACACACGGTGGCGCGGCTGATCGGCGCCCCGCCCGGATACGTCGGCTACGAGGAGGGCGGCCAGCTGACCGAGGCGGTGCGGCGCCGGCCCTACGCGGTGGTGCTGCTGGACGAGATCGAGAAGGCCCACCCCGACGTCTTCAACACCCTGCTGCAGATCATGGACGACGGCCGCCTCACCGACGGCCAGGGGCGAACCGTCAGCTTCACCAACACGGTCCTGATCATGACCTCCAACGTCGGCAGCGACCGCATCGTCGGCGACCAGGTCGACGAGGCAATCCGCGAGCAGATCGAAGAGGTCCTGGCCGAAACCTTCAAGCCCGAGTTCCTCAACCGGATCGACGACACGGTGATCTTCCACCGCCTCTCGAAGGCGGACATCGGCCGCATCGTCGAGCTGCAGGTGCAGCAGCTGGTCGGTCGGGTGCGCGAGCGCGGGATCGAGATCGAGCTGACGGAGGACGCCCGCACCCTGCTCGGCAACCTCGGCTACGACCCGAACTACGGCGCCCGGCCGCTGAAGCGGGTGATTCAACGGCAGCTGGTCGACAAACTGGCGCTGAAGATCCTCGAGGGCGAGTTCGGCGAAGGGGACCTGGTGAAAGTCGACGCCGCCGACGGCGAGCTGGGCTTCGAGAAGGCTGTGCCGGTGCAGACTGCGATCTGAGCTTCATTCATGCGGGTTTAAGGGTTGGGCCGCATAATCCGAAATAAGCTTTGACGGCTTAAGCGATGTTCAAACGGCAACCCGGCAAACCCGACTCAACGGACGCGAGTGCGTACTCGCGTCGTTCCGCTGTCGCCGATTCGATCTGGGATGCCCAGGACCGCGTCCGCAGCGGCCTCCCCGCCGCCGCCCACCGCTTTGCCGAGATCGTGACGTGGCCACTGGAGCGAGCCACTTATGCGCTGCGGCAAAAGCTGATCTGGCCGGCGGAGGATCGCGTCGAGACGATGGGCAGGCCGGCCCGCGCGCTCGCCACCGGTGCCGTCGTCCTGCTCGCCGCCGGAGTCGGTGTCGCCGGGCTGGTCTGGGCAGCGCCCGACGGTCCTCATAACGACGCCGGCACGACCCCCGTGGCAGCCACCGCGGAGCCGCTTGCCGTTGTCAAAGCAGCTCCCGAGAAGGCCGCGGAGCCCACCCTGCACGGGGCCGCCCCGGTCTTCACGCCGGCCAACCCAGCGGCCGCCTCCGAGGTCGACCCGGCCAAGGCAATCGTCAAGTCCTCGCCGGCGGATGAGGCCTCGACCTCCTCCGCGCCCTCCTCTTCGGAGCCCTCCTCCACCGCTTCCTCCGCCGCGGCGCCATCCTCATCTGTGGACGGCCCGCCAGCCGGCCCGGAGGCGATCGCGGTCGCCAACGACTTCGCCAGCGCCTTCGTCCTCTACGAGACCGGCGACAGCGCCGCGAGCGTGCGGGCGGCGATCGGCAAGACCGCGACGCCGGCGCTGGCCAAAGCCCTGCTGCGCCGGCCGCCACGCCTGCCCGCCAACGTGAAGGTGCCGAAGGCGAAGGT
The DNA here is from genome assembly GCA_963811375.1 of uncultured Solirubrobacterales bacterium. GTDB lineage: Bacteria > Actinomycetota > Thermoleophilia > Solirubrobacterales > 70-9 > VAYN01. The sequence goes on from CAWEQY010000006.1 coordinate 263,892, forward strand.
GGTCAACGTCGTGCCGGCGCCGTCCCAGGGCAGCGTCTACCCGGTCAGCGTCTCGCTGCTGCGGGTCGGCCTGACCAGCGAGCTGCGGCTCGAAATGGAAAAGCTGAAAGGCGACGGGTGGCGCGTCACCAACGTGCTCGGATAACCATGGGGAACTGGCAAAAGATCCGCGCGGTCACCGCGACCGCCGTCGCCACGGTGGCGCTCGCCGTCCCGCTCGCCGCCGCCCGCGCCGAGGGCGCGGTGGCGACGGTGCCCGGCACCACGCTGAAAGAAGCGACGAACGCGACGACCGTCGCGCCGGTCCCGGTGGAGCAGGGAACGACCCTGGCGCCGCCAACGGCCCCAACGCCCAAGCCGACTCCGACTCCGAACCCCACGCCGGGTCCGAAAGCGCCCGTCGACAACGGCGGCGTCTCCGCCGGCGAAGGCGCCGGCGGCAACGCGAACGAAGCCGGGGAAGAGGAGGCGGCGACCTCGCCGGAAACCTCGGCCGGCGCGCTCGCCATCCCCACCCCCTCCGCCGCCTTCGCGATCCCCTCCCTGCCTGCTTCGGCCTGCTCGACCAGCGGCGTACCGCCGATCCTGATCCCGATGTACCAGCGGGCGGCGGCGGCTTATGGCCTCGGCCCACAGGGCCCGGCGATCCTGGCCGGGATCAACGAGATCGAGACCGCCTTCGGCACCAACCTCAACGTCTCCTCGGCCGGCGCCCTCGGCTGGATGCAGTTCATGCCCGAAACCTGGGAGGGCTACGGGGTCGACGCCAACGGCGACGGGGTCGCCGACCCCTTCAACCCCGAAGACGCGATCTACGCCGCTGCCAACTACCTCAGCGCCTCCGGCATGCCGGCCGACACCTACGGCGCGATCTTCGCCTACAACCACGCCGACTGGTACGTCAGCGAGGTGCTCGCCAACGCCTCCTGCCACGCCGCCGAGGTCGGCGTCCCCGCGCTCGGCACCGGCCTGGGCCCGCAGCTGCAGGTCCTCAAATGCACCCCCGCCCCGCCCTGGAGGGAGAAGGTTCCGCATGAGTACCTGCGGGCATTCGAGGACGCGGCGGCGCGCTATGAACTCGGCAAGCGCGGCGTCTGGGCGCTGGCCGCGGTGGCCCGCCTCGAGTCGGACTTCGGTCGCGGCATGAGCAAACAGCAGCTGCGCGAGCTGGGACCGCTCGGACTCGACCGCGGCGAGTGGGCCGCCTACGCGGTCGACGGTGACGGCGACGGGCGCATCCGCCACGCCAACCCGGTCGACTCGGCGGCCACCCTGGCGCGACTGATCTGGTCGCGCGGCAGCCTCAGCGCCGGCATCTTCACCCACAACCAGGCCGAGTGGTACGTGCAGGAGGTACTGCAGCAGGCCGACGAGCTCGAAGGCAGCTGCAAAGCTCGCTACGTCGACTGGGCGCTGGCGCCACTGGGCAGCGGCCTGGAAACCGCCGGCCCCAGCGCGGTCCTCGACGGCGTCCTCGCCAGTGCCCCGGAAAGCGCCCCGCCGGCGGTCAAGGCGGCGATCGCCGCGGCCAACTCGATCACCGCCACCCCCTACGTCTGGGGCGGCGGCCACGGCTCCTGGTACTCCTACGGCTACGACTGCTCCGGCGCGGTCAGCTTCGCCCTCTACGGCGCCGGCCTGCTCAGCACCCCCCTCACCTCCGGCTCGCTGGAGAGCTACGGCGAAGAGGGCCCCGGCGAGTGGATCACGATCTACGCCAACGCCACCCACACCTACATGACGATCGCCGGCCTCAGGTTTGACACGGCGGGTAACCCGGCCGGGGTGTCGGGGCCGCGTTGGCACGTGGAGCCGCCGTATCCCGAAGGCTTCGTCGTCCGGCACCCGGCTGGTTACTGACCGGGCTAGGGACGGAGCACCCGTTGGGGAGGACGTGGTGACCCTCCATCAGAAGCCGTCGCGCAGCTGGATCGAGCCCCGAGGGTGCGAGGCGTGGTTCCCTGAGAGACGCTCAGGGTTCGGAAGCTAACGCGAGAAAGCTCGCGGCCCTGGCACTTTCAGCTGAGCTTCCGCACCTCGGGCGCATCGGTTTCTTCTAGAGCTTCCGAACCCTGAGCCATCCCGCTACTCCCTGTTGATGAGGCCCTCGTGTGCCCCTCCAGCAGAAGCTCAAGGACGGGGGCACGGACCCTGGCCGCGCGACCCAGCTGCGCGACGGCTTCTGATGGAGGGGCACACGAGGGCCTCCACCGCCAGCGAAGCAGTACGGTTGTCACAAGGCCTGATTTCCAGACTTGGAGGGTGAGATGCCGACTTATCTGATGCTTACGAACTTGACCGCCGAGGGCGTACGAACCTTGAAGAACAATCCCAGCCGGGTTGCCGAGGTCAACAAAGAGGTCGAGCAGATCGGCGCCAGGGTGGTGGCGCAGTACGCGACCCTCGGGCAGTACGACTTCGTCACCGTGGTCGAGGCGCCCGACGAGAAGACGATGGCCAAGGTCTCGGTCGAGCTCGGCTCGCGGGGGACGATGAGCAGCCAGACGCTGACCGCGATCTCGACCGACGACCTGACCGGGTCGCTCTAGACCTCGTTGAAGGTTCTGGTCGTCGGCGGGGGTGGGCGCGAGCACGCGATGGTGCGGGCGCTCGCCCGTTCGATTCACGCTCCTGAGCTGCTCTGCGCTCCGGGCAACGCCGGCATCGCCGCCGATGCGGAGTGCCTGCCCGAGGTCGCGGCCGACGACGTCGAGGCGATCGTCGCCCTGGCCAGGGAGCGCCGCGTCGACCTGGTCGCGATCGGCCCCGAGGCGGCGCTGGTCGCCGGTCTCGTCGACGCGCTCGAGGAGGCGGGGGTGCCCGCCTTCGGCCCCAGTGCCGCCGCGGCGGAGCTGGAGGGCTCGAAGGCCTTCGCCAAGGAGCTGATGCAGGAGGCGGGGGTGCCGACCGCCGCCCACGTGTTGCTGCGCAGCCGCGAGGAGGCCCTCGCCCAGCTCGCCAGCGCCTCCTACCCGACGGTGCTCAAGGCCGACGGGCTGGCGGCCGGCAAGGGCGTGATCGTCTGCCCGACCGAAGCCGAGGCGCGGGCCGCCGTCGACGTCTTCTTCACCGAGCGACGCTTCGGCCAGACCCCCGTCGTCCTCGAGGAGTTCCTCGAGGGCGAAGAGCTCTCGCTGCTGGCGCTCTGCGACGGCGAGAACGTGGTGCCGCTGGCGCCGGCCCAGGACTACAAGCGGATCTTCGACGGCGACGAGGGCCCGAACACCGGCGGCATGGGCAGCTACTCGCCGGTGCCCGGCTTCGGCGCGGCAGCGGTCGAGGCGATCGTCGACAGCGTCCACCGCCCGGTGGTCGCCGCGCTGGCGCGGCGGGGAGTCCCCTTCCACGGCGTCCTCTACGCCGGCCTGATGATCGGCGCCGACGGCCCCAAGGTGCTCGAGTTCAACACCCGCTTCGGCGACCCCGAGACGCAGGCGGTGCTGCCGCGGATGCGCTCGGACCTGGTCGACCTCTTCCTCGCCGCCCGTGAGCCGGGCGGGCTGGCCGGTGCCAGGGCCGAGTTCGGCGAGGACTGGGCGGTGACCCTGGTCCTGGCCTCGGCCGGCTATCCGGAGTCCTCATCGCAGGGCGACGCGATCGCGGGGCTGGCCGAGGCGTCGGAGCTGGCCGAGGTGACCCATGCGGGCACCGCCGAGCGCGGTGGCGAGATCGTCACCGCCGGCGGTCGCGTGCTCAACGTCACCGGCCTCGGGCCGACGCCGGCCGCGGCGCGCGATCACGCGTACGATGCTGCCGGCCGGATCTCCTTCGACGGAATGCAGATCCGCACCGACATCGCCGCCCGCGCCGTCGAGCGCGTCCCCAGTTAATCCAGCCCAGAGAGGAACGAGATGAACGAGATCTCAGAGGAGCCACAGCCAAGCGGGTCGACCGGATCGGCCCAGCCGACCGAGCTGCCGCGGGTCGAGGAGGCGTTCGAGGAGATCTCCGCCGGCGAGCCGCTGGTCGGCATCATCATGGGCTCCAAGAACGACAAGCCGAAGATGGAGCCGGCCGGAACCGCTCTCGACGCGGCCGGAATCCGCTACGAGGTGCGGGTGATGAGCGCCCACCGCGATCCCGAGATGGTCGCCGAGTACTGCACCAACGCGAAGATGCGGGGGTTGAGAGTGATCATCGCCGGGGCCGGGATGTCGGCGGCTCTGCCCGGTGTCGCCGCCGCCCATACGGAGCTGCCGGTGATCGGCGTGCCGATCCTCGGCAAGTCGCTGGGCGGCCTCGACGCGCTGCTCTCGGCGGTGCAGATGCCGCCCGGGATCCCGGTCGCCTGCGTGGCGATCGACGGAGCCAAAAACGCCGGCGTGCTGGCCGCCCGGATCATCAACTGCTGAGGAGCCTGGGTGATCTCGCGCTACACGCGCCCTGAGATCGGCGCGGTCTGGACGCCGCAGGCGAAGATGGATGCCTGGCTCGAGGTCGAGCTGGCGGCGACCGAGGCCTGGGCCGAGGAGGGCATGGTCCCGCCCGAGGCGGCCGAGGCGGCGCGCGCGAACGCCGCCTTCACGGTCGCGGCGGTCGACGAGCGCGAGCGGGTCACCGACCACGACGTCGCCGCCTTCGTCGATGTGGTGGCGGGCGCGGTGGGCGAGCACGGCCGCTGGATCCACTACGGCCTCACCTCCTCCGACGTGCTCGACACGGCGCTGGCGCTGCAGCTGCAGAAGGCCGGCGAGATCGTCGTCGCCGGGGCGCGCGCCTACCGCGACGCCCTGGTCGCGCGGGCGCTGGAGCACCGTGACACCCTCTGCGTCGGCCGCACCCACGGCGTCCACGCCGAGCCCACCACCTTCGGCCTGCGCCTGGCCGGCTTCGCCTTCGAGGCCAACCGCAACGTCGAGCGGCTCGAGCAGGCCTTCGCGCAGCTCGCCTTCGGCAAGCTCTCCGGCGCCGTCGGCACCTACGCCTCGATCCCGCCGGCGGTCGAGGCGCGGGTGATGGAGCGGCTCGGCCTGGAGCGCGAGAACATCGCCACCCAGATCGTGCCGCGTGACCGTCACGCGGCGCTGACCGCGGCGATCGCGATCGCCGGCGCCGGCCTCGAGCGCTTCGCGACCGAGGTGCGCGGCCTGCAGAAAACCGAGGTGCGCGAGGTCGAAGAGCCGTTCGCGGCCGGCCAGAAGGGCTCCTCGGCGATGCCGCACAAGCGCAACCCGATCCGCACCGAGCGCGTCACCGGCCTGGCCCGGGTGCTGCGCGGCTACGCCCAGACCGGGATCGAGAACGTCGCCCTCTGGCACGAGCGCGACATCTCCCACTCCGGGGCCGAGCGGGTGATCCTGCCCGACGCGACGATCCTGCTCGACTACATGCAGGACCTGACGACCAAGGTCGCTGCCGGGATGGTCATCCACAAGGAGCGGATGCTGGAGAACCTCGGCCTCACCCACGGCGCCCTCTTCAGCCAGCGCGCCCTGACCGCCCTGGTCGAGTCCGGGATGACCCGCGACGACGCCTACCGCGTCGTCCAGGAGAACGCCCAGCGCGCCTGGGACACCCGCACCGAGTTCCGCGACCTGCTGGCCGCGGCGGCGCCTCAGCTCGACCTCGACGCCGTCTTCGACTACGACGCCTACCTCACCCACCTGCCGCAGATCTTCGCGCGGGTGGAAGCGCTGAAGGCCTGAGCCGGGGCCGATGACCGAGTCGCTCGAGGCCGACGTCGCGATTGTGGGCGCCGGTCTCGCCGGACTGGTGGCGGCGCGGCGGCTGGTCGCGGCCGGGAAGCGGCCGCTGGTGGTCGAGGCGCGCGAGCGCGTCGGCGGACGCCTGCTGAACGAGGAGATCGGTAGCGGCAAGGTGGTCGAGGTCGGCGGTCAGTGGATCGGCCCGACCCAGGAGCGGCTCGCCGCCCTCGCCGCCGAGCTCGGCGTCGGCACCTTCCCGACCCACGACGAGGGGCGCCATCTGATCGAGATGGCGGGCAAGCGCACCAGCTACAGCGGGGCGCTGACCGACGCCCGCGTCGGTCTGGTCCGGGAGCTGGCGCGGGCGATCTCGCCGCTGGCCCTGGCCGACCTCGAACAGGCCCGGGCCCGGCTCGACCGGATGGCGCGGGAGGTGCCGCTGGAGGAACCCTGGATGGCGCCGAGGGCGGCGAGCTGGGACACGCAGACCTTCGCCACCTGGGTCCAGCGCAACACCCGCACCGAGGCGGCGCGGCGACTCTTCGAGCTGGCAACCGAGGCGGTCTGGGCGGCCGAGCCCGGCGACGTCTCCCTCCTCCACGTCCTCTTCTACACCCACTCCGGCGGCGGCTTCAACGCGCTGGTGGGAACCGGTGGCGGTGCCCAGCAGGACCGCTTCCACGGCGGCTCGCAGCGGCTGGCGCTGCTGATGGCAGAGCAACTGGGGGCGGAAAGGCTGCGCCTCGGGGCGCCGGTGCGACGGCTCGAGCACGGCGACGGCGTCGTCCTCCACGCCGACGGACCGGGCGGCGAGGTCGCCGGGCTGACGGTGCGGGCGCGGCGGGCGATCGTCGCGATCCCGCCGACCCTGGCCGGCCGCGTCGCCTACGACCCGCCGTTGCCGGCGCGGCGGGACCAACTCACCCAGCGGATGCCGCAGGGCACGGTAATCAAGACGATGGCGATCTACGAGCGGCCCTTCTGGCGCGAGGAAGGCTTCTCCGGCCAGGCGACCAGCGACGCCGGCCCGGCCCGCGTCGTCTTCGACAACTCGCCCCCGGACGGCAGCCCCGGGGTCCTGCTCGGCTTCCTCGAGGGGCGGCTCGCCCGTCAGTGGGGCGCGCGGCCGGCGCCCGAGCGCCGCGACGCCGTCCTCGCCGGCCACGCCCGCCTCTTCGGCGCGCGGGCAGCCCGCCCGGAGCGCTTCATCGAGCGGGTCTGGGCCGAGGAGGAGTGGACCCGCGGCTGCTACGGCTGCCTGATGACGACCGGCGGCTGGACCGAATACGGCCGTGCCCTGCGCACCCCGATCGGCCCCCTGCACTGGGCCGGCGCCGAGACCGCGACCGTCTGGAACGGCTACATGGACGGCGCCGTGCAATCGGGCGAACGGGCCGCGGCGGCGGTGCTCTCAGACCTCGATCACGGTTAGGCCACCGACAAAAGTGGGATCGCCCGCTGCGATCTCTCGTATCTCGAGGACCTCGGCCGGCGTCGATCTCGACTGAGTTCGCTGGCACCTTTTGCGATACGAGTACGCTGGCGCCGTGATTCTCTACACCTGTGGGACCAAGAAGATGGGGCCGGGCTTTGCGCATCCGTGCGCGAAGGCAGGCAAGGCGCTCGACGCCGCCGGCTACGAATACGAGCTGAAGACCGTCGGCGGCTACCGGCTGATGCCCTGGACCTGGGGCAGCCGCGACGAGGACCGGGCCGAGGTGAAGAAGCTGAGTGGCACCCCTGAGGTGCCGATCCTGGTTCTGGACGATGGCGAGGTCGTCTCCGGCTCCGGCGCGATCGCGCGCTGGGCCAAGGAGCACCCTCACTCTCCGGCCAAAGCCGGCAGCTAGCGCCGCTGTCCACCGGCGCTTCAGCTAGAGCGCGGGCTAAGCGGCGGCGAGCAGCGACTCGCGGGCGGGGCGGCGAGCGGTGACGACGACGGGGGTTCCGTCCTTGGGCGAGAGCGTGATGTTGCGACGCCCGGTCTTCTCCGGCAGCGGGCTGGCCTTGTGCAGGTCGCAGCGGCTGAGCACCTCGCGCAGGACGATCCGCATCTCGAACTCGGCGAAGGAGGCGCCGATGCAGCGGCGGATGCCGCCGCCGAAGGGGATCCAGGCGTAGCTCTCGGGGCCGTCGCCGAGGAAGCGCTCGGGCTGGAAGGCGAAGGGCTCGGGGTAGAGGTCGGCGCGGGTGTGGGTGAGCCAGATCGCCGGCGTTACATCGGTCCCGGCGGGCAGGGTGAGGCCGTCCACGGAAAGCTCCTTGGCGAGCCGGCGGCCGGCCAGGGGCAACACCGGCCGCAGGCGCAGCGACTCGGAGATCGTCGCCCGCAGGTAGTCGTCCTCCCCGGCCGCAAGCGAATCGCGCAGCCTTTGCAGCGGCTCGGGGTGGCGCAGCAGCAGGTCGAAGGTCCAGGCCAGCGCCGTCGCCGTGGTCTCGTGGCCGGCCAGCAGCAGCGTCATCAGCTGGTCGCGCAGCTCCTTGTCGCTCATCCTGCCGCCGTCCTCGAACTCGGCCAGCATCAGCATCGAGAGGATGTCGTCGCGGTTCTCGAGGTTCGGCTTGGAGCGGTGCTCGGCGATCTCGGCGTAGAGCAGGTCGTCGACCTCCTGCAGCTGGTCCTCGTACCTGGCGAAGGCGTTGCCGCCGCGGAAGCGGCGGCTGGCGAGGGCGATCAGCTGCGAGCGGGGCGAGGCGGTTTCGGTAAGGACCCTGGAGAGCATGCCGCGCAGGCGCTCCAGCCGTGGCCCGTCGGCGACGCCGAAGACGATCCGCAGGATCGCCTCCAGGGTGATCGCCTGCATCCGCGAGTGGATCGGGAACTCGTCGTGCAGCGGCCAGGAGTCGATCTCCTCGCTGACGATCTCGTCGAGCACCGCTTCGTAGGAGCGCATGCGCTCGCCGTGGAAGGACGGCAGCATCAGCTTGCGGCGAGCCAGGTGCTCGGCACCTTCCTGCAACAGCAGCGACTGCGAGCCGAGGATCGGTTCGAGGATGACGTTGCGCCCCGGTGGCAGCCCGTTCTCCCGCTCCATGTAGAGGGCCTTGATCGCGGCCGGGTCGGAGATCAACACCATCGGCCGCTCGAAACCGAGGAAGCGGAGGCTGAAGGAGTCGCCCAGCTCGCGTCGGCACTCGTCCATCAGCGCGAGCGGCCGGAGTGCCCAGCGCAACGTCTGCATCAGCGGACCTTGGCCTGGTTCGGGTGGAAGCGACATCGCCCTCAAGGATCGCAGGGAACGGCGGCAAGCGGTCCAGCTCCCGGATGGTTAGCATCGAGTCAATGCCGGCCCTCGCCGATCTCAAGCTCCATTCCTCAGGCAAGGTCCGCGAGATCTACGAGTGGGAGGACGACCTGCTGATGGTCGCCTCCGACCGGATCTCGATCTACGACGTGGTGATGCCGACGCCGGTCACCGACAAGGGCAAGGTGCTGAACCGGATGTCGGAATTCTGGTTCGAGCTGACCGCGGACATCGTCCCCCACCACTTCCTCTCCAACGACGTGCCGGAGGAGGTCACGGACCGGGCGATGCGGGTGCGGCGGCTGGAGATGTATCCGGTCGAGTGCGTCGTCCGCGGCTACCTCTCCGGCTCGGGCTGGAAGGAATACCGCGAGGGCGGCGCCGTCTGCGGGATCGAGTTGCCGGCCGGGCTGCTGGAGTCCGACAAGCTGCCGGAGCCGATCTTCACGCCGGCGACCAAGGCCGAGATCGGCGACCACGACGAGAACGTCGACTTCGAGCGGGCGGCGGAGATCGTCGGCGACCGGGCACTGCTGGAGGAGCTGCGGCGCGTGTCGATCGAGGTCTACCAGCGCGGCGCCGAGCACGCGGCCGAGCGCGGGATCATCCTCGCCGACACCAAGTTCGAGTTCGGGCGCCACGCCGGCGCCGAGGTCGTGCTCGGCGACGAGGTCCTGACGCCCGACTCCTCGCGCTTCTGGCCCGCCGACAGCTACGAGCCCGGCCGCACGCCACCCTCCTTCGACAAGCAGTTCGTCCGCGACTGGGCCAGCGAGCAGGGCTGGGACAAGACCCCGCCGGCGCCGGAGCTGCCGCCGGACGTGATCGAGCAGACCCGCGGCAAATACGTCGAGGCCTACGAGCGGATCACGGAGTCGAGCTTCTGATGGCGAAGGCCAGGGTTCTGATTCGGCCCAAGGAGGGGATCCTCGATCCTCAGGGCAAGGCGGTCGAGCGGGCGCTGCCGGCGCTCGGCTTCGAGGGGATCGAGCATGTCCACGTCGGCCGCATGGTCGAGCTCGAGGCGGAGGACCCGGAGCGGCTGGCGGAGCTCTGCGAGAAGCTTCTCGCCAACCCCCTGATCGAGGACTACGAGATCCAGACCCTGTGATCTGGGGCGTTCTCCAGTTCCCCGGATCATGCGATGAGCGGGACGCGTTGCACGCCTGCTCGCTGCTTGGCGAGGCGCGGCTGGTCTGGCACGAAGAGCGTGACCTCGACGGCATCGACGCGGTCGTCGTCCCCGGCGGCTTCTCCTATGGCGACTATCTGCGGGCCGGCGCGATCGCCCGCTTCTCGCCGGCGATGGAGGCCGTCGCCGAGTTCGCCGCGGCCGGGGGCCCGGTGCTCGGAATCTGCAACGGCTTCCAGGTGCTGTGCGAGGCAGGCCTCCTCCCCGGCGCCCTCCTCCTCAACGAAAGCATGCGCTTCACCTGCCGCCAGGTCGACCTCGTGGCCGAGGATGCGCCGCTTCGACACTTCTCCCCACCAGAGGGTGGTCAAGTGTCAAAGCGCGAGGCGCAACCGCGGCTCTCGATTCCGGCCAAGCATGGGGAAGGTCGGTACTACGCGCCCGAGGATGTGCTCGACCGGCTGGAGGCGAATGGGCAGGTCGCCTACCGCTACGCGCCGGGGCAGAACCCGAACGGGTCGCTGCGGGACATCGCCGGAGTCCGCAACGAGGCCGGAAACGTGGTCGGGCTGATGCCGCATCCTGAGCACGCGGTCGATCCGCTGACCGGGTCGACCGACGGGCTGCGGGTCTTCGAAGCGGTCGCCGCCGCGGGAGCGCCGGCGTGAGCGTCGAGACGGCGAAGCACCGCGAGCTCGGCCTCACCGACTCCGAGTTCGAACTGATCGTCGAGAAGATGGGGCGCGAGCCGAACGTCGTCGAGCTGGCGATGTTCAGCCTGCTCTGGTCCGAGCACTGCGCCTACAAGCACTCGCGCAAACTGCTGAAGCAGCTGCCGACCGAGGGCGAGCGGGTGGTGATGGGTCCGGGCGAGAACGCCGGCGCCGTCACCGTCGGCAACGGCTACGCGGTCGCCTTCAAGGTCGAGTCCCACAACCACCCGAGCGCGGTCGAGCCCTTCCAGGGGGCGGCGACGGGGGTCGGCGGCATCCTCCGCGACGTCTTCGCGATCGGGGCGCGGCCGATCGCGATCCTCGACTCGCTGCGCTTCGGCGAGCTCGACTCGGTCCGCTCGCGCCACCTGCTCGACGGCGCCGTGCGCGGGATCGGTCACTACGGCAACTCGATCGGGGTGGCGAACGTCGGCGGCGAGATCTACTTCGAGGAGCCCTACGAGCACAACTGCCTGGTCAACGCGATGTGCCTCGGCCTGGCCAAGACCACGGACATGGTCCGCGCCGCCGCGGCCGGGGTCGGCAACACGGTGGTGCTGATGGGCGCCTCGACCGGGCGCGACGGGATCGGCGGCGCCTCGGTGCTGGCCTCGGCCGAGCTCGGCGAGGGCGACGAGGCAAAGCGGCCGACGGTCCAGATCGGCGACCCCTTCGAGGAGTCGAAGGTGCTCGAGTGCTGCCTGGAGTTGCTGGAGAAGGGACTGCTGGTCTCCCTCCAGGACCTCGGTGCCGCCGGCCTGACCTCCTCGGCCGGGGAGATGGCGGCGGCGGGCGGGGTCGGAATCGACATCGACGTCGCCAGGGTGCCGTTGCGCGAGGCCGACATGGAGCCCTTCGAGATCATGGTCTCCGAGTCGCAGGAGCGGATGCTCGCGGTGGTCGAGCCGGCGCGGGTGGCGGAGGTGCTGGCGGTCTGCGAGAAGTGGCAGACCGGCTCGGCCGAGGTCGGGGTTGTGACCGACAGCGGCCACGTCCGGATCCTGCGTGGCGAGGAGGTAGTCGGCGAGATGCCGGTCGCGGCACTGGTCGATGGCTGCCCCCTCTACGACCTCGAGCCGGCCGAGCCGGAGGGCTGGATCTACGGCAACCGGGCGACGATCGACGCTGGCATCGCGGCCGAGGACGAGCTGTTGGCGCTGCTCGCCGCGCCCTCGATCGCCTCCAAGCGCTGGGCCTTCGAGCAGTACGACTCGATCGTCGGCTCGCGCACCGTGCGCCGGCCCGAGTCCGCCGACGCAGCGGTGCTGGCGCTGCCGGAGTCCGGCAACGCGATCGCCGTCTCGATCGACGGCAACGGCCGTCGCGTCGCCTGCGACCCCTACGCGGGCACGATCGAGGCGGTGCTGGAGTGCGCCCAGAACCTCGCCTGCGTCGGCGCCGAGCCGCTCGGCCTGACCAACTGCCTCAACTTCGGCAATCCCGAGAAGCCGGCGACCGCCTGGCAGCTCGAGCGCTCGGTCAGCGCCCTGGCCGCGGCCTGCACCGCGCTCGGGGTCCCGGTCGTCGGCGGCAATGTCTCCCTCTACAACGAGGGACCCGAAGGCCCGATCTACCCGACCCCGGTGGTCGGCATGGTCGGCGAACTGCCCGACCCGGAGCAGGTCGCCGGCAGCGCCTTCGCCAAGGAGGGCGACGCGATTGCCTTGATCGGCCCCTTCTCCCCCACCTTCGCCGGCTCGGAGCTGGCCAAGCAGCGCGGCGAGCTCGACAAGGGCCTGCCCCAGCCCGATATCGCCGCCGTCGCCGCGGCCTGCGCGATCGTCCGCGACGCCGTCCGGGCCGGCAAGCTCGCCTCCGTCCACGACGTCAGCGACGGCGGCCTCGCCTGCGCCCTGGCCGAGTGCGCGATCGGCGCCGGGCGCGGCTGCCGCGTCGACGTGCAGCCGCTGCGCGATCGCGGCTGCGCGCCCGAGAACGCCCTCTTCGGCGAGGGCAGCGGCGGCTTCCTGGTCAGTGGCGAGCGTGGCGAGTTGGAGGCACTGGGCGGCGTCTTCCTAGGCGAGGTCGGCGGCAGCACGATCGAGATCGCCGCCGGCGACCGCAGCCTCGTCGTCGGCCTCGGCACCGCCGAGAGCGCCTGGTGCTCGCTGCCGGCGCAGGCCGAGCACAGCGGCGCCTGAAGCCAGCGAAGCGAGGACGGCGAAGAGGTAGGCGTCGTCGGAGGCGTTGAGCGCCGTCGCCAATGAGGCCGGTTCGCCGGCAATCGCGATCAGGATCGCGGTGCCGAGGACGGCGCCGAGCTGGCGAAAGGCCGAGTTGACGGCACTGGCGGTGGCGAAGCGGTCGTCGCCGATGTCGCGGACCGAGGCGGCGCCGAGGGTGGGGAAGGCGAGGCCGATGCCGACGCCGGTAAGGCAGGCACCCGGCAGCCAGAGGCCGAGGTAGTCGGGCTCGGCGCCGGCCGAGCGCAGGATCATCACCCCCGCCGCGAAGAAGAGGGTGCCGGGGACGATCACGGCGCGGTGGCCGAAGCGGTCGGCGAGCTTGCCGGCCGGGCCCGCGACGACGGTCGAGAGCGCCGGGCCCGGCAGCGTCGCCAGGCCGGCGTGGAAGACCGTGTAGCCCCAGATCGAGGTGAGGAAGAGGACGTTGCCGAGAATCAGCGAGAAGAAGGCGGCGGCGAACAGCAGGGTCCCGAGGTTGCCGATGCTGAAGGCCCGATCGGCGAAGAGAGCCGGCTCGACGATCGGCCGCGGGTGGCGACGGCTGCGGAAGACGACGGCGCCGAGCAGCAGCGCGAAGGCGGCGAAGCAGCCGAGGATCCGGGCGGAGCCCCAGCCCCAGTCGTTGCCCTCGACGATCCCCAGGGTGACCACGGCCAGGCCGAGCGCCAGCAACAGCGCTCCCGCCAGGTCGGGCAGGCGGCTGTCGGCGGGCGGTCGCGCCGGCAGCAGGCGCTGGCCAGCGAAGAGAACGGCGGCGCCGAGCGGCAGGTTGACGAGGAAGACCAGGCGCCAGTCGGCGAGCTCGACCAGGGCGCCGCCGAGAGTCGGCCCGACCGCGGCCGCGGCGGCCGCCGCCGCGCCCCAGAGCCCAACCCCCGCCGCCCGTTTCTCGGCCGGGAAGCTGTCGAGCACGATCGCCAGCGAGGTCGGGGCGATCATCGCCGCGCCGATCCCCTGGACGACACGGGAGGCGATCAGCACCTCCAACGAGGGCGCGACCGCGCAAAGCAGGCTGGCGCCGGTGAAGCCGGCGATTCCGAGCAGGAAGATGCGCTTGTGGCCGAAGCGGTCGGCGAGGCCGCCGGCCGGCACCAGCAACGCCGCGATGACGACGAAATAGCCGTTCAGCACCCACGAGAGCAGGTCGCGCCCGGAGCCCGGAAAGGACGCCGAGATGTCCGGGAAGGCGATGTTGACGATCGTCGCGTCGAGGAAGACGAGGAAGGCGCCGGTGCAGGCGATCAGCACGCCAGTTCTATGACCACGGTCATACATCGCCGCCGCAGCATAGACTATGTCCATGGGCATAGCGAGAATCGCCGACGGCCAACCAACCGAGCGCAAGCGCCGCGACGGCCGCGCGCTGCTGCTCAACGGGGCCAGGCAGCTGCTCGCCGAGAAGGGCTACGCGGGGATGGAGCTGCGCGACGTCGCCGCCCGCGGCCACGCTCCCCGCGGCTCGATCTACCACCACTTCCCCGGCGGCAAGACCCAGCTCGCGCGCGAGGCCGCCGAGCTCGAGGGGACGACGATCCGCGACCTGATCGAGCGCTCGTTGGAAGAGCGCGGGTTGAAGCAGACGCTGACGATGTTCGGCGAGGTCTTCCGCCGCCGCGTCGCCAACCACCCCGAGCGGATCGGCTGCCCGGTCGCCGCCGCGGCGCTGGCCCGTCCCGAGGACGCCGAGCTCGCCGCCGCCGCCACCGCCGCCTTCCAGAGCTGGGAACGGCCGATCGCGGCGGCGCTGCGCGACGAAGGCGTCAGCCCGGCGGACGCCGATGCCTTCGCCGGCCTCGTCGTCTCCACGGTCGAGGGCGCCCTGCTGCGCGCCCGCGCCGCCGGCAGTCAGGAGCCGCTCGACTCCGCCATCGGCGGACTCGGTCAGGCGCTCGACGCGTTGCTCGCCTCGGCCACCGCGTAGCGACCGCGGGCGGGCTCGACTCAGTCGCGGTTTAGAACCGCTTTAGGGCGGGCATCTCCTTAGGGCACCGCCGCTTAGGGACCGGGGGTGAGCGATGGAGGAGAGGACTTGAAAACCCGCGCCGTGACGAAGGCCCTGGCCGGCCTCTCGGTCGCGCTCCTGGCAGCCGTGGCCCTCAGCGCCTGCGGCGGCAGCTCCGAGGGCTCCGGCCCGCGGGAGCTGACCTTCTTCGTCGCGATCCAGCCCGGCGGCTCGATCGAGGAAGTCTCCAAGCGCTGCTCCGAGGAATCGGACGGGAAATACACGATCACGCCGGAATTCCTCCCCACCGACGCCACCCAGCAGCGCGAGCAGCTGGTCCGCCGGCTCGGCGCCGAGGATCCCTCGATCGACATCGTCGGCATGGACGTGATCTGGACCGGCGAGTTCGCCAACGCCGGCTGGGTCGAAGAGTGGCAGGGGGCGCTGAAGAAGCAGGCGACCGAAAAGGTCTTCCCCAACGTGATCGAGACCGCTTCCTTCGAAGGCAAGCTCTACGCCGCCCCGTTCAACACCAACACGCAGCTGCTCTGGTATCGCAAAGACCTCGTCTCGAAGCCGCCCAAGACCTGGGACGAGATGATCGAACAGGCGGAAGGGCTCGAGGAAGCGGGCACGATCCAGGTCCAGGCCAATCGCTACGAGGGCTTCATGGTCTGGGCCAACGCGCTGATCGAGAGCGCCGGCACGCCGATCCTCTCCGGCCCGGAAACGGTCGACCTCGAACAGGCGCCAACCGAAAAAGCGCTGGCGGTGATGGGCCGCCTGGCCAACTCCTCGGCGGCGGCGCCAGGGCTCTCGACCTCCGACGAGGACAGCGCCCGGCTCGGCTTCGAGGCCGGCGAATCGGCCTTCATGACCAACTACACCTTCGCCTACGCGAGCGCCCAGGAAGAAGCGCCGGAGATCGGCAAGGTGATGGGCTTCGCCCGCTTCCCGCGGGTCGACGCGAGCAAGCCCAGCAAGCCGCCGCTGGGCGGCTTCAACCTCGCGGTCAGCTCCTACTCGGAGAACAAGGACGTCGACTTCGAAGCCGCCGCCTGCCTGGCCAACAAGAAGAGCCAGCTGACCGCGGTCGAGCTCGACGGGCTGCCTCCCTCCCGCTCCGACGCCTACACGAACAAGGTCGTGCAAAAGGCCTATCCGGGCTTCGCCGGTCTGGTCAAGGAATCGATCGAGGGAGCCGGGCCGCGCCCGACCACGCCGGCCTACCAGGACGTCTCCTCGGCTCTGCAGCGCACCCTGCACCCACCGGACAAGATCGACCCGGAAGACACCGAATCGATCTATGACGAACTGAAGTCGAGCCTCGAAGACGCGGTCAAGCGGGAAGGGCTGCTCTGATGGAGGCCAGTGCCCAGAAGGCCCCGCGGACCAGCTCGCGGACGCGCTCGGAGCACAAACTCGCCTGGATGCTCTGCGCCCCGGCGGTGCTGGCGATGCTCGCCGTCACCGCCTACCCGATCGGCTACGCGATTGTGCTCTCGGTCCAGCAGATCGACCTCCGCTTCCCGGACGAGAGCGGCTTCGTCGGCCTCGACAACTACACCGCCGTGCTCACCTCCAGCCTCTGGTGGGAAGACATCTTCAACACCGTCTTCGTGATGCTGACCTCGGTCACGATCGAGCTGGTGCTGGGGATGGCGATCGCGCTGGTCATGCACCGGGCGATCTTCGGCCGCGGCGTCGTCCGCACCTCGGTCCTGATCCCCTACGGGATCATCACCGTCGTCGCCGCCTTCGCCTGGCAGTTCGCCTTCGCGCCCGACACCGGCTTCGTCAACCACCTGCCGCTGATCGCCGAAGACATGGACTGGTTCGGCGGCCGCTTCAGCTCCTTCGCGGTGATCATCCTGGCCGAGGTCTGGAAGACGACGCCGTTCATGGCACTGCTGCTGCTGGCCGGGCTGGTGACGATCGACGGCGGGCTCTACGAGGCGGCAAAGGTGGATGGGGCCAGCGCCTGGCAGCGCTTCACCCGCATCACCCTGCCGCTGATGAAGCCGGCGATCCTGGTCGCGCTGCTGTTCCGCACCCTCGACGCCTTCCGCGTCTTCGACACGATCTTCGTCATGACCCGCGGTGCCCAGGACACCGAGTCGGTCTCGATCCTCGGCTACAACCAGCTGATCTCGCGGCTCAACCTCGGCCTCGGCTCGGCCGTCTCGGTGCTGATCTTCCTCTGCGTCTTCCTGATCGCCTTCCTCTTCGTCAAGGGGTTCGGGACCAAACTCGACGAAGGCCAACCGGGAGGCTGAGATGAAACGAGGAAGCCGCGACTACGCCTCCTGGAGCATCGCCATCCTGGTCGTGCTGATCTTTGCCCTGGTGCCGGTGGTCTGGCTGATCTCGCTCTCGCTGAAGCCGCCGGAAGCGATCACCGACCAGCGCTTCATCCCCTCCGAAATCTCCTTCGACAACTACAAGAGCCTGTTCGAAGGCGGGATCAGCGACAGCCCCTTCATCAAGCCGCTGATCAACTCGATCGGGATCGCCCTGATCACCACGGTGATCGCGATCACCCTAGCCTCGTTCGCCGCCTACGCGATCGCCCGGCTCGAATTCCCCGGCAAGCGGCTGATCCTCGCCGGGGCGCTGGCGATCGCGATGTTCCCGCCGATCTCGACGGTCGGGCCGCTGTTCGACATGTGGCGCAGCCTCGGTCTCTACGACACCTGGCCGGGGCTGATCATTCCCTACCTGACCTTCTCGCTGCCGCTGGCGATCTACGTCCTCGTCGCCTTCTTCCGCGAGATCCCGTGGGATCTGGAGCAGGCGGCCCAGGTCGACGGCGCGACGCCCTCGCAGGCCTTCCGCAAGGTGATCCTGCCGCTGGCCGCGCCGGGCGTGTTCACGGCGGCGATCCTCGTCTTCATCTTCGCCTGGAACGACTTCCTCTTCGCGATCTCACTCACCTCTTCGGACGCCTCGCGCACCGTGCCGGCAGCACTGGCCTTCTTCACCGGCGAGTCGTCGTTCACCCAGCCGACCGGCAGCATCGCCGCCGCCGCAGTGGTCGTGACGGTGCCGATCATCGTCTTCGTCCTCTTCTTCCAGCGCCGAATCGTCGCCGGGCTCACCGCCGGCGCCGTCAAGGGATAAGGAGCAACACATGGCAGAGATAGTTCTCGACCACGTCAGCAAGGTCTTCGCGGACGGCTACGAAGCCGTCAAGGACATGGACCTCGACATCGCCGACGGCGAGTTCATGATCCTCGTCGGGCCCTCGGGCTGCGGCAAGTCGACGGCGCTGCGGATGATCGCCGGGCTCGAGGACATCTCCGCCGGCGAGCTCAAGATCGGCGACGACGTCGTCAACGACAAGGCGCCAAAGGACCGCGACATCGCCATGGTCTTCCAGAACTACGCGCTCTACCCGCACATGACCGTGCGCGAGAACATGGGCTTCGCGCTGAAGCTCGCCAAGGTCGACAAGGCGGAGATCGACAAGAAGGTCGAGGCGGCGGCGCAGACCCTCGACCTCACCCAGCACCTCGATCGCCGCCCGGTCAACCTCTCCGGCGGTCAACGCCAGCGGGTGGCGATGGGGCGGGCGATCGTCCGCGATCCCAAGGCCTTCCTGATGGACGAGCCGCTCTCCAACCTCGACGCGAAGCTGCGGGTGCAGATGCGGACCGAGGTGTCGCGACTGCAGTCGCAGCTGGAGACGACGATGGTCTACGTCACCCACGACCAGACCGAGGCGATGACGCTGGGCGACCGCGTCGCGGTGATGCGGGCCGGCGAGCTGCAGCAGGTCGGCACCCCGGCCGATCTCTACGACAACCCGAAGAACCTCTTCGTCGCCGGCTTCATCGGCTCGCCAGCGATGAACTTCATGCCGGCCGAGCTCAGCGCCGGGAAGCTGAAGCTGCCGATCGGAGAGATCGACGCGGGCGAGCTGGCCGGAGGGCGCGGCGACGGCAAGGTGGTCGCCGGGCTGCGGCCGGAGAACTTCGAGGACGCCTCGGTGGTCGGCGATCTCAAGCAGGAGCGCGGTGTCGTCTTCGAGGCCGAGATCGACCTGGTCGAGTCGCTCGGCTCCGACCTCTTCGCCTACTTCCACATCGAGTCCGAAGGGGTCGAGTCCGACCAGCTCGCCGACCTCGTCGGCGACCGCCTCGACGAGACCGGCGCCGCCAACATCCGCGAGGGCGAGGAGCAGATCGTCGCCCGCCTCGACCCGACCAGCGAGGTCACCCGCGGCGGCCGCACCGAGCTCTGGGCCGACACCGCCAAGCTGCACCTGTTCGACCCCGAGAGCGGCGAGAACCTGAAAGCGTCCTAGTCGATTGGTGCCTTAGGGGGTCTATAGCCCCCTCAAGTCTCCACTCGTCGGCGAAGCGGGTGGGCCGAGGCCGCAAATCTCGGCGATTTCGGCACCGCGGAACGACCACCCACCGCTGCTACCCTGCCGGGGTAGGCAGTCCGCCTGCGCGTCCCGTCTCTCTATACAGCGAGGAAAACGCGCTTTTGACTTCCGCCGAGCGGCCTTTGAGCGACCGCGATGGGCCCCGCGACGAGTGTGGCGTCTTTGGCGTATTCGCACCGGGCCACGACGTCGCCCGCCTCGCCTACTTCAGCCTCTACGCACTGCAGCACCGCGGCCAGGAGTCGGCCGGGATCGCCACCTGCGAGGGCGGCCACATCACCACGCTGCGCGATTCCGGGCTCGTCTCCCAGGTCTTCGACGAGGAGAAGCTGAAGGCGCTGGAGGGCGACATGGCGATCGGCCACGTGCGCTACTCGACCACCGGCGGCGGCTCCTGGGAGAACGCGCAGCCGGTCTGGCGCGACGACGGCCGCGAGGTGGCCCTGGCCCACAACGGCAACCTGACCAACGCGGTCGAGCTCTGGGCGGAGCTGAAGGAGCGCGGGATCGACTTCCGCGGCACCTCCGACTCGGAGATCATCGCCGCCCTGCTCTCCTCCCACGGCGGCAAGCTGATCGAGGACGCGGTCCAGGAGGTGATGCCGCGGATGGAGGGCGCCTACTCGACCGTGGTGATGACCAAGCACGCGATCGTCGCCTTCCGCGACCCGCACGGGATCCGGCCGCTCTCGCTGGGACGCCTCGACGGCCGCTTCGTCGTCGCCTCGGAGAGCTGCGCCTTCGACATCATCGGCGCCGAACTGATGCGCGAGGTGCACCCGGGCGAGATGGTCAGCCTGACCGAGCGCGGGCTGGAGACGCGCCAGGTGGTCAAGGCCGAGCGCAAGGCGACCTGCGTCTTCGAGCACATCTACTTCTCCCGTCCCGACAGCCGCCTCGAGGGCAAAGTGCTGCAGCAGGTGCGCGGCAAGATGGGCGAGCTGCTCTGGCGCGAGTCGCCGGTCGAAGCCGACCTGGTGATCGCCGTGCCGGACTCCGGCAACCCGGCCGCGGCGGGCTTCGCGCGCGCCTCGGGGCTGCCGCGCGACGACGGCCTGATCAAGAACCGCTACGTGGCGCGGACGTTCATCCAGCCCGGCCAGGAGCTGCGCAAGCACGGCCTGCGGCTGAAGTTCAACCCGCTGCCGGAGATCGTCGCCGGGCAGCGGATCGTCGTCGTCGACGACTCGATCGTGCGCGGCAACACCACCCGCCAGATCGTCGGCATGCTGCGCGACGCCGGCGCCAAGGAGGTCCACCTGCGGATCTCGGCGCCGCCGATCCGCAACCCCTGCCACTACGGCGTCGACATGTCGACCCGCGAGGAGATGATCGCCCACAAGCGCTCGATCGACGAGATCGCCGAGGAGCTCGACGCCGACTCGCTCGCCTACCTCTCGATGGACGGCATCTACGAGGCGATCGGCGGCGGTCCCGAGGATCACTGCGACGCCTGCTTCAGCGGGCACTACCCGCTGGGCGACCCCGACGACGCGAACGGCAAGTTCGCGTTGGAGGAGATCGCGGTGGTTCCGGCCTCGGGTTAGGGAGCGCCGGCCCGCCGGGGAGCGCGGAGTGAGACAGCGACGGCGAGAGGCGCGACCCGCGGAGCGGCCGGCCCTGGCGGCCTGGAAGCTGCCGCCGATCGTCGCGGCGCTGGCGGTGACCATCGTCGGCGGCTTCTATCTCGGCGGTCCCGGGCTGGGGCTGGCCGTGGGGGCACTGGCCGCGGCCACGATCGTCGTGATGGCAGTCCGGCACCCGCCGGCGCACCCGATCGTCCCCGCTCCGCTGACGGACTTCCGGCGCCACGTCCTGGTCGTCGTCAACGCTCCGCTCGAGGATGCCGCGGCAATCGAGCGGATCGCCAAGGCGGCAGACATCGATGGCGAGGGGGCCGAGGCGGAGGTTCTGGTCCTCAGCCCAGCCCGCATCGGCTTCCTCGATCGCTGGTCCTCGGACTTCCGGCGGGCCCGTCACCGGGCGCAGCGCCGCCTGGTGGTGAGCGTCGCCTCGCTCGCCAAGGCCGACATCGCCGCTCAGGCTCGTGTCGGCGACGAGGACCTGGTGCAGGCGGTGGAAGACACCCTGCGGAGCTTTCCCGCCACCGAGGTGATCCTGGTGACCGGGAGGGCCGAGCCAGGCGCGGCCGCCAACACCGCGGTGGCGGAGCTGGAATCCCGGCTGCGGGTCGATTTTCAGCACCTCATCCTCGGGGGGGACGAACACTGACTCCGGTCACGACCGGCGTGACGATTTGTCGCCCGGACTCAGGGAGTCAGGCTGGCCACGAGCTCGCTCGCCGGGCGCACGTCGCCGATGCGAGCGACCGTCTCTCCCGCGTAAAGCGGGCCGGCGTCGACGAGGGTCGGGAAGCCATCGTCGCTCGGGCCGATCGAGGTCAGGATCCGGCTCGTGGGACGTTGCGCCCGGGCCAGGCGAACCTGCAACGACGGCGGCATGTAGCGGGCCCCGACGCCGGAGAGGCGGTTGAGCGCACGGTTCAGCCGTGGCCCACGGGGGTCGTCGCCGAGCCAGTGCTCGGTGGCGGCGTTGGCGACGACGCGGTGGGGCGCCGGCCAGCCGGCACCGAAGAGCTCGGTGAGAATCGTCTTCTCGGCCTCGAGCAGGCGCTCCCTGTAGCCGCCGTGGGCGCGACTCTCGTCCGAGAGCAGGAAGCGGGTTCCGGCGACGGCGGCAGTCGCGCCCGCTTCGAGCGCCTGGCGGACGTCCTCGCGAACGGCGATGCCGCCGGCCAGCAGCAGCGGATAGGTCGCCGGGAGCTCGGCCCGAACTCGCCCGAGCAACTCAAGGGCCGGTGTCTTGCCGCGGACGTGGCCGCCCGCCTCGACGCCCTGGACGATCACCGCGTCGGCGCCGGCCAGGTGGGCGGCGCGAGCCTCCGCGACCGAGCCGCACTGATGGACCCACACCCCCGGGACCCGCCGCCGCGGCCGGCCCCAGAAGGTGACGACGACGTCAGCGGTGGCCGCCGCCTCGAACCAGTCGCGTCGGGCGAAAGGCAGCAGCAGGTTGACGGCAAGCGGCTGGCCGGTCAGGCGGCGGGCGGCGGCGAGCTCACGCTCGATCGCCGCCGCGCCGCTGACGGCCACGGTCCCGAGGCCGCCGGCCTCCGAGACCGTCGCGGCCAGCTCGTGGCGGCTGAGGCCGCCGCCCATCCCGGCCTGGACGACGGGCGCCACGACGCCGATGCGCTCGAGCAGAGTCACCGCTTTGGACTCAGTGACCAGACCCGCGGCGACCGCCCTTTTTGCCGGCTTTCTTCACGCACTTCACCTTGCCGTGGACCCGGACCTTCTTGAACTTCGGCTTGCAGTGGATCGGCTTTGGCCTGGGGGCGGGCGGCGCCGGGGAGGATCCGCCGGGCGCGGGCGGAACGAACCCTCCCCCTCCACCGCCCGCAGCGGGTGGGGTGAAGTTGGCGACGACGGTGGTGTTGGCGTTCAGGGTCACTTCGCAGGTCCCGGTGCCCGAGCAGCCCCCTGACCAGCCGGCGAAGGTCGAGCCGGCGGCGGGATGGGCGGCGAGGGCGACGCTCTCCCCCACTTCGAAGTCGAAGCTGCAGAGGGAGGCGCAGGCGAGGTCCGCCTGGGGCGAGACCACTGAGCCGGCGCCGGCGCTGCTGACCTCGAGCGAGCGCGGGTGTTCGATGGCCGGTCGCAGGTGGAGCTCGAAGTAGCCGCTGTCTCCGCCGGCGCCGTCAACGGTGATCCAGTACTTGGTGCCGGCGACGGCGTCGAAGCCGATGCTTCCGCCTTCCTCGCACTGGCCGAGCCCGGAGTCGGAGGTTGCGACCGGGGTCAGGGCATTGACGGCGGCGCCGGTGTAGACGGCGAGCAGCGGCTCGAAGCTGCTGGTGCAGGCGTCGAGCTCGACCGCCGCGCTCTTGCCGGGGGTCCACGAGTACCAGACCGAGTGGCCGCCGGCGTCACCGGCGTGGCTCGGCTCACCGGCCTGCTTGGTGGCGAGACTGGTGGTCCCGGACCAGTACCAGCCGATCGGGGTGGGGGCTTTGTCGGCGGACTCGAAGTCGTCGTTGGCCGGGCTCGCGTCGACGTTCAACCTGATCGCGCCCTGGGCGCCGGCCTTGCCGTCGACCGCGATCCGGTAGGTGGTGTTGGCGATCGCCGCGAAACTGACCCTGCTCCGTGGCGAGCATTTGCCGCCGGCATCGTCGTTGACGGCGACGGGCGTCAGCGCGTCGACGGCCGCACCGGTGTAGACGCCGAGCAGGGTGTCGAAGCCACTGCCACAGGTATCGAGACTGACCTCGGCCGACACCGGCGCCGTCCACTTGAACCAGACCGAGGCGCCGCCGGCGTTGCCGGCGTGGTCCGGCTCGTCGGCCTGCTTGGTGGCAAACCGGTTCGAGGCGAAGAAATTTCGCGACGGCAGGCCGCCGCCCAGAGATACCGATTTGCCGAAATCGTCGTTCGCCGAGACGCCTTCGAGGATCAGCTGGAATCCACCGCTGCTCCCGCCCTTGCCGTCGACGGCGATCCGGTAGGTGGTGCCGGCGACGGCGCTGAACTGCGCTTCGCTGCCGGCCGCGCGGCAGCCGCCACCGGGATCGTCGTCGGCGCTGACGACGGGCGTCAGGCTGTCGAGCGCTGAGCCGGTGTAGACGGCGACAGTGGGCTCGAGATCGCCGTAGTAAGCGCAGGTCGAAGCCGCCACCTGGCCACTGCTCGAAGGCGTCCAGGTGAACCAGACCGAGTGGCCGCCGGCGTCGCCGGCGTGACTCGGCTCACCGGCCCGCTTGGTGGCGAGCTTGGTCACGGCGCTGCCGTAGGACGGCAGCCCGGTGCTGAGCGACTGGGGGGCGGAGAAGTCGTCATTGGCTGGCCCCCGTTCGAAGGCGAGGCCGAAGCGGCCGATGCTGCCGCCCTTGCCGTCGACGGCGATCCGGTAGGTGGCGCCGGCGACGGCGACGAACACGACCTCGCTGTTGCCGCGGCTGAATTCGCAGAGTTGGTTCGGCGGCGGGCCGGCAGCGTCGTCGTTGCTCGCCACCGGCGTCAGGGCGTCGGCGGTGGCACCGGTGTAGACGGCAAGGAGGGTGTCGATCTCACGCGTGGAGCCACAGGCGCTGATGTCGACCGGGCCGGAGCTCGAGGGCGTCCAGGAGAACCAGAGCGAGTGGCCCCCCGGGTCGCCGGCGTGGCTCGGCTCGCCGGCCTGCTTGGTGGCGAGCCGGGTAATGCCGCCGGCAGTCATCGGGGTCGGGCTGAGGACTTCCGGCGTCGCGAACTCGTCGTTCGCCGGCCGGCCCTGGATTTCGAGCGAGAAGAGGCCGAGACTGCCCGCTTCGCCGTCGACGGCAATCCGGTAGGTGGTGCCGGCGACGGCATCGAATTCGTACCCGCTCGCGGTCGCGCGGCAGCTCGCCCCCCGGATCGAGTCCCCGGCCACCGGGGTCAGGGAGTCGACGGCGGAGCCGGTGTAGAGGCCGAGCACGGGCACGATGCTTTCGGTGTACGGGCAGGCGGTGACAATGGCGCGTCCGCTGCCGGTGGGAGTCCACGAGAACCAGGCGCTGTGGCCCCCTGGCTCGCCGGCGTGGCTCGGCTCGCCGGCCTGCTTGGTGGTGAACCTGGTGGAGCCGGTGGCGAAGCTGGGAAGCGCCGGAGCGAGGGTCTCGGTGCCGGCGAAGTCGTCGTTGGCCGGGGCGCCCTGCAGCTGCAGATCGAAGCGGTGGCGACTCGGGCCCTTCGAGTCGACGGCGATCCAGTAGGTGGTGCCGGCGACGGCGCTGAAGCCGGCTTCGCTACTGGAGGCAAGGCAGTTGTTGCCGGCACCGTCGTCGTTGCTCGCCACCGGAGTCAGGGCGTTGACGGCGGCGCCGGTGTAGACGGCGAGCAGCGTGTCGGGGTCGGGTCCTTCGTGGGTGCAGGTCGAGACGAGGACGCGACCGCTGCTGGTCGGGGTCCATGAGAACCAGATGGACTGGCCGCCGGGAGCGCCGGCGTGGTTGGGCTCGCCGGCCTGCTTGGTTGCCATCTCCGTGGTCGCCTGCGACGTCCCGATCGGGAAACTGGGATTGAGGGTCGCCGGCAGCGCCTGCGCATTGGCGAAATCGTCGTTGGCCGGGCGCCCGCGCAGCCGCAGTTCGAACCTGCCGCTGGTGCCGCCAATGCTGTCGACAGCGATCTTGTAGGAGGTGCCGGCGACGACGGTGAGGCGGACCTCGCTGTTGGCAAACGCGCATCCGGGAGACCCTTCGGTCGCGGGCGCGTCGTCGTTCGCCACGACCGGAGTCAGGCTGTCGACGGCCGATCCGGTGTAGACGGCGAGCACGGTGTCGAGGCTGTAAAAGCTCGAGCAGGTCGAGATCGCGACGGGCCCGCTGACGGCCGGCGTCCACGAGAACCAGACCGAGCGGCGGGCGGGTTCCCCGGCGTGGTCGGGCTCGCTCGCCTGCGGGGTCGCGAACCTGGTCGTGCCGAAAGCCTGCTGTGCCAGTTCGCCGCCGATCGTGGTCGCGGCGGCGAAGTCGTCGTTGACCGGCGCTCCTTCGATGGTGGCGTTGAAGGACCCCTGGGCGCCGTCGCGGCCGTCGATCGCGATCCAGTAAGTGGTGCCGGCGTCGACGGTAAATTCGACCTTGGGGCCTTCGCCGAAGCACGACGGCGCCGGGAGGCCCTGGTTGCTGGTGACCGGGGTCAGGCCGTCAACCGTCGATCCCGTGTAGACGGCGGTCAACATCTGGAAGCCGGGGAAGCAGCCGTTGTTGATCGCCACCGGGCCGCTGACGGCCGGCGTCCACGAGAACCAGACCGAGTGACTGCCGGCGTTGCCGGCATGGTTCGGCTCGCCGGCCTGTTTGGTCGCTTCCTGGTTGGACCCGGAGAATTCTCTCGGGAGTTCGGGTGAGAGCGTCTGGGCAGCCGGGAAATCGTCGTTGGCCGGTGCTGCCCAGGCGGCGGGGACAATTGCCGCGAGCGCGATCAGAGCTCCGACAACCAGAAGCAATCCCCGTCTACAGATCCCCATGTTGATCCCCACCTGCCGCCTCCCCCCGAAGTGATTGGCCAGAACTTTAAAGGCAAGTCTGAGTGGCGTGTGGAGTTCTGATCGCCTGATCTTGTTGCGGCAGTCCTTTGGGTCGCCATGCGTCACAAATGACTGCCGCACTCTCGCTGCGACAAGATGCCGACAGTGGCCGGCACCTTCAAGCTCGTCGTCCTCGCTTCCGGCGGCGGCACCAACCTGCAGGCGATCCTCGACACGCTGCATCGGCGCGACGGGATCGAGGTGGTCGGGGTGGGCACCGACAAGCCGGACGCGTGGGCGCTGGAGCGGGCGCAGGTCGAGAGCGTTGCGACCGCGGTCTTCGTCCGCGACAAGTACGAGGACCGGGAGGCGCGCGACGCGGACCTGGCCGACTGGATCGAGTCGCGCGGAGCCGACCTCGTCGTCCTCGCCGGCTATATGCAGCTGCTCAGCGCCGCCTTCATCGCCCGCTTCCGCGATCGCGTCGTCAACATCCACCCCGCCCTGCTGCCCGCCTTCCCCGGGCTCGACGCGATCGGGCAGGCGCTCGACGCCGAAGTCGAGACGACCGGGGTAACGGTGCACTTCGTCGACGAGGGCGTCGACACCGGGCCGCCGATCCTCCAGCGCGAGGTGCCGGTGCCGGCGGGCGGCGATCGCGAGGAGCTGGAGAAGGCCATTCACGCGGTCGAGCACCGGCTCTACCCGGAGGCGATCCGCATGATCGCGGAGGGCAGGGTTAGGATCGACCCCAGCGACCCCCGCAAGGTCGCGATCGATGACTGAGGCAGCCGCCCAAACCCGCGATGGAAGCGCCAACGACGGCGCGATCCGCGTGCGCCGGGCGCTGATCTCGGTCTCCGACAAGACCGGCGTCGCCGACTTCGCCAAGAGCCTGGCCGCGCTCGGCGTCGAGATCCTCTCCACCGGCGGCACCGCGAGCGCGTTGCGGGAGGCCGGCCTGACCGTCACCGACGTCTCCGAGTTCACCGGCCAGGAGGAGATCCTCGACGGCCGCGTGAAGACGCTGCACCCGCGGCTGCACGCGGCGCTGCTGGCGCGACGCGAGGACGAGGAGCACATGGCCACGCTGGCACGCGAGGGGATCGAGCCGATCGACGTCGTCGTCGTCAACCTCTACCCCTTCGAGCAGACCATCTCCGCGCACGACGTCGCGCCCGAGGTGGCGATCGAGAACATCGACATCGGCGGCCCGACGATGATCCGCGCCGCCGCCAAGAACCACGAGGGCGTCGCCGTCGTCGTCAAGCCCGAGGCCTACGACGCGGTCTGCGCCGAGCTGGAGGAGAGCGGCGGCGAGATCTCCGCCTCGACCCGGCACTGGCTGGCCAACGAGGCCTTCGCCCAGACCGCCCGCTACGACGCCGCGATCAGCCGCTGGTTCTCGACCGAGTACGAGGACTTCCCGGAACACCTGGCGATCGCCTACGAGAAGGTGCTCGACCTCTCCTACGGCGAGAACCCACACCAGCGGGCGGCGCTCTACGCCGACGCCGGCGCCCGCAGCCACATCCTCTCGCGGGTCTCGAAGCTGCACGGCAAGGCGCTCTCCTTCAACAACGTGCTCGACCTCGACGCCGCCCGCGGCCTGGTCGACGACTTCGAGGGGCCGGCCTGCGTGATCGTCAAGCACAACAACCCCTGCGGGGTGGCGATCGGCAAGGACGCGCTCGAGGCCTACCTGAAGGCGCTGGCCTGCGACCCGGTCTCCGCCTACGGCGGCGTGATCGCCTTCAACCGCCCGGTCAGCAGCGAGCTGGCCGAGGAGCTGCACAAGAACTTCGTCGAGGTGCTGAGCGCGCCCGACTTCGAGCACGGGGCGCTGGCGGTGCTGCAGCAGAAGGAGGCGATCCGGATCCTCTGCGAGGAGGAGCGGCGCCAGACCGACCCCGGCGAGCGCGACGTCAAGCGCGTCCACGGCGGCCTCCTGATCCAGGACCGCGACGGCGACCCCGAGCCGCGGGAGATCATGGAGGTGGTGACGAAGACGCAGCCGAGCGAGGAGCAATGGCAGGACCTGCTGTTCGCCTGGACCGTCAGCCGCCGCGTCCGCTCCAACGCGATCGTGATCGCCAAGGACGGCGCCACCCTCGGCATCGGCGCCGGCCAGATGTCCCGCGTCGACTCCGTCCGCCTCGCGGTGGAGAAGTGCCGCGACGCCCGCGGCGAGGACGCCGACGCCCTCCTCGCCGGCTCCGCCCTCGCCTCCGACGCCTTCTTCCCCTTCGCCGACGGCCCCGAGCTGGCGATCCAGGCGGGCTCCAATGCCGTGATCCAGCCCGGCGGCTCCAAACGCGACGCCGAGGTGATCGCCGCCTGCGACGAGGGCGCCGTGGCGATGGTCTTCACCAAGCACCGGCACTTCCGGCACTAGCTTCTTCTGCACAAAGTGCCTGTCCTGTAATGACCACCGAGGCCGTCAAGGGCCAGGCGCCGCCCCTTTCTGCCGCTCGCTGGCCCACCTGACGTGGCTGCAGACTTCGTCCGGCGTGTCCACGGTGACCAGCAGCCGCTTGTCTTCGGGGCCGATCGTGCCCGCGTCCTCGAGTGAGGTGTCGATCCAGTCGAGCAGGGGCTTCCAGTGGGCGGAGTCGACGAGGATCGTCGGGAAGTGCTGGATCCGGTGGGTCTGGATCAGGGTCAGGCTCTCGAACATCTCGTCGAGGGTGCCGAAGCCGCCGGGGAAGATGACGAAGGCGCGGGCGTAGCGGACGAACATCAGCTTGCGGGCAAAGAAGTAGTGGAAGTTGAGGTTGCGGTTGACGTAGGGGTTGGTGTGCTGCTCCTGCGGGAGCTCGATGTTGAGGCCGACCGAGAGGCCGCCGGCCTCGGCGGCGCCGCGGTTGGCGGCCTCCATCAGGCCAGGGCCGCCGCCGGTGACGACCGTGAATCCGTGTTTGGCGAGGCAGGCGCCGGTCTCGCGGCTGAGCTCGTACCAGCGGTGGCCCTGCTCGATCCGGGCGGAGCCGAAGACGGAGACGCCGTCGTCGACGTCGCGCAGGGCGTCGAAGCCGGCCTCGATCTCAGCGCGGATGCGGTCGAGACGGACGTCGTCCTCTCGTTCGGCGTCCGCGGGGACGCGCAGCAGGTGCTCGTCGTGTTTGGCGCCCGCGCCCGGCGCCTCGCGAGCGTGGTCGTCCCCAGCCAAATGCCCCCGGCGGGACTCGAACCCGCGACGCGCGGCTTAAAAGGCCACCGCTCTAACCAGCTGAGCTACAGGGGCGAAGCGCCCATGGTAGAGGGAGGCTGAGTGGCGTGCGGCCGAGGAGTGCGTTCAGGAAAGGTCTGGGAGCCCCTGATACGGGGTCGAGGCCTCGGCGTGGGTTCGTTGGGGGATACGACCGGCGTGGCGGGCGATGTGGCCGGACGCGACGGCGCCGCGCAGGGCCCGCGCCATCGCGGTCGGGTCCTCGGCGCCGAAGATGGCGCTGGCGGCGAGCACCGCGTCGCAGCCCAGCTCCATCGCCAGGGCGGCGTCGGAGGCGGTGCCGATCCCGGCGTCGAGGATGACCGGGACCGAGGCGCGCTCGGCGATGATCGCGACGTTGTACGGGTTGCGGATGCCGGCGCCGGAGCCGATCGGCGAACCCAGTGGCATCACCGCGGCGCAACCGGCCTCCTCCAGGCGGCGGGCGAGGATCGGATCGTCGTTGGTGTAAGGAAGGACGGTGAAGCCGGCGGCGACCAGCTGTTCGGCGGCGTCGAGCAGCTCGACCGCGTCGGGATAGAGCGTGCGGTCGTCGCCGATCACCTCGAGCTTGACCCAGTCGGTCTGGAAGGCCTCGCGGGCAAGCTTGGCGGTGAGGACCGCGTCGCGGGCGGTGAAGCAGCCGGCGGTGTTGGGCAGGGCGAAGAGGCCGAGGCGGTCGATCGTCTCCAGCACCGAGCCCTCGGCGGCGGGGTCGATGCGGCGCAGGGCGACGGTGACGATCTCGGTTCCGGCGGCGCTCAGCGCCGCCTCCATCTGCTCCAGCGAGCGGAAGCCGCCGGTGCCGGCGATCAGCCGGGAGGTCCACTGGCGCCCGCCCAGCTCCCAGGCCTCGGCGCCACCCTGGATCGCGGCCAGGACCTCGATGCTCTGGCCCTCGTGCAGCACCGTCGCCGCCCACTCGCCGCGAGGGACGACCTCGCCGTCGAGGGCGACGGCGAGGCCGCGAGCCTCGGCGGTGTCGCCGTCGAGGGCGACGCCGCGGGCTCCACGCACGGCGTCAACCAGCGTCGCCGACTCCGGCAGCTCGCGCGGCTCTCCGTTCAGCTCAATCCTCATCGCCGATCCTCCCTGCCCGCTCCGCGGCTTCGGCGGCCTCGGCCAGGGCCGCACCGCGCGCCGCGAGTTCGGCGGCACGGTCCAGCGACGCGGCCGGATTCGAGCCTTCCGATGCGCTTGTCTCCCCCGTCGCCTTCTGGGTTGCCGGGGACATGCGCCCCGGGTGCGCGGCAGCGACCGCTTCCGGCAACTGCTCGCCGGCGATCAGGGCGGCGATCGCGGCGGCGGTCAGCGGCGCCAGCAGGATGCCGTTGCGGTAGTGGCCCGTCGCCAGGATCAGGCCCTCGATCGCGCCGGGGCCGATCAGCGGCAGGTTGTCGGGGGTGCCGGGGCGCAGGCCGGCCATCGAGTCGACCAGCTCCATCTCGGCGACGTCGGGGAGCAGCCGGTAGGCCTCGCGCAGCAGCTCGTGGACGCCGCCGGCGGTAACCGCGGTGTCGAAGCCCTGCTCCTCGGAGGTGGCGCCGACGATCAGGCGGCCGTCGGGGCGCGGCACCAGATAGACGCGCTCGGAGGCGACGATCCGCTCGCAGGGGGCGACGCCGTCGCGGCCGCGCAGCTCGACGGTCTGGCCCTTGACCGGGCGCACCGGCGGGCGCGCGAGCTCGGGCAGCCAGCCGGTGCTGCCGGCCCAGGCGCCGGTGGCGAGAACAACGGTCGGGGCGCGCAGCTCCCTCCCGTCCGCGGTACGCACTCCCACCAGGCGCTCGCCCTCGAAGAGACCGGCCACCACCTCCCCCGGCTTCTGGGCCTTCGTCCCGTTCATCGCGGCGGCGGCTGCCGGCGCTGCGGTTCGCAACTCGGCCCCGGCGGTCCCGAGCGCGGCCAGCAGCGCTGCGGCCAGCGCCCGCGGGTCGACGGCCGCCTCGCCGGGAGCGTGGACGCCGCCGTTGAAGGAGGGAGTGAGGCCCGGCTCGAGTTCGCGGCAACGCCGTGGCGGCAGCCACTCGGCCTCGAGGCCGAGCGAGCGCTGCAGGTCGTGGACGCGGCGCAGCTCGGCCGCCTCGTCGCGATCGAGGGCGATGTGGAGGGCGCCCTGGTGCGTATAGCCGGTGGGCTCGCCACTCGCCGCCTCCAGCTCGGCGACGAACTCCGGGTAGAGCTGGGCCGAGGCCAGGGTCATCTCCAGCAACTCCGGCTCGCCGAAAGCGAGCTCGCCGACCGGGGCCAGCATGCCGGCGGCGACGCGGGTGGCACCGGCCGGGGGCACCGCGCGCTCGAGCACCGCGACGCTGGCGCCGCGCTGGGCAGCGCGCCAGGCGCAGCTGAGGCCGATCGCCCCACCGCCAACGAATATCGCGTCGAAATCGCGTTTCTCGGTCAAAGCCATTGCCTCCGCCGGCATTACCCGGATCAGGTCCAGACGGTCGGTGACCTCGTTGCCACCCTCTCAGCCCTCGCGGGCTCCCGTTACTCCCCTAAGGCTACCCGCCTCGCCCCGCCCGCAAAGGCCGACGCGCCGGCGCCGCGCTTCATAATCGAGGGATGACCCTCGCCCCTCCCGAGTCCGCCGGTCCGCTGCGCCGCGAGCGGCTGCGCACGGCGCGCCTCTACTTCGTCTGCGACGCGCAGCCGCATGGCGAGGACCCCGAGGCCCTGCTGCGGGCGGCCCTGAGCGGTGGCGTCGACATCGTCCAGCTGCGCGAGAAGGTGCTGGGACGGGCCGAGATCGAGCGCGCCGCCACCACCTTTCGCCGCGTCTGCGACACCTACAGCGCCCTCTTCATCGTCAACGACGATCCCGACCTGGCCCGCGCCTGCGACGCCGACGGCGTTCACGTCGGCCAGGACGACGCCTCCGCCGAGGAGGCGCGGGAGCTGCTCGGGCCCGACGCGATCGTCGGCCTCTCGACCCACTCGGAGGAGCAGATCGCCGCCGCCAACGAGCGCCCGGTCGACCACATCAGCGTCGGGCCGATCTGGGAGACGCCGACGAAAGCCGGACGTGCCGCCGTCGGGCTGGACCTCGTCTCCCACGCCGCCGAGCACGCGAGCCATCCCTTCTTCGGCATCGGCGGCATCGACGCCACCAACGCCGAGCGGGTCGTCGAGGCGGGAGCACGGCGGCTCTGCGTGGTGCGAGCGATCCGCGACGCCGCCAACCCGACCGTCGCCGCCGAAGGGCTGCGCCGCCGCGTCGGAGTCGCGCCCGGTGGCTGACGAGCGCCCGGCGGGCGAGGGGCCCCGCAAGCGCAAGCAGCGCGGCCCCGACCGGATGAAAGAGGGCTACGCCAAGGCCGAGCGGCGCAACCAGGCCGCCCGCGAAGCGCTGACGCCGCTGGCCGAGGGCGAGCGGCCGAGGGTGGTGACGATCGGGGCGATCGTCGCCGGGCTGATCGCGCTCTCGATCGTCGCCGGCTACCTCGCGGGGGTCGAGGTCGACGGCGAAAAACCGCGCCTGGCCCAGGTCCTCGCCCCGGCTCTGATCCTCGGCGTGATGGCCTGGGGCATGTGGCGCGCCCGCTACTGGGCGGTGCTGGGCTTCCAGCTGATCCTCGTCTTCCTCATCTTCAGCGCCGTCTTCGGGCTCGCCGTGCAGGCCTCGAGCGTGGCCCAGTTCGCGGCCACCCTCGGCCTGCTCGCGGTCTCCGGCACCTTCTTCTTCTTCATGGTCAAGGCGATGGCGCGGATCCAGATGCCCGAGCGCGCACCGCGGGACCGATCTCGATGACCCCGCTCGGCCTGCCCTCCCTCGACCGCATCTCCGCCCTGCCGGCCGACGTGCTCGGAGCGCTGCGGATGATTCCCGAGCTGGTCGAGAACACCCGGGCGATGGTCGAGCACACGGCGCAGCTGACGCGCGTGGCCGACGCGCTCGACCGGGTCGCGGCCGACACCGACGCGCTGCCGGCGGTGCGCGAGGAGATTGCGCGGGTCGGCGAGACGATCGGCGTGCTCGGTGTCATGGACACCCGTCTGGAGGCGATCGAGGCGGCGATGCCGGTCCTGGTCGAAGTCCAGCGCCACCTGGCGCAACTGCCGGAGACGATGGGGCGGCTGGAGCAGGGAATCGAGGGGTTGGACGGCGGGATCGAGCAGCTCAGCGACCTGATGGAGCGGATCCTGACCGCGGTGGCGGGGCTCAACGCCAGCGTCGAGACGCTGCAGGGTGCGGTCGAGCCGATGGCGCGGCTGGCGAGCCGGGTCCCCGGCCAGAAGAAGAGCTGACCGCAGGATTCCACGCAATCGCCGTTCTATAGGCTCAGGTCAATGGCAGATTCCTTCGATGTGATCGTGATCGGCGGCGGGCCTGGCGGCTACGTCGCGGCCATCCGCGCCGCCCAGCTCGGCAAGAAAACCGCCGTGGTCGAGCGCGACAAGGCCGGCGGGCGCTGCCTCAACTACGCCTGCATCCCGGCGAAGACGATTCTGCGCACGGCGGAGATCTACACCGAGGCGCGCGAGAGCGCCGAGCTCGGCGTCGTCGCCAAGGACGTCTCGCTCGACTGGGACGCCGTCGGCAAGCGCCGCGCCGCCGTCTCCGAGTCGCTCTCGGGCGGCGTCAGGATGCTCTGGGACAAAAACAAGGTCACCGTGATCGAGGGCGAGGGCTCGCTGAGCGCCGACGGCAAGGTCAAGGTCGGCGAGGAGACTTACGAGGCCGGCGCCGTCATCCTCGCCAGCGGCTCGGTGGCGCTGCCGATCCCGGGGGTCGAGTTCGGCGAGCGCATCGTCGACACCTGGGGCGCCTGGTCGCTGCCGCAGGTGCCGAAGAGGATCGCCGTGGTCGGTGCCGGCGCCTCCGGCTGTGAGATCGCCTCCGCCTACGGCCGCTTCGGCACCGAGGTGCTGCTGATCGAGATGCTGCCGCAGATCATGCCGGCCGAGGACAAGGACGTGGTCCGGGTCGTCGAGCGCGCCTTCAAAAAGCAGAACATCACCGTCGCCACCGGCAACCCGGTCGAGAACGTCGAGGCCGGCGCCGAGTCCGTCAAGTTCAGCTACGGCGGCGAGTCCGCCGAGGTCGACTATCTCTGCATCGCCGGCGGCCGCCGCGCCGACACCGAGGGCCTGGGACTGAGCGAGGCGGGGATCGAGCTGGAGGAGAACGGCAAGGTCAAGGTCGACGAGTACCAGCGGACCACGAACCCCAAGGTCTACGCGATCGGCGACCTGGTCAACGCCAAGGCGCTCGCCCACAAGGCCTCCGACGAGGGCGTCGTCGCGGCCGAGCACGCCGCCGGCGCCGAGACCCACCCGGTCGACCAGAACCTGGTCGCCGGCGCCACCTTCAGCCACCCGCAGGTGGCCAGCGTCGGGCTCACCGAGGCCGCCGCGAAGGAGGCCGGCAACGACGTCAAGGTCGGCAAGTTGAAACTGGCCGGCGTCGGCGGCGCCACCGTCTACGACGACAAAGAAGGCCTGGTCAAGATCGTCGCCGACGCCAAGTACGGCGAGATCCTCGGCGTCCACATCGTCGGCAACCGTGCCTGCGACATGATCGCCGAGCTGGTGGCCGTGATGGCGCTCGAGGGTGGCTACCAGGAGCTGGCGCGGATCGTCCACCCGCACCCGACGATCTCCGAGGCGATCTTCGAAGCGGCGCGCGCAGTCGACGGTTGGGCCACGCACGCTTGACGGCGCCCCGCGCCAGCTTCTACTTCGACCTGGGATCGCCGTACGCGTACCTTGCCGCCGAGCGGGTCAGTGCGCTGTTCACGGAAGCGGGGCTGGAGCAGCCGGAGTGGCAGCCGGTCCTGCTGGGGGGGTTGTTCGCCCGCTTCGATCGCGGCTCCTGGTCGCAGACGGCGGCGCGGGCCGAGGGCATCGCCGAGGTCGAGCGGCGCGCCTCCGCCTACGGGCTGCCGCCGATCCAGTGGCCCGAGCCCTGGCCCGGCAACACGCTGACGGCGATGCGGGTCGCGACCTTCGCCAAGCAGACCGGGCGCACCGTCTCCTTCTCCCTCGCCGCCTTCCGCCAGGCCTTCGCCGCCGGCCGCGACCTCAGCGATCCCGACAACGTGATGATCGCCGGCGCCGCCTGCGAGCTGCACCCGCGGGCGCTGCTGAAAGCGGTGCAGACCGACATCGTCAAGAACGCCCTGCGCGAGGCGACGGACGCCGCCGGCGACCGCGGCGTCAAGGGCGTTCCGGCCCTGGTCGTGGGCGACGAGGTCTTCTGGGGGGACGACCGGCTGGAGGAGGCGGTCGAGGCCGCCGCGAGCTGAGCCGGCCCCACGCCCGGAGGCCACGAGTTGGGCGTGGGCGGCTCGCTAAGGTGAGGCAGATGGCCGATCTGCCCGATGCCGCCAGCTGTTACGAGTTGCTCGCGCGCATGGCCCTGATCCGCCGCTTCGAGGAGGAGGCAGGCCGCCAGTACCAACGCGCCAAAGCCGGCGGCTTCCTGCATTTGGCGATTGGCGAGGAGGCGACGATCGTCGGCACCACCTCGGTGATGCGCGACGAAGACTTCCTGATCGGCACCTACCGCACCCACGGCCACGCGATCGCCCGCGGCACCGAGCCCAAACGGGTGATGGCGGAGCTGTTCGGCCGGGTCGACGGCACCAGCGGCGGGCGCGGCGGCTCGATGCACATCTTCGACGCCGAGCGGCGCTTCATGGGCGGCTACGGGATCGTCGGCGGCAACCTGCCGATCGCCGCCGGGCTCGCCCTCTCCTCGCAATACAAAGGCGAAGACGCGGTCACCGTCTGCATGTTCGGCGACGGTGCCTCCAACACCGGCAACTTCGGCGAGACGATGAACCTGGCGGCGCTGTGGAAGCTGCCGGTCTTCTTCCTGGTCGAGAACAACCTCTACGGGATGGGGACCGCGGTCGAGCGCCACTCGGCCCAGACCGACCTCTCGAAGAAGGCCGAGGGCTACGGGGTCCCCGGTGCGCGGGCCGACGGCATGGACGTGGTCGCCGTGCGCGAGGCCGTCGCCGCGGGGATCCAGGCGGCGCGCGAGGACTCCCGCCCCACCCTGCTCGAGGTCGTCACCTACCGTTACCGCGGCCACTCCGCCGCCGATCCCGAGGTCTACCGCGAGCGCGAGGAGGTCGAGGAGTGGCGCGAGAAAGACCCGATCGAGAATTTCGCCCGGCGCTGCGTCGAGGCCGGGGTCCTCGGCGAGCGCGAGGTGCAACAGGCGCGCGACGCGGCCGAGGCAACGGTGCTGGAGGCGGTCGAGTTCGCCGAGGCCTCGCCGGAGCCGGCGCTCGACACGATGTACGAGAACCTCTACGCGCTCGACGATCCCGGCGGCTGGTACGCCGTCGACGAGCGCAGCCCGGAGCCGCACCGGGGCGAGCGCGAGGACCGGATGCCCGACACGGCGCGCGAGCTGGCCGAGGCCGGTGCCGCCTACGCCGAGCACCCCGACGACGGGCGGCGGCCGAACCCGGCGCTGCAGGGCGACGCGCAGGATGGGGCCGAGTCGCGGGTCTCGGCCGAGCGCGAGGTCGGTGACGAGTCCGAGGACCTCGGCTCCGAGCAGGCGATCAACACCGAGGAGGAGCGGGGCTGATGGCCGAGCTGCGGATGCGCGAGGCCCTACGCGACGCGATGGCGGAGGAGATGCGCCGCGACGAGGGCGTCTTCGTGATGGGCGAGGACGTCGCCGTCTTCCAGGGCGCCTTCAAGGTGACCGAGGGGCTGATCGACGAGTTCGGCGAGCGCCGGGTGCGCGACACGCCGATCTCCGAGAACACGATCGTCGGCACCGGGGTCGGCGCCGCGATGGGCGGCCTGCGACCGGTGGTGGAGCTGATGACGGTCAACTTCTCGCTGCTGGCGCTGGACCAGATCGTCAACCACGCCGCCGCGATTCCCTACATGTTCAACGGCCAGGCGCGGGTGCCGATGGTGATCCGGATGCCGGGCGGTGGCGGCCACCAGCTCGGGCCCACCCACTCGCACAGCTTCGAGGCGCTCTACCTGCAGGTGCCCGGCCTGCTGGTCGCCTGCCCCTCCACCCCGGCCGACGGCAAGGCGCTGCTGAAGGCGGCGATCCGGGATGACAACCCGGTCATCTTCATCGAGCACGAGAGCCTCTACGGGGTCAAGGGCGAGGTGCCGGAGGGCGAGGACGCGGTCCTGCGCTTCGGCGAAGCGGCGGTGCGGCGCCAGGGCGGCGACGTGACGATCGTCGGCGTTCTGAAGATGGCCCAGGTGGCCGAGCAGGCGGCGGCCGTGCTGGCCGAGAAGCACGGCGTCGAGGCCGAGGTGATCGACCCCCGCACCCTGCGCCCGCTCGACCTCGACACGATCCTCGAGTCGGTGCGCAAGACCAACCGCGCGGTGATCGTCGAGGAGGGCTGGCCGCACGGCGGTGTCGGCGCCAACCTGGCGACCCTGATCACCGAGCAGGCCTTCGACGACCTCGACGCGCCGGTGCAGCGGGTGACCGGCGCCGACGTCCACATGCCCTATTCGAAACGGTTGGAGCAGGCGGCGATTCCCCATGAGGAGCACGTGGTGAGCGCGGCCCTGGCGACTCTGGAGGGATCGATCTGATGGCCGACATCGTCATGCCCCGCCTGTCCGACTCGATGGAGGAGGGCACGATCCTGACCTGGTTGAAGCAGGTCGGCGACGAGATCGCTGTCGGCGACGAGATCGTCGAAATCGAGACCGACAAGGCGAACATGGCCTACGAGAGCGATGTCGCCGGGACGCTGACGGAGATCTTGGCCGAGGAGGGAGCGACGTTGCCGATCGGCAGTCCGATCGCGCGGGTTGGCGATGGCGCCGAGGGTTCGGAGGCCTCAGCTGCGGGTCCTGTCGGGGTGGAGACTCCCGCGGGCGAGGACGTGGCTTCGTTCTCGGAGCCTCCCCCCCGCCACCCGCAGGAGGGCGCTGGCGGCGGCGGGGGGTCAAGCCAGACGGGGGACGGGGACCGCGTCAAAGCTTCGCCTGTCGCGCGACGCATCGCCAAGGAGAAAGGTCTCGATCTGTCCACGATCCAGGGCTCCGGGCCCGGCGGCCGCATCGTCAAGAAGGACGTGAAGAAGGCCTCTTCCGCGGGTGACGGGGGGGCGGGGGATGCCCGCCCGGCAGGACCCGCGGCTGAGGGACCCATTCCCTCGCCCGAGACGGCGAAGGGCCAGGTGACCTACGAGGACCTCTCGAAGCTGCAGTCGACGATCGCGAGACGCATGTCGGAGTCGAAGGCGACGGCGCCGCACTTCTACCTCGAAGCGGAGATCGACATGAGCAGGGCGGTCGAGGCGCGGGGGCGGCTCAAGGCGACGGCTGCCGAGGGCGAGGCGGTGCCTTCGTTCAACGACATGATCGTCAAGGCCTGCGCGCTGGCGCTGCGGGAGCACCCGCGGGCGAACGGGGCCTACCGCGATGGGCGCTTCGAGCTCTACTCGCGAGTCAACGTCGGGGTCGCGGTTGCGGCTCGGGACGCGCTCGTCGTGCCCACCGTCT
This sequence comes from uncultured Solirubrobacterales bacterium, assembly GCA_963811375.1. GTDB lineage: Bacteria > Actinomycetota > Thermoleophilia > Solirubrobacterales > 70-9 > VAYN01. The sequence goes on from CAWEQY010000006.1 coordinate 302,823, forward strand.
TCGACGCCAACCGTAAGGGCCTGCGGCAGATCGCGACCGAGTCGAGAGCACTCGCACAAAAGGTCCGCGACGGCCAGGTGACCCCGCCGGAGCTCTCGGGCGGCACCTTCACCGTGTCCAACCTGGGGATGTACGGGATCGACAACTTCAGCGCCGTGATCAACACCCCGCAGGCGGCGATCCTCGCCGTCGGCGCGATCAAGGAGCGGCCGGTGCTGCGGGATGGCGAGCTCGCCAGCGCCCAGATGCTCTACGTCACCCTCGCCTGCGATCACCGCATCCTCTACGGCGCTCCCGCTGCCGAGTTCCTGGCGCGGGTGCGGACGCTGCTCGAAGAGCCGCTGGCCCTGGCGCTCTAACCGTTCGCGACCGGCGGCACGGCTGGAGCCGGCGGCGGCGTGGCCCGCGGACCGACCGGAGCCGCGCTCGCCTGCCCCTGAGCGGCAAGCAGGCCGCCGATCGCGCCCAGCACCGCCCCTCCCAGCAGGAAGGCGATGAAGACCGAGTCGCCGTTGGGGTTGCCGACCACGTCCTTGCGGGCGAGCGTGGCCAGCAGCACCATCGCGATCGCCCAGACCGGCCCGACGATCGCTCCCCAGGCGGCGGCGCGGTCGGGCCGTCGCTCCCCCACGCCCCTGGCGACCGCAAAGCCCGCGTAGAGAGCGAGCAGGGCGGGGATCGCGATCAACACGATCAGCATCGGGATGAAGAGGTAGGCGGCCATCGTGTCGTTGAAGTCGAAGAGGTTGTAGCTCGAAGCGGAATCGGCGGCCGGATCGCTGGGGAGGTCGAAGTACCGGCTTTGGTCGATCGGCACCGCCGGCGGACCCGCCAGGCGCTCGCTGGCGCCGGCGCCGAGCGGCAGGATGTCGATCGCGTGGTCGGCCGCATAGGCGACCTGCTCGCCGATCGCGATCGCGGCCGAGCGCGGTGGGAATTCGCGGTAACCGTCGTCGCGCGCCATCTGCACGACCCAGACCGCGGTCCCGAGCGCGCCGACGACAAGCAGGGCGAGGAGAAGCGGCCGCAGGGCGCTCCAGGCGGCGCTGGCGAAGCGGGCGGGCCCTGGCGACAGCAAGCTCGGCGGCGTCCCGCCCTCCCGGCGCAACGCGTAAAGCATGCCCAGCAGGCCTCCCAACGATCCCCAGATAAAGCTGAGCAGGAAGACCGAGCCGACCGAGAACTCGAGCTCGGTGTCGAAGAGGGCGAATTCGCTCTTGCCGACGCTGAGGGCGATCACCAGCATCAGGAAGGCGAAGGGAACACCAGCGGCGGCTGCCCAGAGAAAGCGCTCGCGGACGGGCATGCCCACGGTACGAGCTGCCAGCGCGGCCACTCCCGCCCCAACTCCAGCGATCGGAATCAGCACGAACAGCACCGGAACGGTTCTCACCGCGACTTCGAAGCCCACCAGCTCGAGGTTCGCCTGCGAGAAAGAGGTCGCCTGCGCCAGCGTTTCCTTGAACAGTCCGGCGCCGCCGCCGACCGCGAGGAAGCTCGCGTTGGGCAGCGCCACGGCCAGGACCAGGCCCGCGACCAGACAGGCGGCGACGCCGATCAGCGCCGAGAGCCCGGCCAAAGCGACGCCGGGCGCACGCAGGTGGGTGGCGAGCTGGCCGACCAGCTCATCGGCACCCGGGGCAACCCGCTCGGCTTTCTCCCGGGCACCGGGAGCTGGAGCAGGGCCCGGTGGAGGTGGAGAGAACGGGGGCGGCGGAGGCGGGGTGGGGATCGCTGCCGGCTCGACCGGGGAAGCCGGCACCTGCGTTGGGGCCTCGACCGTCGCTGCCTCCGAAGGCTGCTCCTCGACCTGAAACGGCGTTTGGTCTGCACCGCAGTACTCGCAGAACTTTGCCGTCGCGGGGATCTGCTCACCGCAACTGCCACAAAAGGCGTTCATCTGTTTTCTCTCCCCCGCATCGCAGTTGGCCCACTCCACGGCCAGGCGCGCGCAGCCTATCCATTTTTGACTGAGCACTCGACCAACGCCATAACAACACCACAACTGCCGTTACAGTCACCAAGCGGCTCGCTCAGCCGCGCTCCAGAGTTCCGAGCACGATCGTTTCGGTATCGGGGGGAAGCAGGACGAGTGACATCTCCTCCCCACTCGGGCGCAGGCGCCAGGCCCCTCCACCCACGCACCCACCTTCCTGACCGTAGGTGAGCGATACCGCGCTCGCCGCCTGCAGCGAGAGGTCGACTTCACAGTTGAGGCTTTTGAAGTCGAGGGTCGCCAGCTGACCGTCGCCCGACGCGGTCAGCTGCACGGGGAGAGGGCCATCGAGGCTCGGGCGTTCGCTTCCCGTGCGGTCGAGCGTCCCGGTCCAGCGGCCGGCGATCGCCTCAGGCCCGACGATTTCCCTGGCCGGGGTGAGGGAGCGGGCGAATGCCGAGGCAACACCGTCGTCGTGGAGCTGCCTGACCAGGGACCGCTCGGCGCCGGGGCTGGGGAACGGCCCGCCCAACAACACCTGAAACCCGGGGTAGAGCTCCTGCGCCTCGTCCGAGTCGACCACCAGCACCCTGATCCCGTCGTCTTCGAGGCGCTGGCGCTCCGCTTCCGCGCCGGGCACGGTCCTGAACGAGCCGGCCTGAACGTAGCGACCCGCGCCGATCGAGCCCGCGGCGGCGGCCGGGGCGGCGGAGCCTGCCTGTCCGGTCCGGGTCGGCGGCGCGGCGGTCGCCGGGATCGTCGCCGAGTCGCTCGGCGCGGCTTGCGTCTGCCCCGAGTCGTCGCCTCCGAGCAGCACGATCGCCGCGGTGGCGCCACCCCCGACCAGCAGCAACACCAGCACCGCGACGAGGATCGCCCGGCCTCGCCCTCGCGGCTTCGCTCTCGGCCCGCCTGGCGGCGATGAAGGCGGTGCTGCCGAGGCCGGGACGGTAGGCGGGGGCAATGCGGCCTCCGCAGGCCGCGCGGTCGGTGCGGTGCTCGGAGGCGCCGGCGGTTGCGCGGTCGGGGTGGTGCTCGGAGGCGCTGGTGCCTCCGACGGCGGCGCTGCGGGGGCGGCGGGAGCAGGGCGACCGCAGGCGCGGCAGAAGGCGGCGTCGGCGGCCAACGGCTTGCCGCAGGCTCGGCAGAATCGGCGGGCGCCGTTCACTGACCGGTCTCCCCTGCTCGACGCCGCGCGCTCATGGCGAGCACGATCGCAAGCAGCGCGGTCAGGACAGCGCCGACGATTCCCACCCAGATCAGCGCCACGACCGCGGTCGGCAGACCGCCGCCGGGGATCTGGAAGGGGATCTCGACGGTGCGCGGCTCACCGTCCGCGCCCGCCCCGGCAACCGTCAGAGTGTGGTCGCCGGGCTCGAGGTCGATCGGAATCCCGACCCGGGTGGCGAGGGCGCCGCTGCTGTCCGCGGTGGCAGAGGAAAGGATGCGAAGGTCCGAGTGGACGGCGATCGAGACCGTCGAGCCCGGGGCGAACCCCTGCAGGTTGAGCGGGTAGATGGTCCCGCCCTGAAGGGTCGGTGCCGGACCGCCAACCAGCTGCCCGAGATCTTCGCCTGACGATTCGATCGTCACCGTGAACGGCTTGGCGGTGGGGGCGCTCTCGGTGAACTTGACCGCGGCCATTGCGTCGGGGCTCTGCGACCAGCGCAGCAGCGCCCGGGTCATCGCCGCGTATCCGGCCTGGTTGGGATGGAGCAGCTCCTGGGCGCCCCGCTTGAACTGCCTCATCGCGGCTCCAGCCTCGCCAAGCTTGTCTTCCAGCACGTGAACTGGATTCAAATCGCCGATGCGGTTCCAAAACCCCGAGTCCGAGCCGCGGACGGCCGTCCGCGGCTCCTCGCTGGCACCGTTGAAGCTCGCGATCGTCCGCGCGTAGGAACCACGGCTGCAAACCGTGTGGTCGGGCTGGAACGCCATCTCGGTGTTGGGGACGAAGAAGATCGGTCCCCCTTCCTCGCGAACCGTGGACACGGCGGCCTCGACCGCACCGTTCAGCTTCGAGCCGAGCTCGTCGATGAAATCGATCTCGTCCGCAGCCAGCAGGTCATACATTTCCGGGCACTCCTGGGGCGTGAGCGGCGTCGGAAGCGGATAGGCGAGGACCAGGATCGGCACCGGCTTCCTGCCCCGGGCACGGGTCTCGGGACCGTTGACGACCCAGTTGATTTCCCGGTAGGCGGATGACAGCGCCCCCGGCAATCTGTCGAGCCGCCTGTCGACGAACTCGTCGGAGCGTTCGCTGTGCAGCTGTGGCAACGGCACATCGGTGTAGATCCTCTTGGCGCAGTCGGATCTGCCGATCAGGCAGGACTGGACGATCGCCGCGAAGCCCATGTCGTTGCCGCCCAGCGTCAGCACCACGGCGTCGATGCCACTGCCGTCGCGGAGGCGGGCAAGCTGCTTGACCTGCGGCTCGACGCGGCGGCCCATCTGCGGGAAGGCGATGTCGTTGGCCAGTGCCCCCGAGCAGGCGAGGATGTTGGCGTCGGGCAGGTCGAATATCTGCACGAGGTAGGTGTAAGGGCTGCGGTGACAGGCGTTGGCGTCGGTATCCGTCCCCGACAGGTAACGGTCGCCGCCCTCGCCGGCGGAGTAGGAGTCCCCGGCGATCGCGATCCGTTTCCTCGTGCTGAGGATGGGCCCGGCGTCCTTGGCCGAGTAGTAGGCGTCCCTGACATCGATGCCCGCGTCGAACTCGGTGTCCTCGAGAGTGTTCTCGGCGCCGGCGAGAACCGCGAACGGGATCGAGTACGACCTCCGATCGAGCGGGACTCCGGGCCGGAACGTCCAGGAGACCTTTCTCGATTCGCCCGCTTCGAGGTTGCCGAGGAAGACGACGGGACGGGTAACGGCGGGTGCCCCGGCAGCGGCGTCGAAGCGGATGCGGGCGACCGTGGCGCGGGCCTGCCGCTGACCGGAATTGGTGACGTCGGCTTCGATCCGCACCAAGCCGGAGGGATCGTTCCCGACCTCGGCGGTCACCCGGGGCGGGTAGTGGACAGTGAGCTGAATCTGCGGGCGCGAGATCTCGTCGAAGGCCTGCGCGAGCCCGGCGTTGTCGTGCACGCTGAGATATTTGCCGCCGGTCTGGTCGGCGATGCACTGCAGCTCCTTGGCGCCGGCCCCCGAGACCCGGAAGCCAATCGTGATCGTCTGCAGGTCGATTCCGGAAGCAGCGAGCTCGCGCGCCGTGTCGCAGGGCGGCGGGCCACAGTTCGACTCGCCGTCGGAGACGAGGACGATCGTGCCCTGGGCGGCCCCGGTGTCGCGCAGTTCTTCCCCGGCCGCCGCCAGGGCCGCCGCGGTGGGGGTGTCGCCGCCGGCGCGCAGGGTGCGGATCGTCGCCGCCATCTCGACCGGGTTGCGCGGCAGCACCTCGAACTCCCGCACCCCCGAGCTGCATCCTTCGACTTCTTCGCCTTCGGAGCCCGGATAGGTGCGGAGCCCGATCGGCGTCTCCGGTTCGACCTGCTGGAGAAAGTCGAGCAGCGCGACCTTGGCGCCGTCGATCTTGACGCGGCCGCCGGGGCTGCCGTCGCTTTCGTCCATCGAGCCCGAGGTGTCGACGACGATCTCGATCGGGCTGGGACTGGCGCCCGCCGGCGCGGCCGCGGCGGTGCTCGCGACGGTGAGGGCGAACATCGAGGCGACCGCGGCGACGGTCAGGGCCCGCGCCCCTCGACTCACCCGCCCAGGCCTTCGGAGAGCGCATCGATGGCGCTGCGAGACCCGGCCAGGCGGGGCTCGGCGAAGACCCCCTTCACCGGCAGCGAGCCGGGTGGCGAGACTCCGACCGCGACCGTCTCCAGCCTGAGCTGGAAGCCGCCGGAGAGGGGGACGTCGACCGCCTGGCGTTCGCCGAAGCCGAGTCGGCGCGAGAGGGCCTGCTCGCCGTCGACGTAGACGCGAAATTCAACCGGGACGTCGGCGTCTCCCCGGTCGTCGAGACCGAGCACCGCGTGGAAGGTCTCGACCTGCCCGCCGAGCGCATACGTCGCCAACCGCGGGTTGGCGCCGGCCTCCGGCTGGCAGACGATCGCCTCGCTCCCGGTCATGCCGGCCACCACGCTTTCTTCGCCGCTACGGCAACTCGAGGCAACTGGATTCAGTTCGGTCAGGAAGACACTGGACAGCGGCTCGGCCAGGTGCAGGGTGGCCTTGTCGACGATCGCCGTGCCGGCTGGCGGTTCGGTCAGGAGAACCGAGCCCTCCGACGCCCCATCCCGGTATTCGCTCACCGTCACGATCCGGGCGCCGAGGCTGGAGAGGGACTCCCTCGCCTCACTTTCCGAGACACCGTCAAGGTCGGGCATCAGGGCGGGTTCGGAGACGGCCAGACCGATCTCCTTGTCGCCGATAGAGCCTCCCGAGGCCGGCGTCTGCCGAACCACGAGATCTTCCGGCCCGACGTACGGTAAGCGACGGGTGGAGACCTCGCTCAGTTCGATTCCGGCATCGCTGAGGACGCGACGGGCATCGTCCTCGGTCAGCCCGATCACGTTCGGGATGTGGCCGTCGACAACGGTCTCGGGCGCGTAGACCTGAACCGGGCGATCGACCGAGACCGTCACATCCTCATCGCCGAGCCAGTCGTGCAGGAACCAGCCGAGCAGGATCGCGCCAACCAGGACGGTAACCGCCCCCAAGCCAATGGTCACCCGCTTGAGTCGGTTGGTACGCGACGCCCCAGTCACCAGGGCGGTGATATTACTGTTACCTGACTAGTCGCCGGTGCAGACGCGGTGGCGGCCGAACAAGGCGGCGGCGCTGAGGTCGGTGCCAATGTGAATCGACTCGGCCCGGCTCGCTTCGACGACAGTCCACTGCCCCCGCTCCCGCAAGCAGGCGGTTCCGGTTCCCCCGGTGACTTTCCAGTAGGGGCTGAAGTGAATGCGGAGCTCGAACTGGGAGGCGTGGGGAACTCGCAGGTCGAACCAGTCGGCTCCGATCGAGGTGATGCTCGCCGGCCGGTCGACCAGGCCGGTGGCGTCGCGCACCCTGAACAGGCGCCAGTTGCCGTTGCTCCAGATCGGCTGCAGGTAGGGCAGGTTGCGGTCGATCAGCAGCTCCTCCCGGTGGGCCAGGTAGTCGAGCGGGGCATCCGGCAGGGCCACGTAACTGACCCCGTTCGCCAGCAGCCAGTTGCGGTAGGAGCGGGGCGAGAGGCCGGAGCGGAAGAGGTGCAGCTCGTCCGTCTCCATCTGCCGCTCCCAGCCGCGGGCGAGGGGGAACTCGGGCGAGACGTAGTAGGCCTCCCAGCGATCGAGCGTCGGCGGGATCTCGATGCGAACCGGCTCTCCCCCGGTGCGTGCCTTCAGCTCGGCCAGCAGTGGGGTGTAGAAGTCGCGCTGCACCGAGGGATCGGCCGAAGCGCGGGAGACGTCGCGGACCGCGCCCTGCCACTGCCAGTAGACGAGCGGCAGCGCCAGCAGGACGGCAAGCAGGCGGTGATGGCGGCGACCGGCCAGCCCGAGCACCAGCAACGGCCCCGCGGCCAGGTTGCTGAGCCGCACCACGTTGCCGCCCATCGCGTTGGGGATCGCGAAGGCGCAGAGCACGGCGCCGGCGTAGAGGGCGACGGCGCGGCGCAATAGGCGCTCGCGCCGGGGCAGGACGAGGTAGACGAGCAGCGTCACCGCGAGCGCGCCGAGCAGGCTGGAGAGGACGAAGGGCTCGGCGCCGGTCATCGGGAAGGCGACCGCCATGATCGCGATCGGCGCCGCCGCGCAGGCGCCCAGGGTCGCGCCCTGCCGGCGCTCCCCGACCAGCATCAGCGAACCGCCGATCAAGAGCAGGAAGAAGCCGGCGACCGGGCTCGCGCACGAGGTGGCGAAGGCCAGCGGCAGCGCCAGGAGGGGCCGTTCCCGGTCCAGGGCGACCAGCGCCGCGAGGGCGATCGCCACGCCCAGGGCGAAGGTCAGCCGGCCGCTGAGCAACATCGTGATCGTTCCCGCCCCGAACCAGAGCGTCGCCAGGCGCGCCCCGGCGCTGTAGTGGCGCCCGACCAGCAGGCCGAACAGCCCGGTCGCGGCGACCGCGGCGAGGCCGCCGACGACGGTTGCTCCCACGGCCGCGCCGAGCGGCGGGAAGAGGACGCTGTAGCCGAGCAGGTAGTGACCGCCGTACCAGTAGTTGTTCCAGGCGAGGAAGCCGTGCGAGGCGAACAGTTCGCAGCGGAACAGCTGCGCCGCGAGGTCGACGCTCGGGGGCCGCAGCGCCATGTAGGCGAGGGCGGCGAAGAGGATCGGGGCGAAGACGCCGACCCAGAGCAGCCAGGCACGTGTGGGGCTGATCGCCCGCCCGCCCGGGTTCGGTTCGATCAAGCGGTCGGCATCGAAGGCCGGGTATCGCCAGCGGTCTATCGGCATCTGTACGTGGCTGTCCGTAACTCTGGGCTGGAGGTGCGGCGAGTTGGTCGGGAGGCGGCGCGGAGGGAGCTGGGCCGTCTCACCGGGGCATCGCAAGCATAAAGCGCTCCCATGCAACGATTTCAAGGGTGAGCGCCGAGATCCTCGTTGTCCGCTGCGGAATCGTCCCCTACGAGGAGGCGCGCGAGGCACAACTGCGGCTGCAGGGCGAGCGCCAGCGCGGCGAGGTCGCCGACGTCCTGCTCCTGCTCGAGCACCCCCCCGTCTACACCCGCGGCCGCCGCTCGACGCCGGAGGAGCTGCCGATGGGGGCCGAGTGGTACGAGATGCAGGGGATCGAAGTGCGCGACAGCGACCGTGGCGGCCGCGTCACCTACCACGGGCCGGGTCAGCTGGTCGCCTACCCGATCGTCTCCCTGCGCCCTTACGGCGACGATGTCCACGAGTACGTGCGGCGGCTGGAGCGGGTGATGGTCGGCGCGCTGGCCGAGCACGGGGTCGAGGCGGGCACGATCGAGGGCCTGACGGGTGTCTGGACGCGCGGCGCGACCGCGCCCCCCAGCCGACGGGCCCCAAGCCCCCTTATATGGAGGGAAATAGGCCCGGCGGCATCGGAGGCGCGCAAGATCGGCTCGATCGGGGTGCACGTGAGCCGCGGGGTGACGACGCACGGGCTCGCCGTCAACGTCGACAACGACCTGCAGCCGTTCGAGTGGATCGTGCCGTGTGGGCTCGAGGGGGTGGCGATGACCTCGCTGGCGCGGGAGTTGGGGGCGGAGCAGGATCTCGGCGCCTTCGCCGACACCGTCGCGGCGCGCTTCGGCGCCGTCTACGACCGTGTTCCCATCGCCACCGATCCAGCCGATCTGGGCCTGGACCTGCCGGCCGCTACGCTCAGGACGTAACCGTGACCGAGGTCTCCGAGCGCATCCACGTCACCCGCTCCCGCGCCAAGCCGGGTGGGACCGCCAGCGACGCTGACGGCACCATTCCCTTCAAGCGCGCCCGCAAGCCGCCGTGGCTGAAGGTGCCGGCGCCGGGCGGGCCCAACTACCGGCGCCTGAAGGCGACGATCGGCTCCGACAACCTCCACACCGTCTGCGAGGAGGCCAACTGCCCCAACGTCGGCGAGTGCTGGGAGCGTGGCACCGCGACCTTCATGATCCTCGGCGACGTCTGCACCCGCCGCTGCGGCTTCTGCAACGTGCAGACGGGGAAGCCGACCTGGAACGATCCGCTGGAGCCGCTGCGCGTCGCCAACCAGGTGAGGAAGATGGGTCTGCGCCACGCCGTCGTCACCTCCGTCGATCGCGACGACCTGCCCGACTACGGGGCCAGCGCCTTCGTCGGCGTGATCCGCTCGATCCGCATGCAGGCCCCCGGCTGCAAGGTCGAGATCCTCACGCCTGACTTCCGCGGCCAGGAGATGCCACTGGCCAAGGTCGTGCACGAGAAGCCCGACGTCTTCAACCACAACGTCGAGACCGTGCCGCGCCTCTACCCGGTCGCCCGCCGCGGCTCCCAGTTCCTGCGCTCGGCCCGGGTGCTGCGGATGGCGAAGGAGATGGGCGGGCCCGACGTTGTCACCAAGTCCGGCTTGATGGTCGGGCTCGGCGAGAGCTTCGAGGAGATGGTCGAGACCTTCGGCATCCTCCGCGAGCACCGCGTCCAAGTGCTCACCGTCGGCCAGTACCTGCGCCCGACCGAGAACCACCTGCCGGTCACCCGCTACTGGCACCCGGACGAGTTCGCGGCCTTGGAGAAGGCCGCCTACGAGCTCGGCTTCGAGTCGGTCGCCGCCGGCCCCCTGGTCCGCAGCAGCTATCACGCGGACCAGAACCTGCCGGAGGGCAAGCGCGCCGCGGAGCTGATCGCCTAGCTCGCTCTCGCTTCGGTCGCCATGCGGGACCGAGAACGGCAGCCGCCGGCGGGGTGCCTCAGGCCAGTTCGACTTTCTTCGGGTTGGTCGGGTCGTAGACCACGTCGAGCCGCCTGCCCTGCTCGACCCGTCCGAGGCGGCCGGCGGAGAACTTGCGCTTGACCTGGAAGGGGAGGCCGTCCTGGGGCTGGACCTCCAGCGTCAGCTCGACCATCTGGTACCCGGCCACCGCCCCCGGGGTCGCGGCGGCGTCGAGGATCGTCGCCTTGGCGCGCAGCGTTCCCGGCACTGCCTTCTGGCGGCGACGCGGGGCGTCGAGGTAAGCGAGCAGCAGGCCGGCGAGCCCGACGCCGACGGCGCCGCCGATCAACCCGGGCCGCGCCGCGTCGACCGGGATCGCGACCCCGGCGACGACCATGGCCAGGGCGGCGGCGAGCATCAGCACTCCGGTCACGAACACGCGTCGAATCTATCCCAGAGTCCGCACGGAGCGGTTAGGGTCGCGTCACAAACCGGGATGCGGCAGGGCGTCCCCCAGACCCGAGGAGCGAACAGCAATGGGCATGTTCAAGGACATGAGGGACCTCAACAAGGCCGGCAAGGAAATGAAGAAGGAGCGCGGCGGCAGCCTGAAGATGATGAAAGACGGCCTTGCCCAGGCGAACCAGGCCGTGCAGCAGGTCCAGGGCGATCAGGAGCTGGCCGAGCGACTCGCCAACGAAGGCATCGACGGCACCGCCACGATCATCCAGATGGTTGCCACCGGCCAGACCATCAACATGCAGCCCCAGCTCCAGTTTCAGATGAGCGTCGACGTCAACGGCAGCGTCTCGACCGTCACCCACACCCAGGTCGTCTCGCCCGCCATCATCGGCCAGCTCCAGCCCGGCGCCCAGGTCCCGGTCAAGGTCGACCCGAGCGACCACTCGCAGTTGATGATCGGACTTGCCGGCTGACGCCGGCAGGTTGAGCCTGCCGCTCTAGACGAACCGCTTGACGAAAGCGAGGGCCCTCTCGGCGACCTCGCGCCAGCCGTTGTCGATCGTCAGGGAATGCCCGCGGTTGGGGATTTTCTCGATCTCGGTGACCGCCTCGTTGCGGCTCTGTTTCTTGTAGGAGGCGTTGGCGATCGCCCAGGGAACCGTGTGGTCCTTCTCGCCGTCGATGATCAGGAGGGGGCCGCGCCGCGGGTTCTTCGGGTCCAGCTTCGCCTCGCTGAAGGGGTTCAGGTTCGCGTTCGCCATCTGCATCAACGCCACGCCCGGCGCCGCCACGTGGAAGCTCTCGTAGAGCTGCTTCGCTTCCTCGTCGGTGAGGGCGTTCGCCCAGCCGTACTTGAACTGGTCCAGGGTGAGGGTGACGGCACGGCCCCTGTTGAGCGGGTTCGCCAGCACCGGCTTGGCCGACTTCAGCGCCGAGAGCGGCAGCGGCAGGACGCCGCGAAAGGGGCCGGGGTCGATCCCCACCGTCGCCCCGGAGAGGCCGCGGTCGGCGATCATCTGGGCCAGCAGGCCGCCGGTCGAGTGGCCCATCACGGCCGGCTTCTTCTCCAGCTTCCCGATCACCTCGGCGGTGTGGTCGGCGATCTGCCCCAGGGTCTTCTTGGCGAAGACGTCGGGGTTCGCCCTCGCCTCCTCGATCGTCTCCGGATCGTCCGGCCAAGAGGGAGTCAGGGACGCGTATCCGGCCTCCTCGAACAGCGTCGCCCAACGGTCCCAGCTGCTCGGCAGCAGCCAGAGCCCGTGGATGAAGACGACCGGCGTTTTGCCACTCGCGTTTGCCTGCTCGATCTGCTGCGTCTCACGCTCGGTGATAGAGGCCATGCGGAAACTCCTTCTCCCCTGCGAGGACCGCGGTGGCAGGTCCGGGAGTGGATTGCGGTTCGCTCAGTATGCCCCCGCCCGCGCTCAATGCAAGCGACGAATAGAGGCGCCTGGGATCGAAGTCGTGAACGGAAGGTCGACCCGAGCGACCGCGACCACTCCCCGCTGGCGATCGGCTGGCCGGATAGGACTGACGGCCCTACAATTTGATGAACGGGGCCATAGCTCAGTTGGCAGAGCGCGTGCTTTGCAAGCACGATGTCGCCGGTTCGAATCCGGCTGGCTCCATCATCGGACCGGCTGCGAAATCCGGGTTGATGCGCAAGACGCGCCTTTAGTGCAGCAAATGTCAGATGCACCGGCCGCTCAGCGAACTACGGCGCGTTTGTAGCGGCGCACGGAGAGGAAGGCGAAGACGGCGACGATGCCGAGGGACCAGGCGACGGCGCCCCAGACGTTGTTGCCGGCGGGGGCGCCGAGGAAGAGGTGGCGCATGGCGTCGACGACGATCGTGAAGGGGTTGACTTCGGCGAAGGCCTGGAGGGCGGCGGGCATCGATTCGACCGGGACGAAGGCGGAGGAGACGAAGGTGAGCGGGAAGATGACGATGAAGCCGAGCGACTGCGCCGCCTCCGGCGAGCTCGAGGTGAGGCCGACGAAGGCGAAGACCCAGGAGAAGGCGTAGCCGAAGAGCAGCAGCAAGAGGATGCCGCCGACGATGTTGACGAGCGGCGCGTCGAAGGCGAAGCCGGCGATGACGCCGACGACGAGCATCACCGCGATCGAGATCGAGTTGGTGACGATGTCGGCCAGGGTGCGGCCGGCGAGGACGGCGGCGCGGGACATCGGCAGCGAGCGGAAGCGGTCGATCAGGCCCTTCTTGAGGTCCTCGGAGAGGCCGAGGGCGGTGACGAAGCCGCCGAAGGACATCGTCTGGACGATGATCCCCGGCATCAGGAAGTCGATGTAGCTGTAGCCGGGGGTCTCGATCGCGCCGCCGAAGACATAGGCGAAGAGCAGCACGAACATGATCGGCTGCACGGTGAAGGAGAGCAGCAGGTCGGGCGCGCGGGGGATGCGCAGAAGGCTGCGTCTGGCCAGCACCAACGTGTCGGAGACGGCGTAGCGAAAGCCGCTCATCGCTCTTCCCCCGGGCCGGCCCCGTCGCCGTTCTCGGCCTCGGTGCCGTGGCCGGTGAGGGTGAGGAAGACCTCGTCGAGGGACGGGCGCCGCATCGCCACGTCGTCGATCCCGATCCCGGCCTCGTTGAGCCGGAGCACCGCGGCGCCGATCGCGCCCTTGCGCTGGCGGATCGGCACCCGCAGGAAACCGTCGACGCGGGTCGGGCGCTCCGCCGCGAGCGGCTCCAGCGCCGCGATCGCCGCCTCGGTGTCGGCCTCGTCCTCCAGGGTCACGTCGAGGCGCTCGCCGCCGATCTGGTCCTTGAGCTCGTCGGAGCTGCCCTCGGCGATGACGTGGCCGCGGTCGATCACGGAGATGCGGTCGGCGAGCCGGTCGGCCTCGTCCAGGTACTGGGTGGTGAGCAGCACCGTGGTGCCGTCGGCGACCCGCCCTTCGATCGTCTCCCAGAGGGCGATGCGGCTGCGCGGGTCGAGCCCGGTGGTCGGCTCGTCGAGGAAGAGGACCGGCGGCCGCGCGACCAGGGCGGCGGCGAGGTCGAGGCGGCGGCGCATCCCGCCCGAGTAGGTCCGCACCAGGCGATCGGCGGCGTCGCTGAGGTCGAAACGCTCCAGCAACTCGGCGGCGCGGGCGCGCGGCTCGCCCTTCGGCAGGTGGTAGAGGCGGCCGACCATCTCCAGGTTCTCGGCCCCGGTGAGGTTTTCGTCGACCGCCGCGTACTGGCCCGCGAGGCCGATCTGGGTCCGCAGCTGCGCTGCCTGACTGGCGACGTCGAGGCCGGCGACGCGGGCGCTGCCGCCGTCGGGCGGGAGCAGCGTGGTGAGGATGCGGACCGCGGTCGTCTTGCCGGCGCCGTTGGGCCCGAGCAGCCCAAGCACGGTGCCGGCCGGGACTCGCAGGTCGACCCCGTCGAGCGCGCAGACGTCCCCGTAGAACTTGCGCAGGCCTTCGGCTTCGATCGCGAGGTCGGTTGCCATCCGGGCAACCTATCTAGTGCCCAGCGTCGGCCGGGCTAGTCGTCGAAGTCGAAGTCCTTGGGAGGCTTCTGCTCGAACCAGAGGTTGTCGTCCTCGGGAGCGTCCTCGAGAAACTCCGGCGTGTCCTCGAGCACGTCCTCGTGGGAGGAGCTGGAAGTGGGAGGCGGGAGCGGAGTGTCTTCCTCCGGCTCGGGCGTGGCAAGCTCGTGCTCGACAGAGGGCTCCTCTGCGGACTCATCCTCGAACGCAACCTCGCCGCCGGCCGCGTCCTCCTCGTCGTCGAGGTCGATGAAGACGGCGGGTGCTTCCTCGGTGGGAGGGGCGCCGGGCTCGTCCGGCAACGGCGCCTCGAGGGCCTGATTGAGCTCGTCGGAGAGCCGCTGCTCGCTGAAGAACTCGTCGAATTCGTCGGCCGGCTCGTCCTCATCGACCGTCGGCTCGATGGCAGCGCCGGTGCCGACGCTGGCCTCGATCCCAGCCAGCGGATCGACCGGCGCCAAGCGCGGCTCCGTCATCTCGGCGTCGACGAGCTCGTCGTCGGAGGGAGCGTCGGACTCGGTGGCAGCGTCCTCGAACTGACCCTCGACATCGAACATTTCGGTCGGCTGCTCGGCGATCGCGTGCCGCTCTTCGGTCGAGTGGCCGGAGTCGGCGATCGCCTCGTGCTCCATCGCTGGGTGCTCCTCCTCGGCAGGGCCGTCATCGACCTCCGCATCGGGGGCCTCGGTCGACTCCAACGCCTGGCGCGGTTCTGGCGCCTCCTGCAGATCGGCGATGTTGGGGGCGCGCCGCTCGCCCGGCTCCTCGTCCGGCTGCTCCCCCGCCCCAACCTCGGGCGAGACCAGAAACTCAGTCGGCGCCTCGGCATACGGGTCCGGATCGTCGGGCCGCTGCGGCGGCCCAAAAGCCTCGTCCTCGAGCTTTTTGACCTCGGCGTCATCCGCGCCGTGCGCGCGCTTCAGTTCCAGGTGCTCTCGGATTGCGTCGTCGAGGATGCTCATGGCGATTCCGTGAGGCTGCCAAAGACTATGCGGTTATCCTTCCGCCTGCGGGCCAATGGGATCAACTTCCCAGCCACGCACCACGGGGCTATAGCTCAGCTGGCAGAGCGCCTGGATCGCACCCAGGAGGTTGGCGGTTCGAATCCGCCTAGCTCCATGCCCCCCGAACCCGCATTGCTACAGGCGATGCGGGTTTCTTTCGTTAGGGCGTTCATGGCACGGCCTCTTTCAGTTGTCTCTCAACGAGCCTGAGCGGCGACGCGCTCGGCTTCGAAGATAGCCCCGAAGCGCTCGGCTTCCCCTAGATCGGGCGCGAAGCCCATGTACTTTTCCGTCTGCTCAATCCGGGTGTGGCCCATATTTTCCTTAATCTCAATGGGCTTGGCCCCGCCTTTGGCGAGCGTGGTTCCGTAGGAGCGCCGGAGGCTGTGGAAGGTCTGCTTCGTGACGGTCTCTAGGTGGCCGCTTTTGCGCCGTTTGCCTTCGAGAGGACCGATGCCCGCCTTGACGCAAGCTGCCTTGAATCTCTTCAGCATTTTGGATCTGTCGTAAATCTTTCCCGTTTCCGGATGGCAGAAGATCCGATCCGAGGGAGCCCGGTATCTGCTCTTTTTGAACCACTCTTCGAGAAGGTCGCGACTGCGCTTCGTCATAGGGACGCTGCGAGGCTTTCCGCCCTTCGTCGGCCCGTCCTCTTCCCCGCTGCGGCCGTTGTTCGAGCGGTTGATGTTGAAGCGCTCAGCGAAGTAGTCGAGGTCTTCCCAACGAATCGCCCGGCCCTCTCCCATGCGCTGCCCGGATTCGTAATCGACCTCGTACATCACTCGCTCCATCGCCCCCAGCTCATCGCCAGGGACGACAGCTAGAAGCTTCTGGAAGTCGGCGGCGTCGAGGAAGAGAATCCCCTTGTCGTTCTTAATCTTGATGTTGTCTACGTGCTCACCGGGGCTGTCGTCGCGCCAGCCTTCACGAACGCAGAAGTTGAAGATGGATTTAGCGTTTCCAATCCAGTTATTTACAGACTTGGGGCTGCCCACCTGGCGTAAAGCGAGTTGCTTCTTTTCGAACTCCTTGCGGGTGATCGTCCTAACGTCGCGCTGATGCCAATCCTCGAAGTGACAACGCGTATAGGACTCGTAGCATTCGATGGTCGCCTCAGAGCGTCCTAAAGCCCGCAGGCGTTTGATGAGCAGGTCCGCAGCCTGCTTATAGGTGACCGCCTCCCCCTCATCAGGGGGGACGTAGGAAGCGATGATGTCGCGACCTTTAGCCTCTTTGGCCTTACGGGTCAACTCCCCGATGGCGCCAATCTTGGTCCATTTCTGAGGCTTGCCGGGAACGGGCCGGAAAACAAAATACTCGGACCCGTTCTTGTCCTTGAAAGAGCCGGTTCCGTGAGGACGCTTCTTAGTACGCTGATCGGGCATGGGAGGATCCGTCTTCTTTCGACCACGCGACTAATTGAGACGGAATGAAGCGCCAATACTTCCCGATCTTCTTGGCCGGAATCTCCTCACTCGCTGCTTTCTTACGGATATATTCGGGCTCTAAATTCAGGTACTGGGCGGCACGCTGAAGATCCCAAAGGGGCTCGGCCTCAATTACTGGTGAAGGCTCTGTAACTACGGAGTCCATCGGATACCTACTCCTCTACGGTGTGGCGATTTCTATGGCGCTGCCACTGCCGGAGGGATACGACTCCGTCGAGAGATTCAGTGGATCAACTTCAACTATCCTAGCACATTATTTGGCTCTATAAGCGGGCTATATGCTATACTGAGGTTTTCTGTCTGCGTCGTCAGCCTCTACGCTGGGGCCATGACGCACCGCTTCCATATTGGGAGCCCACATGGCGGGTTTCCCTGGGACTCCCAAAGATCCTCGGCATCCTGGGCGTGGTCAATGTGATCCGCCACTGCGAATAATGCACCTCATTGGGGAAGCTACGATTAGGTCGTGACTTCCTTAACACAGCGGCCTCCTTTCCCGTTAGATAACACTCGACGCGCGCTGCTCCGAGCGACTTTGGAAGCCAGTCGGGCCGAGTCCGCCGCGTGTCTGAGCGCCCAGGGCAGAGAACTCTCCTCACGAGTCAGTCGCCTCGTGACTCGCGACGATCCCGCAGGGGGCTTCACGCTGGGAGAACACGAGGTGACAGTCAGTCCTCTCCGTGACCCGGAGGTGGCTCTGATATTTCGCACGGACGATAGTCCGCTGCACACACCAAACGCCCGAAAGGCCATCGCCGCCCTGGCTGAGCATCTCGCGGCAACGACGGACATAGGCAATCGGCCCTCGCCCTTCGGTCTCAGCGAGGAGGGCAAAGTCGAGAGCATTGCAAATCGAGTCGTGGCTCCGCTGATCCTTCACTATCTACAAGAGCTATCCGATTTGGGTTGCGACGACGACGCCCTCGTGCGGCTTGCCCAAGACGAACTCGACGCCTTCAGCAACTCGACAACCTCAACGGTCATTGACCAGATTGCGATCAAGGGACCACGCCCGGAGGCCACGCTTAGCTGGCGCGGCATGACTTTGCGGCCGCTTTCGCCCGCAGAGAGGGGCGCAGCGGCAGAGGCAACGCTTTTCTCCCGCTCTCAAACGGGTTCGACCGGCACGGACTTCGTCGTCCCACGCAAAGTGCAGATGTTTTTCCCGACCGCACTGTTGGAGATTTCTCAAGAGATTTCTGGAAATTGGTGGAGCAAGGAACATCCAGTGGAGCTGGTATTCCAACTGATCCTTTCGTTCCTCATCAACGACTACGAGCTTGGGACGAGCGAATCGCTGGCGACCTTTTCGCGGCCTGTATGGGCAAGCACCGGAACGCTCACCCGACCGTTTCCAGTCAGTGAAGGGCGCGGCATCACCGAACGCACCATCGGCTTTTCTGAATTCCAGAAGGTCGTTGACCTAGCATTTCAGATCCCATCTTTCGGGACCGACGAGCGGAGCCGACAGGAGGTCTCTCTCTATCGAGCTTTGCGAGGGGCAGGTGGCGAGCCGGGACACTCTGGCCTCCTAGACTTTGCCATCTCCTTGGAGGCGGCACTACTACCTAACATCGACAGCGAGCTTTCTTATCGATTCCGGCTGTACGGCGCACTCTTTCTTCGAGACACTCTCCCTCCGACTACGACCTTCAAGGAACTAGGTTCTATTTATAGCGCTAGGTCGAAGTTGGTTCACGGAGAGGTTCTGAAACAAGATGCACGCTCAAAAGCCGAGAGGAGCGCCCGCAAGCTGGCCCTCGCCGTCATTCGTCGCTCCGTCGAACTGGATTGGCCAAAACCTCGGGAACTGGATGAACTGGCGGCTGGCATGGCGAATTCGGCTTTCCAAAGCGAAGTGGGGGTACCGGACGAATCCGGTGGACTGTAATGAAGGCCCCGCACAATTGGAAGCCCAGTGCTCCTAACTGTTGCACCGTAGTGACCTCTCCCTGATTGGCCAGAGCGGAGGTCCCCGCTTAGGGACAGATGGAACGATCCATCAGGGACTCCTATCGCGGCTGCCAATCGGGACTCCTATCAATCCTCGATTGAGCCTTTGGATCTCCGGTCCACGACAGCAAGGACTCGATAAGGCGTTCCTTGTGCGTCCGGCGGCCAGCCGATGCAGATCACCCGCTCTGCCTCTGGATGCTGCGCGAAGCAGTCCGAGGCAGCGGCATCGACTTGGGCCTTTCGTTCGTCGGAGTTGCTGCTAGCAACGAGCAGTCCTACGAAGTAATCCCTTCGTTGATCCGGCCCATTGATAAGCAGCAAGAATTCTGACCCTCCCGACCGATTCGCTTGACGTTGAAGCCTCCGCATAGATTCGACGAAAGCTTCTTGCTCTTCAACGGCAACATTGCAGAGTGCGACACCGACCTCAGTCCAACGATCATTTTCGCGCTTCTCGACGTGACCGAGCAGTTCCGTCCAGTATGGGGTCCTGCTGACGGTCGGCTTCGTGGCGGCAACCCCGTTCTGCCGACTGTAGAAGTAGACATCGATCTCGTCAGAGAGACCGGTGACCTGAGGTTCGATTCGGCCTTCGAACTCAGCCTCGCCGAGATTGAAGCCGCTCTTTAGATAGAAGCCGAGGAGATCATTCTCCTCCCCTTTCAGAAAGCGGCGATTCTCAAGTTCCCCGCGTCGCTTCAGGTAGTGCAGGACTTCGCTGGGGTGCTCAAGCATGTCCAGGACCGTCCAAAGGTCGTAGAGGCTCAAGCTGTAGCTGACCGCGTCCAGTTGCTCACCGGTCAGCCCAGCATCGTTTAGGTCCCTCATGCTCGGGAGGACAGCGGCAAGGGGCTCAAGCGTCGTCCCTAGAGTGATGGTCTCATGTACGTCGGCAGTTTCGACCATGAACGGAGTTCCGTCAGGGCCGATCATTTCCAGGGGCTCGGTTCGACTCTCCAAAAGCGAGGCGAGCCGCTGTGCTTGCTCGGCAGGGGCAACAAGTAGGTCGCCAATGGCGCCGCGTAGATCACGGCTCTTGCCTTCCATGGCCTGACGCGACATTCGACCCCCCTTGCACTCAACAATCAAGGCGTGCGATCCCAGCAAGAGCAGGAGATCCGTCTCATATTCCCTCCCGTCCCTTGGATCCACCCAATGCATCTTCGGTAACACCTGCGCGGTCGGAAAACTCTTCTTGAAGGCTTCACCAACGGCGTTCTCTAGGAATTCGGCACGGCGATCAAAATAGAGATCCGCCAGATCCTTCTGGACCGTAAGAAGGCCCTCAAGCATCGACAGACCGGAGTGCAGGAACGTTGAAGAGAGAGCGCAGATGAAAAGGTCGTCGTCGAGCTTCAGGATCGGCCTGCGCAGGACGGGGTTTGACGTGATCAGGGTGTTCAAGGGCGTCGCCGAAAGATCGCCCAGCCCCAGGCTCCATTGGTCGAGAACACCCCTGAGTGAGGAATCGGTGATCTCGTCTGGGTAGAGGTCAAGCAATTCCCCCATCGCAAAGCCGAAGACCTGGTAGAGGTTGAGATCCGCCGCCATCACCGTAAATGCACGGCGTTCCTCCACATTAGCCGCAAGCCGCGCCGCCAACTTCGCGTCCGGCGAGAGGGGGAGGCGCCTGAAGATCGCACGGGTCCGATCGGGCCATTCCCCGTCAAGCGGCAGTTCGTCGAACTCCTGCATTCGCTCGAAATGGAGCGCGAGACGCTCTTCGATCCTCTCGCTCACCGCCCACCACCACTGAACTAGCGAGGAGCAGCCGAAGCCAAGGGCCGCAGAGACCTGATTATCAATCGGCTCGAACAGTTCGGCAGCGAGTCGCTTCTGATCCTCGAAATACGACATCCCGCGTACAAAGGCGCCATGCAGGCGGAGGTGGTAGAGGACCATCTGTCGATGCGCTGCGATCTCATCCGTCGCGGCCTCTCGGCCCTTCGCGCTGAGAAGCATGAAAGCTGCTACTGATCGCTTGGCCGCGTCAATGATCCCCTGCATCCCGTGTCCGACTTCAACAACGGGATCTATGGCCTCAATCGAGCGGCGAAGCGCAACTGCGTAGATCAGTTCAACGTGGTGCTGGTAAATATCTTCGGGCCGGTTGAACTCGGGATTTTCGTCCGGCGCGGTGGTCGTCAGGAAATACAGGGACAGCGAGCAAATGAGGTCAACTGGCGAGACTCTTGCAACAGCCTCGTCAAGGTCTTTGAGCGCCTGTCCGTAATCTGGACCGGCCGTCGCCGCTGCCGTTTGCACCGCGCTGACCAGTTGCTCCCGCGCTGCCTCACCTAGCTGGCTCACAACCCAGCCTTGGTCGGCCTTTTCGGCGTTACGCCGTCTGTTTCGAACCTTGCGTTTCGCCATGCGAGCAGAAAGAGTCGGGAGAAGACGTCCTTCGAGTCAGAGTAGCTGGATCTTCAGAAGCCACATCACCGAGACGCATGACGAAGGAAACCCCGACAGGCATTGCGTCCCAACCTTGCTGGCCTACTTGAAGATGCACACCGGCTTGAGCAGCACAGCCGGTTTACCGAGGATGAATTCCTCCTCCGCGGCATCGATTCCCAAGTCGTTCAGAACCGTCACCAGGCCGGGAATGGCATCTCGTAGGCCCTCTTGCTCCATAGGAAGGAGCGGCGAGTTGCGGCGTATTCGAAGGGCCATCATCTCCTCGTCGGGGCGAAGATCCGATCCACATGCGCAACGAAGGTGCCCCCCCCCCCCCCCCCCCCCGAAGTCATCGAGGGGCACTAAGAGATTCGCCTCGTGGATGGGCAGAAGAAGCAAATAGCCATCCGCAGTCCCCGTAGTGGCGGCGAAAGCCAGAAAGGTCTTGCTTGCGTCCCCCGTCTGGCTCAACTGTTCAACCAGTTTCAGCACGCCGCGTGCATCCGCAATATCGCTCTTCGCCACACCTAGGGCAGGGCCAGACTTGATTAGCGCCCGTATCGCGCTGATCGCTTGGTGCAGGGGATGGATTCTGATGCTCGCCTTGAATTCCAGGAGCATGTGGGGCTCAAGCTCTGCATAAATCTCGGCGTCATAGTCGCCGTCGAGGACCCCGACTGCATTCGCCTCGTGAAGCTTGCGGAGTAGTGCCGTCGTCGCCGAGTGGGTCGTGCGTTTGCGCTTCATCTCCTCTTCGAAGCGGCGGGTTTTGTTCTTAGACCCCTCCCTTTAGCCACCTTGAGATCGATCTCCCCACCCTTTCCGGATGAAGCATCCTCTCCCGTGCGCGTCAGGATCTCGTCAATATCTCCTCCCTCAAGCGCAGAGAGCATGTTGATCACATCGTCCCCGTCCAAGTACAAGAAGCGACGATGAAGCTTCGTCTCCGGCTTTCGCAGCGTTGCCATGGGCGGAGGGTAATAGGCCCGGCTCGCTAAGGGTCCCCGTGTTTGCGCTAACTCCGTAAAGAACGGAACGGTCGTTTACACCTCGACTGCTCAGCATCACTGGTCGAGTCGAGCGGTGCCTCTCGGCCATCAAGGACATTGGTGCCGTTGGTCCGACCAATAGGATTCAACGCGTGACCGGGAACCTACGCTCTGAGCGTCAGGGGCGAGCGCGCAAGCTCCCAATTGATGGATTCCTCATCTTGCTGTGGAAGCGAATAATTCAGGCAAGAGAGGCCCGATTGTTCGACCAGAGTCTCCGTGGCCATCTTGATGAAGATTGGGGAATTCGGCGACTCCCTGAGATCACAGATGCCGAGGAATATCTCCTCCTAAAGCTGCAATCCAACGATGCGAAGAGCATCGCCAGCGGCCTTACCAAGGATCCCACCCTCCTTCCTTTCGCTTTTGAGCAGCATCCATTGGCGACTACTGACCAGCTGCCGAAGGCTTTAGATCTCTTGCTCGACCTAATAGAGCTTCTGCACAGCGACCTTGTCGCGCTTCCTATTCGCAGCGAAGGCGCTGCTCTACCCACCGGAACCGATAAGGCTGCTGGACAAGAGGCCTTTCGCAACTTGGTAAATCCCGTTCTTGCACTGTACGGCCCTCCGCTCGAACTGCTGCCCATCGGTCACATCGTGGAGCAGGACGCCGAGCGCCGTGATCTATATGTAAGACCCCTACCGTCCGACAGCGAGCGCCAACTTGACGAGCCGGTCACCGCCGCCAAGAATCTCTTTCTCAAGCGGGGGGCAACCATTGATGACAAGCGGGCCGCAGTACAGGCCCTCGCCGGCGCGTTGGAGCATCTGCGGCCCGAGGCGAGAACCGGGTTACTCAGCAAAGACGAAGCTGCGCTCTTCGAGATAGCGAACGGCTTTGCGATCCGACATAACAATCGGGGGCAGAAGATCGACTACGACAGCGAACCTTGGCTCGATTGGATGTTCCATGTATATCTCGCCACTGTGCATATTCTTGTCGCCGTCAGGGACCGGCCCGACCGAGATGGAGGGAACCACTAGATATCGGCGCTCCATGCCGCCACTGCGCAAATGCAGCGCCTCCTTAATTGGGGATTGGAACGAGCATGCCAACGCCGATGCCGTTGCTTGACTTCGGCTCGATGTAGGCGTGGCCCGCCACCCACCAGCTGGTGATGGCGCCGCTCGGCACCCTAATTACTGGGAGTTTCAGACCGTCTCCGCACGGCGACATTTCTGCCAATTTGCGGGAGTCCGTCGTATGGCCGCCTTCGCCGCTCTGCGCCTAAGGGGAATGGCGCGGCCTGCGAATCTCGAGCCTGAGGGCTAGCGACGCGCATCTGATGGGTGTTTTCTCTCCTGAGGACAATGGAGCATTTCCAACCGCCCTGCACCGATTTCGGGCACTTCTTGCCAGAGTGCCCGACTCCCTGCCTATCGCCGCATATCCCTGCGTATCCGCGCAAAGCGTCGGCACGCAAGCGGTCTCTAGACCCCGGCTGATTCCCTGCTAATGGCCAGCTTCTGTGGTTGGCGCCCAGATTTCTCTCACTTAGATCGCACTCAGGAGGTCGGCGGTTCGAATCCGCCTAGCCCGCCAAGGATGTCCTCAACACGTGGACCGCTCCACCCCCAAGCCGTCTCCAACCCTGATGAATTGCGCAATCGTCGACGATCTCGTCGCTCTTTTGTAGCGTAAGCAACATGAATGCCGGGGATGAAGGAGGCCGCTTGCCGGCAGAGGCGCGCGCCCGGGTGTTGATCGATCGGCAGCTCGACACGGCCGGCTGGTCCGTACAGGACAAGAAGGAGATGAACCTCTTCGCTTGCCAGGGCGTCGCCGTTAGAGAGGTGACGCTGAAACCCGGGCACGGACGGGTGGACTACGTGCTCTACATCGACCAGTCCGCCGTCGGCGTGATCGAGGCCAAACCGGAAGGAACCGCGCTGTCAGGCGTGGAGTGGCAAAGCGCGATGTATGCCGAGGGGTTGCCGCCGGACGTTCACCTGGCGGCGCTCACGAAGGACGGGCGCCTCCCGTTTGTGTTCGAGGCCAGCGGCACCGAGACCCACTTCACCAACGGCTTTGATCCCGATCCTCGCGCGAGGCGCATCTTCAACTTCCCACAACCGTCGACGCTGGCGGGCATCCTGAAGCGGAAGGACGACAAGTATCCGACCTGGCGAGGCAGGATCGGCGCTCTGCCGCCGTTGGAAACGAGGCCTTTGCGCCCTGCGCAGATCGAAGCGATTAACGGCCTCGAGCTGAGCCTCGCCGAGCAGCGCTACGACCGCAGCCTCATCCAGATGGCCACCGGCGCGGGCAAGACGTACACCGCCGTGACGCTGTCCTACCGGCTGCTCAAGCACGGCGGCTTCAATCGGATCCTCTTCCTCGTCGACCGCAACAATCTGGCCAAGCAGACGATGGCCGAGTTCGAGAACTACCAGACTCCTGACGACGGTCGGAAATTCACCGAGCTATACAACGTAAATCGCCTGCGACGTGGTCCGATGCCGGACGCGACCAGCGTCGCGATCTCCACCATCCAGCGGGTCTTCAAGGCGCTGCGCAATCAGGAGGTCGACGACAGCGACGACCCAGGGTTGGATGGCTGGGTGCCCGACACTCCGGTCACGGTTGCCTACAACCCAGACATTCCGCCCGAGACGTTCGACCTAGTCATCGTCGACGAGGCGCACCGCTCGATCTACGGCCAGTGGCGCGGCGTCCTGGAGTACTTCGACGCACACGTCATTGGCCTGACGGCCACGCCAGGGAAGCAGACGTTCGGCTTCTTCAAGCAGAACCTCGTCTCGGAGTACACCTATCCGCAGTCGGTGGCCGATACCGTCAACGTCGACTTCGATATCTACCGGATCAAGACCCAGATCAGCGAACAAGGATCTCTCATCGAAGCTGGCACCGTCGTTCCAAAAGTCGACCGTCGTACGAGGACCCAACGCTACGAGGAACTCGACGAGGACCTCGAATACCAGGCCCAGCAGCTCGATCGGGCGGTCACCGCGACCGACCAGATCCGCACGGTGCTCCAGGCGTTCCGAGACCGGCTGTTCACCGAGATCTTCCCGGGGCGTTCGGTGGTGCCGAAGACCCTGATCTTCGCAAAGGACGACGCTCACGCCGAGGAGATTGTCACCCAGGTGCGCGAGGTATTCGGCAAGGGCAACGACTTCGCGGCGAAGATCACTTACAACGCGCGCGACGCCGAGCGCCAGCTCGCTGCGTTCCGCACGAGTGCCGCCCTGCGCATCGCGGTAACCGTCGACATGATCGCCACCGGCACCGACGTCAAGCCGCTGGAGTGTGTCTTCTTCATGCGGGACGTTCGATCCCCGCAGTACTTCGAGCAGATGAAGGGCCGCGGCTCTCGCACGATCCCCGACGCGGACTTCCAGGCCGTCACGCCAGACGCGAGCGAGAAGACGCGCTTCGTGCTCGTCGACGCCATCGGCGTGACCGAGCACGAGTTCGTCGAGCCGCCCCTGAACCGCGTGAAGTCGATCAGCCTGGACAAGCTTCTGGGGAAAACGGCGAGCCTCACCATCACCGAGGACGAGACTGCGACCCTCGCTTCGCGCCTCGCTGCCCTGGAGGCGCAGATCACCCCCGACGAGCGCGCCGAGCTAGACCAGGTCGCCGGCGGTTCGCTGCGGGCCGTGGTGCGCCATCTCGTCGACGCGGTCGACGCCGACGTCCAGGCGAAGGCCGTGGAAGGGACCGACGATCCCGACGCCGCTCGCCAGCAACTCATCGTCGACGCCGTGCGCCCGCTGGCCTCGAACCCTGATCTGCGCTCCCGCATCCTGGAGCTGCGCCGCGCCCACGACCGCATCATCGACGAGGTCTCCGCCGACACCCTCCTCGACGCCCACGGGGTCGTGGACACAAGCAAGGCGAAGTCGGTCGTCGAGTCGTGGCGGGCATACCTCGACGAGCACCGCTCCGAGATCACCGCGATCCAGCTGCTCACCGAAGCGCGCGAGCAGCGCGTCTCCTATGACGACATCAAGGAGCTGGCCAACCGTATCGCCAGGCCGCCCTACAACTGGACGCCCGACCTCATCTGGAACGCCCACGTCGCGGTCGAGCGTGACGGGCAGAGCCAAGCCGGCGCGCGCCGGACGCTTACGGACCTCGTGTCGCTCGTCCGCTTCGCACTTGGCGAGGACGACCAGCTCGTCCCGTACGCCAACCGGGTGAACGAGCGTTACGCCGGTTGGCTACTCCAGCAAGAGCAGGGCGGGGTGACCTTTACCGACAGGGAGCGCTGGTGGCTCGACCGCATCGTCGAGGTCATCGCCGCGTCTGCGGGCATTGCCCCAGCCAACCTCGACAACCCGCCGTTCATCGAGAACGGCGGCGCCGACGGCGCGATCCGCGACCTCGGGGACCTCGCGCCAACCCTTCTCGATGAACTCAACCAGGAGCTCACCGCGTGATGTTGCCGACTGGCTGGCGCGAAGCAGCCTTAGCGGAGGTGGCCACACTCAGCAGCGGCGGGACTCCGATGGCGAAGAATCCCGCGTACTACGACGGAGACATACCGTGGGCCATCATCGGCGACCTGAACGACGGCGTGGTGCGCTCAACGGCCCAGTCGATCACGCAACGCGGGTTCGACAACTCGTCGGCAAAGATCGTGCCGGTGAACACGATCCTGCTTGGCATGTACGGCTCGATCGGCAAGCTCGGGTTGGCGGGGATCAGGTTGGCGACGAACCAAGCGATCGCCACGATTCGTGCCGGCGATCAGGTCGATCATCGCTACCTCTTCTACTACCTCTTGGCGCAACGCCGTGATCTCGATCACCAGGGCAAAGGGGCTGCTCAGCGCAACATCAGCCAAACCGTCTTGAAGCCGTGGCCGATCAGATTTCCGAGCGACCTTGACGAGCAACGACGGATCGTAAAACTCCTCGAGGACCACCTCTCCCGCCTCGACGCCGCGCAGGTGGATTTGGCTGTCGCCGCGCGACGCGCTGAGCGACTCCGCTGGAGCGCAGCGATGGCACAGGTCCGCAAGGCAGGTGGAACCGAGGTTCGTCTCGGTGAGATCGCGGACGTGCGAAACGGAATCTTCGTATCCCGCGCCGGCACCGAGCCGGACGGCATTCCGATCCTTCGCATAGGAGCGGTGCGCTCACTGTCCTTGGATCTGAGCGACCTTCGCTACTCGCGGCGGGACGAATCCGATCTGCGGTCGGCGGACGCGCTTGCGCTCCCAGGGGACCTGTTGTTTACGCGCTACAACGGGAACCCGCAGTTTGTCGGGGCTTGTGCCCTGGTTCCAGCGGATGCGCCAACGCTGACGTATCCCGACAAGCTGATCCGAGTCCGGCTCACAGAGGATGATGCTCTACCCTCTTTCGTGGCCCTCGCCTGCTCGGTCGGCCGCGCACGAGCAAGGATCCAAGCTGCCGTTCGTACCACGGCGGGCCAAGCAGGAATCTCGGGCCGTGACCTCAAAGCCGTGACCCTGCTCCTTCCGGACCGTGATGCGCAGCGCTCCGCGGTCGCTGCTGCCAGCGACGCCAGCGTTGCTGCAGGGCGTCTTTCGGACGCGATTTCAAGCGGCCACCACCGGAGGGTCGCCCTCCATCGTTCCCTTCTCGCCGCCGCCTTCTCCGGCCAGCTCACCGCTGAGACGGCAACCGCGTGAGAATGCGCCTGTGACCGAATCGCGCCGCCTCGTTTCCAAGCTCGTCGCCGGGAGCAACGTCCTCCGCGATTCCGGCGTCAACATGTTCGAGTACACCGAGCAGCTCACGTTCCTGCTGTTCTTAAAGATGGCCGAGGAGCGCGCGACGCGCCCGCTGAACCCGGAACAAGTCGTCCCCGAGGAGTACTCCTGGAGCCGGCTGCTCGGGCTATCTGGTGAGGAGCTCGAGGACACCTACAACCACACCCTGCGCGGACTGGCAAGTCAGCCCGGCGTGCTTGGCACGATTTACCGAGGGGCGCAGAACAAGATCACCAACCCGTCGCACCTGAAGACGCTGATCGTCGACTACCTCGACAAGGAGAACTGGTCGGCGGCTGGGGCGGACATAAACGGCGACGCGTATGAGGAGTTGCTGGAGCGGAGCGCCGGCGACACGAAGACGACCGCCGGGCAGTACTTCACGCCGCGCCCGCTCATCAAGGCCATCGTCGATGCCGTGCAGCCAACCGTCGCCGACAGGGTCGTCGACCCGGCCTGCGGCTCCGGCGGGTTCCTGCTCGCGGCCTACGCACACGCAACCCGCGATGCCGCCGCGCTGACGCCACCCGAGCGCGAGCACCTGCGCACGACTTTCGTCCGCGGGGTCGACGTCGGCGCCACTACCTCGCGCCTGGCGTCGATGAACCTGCTGCTACACGGACTCGGGTCGATCACCGGCGACTCGCTCGTAGATCAGAGGGACGCGCTGATCGCCGATCCCGGCGAGCGGTGGAGCGTCGTCCTCGCCAACCCGCCGTTCGGGCGCAGCTCCAGCACCGACATTGGAAATGGAAGCGACGACGCTACGGAGATCTTCCGCCAGGACTTCGTCGTCACGACGTCCAACAAGCAGCTGAACTTCCTGCAGCACATCATGACCATCCTCGACATCAACGGCCGCGCCGGAGTGGTGCTGCCGGACAACGTGCTTTTCGAGGGTGGAGCCGGCGAGACGCTGCGCCGCAAACTATTGACCGCTTTCGACTTCCACACGCTGCTGCGCCTGCCGACCGGCATCTTCTACAAGCCCGGCGTCAAGGCCAACGTCTTGTTCTTCGACAAGAAGCCGGCCGCCGAGCAGCCGTGGACGCAGCGCCTCTGGGTCTACGACCTGCGGACCAACAAGCACTTCACGCTGAAGAAGAAGCCGTTGCGCCACAACGACCTCGACGACTTTGTGTCGTCCTACCTGCCGGACCGCCCGCGCGACCAGCGCGCGGAATCCGAGCGCTGGAAATCGTTCTCCTACGACGAGCTCATCGCTCGCGACAAGGTCAACCTCGACATCACCTGGCTTCGCGACGAGTCCCTCGAAGACGCCGACGACCTGCCAGCGCCAGACATCATCGCTCGCGAGATCGTTGAAGACCTCACCGCCGCACTTGCCGAGTTCGAGGCTGTCGCCGCGGCGCTCGAGGCGAAGAGCAGCTGATTTGCGCGTTGGCTGACCGTTGGTGCGTTCCAACCGCCTTGGGTCGGGAGACGGCCGCGAGTCTCCAGCGCACGGTTTCGCCCCAGCGTGCACTCGCCGGCCGGTAGATCTCCGCGCGGGGGGAGAGGTTGCCCTCTGCCAGCCCTGTACCGGTCGTGACCATGTCCGAGCCAGGAATCCGAGTTGTCTCCCAGGCGCTGATCGAGGAGTTAATGGGCGCCGTCGTCGCGGTTGACATCGTGCTCCAGACGCTGATGGGCCTGCCGGCGGACGCGCTCCCCGGCGAGGAAAAGTCCGACGCGATACGCGAGCTGCTGACGGCGAGCGCCTGCCGCGAGGTGGAGGCGGTCGGGGAGGAGGCTTGCAGGGCGGCAATCACGCTTATCGAGAAGGTCGTCGACCGGATCGCCGACGACGCCCGCGCCGCTGCGGATTTGACAGGGGCGACGCACTTCCGAACCTGCTGAGGCGCTCAACAGGCACGCGCCCGGTCTGTCGAACTCCGCTACGTGCGCGAGCGCCAACGCTGTGCTTCGGGGTCCCAATGACCGTCAGCTTCCGACTGGAGCACCGGGTCGAGCAGCCGAGCTGACGCTACGTGGCCAACCTCAATTTCGTCGGCGATCCCGACCTCGCGAGCCAGCACCGCGTACGGTCTTGCCCACGACGACGGTGGCGGCGCTATGGCGCGCGGGAGCGACTGGCGACCACGCTGCGCGAAGGTAGTTGCGAGCGCTTGATGGAGGCCCTTGGCGTCGATTTCGGCCGACTCGCCGATCAGCACTAGGTCGACGAGATCCTTGACCCGGGTGCTCTCCCGCTCGTCTTGCCCGAAGGTGCCGGTGTAGGCGTGGAGCTTCTCGGCGACGTGCTGCTCGAGCGAGATGAGTGGCAGCTGCAGCGCTGCGACGTCGGCGAACTCCAGCGAGTTCGCGCCGAAAAGCGGCTCCGCCTGAATTGGCGTCGCTTCGCTGAATGCGACATCGACTGGGAACTGCTCGAACCGGCGGCCATCGAGGTCGGCTCGAACCGTGTAGCGGACGGCGCGAAAGCCAATAGCAGCGTCAAGTGCCGGCGTGCGGCGAACCTCGAAGTCGAAGAAGTCGCCGAGGTCGACGCCGGTGGCAGCATTCAGATGCTCGGTTGCCGCTTCCTCGTCGTCGGTTCGCCCGAGGTCGATGTCTTTCGTCGTTCGGGTGCGAAGCCCCAGTCGCAGCTCCAGCGCAAACGCCCCCTTGAGCACCCAGCCGCTTGACGCCGAGGTCGCGAGCCTGGCGAGGAATCGCTCGAAGGCCACACGCTTGCGCAGGCGTATCAGCGCGATGCCGGTCGCCTGGGCCTCGTTCTTCAGACGTTGCTCTAGCGCGGTGCGGAACGCCTCTGCCGTTTCGTATCTCACGGCTACCCATCCTGCTCCGCAGCGCGGCGGATGAGATCGGCAACGCGGCCTCCGCGCCGATCGGCTCGGGGAAGAAGGGAACGACGGGTCGTCAGGCCTTCGTGCAGTGCTTGGCGGACGGCCATCTCGATCTGCTCGGGGGCCGTTCCAGCGCTAGCTGCGTCGAGGATCGACCGCACCGGGTCGGTGACGCGGATGGCTTCACGGGACATGATTTCGGACGGCTCGAGGGGCTTCGTCGCCGTGTGCAGGGTCACGCCCTGAAGCGGCCTGATTCCACGATCGTCGCGATCGACTAGGAGATGCACGCTGTTCGGGATCACATCCGAGAGTTCGTGAAGGTCCAGCGCGCTCTCGTGGGAGACGACGGCTCGCTCGGCCCCGACAGCAAGCCACTTCGCCCGCACGTCCTCATGGGGAGAACCCGGGTAGCCACGCAGTCTGTACAGGCCCCGACGAATGTGCTCGTAGCGCCCAGAGCGAACATGGTGGGCGAGCAGCTGTGGACTGAAGCCGGCTTCCCTCGCCTGGCGGGCGGTGAAGTAGCCGTCCTGCCCGTAGGAGACCTGGTTCAGGGCAACCGCGTCGGGAGCCTGAGTGTCAGACATAGATAAAGCATAGCTATATCTTTCTGCGACATTGGTAGGCGTCAGTCATTTCCAACCGCCCTGCGCAAATTTCGGGCACTTCTCGTCAGGAGTGCCCGACTCCCTGCATATCGCCGCATATCCCTGCTCATCTAGAGAAACTACGCAAGATTAGCCGGCAGCAGAAACCCTGGAAATAAACATTTTTTCTGCACTTCCGCGCCGCTCGACGGACCGGATCGCACCCAGGAGGTCGGCGGTTCGAATCCGCCTAGCTCCATCGATTGAAGTGCCTTCACAGCGGGGCTTCGCTTTTCAGGGCCGCCCCTGAAAATGCGCTCCATTTCGGGCACGAGTGCCTGGAATCACGCCGATACGAAGGGATTACCGGCGATTCCGCCTCGCTTTCCTGTGGGGCCGGAGCTAGCGTCGCCGAACGACATAAGTAAGTCGCCCCGGCGGCGCGCAAACGCCCCGGGCCTGGCACCGAAGCCATTGACTTCGATGCAACGGAACGGTACTCCCGTTGCCCCCACTCGGGGCGGCATCGAGGCCCTACCGAGAGGAGGGCCGCCGTGCCCGGCACCACGACCATTGCGGCCGCAGTTGGGCCGGGTGACGATCAGGGCCATCGCCTCGGCTGAGGTTGGGTTCGGTGGCTCTCTATGGATATGGATATCTGTGTAGGCCGCCCGCGGCCGTTGTCGAGATGACTGGCGTTTCCAGGGGCCAGCGAGGGGTATCCAGTAAGGACCTACGCGAGGAGGCGAAGCGTGGCCCATCCCACCCTGGCGAATGCTCGAGAGCTCAGCGATTGGCGACCGCCGCTGGGGGTGGTCTCCATCTATCTTGGTTTCGACCCCGCCAACCGCAGCGCGGCCTGGCAGATCGAGCTTCGCAACGGGATCAACCGGGCGCTGGAGCTCGCCGAGGACGGCGAGCACGAGCGCAGGATCGCGATGCGGGAGACGGCGAAGCGGCTGCTGCATCGCTTCAGCGACGAGGAGGTGCGGCCGCCCCCGCGCGGTGAAGCCGGCTTCGTCGAGGTCAGCCGGGGGAAGGGGGAGGAGCACTGGTGGGATACCAGCGTGGCACCCCTGCTCCCGGCCGTCGCGCACACCGACCAGCCGCTGGTGACGGAGCTCGTCGATCTCTGTCGGCGTGGCGAAGGGTGCGGCGTCGCCCTGCTTTCAGCGGAGCGGGTGCGGTTGCTCGGCTGCGCCGAAGGGGCGCTGGAGGAAATCGAGGAGTGGGAGCTGACCATCCTCAGCCGCGCCTGGCGCGAGCGCAAAGCCGAGAGCCCTCCCGACCCCACGCGCATGCAGGGCGTCAGCTCCTCCGGCCACGACCAGTACGCCGAGCGCCTCGAGCACAACCGCCACCGCTTCCTCGTCGAGTGCGGCCGCCTCGCCGGCGAGCGGCTGCGCGAGCGCGGATTCGGGGACGTCCTCGCCTTCGGCCCGCGCCCGGACGCCGAGGCCTTCTGGAAAGGTCTCGGCTCGACGCAACCGCGTCGCGCGCTGGGCGGCGAGCAGGACTTGATCTCGATGCCGAGGGGGGAATTGATCGATGAGGTCGCAGCCGCGATCGCGCGATCGCGAACCCGGCGCGACCGCGCCTTCGTCGAACGGGCGCTGGAGGAGGCGCTCGGCGGCAGCCGCGGCACCAGCGGCGTGCAGGAGACGCTGGCGGCGTTGAAGGAACGACGGGTCGAGCACCTCGCCTTCGCCCCGGCGATCGGCGATCCAGCCGAGGCGTTGGTCCGCGGCGCCCTCGCCGGTGACGCCGAGATCACGATCGCCCGCGACGGCGTCGCCGAGCTGCTGGCGCCGGCCGAAGGCGTTGCTGCGATCCTCCGCTACTGATTTCTGTAGCGCGGTCGGTTGACAGAAGCGCCGCGGCGGCCTACCGGAAAGCACATGGCCGCCGTACGCCGCGATCGCTTCGATGCTCCGTCGGGTGTACACGACGAACGCGTCCTGGCCTGGACGCGCTCGGTTGCCGACGACTCCCTCGCGGGGCGTACCGTTTGGTGCGCCGCCGCGCTCCCCGTCGGCCGTGCGGCAGCCAGTCGCCTGCTGGGGCTGCTGCGCGGCCGGTTGATCGCCCGGCCCCTCAGCGTCGCGGTCACCGAGCCACCGGCAGCTCTCGCGAGCGTGCTCGATGCGATGCTCGCGGGGGCCTGCCGACGACTGCCTCTCGGGGCCGCGGCGCGCGAGGCGTTCGCGCGAGGCGCCGGCGACGCCACGGGGTCGATCGCCGACAGGGTCGAGCCAGGCGACGTCGTAATCCTCCACGACACGCTGACCCTGCTGCTTGCCGGTCCGGTTCGCGAGCGTGGGGCGCACGCGGTCTGGAACCTGGCCGCGAGGCCCCCGCAGGCACCCGGCTTTCGCGCCGCGCGGGACTTCCTCGACCCGCAGGCGGCCGCGGTCGACGCCTTCGCGATCGCCTGGAGGGAGCGCCGGGCGGGAATCGATCGCGTCGCCGCGTTGCTGCCCGCCGCCGGTCTCGTCGACGTCAAGGACGCGGCGACGGCTGGCGGCCGGCGGGAATACGCCCAGCGCAGGGCGCTTGCCTGGAGCAGCATCCTCGGCGACGTCGTCGAGGCCGACCGAGACGACCGCGTCGGGGGGACGCTGCACGTGCGGCCGGCTGTGCCCCCGCGCTGACGCGAGACATGGGCGTCGACTTGGCAACCCCGCTGGCGGAGACGCCTGACCGCGACGGCGCCTTCCCGCGCCTGGGCGAGCACCAGATCGAGGCGCTCGCGGCCGCCGGAGCCCGGCGCAGGACGGAGCCCGGCGAGGTGCTCTTCCGCCAAGGCCACGAGCACTACGACTTCTTCGTCGTTCTCGAGGGCACGGTGGCGGTGCTCGCGGACCAGGGGACCGAGGAAGAGCGGCTCGTCGCCGTCCACGGCCCCCGCCGCTTCCTCGGCGAGCTCAGCCTGCTGAGCGGCCAGCCGGCCTTCTACACGGCGATCGTGCAGGAGCCGGGCGAGGTCCTGCAGGTACCGGTGGAGAGCCTGCTGCGGATCGTCTCCAAAGACGAGGACTTCGGCGACCTGGTGCTGCGGGCCTACCTGCTGCGGCGCGAGCACCTGACCGGCCTCGGCGCCGGCCTGAGGATAGTCGGCTCCCGCTTCGTCCCGGACACGCGGCGCCTGCGCGACTTCGCCGCCCGCAACCGGCTCCCGCACCGCTGGATCGATCCCGAGCGCGATCCCGGCGCCGAGGCGCTCCTGCACCGGCTCGGGGTCACGCCCGGGGAGACGCCGGTGGTCGTCTGGGGGGACCGCGTCCTCCGCAACCCGAGCAACGCAGAGCTGGCGGCCGCCATCGGCCTGCGGGACGTCAGCGTGCCCACCGCCGTCGCCGACCTCGTTGTCGTCGGAGCCGGCCCCGCCGGCCTTGCGGCCACCGTCTACGGGGCCTCCGAGGGCCTGGCGACGGTCTCGCTCGACGGCGTCGCGATCGGCGGCCAGGCCAGCACCTCCGCCAAGATCGAGAACTACCTCGGCTTCCCGTCGGGGATCTCCGGCGCCGAGCTGGCCGAACGGGGGACGATCCAGGCCCGCAAGTTCGGCGCCCGTTTCGCGGTCGGCGCCGCGGCGGTCGGGCTGGAGCGCCATGGCGACCATCACGCGATCGCCCTCGAAGACGGGACGACGCTGGAGACGCGCACGGTCGTGATCGCGACCGGCGCGCGGTACCGCAAGTTGCCGGTCGCTCGGCTGGAGGACTTCGAGGGCGCTGGGGTCTACTACGCGGCGACGTTCATGGAGGCGCAGCTGTGCGCCGGCCACGCCGTCGCCGTCGTCGGCGGCGGCAACTCGGCCGGGCAGGCGACCTTGTTCCTGGCCGAACACGCGCGCCTGGTCCGCCTACTGCTGCGCCACGAGGACCTCAACCGCGACATGTCGCGCTACCTCGCCGAGCGCATCGAAGGGACGCCCGGCGTCGAGGTGCTGGTGCAGACCGAGGTGCGCGAGCTGGTCGGCGAGGACATGCTGGAAGCGATCGAGATCGAGGATCTGGCGAGCGGGGAGCGGCGCCGGCTCGACGCCCGCGAGCTGTTCGTCTTCATCGGCGCCGATCCCTGCACCGGCTGGCTCGCCGGTTCGGTCGCCCTCGACGAGTGCGGCTACGTCCTCACCGGCACCGACGCCGCGGCCGAGTGCGACAGGCAGCCGCTGCTACTGGAGACGAGCGTGCCCGGCGTGCTCGCCGCCGGCGACGTGCGCTCCGCTTCGATCAAGCGCGTCGCCTCCGCGGTCGGCGAGGGGGCGATGGCGGTGCGACTCGTGCACGAGCACCTGAACGACGACAAGGAGCAACTCAGATGACGACCCAGCTGCAGACCGAACAGGGGATCGTGCGGGTGCCGACCGGCACCTGGGCGGTCGATCCGATCCACTCCAGCGTCGGCTTCGAGGTCAAGCACATGATGATCTCCACCGTCCGCGGACACTTCAAGCAGTACGAGGGGACGCTGGAGGCGGCCGAGGACTACCACGACTCACGGGTCTGGGGCAGCGTCCAGGTCGCCTCGATCGATACCAACAACGCCGACCGCGACGAACACCTTCTGGGCCCGGACTTCTTCGACGCCGAGCACTACCCGTTGATCACCTTCGAGTCGACCGCGATCGAGCACGCCGTGCTCGGGAGCTACCGGGTCACCGGCAATCTGACGATCAAGGACGTCAGCCGCGAGATCCAGGTCGAGGCCAACGTCGAAGGCGCGGCCGTCGACCCCTGGGGCCACGATCGCGTCGGCATCGCGGTCCGCGGCTCGATCGACCGGACCGAGTTCGGTCTCACCTGGCAGCAGTCGCTTGTCGGCGGCGGGCTGCTGGTCGGCGAGCAGGTCGCGCTGCGAATCGACATCTCCGCGCTGCGGGCGTAGGAGGGACTGGCCAACCAGGGGCTTAGACGGGAGCCGATCGCGGCCCCCGTCGATCCCAACCGAGCTCAGTCGGATTCAGCCGAGCCGTTTTCGTGGCTACCGACCTCGACCCTGCGCGGTTTGACCCGCTCGGGCTTGGGGATTTCGACAACGAGGACGCCGTCGTCGAGTGAAGCGTCGACCTGCTCGGGGTCGACGTCCCCGGGCAGCGCGACGCGGATCTCGAATTTGCCGGTTTGACGCGTGCGGTGGCGCAGGATGCCGACCCGTTCGCGCTCCTTGATCTCACCCGTGACCAGCAGCTCGCCGTCTCGCACTTCGACGTCCATGTCCTTGCGCTTGACGCCAGGTAGGTCGGCCTCGACGATCCACGCCTCCTCGGTCTCCTCGATGTCGAATTTGGGCACGTGCATCTGCCCGCTGTCGAACCTGTTGCCGAAGACTCCTTCCATCAGTTCGCGGAACGGGTCCGACTGTTCCACCGCGAGCGGCGAGCCGGCGGATCGACGCACTGGTAGAGCCATGATTCCTCCTCTGGTTGGTCGCTTGGCCTCGCTGAGGTCTGTAGGCCGGCTCCGCTCGATGTCGAGGGGAGCTGTTCGCGAGCCGCCGAGCGATCGAGCGCACCCCGCGCGGGCTCGACGAGAGGTCCTCTAGATTCGATGTCGAGAAGCCGTGACCGGCTCCGCTCACCAGGTGAAGGCCGCGACAGGCGCGGCCCCCGACGCCAGGAGGCCACCATGCCGAAGTATCTGCTCCTCAAGCACTACAGCGGCGGCCCGGAGCCGCACCACCCCTTCCCGCCGATGGACCAGTGGGCGCCCGAGGACGTGGAGGCGCACTTCGCCTTCCTGCGGCAGGTCAAAGCACTGCTGCAGGAGAACGGCGAGTACGTCGACGGGCAGGCGCTGACGCCGGCGCAGACCTGGGTCCGCTACGGCGGGCCGGACGCGGCGCCGGTCACCACCGACGGCCCGCTGCCCGAGACCAGCGACCTCGTGGCCGGCTGGTACATGGTCGACGTCGAGTCGCGCGAGCGCGCGATCGAGATCGCGGCGTACATCTCCTCCGAGCCCGGCCCGGGCGGCGGGCCGCTGCATGAGTGGATCGACGTGCGCGAGGTCATGTCCGGGAAGTCCTCGTCCGAGGACTGACCAGGTCGTGGCCGACGAGCCGATGTCCGCTTGGGACGAGGGCGCGCTGCGCGCCCTCGTCCCGCGGGTGCTCGCGGGGCTGGTGCGGCGGGGCGAGCAGTTCGACGCCGCCGAGGACGCGCTTCAGGAGGCGCTGCTGGAGGCGCTGCGGGTCTGGCCCGAGCATCCGCCGCGCGACCCGCGCGCGTGGCTGACGACCGTGGCGACCCGGCGGCTGGTCGACGCCCGCCGCAGCGAGGTCGCCCGTCAGCGCCGCGAAGAGGAGGCGGAGGCCGAGCCGCGGGCCGAGGCCGCGTCGGAGGAGGTCGGCGACGACACGCTCTTCCTGCTCTTCCGCTGCTGCCACCCGGCGCTGGCGCCGGCCTCGCAGGTGGCGCTGACGCTGCGCGCGGTCGGCGGCCTGACGACGCGCGAGATCGCCGACGCCTTCTACGTCCCGGAGGCGACGATGGCGCAGCGGATCAGTCGCGCCAAGCGGACGCTGCGGGGGCGCCGGCTGGACCGGCCCGGCGACCTCGCCGTCGTGCTGCGGGTGCTCTACCTCGTCTACACGACCGGTCACGCGGGCCGGGTCGACCTGGCCCGCGAGGCGATCCGCCTCGCCCGCCAGCTCACGCTCGCGACCGAGGAGCCGGAGGCGCGCGGCCTGCTCGCGCTGATGCTGCTCAACCACGCGCGCCTGCCCGCGCGGGTCGACGCCGAGGGCCGCCTCGTCACGCTCGACCGGCAGGACCGCGGCCTCTGGGACAGCCGCGAGATCGCCGAGGGCGTGCGCGTCCTGCAGTCGGCACTGGCGCTGCAGACGGAGGCGCAGCCGCCGGGCCGCTACCAGCTCGAGGCCGCTATCGCCGCCCTGCACGACGACGCGGCGAGCGCCGAGGAGACCGACTGGCCGCAGATCCTCTCCTGGTACGACGACCTCCTCGCGCTCACCGGCGACCCGGTCCGCGACGACCCCGCCGCCGTCCTGGGCCGCGCCGTCGCGGTCGGCCACGTTCACGGCGCCGCCGCCGGCCTGCGTGAGAGCGACCGCCTGCGCGACGTGCTCGGCGAGCGCCATCGCTGGCACGCCGTCCGCGGTCACCTGCACGAGTTGGACGGCGACCTCCCCGCCGCCGCGGAGGCCTACGCCGAGGCCGCCCGCCGGGCCACGACCGTCGCCGAGCGCGACCATCTCGTCCGCCAGGCGGCGCGGGCGCGGCGGTGAGCTCGCCGGCGTGGGTGCGCCGAATCTCGCGCATGGGAACGAACGACGTGCACGTGGTCCTGAATCTCCGCGCGCCCCCCTCGCCGCCGAGCGGGAAGCGCGCACCCCGGGACGCCCGAGCCCGGCCGCTACAAACCGGCCGCGGCGGGTAGTCCCACCTCATGACCGCGGAGCCGGGCACGGCCGCACACCGCGTCGTCGTGGTCGGCGGCGGCTTCGGCGGCCTGCTCGCCGCCAAGCACCTCGCCGGGGCGCCGGTCGCGCTGACCCTGATCGACCGCCGCAACTTCCACCTCTTCCAGCCGCTGACCTACCAGCTGGCGACCGGCGCCCTCTCCCCCGCCGAAGTCTGTTTTCCGCTGCGCGCCATCTTCAAGCGCCAGGGGAACGTGCGGGTGCTGATGGCGGAGGTAACCGACTTCGACCTCGAGGCGCGCCGCGTGGCGGTCACGCCGGCCGCCGGCGAGGCGGAGCCGACGACGGTCGAGTACGACATCCTGATCGTCGCCGGCGGCTCCCATTACGCCTACTTCGGCCACGAGGACTGGCAACGCTTCGCGCCCGAGGTGAAGTCGCTGGAGAGTGCCCTGGCGGTACGAGCGCGGCTGTTGAGCGCCTTCGAGGCGGCGGAGCTGGAGCGCGACGAGGCGCGGCGACGACGGCTGCTCACCTTCGTCGTCGTCGGAGCCGGGCCGACCGGGGTGGAGATGGCCGGCCAGATCGCCGAGCTCGCCCGCGACACCCTGCGCCGGGACTTCCGCTCGATCGACCCCGGCGAGGGGCGCGTGCTGCTGGTCGAGACGGGCGACCGCGTCCTCGCCAGCTTCCCGCCGTCGCTGTCGCGGCGAGCGGCGCGCTCCCTCGAGCGGCTCGGCGTGACGCCGATGCTGCAGCGAACGGTCGTCGGGTTCGACGCGGAGGCGGTGACGATTCAGGATCCGCAAGGCGCCTCCGAACGCCTCCCGACGAGCAACGCCATCTGGGCGGCGGGAGTTACCGCCTCCTCCCTGGCCCGCAAGCTCGCCGACCGCTCGAACGGCGAAGTGGACGGCGCCGGCCGCCTCGCCGTCGAACCCGATCTGACCCTCCCCGACCATCCCGAGGTCCTCGCCCTCGGCGACATGGTCCGGGTCAGGGGCCCCGACGGCACCCTCCTGAGTCTGCCCGGCCTGGCCCCCGTAGCCATGCAGCAAGGCCGCCACGCCGCCCACACGGTGCGCGCCCGCCTCCAAGCCCAGCCGACCCACCCCTTCCGCTACCGCGACAAGGGCAACCTCGCCACTATCGGCCGCGCGGCCGCCGTGGCCGACCTCCACTTCCTCCGCCTCTCCGGCTTCCCCGCCTGGATCACCTGGCTCCTAGTCCACCTCTATTACCTGATCGGCTTCCAAAACCGCCTCCTAGTCCTGATCCGCTGGTCGTTCAGCTTCATCACCCGCGGCCGCGGGGCGCGGCTGATCACCGAGAAAGAGTGAAGGGCATGAAACTCGGCGGCGAAGCGACTACGAATTCGACCCGCGTGAAGCTGTGGCTCAGCAGACGAACCGGCAAGGAGCCACCGATGACCCCAGGAGTCCGCTTCACCGACTCGATCACGATCTCGCGTACCGCGCTCACGCCCTCCCGCCGGCGAGGAGCGCGTCGATCTGGCCGAGGGCTTCGGTCATGCCCTGCTCCATCTGCATCTCGATCATCTGTTCCATCCCCTCGCGGCTGGCGAACTTGGACTCGATCGACATCGTCGTGGCGCCGTCGGCCTCGGCGATCGTCACCGTCGCGATCGTCGTCGGCATCTTCTCGTTCGGATTGCCTTCGTCGTCGGCGAAGCCATCCTCGAAGCGCAGCCGAGTGGGCGGCTCGGCCTCCTCGATCCCCCACCAGCCGTGGTACTTCTTCCCCTCCGGGCTGGTCATGAAGTAGGCGGCGCGGCCGCCGGGGGAGAGGTCGTGGTCGACGAAGGTCGCCGGGTAGGACGGCGGCCCCCACCAGCGCTCCAGCTGCCGCGGGTCCGACCACATCTCCCAGATCCGCTCGGCGCCGGCGTCGAACTCGGCGGTGATCGTCATGGTCAGGGCGTCGAGGTCCTTGTTCACGTCGGTGACGGGCATCGGCTGTCTCCTTTGTTGTCGTCGTCGAGGATGCGGTCGATTCGCTCGATCCGGCCGCGCCACTCGGACTCGAGCCGGTCGAGCGCAGCGTGGGCGCGTTTGAGGGCGTCGGCCTCGGCGCGGACGATCGACTCGCGACCGACCCGGTGCTTGCTCACCAGTTCGGCCCGCTCCAGCACGGCGACGTGCTTCTGCACCGCCGCCAGGCTGGTCGGGTACTCGCGGGCCAGGGCCGAGACCGAGAGCCGCCCCTCGTGGGCACGGCGGAAGATGTCGCGGCGGGTCGGGTCGGACAGCGCCCCGAACAGCAGGTCGGCGGCCCTCTCGTCGTCGCGGATCGGTTTCTTACCTACAACCATTTGGTTGCAGGTTAACAGGGCGCCGGGCTTCTCGCTCTTGACCAGGTACTGGGGCGTGCGACAAACTTCGGAGCAACCGATGATCGATGGAATCAGGTTTACGAGCCGCCACGACGAGGCGAGGGCCTCGAACCCAAGTTGATCCACGATCGAGACGGCCGGCGGGAAGGCTGCTGACTCAGATGGCAGCCGACGCGGAGATCGTCGAGGCGGGCGGACGCGAGGTGCGGGTCTCGAGCCCGGATCGGGTGATCTTTCCAGCGACGGAGCGCTCCCGGGCGCTCACGAAGCTCGACATCGTCGAGTACTACCTCGCGGTCGGGGAGGGGATCATGCGGGCGGTTGGAAGGCGGCCGACGACGCTCGAGCGCTGGCCGAAGGGGGTGCACCCCGGGATCGTCGTCTCGACGAGGGAGAAAG
The DNA here is from genome assembly GCA_963811375.1 of uncultured Solirubrobacterales bacterium. Classification (GTDB taxonomy): domain Bacteria; phylum Actinomycetota; class Thermoleophilia; order Solirubrobacterales; family 70-9; genus VAYN01. Next base: position 344,108 of record CAWEQY010000006.1, read on the forward strand.
GGGGTGGGGACGCGTTCTTCCAGAAGCGGGTTCCGCGCGGGGCGCCGGAGTGGGTGCGGACGGCGCGAATCGACTTTCCCTCCGGCCGGCACGCCGACGAGGTCTGTCCGACCGAGCTCGCCGTGGTGGCGTGGGCGGCGCAGATGGGGACGATCACCTTCCATCCTTGGCCGGTGCGCGAGGGGGACGTCGACCATCCCGACGAGCTGCGAATCGATCTGGATCCGCAGGAGGGCACCGACTTCGGCGACGCGGTGCGGATCGCGGCGGAGGCGCGGGCGCTCCTGGAGGAGCTGGGCTACGCCGGCTTTCCGAAGACGTCGGGCGGTCGTGGCATCCACATCTACGTGCGGATCGAGCCGCGCTGGAGCTTCACGGAGGTCCGCCACGCCGCCATCGCCTTCGGGCGCGAGCTGGAGCGGCGGCGACCGGGCGAGGTGACGACGAAGTGGTGGAAGGAGGAGCGGGGCGAACGGATCTTCGTCGACTACAACCAGAACGCGCGCGACCGGACGATCGCCTCCGCCTACAGCGTGCGGCCGAAGCCGGGGGCGCCGGTCTCGGCGCCGGTGACGTGGGAGGAGCTCCCGAACGTCGCTCCTGAGGACTTCACGGTCGCGACCGTTCCCGCTCGCTTCGCCGCGATCGGAGACCCCCACGCCGCGATCGACGACGTCGCCCACTCGCTGCAACCGCTGCTCGACCTCTACGAGCGCGATGCCGCCGAGGGCGAGGCCGACATGCCCTACCCGCCCTCCTACCCGAAGATGGCGGGCGAGCCGAAGCGGGTGCAGCCCTCGCGCGAGCGCAACACGGACTAGCTAGGGCGACTGCGGCAACTTGGCCGAGCCCCGCTTCGTGACCGGCGCCGATGGCGGCGGCACGACGGGTCCGATGTCCCCGTCGGGGGCCTCGTCGAGGTCGACGATCACCGGCGCATGGTCGCTCGGTCCTTTTCCTTTACGCGCCAGGCGGTCGACCCAGGCCGCGCGGACCCGGGCGGCGACCGGTGCGGCGGCGAGGATCAGGTCGATCCGCATCCCCAGGTCCCGGTGGAACATCCCGGCCCGGTAGTCCCAGTAGGTGAAAACTCGCTCGTCCGGCCAGCGGTCGCGGACCACGTCCCGCAGGCCCAGCGCCTGGAGCTCCGCCAGCGCGGCGCGCTCGGGCGGCGTCACGTGCGTCTCCCCCGCATAGGCCTCCGGGTCGAAGACGTCCTCGTCGGCCGGGGCGATGTTGACGTCGCCGCAGACGACCGCCGCCTCGGGCCCCGCGGCCACCGCGTCGCGCAACGCCGCCAGCCAGGCGAGCTTGTACTCGTAGTGCTCCGAGCCCGGCTCGCGCCCGTTCGGCACATAGACCGAGTGCACGCGGATGCCACCGCAGGTGGCCGATAGGGCCCGCGCCTCCGGATGCGGGAAGCCGGGGGCGCCGGCGAGGCCGGGAACGACGTCCTCCAGGCCGACGCGGGAGAAGATCGCGACGCCGTTCCAGCTCGCCTCGCCGTGCACGGCGACCGCGTAGCCGCGGTTCGTCAGCTCGTCCCCGAGCAGATCGAGCAGAGCGCCGTCGGCGAGCTTCGTCTCCTGCAGGCAGATCACGTCCGGGTTCCGCTCGTCCAGCCACGGGAGCAATCGCGGCAGCCGCTGCTTCACCGAGTTCACGTTCCAGGTGGCGATCCGCATCGAGCTGACGGTACTGCGAACAGCATCAACCCATGCCTGATGTACTGGCTCGGTCCTTACTTCGCCGGGCTGCGCTTGACCGACACGAGCCGCCCGAGGGAGAGGGCGGGTGCCAGCCGCCGGGCCTCGCCGTCGGCTGTTGAGGCCCCCGCCGGGCGACGTTCGGCTAATCGAAGCCGGTACTCGGGTTCATGCTTATAAGGAAATCGGGGCCTCGGACATCGATGGGTGCGGCACCGAGAAACGACATCCCGATCGTGCTGCGCCACAAAGGGCGCTCGCCGGGGCGACGCGTGAGCGTGGCCTGGCCGCGGAACGGGAGCGGTGGCCGCACGGTCGCGGTGCCGGCCGCGCGGTCGACGACGAAGGCGGAGCGGCCGGCGCGGGCGGCGATTCCTCGCACGATCTCCATCCCTTCGCGGCGTTCGGCCTGGGCGCCGAAGAAGGTGCTCCGCGCTTTTCCCTTGAAGTGGACGCTGGCGGCGAGGTAGCAGCCGCAGCGTCGGCCGAACGCATACAGGGTCGCCGCTTTTCCATCGCTCCGGGAGCTCAGCGCCAGCGGCCGGGCGGTGCGGCTGAAAGGAGTCGGTTCCTCCGGGCATTGCCACTGCGAGATCACGCTCATCGCCCCCTCGGCCCGAGACGCCTTGATCCGCACGTAGTCCCGCTCGCCGGTGAAATCGATCGTCCCGGTGAAGGTGCCCTCGCGCAGCGTCCGCGGCTCACCCGTGCACCCTTCCGGCGGCTCGGTCGAGCTCAGCGCCTTGGTTGGCGTGAAGGCGACGTCGATCAGGCCCAAGCGACCGAACCGAACTTTCAGGCCCTCCCCGGTGACCTCACCCTTCACCTCGTAGCTGACCAGGCGATCCTTGCGCCGGAGCTCGAGCGTCACCGTCCCGTCGTCCGAGGTCTTGAGCTGCGCCCGCAGGCCAGCGCTCGCCTTCAACCCGAGTTCGACGTTGACGATCGTTCCCGTTTCCGGGCTCGCGGCCGGCGCCGTGGCGGCAACGAGTAAGAGGACGATCGCGGTTGCCGAGGCGAGGAGTGAGGGGCGCCGCATTCCCTGGAGCGTATTCATGGCCCGCTCCGAACCGCCTCCTCAAAGGGCTCGACCGGCCTTCGGCAATCTCGTTCAGCCCGGCCGTCAAGCGTCGAGCCAAGGTTGGCACGGTTCGAGCCGCCGGAGGCGGGAACAATGGGGGCATGGGACTGAAATTTCTGCTTCTGCTTCTGGCCATGGTTGCAGCGGCTTGCGCGACCTCGACCTTCGCCGCGGCGGCTGGCCCAAGTTGCGCCGAGGGCCCGCGGACGGCCGCGGGCATCACCACGGGAACGCCCTGCGCCGACGTCATCGTCGCCGCCGCTGGGATCGAGACCGTGCGTGGCGGGGGCGGCGACGACACGATCGTCCCCGCCGCGCTCACCGCCACCCCCTTTCCGGGTGAAGAGTGGCTGGGGGTCGGCAGCCAGACCTTTGAAGGCGGGCCGGGAGACGACGTCGTCTTCGGCGAGCGCGGCAACGACAGCCTCTTCGGCAACGAAGGAGACGACCGCCTCTATGGCGGGATCGGCGATGACCTGCTGCGCGGTGGCCCGGGTCAGGACCAGCTCGCCGGTGGCCATGGCGCCGACTCGATCGACGGGGACGCCGGTGACGACTACGTGCGCGGCGACGGCACGATTGACCGCATCTTCGACACCGGCGGCGGCACCGACACGCTCAGCTACGCGACCGGCGTCACGCCGGGGTTTGGCGGCGACATGTCGGCCTTCCCCGGCTTTCCGGCGCCTGGCGGGGAGCGCGGCGTACGGCTCAACCTCGGTGCGGCGGGACAGAATGGTGAGAACGGGACGGCGTCCTTCGGCGGCGGCGTGGACGAAGTCGAAGGCCCGGCCTTCGAGCGGGTGATCGGAACCGCCTTCTCGGACTACATCGTCGGGACCGACGGCGCAGAGGCGATCTACGGTGGTGGTGGCGCCGACGTGATCGTCGGCGAAGGGGGCGACGACACTCTCGCGGGAGGTGCCGATGGCGATCACCTCGATGGCGCCGCGGGCAGCGCCGATGCGCTCGACGGCGGACCGGGAGAAGACCATTGCGAGGACGGTGAGACCATCGTCAGCTGCGCGGCGAAAGGCGGCGGCGTAGTCGCGCGGGACACTTCCAAGATCAGCATCGGCGCCCCCCTCGGCACCGGCCCCGCGCCCCGTTCGCAGCTCTATCTGGTCGGCAGCGCGGCAGCCGATCTCCTCACCGCCACCTACACCGCCGGCTCACCGCCCAGCGTCACCTTCGAAGCCCACGCCGGCTCGACGGGCGCCTTCGACGCGAGTCCCTCGGCCGCCGGCGGCTGCGGCTCCCCGACGGGCTCGAATCCCGAAAAAGTCGTCTGCATGCTGAGCTCGCCGCTCGAGTCGATCGTCATCGGAGGCATGGCCGGGGCGGATGAATTGGATACGACTGGCTTCCCTTCCACGGTCTCGGTCGTCCTGCTCGGGGGTGCCGGCGACGACGATCTGATCGGCGGCGATGCGACGGAGGACGTGCTGGTCGACGGAGACGCGACTGCCGCCGACGCGGACCTTCTCACCGCATTCGGGCGAGACGATGCCCTCCTGCACAACGCCGGTGCCGACACCCGCCTCGGCGGCGAGGGGAACGACCTCTTCCTCTCCACCTCGATCTGCGACGGCGACGACCTGCGCGGAGAAGGCGGCCGCGACAACGGCTCCTGGGCCCGGCTGAGCGAAGCCGTGCACGCGAATCTCGAACTGGGCCTCGCGGGCAGGCCCGGAGTCGACAGCGCGCCCCAGTGCGGCTCCGAACAGCTCGACGCCCTGCAGACGATCGAGGACCTCGAGGGAACCGGTTCGGGCGACGTTCTATTCGGAAGCTCTGTCCCGAACCAGCTTCTCGGCTGGGAAGGAGCGGATAGCTACTTCGCGGCCGACGGCGACGACACGATCCTCGCCAATTCGGGCGACAGCGACGCGGCGATCGACTGCGGTGGCGGCGGCGATCGGGCGCTCATCGACTTTGCGGGGAACGGCTACGACGATCCGGCGCCGACGAATTGCGAGGTGGCCGAGGAAGCCGCGATCAACAGCTTCCGCTTTCAGCTGCCGCCCCCACCACCCCCGGACGAAACGCCCCCGGAGACCGCGATCTCTTCCGGCCCGGCCGAGGGTTCCACGATCGAGGATCCGGCGCCAACCTTCGAATTCACCTCCACCGAGGCCGACTCGACGTTCGAATGCAAAATCGACGCGGGCGGTTTCGGTGCCTGCGCCTCGCCGCACACCACGACCCCACTCGCGGACGGGGCACACACCTTCTTAGTTCGGGCCACGGATGCGGCTGACAACACGGATGCCACTCCGGCAGGCCGCAACTTCACGGTCGACACGAGCTTGCCCGAGACCTCGATCGACTCCGGCCCGTCCGGGCCCACCAGCGACCCCACGCCCACCTTCGCCTTTTCCAGCGAGGCAGGCGCAAGCTTCGAGTGCGGGATCGACGGTGGCGGCTTCTCCCCCTGCAGCTCACCGTTCACGACCCCGTCCCTTGCCAGCGGTCCGCACTTCTTCGAGGTGAGAGCGACGGATGGGCAAGGCAATGCGGATGCGACTCCAGCGACCCGCAGCTTCAGCATAGAAACGAGCTCCGCCGCTCCCTCGGCCGGGGGCCCTGGCGCGCCGGCAATCCCCAACCCCGCGCCTGCGGTGCTGCCGTCGAGTGCATTCGGCTTCGGCAAGCTGGTCAGAAACAGGAGAAGCGGATCGGCGACGCTGGTGATCTTCGTGCCAGGGCCGGGGAAGCTGGAGCTGCGGGGCAAGGGGCTGTGGGGGGCGACCCGGCCGGCCGACTCGGCGGGGCCGGTGACGATGCCGATCCGACCGCGGCGCGGCCTCGTGACCAGGCTGCGCCGCGACGGCAGCGCCATGGTCAGCGCGCTTGCCACCTATCTCCCGGCAGGCGGCAAAGCCAACAGCCGCACGAGGGAGTTCCGCCTCTTCATGAACCGCTAATCCCCGGGAGCGGCACTCGCGCTTGGCGAGGATGTTGCGGACGTGCGTGTCGACCGCGCGGGGGCGGGGACTCAGGCAGGCTGACCGCCGAAGCCGATCTCGTTGTCGTCGGCATCGCGATAGATCGCCTTGCGCACGCCGTTCGAGTAGGTCTCGATCTTGTTGGGCTCGAGCCCGCGGGAGCCAACCTCCGCAACGAGGTCGTCAAGGTCGTCGACGAGGATCGTCTGCAGCGCCCCTCCGGGGTTCTCAGTGTCCTCGACGATGAACAACCAGCGGTGCTCCGCCAGTTCCCAGACCGCCTCGGTTGCATGGGGGTGAAAGGAGGGCTCGGAGCCCAATAGCTGTTCGTACCACGGCTTTGCGGCCGCGTAGTCGCCGACTCGCATTCCGGCAAAGAGGTCGAGTGCCATGTCTAGCGCTTCACCGCAACCACCGTTGCCATCTCATCCTCCTCGATCGACGCCAACGTCAGTAAGCGAGGTACCCGCAGCCGATGGCCACCAACCACCCCGGCAGGACCATCCAATCGCCCTCACCGGCGGAGGCGATAGCGGAGATGGGTGGCGCCGGGCCCGTCGACGATCCGCGTCAGCTCGAGCTCGGTCCGGTCGGCCCCGAGGTGCTCGAAGAGCGGCCGGCCTTCGCCGAACAGGACCGGGATCAGGTGGATCTGCAGCTCGTCGAGGACGCCGGCGGCGAGTGCCAGCTGCGCGGTGCCTGCACCGTGGACCAGCACATCCCTCTCGCCGGCGGCCTCCTTCGCGCGGGCCATCGCCGTCTCGACGTCGCTGACGTAGCTCACCAGCGGCCACTGCGCCGCCTCGGGGCCCGGCCGATGGCGACTGAGGACGAAGATCGGCACGCCGTCGTGGTGGTCACCGCCCCATCCTCCCGCCGGCTCGAAGGTCCCCCGGCCGGCTACCACCGCCCCGGTGGACATCATCTCGTCGAAGACCTCGCCGTTGACGCCATCCGGACGGCCGGGGACTCCCGATCGATCCGGGGCGGCGCCCGAGAAGATCCACTCGTGCAGGCGGTGCCCGCCGTCGCCGAGGCCGTTGTCCGGTCCCTCGTTGGGGCCGGCGATGAATCCGTCGAGGGACATCGACATGTAGAGCACGGTCGAGGACATCGTTCTCCTCCTTGTTCTCACGGGCGCGTCCTACCGCGCCTCTGCTCACGCGACGAACAAGCCACCTGAAAATCGACATCGATCGAGATTCCGGAGCCGAGGCCGCATGATCGCGGGCGCACCGACTGGGTGGAGCCGGCTGCCCACTTCGGCGCCGGCACCACCAAGCTCGTCTGGGCAGGACGATCGATGGAATCGTCCTGCCCCCTGGGAAACTCAGCCGTTGACGGCCTTCTTCAGCTCAGCTCCGGGACTGAACTTGGCCGCCGTTTTCGCGGCGATCTGGATTGACTCTCCGGTCTGCGGATTGCGGCCCTGTCGAGCCGGTCGGGCGGCCGTCGAGAATTTGCCGAAGCCGGTGAATTTGACCTCGTTGCCGGCCACGAGCTGAGCGGTGATCTCCTCGATCGTCGCCTCCACCGCGAGCTTCGCCTGGCCCGTCTCAAGCCCGGTCCGTGCGGCTACCTGTTTTGCCAACTCATCCTTGGTCGTAATCGACATCTCGTCTCCTTGAAGTAGCGGGGCGCAAGGCCCGGTCGGGCCTGCTGTCAACAGGGTTTTCTACAGGCCCGGGCGGGCGGCTCCGCCAGCTTTGCTGTGGCTGGGGGGAGAGTGACCCGTTCATCGACCGTCTCCTCGCTCGCCCCAAGCCGTAGCAACCAGCGAGCGGGAGCCGCCGCGGTCGCGATGCTCGCAGAGGTAGATGCCCTGCCAGGTCCCGAGCGCGGGGCGACCGTCGCTCAGCGGCAGGGTCAGGGACGGGCCCAGCAGGGCCGCCTTGATGTGGGCGGGCATGTCGTCGTCGCCCTCCAGGGTGTGGGTCCAGAACGGGGCGCCTTCGGGCACCGCGCGGTCGAACCAGGCCTCGAAGTCGTGGCGCACTTGCGGCGAGGCGTTCTCGCTCAAGGCCAGGGAGGCCGAGGTGTGCTGGAGCAGCAGCTGCAGGACCCCCACCGCGATCTCCTCCAGCTCGGGAAGGGCATCCAGCACCTCCGCGGTCACCAGGTGAAAGCCGCGCGGCCGCGCCTGGAGGCGGATCGTCCGCTGGGCCCACATCAGCGCCGCTCAGGGCCGGAGGCGGAGAGCCGCCGGTGGCTTGATTTCGAAGAGAAGGCCCCGAGGTTGCCGGTCACGCAGAAGCCCGTACTGGGGCAGGAGATCCCGAACAGGTTGCGGTCGATCGGCGCCCCCGGCAACTGAGCCTGGCTCCAAGCGGTGGGACCGCCCATCGGGTTCGTCGAGCGCATGGTTTCGCCAACCTGGCGGCCATCCCAGTTCGCCGCGATCGTCGGTCCGGGGCTGGCAGCACAGAGGGAGAGCACGGCGATCGTGCCGAGCGCGATCCTTCGACCCCTCCCGATACTAAAACGACCCCTCCCCATACCCAAAAGCTTAGGGACCGGGAGCCGCGGTTCTAAGATGCCCTCGTATGGATGACGCCGTCGCCCGCTACTGCGCCGCCACCGAGGCCGGAGACGTCGACGGCTTCATGGAGACGCTTGCGCCCGCGGTCGAGGTCGTCTCGCCGATCTCCGGCCGCATGGTCTTTCGCGGCCACGACGACGTCAGGATTTTGCTGAGCGCCGTCTATCGGAGCTTGTCGGGCCTGCGCTGGACCAGAGAGGTCGGCGAGGGCACGAGTCGGGTCGCCGTGGGAGAGGCGCGCATCCTGGGGATCGGGATGACCGACGCGATGGTCTTCGACCTGGGACCCGATGGGCGCATCCAGCGGATCAGCCCCCATCTCCGGCCCTGGCTTGCGCTGACGCTCCTCGCCCTCGTGCTAGGCCCAAAGGTGGGCCGGCATCCGGCGCTGATTCGGCGCGCGCTGGCCGCCAGGCGCTGACCCTGGAATCGATGTTGCTGGGGCTCCAGGCCATCTGACTCAGATCGGCTGGGACATGCCACTGCTCGGGATGGGCCCCGATCAGGGAGCCGAGTTCTTCGGCGGCATGGGTGATGAGGGCGCTGGCGGCTGCTTGATCGTCGACGCTGAACGGCTCGCCAAACCAGGCAACGGTGGAGCCGTGGGAATCGCGCCAGGTGGCTGCCGGCAGCAGCGATGCGCCGGTGCGCGCCGCGAGCACTGACATCGCGTGTGGGGCGACGGCCGGTTTGCCGAGAATTCTCGAGGCTGACGGGGGGCCGGGAGGGCGCCGATCGAGCATGGCCAGGACAGCCCTGCCTCGCCCGAGATCGCGCTCCAAATCGTCGATGCCGGTGTCGGCGGCAGCGCGGACGACAACGCCGCAGCGGCGGCGAACAGAAGAAAACGCGGCCTCTCTCCAGTGCGGCTGCACGGGCCGGGTGACCACGACGGGCGTCAATTCGCGCTTGGCGGAGAGCCAGGCACCAACCGCGTCGAAGTCGCCCAGGTGAACGGAGAGCAGGATCACCCCGCGGCCCCCTGCCGCGGCTGCCCGCAGATGGGCATCCCCAATAACGGTCACCCGCTCGAGCAGGCGCGTTCGGCTGCGACCGCTCGCCAGCCGCGCGAACCGGCCGTAATAGCTCCAGACAAATGCGGCGTTTGCCCGTACCAACGCCGACTCATCGCCGGGAGGCACCAGGCGTGCGTCGACGGCGAGGTTGCGCGTGGCGGCAAACTTACGGTTTGGCACCAGCGTGACGAGACGGTGGCAGGCGCGCTTACGCAGCGACACGGGCGAGCTCTTCCGGGACCAGTGAGAGCGGCTGCCCGCGGCGAGTGCGCAGCGCTGCCCTGTAGACGGCCAACACCCGCTCGGTAACTGGATCGGCGTCATATCTGGAGAGCAAATGACGCTGACCCCGACCGACGTCCCGGCGCAGGCGATCGTCGTCCAGGAAGGCTTGAAGCTTCGATGCGAGCGCCTCGGGGTCACGCGGATCCACCAGGGCACGGCGATCCTCGAGAAGCTCGGCGTATCCGGGGTTGTCGCCGGCGACGACCGCCTCGGCACCGGCGGCGAGGGCCTCGAGGATGACTACTCCGAAGCTCTCTCCGAAGAGAGACGGGAAGCAGGCGATGCGCGCCTGTCCAAGCGCGGCAACTTTCGCCCCATCGTCGACGCAGCCACAGAAAGTGACCGAGTCGCTCACACCCAAATTGCGGGCGCGTCGCTCGAGCCGCCCGCGCAACGGTCCGTCGCCGATGATCGCGACCTTCGTGCGGACGTGTCCCGGCCGCCGCTTCAGACTTGCCACCGCGGCGATCAACTCCTCTACTCCCTTGCGTGGGACCAGGCGCCCGACGAAGACAACGTCGGCGTCGATCTCATCCATGCGGGCCGCGGCCAAAGCGCGGATGCTCGCGCGATCCAGCATGTTGGGGACGATTCGTGGCGCCTGGATCCCCGACCACCGAGTCGCGAAAGCCGCGGCCACGCGACTGACGCTGACGGTCTCGTCGAAGCGAGGCGCCGAGCGGAACTTCAGGACCTGCAGAAGACGGGCGCCCACCCTTGCCGATAAGCGATCGGAGGCAACGTGGTAAGTGCCGATGACCGCGCAGCGTGGGTCCACTCGGGTCAAGAGACGACCGGACATCAGGGGCGAATACGGAACCTGCACATGCAGCACGTCGTATTGCCCATCCTCGAGAATGCGATCGAGGCGCCGCCCATTGCTCCAAGCGGGCATCGAGAGCGCGTTGCCGTTGAAGCGGACCCGTACGTTGCGGGCCAGCGAATGGACCGCTGCTCCGCCAACCTGCGCAGAGGCCGAGTTGCCAATCAGGTACTCCACATGATGACCGCGCCGCATCAACGCAGAGCCGAGCGTCATCACATACAAGCCGATACCGCCGTAGCGATCGATCGTGTCGTCATATACGAGGCCGATCCGAAGGCTCTGCTTGCTCACGCGGGTTGGTCCTCGAGGGCCGTCGCCTGCTCCGGTTGCGGCGGCACCCAGGGGCCGCTGCAGGCACAGTGCTCGGTGAACTTCAGGCAGGTGCCGGGGCAGGGTTGAATGGCGCGACGACCGCGCAGCAACTTGGAGATGTCCATGACGTCGACCGTGCGGTCGTGCGTCCGATTCGCGTCGCGGCCGCCGCGATCGACGTCGCCCTCGGGGCTGACGTAAAGCAATTTGACGCCCTCCAGGGCCACGTCGACGACGAAGTACTCGCGCAGCTGGTTGGGGTTGTGGACGCTGAACTCCTCGGCAATCTCGATCACGTCGCCGACCTGAACCGGCGGATTCACCGCGATCGCCAGCAGCGGCGCGGCCCGCGTCAGGTAGAAGCCGGCGATGATGGTCGCGACCGCCGCGATGACACCGGCCACGGTCTCGTCGACCGGACGAATCCAACTGTTCGCGGCCAGGGCCACGAGTGCCGTCATCGCTGCGATCAGGCCGAGCGTCGCGGCGGCCCTGTGCAGCAACCACACCCGCGTAACGCTTCGCCAGCGATCCTCGAGAGAGGTGGCACAGATGGTCCCCAGCCCACCGCGCAGATTCGGACGAACGTAGAACCAGTCGACGAGTCCCGAGATGAACACGAGCTCCGCCCCGACGACGCCAATCAAAACCATCGCCAGGACGACGGCCTCGTGCCCGCTTTCCGTCACGTCGATGAAGCCGGTACCGCCATTGACGAGGGCGACGACCAGCGAGGGGCCGACGACCGCGAGCAGCGCCAAGCAGATCCGGACCTTCTCCTGCGCCTCGATCGGGCTCGGACCCCCAGGGCCGCCGCGCAGGGCCCGCCGACCGGCCAGCGCCGGAACCAGGACCACCACGAGCACACCGACAGTCAAGGCATCGGCCTCCCACGCCCAACCGAAGGTGCGCAGCAAAGCCAACAGAATCCCGACGGCAAGGCCTTGATAGATGGAGGCGGTCGGACTCACGGCGGGAGCCGACACTAGGTTCGTCGGTGGACGGAACCATCAGCATTCGGAGTCGCTGCGCACCGTCTGCTCCTCACGCCGCTCCGAGTCTGATGTGACTCGACCAACATCTGCGCCTGTGAGAGCCGCACTGAGGTCAGGTTCATTGTCTTGCGAAGGGGAGAAAGGCCAGCGACGCCCTTAGCTGCGCGCGCTACTTGGCGCTTGCGTCAGAGTGCCCCTGGGGGTTTGCGGGGAAAAGACACCCCTGCCGGATTTTCATCTACGGTGACAGAGTGGTTTGTTGAGCCGGAGAACCTCAGGCGCTATCACCTTGAGGCGGGGAGAGATCGAAGGAGGCAGTGATGGCTTGCAAGCCAAAAACGCTCGGACTGGCCCTGATCGCGGTCTTTGCAATGAGCGCCGTGATGGAGACGGCGGCGCGGGCTGGTGAATTCGAAGCTGAAGGGAAAAAGGTGACAGTTACGGGCGAACAGATCCCCGGCTTTGTCACAGGCATTGAAAACAGCGGTAAGCTCGAATTGGGCACGACAGCCGGAGTCTTTAAATGCGGCCCCGTGGCCTTCGACGGGATACTGAACGGAGCAAGCACCGAACTGAAACTGACTACGATCTACGGGATCACAGAATCGGGATTGGGCTGTACGCTCGACGGCGTGAGCGGGCCAAGTGTGCATATGCGCAGCTGCGCATATCTGTTCACAGCGGGCAACACAATCGGAGCCACTAGCAACATCACAGTAGCAACGCATATCACGTGCACGACGCCCGGCGACGTGATTGAAGTTACACGCAACATGGTCAGTAATTGTGTGCTTACAATTCCGGAACAGAAACTAGGAGAAAGCACGATCACTGCGGAAAACTCCGGTGGTGCGGGCGCGGCTATGGACATCAAGGCAATCGTCGATGTCCCCAACATCCGACACGAATACCATGGCACTTGCCCCAATAGTCCAGCGACCACAACGCTGGTGACCGATGCTACCTACAGAGGCGTAGTAACACTCAAAGCCGTAGAATTCGCTCCCCCTGGCAACAAAATTGGATTGACAGTCAAATAGCTGAAGCTTCTCTCCTGGGAGACAGGACGTGATCCCGCAGGATGATCGAAGTCGGAAATTGCCCCAAGCCAACCGCATGGGAGCGCTCGTTTGCGCCGACTCGGCGGCTCCACCCTCAAGCCTCCGGTAGCTCTCCGATCGCCGACCAGCGTTGGCGCAGGTCCACCGAGAAGATCGCCGGAGGGACCAAGGGGATTCCTGTGCTTGCTGCCTCAATCCATTCCCCCGCACGGGGATGGGCGAACTGGTGGGCCAGGGAGGCCAGGGTCATCAGCGCCAGCAGGCGCGCGGGGCCGGCATCGTGGCGGGTCATCGGCTCGACGCTGCGATCGTAGGTGCACTCGTCGTAGGGCGGGCCGAGCAGGCCGGCGTCAAGCAGCTGCTCGCCGAGACGGAGGAAGAGCCTTTCGGCCTCCGGCCCGTTGGAGATCCACGGATGCGGCGAGCCCAGGCGGGAGACGCGGCGGGAGGGTTCGCGACCGGCCGCGTCGTGCAGCTCGCAGGAGCGCCAATCGACGGCGAGGCCGAGCGCATTGATCACCTCATACTCACCGAGCTCTCGCTCGACCCAGCCGAACACGTCCTCGTCGCGGGCTGGGCCCTCGGTGGTCAACAGCGACAGGAAGCGATCGAAGTCGGCGCCGTAGTCGGCGGGGTCGAGCTGTACTCCCCAGCGACCGTAACGGCCCCCGTGCGCTTCGAAGATCGCCCTGAACATCCGTTGGCGCTCCTCGATATCGAACCAGCTGAGCAGGAATTGGTCGTCCGCTTTCGGAGCGAGGAAGAAGACCGAGTGCCCGAAGATCTCATCGTCCTCGGCGACGGCGCTGTAGTCAGCGAGGAGGAGGGCGCGCGGGTTCGGCTCGGGCGCTCTGAACAGTCCGCCCTTGCGCATCGAGACCAGTACCAGCATGTCCCTGACGAGCACTACCAGCACGTCTTCGGGGCCCTGCGTTTCGTTGCCCCACTGCGCATGACTGACCTCGAGCAGCGCCTCCGCCTCGACGCTCTCACCCGCGGCACGCAGCTGCGCCAGCGTCTGCGAGGAGGGTGGCAGCATGCCGGCCCGCTCCAGCACCGATGCGACCTCCGGGCTGGCAGGATCAGTGTCCACTTACCTCTCCCGGTTGGGGTCGCGCCTCAGGCACTGCCCTGGTCCTTGAAGGTCATGCCGGCAACTTACCTGTAATAGTGCTGATTATGCATCCCGCCGTCTTGTCAATAGCTCACCTCTTCGAAAGCTCGAACATCGAACGCTTCGACTGGGACAAGTACGGGCGGGTGCTGGAGGTGGTGGTGCGTGAGCACGGACTCGCCGTGGAGGAGATCGAGGCGGTTTCGAGCCCAAGCTTCTACCTCCTCATCGTCTGGAAAGACGGGCATGTCCTGGCGAACGAGAGAGGCGTGTTCAACAAGCGGATAGAGATCGCCAGCATGGTCCCTTACGGTGGACAGGTCCGTGTGGTCCGGGGGCAGAAGGGGATCAACGCGATCTCGGAGAGCCTGATCGAAGGGTTCAACGGCTACGCCGAACCGCTTTTCGAGCTGTCCTGGGGGTGCGGCGGCCCGGTTTCGCCGAGCGACGCGGCCGCGGAGCGGGACCGCGTCTTCGCGATCGTCGAGCGGCTGACCAATGGGGCGACCGGGAGTCGCACTTAAGGGCGAGGCAGCGCCACTCGCTCCACCCCTTACTTCGGTTCGAGATCGATTCGGAGCACCTCCTGAAGCCGGTCCCGTTCCTGAGGTGACACACGCTTCGCCAGGTACTCCACTAAGTCGCCCTGGCGGGCCTGGCCGAAAACCATTCGATAGAGGGTGAGGCTGTGCTTGAGGTCGGTCAGGCGTCGTCGGTCGCGCGAGAGCCGCGGTGCCAGTACATGGCGCTCGATATGAGCCTCCCCGGGAACGATCCAGTAGGGCTGGAGATCGGTGGAGCCGGCGGGCCGGGCTTCGATCCCAGCCGCGAAGAGCGCCAGCCAGGGGTCGCCATCGCCCGCCGCCAGAACCTCACGGCCGTGGGCGGCGGCGAGGTTGCGGCGCACCGCGTGGCCTTTGTAGCGGTGGACCCGACCCTCGCGCTGCTCGAGGTCGACCGGGTTGGAGGGCAGGTTCCAGTGGACGACGGCGTGGCAGTAGGGGTGGAAATCCAAGCCCTCCTGGCCCACCGACGTCGAGGCCAGGACGAAGGGCCAGAAGGGACTGTTGAAAGCCTGCCGCACGCTCTCGGCCCGCTGCAGGTGCTCGTCCCCCTCGCCCTGCTGATCGCCGAAGCGCATCGCGAAGCGCATCCGCATTCGCGCGGCGCTCAGGTCCGGGCGCTCGCCGTCGAAGCGGACCTCGTCGACGACGGCACTGGAGGTCCGCACCGAGATCGCCGTCACCATCGCCTGCGCCAGCTGCCCCGCGACTTCTCCCGCCGGGGGGTCGCCGACCAGCCCCTCGGCCTCGCGCAAAATATGGACGTACTCGTCAAGGACCGCCTGTAGGCAACCGTCCTGGCAGTAGCGGAGGGCCTGGGTCCAGTAGGCACCCGCGGACCGATACAGGCCGCGGATCAGGTCGGTCGCCTCCGGCGTGTTGAAGAGGGAACGGAGCGACCAGGCGACACTTGCGGCCGCGATCCGCACGGTCGGGTCGCGCTTCGCTTCACCCTTCTCCGTACCTGCCAGCGCGCGCAGGGCGGTGACCCCGGGGCCGGCGACGGCGAGCCGGGCGACGGCATCGACCAGGTCGTCGGGGCACCTTCCGAGCTCAACCCCTCCGCCCGCCACCTTGGCCGCGTACTCGACGTGCTCGTGCCAGGAGGAGTCGCCGCTGGTCGCCCCTCCTCCCGGCCAGCCGAGGGCAGTCCGCTCGTCCTCGAGCCAGCCCACGGCGCGGTCGCGGTCCTGGTCGACGTCGAGCAGGAGCGGCGCGGCCCAGTACCAGCGCTCGTCGACGCGCCCCTGCGCAGGCGCCCTGGCGACGATCCGCTCGACCTGCGGCCGCAGGATCTCCGCCGCGCTTTCGACCATCTCCTCGCCGGAGATCGGCGCGGCGGCCGCGGCGGCGCTGCTGAGCTCGCCAAGACTCACCGCCTCGGCGAGAGCGAAGCTGGGATAGAGGAGAGCGAGAACGGGGAGGCCGGCCAAGCGGTCCTGGGAGCGCTTGAAGTCGAGCAAGCCACCGCGCAGCTTGCGGGCCTCGCTGTTGTTCGCCGCACTCGTACCGCCGGCGAGCGCCATCTGGCGCTCCGCCTCATAGCTCAAGAGCGTGGCGATCGCCTTCGGGGCCACCGCCCAGGCCGAGAAGACGAGGCGCTTGGTCATCTCCCGCAGCTCCGCCGCGGCGAACGGCCCCGCCGGCGCGTAGTAGGGCAGGCTCGGGGGCATCCAGAGGACGCGCCACCAGCCGCGGTCGACGGTCGCCGCCGCAAGCGCGCGCAGTCGAGCGTTTTGTGGACCGACCGCCTCGTAGGCACGAACCGAATCGAAACGGAGCAAAGACTCGCGGGCCACTTCGAGGGCCCTCGTCGCGTCCTCGCGGTCGCCCGGATCGGCGTCCTCGGCCAGCGCCTCCCGCAGCCGGCCCTTCAACTTGTAGTCGTCCATCAGGTTCAGCAGGTAAGGAGCGGACTTCCAGAACTCGAGCGGATCGGGCTGCTCGAGCGCATCGGCCACCGTCGCCGTCCCGACATAGGCCTCGAGATCGGGCGGCTGCGGCTCAAGGCTCGCGAGCGGCGCTTCGCGCAGCATCCCGTCCCGCTCGACGGTCGCGCCCAGGCGCTCGGTACGGCACATCACCCGGCCCAGGATCGCCTCGATCCGCCCCTTCAGGGAAGCGAGCCGCTCGCTTGAACCCGGCCGCAGGCTCAGCAGCTCCCGCCGCATCTCGCCGAGCAGCTGCTCGAGCTCGGCGGTCCGGGCCGGAGAATCGAGCAGGAACCTGGCGGTCTCGACGAAGTCGCGGTAGTGGTCGCCGTCGTCTTCACCGGCCCGGGTGTAGGCCTTGTAGGGAGTTGCCGAGAGCATCAAGACTCGCGCGTCCCGGTAACGGAAGAGCACGTCGGCCAGCTCACCGGCCTCGGTCCGCTCGCCGTTCTCGGGGTCGACGTGGAGGAGGTCGCGGAAGCGCTGGAACTCGTCGAGGATGATCAGGTCGGGCTCGAGAGCCTCGACGCAGGTCTCCGCCAGCAGCCGGCGCAGATCGCCGACGACCTGCCCTTGTTCGCGCTTGACCTCGTCGGTCCGGTTGACCCGGCGACCGGCCCGCTGGAAGGACGGCAGCAGCGCCTCCCAGCGCTGGCGCAGCTCCGGGCCGGTCCCGCTGCGCAGGCTCTGCCGGAAGCTCTGCGCGAGTTCGCGGTCGATGTCGTCCGCGCCGCGCAGCCAGTCGACGTACTCGTCGAAGGAGCTCCGCTTCGCATTGCCGGAAAGGAGGTTTCTGGGTGCGGCTCCCCGCAGTTCCCACTCCTGCTCGAGCAGGAGGAAGAGCAGCGCCCGCTCCTCGGTTATGCCCAGGGAGGAGCGGGGATCGAATGAGGTTCCCGGCGTCAGCGAGACGAAGTTGAGCGGCTGCCTGCGCAGGCTGTGGAGGGTGCGCGGAAGCAAGGTCATGCGGGTCGGTGCGGCGAACTCGGTATCGCGATCGAGTCGTAGGCGGTTGACGTTCTGGCGCGCGATCTCCAGGTTCGAGCAGATGTAGACGACGTCGATCCTGCCCACCTCCTCGAGCCTCTCCCAGAGTGTCTCGACGGCGCGCGCGACCACGCCGCGAGCGACCAGGGTCTTGCCGAGACCGACCTCGTCGGCGACGAGAAAGCGGCGGGTGGGCTCCTCGACGCCATAGAGGCGGTCGAAGACGTAGTCGACGGTGCGGCGCTGAAAGTCCCGGAGCCCGTTGAGCACCGGCTCCGGGTCGGGAGGCGCGGCTGCGAGATCGCCGTTCATCGGCGCCGCAACCTCCTGCGCGTCTCCCGCACCTGGGCGAAGAGCGCTTCGAACCCTGGCGGCAGGAGGTCGGCGGCTTGAGCTGCTCCCAGCTCGCCGATCAGCGCCTCGACCCCGTCGATCCGGTCGGGATCGCGGTGCAGGGTACGAACCAGGGCCTCGAGCAGCGTCGCCTCGGATCCAAACCCGAGCCAGGCGCCTGCTCCGCCGTCCTCCCCGCCGCCGGCGAGAAGCTCGAATGCGTCGGCGTCATCCCCCGCGTGGTCGCCGAGCAGGAACAACAGGTACTTCAAGACCTTCTCCGGATCCGCCAGGACCGAACGCAACACCGCGGCGTCGCGATCCGGAGGCGCACCGTCGAGTGGGATCGCGAGCACGACCTGGCGCTTGAGGTCGGCCGCGCCGGCGCCGATCTCGAGGCAGAGAAAGCCGGTCACATGCATGGCGTCGAGTCCCTCCCAACTCGGCAGCTCCCCATCGGCCCCAAGCGGCCGCGAGCGGTGCTCCCGCAAGGTCGCTGGCCAGGCCACCACGTTCAACTCGGCCGGCAGCGGCGGCAGTTCTCCCTCGGCTCGCAACTCGAGCCTCCACCCCGCCGTGGTCGCCGACGCGCGCAGCGACAAGGGCGAGGCGCCCAGCTCGCGCGCCAAGCCGTCGATCAGGCGCTCGAGACGGCGCTGCTCGAGGTCCACCTCGGCGCCCGGGTCGTGCTCATAGGGCACCAGCAGCTCGGCCAGCCCGCCCTCCCCCGTCCCCAGCACTTTGTCGATCCCGATCGCGCTCTTCGATCCGACCAGCTCAGCGACGAACTCGACGTTCTTGCCAAAGGCGGCGGCGGTCGCGTTCGCGGAGCCGGTCCAGATCCGCGCCTTCCAGCCCGCATCGGCGATGACCAGCTTCGCGTGCAGTCCAGATAGCCCGTCCTCCGCGGTTACCACCGGGCTGGTCTTGACGTCATCGCCGGAATCGATCTCGACCGTGGTCGCCGCGTCCATGACCTCGACGCGACCGATCCGCTCCCGCAGCGCCTCGGGCAGGATCGCGAGTTCCTCGTCGCTGGAGACGAGGATGTCCTCGGCGCCGAGGCCGAGTTCCTCGACGAAGGTGGATGAGAGGAACGGAGAGACCACGAGGGTGCGATCGCGGCGGCGCTCGAAGACATCCGCCGCCGTGGTGCGATCGAAACCGAGCGGCCAGAAGGAGCACTCCTCCACTCCCTCCGGCAAGTCGAAGCGCAACCGAGCCGACTCTTCCCCGATCGTCTCCAGCGAGGCTCGCCGGCCGGCGTCGAGACCGACCGCACCCGCCGCCGCCAGCTCGGTCAAACCGGCGACGAACCGGCCCAAGGGCAGGTTCGCTTGGAGCGGACGGGCCGGCCGCTCGGCGAGGGTCGCGTCCAGCCGCAGCATCGTGTCCCAGGAGCGGTCGTAGGTGAGATTGCGGCTGAGCACCAGCAGGCGATAGCGAATCTGACCCGTCGGGGCCCGGGGCAGGTAACGCAGCAGCCAGAACTTCGGGTGAAACACCCCGCCCAGCGGAGCGCTGACGCCGTGCACAACAGGCTCCAGGAAGGAGAGGAAGTTGCGGTTGCGAGGGGTGGCGATGGCACCGGCCTGACAGAGCACCGTCAGGTGCCCGGCGTGGCGGCGCAGCGACTCCAGCAACGCCACCGGGTCGACGCCCCCGCCGCCACCGTCCTCACCGTCTTCCTCGCCGGACCAACCGTCGAAGGTGAGCGCGAGCGGCAGCGACAGCAACGCGTCCAGATCCAGCGAGTAGGTCGTGATCAACCCGTGGTCGAGCGCGTATCCCGGGTCGGGGCGAATCGCGTCGACCAACAGCTTGCGATCTTCCGGCGCCAGCATCAGCCCGGGACACCGTCGGCAACGACCGGCGGCCCGACTGCGACCAACGGGGCGGCGATGTCCTCCACGAGGGCGCGGGCCTGGGGCCAGCGGAAGAGAAGCCGGTCAGATCCAGATGCACCGCCCCATGCCTCGAGCGCCGTCGGATTTACGAGACGAGCCAACCTCCCCTTCAGCATCTGCTCGCGTTCGGAGATCGCCGCTCGAGCTTGCGAATCGTCGGCGAGCCGGTGCGGATCGTCGGCGAGCGCCAGGTCGAACCACCGGTCGGCGAAGGCCTGCGCCCGCGGGCGCAGGCGCGGATTGCCCTCACGAACGATCTCCCAGAACCGCCGCCGCTCGTCGTTCCAGGTGGCGAGCGCCGTCGCCTCGACCACCAGCCGGTCGGCCCAGAGGCCGAGCCGCTCGCCGTAGTGCTCGATCTCCTCGTCGCGCTCCGATGCCTGAGCGAGCATCAGGTTGTAGAGGAGCTGGGCACCGTGGATTAAATCGCCAAAGGCCCGCGCATGGCGAATCTGCTCGTGGACCTGCGCGGGCGCCGTCTCTATCGCGGACGCCTCGATCTCCCAGGGCGCGCTGGCCCGGCGCGGCGGCGAGGGGTCGGTGACCAAAGCGGCTAGAAGGGTGCCGGGGTGGCTGGTCATGATCCTGTCGCGCAGATAGTTGGCCTCGGTGACGGTCAGCGCCAGATCGGCCTGCCGGGGGAACCCAGCCGGCGCCTCGGGCAGCTCGCCATGCCATACCGAGGCCAAGCCGGAAAGCTCGTCGCTCCCGCGCTCGGCAGATCCGCCGAAATACGCGCGCTCGAGGCGCCGGTGGTAGGCCCGGATCGACGTCCGGTTCGCTCGGATGCCCCAGGTCTCGAGCCCCTGCCAATAGACGGCGCTTGGCAGGCGCTGCAACCGTGCCCGGGCATCGCGACCGATCACACCCTTGGTGTCCTCCGACTCCATCAAGGCATCGATCAGCCTGACTTCGAGGCTGCGCGCCTGCGTGGCGGCGTCGGTAATAGGAGCTTTCCTCTCCAGCCCCCGGTACACCCAGGGAACGAAGAGGAAGTAGCGAGCACGAGTCTGGATCGTGCTCGTCCCCGGGAACAGCAGCTCGGCAAACGCATCTCGAATACCGCCGATGCCGATCTCGTCCAACGTTCCCGGTTCGTCGAGCAGTTTGATCACGTCGAGGGTGCGCCTGCGCTCTGCCTCGGAGTGGGCGAGCCAGGTAAGGGAACTCATGCTGCACCACCGCTAAAGGTGTCGAATGTTCCTGGGACCATCGAATTAGTCTGGCGCAGACGAGCGGGTTTGGGTCAGACGAGCGGGCTGCGAAGATCGGTGCAGATGGCCTCTCAGCTCCCGGAACCGCTCCCGCACGAACTGAGCGCCGCTGGGTTCGCTCGCCGCGCCGGAGGGCTCGTACTCGTCGGGCTGGTCGTCGCGCTCCTTATAAGCACGTTGCCGGGGCTCGATGAGGTGCGGGAGCGGTTTGCGCACGCGCAGCCGGGCTGGTTGGTGGCGCTCTTCTTTCTCGAGGTCGCCTCCTGTCTCTCTTATGTGGTCGCGTTCAAGGGAGTCTTCTGCACTCGGCTTGGTTGGCGGTTCAGCTACGAGGTCGGGATGGCGGAGCAGGGGACGAACGTGCTGGTGCCGGCGGGGGGCGTCGGCGGGCTCGCGCTTGGGGCTTGGGCGCTGCGGCAAGGGGGGATGAGCACGGACCGGATCGCTCGGCGCAGCGTCGCGTTCTTCGTCCTGACCAGCGCGCCTAACTTCCTCTGTGCCGCCGTCCTCGGGTGCCTGCTCGCCTCGGGCGCGCTGCCCGGCGACGGACCGCTGATTCTGACCTGGGCGCTGGGAGGGCTGGCGGTGGCAGCGATCCTTCTCGTCGCGGTGCTGCCACGCGTCCTCGCCCACGTCGGCCCGGAACCCGTCGATGCCCGGGAGCGCCCGGGCCGCCGGGCTCGGGCTGGACGCTTTCTGCGGCGCGGCGCCACCGCCGTCGCCGACGGGGTCCACGACGCGGCGGGTCTGCTGCGGGCGCGGCAGCCGTACGCCCTGATCGGCGCCATCGGCTACATGGCGCTCGACGTCGCCGCCCTCGCGACCGCCTTTGCCGCCTTCGGCAGCACGCCCCCATTCGCGGCCTTCGTCTTCGCCTACGTAATCGGTCAGCTCGGCGGCTTGATTCCGCTGCCCGGCGGCATCGGCGGGATCGACGGCGGCCTGATCGGCGCCCTGACGCTCTACGGCAGCCCGCTCTCGCAGGCGACCGCGGCGGTGCTCGCCTACCGCGTCGTCCAGCTCGGCATCCCCGCGATCCTCGGCTCGGTCGCCTTCGTCCAGCTGCGCCGAACGCTGAGCCGCGAGGAAGCACCGGCCGCGCTCTGCGAGCCGTTCGACACGCCACTGCCGGTGTTCACGCTGCCGCCGCGATGAGCCGGTAGACCTCGGCAGAATCCCGATGAGCCCCACCCTGGCGGGGTTTTAGGTTCGTCCAACGGGGAATGTGATCAAGACGGGTACGGCGTGAATCGCGGCTGAAGACCGTGAGATCCCTGACAACCGCTTACTGAGAGGAACCAGATGTCCACCGTACTGATCGTGATCGTCGTCATCGTGGCCCTGATCGTCGTCGCACTGCTGGTCTCCGCCGCCAACCGGCGCAAACACACCCACCAGATCGCCGAGGCTCAGGTCGAGGCCAAACACGATGACGTCGACCATCACCGCGAGCAGGCTCGCGATGCCCGAGCCGAAGCCGAGCTGGCCGAGGAGCGCTCCAAGCGCGCCGCCGCCGAAGCGGACCTCAACGAGCGCCAGGCGAGCGAGCGCGAGCAGGAGTTAAAATAAAATGGCGACATAAGTCTAGGATTAAAGGGGCGACAGTGTTTCTGTCGCCCCTTTACGCTGCCTCGCCCCTTCCCAGTGGTCGGCTGAGTTCTATTTTACTGTCAGTCCTACCGCGGCGCCCGTAGTGAAATCGGTGGCTCTATATGTTGTCACTCCCTTGATAACACCATTCGTTGTGGTCGCTGTATTACCCTGAATACCATTAGGACATAGGCTCCCATGCACTACGTAGTTTACACCGGTGAGGTCAGTGGTCATCTTGATGTCCATAGAACTTCCTGCACCGCCAGAGTTTTCCGCCGTGACCATGCTTTCGGCGAAGGATTGCGGAGGTATTGTGATCGTGCAAGTGGGCGAAACTGTGATTTCAATGCTATCGCCGATTCCACATTTGATGTGTGCGCGCACCTGAATGTTATTAGTGGCCCCGATTGTATTTCCGGCTGTGAACAGATAGTCGCAGCTGCGCATGTGAACAACTGGCCCGGCAATGCCAGCAACCGTGCAGCCCATGCCCGTACTTGTGTTTCCATAGGTGGCAGTGACTGTCAGTTCCGTACTTGAGCTTTGAAGCACGCCATGAAAGTCCGAGGAGCTGCATCTAAATGTTCCCACCTCGGTACCGAAATCGTGTTTTGATTCTTCAACCCCTGTAATGAGGCCATTAATTTGTTCCCCTGTGATTGTCACTTTTTTGTTGCCTTCAACTTCAAATTCTCCCGCCTGTGCAGCCGCCACGCCCAAAGCGCTCATTGCGAAAGCGGTCACCAGGACACACCCAAGGGTCTTCAATTTGTGACTCATCATTATCTCCTTCGATTTCCTCCCCACCTCAGGAAGGCGTAGCGCCTCCAAGTGCGCTGTTCAACAAACCTCTGCGTCGGCGCAAGCGAGATCTTCACCGAAGTGGGTTAACCCCGCAAATCCCCGATACGGCGTCCAGGCAGGCGCCAAATGGCGCGCGTAGCTATCGGCGTCCAGCCCATCCCACTCCGACGTGCTCTGCAGTGGAGTGATGCCTTATGGATCGCAGCATGCACTTCATCGCTTCCCCCTGCGGGCACTTGCCGCCGCGCGCTGTCTTCCGTATGCCCGCCGCGTGCCACGATAAGAAGATTGCGCTATTTAACTGTCAATCCAACTTTGTTGGCATTGTTGACGAATTCATCGGCCTTGAGTGTCGCCACGCCCTTGTAGAAGCCATCGCTTGTCGGCGTTGTGACGGTCGGGGCATTGGGGCAGGTGCCATGGACTTCGTAGGTGATGCCGGTGATGTCGATGACCAGCTTGAGATCCATCGCCGTCCCGGCGCCGCCAGAGTTTTCGGCCGTGACCATGCTTTCGGCAAAGGACTGTTCCGGGATTGTGATCGTGCAGCTTCCAGATGTGATTTCGATCTTGTCGCCACCCGTGGTGCATTTGATGTGCGGGACCACGCCGATTTTGTTTTCGCTCCCTTCAACTGTTTCACCGGCTGTGAGCAGGTAGTCGCAGCTGCGCATGTGGACGATCGTCCCCGCGATGCCGGCGAGCGTGCAGCCCGTTCCAGCGGCTGTATTGCCGTAGGTCGGGGCCAGTGTCAGGTCGCCGCTAGACCCTTCGAGCACGCCGTCGAAGGTCGTGGGAGTGCATTTGACGGTGCCGGCAGCCGTTTTGAATTCGTGTTTAGTGGTTTCGATCCCTGTGACTTGGCCAGAGATCTGTTCCCCTGTGACTGTCACCTTTTTTTCCCCTTCGACTACGAATTCGCTGGTGGGTGGGGGCGGTGCAACCCCCACTGTCAATCCAACTTTGTTGGCATTGTTGACGAATTCATCGGCCTTGAGTGTCGCCACGCCCTTGTAGAAGCCATCGCTTGTCGGCGTTGTGACGGTCGGGGCATTGGGGCAGGTGCCATGGACTTCGTAGGTGATGCCGGTGATGTCGATGACCAGCTTGAGATCCATCGCCGTCCCGGCGCCGCCAGAGTTTTCGGCCGTGACCATGCTTTCGGCAAAGGACTGTTCCGGGATTGTGATCGTGCAGCTTCCAGATGTGATTTCGATCTTGTCGCCACCCGTGGTGCATTTGATGTGCGGGACCACGCCGATTTTGTTTTCGCTCCCTTCAACTGTTTCACCGGCTGTGAGCAGGTAGTCGCAGCTGCGCATGTGGACGATCGTCCCCGCGATGCCGGCGAGCGTGCAGCCCGTTCCAGCGGCTGTATTGCCGTAGGTCGGGGCCAGTGTCAGGTCGCCGCTAGACCCTTCGAGCACGCCGTCGAAGGTCGTGGGAGTGCATTTGACGGTGCCGGCAGCCGTTTTGAATTCGTGTTTAGTGGTTTCGATCCCTGTGACTTGGCCAGAGATCTGTTCCCCTGTGACTGTCACCTTTTTTTCCCCTTCGACTACGAATTCGCTGGTGGGTGGGGGCGGTGCAACCCCCACTGTCAATCCAACTTTGTTGGCATTGTTGACGAATTCATCGGCCTTGAGTGTCGCCACGCCCTTGTAGAAGCCATCGCTTGTCGGCGTTGTGACGGTCGGGGCATTGGGGCAGGTGCCATGGACTTCGTAGGTGATGCCGGTGATGTCGATGACCAGCTTGAGATCCATCGCCGTCCCGGCGCCGCCAGAGTTTTCGGCCGTGACCATGCTTTCGGCAAAGGACTGTTCCGGGATTGTGATCGTGCAGCTTCCAGATGTGATTTCGATCTTGTCGCCACCCGTGGTGCATTTGATGTGCGGGACCACGCCGATTTTGTTTTCGCTCCCTTCAACTGTTTCACCGGCTGTGAGCAGGTAGTCGCAGCTGCGCATGTGGACGATCGTCCCCGCGATGCCGGCGAGCGTGCAGCCCGTTCCAGCGGCTGTATTGCCGTAGGTCGGGGCCAGTGTCAGGTCGCCGCTAGACCCTTCGAGCACGCCGTCGAAGGTCGTGGGAGTGCATTTGACGGTGCCGGCAGCCGTTTTGAATTCGTGTTTAGTGGTTTCGATCCCTGTGACTTGGCCAGAGATCTGTTCCCCTGTGACTGTCACCTTTTTTTCCCCTTCGACTACGAATTCGTCCGCCATCGATGCCGACGGAGCCACGGCTGCACTCATGACGAAGACTGCAAATAGGAGCAGGCCTACGGCTTTTGGCTTGTGAGGCATCTTGCAGCTCCTTCGTCTCGAGGAAAGAGCAATCCGTAGCAGGTCCGAAATGGCTGGCTCAACAGACTCCCTCCTGCCGCATAGAGAGGGCGTCGACCGTTGCGGCTTAGTCCTGCAATTTTCCAACGGTGCTTCCGCGCGAGCGCCAAATAGCGCGCGCATCCACCGGCGAAGCTTGGCCTTCTTGGCCGTGCCGCCCGGGCCTTTTTGACTGCAGGACTAAGGAAGATGTTGAGCTCACCAGCAGGTCTTCTCGTCCGCTCCGCACCTTCAGCCTTCAAGCTGAGGCGAGGAGCCGGTGGCCCCTTCCGCCGGTTCGCGGTGCCTCAGCTGAATTCGATGACGCCGGTGAGGAGTAGGAGGATCAGCGTCACCACCGCTGAGATCAGCAGCGAGGTGCCGCAGCCGAGGTTGTTCGAGAAGAAGAGGAACAAGGGCTTCCGTTACCCGGCGAGCTGCGCGGCAACCGCCGTGCGGCGGTAGTCGAAGATCCGCTCGACGTCGCGGCGGACGAAGAGGCGATGGGCGATCTCGCCGAGCGGTCCGAGCGGCAGCGCGTAGCGGACCCGGTCGCGGATCAAGGTGACTCCCTCCCCTGCCGGCTCGAACTCGTGCGTGTGCTCCCACAGTGCGTAGGGCCCACTGAGCTGGATGTCGACGAAGCGGCGGGGCGGCTCCCAAACCTCGATCTGCGTCCGCCAGCGCACCGGCACGCCGTGCAACTTCAGCCTGTAGTCGAGCAGCGTGCCGGCACGCATCTGCACGGGCGATGGCGTGGTTACTTCGAAGCCCAGCCACGGCGGCGTGATCGCCTCGAGGTTGAGCGCGTCGCCATAGAAACCGAAGGCAGCCCCGATCGGCAGCTCGACTCGCTGCTCACGCTCGAGCAGGTAAGTGCGGCTCATCTCAGCGTGACCGGCGCTGGTGCGCCGGCGGACGTCAGTACCACTTGCCGCGCGCGAAGCCGCCGAAAGCGACGAGGCCGATGAGAGTGACGATCAGCCCAAGCCAGAAGCTGACGACGAACATCAGGACGATGCCAATGATGACGATGATCCCGCCCAGTGAGATGCCCAGGCCCGAACCTCTGTCCGCTCTGTCCATGGTTCCTCCTTGTTGCTCCCTAGGTCCTGCCACAGGCATACCTACCCGCCCTCGGTTCGATCGAACCGTCATCGGCATGAGGCCGGAGTAGGGTCGAGGCTCGATGAGCGAGACAATCGTCGACAACGCCGATCGGCGACGCTACGAGATTCGCCTCGACGGCGAGCTCGCCGGCTTCGCCCAATACCAGGCGCAGCCTGGTCTGATCGCCTTCACCCACACCGAGATCGATGACCGCTTCGAGGGCCACGGGCTGGCGGGAAAGTTGATCGCCTTCGCCCTCGACGACGCCCGCAAACGCGGGCTGGCGATTCTTCCCTTCTGCCCCTTCGTCAATGGCTACATCCAGCGCCATCGCGGGTACGTCGATCTGGTTCCCGCGGACCGCCGCGCGGAGTTTGACCTCCAGGTGTAGTTACAGGCGGCCGATCGCCGCCGAACACGCCAGGCCTTGCGCCGCGGGGACACCAACCAGCGCGAGATCCTCAGCCTCTACGGCCCGCTGGAACGAATCACCGGCAACCGAGCGGTACGTGTGCCGCTGGACGACGCGAGACAACTCGCCCAGCTAATCGCTGCGCCGCACGGATCCGCGCGTGTCCATACCCGTCATTAGGAAACTACAGGGAGAGACGAGAGCAAAACGCCAAAGGTCAACAAAACGCTCTGGTGCTCTTGACCGTTAGCAGAGACCGAGTTACTGCTTGTGGCCCCGTTAAGGGATGAACGCAACCAGCAACGAAAGGAAGCAAGGAAATGTTCTGCAAGCTAAGGGTCTTCGGGCTGGCTCTAGTCACGGTCCTCGCGGTGAACGCAGTAGCGGGGTCGGCGGCGCAGGCCGGCGAATTCGAAGTTGAAGGCGGAAAAACGGTAACAGTTATTGGTTCAGCGATAACTGGCCTGATCACAGGTCAAGAAAACACCAAACATGAATTTTCCACGAAAGCGGGGGTGGTCAAATGCACCCCCGCTACCTTTGATGGCGAATTGAAAGGATCGGGAACCTCGTTAACACTGGGTGCGACCTATGGAAATACAAATGAAAAAAAAGGCTGCACGATTGCCGGCATCGCGGGGCCGGTAGTTCACATGAACAGCTGTGACTACCTCCTCACAGCCGGTAATACAATTCTAACTAGCCCTAGCTTCATCGGGGTAGCAGCCCACGTCAAATGTGCGGTGGCCGGTGACGCAATCGCAGTCACAGCTAGTGCAACCTGCACCATCACAATTCCACCGCAGTCTTTTGCTGAAAGCATGATCACCGCGGAAAACTCCGGTGGGCCAGTCTGGAGCATGGACATCAAAGTGTACATTGACATCACGGGTATCAAATACGTAATTGATGGCGCCGGTTGCTTCAACGATGCAACAGGCCCAAGCACCACAACTGACGGCACCTACAAAGGTGTGCTGACACTCCTAGCTAGCGAAATTGCCTGGCCCCACGCTGCAGTGGCACTGACAGTTAAGTAGAATTGAAGGTGGCTGCATCAGTAAGCAGCCTACTTATGGACGACGTAGGAGCGGGGCTACGAAGAGCCGTGGCCCCGCTCGTCTAGCGGTGGTCCCGCGGGCCACCCGCCAGCCCTTCGTGAGACCATCCAGGGACGATGGGCGACTTCCTGGTCAAGAAGGGCGATCTGCGCGAGTGTCGCGTCGCCGAGTCCGGGGCGCCGGCAATCGAGGCCGGGCAGGCGCTGCTGCGGGTCGAGAGCTTCGGGATGACCGCCAACAACGTCACCTACGCGGTGATGGGCGAGGCTATGTCCTACTGGGACTTCTTCCCCGCCGCGGCGGGCTGGGGGCGGGTGCCGGTCTGGGGGTTCGCGACGGTTGAGCGCAGCGAGGGAAGCGGGGTTGAGGAGGGGACGCGCCTGTATGGGTACCTGCCGCCGTCCTCGCACCTGGTGGTGACGCCGGTGGACGCGGACGCCAGCGGCTTTGTCGACGGCTCGCCGCACCGGGCGGCGCTGCCTTCGGCCTACCACCGCTACCTGGCAACCGGCGGCGACCTCTTCTACCGGGCGGACAGCGAGGACATGCAGATGCTGTTGCGACCGCTCTTCTTCACCTCGTTCTTGATCGACGACCAGCTCGCCGACGAGGAGCTGACCGGGCGCGGGCCCATCGTTCTCTCCAGCGCCTCGAGCAAGACGGCGATCGCCGCCGCCTTCCTGTTGGCACGGCGCCAGGGGGTCGAGCTGGTCGGTCTCACCTCGCCGCGCAACGCCGAGTTCGTGGCCGGGCTGGGGATCTACCACCGCACCGTCGGCTACGACGCGATCGACTCACTCGAGCGCAGGCCGGCGACCTACGTCGACTTCTCCGGCGACGGAGAAGTGCGCCAAGCGATCCACTCCCACTACGGCGACGACCTGTCCCACAGCATGGCGGTCGGGGTTACTCACTGGGAGGACTTCGGGAGCAGCGGCGAGCTGCCGGGGCCGAAGCCGAGCTTCTTCTTCGCCCCAACCCGAGTCACCAAGCGGGCCAAGGAGTGGGGACGCGCCGGCCTCGAGCAGCGCGTCGCCGACGCCTGGCACCCGTTCTGCGAATGGACGAGCGGCTGGCTGGAGACGATCCCCGGCCGCGGTCTCGAGGGAGCGCGGGGCGCCTACCTCGACGTGCTCGAGGGCCGGGTCGATCCACGCGAGGCCTACGTCATCTCACTCGGCACCTGATCGAAGCTCGCAGCCGCGGAGCAGACTCAGCTGCCCGTCGCCGAGAAGTGCTGGTAGTCCTTTGGCCAGGACCAGTTGCCGCCCCACTTCCAGCCGGCGGTAGCGAAGGCGGCGACCACCGGGCCGCGATGGATCAGGCCCTTCGCCTCGCGCGAGCGATCGGCGTAGGGGGCACCGGCCGGGGGAGAGACATAGCCGGACTCGGTCACGTAGGGGTTCTCCAGCGGATTGAGGTCGAGCGCCCGTCCGTAGGCGTGTTCGGACCAGGCGCCGTCGCTGCCGGCGACGAATCGGCAGTTGAAGGCGGAGGTGTTATCGGCGTCCATACTGCGGTGGTCGTCAGCTCCGAAAGCGTCGACCAAGCGCATCTGCCGGATCGGATAGTGGAGGCGGAAAAGGGTGTGCATCGTCTTGAGCATCGCCGTGGCGGCGTCGCGGTTAACGACCAGTCGGCCGCGGTGGACCACACCGTCGAATCCCCAGTGGCTGACGCTGAGCAGCCGCAATTCCTCAAAGCCAACCGGGCAGCCGCGGTGCCAGGAGACACCGCTCATCCGCGCCCGCGTCGTCACATCGATCCGCTCGACCCGACCATGGAACAGCTGCGCCCCGGCCACCCGGGCATCCGTGCCGGGCGCCCAACCCACAGCCAGCAAAGCGGCCAGGACGATTGCGAGGGCGGCCTTCACGACCTCGAATTTACTCGGGGTGAAGATCGGCGGGGGCAAGGATCGGGGCGCCGCCGCCGATCTCGAGAAGATGCTTGTCGCCGGAGACCAAAACGGCGTTCTGGCTCTGGGCAAGAGCGATCAGATAGTCGTCGTCAGGATCTGCCGACCGCAGAGGCGAAGCCACCTCGGGATCGGGGACCGCAACTGCCTCACGGTGCAGAAGCTCGATGTACTCGCGCACAGCGCCCGGGTCGACGTAGCGGCGGAACTTGCGTCGACCCAACACCTCCTCCAGCTCCTCCAGTAGAAGCGGTGAGACGATCAGCTCCAAACCACCGGCGCGGACCTCCCGCAACAATTTTGCGGGTGATCCCCTGGGGGTGATCAGGGCGGAGACGAGGACGCCGGGGTCAAGAACGACCCGCCGCACGCTTCTCCTCGCGCATGGCATGGAGCTCAGCGTCAGCGAGGGCCATACCCTCGCCTTCCGACGCCGGAGTCACTCGCGCCCAGAGATCCTCAAGGCCCTCGAGCCGCAGGTCGCGCCGTAACGACTCCTCGATTACTTGCGAGTCCCGCTTGCCAGTTCGCGCCGCCTTGATCTTGACGGCACGGAAAACCTCTTCATCGAGGGTCACGGTGGTACGGGTCTTCGGCATCAACGCACTTTAGCATCTTGATGCAGCTAACTTGACCACAGAGTTCGCAGCACCCGCAGCACGTTCCTGGACGTCATCAGTTCGGTCGCCCCCGGGCCGTACTTTTCCTCCAGCTTGCGCTCGAGTGTGGCGAGGTGCGACATCGTCTCCAGGCCGGCCATCGTCGGTTTGATGAAGCCGTCGAAGTCGGTGCCGAGGCCGATGTGCTCGTAGCCGCCGGTGATCTCGGCGATCCTGTCGATGTGTGTGCAGATGACCTCGAATGACTCGTCGAGGTTCGTCGTGTAGTCCTTGGGCTTGCGAATGCCGTCGTTGAGTTGGTGCTGGGCCATGATCAATCCGACCATGCCGCCGCGGCGCTTGATCCTCAGCAGGGTCTCTTCGTCGCACATGTACTGCTGTTTGCCGAAGCGGTAGCCGGCATGGGTGGAGACGACCGGGAACTTCGCCTCGGGATCCAGCTCGCGGTCGAGCAGCTCGAACACCTCATCGATCGCCGGCGGATCCATGTGGCAGACGTCGATCAGGATGCGGTTGCGGACCAACCCGCGCACGACCGCCTCCCCCCGGGGCGTCAGGCGATCCTTCTGGCGCTGGGGGAAGACGAAGTTGTAGAGCGAGTCCGACAGGAAGGGAAGCGCCGGCGCGTTGGTCGCCACCTGGCGGAAGAAGAGATGGGCGACGGTGACGTAGCCCACTCCCCTTTCGCCCAGCGTCCTGCAGTTGCGAGCGATTTCCTCGTCGCTGTCGCCGAGGTGAAACCCGCCCTCGACAGCGTGCACAAGTGCGATCGCCTTGTCCTCCAGGGCACGGTCGAGCTGCTCGAGGTTGGTGACGATCCTGATCGTCGACTCGTCGTGAGTCGCCACCTCCGCCTCGACCTCGGCCATGTCTTCGAGCAGCCCGGGGAAGTAGTCCGGTGTCGGCGCCGCCGCGTAGGGCTTGCCCAGGTCGATCTCCTCGAAGGCGCGGAAGAGCACCGACAACGCCAGCCCGACGTTGCCTTCGCGCATGCCCTCCACCGAGATCCGCGGCCCACTGGTCACGGTCCTGTCGCTGCCGATCCTCATCGCCAGCCAGAGAACGGCCGCCTGGATCTTCCCGCCGAAAGTCCGCCGCCCGCGAACCTTGCGCAGCAAGCCCACCGCCGGGTCGAGCGTGGGCTCGGGATCGACGTCACTGACGACGTGCATCGGGTAGTGCGCATGCAGGTCAGCCCACATCGGAGACCACTGTACATATTGCTCAGGGAACTTGTATGTGCCTTACCGGCGGCGACCTCGCGCTGGACATTGCTACGGACTGCCGCCAGTGAGAGCATGTCTAATAATGAGCTTCCTCTCTCCAGCTCCACCGCCATTCGAGCTCGAGGAGTGGAAGCGAAAGCCGCACCTGGTGCGGATCAAACCGCTGGTGCAGGACTGGGGCGAGAACGGGTTCGGGTCGCCATCGGCGGTCTTCCTGCTCTACGCGCTGAAGCTGGTCGTCTACGCGGCTGGAGCACTGTTGGCGATCTCGACGACGCCGGGCCTCGGCGACTTCGGCGACTTCGGGAACTGGTGGACGCAACCGATCGTCTTCGAGAAGTTCGCGGTCTGGACGCTGCTATGGGAGATCCTCGGGCTCGGGGCGGGGTCGATGCCGCTCAGCTTCCGCTTCACACCGCCGATCGGTGGGCCGCTCTACTGGCTGCGGCCGGGAACGGTGCGGTTGCCGCCGTGGCCGGGCAGGGTGCCGCTGACGGCGGGGACCCGGCGCTCGCTATTCGACGTGGCCCTTTACGCGGCCGTGGTCGCGACCGGTCTCTATTTGCTCTTCGCCTCTGGAGTGGACGCGAACGGGGCGGGGGCGGGGCGGGTCTCGCCGGCCGGCATCGCCGTGCTTCTGGGCCTGCTCGCGCTGCTCGGCCTGCGCGACAAGGTCTCCTTCCTCGGCGCTCGCCCGGAGATCTACGCGACGATGCTCGCCGTCGGCCTCTTCCCGGTCAGCCAGTGGATCGTCGCCTGGCAGTTCATCTTCATCTTCATCTGGTGGGGTGCCGCCTCCTCGAAGCTGAATCGTCACTTCCCCTTCGTCGTCTCGGTGATGATCAGCAACGCGCCGTTGGTCAGGTCGAAGGCGCTGAAGCGCAAGCTCTGGCGCGACTTCCCCGAGGACATGCGGCCCTCGCGACTGGCCGCAGGCATCGCCCACTTCGGCACCGTGCAGGAGTTCGGCTGGCCACTGCTCCTGCTCACCGTCGACAACAACACCGTTCGCACGATCGCGATCGTCGGCATGGTCCTCTTCCACCTCAACATCACCTCGATGTTCCCGTTGGCGGTGCCGCTGGAGTGGAACATCTTCATGATCTTCGGGACGCTCTTCCTCTTCGGTCACTATGGCGACGTGCCGCTCTCCTCACTCGGTGATCCGCTGTTGATCGCGCTGGTCGCGATCGTCTGCCTCGGGCTGCCGGTGCTGGGCAACTTCCGGCCCGACAAGCTCTCCTTCCTACCTTCGATGCGCTACTACGCCGGCAATTGGGCGACCACGCAGTGGCTGTTCCGCCGCGGCAGCGGCGCTGAGGAGAAGCTGGACGAACGGATCGAGAAGCCGGCACGCTTGGTCGCCGAGCAGCTGGCGCGGACCTACGACCGCGAGACCGCCAACTTCCTGCTCAACAAGGGGCTGGCCTTCCGCTCGATGCACTCGCACGGGCGGGCACTCAACGCCCTGCTCCCCCACGCCGTCGACGACGTCGAGTCCTATGACGTCCGCGACGGCGAGCTGATCTCCAACGTCGTCAACGGCTGGAACTTCGGCGACGGTCACTTCCACGGCCGCCAACTGCTGGAGGCGGTGCAGGAGCGTTGCGGGTTCGCGCCGGGCGAGGTGCGGGTGATCGCGCTGGAGTCCGAAGCCGTCGGCAGTGGCCGTCAGCGCTACCGCATCTACGACGCGGCGAGCGGGCTGCTGGAGGAGGGGTCGGTCGCGGTTGCCGACATGATCGAGCGCCAGCCCTGGCTGGAAGAGTCGTGGGACTTCCCGGTGGCGGTGGAGCGCAGGCGCGAGCCGATGGAGCCAGTCGCGGTGGCTACATGAGCACGGCGACGGTCGTCGGCTCCGGGCCCAACGGGCTGGCCTGCGCGGTGGCGCTGGCGCGAGCCGGAGTCGAGGTGACCGTGCTGGAGGCGGCGGAGACGATCGGCGGCGGCACCCGCAGCGCCGAACTGACGGTCCCGGGCGTCATCCACGACGTCTGCTCCGCCGGGCACCCGATGGCGGCCGCCTCGCCGTTCTTCCGCTCGCTCGAGCTCGAGCGCCACGGGCTGGAGTGGCGCCAACCGGAGGTTGACCTTGTCCATCCGCTCGACGGCGGCGGGGCGGCGGCGATGGTCCGCTCGCTGGAGCAGACCGCCGCCGGGCTCGGCGAGGACGGGCGAGCCTGGCGGCGTCTGTTTGCCGCCCCGGCGGGGAACTTCGATGCGCTCAACGAGGACCTGATGCTCCCAGTGGCCCATCTACCGAAACACCCGATCTCGCTTGCCCGCTTCGGGCTCCCGGCCGCGGCACCGGCGACGCTCGTGACGCGTGGCTGGAGGACGCCGGGGGCGCGAGCGCTGTTCGGCGGTGTCGCCGCCCACTCCTTCAGCCAGCTGACGCGGCCGCTGAGCGCCTCGGTCGGGATGGCGCTGATCTCGGCCTGCCACAGCGTCGGTTGGCCGGTCGCGGCCGGCGGCTCGCAGTCGATCCCCAATGCCCTGGCCTCGGTCCTGGGTGAGCATGGGGGGAGGATCGAGACGGGAGTGCGGGTGCGCTCGCTGGCCGAGCTCGGCAGCCCCGACGTCGTCGCCTTCGACCTCGCTCCCGGCGCCGTCGCCGAGATCGTCGGCGAGCGCCTGCCCGGCCGGGTCGCTCGCGCCTACCGCCGCTACAGGCACGGCCCCGCCGCCTTCAAGGTCGACCTCGCGGTCGAGGGCGGCGTGCCCTGGTCAGCCGAGCCCTGCCGCCGGGCCGGGACGGTGCACGCGATCGGTTCCTTCGAGGAGATCGTCGCCGCCGAGCGCGATGTCAACCGCGGCCGCATGCCAGCGCGGCCGTTCGTCCTCGTCTGCCAGCAGTACCTCGCCGACCCCCAGCGCTCGGCCGGCGACGTCCACCCGATCTGGGCCTACGCCCACGTGCCCCACGGCTACGACGGCGACGGCGAGAAGGCGGTCGTCGACCAGATCGAACGCTTCGCCCCCGGCCTGCGGGAGCGCATCGTCGCCACCTCCGTCCGCTCTCCCGCCGAGCTCGAGGCCGACAACGCCAACTATGTCGGCGGCGACATCGTCACCGGCGCCAACACCCCGTGGCAGATGGCGATCCGCCCCCGCCTCGCCCTCGACCCCTACGCGACCGGCGTCCCCGGCCTCTTCATCTGCTCCGCCGCGACTCCGCCCGGCGGCGGCGTTCACGGCATGAGCGGCTACAACGCGGCGCAGTCGGCGCTGCGTCACCTCGGGCGCGGCTGAACGAGGCTGAACGCATCGGTCACGTCGTCCGCTCCGCGGCAATCGCACACGATCACCGCCACCGGGCGGGTATGCGGATCTCGTGTCCCGCCCTCTAAGTACGCTGGCGCTCGTGTCCCGCCCTCTTCCGATCCTCAGCCTCGTAGCCGCACTGCTGCTCGGAGTCATCTCGGTTTTCACTGTCAGCGCCGACAGCCGCGCTGCGGACCCGACGGTCACGGCGGTCGACTCGCCGGCCTGCGCTCCCGTCCAGTACGGCGGCTCGGGCGCGGCGCAGGCGCTGATCGTCTCCGACCTCCCCTTGCAGGGGGACTCGCGCCGGCGCTCGCTGCAGATGAACGACGCGATCCGGCTGGTGCTCGAAGGGGCTGACTGGCACGCCGGCGGGCGCAACGTGGCCTTCCAGGCCTGCGACGACTCCGAGGCCGACACGGGACTGTGGAGCAAGGCGCAGTGCCAGGCAAATGCCAGGGCCTACGCCGCCAACCCGAGCGTGCTCGGCGTCGTGGGGACCTACAACTCCGGCTGCGCCGAGGCGATCGTCCCGATCCTCGGCAAAGCGCCCGGCGGCGGCGTGGCGATGGTCTCCCCCGGCAACACGCTGATCTGCCTGACCCAGTCCGCCCCCGGCTGCCCCAAGGGCGAGCCCGGCAGCCTCTACCCGCAGCGGCGCAACTACGCGCGGGTCGTCCCCAACGACGCCTACCAGGGCGCTGGCCTGGCGAGCTTCGCCAGGCAGCAGAAGATCGAGCGTCCCTATGTCCTCTACGCCGGCGGCGACCCGACCAGCCTCGGGCAGGCACAGACCTTCCGCGGCGCCGCCAAGCAGCTGGGCATGAAGGTCGCCGGCTTCCGCGCCTGGAACCCGGCCGCCGCGGGCTACAAGGGCCTGATGAGGACGGTTGCCGGCACGATGCCCGACGGGCTCCTGCTGGCCGGGCTGACCGAGGAGAACGGCGCCCAGCTGATCAAGGACAAGGTCGCGGTGCTGGGCCCCAACAACGGCATGGTCAAACTGCTGGCGCCCGACGGCTTCGCCCAACAGTCGACGATCGACCTCGCCGGCAAGGCCTCGAAGGGAATGTTCGCCAGCGTCCCCGGCCGCGTGCCCGAGAACCTCAAGGGCCCCGGCAAGAAGCTGGTCGCCCAGCTGCAGCGGGAGACCAAGGGGCCGGTCGAACTTTACGCGCCGTATGCCGGGCAAGCCGCGAGCGTTCTGCTCGACGCCATCGCCCGCAGCGGCGAGCGCTCCGGCGTGCTCGACGCCGTGCGCATGGCCAAGGTCACCGACGGCATCACCGGCAGCTTCAGCATTCTCCCCAGCGGCGATCCGAGCCTCGGACCGATCACGATCTCGGTCGCGCAGAAGAGCTTCGTGCCGGTGCGCGAGGTCGATCCGGCTCCGCGCCTGGTCGCGGCCGCCCGCCACGGCTGACCTGCCCCAGGCAGAAAGCAGGCCGATCGGCGGCGTTAATCCGGATCCGGTTGGTATTTCAGGTCACACTCTCCCGTGTCGATTTCGTCCCGGTTCGTTCGTCGACCCCTTGAAAGCCAAACTCGAGAAGGAGGAATCATGGGCAGGATCGTCGTTACCGAGTTCGTTTCTCTGGACGGTGTGATCGAGGCCCCCGGCGGAGGCGAGGACTACGCGCACGGCGGCTGGACCTTCGAGATCGACCGCGGTGCCGAGGGCGACAAATTCAAGCTCGACGAGCTCCGCGAGGCCGAGGCGCAGCTGCTGGGCCGGCGGACCTACGAGGGCTTCGCCGCCGCCTGGCCGCGGATGAACGACGAGGCCGGCTTCGCCGAGAAGATGAATGGGATGCCCAAGTACGTCGTCTCCTCCACGCTCGAGGAGGCCGAGTGGGAGAACTCGACCGTGCTCAGCGGCGATCTCGCCGAAGAGATCGCCAAGCTGAAGCAGGAGGTCGACGGTGTGATCCTGGTCGCCGGCAGCGCCCAGCTGGTGCAGGGCCTGATCGAGCACGACCTCGTCGACGAGCTGCGGCTGATGGTCTTCCCCATTGTGCTCGGTAGCGGCAAGCGTCTCTTCGGCGAGAGCGCCGAGAAGAAGGCGCTGAAGCTGAGCAAGTCGGAGACGGTCGGAGACGGCATCGCGATCCTCACCTACGAGCGCGGTTGACCAGCCTGGCGGGGCGGCGCCACGGCAGCTCCGCAACCTTCACCCGCCAACCGAGTTAACTGGGGAATGCCTAATCCTCGGCCGAATTGCCGGGGAGCGGGGGAACCATGTTTTCGGGGCGAGCCCACCTTCGGGTGGGGGCGCAAGCTCCTTCAGCGCCAGCCCGTCAGCTAACCCCGCCGGCCGACGAAGGAGGCACGATGACGTTTGCCCAACGGGCGGCGCGGTTGGCCGCTATCTGCACGCTCCTCACGGCCCTGGCCGTGGCCACGGTCTGCGCCACCGGCAAGGCGTGGGCGCAACCCTACGGCGGCATCTCCGCCGTCAGCCCCGAACCCATTCCTCCACCCCCCGTAGCCGCGCCAGCCGATCCGACCGGCGCCGCGGCACTGGTTCGCGGCCGGGCGATCGCGCCAATCGACGCCCCAGCCGCGGTCAAGCAGGTGATCGCGGCAGCGAACAGGATTCGCACCAAGCCCTATATATGGGGCGGCGGGCACGGCCGCTGGTGGGACCGCGGCTATGACTGCTCCGGCGCGGTCAGCTATGCGCTGCGCGGCGGCGCGTTCCTCGAGAGCCCCCTGCCCTCCGGCCCGATGGAACGCTGGGGAAGCGCGGGCCCGGGTCGCTGGATAACGGTCTATGCCAACGCCGGCCACGCTTACGCCGTGATCGCCGG
Source organism: uncultured Solirubrobacterales bacterium (assembly GCA_963811375.1). Lineage (GTDB taxonomy): Bacteria > Actinomycetota > Thermoleophilia > Solirubrobacterales > 70-9 > VAYN01. Next base: position 382,068 of record CAWEQY010000006.1, read on the forward strand.
CCTGCGCTGGGACACCGCCGGAAACAGCAGCGGCACCGGCCCCCGCTGGCACAGCGACATGGCCAGCAGCGCCGGCTTCGTCGCGCGCCATCCGCCGGGCTACTAGCCTGCCCGTGTCTTGCTTGGGATGAAAGAGAAGCTGACCTTGGCGGCCGTCGGCGCGACGATCGCGCTGGCGGCCGGCACCGCTCCGCCTGTCGCGGCGGCGGCCGTGCCCTGGGGCGCCGGCTGCACCTCGCTTCCACCCAGCGGCCAGCGGACCAGCTCCAGCTGCGGTGCCAGCCTCGTTAACGGTCGCGCGGTTGCGCCCGCCAACGCCCCCACCGCCGTCAAGCAGGCGATTGCCGCCGCCAACCACATCGACGGCCGTCCTTATGTCTGGGGCGGCGGCCACGTCAGCTGGTTCACCCGCGGCTACGACTGCTCGGGCGCCGTCAGCTACGCCCTTCACGGCGCCGGCCTGCTCGGCGCGACGATGGTCTCCGGCCAACTGGCTTCCTGGGAGGAGCCAGGAGTCGGCCGCTGGATCACGGTCTACGCCAACTCCCACCACGTCTACATGGTCGTCGCCGGCCTCCGCTTCGATACCCGGGACGCCCCGCCGGGAGTGAGCGGCCCCCGCTGGCATCGCGCCAGCGTCGACCCCACCCGCTTCGTCGCCAGGCACCCCGCTGGCCTCTAAATGCCCTTTCGTCCTCCAAGTTTATGGAGGAGTACTTGAGCATTTCTAAATCGCTAGACTGGCTCGAGTGTCGCCGCGGGACAGCGAAGACATGGGGAACGACCTCTTGGCAGCGATGGAGCGCGATCTCCAGCCGCTGCTGGAGAAGAGCTCTGAGATCCTCGACCTCGACCATGAGCAGACCGAGGCGATGGAGGACTTCCTCAACCTCGCCTGGTTCTCCGGCACTCGCTCGGGCCGGGACCAGATGGAGGCCCGGGCAACCGAGTCCGACCCCGACATCGAGGCGGTCGCCATCGCCCACCTCGAAGCGGACTTCAAAGGCCTGATGGATCAATCCGCCGACACTCTCAACCTGACCGTGCCGCGGACGATCAACATGTGGAACTACCTTCACGAGGCTTGGATGGCCGGCAACCGCGCCTGCCAGGCCGAGCTGATGGCCCTCTACATCGAACTCAACTCAGACGTGGGCGAGGAAGCGCGGCGCTGGCTCGAGGACAAGGGCGACCCGAGTTAGGGAAGTGCCCCGACCCGGTCGGCTCCTACCGCTTCGCCGCCGCCCCCGAAGAGCTTGTCGTGCACGCCGTCGATCAGCGCCCCGGCAAGCTGACAGTCGCCGCCTGTCTCGAGCGAACTCCCGTCCTGCTCGATCAGCGCTCGCAGCCAGACAGAGGCGGAGCCCGTGGCCCACGCCGTGGCATTGCCCTCGAGCCGCGAGACGCAGGACGCGATCCGGCCCTCCTCCACCCCGATCAGAGCGCCCGCCAGGCGGTTGCCGCCGTTGGCTGACAGCTCCACGGCCATGCGGCAGGAGCCGGACATCCCAGCCGGAAGGCTGACCAGGGGAACGGTGAGCAGGAAGGCGGCCTCGGCGTCCCGGTCGGTGATCGGCGCGGCCGTTGCGCGCAGATGCCGGCGCTCCCACTGGGCGGCGGCGGCAAGCGGGGCGATGGCCTGGCGCATCCAGGGGGTCACCCCGTACGGGGTCCTCTTGTCGCGACTCGGTGTCGCCTCGATCTGGCCGGCGAGCCGCATCGCCGCCAGGCGGCGCTCGAGCGTCGGGTAACTGACGCCGGTTATGACGCTGTCGAGCTCGGTCAGGGAGAGCGGGCGCGCGGCAAGAGCGCGCATCATGTTCGTGCTCCATCCTCCGATCAGCGCCTTCACGGCGCTATTGGCGGCGGAGGTGCCGAGCTGGAGCGGACCTTCGGGCGCATCCGCCAGCCACATCCGCAAGGCCTCCATGACCAGGACCAGATCCCGGCCTGCGGCAGTGAGCTCGAAGTCGAGGCTGCCGGGGAAGCCGTCCTGCCGGCGTTTTGTCACCACCCCGATCTCATCCAGAGTGCGCAGGTAGCCCCGCATCGTCGTTTGGGGCGGTGAGCCGGTCTCGCGCCTCAAGTCCATCAGCGACCTTGGCTTCTCGGCGAGCACCTGGACGACGTGGACGTTGATCGGGGTCGAAAGCAACGTCAGCGCCTGCGTGCCGGCGCGGGCATCGCTTTCCTCTCCCCTCTTTCGGACCGGGCCATTGATCAAGTCTCCCTGATTATGGCAGTCTTTAGATGAACGTCAAGAGTATTTGACTGCCCTTCTTTACTTGACTAGCCTTGAGCATGCAATGGAGCCGAAGGCCAGACAGCCGAAAACCACCTTCGTCACCCTCGGTCCCCAGGGCACCTGCCATGAGCGTGCCGTCCGCGAATACGCCCGCTTCCAGGGCGTAGAGGACTGCGAAATCGAGTTCATCACCGACTTCTTCGTCGGCCTGGAGACGATCCGGGGCCGCGACGACGCCTTCCTCGTCCAGTGCAGCGCCCACCCCCTGGTCCACAAGATCACGGAGAAATACTGGACCGAGGTCTTCGTCGTCGACACCTTCATCTACCCAACCAAGGCACTGGCGGTTCTCAGTCGCCGCGACGTCGAGCGCCCACGATCACTGGGGATCGTGCCCGCTACCGAGGGCTACGTGGACCTGGACCAGTGGGAGGAGGTAATCCCGCAGATCTCCAAGCCGCTGATCGCCGAGGCGCTGCTGCGTGGCGACTACGACGCGGGGCTCACCCATCTCGAGCACGTCGAGAAGCACCCCGATCTCCTGCGCCTAGACCTCGAGATCGGCGAAATCGACACCACCTGGGTCGTCTACGGAACGAACAAGCGCTTCAAGGGCGACGTGATCGGGATCCCGTCGGCAGAGCTGTATCGGCTGGCGACCCAGCCCGCCTTGTCCTGAGAGCTATCGCTGCGGCAATAGCCGGCAAATACAAAAGGGGCGCGGCAGTTATCCCGCCGCGCCCCTTTGTCAGCTCAACCTCGAGCTCGTGGAGTCCCTATTTGACCAAGGACGCTTCGACGAGTTCGGTGTCGATGACCTGAATCGCTTCATTCCCCGACGCGGCGGGGAGACCTGACGCCGTGTTCACCAAACCGTTGATGCTGATCGGAATGAATCCGAAGAGCGTCAAGGTGCAGCCGTTTGCGCCTGGAGCCGAGAACGTTTTGTCCGCGAATCCACCATTGTTGACATGGAGGATTTCGGTCGCGAAGTCAAACGTGAGGGTCGGTTCACTGGTCGCAAGCAGATGCAGTGAAATCGGGCTCGACGTGGAGCCGATGTAGCATTTGCTGCCCAGCGCCGAGTTGATCATGTGGGTTTTGAGCGGCAGCCTCAATGCGGCGAGGCCTTCGGCCACCGGAGTTCCGGCGAGTTCGGCCGCGGCATAGAGAGTCAATGCTTCACTGCCGAGGAATTCAAACAGCCAAGTAAGGCCGGTCAGGCCGATGACGCCGCCTGGCACTTTCTGTTTGACGACTCCGAGGCCACCTTCGCTGTTGAAGACGATCGGGCCGGTCAATTCGCTGGTGCCGCCGGTCAGCGGAATCTGTTTTTCGATCGGCACTTCTTTGTTGCCGATTTTGAATTTGCCGCTTTTCACGACCGAGTGAATACAGCTCGAGACTCCCGGCGCGGTCGTCGGACACCCTGCGAACTGTTCGTAAGGGGGAGCGGGTTTAGCCGCTGAAGCTACCGAGGCAAACATCCCGATAGCGGCCATTGCCACCACGAGAGTTCCGAGCAGCTTCGCTAAATGCTTCTGCATCATGCTGTCTCTCCTTGTTCGTTAACTGGAAACATCCGATTATCTAATCTAGTCGATCAATGTGATCGATTCAATTAATTAGGAGAAAGCCAGGCAAACAGCAGGGCGAGCCCGCCTCACGCGGACATGCCAAGTCACCTTCGCTCAACCTTTGCACTCCCCCTTGGCCATCTAGGCCGCTGCGTTCCTGATCAGGCCCAGATCATTCCCCTGACCGGACCCCTGCTGGATCCCGGTTACCGTATCGGTACTTCTCGGGGTTTGTCAAGGTATTTTACGTCTTAACAATGCAGCGGCGGTCGCGGGGGCCTCTCTGGGCTGAGTCTCGAGAGAATGATCCGGGGCGGTTCGGCCTAATCCGGCCCAGCGAGACAACGGAGCAATTTCTCAGCCGAGATCTCAGAGTAAAGACCGTGTCCGGAATGCTCCGCCAAGAGATTCGAGGCGACCGCGACGAAAAGAAATTTCAGCTTGACGAAGATTCGGGGTTGAAATGAGGCCAAAAGCGCGACCCTTTGACCTCATCGCCGTTGGACACGCGGGCTGCGCGAAACCGACAGCCTGGCCGGTCAAAGGAGGATCTGGCCGAGGCGCTCGGCGAGCTTCGGAGGGCGTCAACTGAATGGGACCCGACCCTGTCAGGACGCAATCCGCAGATCTCGAGCGTGGCGGTACTCGCACCTCGGCTGCCCGCCGCTAACTTGACCACAGAGACATGGCGCCGGGTGCTCGGGTCGACCACACCGAGCGCCTTCTTGCTCGAAGGTAAGCCTGGTAGCTCCGGGATCGATCAGGTTATAAGTGCCGCCCAGGGTAGACGCGAAGACGGACGCCACTAGAAGGCAAAAATACCCTGGGCAGCCTCGGCCGAGCCTTCATTTCTTTGTATCCCCGTGCTCTGGATACTGTCAGGCAGTGCCGTCGTGACGCCGGCATATATATGACGCTGCTGGTGTCTGGCTCGTAGGGCGCGGTACTGCGGCCTCACGAGCCATGCTTCCCCACAAGTCAACCCCTTCGGCAACTCCATAGCTGGGCTATTTGACTGTGAGCCCTACCGGAGTAGTGCCAACCTCAGCTTTAATTGTTGTTACACCTTTGTAAGTTCCATTGGTCTTTGTAATTGTATTCCCTCCCCCATTGGGGCAGGTGCCATGTTCTGTGTAGTCGATTCCGGAGAGGTCGATAAATCTGGTGAAGTCCATGCCCGTGCCGCCAGTAGCGTTGTTTATCGCGGCTACCATGCTTTCAGGGAACGTTTGGGGTCCGACTGTGACCGTGCAGGTAGCGTTGAGTGTTGTTTCTATCACTTTGCCTGGGGGACAGACAATGTGCATCGTCTCATTTATGTTGCTAGTAACTCCGATTGTTTTACCACCTGTGAATTCATGTTCGCAGCCGTTCATGTGTACAACTAGGCCGGCGAGACCGGCGACCGTACATTCCGTTCCAGCCGTTGTATTCCCGTAAGTAGCGGACAGTCTCATGCTGGTGGGACTTCCAGTAATCGATCCATGGGATTTTACAGTCGTGCATTTGAAGACGCCTGCGTCAGTTTTAAATTCGTGTTTAGGAACCACTACGGCTGTGACTTCCCCGCTGACCTGTTCCCCTGTAATTGTTACAGTACCTCCGCCCACTACTTCAAATTCTCCGGCCTGCGCAACCGACGCCACCACGGCGCTCATCGCAAAGACCGCGAACAGGGCCAGCCCGAGCGCCTTTAGCTTGCGAGTCATCTTTTCCTCCTTCGGTTTTCCCCGCCTCAAAGAAGGCATAGCGCCACCGAGGTGGCTACTCAACAAACCTCTTTGTCCTGACGGCCGGGCCTTCGCAGGCTCTCTTGAACCCCCGCAAATCCCCTGCGGCATTCCCACGCAAGCGCCAAACGGCACGCGTAGCTAGCGGCGTCGCTTGGCCTTCTTGCCCCCACCGCAGGAAGCCTTGACCATCGGCCTGAAGTTGTGGACCTTGCCGTGCCCGCTGGTCTGAGAGCGTCGCTACCGTGAATGTCCATCCGGGTCCGCCTTGCTTGGGCGTTAGAACCACAAGCGTCTTGGAGGCGGATTCCTTTCAGCTGTTCACAAGGTGTGTGGGCGGGACTGCTAGCCCCTGGATCTGGGACTTCTCATCGACGCAGAGCACCACGGCTGCCTCGGGTGGATTGAGGTAGAGCCCGACGATGTCGCGGACCTTGTCGACGAACTGCGGGTCGGTGAGAGCTTGAAGTGCTCGGCCTGGTGTGGCTTCAGCCCGAAGGCACACCAGATCCGGCTGATCGCGGTCTGGCTCATCCCCGTCGCGGCCGCCATCTAGCGCGTGGACCAGCACGTTGCGTCGGCGGGCTTTCTCCTCCAGCGGCTTCACGATCACCCGCTCGACGTCCTCATCGCCGATCTGGCGGCTTGTCAGGGCGCGGCTCGTCGTGGAGGCGTTGATGCCCTCTCGACAAAGCGCCCCGCCACTGCCCGACCGTGCTCCACCCATTGGCGGTGGGCCGGGATCAAATTCCGCAGCCAATCGCTCCTACGCCAGCGCCGAACGGCGCGCGCCGCAATGGCCCCGGCTCGGCAGGAAGCACTACCTGATTGTTAATCCCCAGGGATTTGGGCCTCCGTATTCATCGGCCTTCAGTGTCACCACGCCCCTATAGATGCCGTCCGTTGTAGTCGTGGGGCCTGTTGCATCGTTAGGGCATCCGCTGCCGTCGATCACGTAGTTAATGCCGGTTATGTCGATAATTGCTTTGACGTCCATCGCCGTGCCGGCACCTCCTGAGTTTTCCGCTGTGATCATACTTTCAGAGAACGACTGTTCCCCGACTGTTATCTTACAAGTGGAGTTCGCTGTAATTTCAATTTTGTCGGCGAGAGTGCCGCATTTTATTTCTGGAACTACGCCGATTCGTTCTTCGCCCGCGACTTTTTTGCCAGTCGTGAGCAGATACTCGCAGCTATTCATGTGAATAATGGGTCCGGCAATACCGCTGATCGTGCATCCCGTTCCCGTGGTTGTATTTCCATACGTGGCATTCAGTGTCAGTTCGGTTCCCGAAGCTTCTAGGACTCCGTCGAAGGTTGAGGGCGTGCATTTAACCACACCGGCTTTGGTTTTGAATTCATTTTTCGGGGTTTCAATCCCTGTAACAGCTCCAAGGACCTGTTCCCCTGTGACTGTTATTTTTTTGCCACTTTCTACTTCGAATTCACCGGGCTGTTCCGTCAAGAGTGGCCCAACTGTCAGTGCCACTGGGTTTTTATTATTGCTGAATTCATCGGCCTTCAGTGTCACCACGCCCCTATAGATGCCGTCCGTTGTAGTCGTGGGGCCTGTTGCATCGTTAGGGCATCCGCTGCCGTCGATCACGTAGTTAATGCCGGTTATGTCGATAATTGCTTTGACGTCCATCGCCGTGCCGGCACCTCCTGAGTTTTCCGCCGTGGCCATCGTTTCAGGGAATGACTGTTCCCCGATTGTAATCTTACAAGTGGGACTCGCTGTAATTTCAATTTTGTCGGCGAGAGTGCCGCATTTTATATGAGCCGCCACACGGATTCTATTGGCACTACCCGAAACTGTAGTACCCGCTATAAAGAGATACTCGCAGCTATTCATGTGAATAGTGGGTCCGGCAATACCGCTGATCGTGCATCCCGTTCCCGTGGTTGTATTTCCATACGTGGCATTCAGTGTCAGTTCGGTTCCCGAAGCTTCTAGGACTCCGTCGAAGGTTGAGGGCGTGCATTTAACCACACCGGCTTTGGTTTTGAATTCATTTTTCGGGGTTTCAATCCCTGTAACAGCTCCAAGGACCTGTTCCCCTGTGACTGTTATTTTTTTGCCACTTTCTACTTCGAATTCACCGGGCTGAACCGGTAGTGGCGGTCCAGCTGTGAATCCCACCGGGTTCTGGCTATTGAAGTCATCGGCCTTCAATGTCACCACGCCTTTGTAAGTACCATCGGTTGTTGTGGCGAATCCTGTCGCATCATTTGGGCAGCCATTGCCATCGATTTGGTAGTCGAGACCGGTGATGTCGACAAGTAGCTTAATATCCATTGCCGGGCCACCTATGGAGTTTTCCGCCGTGATTGCACTTTCGGGAAATGTCTGTTCCCCGATTGTAATTGAACAGGTGGCGTTAACTGTTATTTCTATCCTGTCGCCCGGACCACATCTGATGTGCCCCGCGATTCGAATTCCCCCTTCCACACTTTCACCGCCTGTGAGTAGATATGCACAGCTGCGCATATGCACAGCTGGACCAGGAAGGCCATTAAGCGTACAGCCCGTTCCTGCGATTGTATTGCCATACAGGGCATTCAACGTCAGGTCAGTTCCTGATCCTTCTAACACCCCGTGAAAGGTAGCCGGCGTGCATTTGAGCGTTCCAACCTTAGTGCCAAATTCATGACTACTGCCACTTTCGACGCCTGTGATTACACCAAAATTCTGTTCCCCTGTGACTGTTACTTTTTTCCCGCCTTCGACTTCGAATTTGCCTGCCTGCGCCGTCGATGACATCAGGACACTCATCGTAAGGACCCCCGCCAGGGACAGTCCGAGCGCCATCAGTTTATGAAGCATCTATGCCTCCGTCGAGTTGTCCCACCGAGGAAGGCATAGCGCCAATGGAGTGCTGGTTCAACAAACCTCTTTGTCCTGACGACCAGGCCTTGGCAGACTTCTCTCGAACCCCCGCAACCGCCCAGCGTCACTCCCCCGCGAGCGCCAACCTGCGCGCGCAACTACCGGCGCCGCTTAGCCTTCTTGCCACCGCAGGAAGCCTTGACCACCGGCCTGAAGTTGTGGACCTTGCCGTTTTGGCCGGTGAAGTTGGCTTCAGCTCGATTCGTGCGAGCACAGATGTTGGTCGAGTTAACGAGTAGGCCCTTCTTGCCGCCCAGCATGTCCAAGACGAACTTGGAGACCGGAGCGTCGGGGACCGATTCGAAGCTGGTACGGATCTGGCCGTTTTTGACCGAGTCGATGCGGCCAACCACGTTGACGTCGATTTTGCCGCTGTGCAGCGCAAGGACGAGATCCGGAAGTGGGTGTGAGGAGGAGCGCAGGTAGACCGGGCCTTCGACCGCTTCATCGAGCAGCGGCGTGGTCGCTTTGGCGTGACCATAGATCGATCCGGGCGGGCATTTTTCACCGGGGACGGTGCCGGCAGCGAACTGCACGCGGGTGCAGATCGTTTTGATATGGGACTGTTCGAGGAACTCAGAGTGCGGCAGGGTGACTTTGGCCTTGGCGACGTTGGCGTAGTAGCCGCCTTTGGGATAGGTGACGACAGCATGCAGGGCCGGCACGTCGCCGCGCTTGGTGCCGCCTTTTAGCTTTATCGAGAGGCCGGGCTTGAAGCCGAGGCTGGCGCAGTCGGCAGCCTGGAAGCGGGTCGTGACGGTGACCGGCTGATCGTCTGCCGAGGAGCCAAAGTCAAGGCCCGAGCCGAGCAGGGTCGAGGCCGTCGAAGTCGCCTTGCAGCTGGTCGGGTTGAGGACGAAGTTGGGGCGGTCGACGTAGGCACGGATGTCGCGCAGGTGGACCGGGAAGCCCTGGATGATGTGGGGGATCGGGTCTGAGTTGGTCGAGTCGATGAAGACTTCGGCGGTTTCGGGATTTATTTTCAGCGCCTGGCGCACGATCACGGTGCCGAGATCGAAGGGCCCGACCTTGGCGGCGGTGATCGCCGCGATTGAGAGGGCGGAGCCGTGGTAGGGACCGGCGAGGTAGATCTTGCCGGGGGCGTAGGTGAGTGAGGGCCCGACGCCGGCGCCGGCCAGGGTGTGGCCGACTTCTGAGGCCGCCGGGCAGGAGGGTGAGGTGAGCTCTTCCTGGGCGCCGTGGGGGCCGGTCCTGGCTTTGGCCGCGGCAATCGCGGCGTCGGGGCAGAAGGGGATCCCGGCCAGCTTGCCGACGATGCCGGGCGGCAGCTTGATCGAGAAGCGGGTGATCTCCTGTTCGCCGTCGTTGCGCGAGAGGCGCAGGTAAAAGGGCGAGTAGCGCCCGGCGGCGTTATTGAGGGTGCCGGCCTGAAGCCCCGGGTGGAAGGGCGGCACCCCGCCCGAGGGGCAGGCGCCGTTATTGGGGCCGCTGATGATCTGGAAGACCGAGGTGGTGGTGATCGGCGCTCCTCCCGACCACGGGGTCAAGAGCGCTTCGGCGTTGTAGGGGCCGCAGGCGGGTGGGGAGGAAATTGGGGAGCGGGTGCCCTCGCGAAAGTGCAGCTTGAAGTGGGAGAAGGGCAGCTGGGGGATGTTGTCGGCGACCGTGGTCAGCTGACCCGTGACCGGGTTCGGTTCGACCTTCACCGGCTGCTTGATGATGATTCCGAGGGTCGGGTTCTTGATCACCATGTAGAAGGCGAGGAGCGAGTGGACTTCGTTTTCATAGGGGGTAGCTATGTAGAGGGCGCCGTTGACGTTTTCTTCCAGCAGCGGCGATTCGACTTCCACGGTGCCGATCTTGGAGGCGTTGGGACAGCCTGCCCCAGGCGCGGATTTGACCGTCTCCCGGGCCAGGTCTGCTTCTGAGCAGCTGGTCAGGCCTTCGGCGATCGAGGGATTGGCCGACATCCCCTCAGGCAGGGTCACCACCGCTTTTTTTATGTCGGAGTTGGCAAGTCCGCTCGGCGAGGTCAGGCCTTCGTCGTGGACGTCGAGGCTGAAGTCGAGGCCGGTCGGGCTCTGGGCGGCTTTGGTCGTCGGCTGCGCGGTGATCGATGGCGAGAAGCCGAGTTTGGAGCAGCCGGTGATGCCGAGCGGGTTGGGCGGTAGGGCCGCATCATGGGTGAGGACGCTGCCGCGGATCCAGTTGGGGTCTGCGAGGTTGGGTTCCCCGTTGGGCAGCAAGGTACCGGGGTTCGCCCAGGAGTCGATCGCATAAGTGCTGGCGAGCGGTCCCTGGCAGGCGCGCGGCAGGGTGAGGAAGGGTCGGTTGGGGATGTTGGTGGGACATTTGCCGTGGCTTATGGGTTCCGGGAAGTCCTCGGGTTCGGGGAATGGAGGCAGCGGACTAACCTGAGTCGGGGTCGAGACGCAGATGCCGCGCAGTGAGTCGTGAGCGGGGTCAGCCGGGTTGCCCCACAGGGTTAGAACCGAGGCCAAGACCCCGTTGGGGTCTGACTGGGGGAGGTTAGTAACGACGGCCCTGGCGTTGTAGGGGAAGCGGTCTTTGAGGCCGACTTCGATCGTCACCGGGGTGTTGAAGCCGATGAACCCGAGTTTGATGACGACGCCCGGTGGGGGGACGAGGTTGTAGATGGCGGCGTAATTGCGGACATTTACTTTGGTCGTGGCATAGCCCACCGCGCTGGCGTCGGGGCATTTGGTGACCGGCCCGTTATTGGTAAACGTGAGGAAGTCGACGGTGGAGCAGCGGGGAACGGCGCCCGGGTCGCCGATCAGGCCGGCGATCTGTTCGAAGGTCCCGTCCTTGAATTCGCCGTCGGAGAGGTCGGGGTTAGCGGGGGCGAGCGTGTTGAAATAGACCTTGGCCGTCATCGCAAACGGGTGGGACCCCGCCTGGGTGGCAGGGGAGCCATCGGCGTTGGTGTAGGTGATGTCGAACGCCCTGAGCCCAAAGCTCGCCCCTGCGGTCGAGGCGCTAACGCAGGCGAAGAGGAGTAAGAGGCCGACGCACATTGCGAGGGTGAAGTTGGAGAGACGGGAGATCATCGGCCTGCCCTCCGGTTGTGGTTGGCACTCTCGTGCGACTTGGCTTTCTTGTGCTGCTTTTTGGCGACGCAGCGGCCCTTGCGGCGGACCTTTCCTTTGCGACAGGGCTTGGCGGCTTCTTTGATGTTGCCGGCGTATTCGCCCGTCGCCGATGCCGGAGTCGGGTCATTGGGGGCTTCGGGTGGACTCTGGCAGGCTTCACCTTCACAGGAGGGAGCCTGCCCAGGGGGCGGCGGAAAGCCTCCGTTGATACGGGCGTCATAGGCGTCGACCAGGCCTGGGTCTTGGGGCACGAGCCCCTCGGCGGTGGTGAAAAAGGCATCCGAGCCGCTCGGAGAAGCGTCAAGAAATTCGGAATCGAAGGGGCTTTGGCCCGAGGAGAGAAGACTGAGGCAGCCTTCGGAGCGGGCGACGTAAGAGGGGGTCACAATCGTGCAATCTCCAGAACCGACAGCCTCCCACTGATAGACGTCCGCGGTGCCATTGGTGTCGGCGAGGATCAGCGAGTCGAAGCTGTTAAAAAAGACCCGCTGCCCGTCATCGGAGAGGTAGCGCGGCTGATAGAGCTGGGTCGCAAAGCGGGGCACGGCGGCGGCAGCCCAGCCGTTTTGGCCGGGGTTGCTTTCTTCCCCGGAAACCCCTTTCAGCTCGCGGCCACTCGGCCGCGCCCCGCTCGGATTGCAAGACACGCAGCGCAGCTTTCCTTTGCCTTCCTCGGCGCTGGCGTCATAGAGGTAGACCTCGGCGTCGGCTTCCCCACTCACCGCGTCGGTGTTGTCATAGTCCGCGCTCGCCTCGCTCAGCACCGGGTTGTTGGACATGAAGACGAGACTTTCGCCGTCGGGGCTGACCCGGGCCGTGCGTTCGATCGGCGTTTTCGTCGTCGGCTTGCCATAGGGGCTTTTCAAATCATCAGCCGAGAGCGTGGCGATGAAGCGGGTCGCCTCCCCTGCGGCGGCAAGGTAGATGTTGGGCTCGCCTTTGAGCGCCCCTTCGGCCTCTTGGGTACCGGTGGCTTCTTCGGAGGCGTAGTAGGCGCGCGAAACGTCTTGGCTGGCACCGAGGATGGTCCTCTCAGCCAGCAGTTTTTCGGCGATCAACGTCGAAGCCGGCGGTTCGGCTTCGACGTCAAACTCATAGAGGTTCCCTTTCAGCGGCCCCGCTTCGACGATGAAGAGCGCCTTGGTGCCCTCCAGGTTCCCCGCCACGAAGTAAGCCGGTTCTTTGCTCACCGTTGCCGAGACCGCGATCGTGCAGGCTTTGGCCGGCTGCGTGCACACTCCTCCCTCGACTTTGCTCTGGGCTTGGTCGGAGTTCGTGCGCAGGTAGATCGGCACCGGCCCCTTGGCCGGTGCTCCAAAAGACCCGGGTGCCGTCCGCGGAGACGGCGCCGCTGACGCTCTGGAAGCGATTGTGGTTGGCAATCTCATTCCTAAGACTCATCCCCGCCGAGGAGTCCACTTCGTTGACTTCGCCGCTGGGCAGGACGCTGACTAGGCGCAGCGCTCCGCTGGCGCTGGCCTCATAGACCTGGTAGATCGGTCGGGTTCCCCCCCCCGTGCCCGTGGTCGCGCCCGAGGGCAGCGGCGAGGAGGATGCGAGTGCTTCGTTGATCCGAAAGACTGAGTGGGAGCCATCGTCAGAGAAGCCCTGTAGTTCGGGCATGTAGATGCTTGGTTCCTGGCTGGGCTGATCGCAGCTCAGCACCTTGAAGGCACCGCTGGCATTGTCGCGGTGGTAGAGATTGGCGAAGCCCTCCGGAGCGCAGGGATCGAGCGTCGGTGGGCCTTCTTGGCGAAGCCAGCTACTCGAGAGATCCGCCGAGAAGGCCTGGTAAGCGTTCTCCAGTTCGACCCGAACTATCCGCCCGCGGAGCGGGTCGATCGACTCGCTCCGCCAGCCTTCATTAGCCTCGCCTCTTTCGTGGCGGCTTGCGAGGTACTGATTGGTATAGGGGGCGGCCTCGGGGTCGGCAAAGGCGCGGTAGGAAGAGTAGGTGAAGCCCGCGCCCGTGCTCGAACTCTGCGCGAGGTTAGTCGGGTAGCCGGTGATGTTGAGCCGGGTGATGAGGTCGCCGTTTGATTTGTCTATCGGCGAGACCATCTCGTAGGCGCGGCAATCAGGCAGGGCGGCGGAGGGGCCGATGCGGAAAGCCGCGTTGGCCGAGCATTCAGGGGGAGGGATCGAGGAGGCAAACGTAGTGAAGGTGTGGACCTCCGATTCCCCGGAGGGGAAGAAGGGATCTTCGGCGACGAGGCGGTAGTGGTAGGTGGTGACGGGCTGCAAGGGGACGAGCTCGACGCTGCGAATGGCCGCTGCTTCGCCCGCCCCGAAGTCGATCGTGCCGGTGGTCTGGGTATGTGGGCTGGCGAAGCCGCCTTCGCTTTGGAAATGGGCGTCGTCGATGTATTCAAAGCGCCCGACGGTCGCGATCCCTAGCGGGTTGACTTCGGCTTGAAGGCGAGCGCTGTCGGTGCCGACGTCGGTGGCCCAAGTCGCGAGGATCTGCAGCGGCGCCAGGGTCGCGAATTCCTCCTTTTCGCTGGTGGCTTCGCCGTCTTCGTTGCTGACTATGGCGCGGAAGTAGTAGGTGGTTTCCGGTTGGAGGCAGGTCAGGGCAATCGGGTTGTCGACCGGGCACACGTTGGCTGCCTGCGCGGTGTGGCTATCGAAGTCGGCCAGGGTCGGCGCGCTGTCGGGGGTGGTCAGGGTGCCGGCGTCGAAGCTGTTGCCGGCAGCTTCATAGTCGGCTTTGGTGATGTATTGGAAGCGGGCGGTGCTGGCTTTACCCTCGGGATTGAAGTTGACTTTGAGGGTAGCCCTGACGTTGCCGATTGGCGACGCTTTGAGCGAGCCGGGGATGAGGAGTGGGCCGGGGTCAGGAAGTTCAATCCGCAATACCGAATGGCGGTCAGTCGCGAAAAGGCCGCCAGAATAGAAGGCGAGGCCGGAAGCGCGATCGCTCAACCCGGGAGGGAAGAAGACCTTGATCTTCGTGCCGACGGGGTCGAACTCAAGAATCTCGGGGACGGCTGCAGAGTCGCTGACAAAAAGATTGCCGGCGGGGTCTAGGGTTAGGCCCCAGTTGGTGCCAATGGGGCTCACTTTGCCGCCTTCCCCCCAAGCGGTAACTGGGTTGCCCACGGCGTCATATTTGCTTACAGCCCCCATCCCTAGATTCACTACATAGATATTTGCGCCAGGATCGGCAGCGAGGGACTGGACACGACTGACCGCGCCCGCCAAGAATAGCTGCGGACCGACAGGGCCCCCCGAGGGTTCAAGGCGCTGAATGCGAGTGTTGAAGCCTTCCGATTCGGCGGCTCCGAGCGGCCGACTGTCGGCGACATAGAGAATGCCGCCGGGCCCAATCGCAAGAGGAAGACCCGTGATATCGAGAGCTTTGAAGAACCTGCCTTCTTCTTTGCCCGCTTCCTTTTTTGCTTCCTCGCCGATGCCGCAATTGGCGGGGACCGTGCATAGGTTGGCGTTGGTGACCGTGTCCACTTCGCCGCCAACCATCCAGGCAAAGTTGCCTTCAGCGTCGAATTTCTGCACCCGATGGTTCACACTTTCGCCGACGTAGACCGAGTGGGAGGAGCTGTCCACGGCAATGCTCTCGGGATGGTTGAACTGGCCAGCCCCCGGACCTGGCGTTCCAGCCAAACAGCCACTGGCGGCACTGCACGCCTGAAGTTTTTCTTCAGGCGCGCTGGCGTTGACCCTCCAGCCAAAAGCGAAAAGAAAGACACCGTTTTTATCGAAGACATCGACGCGACTATTTCCGGCGTCGGCAACATAGAGGTGACCATTAGAGGTATCGATGGCGAGGTTCTGAGGCGCCTTATACTGACCCGCGGCGCTACCCTCCGCGCCGATGAAGGAATCTGCTGCGGCCGCTGGCGCGATCAAGAGGGGAATCAGCATCGAGAGGATGAATGGCGCCATCGCGAAGTCCCGTGCCCTAAGTCGCAATCCCATTATCAACGGCCTCCCACGTTCTAGCGTCAAATGACGCGTTTCCCTCCGCCCGACCACCGGGAGTAACCATATAGGAATATAAGCGTATTTGTCAAGGAACGTCTAAGATTTCCTCGTTACTGAAGCGGGGACCACTGCTTGTGGTCCCCGCTTCTTGATCTATCTATCTTCTGTGCTTTTTGGCCACTTCTCGTCGCAGCCTACCTTCGCGCTATGTGACTGTCACTCCGACAGCTCCGCCCCCTGGGATGGCGTCACCTTTGAGTGTAACTACACCCCTATAGGTGCCATCGGTTTGTGTAACTGTCTCAGGGACTGCGTTCGGACATTTACCATGGACTTCGTAGTCAATGCCAGTGACGTCAATGGTCGCCGTCACGTCCATACCCGTTCCGGTGAGAGCATTATTTTGGGCCGTAATCATGCTTTGGACGAATGTCTGCGGCCCGATTGTAATTGTGCATGCGGGATTGCCGACGGGGGTTGTAATATCAATTACTTTTCCAGCCGGGCAAACGAGATGCGTCGCTACTGTGATGGCATTAGTGTTACCTGCTGGGGTTGTGTCACCCGCTGTGAACAGGTATTCGCAACCATTCATGTGGACAACTGGCCCGGCGACGCCGGCAAGCGTGCAACCCGTACCTGCCGTTGTATTCCCATAGGTTGCACTGAGTTTCAATTCGGTCGGAGCTGCCGTTTTAAACACCCCGTGAAAGGTAGCAGGCGTACATTTGACTACTCCTGCTTTGGTAGTAAATTCGTGTTTAGGGGTTTCGGCACCTGTGACAAGCCCGGCAACCTGTTCTCCTGTGATTGTCGCTTCGGTTCCGGCCGTAATCTCAAATATTCCCGCCTGCGCGGCAGACGAGGCTACGGCACTCATCGCAAAGACTGCGACCAGAGCCAGCCCGAGGGCCTTTAACTTGTGGGTCATGTGCTTGCTTCCTTTCGCTTACGCTTGCATTTCCCCGATCGGGGATCGCCACAAGCACTAACTCGGCGCAAGGCAGATGGTCAAGGATCCCAAAGCATTTTTGGGTCGCTGCCTGTTGAGTCCGCTTGTTTTGCCTGCAATTCTCCGATAGCGGGTTTCAACGCGCGCCGATTCCGCGCGGTGCACGGATCCGGCCGGCACAAGCGCCGAACAGCTGGCGGTGGGGCTCTCGTCCAATTTTACTGACAGAGACGTAGCATGTCATGAGCAGGCCTTTCTCCCTTTTGCACGGGTCGAGGCGGTCGAAGTCGCCTTGCAGCTGGTCGGGTTGAGGACGAAGTTGGGGCGGTCGACGTAGGCACGGATGTCGCGCAGGTGGACCGGGAAGCCCTGGATGATGTGGGGGATCGGGTCTGAGTTGGTCGAGTCGATGAAGACTTCGGCGGTTTCGGGATTTATTTTCAGCGCCTGGCGCACGATCACGGTGCCGAGATCGAAGGGCCCGACCTTGGCGGCGGTGATCGCCGCGATTGAGAGGGCGGAGCCGTGGTAGGGACCGGCGAGGTAGATCTTGCCGGGGGCGTAGGTGAGTGAGGGCCCGACGCCGGCGCCGGCCAGGGTGTGGCCGACTTCTGAGGCCGCCGGGCAGGAGGGTGAGGTGAGCTCTGGTGAGGTTGCCGGATTGGCGGTGATGCTTAGACGGGTTATGCCGGCTTCTTATACGCAGACCCGAAGCGCCATCTCTAACAAAAGAGGGGCGGGCGATCACGCTCATCACTCCGCCCCCATCTATCCGTTCTACGGTAGCCAGTTTCTCACCGACGAGTGGAACTTCACGCTATGTGACTGTAACTCCAACCGGTCCGCCCCCTGGGATGGCATCCCCTTTAAGTGTGACCACACCTCTATAGATACCATTGGTTCTTGTGACTGTCTCAGGGACAGCGTTCGGACATTTACCATGGACTTCGTAGTCAATGCCAGTAATATCCATGGTCGCCGTGACGTCCATTCCCGTTCCGGCAATAGCATTGTTTTGCGCCGTGATCATGCTTTCGGGGAATGTTTGTGGGCCAATTGTAATTGTGCATGGGGGGTTGCCAATGGGAGTTGTGATGTCGATCACTTTTCCCGGTGGGCAAATGAGATGCATTGCTACTGTGATGGCGTTATTGTTACCAGCTGGGGTTGTGTTACCGGCTGTGAACAGATATTCGCAGCCGTTCATATGGATAACTGGTCCGGCGATGCCGCTAAACGTGCAGCCAGTTCCCGCCGTTGTATTCCCATAAGTTGCACTGAGTTTTAATTCGGTCGGAGCTGCCGTTTTAAATACCCCATGAAAGGTAGCGGGAGTGCATTTGAAGGCGCCCGTATCGAGAATAACTTCATTTTTAGGGGTTTCTACTCCTGTGACGAGTCCGTTGACCTGTTCCCCTGTGATTGTCGCTTCGGTTCCGGCGGTAATCTCAAAGACCCCCGCCTGCGCAGTCGACGCCACCACGGCACTCATCGCAAAGACCGCGACCAGGGCCAGTCCGAGGGCTTTTAGCTTGTGGGTCATCTTTTCCTCCTTCGGTTTCCCCGCCTCGAAGGAGGCATAGCGTCACCAGGATGGTTACTCAACAAACCTCTTTGTCCTGACGACCAGGCCTTGGCAGACTTCTCTCGAACCCCCGCAACCGCCCAGCGTCACTCCCCCGCGAGCGCCAACCTGCGCGCGCAACTACCGGCGCCGCTTAGCCTTCTTGCCACCGCAGGAAGCCTTGACCACCGGCCTGAAGTTGTGGACCTTGCCGTTTTGGCCGGTGAAGTTGGCTTCAGCTCGATTCGTGCGAGCACAGATGTTGGTCGAGTTAACGAGTAGGCCCTTCTTGCCGCCCAGCATGTCCAAGACGAACTTGGAGACCGGAGCGTCGGGGACCGATTCGAAGCTGGTACGGATCTGGCCGTTTTTGACCGAGTCGATGCGGCCAACCACGTTGACGTCGATTTTGCCGCTGTGCAGCGCAAGGACGAGATCCGGAAGTGGGTGTGAGGAGGAGCGCAGGTAGACCGGGCCTTCGACCGCTTCATCGAGCAGCGGCGTGGTCGCTTTGGCGTGACCATAGATCGATCCGGGCGGGCATTTTTCACCGGGGACGGTGCCGGCAGCGAACTGCACGCGGGTGCAGATCGTTTTGATATGGGACTGTTCGAGGAACTCAGAGTGCGGCAGGGTGACTTTGGCCTTGGCGACGTTGGCGTAGTAGCCGCCTTTGGGATAGGTGACGACAGCATGCAGGGCCGGCACGTCGCCGCGCTTGGTGCCGCCTTTTAGCTTTATCGAGAGGCCGGGCTTGAAGCCGAGGCTGGCGCAGTCGGCAGCCTGGAAGCGGGTCGTGACGGTGACCGGCTGATCGTCTGCCGAGGAGCCAAAGTCAAGGCCCGAGCCGAGCAGGGTCGAGGCCGTCGAAGTCGCCTTGCAGCTGGTCGGGTTGAGGACGAAGTTGGGGCGGTCGACGTAGGCACGGATGTCGCGCAGGTGGACCGGGAAGCCCTGGATGATGTGGGGGATCGGGTCTGAGTTGGTCGAGTCGATGAAGACTTCGGCGGTTTCGGGATTTATTTTCAGCGCCTGGCGCACGATCACGGTGCCGAGATCGAAGGGCCCGACCTTGGCGGCGGTGATCGCCGCGATTGAGAGGGCGGAGCCGTGGTAGGGACCGGCGAGGTAGATCTTGCCGGGGGCGTAGGTGAGTGAGGGCCCGACGCCGGCGCCGGCCAGGGTGTGGCCGACTTCTGAGGCCGCCGGGCAGGAGGGTGAGGTGAGCTCTTCCTGGGCGCCGTGGGGGCCGGTCCTGGCTTTGGCCGCGGCAATCGCGGCGTCGGGGCAGAAGGGGATCCCGGCCAGCTTGCCGACGATGCCGGGCGGCAGCTTGATCGAGAAGCGGGTGATCTCCTGTTCGCCGTCGTTGCGCGAGAGGCGCAGGTAAAAGGGCGAGTAGCGCCCGGCGGCGTTATTGAGGGTGCCGGCCTGAAGCCCCGGGTGGAAGGGCGGCACCCCGCCCGAGGGGCAGGCGCCGTTATTGGGGCCGCTGATGATCTGGAAGACCGAGGTGGTGGTGATCGGCGCTCCTCCCGACCACGGGGTCAAGAGCGCTTCGGCGTTGTAGGGGCCGCAGGCGGGTGGGGAGGAAATTGGGGAGCGGGTGCCCTCGCGAAAGTGCAGCTTGAAGTGGGAGAAGGGCAGCTGGGGGATGTTGTCGGCGACCGTGGTCAGCTGACCCGTGACCGGGTTCGGTTCGACCTTCACCGGCTGCTTGATGATGATTCCGAGGGTCGGGTTCTTGATCACCATGTAGAAGGCGAGGAGCGAGTGGACTTCGTTTTCATAGGGGGTAGCTATGTAGAGGGCGCCGTTGACGTTTTCTTCCAGCAGCGGCGATTCGACTTCCACGGTGCCGATCTTGGAGGCGTTGGGACAGCCTGCCCCAGGCGCGGATTTGACCGTCTCCCGGGCCAGGTCTGCTTCTGAGCAGCTGGTCAGGCCTTCGGCGATCGAGGGATTGGCCGACATCCCCTCAGGCAGGGTCACCACCGCTTTTTTTATGTCGGAGTTGGCAAGTCCGCTCGGCGAGGTCAGGCCTTCGTCGTGGACGTCGAGGCTGAAGTCGAGGCCGGTCGGGCTCTGGGCGGCTTTGGTCGTCGGCTGCGCGGTGATCGATGGCGAGAAGCCGAGTTTGGAGCAGCCGGTGATGCCGAGCGGGTTGGGCGGTAGGGCCGCATCATGGGTGAGGACGCTGCCGCGGATCCAGTTGGGGTCTGCGAGGTTGGGTTCCCCGTTGGGCAGCAAGGTACCGGGGTTCGCCCAGGAGTCGATCGCATAAGTGCTGGCGAGCGGTCCCTGGCAGGCGCGCGGCAGGGTGAGGAAGGGTCGGTTGGGGATGTTGGTGGGACATTTGCCGTGGCTTATGGGTTCCGGGAAGTCCTCGGGTTCGGGGAATGGAGGCAGCGGACTAACCTGATTCGGGGTCGAGACGCAGATGCCGCGCAGTGAGTCGTGAGCGGGGTCAGCCGGGTTGCCCCACAGGGTTAGAACCGAGGCCAAGACCCCGTTGGGGTCTGACTGGGGGAGGTTAGTAACGACGGCCCTGACGTTGTAGGGGAAGCGGTCTTTGAGGCCGACTTCGATCGTCACCGGGGTGTTGTAGGCGAGGAAGCCGAGTTTGGAGACGACGCCCGGTGGGGGGACGAGGTTGTAGATGGCGGCGTAATTGCGGACACTTACTTTGGTCGTGGCATAGCCCACCGCGCTGGCGTCGGGGCATTTGGTGACCGGCCCGTTATTGGTAAGCGTGAGGAAGTCGACGGTGGAGCAGCGGGGAACGGCGCCCGGGTCGCCGATCAGGCCGGCGATCTGTTCGAAGGTCCCGTCCTTGAACTCCCCTTCGCTTTGGGATGGTTCTCCGCCGGGAGTGGAAGGGGGCAGCGTGTTGAAATAGACCTTGGCCGTCATCGCAAACGGGTGGGACCCCGCCTGGGTGGCAGGGGAGCCATCGGCGTTGGTGTAGGTGATGTCGAACGCCCTGAGCCCAAAGCTCGCCCCTGCGGTCGAGGCGCTAACGCAGGCGAAGAGGAGTAAGAGGCCGACGCACATTGCGAGGGTGAAGTTGGAGAGACGGGAGATCATCGGCCTGCCCTCCGGTTGTGGTTGGCACTCTCGTGCGACTTGGCTTTCTTGTGCTGCTTTTTGGCGACGCAGCGGCCCTTGCGGCGGACCTTTCCTTTGCGACAGGGCTTGGCGGCTTCTTTGATGTTGCCGGCGTATTCGCCCGTCGCCGATGCCGGAGTCGGGTCATTGGGGGCTTCGGGTGGACTCTGGCAGGCTTCACCTTCACAGGAGGGAGCCTGCCCAGGGGGCGGCGGAAAGCCTCCGTTGATACGGGCGTCATAGGCGTCGACCAGGCCTGGGTCTTGGGGCACGAGCCCCTCGGCGGTGGTGAAAAAGGCATCCGAGCCGCTCGGAGAAGCGTCAAGAAATTCGGAATCGAAGGGGCTTTGGCCCGAGGAGAGAAGACTGAGGCAGCCTTCGGAGCGGGCGATGTAAGAGGGGGTCACAATCGTGCAATCTCCAGAACCGACAGCCTCCCACTGATAGACGTCCGCGGTGCCATTGGTGTCGGCGAGGATCAGCGAGTCGAAGCTGTTAAAAAAGACCCGCTGCCCGTCATCGGAGAGGTAGCGCGGCTGATAGAGCTGGGTCGCAAAGCGGGGCACGGCGGCGGCAGCCCAGCCGTTTTGGCCGGGGTTGTTGCCGAGGAATCCCTGCAGCTCGCGGCCACTCGGCCGCGCCCCGCTCGGATTGCAAGACACGCAGCGCAGCTTTCCTTTGCCTTCCTCGGCGCTGGCGTCATAGAGGTAGACCTCGGCGTCGGCTTCCCCACTCACCGCGTCGGTGTTGTCATAGTCCGCGCTCGCCTCGCTCAGCACCGGGTTGTTGGACATGAAGACGAGACTTTCGCCGTCGGGGCTGACCCGGGCCGTGCGTTCAATCGGAAATTTCGTCGTCGGTTTGCCATAGGGGTTGCCGAGATCATCGGCCGAGAGCGTGGCGATGAAGCGGGTCGCCTCGCCTGCGGCGGCAAGGTAGATGTTGGGTGCGCCTTTGAGTGCGCCTTCGGCCTGTTGGGAGCCAGAGGCTTCCTCGGAGGCGTAGTAGACGCGCGAGAGATCCTTGCTGGCACCAAGGATGTTCCTGCTCGTCAGCGTCTTTTCGGCGATCAACGTCGAAGCCGGCGGTTCGGCTTCGACGTCAAACTCATAGAGGTTCCCTTTCAGCGGCCCCGCTTCGACGATGAAGAGCGCCTTGGTGCCCTCCGGGTTCCCCGCCAGGAAGAAGGCTGGGTCTTTGCTAACCGTTTCAGAGACCGCGATCGTGCAGGCTTTGGCCGGCTGCGTGCACACTCCTCCCTCGACTTTGCTCTGGGCTTGGTCGGAGTTCGTGCGCAGGTAGATCGGGCCACTGGCAAGACCGGTGCTCCAAAAGACCCGGGTCCCGTCCGCGGAGACGGCGCCGGTGACGCTCTGGAAGCGATTGTGGTTGACAATCGTGTTATCTAAAATCGTCCCCGCCGAGGAGTCCAGCGCGCTGGCTTCGCCGCTAGGCAGGACGCTGACCAGTCGCAGCGCGCCGCTGGCACTGGACTCATAGACTTGGTAAATCGGCCGTTCTTCTTGGCCCGAACCCGTGGTCGCGCCAGAGGCCGGCGGTGAGGAGTTGAGTGCTTCGTTGATCCGAAAGACGGCGTGAGAGCCGTCGCTTGAGAAGCCCTGCAGTTCGGGCATATAGACACTCGGTGGCTGGCTGGGCTGATCGCAGCTCAGCCCTTTGAAAGCGCCGCTGGCATTGTCGCGGTGGTAGAGATTGGCGAAGCCCGCCGGAGCACAGGGATCGAGCGGAGGTTCGCCTTCTTGGCGCAGCCAGCCGCTTGAGAGGTCAGCCGAGAAAGCCTGGTAGGCGTTCTCCAGTTCGAAACGAAATAGGCCTCGGCGTACGGGGTCGATCGACTCCGTCTGCCAACCTTCTGCGGCATCGCCCCTTTCGTGGCGAGTTGCTAGATACTGGTTGGTATAGGGGGCAGACTGGGGGTCGGAGAAGGCCCGATAGGAAGAGTAGGTGAAGACTGAGCCCGCGCTCGAGCTCTGGGCAAGATTGGTCGGATAGCCGGTGAAGTTGAGTCGGGTGATGATGTCGCCGTTTGATTTGTCGAGCGGGGAGACCATCTCGTAGACGCGGCAGTCGGGCAGTCCCGCAGAAGGACCAGTACGGAAGGCTTCGTTGGCGGAGCATTCAGGGTTCGGGGACGGCAGCGCAAAAGTGGTGAAAGTGTGGGGTTCGGAGACCTGGGCAGGGAAAAAGAGGTCTTCGGCGACGAGACGGTAGTGATAGGCGGTACCCGACAGCAGTGGGGAGAGCTGGACGGCGCGAACAACCGCCGCCGCCCCGGCTCCGAAGTCAATCGCGCCGGGAGTGGTCTGGGTATGCGGACTGGCAAAGCCTTCCTCGCTTTGGAAGTGGGCGTCATCGACATATTCAAAGCGCCCCGTGGTGGCAAGCCCAAGCGGATTGACTTCAGCCTGAAGGCGGGCGCTGTCGGTGCCGACTTCCGTAGTCCAGGTGGCTAGGATCTGCAGTGGGGGCAGGGTCGTGAATTCTTTGACTTCGCTGGTCACTTCGCCGTCGGCGTTTTTGGCTTTCGCGCGGAAGTAGTAGGTGGTTTCGGGTTTCAGACAGGTCAAATCGGTGGGCACGGCGCAGATGTTGGAGGCGTCAACGGTGTGGTTTTCGAAGTCGGCCGGGGTAGGGGCGCTCTCGAGCGTGGTCTGAGTGCCGGCCCCAAAGCTGTTGCCGGCGGCTTCGTACTCGGCTTTGGTGATGTATTCGAAGTGGGCGGTGCTGGCTTTGCCCTCGGAGTTGAAAGTGACCTGGAGCGTGGCTTTGACATTGCCAACCGGCGAGGCTTTCAGCGAGCCGGGGACGAGCAGCGGACCGGGGTCGGGAAGCGTAATCCGCAACACGGAATGTCTATCGGCGGCAAAGAGGTCGCCCGAGGGGCTGGAGTAATAGGCAAGGCTGGAGGCACGGTCGCTCAGCTCTGCAGGGAAGAAGACCTTGATCTTGGTGCCGGTTGGGTCGAACTCGAGGATCTCGGGCACGCTTGGGAAGTCGCTGACGAAGAGGTTGCCGGCGGGGTCGAGGGCGAGGCCCCAGCTGCTGTTATTGCCTACTGAATTTACCTGGCCTTCTTCACCCCAGCTCACAACCGGATTGCCGGCGGGGTCGTACCTGCGCACGGCGCTCGCGCCTTGAGCGACTATGTAGATGTCTCCGCTGGAATCGACGGCAAGAGACTGCGCTCGTCCGCCAGCAGCCAGCAAGAGTAACTGTGCGCCGACGTAGGTGCCGGAGGGTTCAAAGCGCTGGATGCGGGTGTTGAACCCTTCCGATTCGCTGCTTCCGATCCTTCTACTGTCGGCGACCGAGAGACTCCCGCCCGGCCCTACCGCGAGAGGAAGACCCGTACTGCCAACCGCTTCAAAGAACCGACCTTCTTCTTTACCCGCTTCTTTTTTGGCTTCTTTGCCGGCGCCGCAACTCGCGGCGACCGTGCAGAGGTTGGCGTGGGTGACCGTGTCCACTTCGCCGCCGACCATCCAGACGAAGTGGCCTTCAGCATCGAACTTCTGGACCCGGTTGTTTGCCCTTTCGCCGACATAGACTGAGTGGGAGGCGCTGTCTACAGCGATGGTCTCCGGGCTGTTGAGCTGACCCGTGCCGGAGCCTGAGGTACCCGCCATGCAGCCGCTGGCTGCGTTGCAGCTCTGCAGTTTTTCTTCGGGAGTGGCGGCATTAACTCCCCAGCCAAAGGCGAAGAGGAAGGTGCCGGCTTCGTCGAAGACGTCGACGCGGTCGTTTTTGACGTCAGCGACATATACGTGGCCATTGGAAGTATCGACGGCAGCACCCTGTGGCGCTTCGTATTGACCGGCACCGGTGCCCTCCGTACCGGCAATGAAGTCTGCCGCCGCGGTCGAAGCTACTACTAAGAATGAGCAGAAGAGAGTAGCTAGCAAACCCCCCGCGATACAGCTACGTACTCCAAGTCGCCACCCCATAAAACCTGCCTCTCTTGCTTCCTAGTCCCTGGCGCACAGCCTGCCCGCTAAGCCACTCTCCCCGTGCTTGGTACGTGACCTTTATTTACTATATAGGAACGCGGGCGTGTCTGTCAAGAGTCATCGTGAGTCGAATGACTCAGCAGATGACTCAATGAAAGTGGGGCCACGGGCTTGCCGTGGCCCCACCACTATCTACTTATCGAGATCGACCGCTTGATTATCGACTCGATTTGCTGCTTATTTAACTGTGATTCCCTTTGCAGCACCACTGCCAATTACGTGACCCTGGAGTGTAGCCACACCTTTATAGGTGCCATCAGTAAATGGCGTTGTGGCCGCTGGAGAGTTGGGGCAAGCACCATGGATTTCATATTTGATGCCGGTGACATCGATGAATGCTTTGACGTCCATTGCCGTCCCGGCTCCACCCGAGTTTTCAACAGTGATCATGCTTTCGGCGAACGTCTGTGCTCCAATTGTAATGACGCAAGCGCCAGCCCCACCTGTAACTTCAATTACTTTGCCTGCGGGGCATTTGATGTGCGCTGAAACTGTAATGTTGGTCGTAGCGCCAATTGTATTACCAGCTGTGAACAGATAGTCGCAGCCGTTCATATGTACAATCGGACCGGCCAAGCCGCCGATCGTACAGCCCGTCCCTGCCGTTGTGTTGCCATATTCAGCGGTCAGTGTGAGTTCTTTCGGGGTAGCAGTTTTGCCAATCCCGTGGAAGGCAGCCGTGGTACATACGACTTTTCCAGCTTTCGTCACAAATTCGTGTTTGCCGGTGTTTTCCACACCTGTAATGGTTCCGGCGATTTGATTCCCTGTGACTGTTGCTTCACCTCCACCAACGATTTCAAATTCACCTGCTTGTGCCGCCGACGCTGCTAGGGCGCTCATCGCGAAGACCGCGATCAGGGCCAACCCGAGGGCCTTTAGCTTGTGGGTCATGTCTATTTGCTTCCTTTCGCTTGCTGATTGTGTTTATCCCCTGATGGGGCCACAAGCAGTAGCTCGGTCGCACAAAGTGGTCAAGTATCCCAGATCATTACCGGTAAATCTGCGCGGTTTCCCCGTGGCGGTTAAGGTTTGCCCTGCAAATTCCGCCCCTCAGTCTCTGACGCGTGCCAAACCGCGCGGCGCACGGATCGGATAGCCCGCCGATACCGCCGGCCTTCTTTTGCCCACGCCGCCTCCTATTCGAGGCGGTGAAAGCCTGCGGGTATTCCTTGGGCTTTGGAGGCCTAATTGGTCACCAGCAGACCTGACTCCGAGGTAGGTGAGCCCTTCTGACCGGCCCACTGGGTAAAAGTTGAGCCAGATCCCTTTATGTCGTGGGCCTTAAGGAAGCCAGGCCACCCCCCGAGTGGCATATAGCCAGTCGGGGGGGCCTTGTCTTGAGTTGAGAGTTCTAGCGTTTTACGGCCCAGGTACCCCAACCGCTTACCAAAAGCGTCGGTTCGCTGACGCCGAAGACAACGAATATCCCGCTAGTGGGGTCCGCTACAGGAGTAGAAGAGGGGATAAGGATTTCTTCGACATTGTTAGCGGCGTCAACGTACAGGCAGAAGTTCCCAGCCTCTGCTTCTGGGTCAGCAACCGTGCCTGGACACCCCGTTACCGCACCCGGAGTGTCAGAGTCCGCTTCGCCGACCACAATGAAGTTCGGGGCGGAAGAAAGCCGAAGTGGATAGGAAATGCTCAATGGATAGGAACCGATGCTGTCTAGCTTTTGGAACCGCCAGACGCCAGTCTCAGTCGCACCGACGGGAAGGAGGCATTCGCCGCTTGCATTACAGGTGGGCCCGGCGGGTCCTGGGGGACCTTCTTCGCCGTTGCAGACCTCTTGAGATTCGGAGCCCACCGTTAGTTTAGTGCCGCCTTCCGCGCATCCGCCGGCAGCGGCAAGTTTGACGCTTGCACCGTTAGAACCGCTCGCGCCGCTTGCACCCGGCGCACCAGGGTCTCCTTTGGCCCCCTGCGGCCCCGCCGGTCCCTGGGACCCGGTTTTGCCGGTTTTGCCGGTTTTTCCTCTCGGTCCCTGCTTGCCCTTAGCCGAGGCGCTTGCCTTAGAACCAGCCGAGCTGCCCGTGGCGGCGTAAGCGCCACCGCCGAGGGCAGCGACGAGAGCCACGATGGCTACGAGCAGGCCGGCCGTACCTATGTGGCTATGCAAACTTTGCAGTCGTTGGTGCATCGAGTCCTCCTGAGATTGGCTTTGTTCGAGAGGCAGCAGGGCGGGTTTTGGGCAGAGTGAAACCGCCACGGCGGCACGTTTGCGCAGCTCAGGGTGGCCTCAACCCTCATTCCCGGTTCCCCCATGATTCAAGACTCCCTTGTCTCTCCACCCAGAGGCAGTGCCTCCAAGCTCTTAGGAGTATCAGGAACGGGTGAGGAGTTGTCAAGGAAAGGCTTGGGTTTAGACGCTGCGAGCCCGCCGTGAGAGCAGCTTTAAAGGACTTCGACGCAGTCTTTAAGACCGTATTCGAGAGCCAATTTTTCGGCTGACGCAACGAAGACTTCGAAGCCTTCCGGATACTTCTTGATCAGCCGCTCGGACTTGTCGACACCCTTTTCAATTCCAGTGACGATCGCGTCAACTTTCGCCTCGTCGCCCGCCGGAGCACCAAGTTCGTCCAGTTGCCCTGCAATTTCTCGTATCGATGGCAGGGTGAGCTTCGTGACTATTTCTTCCGTCGTCAGGGTGGGTTCAGCGCCGAAATCTGCGGTCCGTTTTTCTCTCGCCTTCGTGCAGATCGCGTTACCCTGCTTAATGAATTCGGCTTTGGAAATCTGGGGATCATCGCTCCCACCCCCACCGCAGCCGGTGACGAACAAGGCCGCCGAAATAGCAATGAACAGGCAGATCGAGACTGACTTAAGCATGTCAGCCGAACCTATCAGCTTTTCTTAGGCTTGTTTGAAATTCTTGTTTAATGTGCCTTATTTGATATATATTAGATGGCGATGAAGGGGGGGTCTAGACTCATAATCTTGGTTGTCGCAGGCTTGCTGGCCATGGCGCTGGCGTCGTGCGGAAATGATAACTCCGACTCCATCGCAGGCGGGTCCAACGTCCAGGGTCAAACCGAAGATCAGTCGGAAAATGCCAGCGCAACGAAGGGCGCTGGCACCTTCTCCCCAAAGCGCCACGATGATTCGGGGGGCGGCTCTGCCCAGCTGGATATCAAGGGCAGCAGCAGGAGTGTCCAGGAATTCGGTGAGGAGGCGGACAGCGCCGAACGCAAACGGGCCGCGGCCGCCCTGCACAATTTCCTCGACGCTCGAACTGCTCTCGATTGGGACGCTGCCTGCTCCTTCCTTGCCGCTGACACCAGAGAAGCGCTTGAAAGTCGTGCTTTGCAGACCAGTGGGCTCGATGACAAGACCTGCGCGGGAATGCTCGAGTCGATCTCGGGTGCCACGGCGGCGCTGCGAGCCGAAGCGACGTATGCCGATGTCCTCTCCCTGCGGGTCAAGGGGGAGAGTGGTTTCGTCATATACAGCCAGATTCTTCCCACGGTCGACACTATGCGCGTGGCGAAGGAAGACGGCGTCTGGAAAATCTCTTCCGCCTTTCCCAGACGGCTTACGTAGCTGGCGACCTAGCTATTCAATGGCGCCCCCAGCCGCGAGAAAGCCTGGTGGAGGCCGTCGACGAGGGCGCTGGCGAGGAGGCAGTCCCCGGAGAGCTCGAGGTGCTCGCGTTTGTGCTCGAGCACGGCGGCGAGCCAGGTGGTTGCGGGTCCGGAGGCGAGGGCGTCGGAACTTCCTTCCCAGCGGGTGACGCAGGAGGCGATCTTGCCCTCGTCGACCGTGACCAGGACTCCGGCGGCGGGGGGGTCGCTGTCGCTGGAGATCTCTACGACGAGGCGGCAGGAGCCCGAGAGGTCGTTTGGCAGGGGGACCCTTGGGACGGCCAGTAGAAAGGCCGCCTCGATGTCGAGGCGGCTGATCGGGGCGGTCTTCTCGGCGGCGTTCGTACGCTCCCAGTGCGCCGCGGCGGCAAGCGGGGCGGCGCCGCGGCGCAGCCAATTGGTGACCGTGTAGGGGGTGCCGGAGCCGGAGCTGGCGAGCGGCTCGATCAATCCGGCGAAGCGCATTGTTCTGAGCCGGCGCTCGAGGGACGGATAGCTGAGGCTCGCGATCAACCTGTCCAGCTCGGTCAGCGACAGAGGTTTGGCCGCCAGGGCCCGAATCACCCGGGACGACCAGCCCTCCAGCAGCGCCTTGATCGCGGCCTTCGCCAGGGTGCTGCCGAAAGCCACCGGATGATCTGGGCTCTCCGCGAGCCAACCTCGCAGAACCTCGACCACCGGCAGCAGCTCGCGACCGGCGGCGGATAACTCGTAGTCGAGGGCGCGGGGAAAACCGTCTCGTCTATCTCTGGTCAGCACCCCCAGCTCGGTCAGCTCCCGCAACCTCTGCCGCAAGGTGGCCTGGGATGGAGCGCCGGCCAGGCGACGCAGATCCACCAGCGATTTAGGGCCATCGGCGAGGCCGAGCAGGACAGCGGCGTTGACAGGGCTCGAAAGCAGAGCCAAGACTCGAGTCCCGGCCCGGGCCTCCCTTCCATTCGCGCCTTTGACCCCGCCAGTCAAGTGACACTGAGTATACTATGATTTCTTAAGCGGCCGGCAGGGTCAGTCCACTCTGTCCCGGTCGCGCTCGCCGCGTCGGTGGCGGCGCAGCACCGGGGTCACGTAACCGATCAGAGCGCCGATCGCCACCGCTGCCAGGAGGGTGACGATCAGCGGCGCATCGAGGGTGACGAAGAGGACGTCGACCCGGACCTGCTGAGAATTCTGCAGGGCGACGATGACGACCAGGGCGACGAGGATGCCGACGGCCCAGGCGCGCCAGTTCACCTGTTTCTTCTCGGTGCTCACCGAGGCGAGCTTAGGCGCTGGCGGGTGCCGGGGTGCGCTGCGCCCAGGGACGCGCCGCTTCCAGCTGAGCGCCGAGGCGAACGAGGGTCGCCTCGTCAAACGGGGCACCGGTGAGCATGGTCCCGACCGGAAGGCCGTCGTCGTTCCAGGAGAGCGGCAGGGAGATCGCCGGCAGGCCGGTGATGTTGCCGAAGGCGGCAAAGACGACCGAGGCGACGACGTCGAAGGTCGCCTGCTCGGGCGCGGCGTGCTGGGCCTCGAGCACGGAGCCGGAGAGCGGGGGCAGGATCGCCGAGGTCGGAGTGAGCATGACGTCGAAGTCGCGGCCCCAGCGGGCGACCTCGTGGCGGGAGAGGCGCTCGAGCTGCTGGGCGGCGACCACGTAGTCGTAGGCGCTGATCTCCTCGGTCGCCACTTTGTGGCTATGGCGGTTGTGGGGCTCGACCCGCTGCCAGTCGACGCCGTCGTAGTCGGCGAGGCCAGCGGCGGCCAGCACCGTGAAGGCGGGGATCAGCTCGGCGGAGATCGTCGGCACCTCGACCTCGTTCACCTCGTGGCCCAGCTCCTCCAGCAGCGCCGCGGTGTCGCGGGCGGCGTCGACGCAGTCCGGAGCGGTGGGGATGCCGAGCGGTGCCTCGGCCATCAGCCCGATTCGCAGGCGGCCCGGGTCCGCGCCGAGCTCCTCGGCGAACGGGCGGGCCGGCGCGATCGCGTTGTTCCAGGCGAGTGGGTCAGGGCCGGCGGTGAGGTCGAGGACCGTGGCGGCGTCGGCGACGGTGCGGGTGGTGACGCCCTCGACCACGGCGCCCATCCAGGTCTGGGCGCGCCGGGGCACGCGGGCGCGGCTGGACTTGAGCCCGACCAGGCCGCAGTAGGCGGAGGGAATGCGGATCGAGCCGCCGCCATCGTTGGCGTGGGCGATCGGGAACATGCCGCCGGCGACCGCGGCCGAGGCGCCGCCGGAGGACCCGCCCGAGGAGCGGCTGGGATCCCAGGGGTTGCGGCTGTTTCCGTAGCGGTCGTTCTCAGCGACCGTGATCGGACCGAACTCGGGCGTGTTGGTACGCCCGCAGAGGACGAAGCCGCCACGGACCAGCGCCTCGACGACCAGCTCGCTCTCCTCGCTCACCCCCGCGGGCGCGCCGAAGGAGCCGTAGGTGAGCGGCCAGCCGGCGACGGCGGTCAAGTCCTTGATCGGGATCGGCACGCCGAGGAAGGGAGCCTCCTCACCGGCGGCGATTCGCGCGTCGGCCGCACGCGCGGCCGCACGCGCGGCCTCGTCGTCGCGCCAGATCACCGCGTTCAGCTCCGGGTTGCGCTCGTCGACCGCGGCGAGACAAGCATCGAGCAGCTCGACGGCTGAGAGCTCGCGGGCGCGCAGGGCACCGGCGAGGTCGAGGGCTGAGCTGCTCGGTCCCAACTGGCTCACCAGCCAACCATATTGCGCGCGGCCGTTTGAACCTGGTCGGGCGGGTACGCGTATCCCACCAACACGCGGCCCCGGGACTTTCGGGTCACGACCGGAACTCGTTCGTCAGGAGGCAGAAATGAAGTCGATAGCGCGCATATCCGCAGCGCTCGCAGTCGCGCTCGCCCTCGCCGTAGGGGGCGCCGGGACCGCCATCGCCAAGCACGGCGCCGATGACCCACCCGGCCATCATCGGGGCGAGCACCATGGCAAGCATCACCATCACGGCAAGCACCATCACCACAACGGCAACCACCACCAAGGCCACGGCGCCGACGACGGCCCCAACCACACCTGAGCGGGTTCTCACCGGGGCGGCGGCCGCTGCCGCCCCGGGAGTACTCGCCGGGTTGGCTTCGCCTCCTCGTCATTGCATGGAAACTATGGACATGGGCGACAACCAAATCCGGATCCGCCGCGCCGGGGTCGAGGACGCCGCCGAGATCGCGCGACTGCTGCACGACTTCAACACCGAGTTCGCGGAACCGACGCCAGGGGTGGCGGTGCTGACCGAGTACGCCCGGCGCCTCCTCGCCGCAGACGAGATGACGGTGCTGCTGAGCGGCGAGGGGCCGGACGCGATCTCCCTGCTCCGTTTCCGCCCCTCGGTCTGGACCGGCGGCCCCGAAGCGCACCTGCAGGAGCTCTACGTGGCGCCGCCGCTGCGCGGGCGCGGGATCGGGAGGGCGCTGCTGGAGGCGACGATGACGCTCGCCCGCGAGGCGGGCGCAACCGGGATCGACCTCAACACCGGCGAGACCGACACGGCGGCGCGAGCGCTGTATGCGAGCTGCGGATTCACCAATCGCGAAGGGTCGCCGGACGGCCCCGCGATGCTTTTCTACGAGCGCGACCTCTAGAGCGCGGCGCTAGCTCTTCGGCCGCAGCACGAGGATGCAGAGGTCGTCGCCGATCGGCTTGTCGGCCCAGCCGAGCACGGCTTTGTGGGCCTCCTGCACCAGCACCCGAGCCGGCATCCTGACCAGCGGGGCGAGCAGCCGCGAGAAGCCATCGCTGCCGAGGCGCGTCTCACCCTGCTGCACGTCGGTGGCGCCGTCGGTGTACACGAGCACGCCCTCGCTGCGGTCGAGCGCGACGGCGGCGGTTGTCAGGTGCAGGTCGGTGCCGACCCCGAGCAGGAAGGTCGAGCCCTCCGGCTGGAATTCCTCCAGGCTGGGCAGGTGCATCGGCGGCGGGTGGCCGGCGACCGCGTAGGAGAGGATCGAGTCGGCCGCCTGAAAGCGCAGGCAGACGGCGCTGACGAGCTCCTCGTCGCGGCCCGGGCGCTCGACCAGCGCGGCGTTGGCGAGGGTGAGGATCTCGGCCGGATCGCTGGTGCTGGCGGCGAAGGCGGCGAACCTCGCCCTGATGAAGGTCGCCAGGCGAGCGGCCTTGGGACCGTGCCCGACGACGTCGCCGACGACGGCGATCGTCGAGTTGTCGGGGCCGTTGGTGAGCAGGTAGAAGTCGCCCGAAACCCCGTATTCGGAGGCGACGAAGGCGGCGCCGGCGTCGACGCTGGGCAGCTCCGGCAGGGTCGACGGCGTCAGCGCCGCCCGGATCGCCTCGAGTTCCTCGGCCGAGTGCTCGAGCACGATCAGCCGCTCCCGCAGCACCGAGACCACGGCCACGACCAGGGCGAAGGCGAGGGCCCTGATCGCCAAGGCCAAGCCGAAGCTTTCCACCGGGTCGAGCTGGGCGCCGAGCGAGTAGAGGACGCAGCAGGCGAGCGCGGCGAGCGCACCGGCGCGCCACCCGAACCACCAGGTCATAAAGCCGATCGGGAGCGCGTAGAAGAAGCCGATGCCCGCGTGGCCGCTGCTGCCCACCGCCAGCCAGGCGACGAAGACCAGCAACGCGGCGGTGCAGGCCGAGGCGATGCGGGCGGTGCTGGAGGAGCCTGCGACCACTGCTCGCCAGCCTAGTGGAGGCGGGAGAAAGCGATGCCGCCGGGGGGCTCGGCCCGATCGGGGTGGAGCAGGTGGGCGAGCAGCTCGGTGCCGTCGACCAGGCGCGGCCCGGGGCGCGAGTAGGTGGAGGCGGCGTCGACGGCGAAGACGCGGCCGGCGCCGAGCGCCCCGATCCGCTCCCAGTGCTCCTCGGCCTGCCGCCGAGACTCCTCCGCGTACATCCCGCAGGGCATGACCACGACGAGGTCGGGAGCGAGGGCCGACAGCGCCTCCCACTCGACCTCAGGCGACTTCGCGCCCGACGGGCCGGCGACGTCGACGCCGCCGGCGAGCGCGACCATCTCCGGGATCCAGTGGCCGCCGATGAACGGCGGGTCGAGCCACTCGAGGGCGACGACCCGCGGGGCCGGGGTGCCGGCGACAGCAGCGCGAACCGCCGCCAGGCGATCTTCCAGCTCGGCCCGCAGCTGGGCCGCCCGCGCCTCGATCCCAGTCGCCGCGCCGAGCCGGGTCACGTCCTCCAGGACCTCGCCGAGACTGCTCGGGTTCTGCTGCACCACCCGCGGCCGGCTCGGCAAGCGAGCCGCCACCTCGACCACGTCCTCGAAGGAGACCGCGCAGACGTCGCAGACGGCCTGGGTGACGATCAGGTCGGGGGCCAGCCGCGCCAGCCGCTCCTCGTCGAGGCTGTAGAGGGCCCTGCCTGCGCCGACGATCGCCTTCACCGCGGCGTCGATCTCGCCGGCGCTGAGCCCGTCGGAGAGGACCGTCGCGGTCAGCCGCGGCAGCTCCCGTGCCGCCGCCGGGTAGTCGCACTCGTGAGTTACCGCGACCACGTCGCCGCCGAGACCGAGGGCAAACAGCATCTCGGTCGCCGACGGGACGAGGCTCGCGATACGCATTCGTCGACTATTTCACCGCCGCCACCAAGGCGTTGGCTCCCCCCTGCATCCCGTTTTTATTGGGATGGATCGGCGCCGCCAGGGTGCCGGGCACCAGTGGTTCGACCCACCGCGTCGAGGTGCCTTTGCAGGCGTCGTGGCCGATGCTCGCCTGGTACCAGTTGACCAGCATGGCCCCGTTGGCCGCGGCCTGGGTTGCCAGCATCGCGTTCAGGCGCTGCTCGGTCGAGCGCAGATAGGGCACGTCCTGGAAACCGAGCGGCATCTGCGGCCAGCAGCCGCTGCCCGTCTCCGGGAAGATCGCCGGGTAGTTGACGACGTAGATTTTCGCCGCCGGTGAGCGGCTGTGAATGCCCTGTAGAACCGCCGCCACTTTCGGCGCCGTCGCTTCGATCCGCGCTTTCAGCTGGTCTTTCCCCCCGGGGTTGTATTTGTCGAGACAGGGGTGACTGAATGGGTTGATGGTGATGCAGCTTTGAGCGACTTCCGAGAAGCCGATGTCGTTGCCGCCGATCGTCAGCGAGACCACCGTCGTGCTCGCGTCGAGCGAGTTGAACTGCGGCGGGTTCGGCCCATCGGGATCGACGTTCTGCGGACTGGTCATGTCCCCGGTCCTGGCGCCGCTGCAGCTTGCATCGCGCACGGTCAAACCGATGCTCGGCGCCGCCACATGCGGGTAGTTGCGATCGGATTTGAGACAGCCGAGCGGCAGCACCGGGTTGGGGATCAGCGGCCCGGCCGCGTAGGAGTCGCCGAGCGCCACATAGTTTGCCGCCCGCGCCCCCGTCGCGGCGACGGTGAACAAGACCAGAACCGCGAGCGCCACGGTCAGCGCCCGCCGCAACCGCGGGGCCTGGGTCAAAGTCAACGCATTCATCTATCTCTCCTTAATTCGTCGTCCCCGCCTGCACCCTGGCCCTTAATACTCAGTAAAACTCGTTACAAAGCAACTTGCAAGCAGCCTTGCCGGCGGACTACCCAAATATGGGTAGCTAACTCTTCGGCACTGCCACCGCGGGCGGGTTCAGCGGCCGAGGGGCAGTTGCTTGCCGTTGCCCTTGAGCTTCAGCATGCGCTCGTCGGCGGCGCGCATCAGGGTCTCGAAATCGAGGCCGTCGTCGGGGAAGACCGCCCAGCCAACCGAGGCGCTGGGAACCGGACCACGGGCATCGGATTCGCGCAGGCCGACGGCGGTGCGGATCGCTTCGGCCATCCGCTGGGCTCCTTCGCCCTGAGCGCCGGGGGCGATCACGGCGAACTCGTCGCCGCCAATCCGGGCCAGGGTGTCGGTCGAGCGCAGGATCGCGTGGGCCCGGTTGGCCGCCTCGCAGAGCACCGCGTCGCCAACCTGGTGACCGTGCTCGTCGTTGACGCCCTTGAAGTCGTCGAGGTCGAGGACCAGCAGGGCAAGCGGGCTGTCGTCGCCCTCGCGACGGCCGGCGGGGCCTGTGCGGGCGGCGAGCTCGCGGTGCAGGGTGGCGTCGAAGGCACGGCGGTTGCCGACCCCCGTCAGCGGGTCGCGGTTGGCGATCTCACGCTGGCGCGCCTCGGCGGCGAGCAGGCGGCGTTTGAGGCCGACCATCACCCAGGTTGCCGCGAGGTAGGCGACGACGAAGGCGAGATAGCGGGGCAGGAAAGCGTTTTCGATTGCCTGTTCGTCGTAGAGCAGGGGCATGCCGGCGACGAGGATCAGCTCGATCGAGAGCGGCCAGGCCCAGCGGGAGGGGAAGAAGAAGGCGGCGTAGAGGAGGAGGCAGACGAGCAGCGGCTCGATGTAACTGAGCGAGCCGCCGGTGAGGTAGACCGCGACGCCGACGATCGGGATCGCCACCGCCATGCCGATCGCGATTCCGTTGATCGAGGCGCGCTGCCAGGAGAGGACGGCGGTGACGCTGGCGACGCCGTAGAGGAAAACCACCGCGCCGACCCCGAGGACCAATCCCATCCCCTGGTGATCGGCTCCGGGAAGAAAGGCGCCGGCGATACCGACCAGCGCCGCGACGATCCAGAGGCAGCCCGAAATCCTGCCCATGCGGGCGCGCTCGCCGGGCGATTCGGAGAAGCCCCCTACCCGGTCTCTGTCGAGAGAGTTCGCTGCCACGTCGGATCCATCGGCGCCAGCAAAGAAACCCTTGACTATTGAACCTCGGTTATGCGTCAGCCCGTTTCGGAGTACACGGGCTCGCCGGCCCGGTCCTCGCTCGCCGGCCCGGGGGCTGGCTCACCGTGCGGCGCGCCCGCCGGGGCAACGTCGCGCAGCACGAATACCGCGATCGCCACCGAGATCGCCGCCAGCCCGGCGCCGATCAGATAGGCGACGTGGTAGCCGGAGGTCAGCGCGGAGGCGTTGGAGACCCCGTCATCGAGCAGCGCCTGAGTGCGCTCGGTCGAGAGCGTTGCCAGTACCGCCAGCCCGATCGCGCCGCCCACCTGCATGCTGGTGTTGACCAAGCCGGAGGCAAGTCCGGAGTCCTCCGGCGTCGCGCCCGACATCGCCAGGGTCATGATCGCCGGGAAGGAGGAGCCCATGCCGACGGCGATCAGCAGGAACGGCGGCAGCAGGTCGGTCAGGTAGTTGCCGTCGACCGGCGTGCGGGCGAACAGCAGTAGCGCCACCACGGTCAGGCAGATGCCGGGGATCAGCGTCCGTCGCGGGCCGAAGCGCATGATCAGTTTTTCCGAGAAGCCGAGCGAGAGCGTTCCCATCACCACGGTCGTCGGCAGGAAGGCGAGGCCGACCTCGAGGGCGTCGTAGCCGAGGACCCGCTGCAGGTAGAGGGCGCCGAGGAAGAACATCCCGAACATGCTGGCGACGATCAGGGCCTGGATCACGTTGGCGCCGGCGACGTTGCGCGAGCGGAACAGCCGCAGCGGCATCAGCGGATTGGCGATCGTCGCCTGGCGGTGGATGAATGCGGCCAGCAACGCCGCCGAGACGGCGCTGAGCGCGAGCGTTTTAGTCTCGACCCAGCCCCACTCGGTGATCTGCAGGATCGTGAAGACGCCGATCATCAGCGAGAGCGTGATCATCGCCGCACCGGGGAAGTCGGCGCCTTCGTGGAGGCCGATGCCGTCGCGGTTGGGGACCAGTCGCAGCGCCAGGAAGGCGACGAGGATGCCGATCGGCAGGTTGATGATGAAGATCCAGTGCCAGCTGATCGCCTCGGTGAGGACGCCGCCGGCGAGCAGGCCGATCGAGCCGCCGGCGGAGGCAACGAAGCCGAAGACACCGATCGCTTTTGCCTGGGCCGCCGGCTCGGGGAACATCGTCACGATCATGCCCAGGATCACGGCCGAGGCGAGCGCGCCGCCGATCCCCTGCACGAAGCGCGCCGCGATCAGCATCTCCTGGTTCACCGAGGCGGCGCAAACCAGCGAGGCGGCGGTGAAGATGGCGAGGCCGACGAGGAATACGCGGCGCTGGCCGACGAGGTCGCCGATCCGCCCCGCCAGCAGCAGCAAACCGCCGAAGGGAATCATGTAGGCGTTCACCACCCAGGCCAGCTTGCTCTGGGAGAAGCCGAGGTCGTCCTGGATCGTCGGCAGGGCAACGTTGACGATCGTCGCGTCGAGGACGATCATCAGCATCCCCGCGCAGAGCACGTAGAGGGCTAGCCAGCGGGTGCGGTCTTCGGTCTGTTCAGCGGTAGCGGTAGTCATGCAAGTAGAGACTGCGGGGAGGGCGAAAACTCATCGCCGCGATTCAATCCATCTGGTCCGGCAGGCCGAAACGCTCGAAGACCGCCTGGACACGACCGGTGTCTGCTGCGTACTCCGGCCACCGAGAATAGCCATCCGGCGTGTCGGCCGTGCGCACGACGAAGGCCGTGATCTCTTTGATCTTCTCGCCCGCCAAGGTGATCACGTCGAGGGAGAAAGGGACGTGCGTTTGCTCACTCTCGATCCAGGTGTAGGTGCCGACCGCGAGCCCACCGTTGGCGCGCGCCGGGTGGTGGCGCCAGCGCCAGTCCCCGGAGAGCGGGCCGCGCCGCAGAAAAACCTCGATCTGCTCGAGGCCTCCGTACCAGCTGGCCAGCGGCGGCATCGACCAGGCGGCGTCCTCCGCGGCCAGCATCGAGACGACCCGGTTGACGTCACCGTTGCGCATCGCCTCCATGTAGTCCTCGACGATCTCGCGCATGCGAGCGTCGCCGAGCGTCCGCAGCGTCGCCTGCTGGCTCTGCTCCGGCAGGCGCTCGTCGACCGTCTTGCGGGCGCGCTGCAGGGCGCTGTTGACCGACGGCACCGAGGTCTCCAGCGTCGCTCCCACCTCCCGGGCCGAGAAGCCGAGCACCTCGCGCAGGATCAGCACCGCCCGCTGGCGCGCCGGCAGCTCCTGCATCGCCGCGACGAAGGCCAGCTCAACCGCCTCGCGCTGCTCGTAGCGGGCATCCGGCGAGGCGAAGCCGTCCTCGACCGCAAGCGTCTCGTCGGGATAGGGCTCGAGCCAGACCTGCTCGGCGACCGGTTCGCCGGGCGGCTGGTGCGGATCGGCGGCGGGCGCGTACTCGACCGGCAGCAGCCGCTTCTTGCGGCGGGCGACGATGTCGAGGCTGGCGTTGGTGGCGATGCGGTAGAGCCAGGCGCGTAGCGAGCCGCGATCCTTGAAGGTCTCAAGCCCGCGCCAGACCCTCAACATAGCGTCCTGCAAGGCGTCCTCGGCATCGTGCAGGGAGCCGAGCATCCGGTAGCAGTGGGCGTGCAGCTCGCGCCGATAAGGCTCGAGCAGCCGCTCGAAAGCCGCTTCGTCGCCGCCGCGGGCGGCCTCGAGCAGGGCAAGCTCCGTCACGCCGGCTCAGGCCTCGCCGTCGTAGTAGTCGACGGCGCTGTCCTTGCGAGCGATCACGTCGTCGTCGGGATTGCCGGTCCAGATCCCGACCTTGTCGCTGTCGGGATAGACGGTCGCGGTGGGGACGACCACCGTCGAGAACATGAGGACACGGGCGATCTGCTCGCTCTCGTTGCGGATGCCGTGGGCGCCCTCGGGCCCGTGCGGAAAGCAGGCTGCGTCCCAGGGCGCCAGCACTTCGGAGCCGTCGGGGTGGCGCAGCGTCGGCGTCCCCTCCAGCACCAGTAGCCACTCCTCCTCGCCGACCTCGTAGTGGTACGGGCAGATCGACTGGCCGGGCGGGATCTCGTAGACGCTGATTCCCGATTCCTCGGCGCCGAGCAGCTTGCCGAGGCGGACGATCCCGGAGCGGAATCCCTCCGGATCGTCCTTGTCGTACTGGAATTGGGGCGATGCGATGTTGATCCGCCGCATGGCCTCGAAGCTAGCAGCGAGCTGACAAACCGTTCGGCGCGATCCCGCTCAGTCGAGGCTCATGTGGAGGCGGACGGCGGTGCCCGTCTCGCCCGACCGGATCCGCACCAGGTCGCAGAGCTGGTTGGCCATCCAGAGGCCGCGGCCGCCCTCCTGGGTGGGAGTCGGCTGTACGCGGCCGACCAGCGGCTGCGCGATGCGGCCCGTGTCGGCGACCTCGACGACCAGCGCCCGCGGCTCCCGCCAGAGCCGCGAGGTGCCGATGCCGCCGCCGTGGCGGACGCTGTTGGCGGCCAGCTCGCTGGCCGCGAGGACGAGATCGGTGGTGCGCTCCCGCGAGAGCCCGGCGCCGGCGCTCTCCGCGGCGACCACGCTGCGCAGGTCGTGGAGGGCGCCGCGGTCGAAGGCGACCTCGCGGGCGCTCGGGGGACTGGGGTCGAAGGCCCCGGCAAAAGGGTCGGGTGAGGAGCTCAGCTCGCGACACTGGCCGTTCTCGCGGCTGGCGCCGCCCTCGGCGACGTAGGGATGACTGTGCGCCGCGGCCTCCAGCACTTCGTCGTCGAGCGAGCCGATGTCGTAGGGGCAGAGCAGCGACCAGGCCGGCGTCCCCGCGAAGGCGACGTTGAGTAGCGACTCATGGCGCTGGCACTCGTCGATTTCGACGGGGGTGCGCCCGGGCCAGATCGGTTCGCCGATGCCGCGCGCCCGCCCGCCCGCACCGACGTGCTCGTCGACGAACTGCTGCCAGGCGGGAATGATGCGGGCTGGATTGTGCCCGAGCGCCTCCATGTCGGCGAAGCGGACCCGTTCGGCATCGCCGCCCAACTCCCCCTTCAGCAACTCGATCTTCTCGGCCCCGACCGCGACCAGAGCCGGTTCGCCTGCCTCGAGCGCGCCCACGACGAAGGGAACCGTCCCGGCCAGGAACCGCTCGCTGCTGTCATAGAACATCACTTCATGACGGAACTCCGGCTTGCCCACATATGAGTTGTACCCGTATGCGCAGGTATTTCAAGCAGCGCGGCTAGTCTGGGCAAATGAAGGCCGTCGTCTTGCGCGAGTACGGGCCCCCGGAGGTGCTGGCGGTCGAGGAGGTGGCGAAGCCGGAGCCGATCCCAACCGAGGTGCAGGTGCGGGTCCACGCCGCCGGCGTCAACCCGGTCGACTGCAAGACGCGTGCGGGCCAGGGCGTGTCGGCAATCCTCGGCCAGCTGCCGGTCCGTCTCGGCTGGGACGTCTCCGGCGTCGTCAGCGAGGTGCCCAGCGGCGTCACCCGCTTCAAGGTCGGCGAAGAGGTCTTCGGGATGCCGTGGTTCCCGCGACAGGCGGGTGCCTACGGCGAGTACGTGACGGCGCCCTCGCGGCACTTCGCGGCGAAGCCCCATGCGCTCTCCCAAGAGGAAGCCGCGGCGCTGCCGCTGGCCGGGCTGACCGCCTGGCAGATCGTCGTCGACACGATCCAACTCGAGGCCGGCGCCGACATCCTCGTCCACGGCGCCGCCGGCGGGGTCGGACACCTGGCGGTGCAGGTCGCCAAGGCACGCGGCGCCAACGTGATCGCCACCGCGCGGACCGAGCAGGGCGACTGGCTGCGCGAGCTCGGCGTCGACCAGACGATCGACTACAAGAGCGAGCGCTTCGAGGACCTGGTCTCCGACCTCGACGCGGTGATCGACTTCCCCGGCAGCTACGGCGAGCGCTCGCTGCCGGTCCTGCGGCCGGGCGGGATCCTCGTCTCGGTCCCCAGCGGCGTGCCCCGGGAGGTTCTCGACCTCGCAGCGCGCAGCGAGCGTCGCGCCACCGGCTTTCTGGTCGAGCCCGACCCGGTCGGCCTCGCCGGCCTCTCCCACCTGGTCGAGTCCGGTCAGCTGCAGGTCAAAGTCGACCGCGTCTTCGACCTCGAGGAAGCCCCCGATGCCCACCGCCTGGTCGAAGCCGGCCACTCCGGCGGCAAGATCGTCCTCCGCGTTCCCTAGCCGCTGCGAATCCGCGCCGATTCGGCCAGCAGCTCCGC
This sequence comes from uncultured Solirubrobacterales bacterium, assembly GCA_963811375.1. GTDB lineage: Bacteria > Actinomycetota > Thermoleophilia > Solirubrobacterales > 70-9 > VAYN01. The sequence continues at coordinate 423,570 of CAWEQY010000006.1, forward strand.
CAGCTCGTCGCGGTCAACCGCCTCGAGGCGGACGAGGACATTGGGATAGCCGTCGTAGTGCGGCGTCGTGAAGAACTTCTCTGGGTCCCCTTCGATCAGGAAGTCCTTTTCCTCGAGGCTCTCGGCCCAGATCACCAGCACCCCCTCTTCGCGGATGCGGGCGAAGAGCTTGTCGCGGACCCGGAAGCCGGGGGCGCCGTAGGACGGCTTCTCGACGGTGTCCGGCAGGGCGAGCGCCAGCTCGCGAACGTCGTCCTCGCAGGCCATCGGGCGAAGATAGCGCCGCGGGCTTCGGCTCAGTGGCCGCGGCGGCCGAAACTGTGCCCAGCCGGGGCGACGGCGCGCAGCTCGGCGGCGGCAAGCTCGCGGGCTTGGCGGGAGCTGGTCCCGGATGGCGGTTCGGAATCGGGCGGGCGCTCGCTACGGGCTGGCGGCTCCGTCCGGGTCGCCTCGCTGCGCTCGAGCGGCTCGACCCTGTCGACGAGGACGTTGACGACGCCTTCGCGGCGCTCGAGCCAACCCCGGGCGCGAACCATCACGGCGCTGCGAACGGTGGCGCGGTGGCGTTCGTAGACGCGTTTGGGGACGATCACGTTGACGATCCCGTGCTCGTCTTCCAGGGTCATGAAGACGATGCCTTTGGCAGTCCCCGGGCGCTGCCGAGCGACGACCATGCCGGCAACCTCAACCGTGCTGCCGTCGCCGGCCTGCTCCAGCTCGCTGCTGCGCAGCAGCACCGGGTCGATGCCGGGGCGCATCAGCTCCAGCGGGTGCTTGCCGAAGGCGATCCCGGTCGAGCGGTAGTCGGCGATCAGCTCCCCCCAGTCCCCCAGGGGATCCAGCGGTGGCGGTGGCGGTGGCTCGATCGGCAGCGCCAGCTGGGTGCGACAGGCGTTGCCGCGGCCGTTGGCGGTGACGCCGACGGCCCAGAGCGCCTGGCGCCGCTCCTCGCCGCTCGCGGCCGGAATGCCGTCCAGCGCCCCCGCCCAGGCCAACCGCTCCAGGCTGGCGATTCCGGCCCCCGAGCGCGAGGCCAGGTCGGCGATACCCCGGTAGGGCCCGCCACGCTCCCGCTCCGCCACCAGCATCTCCATCTGCTCCTTGCGGACGCCTTTCACGTAGCCCAATCCGATCCGCACCGACCGATCGGAAACGGCTTCGACGTGGCAGAGGACGCGGCTGCTGTTGGCGTCGGGGGGAGCGATGCGAATGTTACGGCGCTGGGCCTCCTGGACCAGTGCGTCAGGCGGGTAGAAGCCCATCGGCTGCTCGTTCAGCAGCGCGCAAAGGAACTCCTCGCCGCGGTGGATGCGCAGCCAGGCCGACTGGTAGGCGAGCAACCCGAAGGCGGCCGAGTGCGCCTTCGGAAAGCCGAAGCCGGCGAAGCCCTGGATCTGCTGCCAGATCCGCTCCGCCAGCTCCTCCGCGACTTTGTGTTCCCGCTTGGCACCGGCGATGAAGTTGCGGTGGTGCTTCTCGATCGCCTCCTGCGAGCGCTTGCGGCTCATCGCCCGCCGCAGCTGCTCGGCTTCGGCGTGCCTGAAGCCGGCGAAGTCGATCGCGACCTCGAGCACCTGCTCTTGGTAGACGATCGTCCCCAGCGTCTCCTTCAGCGCCCGCCGCAGCGACCTGTGCTCGTAGGGGATCTCGTACTCGCGGCCCTCGCGCTCGCACTGGCGCTGCAGCTTGCGGCGCTCTATATAGGGATGGACGGCACCGCCCTGGATCGGTCCCGGGCGGACCAACGCCACCTGCACGGTGAGGTCGTCGAGGTTCTGCGGTCGCGTGCGCGGCAGCATCTGCATCTGCGCCCGGCTCTCGATCTGGAAGACGCCGGTGGTCTCGGCGGCGCGGATCGACTCGTAGGTCTCGGGGTCGTCGAGGTCCATCCGCGAGAGGTCGAGCTTCTCCCCACGCGTGGTCACGACTTCGTCGACGCAGCGCTCGACCGCCGAGAGCATCCCCAGCCCCAGCAGGTCGATCTTCAGCAGGCCCGCATCCGAGCAGGAGTCCTTGTCCCACTGGACGATCTGCCGCCCCGCCATCGCCGCCGGCACGATCGGGCAGACGTCGATCAAGGGCTCGGTCGAGATCACCATGCCGCCGGAGTGCTGGGAGGCGTTGCGGGGCAAGCCCATCGCCTCGCCGCAGAGCCAGAGCAGCGCTTTCCAGCGTGGCGCCGCCGCGCGCTCGGCGCCAATCGCGGCAATCGCGTCCTGCTCCATTTCCCCCGCCGACTCGTGGAAGCCGGTCGTCTTCGCCACCTTCTCGATCTCCAGCGGCGGCAACCCCAGCGCCTTACCGAGGTCGCGCACGACGCCGCGCGGCCGATAGGTCGGGAAGGCAGCGACCAGGGCCGAGCGGTCGGCGCCGTAGACCTCGTGCACGCGCGGGATCAGCACCTCACGGATGTCGCGGGGAAAGTCGAGGTCGATGTCGGGAAGCGTCCGCGATTCCTCGTTGAGGAAGCGGCCGGAGAAGAGGTTCTTCTCGACCGGGTCGATGTGGGAGAGGCCGGTCAGGTAGCAGACGATCGAGCTGACGCTGGAGCCGCGGCCGCGGCCGGGCGGCAGCACCGCGCGGGGCGAGGCGCGGCCGCGCACCTCGACCGCGACGGCGCGGGCCAGCTCCAGCAGCTCGTGGTGAAGGAGGAAGAAACCGGAGAGGTTGAGGTGGCGGATCGTCGCCAGCTCTTGGTGCAGGCGGCCTTCGGCCTCGACCCGGCTGGGTCGACCCGCGTAGCTCGCAATGAGGCGCTGCGCGCAGAGCTCGGCAAGCTCGCGGTCGGCGGCGAGGTCGCCCTCGCGCGGGTGGCGGTAACCGAGATCCTCAGTCAGGTCGAACTCGAGCCGTTCGGCGAGGCGCACGGTCTCGGCGACCGCATCGGGGTACTCGGCGAAGCGAGCGGCCATCTCTCGCGGCGAGACCAGCGCCGAGCTGCGGTTGCCACGACGGCGCGGCTCGGACTCCTCCAGCGTCTGCCCCAGCCCGATCGCGACGAAGGCGTCCTGCAGGCGGGCGCGGCGAGGGTTGTGGGAATGGACGTTGCCGGTCGCCACACAGGGGACGCCGAGGCGGGAGGCCAGCTGGGTCAGCCAGCGGTTGCGGGCGCGGTCATGGCGCCAGTAGGGCCGTTGCAGCTCGACCCGGAAGCGCTCGCGACCGAAGGCGCCGAGCAGGCGCCGGCCGACTCGCTCTCCGCGCGCCGTGTCACGCTGCTCCCAGGCCCCCGCGAGCGCCCCGTCGCGAGCGCAACCGGAGAGGCAGATCAGCCCCTCGGCGTGCTCCTCCACCTGCTCCAGGGTCGCCCACGGCTGACCGGCGCTGCGGGCCGGATGGTCGCGAGTGTGCGCGTGGGTGGCGCTCAGCAGCCGGCAGAGGTTGCGGTAACCGCTGGTGCCTTCGACCAGCAGAGTGAGGTGAGCGAGCTTCACGGGCTCGGGCCCGGCCGGGCCCGAGCGGTTGGGAAGCGCAAGCGTCAGCTCAGCCCCGGTGATCGCGCGCAGCGGTCCCTCCTCGCACACCCCCGCGAACTCGCGCGAGCCCCAGATCCCGTTGTGGTCGGTGAGGGCGAGGGCCGTATAGCCGAGGTCCGCGGCGGCGTTGGCCAGCTCCATCGGGGTCGAGGCGCCGTCGAGGAAAGAGAAGGCCGAGTGCGCGTGCAGCTCTACATATGGAGCGACGGGCGACATCAGGCCCGCTGCCGGTACCAGCGCCCGCTGAGGGCGCAGCGAAAAACGACGAGCGAGCGCCCGTTGGCGAGGGCCAGCTCAAAGTAGTGGCGCTGGAGCTGCTGGGGGATCCACCAGCGATCGTCAACGACCCATTCCTCGCGGACAGCCTCCACCCCAACGTCGTCAACCGCCAGCGGCATGCCTTCGCCGTCGGTTCGAACCGCCACCGGCTCGGGGGCGTAGAGACGCCGCAGCCCCGGAGTCATAGCGCCACTGGCCTACAGCTCCGGGAAGGGAGTCAGCATCGCCCAGCGCTCCGGCACCCGCGAGCTGGAGTCGACCGGGAGGATCTTCAGCAGCGCCTCGGCTCCCTGCGCGGCGCGAACCTCGCGGACCGCCGCGCCGAGGCGCTGCCGGCGCGGTTCCTCGCCGCCGACCGCGAGCTCGATCTGGTCGGCGGCCGGCGGCCCCAGGCCGAGCGCCCGCAGCCGCAGCGCCGCGACCGGGCCCGGCAACCCCTCCAGCCGCGGCGCCAGCAGGCCGTGCAGGGTTCGCGCCGAGGCGGTCGGCCTGCCCAGCCCCTGCTCGACGCTCCAGCTGCCGCCGGCGCTGAGCAGCGCCCCGAAGCGCAGGCCGAGCAGGGTGCGGCCGCGGCGCTGAGGGGCGGCGAGCAGGCGGTCCACCAGCAGCTCCAAGGCGCGCTCGAGCTGCTGCCCGGCGGTGCCCTCCGGCAGCTCGATCTGCTCGGCCAGCTCCTCGTGCGGCGTGCGCGGGCGCAGCGGCTCGTCCTCGCCGCGGGCAAGGCGCCGAGCCTGCAGGCCGAGCGGGCCGAAGCGGTCGGCGACCCGGTCGGCGGAGATCCGCGACAGCGCCTGCAGCGTCTCGATGCCGAGGCGCTGCAGGGTCACAACCAGCTCCTCGGCCTCCCGGCCCGGGGCCTCGAGACGCAGCGGCAGGATCGCAACCGGGAGCGGGGCGAGGAAGAGGTGCAGCCCATCCGCCGGCACCGCCACGCGTTTCCAAGCCGCGGCGAAGGCAGCGAAGCGGTTCGGCGCCGTGCCGATCCGAATCGGCGTGCCGTTGGCGTCGCCGTGCTCGCTGCCGAGGGCTTCGCGCACCGCCGCGAGGACCCCGGCGCTGTCGCCGCCGTGGACCCCCCGCAACCCGTCGATTGCAAAGAAGGCCTCTCCCGCCCGCTCCGACTCGACCGCGGCGCCGAGCCCCTCCAGCCGCCGGACCGTCGCCTCGGTCAGCTCCGCCGCCGCAACCGGGTCGGGAAGAATATTGCGCCCGGGCCGTAGCCCCCCGGAAAGGCCCGGGCGCGCAGGAGACGCCAAACGACGGTCTATGACGCAGGCGATCTCCATACGAACATATGTTCGTATATTGGTCGCGCGGAATCAAGGGCAGTTTCGAAGCGATGTGTTGCTAGCGCTGGACCATAGAAACAACTGAGCGTTAGCCTGGTTGAAGACCAGGGATGAGGAGAACGATGGCCAAAGCTGTACTTGCCGTGGGCGTTTTCGCCCTGCTCGCTTGCGCCAGCGCCTACGCGCTGAAGATCGAAATCGACAAGACGGTGGTCAGCGCCACCGCCAGCATCTCCCCGCGCGCCCTGCCAGCCCGGGGTGGGGCGCCGGTCGACGTCGCCAGCGTCACCCGGATCAAGACCACCGACGGCTCGCAGCCGCCGACCCTCAAACAGCTCTCCTTCCTCTTCGACAAGCACGGCTCGCTCGAAACCAAGGGGCTGCCGACCTGCACGCTGGCGAAGCTCGCCAACACCACCTCTCAGCTGGCTCGCAAACGCTGCCCCGGCGCGATCGTCGGCGAGGGAGTCGGAAAGGCGGAGGTCCGCCTGCCTGGCCAGGCGCCGGTCGACATCAGCACTCCCCTGACCTTCTTCAACGCGCCGCCCACGGGCGGCAAGCCAAGCCTGATCGCCCATGCCTACGAGACGATCCCAGCGCCGAAGACGCTGCTGGTCCCAATCGTGGTCGAACGGATCCACAAAGGCCGTTACGGCTTCCGAGTGACGATCCAGCTGCCAGAGATCGCCGCGGGCTACGGTGCCGCGACTCTCGCCGAAGCGACCATCGGCAAGACTTGGAAGCGCGGCGGCAAGACCGTCGGCTACACGAACGCCTACTGCTCGGGCGGGCGCCTGCAGGTCTACGGCACCCTGACCTTCACCGACGGCAGCTTCTTTCCCGGCACCCTGACCTCGCCATGCCACGTGGCGGATTGATCAGGGCCGCCGCTCTCTGCTGCGCCCTGGCGCTGATCTTCGCGGCGGGCGCCGCCGGCGAAGGGGCGCTGGTGATCGTCAACGACATCGTCCTCCGCGCCGACGGTGGCTTCCAGCCCCGGGCACTGCCGCGTCAACAGTTCGCGCCGATCGACTTCCAGGGTCGCTTCGACATCAGGGCCAAAGGCGGCGGCAAGCCGGTGGCGTTGAACGAGGTCGCGATCGACTTCGACCGCGACGGCCGCCTCACCCCCGCTGGCCTACCGGTCTGCCCGGCCGAGCAGGTGGCCGAATCGAGCACGGCGCAGGCACGAAGCTCCTGTGCTGGGGCGATCGTCGGGACCGGGCGGATCGAAGCGCTGATCGACCTTCCCGGCGGCACGGCGGCGGCGAAGTCGCCGCTGACTCTCTTCAACGGGCCGCGGCGGGAAGGCGACCCGACGGTGATCCTCCACGCCCGCATCGACGTCCCCGCCACCCAGACTTTCGCGATCGTGATCCCGATCGAACGCCGCCCCGGCGCCTTCCGCTACCGCGCCACGCTCGCACTGCCGCCGATCGCCGCCGGGCTCGGCGCCGTCACCCACGTCGACGTCAAGATCGGCCGGCGCTTCAGCGTCAGCGGCCAACGGCGCAGCTACATCGCCGCCCACTGCTCCGACGGCATCCTCCACACCCACGGCCGCTTCAGCTTCGCCGACGGCACCATCGTCGACGGCAGCGTCGAAAAGCCCTGCCGGCCTCGCTGAACCGCGACCGCGGCCACGGCTCCACGCCGGGCCGCCAGCTTCCTATACTTTGCCGACTCCAGGGCCGCTAGCTCAACTGGTTAGAGCAGGAGCCTCTTAAGCTCAAGGTTGAAGGTTCGAGTCCTTCGCGGCCCACTGACGGCGGCCCTACGGCCCGCCGAGCGGGTTTTCTTCACTGAGCGGGTTGGCGACCGCCGGTTCGCCTTTTTCCCGGGCTTTTTCGGCTTCTTTTTCGATTCCGGCCAGCTGTTTCTGGAATTCGTGGGCGCGTTTGCTGATCTGTTTGAGTTCGTTGTCGAGGTTTTCGCGTTCGAACTTGGTGTTCGCGTAGGGCTTCGCTTCTTTTTGCGCCTTGGCGGCACCTTTGTAGTCGAAGGAGTACAGCCGGTAGATCGCCAGGGTGCTGAGGCTGCCGATGCTGGGGCGGGATTCGGCGACGATCTGCTGCGCCTGTGCCGCGGCTTTGACGTTGAGCTCGGCTTCGGGCCCGTTGCGCGCGGTCTGCGCCAGGCCGAACAGCGCCTGAGCCGCCACCTGGGCGGCGCCGGCGTTCGGCTCGTCGGTCGACTTCAGGTACTTCGACCACGATTCGCTTGCCGCCTGCAGCTGCTGGGTTGCCTCCGGGGGGTAGGCGACTTCGCCGGTTTCCGGGTTGGATTCGGCAAGCGAGTTGCCGGCGTTGATGCGAGCCCGGGTCAAGCTCAGCAGCAGTGCCGAGTCTTGCGGGTTCTGCTTCAGTTTCAGTTCGGCCTTCTCGGCCTGTTCTTCGAACTGGTCGGCGGCGCGGCTGACTTCGTCCTTGATGCCGAAGATCTCCTGAAGAGGCGCCGGGCCGATGACGAGCAGGAGGCTGAGGCCCATCAGCACAGCCAGAATCGCGTAGACGACTTTGACGACGCCGCGGCGTCGTCCGCCGGTGTCGAACACCATTCTGCGCTCGCCGTCTTTTTTCGCCATCGCTCTTCGATGCTCCTAAGTAGAGGGCTCCGCCACTCCGCCCGATTCTCCCGGCCGGCCAAAGGCCCGCGCGAGCAAGATACTCAACTCATACAGAACAAGCAGCGGAACCATCTCAATCAGCATCGAGATCGGGTCGACGCCGGGCAGCGCCGCCGCGAGCAGGGCGATCAGCAGGTAGGCGTAGCGACGGTTGGAGCGCAGCTGCTCGACCTTGACGATCCCCAGCCGGGTGACGGCGAGGATCGCCAGCGGCAGCTGGAAGATCAGGCCGCCGGCGAGCATCGTCGTCGAGAAGAAGCTGTAGTAGTCGCGGGCGCGGACCTGGATGTTGAACTGGCTGTCGTTGAAGTTCAAAAGGAACTTGACCGCGGCCGGCATCACCGCGAAGTAGGCGAAGGCGAGCCCGGCCAGGAAGAGCAGCGGGAAGAGGAGCAGGATCGGCAGCACGGTCTTGCGCTCCTGATCGCTGAACGCCGGCAGCACGTAGGCGTAGACCTGGTAGAGCAGGAACGGCATCGAGAGGATCAGGGCGCCGTAGGCGGCGACCGTCACGGTGGTCGTGAAAGGCTCGGTGATGCCAAAGGTCAGCAGCTTCTTGTGATCGTCCGGCAAGGGTCCGCCGGCGATTTCCAGCAGCAGGTGGTTCTGCCAGAAGCAGAGCGCCAGGGCGACGCCGACGACGGCGAAGCAGACGATGATCCGGAAGCGGAGCTCGTCGAGGTGCTCGACCAGGGAGAGGCGGTCCTCATGGGAGACCGCCTTGACGCGGCGGGGCATCCCCTCGCGCCTCAGCTGCGTTTGTCGTGAACGACCTCGGGCTCGGCCGGCTGCTCGACGGGGGCCGTCGGCGGCGTCGTGGCGCGGATCGCTTTGACCTCGGGCTCGTCGTCGTCATCGGACTTGTCGCCGGTGACCGTGTTGCGAAACTCGCGGATGCCGCGACCGAGACTGCTGCCGAGCTCCGGCAGGCGTTTCGGCCCAAAGACGATCAGGGCGATGATCAGAACGACGATGATCTCGAGGGGACCGATGTTTCCGAGCATTGAACCCATGGTAACGGGGTCGGACGGCGGCCGGACGGGCTTGAGTTGCGCAATTAGATACCCGGTAGTTGGGTTTCCTCATGGATCTTTCGAAAATTGCGGATCAAGTGCTTCGTTAATGGGTTCGATAGGTGACAAATGCCAGAGCCCAGTCGCAATCAGACGAAGCAGGCCACAAAGCTGCACATCTGCCCGCAGTGTGGGTCTTGTCTGGTGCAGCCAACCTGCTGGGAGCAGGCGGGGGACCGCGCTCACTGGCGCGTCTGGCGCCGCTGCCCCGAGTGCGAGTGGTCCTGCCAGGGCATCCACGGCGAGCGCGAGATCGACGACTTCGACGAGCAGCTCGACCTCGGCGCCCACGAGCTGGCCGACGAGTTGAAGGCGCTGGAGCATTTCAACATGTCCGCCATGGCCGACGCCTTCGTCGCCGCGCTGGCCGTCGACCTGATCAGCGCCGACGACTTCGCCTAGGAGGGACTAGCTGTAGCGCTGGACGACGCCGTCGGCGACGAGGCCGAGGAGCTGGCGCTGTTCCGGCGCGAAGCTGGCGCTGTCAAGCCGTCGCTTCCCCGTCGCCACCATCTCCAGGGCCCGGGCCCTGACCCTTTCCAGCGCTCCGCTGGCGGCGATCCGGTCGCAGAGGACCTCGGCCCCGACCGGGTCGAGGCCGTGCAGATCGATCTCGCGGATCCCCGGGTCGGCGGCGGCGGCCTCGATCAGCGGCAGCGTAATCGTGCCGTCGAGCAGGTCGGTACCGCGCGCCTTTCCGGTCCGCTCCGGCGGGCCGGCTACGTCGAGCACGTCGTCGAGCAGCTGGAAGGCCAGGCCCACCTCCGCCCCAAACGCCCGCAGATGTTCGTCGTCGTGGCCGAGCAGGCAGGCGCACTCGAAGAGCTTCGCGGTCTTCAGCCGGCAGCGCTCGAGGTAGCGCGCTTCGGAGATCGCCAGGTCGAAGGCATCGTGGCGCTGGGCCAGCTCGCCGCGGGCGAGGGCCACCGACGCTTCGGCGAGCAGGGCGACGGCGCGGCTATCGCCGGCATCGGAGAGCAGGGCAAAGGCGCGCGAGAAGAGCAGATCGCCGGTGGCGACGGCGCGAGCTCGCCCGGAGCTGGCGGCGACAGTCGGGTGGCCACGGCGCAGCGGCGCCTCGTCGAGCACGTCGTCGTGGACGAGCGTCGCCATGTGGATCAGCTCGACCGCCGTCGCCGCCCGAACCGAGGCATTGCCGCCGGCCTCGCCGGCACAGAGCAGAACCAGCATCGGCCGCAGGCGCTTGCCACCAGCCGAGAGGGTTGCCGCCGCGTCCTCGTCGAGTCGAGCGCCGTGACCGGCGATGGTCTCGCGCAGGCGCTCCTCGACCTCGCCCAGGCGCGCGGGCAACCAGCGGCTCGACGCGTCCAGGACCGCCGTCACCGGCGGTGGCACGGCCGAGCGCCGGGTCACCCGCGGACGGCGCTGTGGATCGCGATGATCCCCCCGGCGAGCACCGTGTAGCGAACGCGCTCGAACCCGGCCCGGTCCATCTTCTCCGCCAGGCCGCGGGGACTGGGAAAGCTGCGGACCGATTCGGGCAGGTAGGAGTAGGCCTCGGGCTCGCTCGAGAAGGACCCCAGCAGCGGCACCATGCGGTCGAACCAGAGCGAGTAGAAGATGGACAGCGGCGGCCGGGTCGGCTGGGTGATCTCGAGGATCACCGCCCGTCCGCCCGGCTTCAGGACCCGCGCCATCTCGCTGAGGCCGCGGTCGAGGTCGGCGAGGTTGCGGACGCCAAAGCCGACCGTGACAGCGTCGAAGCGGCCGCCGTCATAGGGAAGCTGCAGGGCATCGGCCCACTCGAAGCGAACCCCCTCGGCGCCACGCTCGGCCGCCTTCTCGCGGGCCAGGTCCAGCATCGGCTCTGAAAAATCGCTGCCGACGACGTGGCCACCGGGGGTGACGCGGCCGGCGAGCTCAAGCGTCAGGTCGCCGGTGCCGCAGCAGATATCGAGCGCCGAATCGCCGGCGCTGAGCTCGGTCCGCGCGGCGGCTCGCTCGCGCCAACGGTGGTGCAGCCCGGCCGTCATCACCGAGTTGAGCGCGTCGTAGTTGCTCGCGACGCGGTCGAACATGCGGTTGACCTGCCCAGCGAACTGGGCGGAATCCCTGGAGGGCTTAGTCGAGTGAGGAGAGGAAATCGGCGAGCTCGTTGAGCTTCTTCGGCGGCAGGTCGCGGAAAGAGGGCATGATACCCGGCCCGATTTCCACCGAACGCAGAATTGCCGCCCGCGGCACCCGCGCCGCGATGTGGGTCAGTTCCGGCCCGGGGCCGTTGTTGCCGTTCTCGCCGATCTTGTGGCAGGCAAGGCAGCCGGCGCCGGCGACGACCTCCTTGCCGGCCTCGTACTGGGGGGCGACTTCCATCTCGATCTCGGTCGGCGAGCCGCCGGTGGCGCCGAGGAAGGTCAGGTAGGCCATCGCGATGATCGTCAGGAAGCCGGCCGTGGTCGCCAGCGGCCGGCGCTCCGGGCGGCGCTCCGGCCCGCGGTCGTAGAACGGCAGCAGCAGCAGCAGGACCATGCAGATCGTCGGAATCCCGATCGTCGCGATCGGGACCAGCTCCGGCGGCTTGATCACGCGCAGGACCTCGAAGAGGAAGAAGAAGTACCACTCGGGCCGCGGCACGTAGGTGGTCGAGGTCGGGTCCGCCTTCGGTCCCTGCTCGGCGCCGAGGATCAGCGACATCGCGATCACCACGGCGACGACGATCAGCGCCATCGCCGAGTCCTTCAGCACCGCGTAGGGGAAGAACGGCTTCCCCTTCTTCTTGAGGAGCTCGTACTCCTCCAGATATGCCTGCTTGTCCTGCGGCTTCATGCGCCCGGCCCAGCACCGTTGGAGGGGCCGGCGCCGTTGCCCTCGACGCCCGCGTCGAGGGCGGCGACCGGCGCTGCGTTTTTAGGCTTCTCGGCCCGCACCCACGGGGGCGCGGTGGTGCCGAGCTTGACCACGAGGTACATGTGGGCGCCGATCAGGGCGATGATCGCCCCCGGCACCAGCAGCATGTGGATCGAGTAGAAGCGCGAGAGCGTGGTCGCGCCCAGCTCCGGCCCGGCGCGCAGGAAGTCGCTCAGATAGGGGCCGACGACAGGACCGGTGCCGTTGATGTTGATGCCGACCACCGAGGCCCAGAAGGAGCGCTGGTCGAACGGCAGCAGATAGCCGGTGAAGGCCATGGTCATGGTCAGGATCAGCAAGACCACGCCGATCACCCAGTTGAGCTCGCGCGGGTACTTGTAGGCGCCGAAGAAGAAGGTGCGGCCCATGTGCAGGAAGATCAGGATCACCATCAGGCTCGATCCCCACTTGTGCATGCCGTGGACGAAGGCGCCGAGCGGGACCTCGTTGTTGATGTGGGCGATCGAGGCGTAGGCCTGGGTGGTCGACGGCGTGTAGAACATCGCCAGGAAGACGCCGGTGACCGCCTGCACGATGAAGGCGAAGAGGGTGGCGGAGCCGAGCGTGTAGAACCAGTTGGTCCCCTTCGGCACCTTGCGGTAGAGCATCCCGGTGAGGAAGCCGCTGGCGCCGGTGCGCTGGTCGACCCAGGCGAGGACGTCGGCCGGTGCCTCTTTGGCCTGGTCGCCGAGTTTCTGGACGTGCGTCTGTCGCTCCGGCGGCGAGGTCTTGAGGTCGCTCGGTGCCTGACCCTTGGCAACGCCACCCGCGCCCGGCTTGGCCGGTTTGCGCAGCGGCGCGGGCACCACCGAGTCGGGGATCTTCGGCATTTTCGGCATCAGGGCGCGGGGAAGGTAGAGGGCCGCGGCGGGTAGAGGTATTCCCAGATGCCGCCGGTGAACTCGCCGGGGTCGCGAGCGCGCACCGGCTCGAGCTGAGAGGTGACGCTGTAGCGCGGGCCGACCTCGACCTGGCCGTTGCGGATCCGGGTCTGGAACTGGTCGAGCGGGCGGACCGGCGGCCCACCGATCCGCTTGCCCTGGAAGTCGTAAACGCCACCGTGGCAGGGGCAGATGAAGTTGCCGGCTGCCTCGACGAAGCGGACCGGGCAGCCGAGGTGGACGCAGCGGTTGGAGACGGCGACGAAGGAGTTGGTGTCCTCGTCGAACTGCTTCGAGCCGCGGCGGATGTAGGCGGTGGTCTTGCCGGCGTCGCCGATTCCCTCGGTTTCGGTGAAGACGACCTGGCGGTAGGTGTCCTCGACGAAGTCGCCGGTCGGGCCAACGGCCTCCCAGCGCTCCTTGCCACGGTGGAAGATCGGCGCCACGGCAAAACCGACGGCGGGCAGGATGATCGCGGCGCCGGCGACTCCGCCGAGGCCCTGGGCGGCGATCGTGAAAGCGCGACGGCGAGTCATCGACTCGCCCTCAAAGTAGCCGGGAGGGTCGGGCTTCTCCCGCTGCTGTCGGGGAGCCTCCTCGGCTCCGTTCATCTTGTCCGTGTCGTCAGCCACGTGCTTCGAGGAATTCGGCCATGCAGTCTATTGCCTTGGCGACCCCGCCGACGTCGTCGTCGCCGCAACTCCCGCCGCTAGGATCGGGTTAGATGGTCACGGGACAATGGAGAGACCGTTACAAGAGACAGGGGAACCGAACGAATGATGACCTCGAGCCGCAGTTCGAAGCTTTTGTTGAGTGGCGCTGCCGCGCTGCTGGTAGTGGCCCTGGGCGCCGCCTCGGCGCTTGGCGTTACCTCGGCGGACCAGACCCGCGAAACCTACGTGGCCCAGGTCGAACCGATCTGCAAGTCGAACACCAAGGCCAACGAACGGATCCTCGCCGGTGCCGAAAAGAAGGTCAAACAGGGCAAGCTCAAGGTCGCAGCGGGGCAGTTCACGCAGGCCGCCGGCGCCTTCGGCAAGGCCGTGAAACAGATCAAGGCCGTGCCGCAGCCGGTCGCCAACCAGGCGAAGCTGGCCAAGTGGATCAGCTACCTCGAAGGCGAGACGAAGCTGCTGGGTGAAATCGGCAAGGCGCTGAAGGCGAACAACAAGTCGAAGGCGCAGACCCTCTCGGTCAAGCTCACCCACAACGGCAACCTCGCCAACAACGCGGTGCTGGGCTTCGACTTCGACTACTGCCTGATCGACTCCTCCCGCTTCAGCTGAGCGGGGTGCCGCGGCCGGCGATCGCGCCGGCCGCGGCCTCCCAGAGGCCTGGGACCTTGGCGGCGGCGCCCTCGGTGTGGAGCTGCGCGCAGCGGCCGATCAGGTCGCTGAGGATGCTGACGGCGCGATCGTCGCCGAGCTCGGCGAGACGGTCGAGGCCGAGGGCATAGAGGTAGTCGCCGGCGAGCAGGGCAAGGTCGGCATCGTGGCCGGCGAGCAGGCGCGGCTCCCCGTAGTGGAGCAGGTAGCCCTCGTGAACCGCCTCGACAATGAGGGCGTACTCGCCCGGATTGGCGGCGGTGCGGGGCCCGTCGGCCGCCACTGCGCCGAGGGTGGGCGCCGCCGAGGGATCGACCACGTGCGGGGAGATCGGCGTGTCCTCCTCGCGCAGCTGCGCGGCAAGATCGCGCAGGGCGGCGGCGGGATCGCTCATCCCAGTGCCTCCGCGAGCGACTCGGCGGCAGCTTCGAGAGTGCGGTCGACCGTCGCCTCGTCGTGGGCGAGGGAGACGAACCAGGCCTCGAACTGCGAAGGCGGCGGGTAGACGCCGCGCTCGAGCATGGCGCGGCAGAAACGGGCGTGGGCCTCGGTGTCGCAAGCGCGGGCAGCGTCGAAGTCGCGCACCGGCGCCGGGCTGAAGAAGAGAGTGGTCAGGCCGGGGGCCGCGGCAACCTCGAGCGGGCGCTCGGCGGCAAGCGCTTCGAAGCCGACGGCGAGGCGGTCGGTGAGGACGCCGAGGCGCTCGTAGGCGGCGGCGTCGAGCTGGACCAGGGTCGCCAGGCCGGCGGCACTCGCCAGCGGGTTGCCCGAGAGCGTTCCGGCCTGGTAGACGTCGCCGACGGGTGCGATCCGCTCCATCGTCTCCCGAGGCCCCGCGTAAGCCGCGGCCGGCAGGCCGCCGCCGATCACCTTGCCGAGCACGGTCAGGTCGGGTTTGACCCCGTAGAGCTCCTGGGCACCGCCGCGGGCGACGCGGAAGCCGGTGATCACCTCGTCGAAGACGAGCAGGGTGCCGGCCTCGCGGGTCGCCGCGCGAAGGAACTCGAGGAAGCCCTCGGCGGGCGGGACGACGCCCATGTTGGCGGCGATCGGCTCGGCCAGCAGAGCGGCAACCTCGTGCTCTTCCAGCGCCCGGGTCACCGCCTCGCGGTCGTTCCACGGCACGACTACGGTCGCCGCCGCCTGCGCCGCGGTGACCCCGGGGCTGGCGGGGACGCCGAGCGTGGCAAGCCCCGAGCCGGCGTCGGCGAGCAGCCCGTCGGAGTGCCCGTGGTAGGCACCGGCGAACTTGACCACGAACTCGCGGCCGCTGACCGCGCGGGCGAGGCGGACGGCGCTCATCGCCGCCTCGGTGCCAGAGCTGGTCATCCGCACCATCTCCGCCGAGGGGACGCGGGCGACGACCTGCTCGGCGAGCGCCACCTCGGCCACGGTCGCGGCGCCGTAACTGGTGCCTCGCTTGGCGGCTTCGATCACCGCCGAGACCACCGAGGGCTCGGCGTGGCCGAGGATCAGCGGGCCCCAGGAGCCAACCCAGTCGAGGTAGCGGTTGCCATCGACGTCGATCAGCTCGCAGCCTTCGCCGCGCTCGACGAAGATCGGCTCGCGGCCGATCTGCCGCAGCGCCCGCACGGGCGAGTTGACACCGCCGGGGAGAACGCGCGAGGCGCGCTCGTACAGCCCCTCGGAGCTAGGAATGCTCCGACTCCCAGGCGGCGTAGTCGTCGGTGAAGTAGTGCAGGCGGATCTTCTTGTACTCGGTCGAGGAGTAAAGGGTGGCCCGGCCGTCAGGGCCGATCCCGCAGTCCTCGGCAATCGAGTCGAGCACCGCGTCGCACTCTTGTTTGGAGCGGCCGTGGGCCATCGTGAAGACGCTGTAGGGCCAGTCCTCGTAGGTCGGCCGCTGGTAGCAGTGGGAGACGCCGCGGAAGGAAGCCATACGGGCGCCCACCTCCATGATCTGCTCGTCGGGCACCTTCCAGACACCCATGCCGTTGGCCGAGAAGCCGGCGCGGCGGTGGTAGAGGATCGCCGCGACCCGGCGCAGGATCTTGCGGTCGACCATCGAGCGCAGGCGCTCGAGCAGGTCCTCGGTCGAGATCCCGAGCTCGGAGGCAGCCTCGTCATAGGGCCGCTCGACCGCGGCCATCGGCCCCTGCAGCGCCTTGATCAGGGCTTTGTCGTCCTCGTCGTAGGGCTGCGCGTCGAGCTCGCGCGGCGGTGCCGCCTCGACCGCCGCGGCGGCCAGCGCCTCGGTCCCCTTCTCCATCTCCAGGTTCATGTTGATCTTGAACAGGGTCAGGGTCGGCAGCTCGCGCATCGACTCGGCCCCGGTCTCGCGCATCAGCACCTCGAGCGTGCCATCCAGGCCCAGCTCCGAGTCGGGCGGCGTGGCGATCGTGAACCAGAGGTTGAAGTCGTGGGTGCGCAGGTAGTTGTGGGAGACGCCGGGGTGCGAGTTGACGATCTGGGCGGCGCGCTGGGGGTGCTCGCCGTCGACTTTGGCCGCCACCAGCATCGACTCGTAGCCGAGCGCCCGGGTGTCGAAGATCGGCGTGATCTCGCGGATGATGCGGCCGTCGAGCAGGCGCTGGGTGCGGGCCAGCACGTCGTCGAGCTCCAGTTCCGCCTCCGAGGCGACGAGGGCGAAGGGCTCGGGATCGATCGGGAAGCTCGACTGCAGCAGGTTCATCAGCCGCTTGTCGATTTCGTCGAGCGGGATCGCCGAGCCGTCCTTGCGCGAGCGCGCCTTCGACTGGGGGGTTTTCACCGAAGCCACGGAGCGGCCTCCTTCGCGTAGTAGGTGACGATCGCGTCGGCGCCGGCGCGGCGGATCGAGGTCAGGGTCTCCAGCACGGCGGCGCGCTCGTCGATCCAGCCGTTGGCGGCGGCGGCCTTCAGCATCGAGTACTCGCCGGAGACGTGGTAGGCGGCAACCGGCGCACCGGTTGCGTCCTTGATCCGGCGCACGACGTCGAGGTAGGCGGTCGCCGGCTTCACCATCAGCATGTCGGCGCCCTCGTCGAGATCGAGCTCGGCCTCGCGCACCGCTTCGGCGGCGTTGGCCGGATCCATCTGGTAGCCGCGGCGGTCGCCGAACTCCGGGGTCGAGCCGGCGGCGTCGCGGAAGGGGCCGTAGAAGGCGGAGGCGTACTTGGCGCTGTAGGCGACGATCGGCACGCCGGAGTGGCCCTCCTCGTCGAGCTGGAAGCGGATCGAGCCAATCCGGCCGTCCATCATGTCGCTGGGCGCGACCGCGTCGGCCCCGGCCTCGGCGTGGGAGATCGCGACTTTGGCCAACAGCTCAACGGTGATGTCGTTGTCGACCTCGCCCTCGCGGACGAAGCCGCAGTGGCCGTGCGAGGTGTACTCGCAGAGGCAGACGTCGGTGATGACGGCGAGGTCCGGGTGGGCCTCCTTGAGGGCGCGAACCGCCATCTGCACGATGCCCTCGTCGTCGTAGGCGCCGGTGCCGGACTCGTCCTTGGCGGCGGGAACGCCGAAGAGCAGGATCGCGCCGATGCCGGCGGCGGCGATCTCCTCCGCCTCCGCGACCAGGCCGGAGATCGAGAAGCGCTCGATCCCCGGCATCGACTCGACCTCCTCGCGGATCCCCTCGCCGGCGACGACGAAGGCGGGCTGAATCAGGTGCGCAGGGGACAGCTCGGTCTCGCGCACGAGGCCGCGCAGGGTGTCGGTCCGGCGCAGGCGGCGCAGGCGAGTACTTGGGAAAGGCATTAAGAGCGAGTTTAGGGAAGGGACGGAGACACTCCCGGCCAGTAGCTTTCCCCGGGTGCGGGCACGGGGGCTGGTCAAGAGGTACGGGGACAGGGAGGCTTTGAGAGGAGTCGACCTGGCGACCGCGCCGGGAGAGTTGGTGGCGATCATCGGGCCGAACGGGGCCGGGAAGACGACGCTGCTGTCGATCCTGGCCGGGATCCTCAAGCCCGACGGCGGCGAGCTCGGGGTCGACGAGGGGACGGTGGGCTGGGTGCCGCAGCAGGCGGCGCTCTACCGGCGGCTGACCGTGGAGGAGAACCTGCTGCTGTTCGCGCGCCTGGAGGGGCACGAGGACCCGCACGCCTCGACCGCGGAGATGCTGGAGCTGGCCGGGCTCGGCGAGCGCCGGGGCGAGATCGTCGCCCGCCTCTCCGGCGGCAACCAGCAGCGGATCAACATCGCGATCGGGCTGCTCTCGCGGCCGGCGGTGCTGCTGCTCGACGAGCCCAGCGTCGGGCTCGACCCGCGTCAGCGGGCGCGGCTGTGGGAGTTCGTCTCCGGCCTCGCCGGCCGCGGCACCACGGTCATCTTCTCCACCCACGACATCCAGGAGGCCGAGCGCTACGGCCAACGCCTGCTCGTCCTCGCCGACGGCGAGTCGCTCTTCGACGGGCCGGCCGAGGAGCTGCGCGAGGCGGTCCGCAGCGAGGCGCCCGAGGCCGCCGACCGCGACTTCGAGACCGCCTTCGTCGCCTACCTCCAGCACCGGGGGCACTGAGCGTGCGCTGGCTGCTGCTCAAGGACCTGCAGATCCTGCGGCGCTCGCCGCTGCAGGCGGTGCTGCTCGTCGCCTACCCGGTGCTGATCGCGATCCTGGTCGGCTTCGCGATCTCGCGCGGGCCGGAGAAACCGCGGGTCGCCTTCCTCAACGAGGTGCCGGCCGACACCCGGGTCAGCGTCGGCGGCGCCAAGCTGCCGGCGGCCGGGGTCAGCGACCGCATCTGCTCACGGGTGGAGTGCGTCCATGTGAAGGACCGGGCCGAAGCCGTGGACGAGGTCGAGTCCGGCGGCGTGCTGGCGGCGCTGATCCTCCCCGCCAACCTCGTCGACCAGATCAACTCGCTCTCCACCCTGACCCCGGGGACGCCCAAGGTCGAAGTGCTGGTCAACCAGGAGGATCCGGTCAAGGCGCAACTGGTCGACGAACGGATCTCGACCCTGCTGGCCCAGGCCAATCTGGCGATCGCCCGCCGGATCGCGATCGAAGGCGGCAACTACCTCAAGCTGATCATCGACGGCGGCAAGTTCGAAGTGGTCGGTCAGGCGATTCCGATCCTCGGCCTGCGTGCCAGCGCCCAGATCCTCGAGGCACTGGGACCGGCGCTGCCGGCGGGGCCGTTGCGCAGCTCCCTCGCTCAGGTCACCGACTTCACCACCCGGGCCCGGGACAACCTCGATGTCGCCGGGCCCCTGATCAAGCGCATCGCCGAGCCGATCGTGGTCAAGAAGGAGGTCGTCAACGGCTCCTCGCCACCGCTGGAAATCTTTGCGATCGCGGTCGCGGCGACGCTGACGCTGGCCTTTGTCACGGTGCTGCTGGTGGCCGGGTCGCTGGCGCTCGAGCGTGAGGAGAACGCCTTCCCGCGCCTGACCAGGGGGCTGATCTCGCCGGCTGGCTTGCTCGGCGAGAAGGTGCTGCTGGGGATGGCCGTGGGGCTGGTGGTGACGCTGCTGATGCTCGGCGGCATGCAGTTCTTCGTGCCCCTGCAGTGGGACCGGATCGGGCTCTGGCTGCTGGCGATCCTCGCCGCTGGCGGCGCGCTGGCGGCGGCCGGGGCGGCGCTGGGGGCGGCGGCGCGCGAGGTTCGCGCCGTCTCCTTGCTCGCCTTCATGGTCACCCTGCCGATCGCCTTTCTCTCGCTGATCCCGTCGGGGGCGGTCGGCACCGGTGTCTTCGACCTGGTCCGAGTCGTCACCGCGATCTTCCCCTTCAAGCCGGCGCTGCAGGCGATCACCGCGGCGCTCGACTCCGCCGGTCCGGGCATCGGCACGCCGCTGATTCACCTGGCGGTCCTGATCGTCGCCTACGGCCTGCTCGCCCGTTTCGCCCTGCGGCGCTTCGCCGCGGTCTGAGAAGCCGGTCGCTGGACCCTCCTAGGGCTGAGGGTCCGACTTCGAGTGGTAACGGTGAGGCGCGTTCCAGCGCTCCCCCTGGGAGCCGGGTGACTGCGGCGAGCGACCGGGGCCGGTGGAGTTGCCCCAGAGGCCGGGCCAGGTCGCCCAACCGCCGAAGTCCCGCCACTCGACGTCGTCGAGCACCGCGCCCTCGCCGTCGCTGCGATCGCCCACCTCCGGCAGCTGGTCGACCGGCTCGAAGTAGTTGGCGTGCGAACCCAGCGCCGGGTAGATCAGCGGGCGGCCGTCGCGGCGCTCGACCTCCCACCACATCCGCGACCCGCCCGAGTGGTGCTGGGAGGCGCTCATGCAGACGGGGATGTCGCCGGCATAGGCGACCTGGACGAACTCCCAGTCCCCCTCGTGATCGCCGGTGACCACGACCAGCTTCGGGTTGTAGAGGTACCAGAGCCAGTACTGGACCCAGGTCAAGCCACCGCCCGCGACCTCGCGTCGATATCCCACCCCACCGAAGCGCTCTTGCATCTGCTCCTCGTAGCGCCGCGGGTCGGGCGGGAAGTTCATGCGACCGCCCGCGGCGGGGAGCGCGTCGAGCGAGGCCTTGCCGCCATCGCCTTCGGCAATCGTGATCAGCGTCGCCGGAACCGCTTCGACGCTCTCGACCGCGAGCGGCAGGAAGGCCTCGTGCGAGTCGAAGACGAAGATCGGATCCCGAGGTTTTCTGGTCATGCTCGGCAAAAACTTAGCGGTAGTCGGCGGTCGCTTGGCGCCTCGATCCACGACTTGCTTCGAGTTCGCGGATAGGGTCAGGCGATGCGTGTCCTCTTCATCGGCGATGTGGTCGGCAGCCCCGGACGACGGGGCCTGCGCGAGACGATGCCGGCGCTGCGCGAGCAGCACGCACCGGACCTGATCGTCGTCAACGGCGAGAACACCGCCGGCGGGGTCGGCATCACCGAGCGCACCGCCAACGACCTCTTCGGCGTCGGCACCGGCGTCATCACCACCGGCAACCACGTCTACCGCCACCGCGAGGCTTACGACTTCCTCGAACGCGAGCGGCTGGTCCTGCGGCCGGCCAACTACCCCCAGGGCAACCCCGGGCGCGGCTTCACCGTGGTCGAGGCCGGCGGCATGCGGGTGGCGGTGATCAACCTCAGCGGCGCGATCGGCCTCAAGGTGGCGCGCTCGCCCTTCGACACCGTCGACGGCATCCTCGACCAGGTCGAGGCCGACGCGATCGTCGTCGACTTCCACGCCGAGGTGACCAGCGAGAAGGTGGCGATGGGCTGGCACCTCGACGGGCGCGTCGCCGCGGTGTTCGGGACCCACACGCATGTGCCGACGGCCGACGGCCGCGTGCTCCCCAAGGGCACGGCGTTCATCTCCGACGTCGGCATGACCGGCTCGCGGACCAGCGTCCTCGGCGTCAAACCGGAGCAGGCGCTGGCCTCGATGATCACCCAGATGCCGACCCGGTTCGAGACCGCCGAGGAGGACGTCTGGGTGATGGGCGCGCTGGTCGACGTCAACGAGCGGGGGCTGGCGGACTCGTTCGAGCAGGTGATGGTACCGGCGGCTACGTAGCGCGCTGGCGAACCAAGCGGTGAGGGGGCGCGATTACTCGTCTCGGGACTCTCTCTCAGGCTCTGAATCAGCGGCCCAACCGGTCCAACGCCTAATGCCGGCGAAGAGAGCCCAGAAGAACAGAGTCATTGAGAAAAGGAGGGCCGCGCTCACGACGATGCCGCCCGCACTCGTGTCGCCGTCAGTGGCGAGGTGGACGACAATGCTGGTGAGGACAGAGGACGTGGCAAGGGCGAGCATCGACACCGCCGTCCCCGCCTCCTCGACCTCAGGACGCCCACCGTTCCTCCGTCGCGCCTTCAAGTCGGGGTCCCGCAGGCCAGATCAGGAGTGACGCGGGGCGAGATGGCCTTCATGATTCTCGCCCTACCCTTATCGAGGCTGGGCTAACTGCTCGGGCCCTGAGGCTTCCGCTGGCGGGCGGGAATGGGCCCGGCTTCCAGCGATGCGGCCGCCACCAGGAACAGCGGGTAGAACCAGACGATGTAGAGGTAGAACCAGTGCTGGACGCTTAGCTGGAGGCCGATCAGCAACGCGGCACCGAATGCCGCCACCTGCAGCAGCGACTTGCGGCGGGGGCGGAAGGCGAGCAGCAGCGAGAGGCCCGCGGTCGCGATCAGGATCGCGACCCGCAGCGGCTCCAGCCAGGAGGCCTGGCCCCAGATGCTGAACGGCGAGTCGCGGCTTGCCTGATAGGCGACCGTGCGGTCGTAAACCGTGTGCAGCCCAGGATTGATCGCCGGCCAGAGCATCACGAGGGTTGCCACCAGTAGGAAGGCCGCGGCGAAGAGGAGCG
Organism: uncultured Solirubrobacterales bacterium; assembly: GCA_963811375.1. GTDB lineage: Bacteria > Actinomycetota > Thermoleophilia > Solirubrobacterales > 70-9 > VAYN01. The sequence goes on from CAWEQY010000006.1 coordinate 445,584, forward strand.
GTGCGGGGACGGGGAGGGTGCCCGGCGGGCGAGGTTTACGTTCTCGGACACCCTCCCCGTCCCCACTCGGCGCCGCTTCCGGGTTCGGTCTGTAGGTCAGGAGCATGGGCGCGAGCAACGCCGGGGCAAACTTCGCGAAGGTGGCGAGAGACGCCAGGGCGCCGCGGGCGATTGGCCTGGCGAGGACAAGCAGCGTGGCCACCAGGAGCATGGCGACGAGCGTGTCGTTGGAGTTCGCCTCCAGCGCGAAGGCGGTGTAGGGGTAGGCGGCCCAGCCGAAGGCGAGGATCGCGGCGAGGCGGCGGCCGGCCGGTCCGGGGCGGATGCGAAGGCCGAGCAGGATCAGCAGGAGGAAGGTGGCGATGTCGAAGGTCACGGCGGCGCCGTGGGCGGCCGGCAGGTCGTCCCAGCTGCCCGACCAGGGCCAGATCAGCTCGGAGGGGACGTAGGCGTAGTAATTGACGGGGCCGTAGGTGTCGCCCTGGGAGACGTCGTCGGGGAAGTTGTCGTAGATCGGTTCGCCGTGGCTGATGCGGTCGGCGCCGACGACGCTGGCGTAGCCGACGTCGATCGCGCCCGAGTCGGCGAGGTTGAGCCCGACCCGGAAGCCCATCAGGAAAAGCGCCGCGACCAGGATCCAGGCCACCGGCCAGACCGGCCGCAGCCCCTCCCCCCTGCCGCGGAACCCGATCCACAGCGCCCGCCCCAAGAGGTAGAGCAGGACCGGGTACTGCAGCGGCACCGAGATGCCGATCTCGGCCCGGTTGAAGAAGAAGTGCGAGGCCCCGAACCCGAGCAGCACCAGCAGGTCGAGGTTGGCCACCCGCCACAACCGCCGCCAGTCGACCAGCCCGACGAGGAAGAGGACGCACAGCGGCAGGAAGACGTAAGGCGCATTGAGCTTGTGCCCAAACGACCCCGAATACCCCCGCGCCATCTTCCAGGCCACCTGGTACCCCGTCCAGGACTCCGCCACCTCCCCGCTCTCCGGATCGACGATGACCAACGCCACCTCGTCGCCTGCAGCGAAGTAAGCAACCTCCCACTTACCGTCGTTCATGTTGGCGACCGGCGCCAAGGGCCCATTCAGCTGCCGCTCCTTCACGGCATTGGGATCCCGATCGGCAACCCGAATCGCCTCTGCTTCGGAGACTGGGCTCGACTCCGAAGCGCTGCATACGGAGGGCGCGAGGAGCGCCAGGAGGAGGGCGGCGATCACCGCTGCCCTTCGCATCAGTGTGGGCTCAGGCCAAAGTGTTCGCGGATGACAGGGGCCACGTCCCGCAAGGTCCACTGATCCCGGTCGCCCGCCGACTCCGGCCCGCAGCCGACGAACAGCAGCGGCCCGAGCGAGTCGCCGGCGTGCAACGCACCGTGGCTGCCGCCGCCGGCGTGGGTGACGCCGCCCCAGTCGACCGCCTCGAAGCCGAGCGCGAGCGAGACGATGAAGTCGCCGGCGTGCGGGGCGGTCAGGGCCAACCAGACCCGGGCCAGCGGATCGGGGTAAGTCGCGCTGCGCAGGCGCCCGTCTGCGACCGCAGCCTCCAGCACCCCTGTCTCGCCCTCGAGCTCCCAGCGCTCGCCGCGCAGGTCGGCAATTTCATCGCCGGGACGGAAGCGCAGCGTCTGCCCGCCGCGTTCGACGACCGCCCACTCGCCGGCGCCGGGTGGCGGCCCCGGCTCCTCCCGGCGCAGCGGCAACCCGTCCGCATCCTCCATCCGGCAGACCAGGTCGACGCCCTCGATCACAGTCAGCCTGGCCGCGACCGCCGCCGGCTCGGCGCGCTCGCCCGCGCCCGGCAACAGGTAAATGTGGGCGGCGCGGCCGGTCGGGCTGACGGCGAGCTGGGCGATCCCGGGACGGTCGTCGGAGGGCTGCAGCACCGACCACTCGTGACCCAGCAGCTCGGCCAGCGGCAGCCCGCGATGAACGGGGGTTTGGGCATGGTCGGCGACGAGGATCAGCGCGTGGCCCTCGAGAAAGTCGTCGAGCCCCCCGGCCGCGTCGACGAACTTGGTGAAGCAATGGTCCGCCTTGGCGATCGACTCGACGCTCGCCTCCGGCCCGTGGCGGTGGGAGTAGTTGTCGTTGTCGGGCAGCGAGAGCAGGAGGAAGTCGTAGAGGTCCTGTTCGAGCAGCTGCGCCGAGCAGCAGGCGGCGTAGCCGTCGCGGCTGCCGGGAATCGAGGTCGACTTGCACGGCACCTCGCGACTGGCGTAGAGGTCGCCGTAGAAGAGCTCGGTCGGGCCCCAGGTGTGGTGGCGGAACTTGAGTCTGGTCGCGTCGACGGCGCGGCGCATCAATCCCTCCAGCGAGACCTCGTGCCGCTGGCGCCCGCGGTAGATCAGGAAGGGCGTGCAGGCGGTGCGGGCGCCGGCGTCTTCGAGGCTCTCGAAGACCGTCTCGATCTCCGGGCTGAGGTGGGCCAGGTTCATGTTGTAGACGAGGTCGTAGAGCGCCCGGAAGACCCCGAAGGCACGGGTCGCGTCGAGCGAGGAGCCGTACTCGACGTAGCGTCGCTCGAGCCGGTGGTACCAGTTCATGCCGCTGATCCAGTGCCGGTCCGAGCCGACGCCGGTGACCATCTCCGAGCAGGCGACCGGGGTCACCGAGGGAAAGCTGGAGACGCAATCCTCGATCAGCACGCCGCGCTCCAGCAGCGCCGCGAAGGTCGGTGCCCGCTGCTCCGCGATCGCCCGCCGCAGCATGTCGGTGCGCAGCGAATCGACGTAGGTGAGGACGAGCTTCTTGGCGGGGGGCATGGCCCGAATGATGGTCGACCGAGGGTTCGGCCGGACGCCTAGCGGAGGACGCGGAGCCCGGCGTGCTTGCGCTGGGCGCGGCGGTGGCGGGAGATCCCGAGCCAGGCCAGGGCGAGGATCGTCAGCACGACCAAGACCGGCAACAGCAGCGCCACGGCAACCACGACCAGGGCCGCCAGACCGACGATGAAGGCCAGGGCGCCGCCACGACTCCCTTCGCGGCGGCTGGCGCCGGCAATCAGGTCGCTGATCACGAGACAGGCAAGGACGGCGCCGACCAGGGCCAGGACGGCGCCGAGCGGCCCGTCGAGGAGGAAGCCGACGATGAGCCCGATCACCGCGGCGAGCAGGGTCATCCGCCCGCGGGCGGAACCGTGGGTGCCGGTGGTGCCGGCGAGCATGCCGATCGCGATGCCAAGACCCAGCTCGGTGAGAAAGTCCACATGCGAAAACCTAACCTCCCGGGCGCCCCGGCGTCGATCCGCCACACTTCCCTGCATGAGCGAAGTGCCGATACCGCCGCACCGGCGGCGCGCCCACACCAGCACCAGGGACCTGGAGCGCTACGCCGGACTCTTCGCCGAGCGGACGACGGTGATGCGCTCCTCGGCGATGCGCGACCTGATGGCGATCACCGCGCGGCCGGAAGTGATCTCGCTCGCCGGCGGCCTGCCGGACACCTCGACCTTCCCGCCCAAGAGCTTCGCGGCGCAGATGACCCGGATCGCCCAGGAGTCCGCTGCCGAGGCGCTGCAGTACGGACCGACCGAGGGCTTCGAGGAGACCAAGGACTGCATCGTCGAGGTGATGGGCGCGGAGGGCATGCTCGTCGACCCCCACGACGTCATCGTCACCACCGGCGGCCAACAGGCGATCGACCTCGTCTGCAAGACGCTGGTCGACCCCGGCGACGTCGTCATCTGCGAGGCGCCAACCTACCCCGGCGCGGTGCCGGTCTTCTGCAGCTACCAGGCCGAGGTGATCCAGATCGAGTGCGACGAGGACGGGATGCGGGTGGACGAGCTCGAGCGGTCGCTGGAGCGGTTGCGCGCGGAGGGACGGCGGCCGAAGTTCGTCTACTCGGTACCGACATTCCAGAACCCGGCCGGGGTGACGATGTCGCTCGCCCGGCGCCAGCGACTGGTCGAACTGGCGCGGCTGCACGAGCTGCTCGTGATCGAGGACAACCCCTACGGGCTGCTGCGTTACGGCGGCGAGCAGCTGCCGCCGCTCTACCAGCTGGACGGTGGCGACTTCGTCATCTACATCGGCACCTTCTCCAAGATCCTCTCGCCCGGGATCCGCCTCGGCTGGGCGGTGGCGCCGCCGCCGGTGATGGAGAAGATCGTGCTCGGCAAGCAGGCGGCCGACCTCTGCACCTCGACCCTGACCCAGTACTTCGTCCGCGAGTACTTCGCCGAAGGGCGCTGGCGCCAGTACGTCGAAGACCTGGTCGAGCTCTACCGCGGTCGGCGCGACACGATGCTGGCGGCGCTGGAGGAGCACTTCCCCGCCGCCGCGACCTGGACCGAGCCGCAGGGCGGCCTCTTCATCTGGGCGACCCTGCCGGAGTACATCGACACCGGCGACCTGCTGGCCAAGGCGCTGCGGGCCGACGTCGCCTTCGTCCCCGGTCAGGCCGCCTACATCGACGAGCGCGGTCGCAACTCGATGCGGCTCAACTTCTCCGGCGTCGACGATGGCGAGATCCGCGAGGGCATCCGCCGCATCGGCGCCGTGATCGCCGAGCAGGTCGAGCTCTACGAGGCGCTGACCGGCGAGTCGACGGCGGCGCCGGCGCGAGTCGAACCCGAAGACGGCGCCGACGTCCTTCCATTCCGCAAGGCCGGCGAGGGCGGGTGAAGGTCGCGGTCCTCAAGGGTGGCCGCTCGCTCGAGCGCGGCGTCTCGTTGCGCTCCGGCGCTCGGGTCGAGGACGCGCTGGAGCGACTCGGCCACGAGGTCGTCGCCCTCGACGTCGGTGGCGACCTGGTCAAGCGACTGAGCGCCGAGCGGCCCGACGTCGCCTTCGTCGCGATGCACGGCGTCGGTGGCGAGGATGGCACCGCGCAGGAGCTGTTGGAGATTCTTGGCATCCCCTTCACCGGCCCGGGCGCGGCGGCCTGCGCCCGTTGCATGGACAAGTCCCAGGCCAAGTCCGCGATCGACGAGGCCGGTCTGCCGACCCCGGATTGGTTCGCCTTCAGCCAGACCGCCTTCCGTGAGCTCGGCGCCGCCGACGCCCTGCCGCGGCTCGAGCAGAGCCTCGGCTTCCCCCTCGTCGTCAAGCCGAGCCGCGGCGGCTCCTCGCTCGGCGTCAAGTTCGCCGCCAGCGCCGCTGAAGTTCCGCAGGCTCTGATCTCCGCCTTCAGCTACGACGACCGCGTCCTGCTCGAGCGCTTCGTCAGCGGCCGTGAGCTGGCGGTCAGTGTGCTTGGCGGCGAGGCGCTGCCGGTGGTCGAAGCGATTCCCGCCGCGGGCGATGCCTATGACTTCGAAGCGCGCTACGAGATCGGCCGCACCCGCTTCGTCTGCCCCGCCGAACTCGACGATGCCGAGCAGGCCGCGGTGACCGCGGCGGCGCTCGCGACCTACCGGGCGCTCGGATGCTCCGGCTTCGCCCGCATCGACCTGATTCTCAGCGCCGAGGGGCCACAGGTACTCGAGGCGAACGCGATCCCCGGCCTGACCGACACCAGCCTCCTCCCCCAGGCCGCCGAGGCCGCCGGCATGTCCTTCGAGCAGCTGGTCGAGCGCATCCTCGACCTCGCGCTCACCCCCGCGGCCGCTTAGCCTTCCTCGCCCTTCGCAAAGTCTTCGGGCGTGACCTCGTCGAGGAACTCTTTGAATTTGTCGACGACCTCCTCGGTGTCCTCGACCTCGTGCTCGAACTCGATCGCCGACTCCTCGATCACGTCCTCGGCGGCGAAGATCGGGGCTGAAACCCGGACCGCCAGCGCGAGGGCATCGGAGGGGCGCGAGTCGATCTCGACCTCGGAGCCGTTGACCGAAACCGTGATCGAGGCGTAGAAGGTGTTGTCGCGCAGCTCCGTCACCGAGACCCGCTCGCACTTGGCGTCGAGCTGGTCGAGCACGTCGGAGAGCAGGTCGTGAGTCATCGGCCGCGGCGTCGACGCGCCCTGCAGCTTCATCAGGATCGCGGCCGCCTCGGGATGCCCGATCCAAATCGGCAAGAACCTGTTTCCGTCGACCGTCTTCAACAGGACGATCGGCTGCTTGCCGACCATGTCGAAGCTGACGCCATAGATCTGCATCTGCTGCACGAGAGAGGCTCCCGACCGTGGTTGACGGCCAAGTATAGGTAGGGAGAGTGGGCGATCCTGGATTCGAACCAGGGACCTCGTCCTTATCAGAGACGCGCTCTAACCAACTGAGCTAATCGCCCGCGGCCGGCGATGATAGCGGCGGCGGCTCGATGTTCCGAGCCCGGCTCAGCGCCCGCGCTTGCGCAGGCTGCGGGCCAGGGCCTGGGCCTCGTCGAGGTCGTCGAAGCGCAGCTCGGCAACGACGCCGTCGCCCCGCGTCCGCACCACGACCTCGTGGCCCAGGGCCACCTCCAGGGCATCGCCAGCCGCCTCCAGAGCTGCCGCCTCCTCCGGATCGACCGGTGCCCGCCTCGGCCTGGCCTTTGGCTGGCCAGCCAGCCGAACCCTGTTCTCGGTCTCGCGGACCGACCAGCCGCCCCGCACGGCGTCGCGCGTGAGGCGGCGTCGGACGTCGTTGCCGCTGGCTCCGAGCAGGGCGCGGCCGTGACCCTCGCTGAGCTCGCCGGCCTCCAACAGCTCCAAGGTCTCGTCGGGCAGCTCGAGCAGGCGGATCAGGTTGGAGACGGCGGGGCGGCTGCGGCCAACCCGGCGGGCCAGTTCCTCTTTGGTGAGGCCGAGGTCCTCGACCAGCGCCGCGCAGGCCTTCGCCTCCTCGACCGGGTTGAGGTCCTCCCGCACCATGTTCTCGATCAGCGCTGCCTGCAGCCGCTCCGCCTCGGCCTGCTCGCGGACGACCGCCGGCACCTTCTCGAGCCCGGCCTGCTGGGCGGCGCGCCAGCGGCGCTCGCCGGCGACCAGCTCGTAGCTGCCGTCGGGGAGGGGGCGGACGAGCAGCGGCTGGACGATGCCGCTGCTCTCGATCGAGGCGGCCAGGGCGGAGAGTGCCTCGGCGTCGAACTTGGTCCGCGGCTGGCCCGGGTTGGGCTTGATCAGACCGACCGGCAGTTCGCGCAGCTCACCGGCATCGGTGCTGGCGGCTTCCGGCAAGATCGCCGAGAGGCCACGGCCGATGCCGCGTTTGGTGCCGCTAGCCACGGCTGGCCAGCTCTTTCGTCAACGCCTGGTAGGCGACGGATCCACGCGAGGAAGGGGCGTGCTCGGTCACCGGCAGACCATAGCTCGGCGACTCGGCGACTCGAACGCTGCGCGGAATCACGGTCTCGAAGACCATCTCGGGAAAGTGCTGGCGCAACTCCGACTCGACGTCCTGGGCCAGCCGAGTGCGCTCATCGTGCATGGTGATCAGCAAACCCGCAACCTCAAGTTGAGGGTTCAGCTCGCGCCTGATCATGCCCAGAGTTTCGAGGAACTGGACCAGGCCCTCGAGCGCCAGATACTCGGCCTGCACCGGCACGATCACCCGGTCGGCAGCGGTCAGGGCATTGACGCTGACCGGGCCCAGCGCCGGCGGGCAATCGAGCAGGGTCACGGCGAAGCGCTCGCGAACCGGGCCCAGCCGTTCCCGCAACCGCGTCTCGGAGCCGTCGATCCGCGGCAGCTCGACTGCAGCCCCGGCCAGGTCGCGACTGGCGGGGACGAGCCAGAGATTGTCGGGCCCGGCCGGCCGGGCCGCCTCGGCGACCGAAACATCGCCGGTCAGGCAGTCATAGGAAGAGGGGTGCATCTCACGGCCGCCGCCGAGCGCGACGGTCGCATTGCACTGAGGGTCGAGGTCGACCAGCAGCGTCTGGGAGCCGCCGGCAGCCACGCACGAGGCGACGTTCACGGCGGTGGTCGTCTTGCCGACGCCACCCTTCTGATTCGCCACCGCGTAGACCGTGCCCATGTCGCAGCCACCCTAGTTACCCGCGCGCAGCGGCGGGAGGTCGGATAGCCTGCGCCCGTGACCGAGACTGCCGACTGGCCGCAGGAGCCCGCCGAGCGCGTCCGCGAGCTCGTCGAGGGCGTCCTGGACGAGCTCGACCTGGATGGCGAGGTCGAGGTCGAGGAGGACGACGACCGCATCGCCGCCAACATTGAAGGGGAGGACGACTACGGCCTGCTGATCGGCAAACGCGGTCAGACGATCGACGCCCTGCAGCTGCTCTGCTACCAGGCGGCCTTCCGCGGCCTGCGCGAGCGCAAGCGGGTCGTCATCGACGCGGCGGGGTACCGCGAGCGTCGCCGCGAGACCCTCGAGGGCCGCGCCGACCGCGCTGCCGAGCAGGCGCTGAGCAGCAACAACGTGGTCGAGATGGATCCGATGAGCGCGCAGGAGCGCCGGGTCGTCCACGAGCGCTTGAAGGAGCGCGCCGGCATCGAGACCTACAGCGAGGGCGACGAGCCCAACCGCTGCGTCATCGTCGCTCCCCTCGTCGCGGAGTGAGCCCGGACCCCACCGCGACGCTCGACCCAGGCGCCCGCAAGGCCCTGGGCAAAGTCCTCGAGCTGCTGGCCGCAGAGCGTGCCTCGGTCAGCTCCGTTGTCGACGACCGCGCCTGGAGGGTCCACGTCGCCGACAGCCTCACCGGCCTCGAGGTCCTCGAGCTCTCGAGCGCGCGTCGCATCGCCGACGTCGGCGCCGGAGCCGGCTTCCCGGGCCTGGCTTTGGCCGTCGCCCTCCCCAAAGCCCGAGTCGACCTGATCGAGTCCATAGGCCGCAAGTGCACCTTTATGCAGCGCGCGGTCGACGAGGCCGGTATCCCCAATGCCGCCGTCCTCAACGGCCGCTCCGAGGACCTCGCCTCAGGAAAAGGTCGCGAGTCCTACGACATCGTCACGGCCCGCGCCGTGGGCCGCCTCTCGACCCTGGCCGAGCTCGCATCCCCACTCCTCAAGCCAAACGGCCTCCTCATCGCCTGGAAGGGCAAACGCGACGAGGAGGAAGAGAGCCAACTCGCCCAAGCCTCTGAGTCCCTGGCAATGCGCCCCGAATCGATCCTCGACGTCGGCACCCGCGCCGGCAGCAAACACCGCCACCTCCACCTCATCCGCAAGTCCGGCCCAACCCCACCCAATCTCCCCCGCCGCCCCGGCATCGCCAAGAAGCGCCCCCAGGGCTGACCCCCTACGGCTGCTGCGGCCAGCGAAACCGTCGCCAGGCACCAATACTCGGCAGAAGAGCCGCCTCGGCCTGACGGGAGGGACGGGTACCCCTCGTAACGTCTTCAACTTCTCGGTCACCAGCGCCCGCGGCGCCAGCCACCAGACTCCCCACCCGAGCAAGTTAAGTGGAGAGGGTACCCGTCCCTCCCCAAGCCGACCTACCGCCGCTTCTTCTTCTTTTTAGGCGGTTTAGGCGGCGGTTTGGTCGCCGCAATCGCAGCCGCCCCTTCAGGCGTCGCCGCCACCGGCATCGGAATCAGCTTTTGAATCGTGTATTGCTGCCCGATCGTCCAGATGTTGGTCGTGATCCAGTAGAGGATCAGGCCAGCCGGGAAGCTGATGATGAAGGGGACGAAGATCAGCGGCAGCACGAACATCATCGTGCGCTGGCTTTTGTCGGCGGTGACCGACATGACCAGGCCGGAGATCAGCTGGGTGCCGACGTAGAGGATCAGCAGGGCGATCAGGACGCCGCCCTCCGCCTTCGCGGTCAGGTCGGGGATGATGAGGAAGCTTTCGCCGAAGAAACCCGCTGAATGGCCCTGGGTGACCGCGAACTCACTGCAGGTTTCCCCGGTCTGGCCGCAAATGTCGAAGCGGAGGTCGTGCTGGAGCACGTAGAAGAGGGTGATGAAGACCGGCAGCTGGGCGATCAGGGGGATGCAGGAGGCAAAGGGGTTGACTTTGTTCTCCTGGTAGAAGCGCATCATCTCCTGCTGCATGCGCTGTTTGTCGTTCTTGTATTTGGCCTGGATCTCTTTGATCTGGGGCTGCAGCGCCTGCAGCGCCCGCATCCCTTTCAGCTGTTTGTAGGTCAGCGGGATCAGCAGCGTCCGCATGCAGATCGTCAGCGCGATGATCGCGCCGCCCCAGGAGAGGCCGGCGTTGTCGTGGAAGAAGACGAGGACTTCGTCGGCGATGTCGACCAGGAACTGCGGCGCCAGCTGGAAGGCGAAGGGCAGCATCAGGCACTCGCCCCGCGGTGATGCTCAGCGGGATCGACCGGGCCGACACGCAGGGTGAATTTCTCCGGCACCGGGTCGAAACCCCCGTGGCTAAAGGGATTGCAGCGGAGCAAGCGCCAGCTTCCCAACAGCAATCCGCGGACGACGCCGAAGCGCTCGATCGACTCCACTGCATAAGCGGAGCAGGTCGGCTCGTAGCGACAGCGACGCGGACGAGAGGGGGAAATCCAGCGCTGGTAGGCGGCGATCGGGGCGAGGACGATGCGTTTCACGTGGAACGCCCGCCGGCCAATGCCTCTTCCAGGCTCTTGGTGACACCGCTGCTGCCCTCGCGCTCGATCAAGTCGCCGATCTCCGAGCGGGCGACGATGACGAAGTCGTGGCGCTCTGGCAAGCGGTCCGAGAGTCCCCAGAAGGCCTCGCGCAGCGCCCGCTTGACGCGGTTGCGCTCGACCGAACCGCCAACCTTGCGGCTCACAGAGACACCGAGCCTCACGTCCTCGCGCTCCTCGTCGCGGCGAGGGAAGGTGTAGAGAACGAGATAACGGGTCGCATGGGATGAACCGTCGCGGTAGACGCGGTCGAACTCGCCGCTTCGCGAGAGGCGCCGTCGCTTCGACGCCATTAAGGGGTGAGGCGCTTCCGCCCTTTGCGGCGCCGGCGCTTGAGGATCGCGCGACCACCGCGGGTGCTCATCCGCGCCCGGAAGCCGTGCGTCTTCGCGCGCTTCCGCTTCTTCGGCTGGTACGTGCGCTTCATGCCGTCGGCAGTATACGGACGACGCCCGTCAGGACGTCCCTAAATCTTTTCCACGGGATTTGCGGGGGGTCGAGGATGCGCGGTCAGGCACGCCGCTATGGTCGCCGGCCAGGTGCCAGATGACTCCTCCCGACACGAACTCGACGCCCTTTGGCGGGCGACCCAGGACCGCTTACGGGCATCCGTGCCCGAGTCGACCTTCCGCCTCTGGCTGGAGCCATTGCGGGCGGTCGGTGCCGATGGCGCCGCCCTTTACCTAACCGGCCCGGAGGGCATTCGCGCCTGGGCCGAGCGGCGTTACTCGTCGCTCATCGGACAGGCTCTTGCCGACTCCGGCACGACCCTGCGGGAGGTTCGCTTCACGGCAGGGCAGGAGGGGCCGGCCGGCACGGCGGTCGCGGTCGACGGTGCCGAGCTGAACCCCAACTACACCTTCGACCGCTTTGTGATTGGCAGCGGCAACCGCCTCGCGCACGGTGCCGCCCTGGCCGTGGCGGAGGCTCCTTCGGAGGCCTACAACCCACTCTTCCTCCATGGGCCCCCGGGCCTTGGCAAGACGCATCTGTTGGCCGCGATCGCCAACTACCTGCGGGCCAACGCGCCTGGGCTCAGCGTCCGCTATACGACCGCCGAGTCCTTTACCAACGAGTTCGTCGGCGCCCTCAAGTCGGCCGGTGCCGAGGGCTTCAAGGCCCGTTACCGCGACATCGACGTGCTCCTGATCGACGACGTCCAGTGCCTCGAGGGAAAGCCGGCCACCGAGGAGGAGTTCTTCCACACCTTCAACGCCCTCTACGAATCCGGCAGCCAGCTGGTTCTCTCCGCCGATCGCATTCCCAGCGAGCTGTCGACCCTGGCGTCACGCCTGCGCGACCGCTTCGAGTGGGGGCTGACGGTCGCGGTCGAGCCACCCAATCTGGCGACCCGCCTGACCGTCCTGCGCCGCCTCGTTCAGGAGGCCGGGGTCGAGATCGCCGACGCGGACGCGCTGGCGGAGCTGGCCAACCGGATCGACGCCAACGTGCGCCAGCTGCACGGCGCCCTCACCCGCGTCCTCGCCCACGCCTCGCTGATGGCGCGCCCGCTCAGCACCGAGTTGATCGCCGAGGTGATTCCGCGGGGGCGCTCCGCTCAGGCCACCTCGGTGGAGGAGATCCAGCAGCGCGTCGCCGAGGGCTTCGGCATCTCCCGCGCCGAGCTGATCGGCTCCAGCCGCGCCGCCACCCCGCTGCGCGCCCGCCAGGTGGCGATCTTCCTCACTCGCGAGCTGACCGATCTCTCGCTTCCCCAGATCGGTCGGCTCTATGGCGGTCGCGATCATTCCACCGTCCTCAACTCGCTACGCCGGGTCGAGGCAGGCCTCGCCGACGACCCGCAGCTCGCTGAGAGAGTCCAGGACTTACGCACCGCTATCCACAATCCCGCCAGCGAGCAGCACTGACGGCCGATGGCACTGCAAGAATCATCTCTTTCCCACAGCTGCCTCCACAGGCCCGAAACCGCGTTCCGATGCGGTTTCTTCCGAGGCCCCAGCTTTTTCCACAAGCCCTAACCCAACTCAAGAAGGCATCTAACACTTGAAGCTCACGACCAAACGCGAAGAACTTGTCTCCAAGCTCTCGATCGTTTCCAGGGCTGTATCCACCCGCGCCGCCACCCAAGCCCTCTCTGGCGTTCTCCTCAGCGCCGCGGACGGACGCGTGACGCTCTCCGCCACCGATCTCGACATGGGCCTGGAGACGACGCTTGCAGCCGACGTCGCCGTCGAGGGATCGGTGCTGCTGCCCGGCCGACTGCTTGCCGAGGTGGCGCGCTCGCTCGCCGACCCCACGGTCGAGATCGAGTCGCGTGAGGCCGAGCACGACGTCGAGATCCGCAGCGGCAGCTCCAGCTTTCACCTGCGGGTCCTCCCCGCCGAGGACTTCCCGAAGCTGCCGACGCCGGGCGACGGGCCGGGGCTGAAGATCCCGGCCAAGGAGCTGGGCGCCAGCATCGACCTGGTCGCCCGGGCGGCCTCGCGGGATGACATGCGCCCGGTTCTGACCGGGGTCTTTGTCGCCGCCAGCGGCGCCGAGATGACGATGGTCGCCACCGACTCCTACCGGCTGGCGGTGAAGCGGACCGAGCTCGAGAGCGAGCTGGGCGGAGAGATCGACGCCAATATCCCGGCCCGAGCGCTGCGGGAGCTCGGCCGCATCCTTTCCTCGGAGGGAGTCGAGGAGGCAACGGTCTCGCTGCTCACCAACCAGGCCGTTTTTCAGGCAGGGGCAATCGTCCTCACGACGAGGCTGATCGAGGGGCAGTTCCCCAACTTTCGACAGCTCCTGCCGGAGTCCTACGAGCACGACGTGCGCTTGCCGCGGACCGATTTCCTCGATGTCACCCGCCGGGTGAGCCAGTTGGCGCAGCGCAACGCGCCGCTGCGGCTCTCATTCAGGTCGGGGGAGCTGACGGTCGCGGCCGAGACCCCCGATGTCGGCGATGCCGAGGAGACGATGCCGGCGGCATTCGAGGGCGAGCCTCTGGAGATCGGCTTCAACCCGGAGTTCCTCAAGGAGGGGATCGAAAGCGTCGAGGGCGACGAGATCCTGCTGCGGCTGATCTCACCCCTGCGGCCCGGCTTGCTGCAGCCGGTCGAGGGCGAAGACTTCCGCTACTTGGTGATGCCGATCCGGCTCAACGTCTGAGGTGGGGGGCCGGTGCTCGTCACCGCGATCGAAGCGAGGCCGGTGCGCAGCCTCGACCAGGTCCGGGTTGAGCTCGAGCCCGGCATCGTCAGTGTCGTCGGGCCCAACGGCGTCGGCAAGACCAACCTCGTCGAGGCGCTCTACTTTGCCCTCACCGGCCGCTCCTTCCGCACCTCCGACCGCCGCGACCTGATCCCCTTCGGCGCCTCGCTGGCGCGGGCAGAGGCGACCGTCCGCGACGCCGATGGCCTCGAGCGGCGACTGCTTGCCTCGGTCAGCCGGACCGAAGGCCGCCGCCACCTGCTCGACGGCAGCCCAGCCGATCCGGCGACGCTGGCCCGAAACCGCCCCCCGGTGGCGGTCTTCGCCCCCGACCGGTTGAGCCTGATCAAGGGCCCACCGTCGGAGCGTCGGGCCCATCTCGATGGTTTCCTCGCCGCTCGCTGGCCGGCGCGGGGGGAGCTGCGCAAGCGCTTTGGGCAGGCTCTCGCCCAGCGCAACGCGCTGCTCTCGCGGCTGGCGGCGGGACAGGGCGCGCCAGCCCAGCTCGACGTCTGGGACTCGACCCTGGCCGACGTCGCGGCGCCGTTGATCGCCGCCCGCGCGGAGGCGATCGACGAGCTCAGCGGGCCCTTTGCCAAGGCCGCGGCCGAGCTCGGCCTCGAGGGTGGGGCGACTCTTGGCTATGCGCCGCGCGCCGAAGGCTCGGCCGACGAGATCCGGGTGGGGCTGGAGCAGCGTCGCGAGCAGGACATCCGCATGGGCCGCAGCTCGTGGGGCCCGCACCTCGACGAGTTCAAGACCGAGAAGGCAGGCCGTTCGCTGCGCCGCTACGGATCCCAGGGGCAGCAGCGGGCGGCGTTGCTGGCACTGCTCTTCGCCGAGCGCGAGGCACTGCTGAAGGCGCGCCGGGTCACGCCGCTGTTGCTGCTCGATGACGTCATGAGCGAGCTCGACCCGAGCCGCCGCGAGCGCCTGGTGCAGCGCCTCGACGACGGCGGTCAAGCGCTGATCACTGCCGCCGACGAAGAGTCGCTGCCGACACCGGCACTGGCCTCGGTGGTGCGGATGCCGCCCCCGGCCCGGCCCAGCGCCGCCGCCGCATGAGTCGCCGCCGTGCTCCCCGACAGGCCGCCGCCGCGATCCGCGCGGCGCAGGAGCGAGCCGCGCCGCGGACCGGGTTGGCCGCGGTGCAGGCGGCCTGGGCGGGGCTGGTCGGAGAGCAGCTGGCGGCCGTCGCGGAGCCGGTCTCCGAGCGCGCCGGGACGCTGACGATCGAGGTCGCGGACACGGTCTGGGCGCAGGAGCTGGACCTGATGCAGGCGCAGCTGCTGGAGCGCCTGCGGAGCGAGTTGGGAGACCTGACCCCCTCAGCCCTGCGCTTCCGCGTAAACAGCGACCGCTTTTAGCCTCTCTTTATCCACGATTTGCAGGGAATTTGCTTCAAGCGCCCCGGTCTTCCGCAGCCCTCAACTGGTATTCTTATGGCAACTCGCCTTATGCCCCGACCTGTGTGGAGTGAGCCTCCAGGCGTCGGGGTTTTCTGTGTCAATCGGAAGGGACTCATTGCCTGAGAAAAAATCCAGCAGCGCCACGTCTGAGTCGTACGGCGCCAAGGACATCACCGTCCTCGAGGGACTGGAGGCGGTGCGCAAGCGTCCCGGCATGTACATCGGTTCCACCGGCCCCCGCGGGCTTCACCACCTGGTTTACGAGGTCGTCGACAACTCCGTCGACGAGGCCCTAGCCGGCCACTGCGACAGCGTCCGCGTCGTCCTCCACCCGGACAACAGCTGCACCGTCGCCGACAACGGCCGCGGCATCCCGGTCGAGACGATGGCCAAAGAGCAGCGCCCCGCGGCCGAGGTCGTGCTGACCGTCCTCCACGCCGGCGGCAAGTTCGGGGACGGTGGCGGCTACAAGGTCTCCGGTGGGTTGCACGGCGTCGGCGTCTCCGTCGTCAATGCGCTGTCCGAGCGGCTGCACCTGCAGATCAGCCGCGACGGGTACGTCTGGTCGCAGGACTACGAGCGCGGCAAACCGATGACCGAGCTGAGCAAAGGCGAGCCAACCAAGGAGCACGGCACCCAGATCACCTTCCTCCCCGACCTCGAGATCTTCGAAGAGATCGGCTTCGACTTCGACACCCTGGCCGAGCGGCTGCGCGAGACCGCCTTCCTCACCCGCGGCCTGCGGATCGAGCTGGTCGACGAGCGCGGTGCCACCAACAGCGTCGTCTTCAAATACGACGGCGGCATCGAGGACTTCGTCCGCCACCTCAACGAGAACAAGGACGAACTGCACCGCAAGGTCATCTACTTCGAGGGCAGCGACCAGGAGGACGGCGAAGTCGAGTTGGCGATGCAGTGGAACTCCTCCTACCAGGAGTCGATCTTCAGCTTCGCCAACAACATCAACACCCACGAGGGCGGCACCCATCTCTCCGGCTTCCGCTCGGCGCTGACCCGGACGCTGAATGCCTACGCGCGCAACAAAGGCCTTCTGCACGAGAAAAAAGACGAGAACCTGGCCGGCGAGGACGTGCGCGAGGGCCTGACCGCGGTGATCTCGGTCAAGCTCCACGACCCGCAGTTCGAGGGCCAGACCAAGACCAAACTCGGCAACCCGCCGATCCGGGGCCTGGTCGAGGAGACCGTCAACCGCAAACTGGCCGAGTACTTCGAGGAGAACCCCACCGACGCCCGCCGGATCATCAACAAGGCGATCGAGGCGTCGCGGGCCCGCGACGCGGCCCGCAAGGCCCGCGACCTGACCCGCCGCAAGTCGGCGCTGGAGAACTCGACCCTGCCGGGGAAGCTCGCCGACTGCTCGGTCAAGGACCCGAGCCTGGCCGAGATCTTCGTGGTCGAGGGCGATTCCGCCGGCGGCTCCGCCAAGCAGGCGCGCGACCGCAACACGCAGGCGGTGCTGCCCTTGCGCGGGAAGATCATCAACGTCGAGAAGAGCCGCATCGACAAGGTCCTCGCCAACAACGAGATCCAGGCCCTGATCACGGCGATCGGCACCGGCGTCCACGACGAGTTCGACATCGAGGGCGCCAGGTATCACAAGATCGTGATGGCGACCGACGCCGACGTCGACGGCGCCCACATCCGCACCCTGGTTCTCACCTTCCTCTACCGGCAGATGCCGGAGCTGATCGACGCCGGCTTCGTCTACATCGCCAAACCGCCGCTCTACCGGGTCAAGCAGGGCAACCAGGAGACCTATCTCGAGCGCGAGTCCGAACTCGAGGAGCTGCTGCTGCGCGACAAGCTCGAGGACTTCGAGCTGACCGACGCCAACGGCGAGACCAAGAAGCTGACCGCGAGCCGCTGGCAGGCATACGTGCGGCGCTCGAAAGAGTACGAGGGCTGGGGCTCCTCGCTGCAGGCCGAGTTCGGCCACGAGGTCGTCCGCTTCCTCGAGGAGTCGAACCTGCTCGACGAGGGTGTGAGCAGCGTCGACGCCGCCGCTAAATTGCTCCGCGCCGACGCGCCCGAAGGGGCCACCTTCGACACCGAGGTGCTCGAAGCCAGCGACTCGCTGCTGGTCGTCAAGGCGCTCGAACGCAAGAGTGGCCTCGCCCGCACCCACCGGCTCCCGGCGGAGCTCTTCTCCAACTACGACTACCGCAAGTTCGTCGAGGTTCACGAGGCGCTGCTGAAACAGGTCGGGCGGCCGCCGTTCGAGATCCAGTTCGGCGGGCGCCGCAACGTCGCCCTCTCGTTCCAGGCCCTGCGCGGTGCGGTGCTGGAGCTGGCCCGCCACGGCGTCCAGCTGACCCGGTTCAAGGGTTTGGGCGAGATGAACGCCAACCAGCTGCGCGAGACGACGATGGACCCCGCCAGCCGCACCCTTGCCCGGGTCACCCTCGAAGACGCGACCGCCGCCGACCAGATCTTCTCGATGCTGATGGGCGACCAGGTCGCCCCCCGCCGCGCATTTATAGAGGCCCATGCCAAAGAGGTGAGATTTCTTGATGTATAGAACGGCTCCGAAAACCAAGCAGGTCGGTGGACGCAGGGAGGGTGATGCCGCGAACGCACTTTGGTGCGTGAGCAAGTCGCCCGACCGAGGACGCCGAGATGCGCCGGTTTGCAGGGGCCGCGCCTAATGGCACTTGATGCTTTGACTGGTCGTATTGAGGAGCGCGAGCTGGAGAAGGAGATGCGCTCGTCCTACCTCGACTACGCGATGAGCGTGATCGTCGGGCGGGCGCTGCCGGACGTGCGCGACGGCCTCAAGCCGGTCCACCGCCGCGTCCTCTACGCGATGCACGACGTCGGCCTGCAGCCAACCCGGGCCTACCGCAAGTGCGCCTTCATCGTCGGCGAGGTCATGGGCAAGTACCACCCGCACGGCGACTCGGCGATCTACGACACGCTGGTGCGGATGGCGCAGGACTTCTCCCTGCGCTACCTGCTGGTGGACGGCCAGGGCAACTTCGGCTCGATCGACGACGATCCGGCGGCGGCGATGAGGTACACCGAGGCGCGGCTGACCCGCCTCGCGACCGAGCTGCTGCGCGACATCGACGCCGACACCGTCGACTTCGGCCCCAACTACGACGAATCGACTCAGGAGCCGCTGGTCCTGCCGGCCCGCTTCCCGAACCTGCTGGTCAACGGCACCTCGGGGATCGCGGTCGGGATGGCGACCAACATCCCGCCGCACAACCTGCGCGAGGTCGCCGGCGCCGTCGCTGCCTACATCGACGACCCCGCGATCGACATGGCCGGGCTGATGGAGCACATCAAGGGCCCCGACTTCCCCGGCGGCGGGATCATGAGCCGCGAGGGCATCCGCGACGCCTATGCCTCCGGACGCGGCAGCATCAAGGTCCGCGCCCGCGCCCACGTCGAGCCGCTGAAGGGGGGCAAGGAGGCGATCATCGTCACCGAGTTGCCGTTCACGGTGAAGAAGCTCGGCGACGGCGGCCTGGTCACCAAGATCGCCGACCTCGTCCGCGACAAAAAACTGGAGGGCATCTCCGACCTCCGCGACGAGTCCGACGGCTCCGGCATGCGCCTGGTCATCGAGCTCAAGCGCGGCGGCCCGCCGGCCAAGGTCGTGCTCAACAACCTCTACAAAAAAACCTCGATGCAGACGACCTTCGGCGCCAACATGGTGGCCCTGGTCGACGGGGTGCCGAAAACCCTCAGCCTGCGCGAGCTGATCCATCACTACGTCGATCACCAGCGCGAGGTCGTCACCCGCCGCACCCAGTACGAACTGCGCCGCGCCGAGGCCCGCGCCCACATCCTCGAGGGGCTGCTGGTCGCGCTCGACAACCTCGACGCGGTGATCAAACTGATCCGCGCCTCGAGCGACCCCGACGCCGCCCGCGAGGGGCTGATGTCGCAGTTCGAGCTCTCGCGCGAGCAGGCGCAGGCGATCCTCGACATGCGCCTGCAGCGCCTGACCGCGCTCGAGGCCGACAAAGTCCGGGCCGAGCACGCCAACCTGATGGAGCGGATCGGCGAGCTGCGGGAGATCCTCGGCGACGAGGCCAAGGTGATGGCGATCGTCAAAGAGGAGCTGTCCGAAGTCGTCGATTCCCACGGCGACGAGCGGCGCACCGAACTGGCCCACTTCGAGGGCGACGTCGGCATCGAGGACATGATCGCCGACCAGCAGATGGTGATCTCGCTGACCGCGTCGGGCTACGTCAAGCGACTACCGTTGGCCACCTACCGCCAGCAGCACCGCGGCGGCGTTGGCGTGATGGGGATGAACCTCAAAGACGACGACTACATCGCCCACCTCCACATCTCCTCCACCCACGACTACCTGCTCTTCTTCACCAACCGCGGCAAGGTCTACCGGCTCAAGGTCTACGAGCTGCCGGAGGGCTCGCGCAACGCCAAAGGCAGCTCGCTGAACAACCTGCTGCCGCTGCGCGAAGGCGAGAAGGTGATGGCGGTGATCCCGACCCGGGACTTCAAAGAGAACAAGTACCTCGCCTTTGCCACCGCCAAAGGCCTGATCAAGAAGACCGAGTTCCTCGCCTACAACACGCCGATCCGCGCCGACGGGATCATCGCGATCAAGGTCCGCGACGGCGACGAGCTGGTCCAGGTCCGGCTCACCTCGGGCGAAGACGACATCCTCATCGTCTCCCACTCCGGCCACGCTTCGCGCTTCTCCGAGGAGCTGGTGCGCTCGATGGGCCGCGACACCAGCGGCATCAAAGGCATGAACGTCTCCGGCAAGGACAACCGGGTCCTGGCGATGGACATCGCCCGTAACGACACCGAACTCTTCGTCGTCACCGAGAACGGCTACGGCAAGCGCACCCCGGTCTCCGAATACCCCGTCAAGGGCCGCGGCACCAAAGGCGTGCTGACCGCGAAGCTGACCGAGAAGAAGGGCGGCCTCGCCGGCGCCCTGATCGTCGGCGAACACCAGGAGCTCCTCTTCATCTCCCAGAACGGCATGGTCCAACGCACCTCCGTCAGCGGCATCTCCCAGATGGGCCGCTCAACTCAAGGGGTGAAGGTGATGAACATCAAGGACGACGACGTGGTCAGCGCCGTGGCGCTGGTGGTCGAGTCCGACAGCACCGAGAGCGCACCGGTCGAGCCTCAGGGGGACGAATTGCCGATGGACGGTAGCCCTGTGGATGGGGACGGCGGGTAAGCCTCGTCTACGCCTGGCACCGGCATAGCCGGTGCAATGAGGACGCCGCCTGGCGGCGGCGAGATATACGCAACGAGTTGTGGAGGCTAGGACGAGGCTTACCCGCCGTCCCCTCACGCAGCGCCTGGGTTCACGGGAGCTTCAAGCCCCGACCCAGGGACGATCCACACACGGAGAGCGGGAGAACCACCAGCGCCCCGTCCCGTGTCCTAGCTTCCGCGTACCGGGAGCCAGCCGAGATGCGGGAGCCATCTCGTTCCTGCTCGTCTACGGAGACGTGTCGGGATGGAGGGTCGGGGGTCCCTTCCGCGGAGGCTCAAGGAACCGCGCTGGAACCCTCGGGACGCGATCAGCTGCGCGACGGTCTCCGCGGAAGGGACCCCCGACCCTCCTACAGGCCCGCCTCTACGCCGCCTGGGGTAAGTACTGCTGCCAAGCCTGCGGGATCTTCGGACTCGCCACCTGGATGAAGACCGTCGCCGGCGGTGCCTTCGGGGAGTTCTTTGGGTGCATGTGGATCTCGCGGGGGAGGCGGTTGCCCTTGCGGCGGTTGCACGTGGCGCAGGCGGCGACGATGTTCTCCCAGACCGATTTGCCGCCGCGGCTGCGGGGGATCACGTGGTCGACCGTGAGGCCGGACTTGGTGGAGCCGCAGTATTGGCAGGTCCAGGAGTCGCGGGCGAGGACGGCGCGGCGGGTGATCTTGCGGCGGTGGGCCTCGCGGGGGATGCGGACGTAGTTGACGAGGCGGATCACGTCGGGGCGCTCCATCGTCATGTGCTCGGAATGGAGGGCGCCGGCGCGTTGCTCCAGCAGCTCGGCTTTCTCCTTCAGCAGCAGCACGGCGGCACGTCGCAACGTGCATACGTTGATCGGCTCGTAGGTCGCATTGAGCACAAGGACGCGTGCCATGCCGAGAAATTGTAGGGGGGTCGGCGCCCGGTGCCGAGGGCGAGGGGTATCCGGCGCTGGCTACCCGACCGGGTAGGAGCCCAGGATCCGTACGGATTCGGCTTTGGAACGGAGCTGGGCGATCGCCGCGGCGACCAGCTCGTCGTCCTCGGCTCCCTCGAGGTCGCAGAAGAACATGTAACGGCCGAGGCCGCTGCGCAGGGGGCGCGACTCGATGCGGGTGAGGTTGATGCCGCGCTCGGAGAACTCGCTGAGGGCGTTGACCAGGGCGCCCGGGTGGTCTTCGCCCAGCTCTGAGAAGACGAGGGAGGTCTTCCAGGTCGAGCCCGCCGCGGACGCGCTGCCCGCGGGTGCGATCCAGACGAAGCGGGTGACGTTGTCGGCCTCGTCCTGAATCCCCTCGCGGAGGATCTCGCAGCCGTAGAGCCTGGCCGCGGCGTGGGAGCCGATCGCCGCCCAGGGGCGGACCGACTCGGCGACCATGCGCACCGCCGCCGCGGTGCTGCTGACGCTGCGCAGTTCGACCCCGGGCAGCTGCTCGCGCAGGAAACGGGCGCACTGGGCGAGCGGCTGCTGGTGAGAGAGGACGGCCTCGATCTCACCCAGCTCGACCTGCTCGCGGCCGATCAGGTGGGCGCGCACCGCGTAGTCGTGCTCGCCGACGATCGTCACCGAGTCGGCCTCGAAGGCGAGGGCGTCGAGAGTGGGGCGGACCGAGCCCCCGATCGAGTTCTCGATCGGGACCAGGGCACGGTCGGCCTCGCCACGCTCGACCGCGAGGATCGCGTCGTGGATGGTCGCCGTACGCAGCGGCTCGAACTCCCCCGCCGGTGCCGCCGCGCTCAGGGCATCCTCGGTGAAGGTGCCGGCCGGGCCGAGGTAGGCGATTCGCATCGCGCCAGCCTAGTGCCCGACGGTGCCTATTCGAAGACGACGTTGTAGCTGGCTTCGTTGTTCTCGGGGATATGCTCGCCGGGCACCGGGTCGACCTTGACTTCGAGCGTGACTTCGCCGCTCGGCGTCGGCGTCAGCGGAATCGTCGTCGTCGCGGTTTCGCCCGCGCCGATTTCTTCGATGCTCTCCTGCAGTTCGGTGCCGCCGAACGAGACCGTGACGGCGACGCCGCTCTCGGTCGATTCGCCCTGGTTCGCCACCGTCACTTCGACTTCGGCGGTTTCTTCGGCCGCGACCCCGACGGTTTCTTCGCCGAGTTCGGTGCCGTTGATGCTGACCCCCGACAGTTCGAGCCCGTGCACGCCGGAGGTCGCGCCGGCGCTGGCGCCGCTGACGGCGGCGATCGCGGCGGCGATCGAGTCCTCTTCCAGCCACTTGATGTCTTCCGGCAGGAAGACGCTCTCCGGCACGTCGTTGCCTTCGATCCCGTTGTTGGCGAGGACGCCGTTGATTTCGGGACGGACGATCGCGGCGTAGAGGGCATCGGCGGCGAGCAGCTTGCGCATCTGCCGGGCGATGCCCGCCGTCGCCTTGGCGACGCCGACGTCGGCAAGCGCGTCCGGCATCTTGCTGGCGATTTCGGTCATCGCGCTGCTGCGCAGCTCGTAGGTCAGCTCCAGCGCGTTCTGGGCCCGACTCATGTCACCGGGGGCGCTGAGACCATCGACCCGCGACGCGTAGGTGTCCATGGCGCTGCGGTCGGCGTTGACCTCGGCGACGAAGTCGGTGACCGAGAGCCCTTCGGGGTCGGCCAGCTTGCCGAAGAAGGTTTTGCTGGTCTGGTCGGTCTCGTCGACGATCTGGGTGACGTCGTCGGCGTAGTCGCTGAGCGCGCGGTGGGCGCGGGCGTCGAGGCAGCCCTTGACCCCGAGCACGATCAGGATCAGGAGGATCAGGCCGCCCCCGAGCGCGAGGCCACGCCGCAGCATGATCTGCTGGCGTTCGGGTCGGCGTTGTGGGCGCTCGCGGCGTCGCGAGCCACGTACTGGCGAGTCCTCCAAGAAACGGCTCTCCAAGCTGGTTGGGTGGCCGAAGAGTATGAACCCTGGCGGGGTCGGAGCGCCAAGACAGCCAGCAAACGGTGGGGTTTTCCCAGCCGGCCGGGCGCAGGAGAAAGCGCTCCGCAAGCGAAATAGAAGGAGCTTTGGTCGGTTCTCTCGTGCTCAACCGCTTCCTGATCGAGCGCCGCATTGGCAGCGGTGGGTTCGGCGTCGTCTACGAGGCCTGGGACGGGCGCCTCGAGCGCCCGGTCGCGGTCAAGGCAATCGAGCAGCGGGGGGAGGCGGGCCGGCGGGTGCTGCGCGAGGCCCAGGCCGCGGCGCGGCTCAACCATCCCGGCATCGTCACCCTCTATGAGATGGGCGAGGAGGACGGCAATGCCCTGCTGGTCTCCGAGCTGGTCGAGGGGTCGACCCTGGCCCGGCTGGCCCACGCCGGCGAGCTCTCGGACCGCGAGATCGGCGAGATCGGCGCCGATCTCTGCGAGGCGCTGGACCATGCCCACTCGCGTGGCGTCGTCCACCGCGACATCAAGCCGCAGAACGTGCAGGTGACCGAGGGCGACTGCGAAGGGGAGTCGCGGGCCAAGCTGATGGACTTCGGCGTCGCCCACCTCGCCGACGGCGCTTCGCTGACCGCGCCCGGCGATGTCGTCGGCACGCTCGCCTACATGGCGCCCGAGCAGGCCGAGGGAAGGGCCGCAGGGCCGGAGGCCGACGTCTACTCGTTGGCCCTGATGCTTTACGAGTGCTGGAGCGGGGAGAACCCGCACCGTCGCTCCAGCCCGGCGGCGACGGTGCGGGCGATCGGCGCCCGCACCCGGCCGCTGCGGCGGCTGCGCCCCGACCTCCCGCGCGAGCTCACGGCCGAGATCGACGCCTGCCTCGCCGCCCGTCCCACCCACCGCTCCTCGCTCGAGCAGCTCGGCACCGCGATCGAGGATTCGCTCGACCTGCTCGCCGAGCAGACCGCGCCGCACCGCGGCCACCTCGGCGTTCGCCTCGGCGCCCTCGCCCTCGCCACCGCTCTGGGAACCTGGCTGGCGCTCGGCCACGGCGTCCTTCTCTAGGATTTTCCGATCGGCGTTCTACGCAACCTCGAGTCCCGCATCGAAGGCCTCGTCGAGGGAGTCTTCAGCCGCGCCTTCAGCTCCGAGGTGCAGCCGGTCGAACTCGCGCGCAAACTGGCGAAGGAAATGGACGCCCACAAGACGGCGTCGGTGGAACGCGTCTACGTGCCGAACGAGTACACGGTCTACCTCTCGACCAAAGACCGGGCCAAGCTCGAGGGCTACGAGCGTTCGCTGGAGCAGGAGCTCTCCGGCTACCTGCTCGAGCACGCCCGCCGGCGCAGCTACGACCTGCTGACCAGGCCGGCGGTCGAGTTCGCCACCGACGAGCGCCTGCGGCTCGGCGAGTTCGGGATCCAGGCCCGCCTGGTCAAGCCGCCAGCCCACGAGGGCGAGAGCCCCAAGCAGGGGGAAGAGGGGCACACGATGGTTTACTCAGCGGTGCGCGAGCGCGACCGCAGCCGTCCGAAGCGGCCCGAGCAGGCGGTCGGCGCCCTGGTTTCGACCCGCGCCGTCGTCTCACTCGACGACCGCCGCTATGTGCTCGACGGGCCGCGGGCGACGATCGGCCGCTCGAAGGCGGTCGAGTGCGTTCTCTCCGACCCCAACGTCTCGCGCCGTCACGCCGAGCTGCGGCGGGCGGAGACGGGGGACTGGCAGATCGTCGACCTCGGCTCGACCAACGGGATCAAGGTCAATGGCCGCCGCGTTGCCTCGACCCGGCTCTCGCCGGGGGACCAGGTCACCGTCGGAACCACGACGTTCCTCTTCGACATCGAGCAGTGACGGCCGCTGGCCGTAATCTGCTGGGCGCGTGGACTATGACCCCATATCCGTCGCCCTGAAGTTCGGCTTCCTGGCCGTCCTCTACCTGTTCCTGCTCGTGATCGCCCGCAGCGCGATGAAGGACCTGCGGCGGACCGTTTCGCCGGCACCTGACGCGACTGGTTTCCACCCCGCGCCGGCCTACGCCGAGGCCCCGCGCGGCCCCGATTCCTGGCTCGTCGCCGAGCGCGGTGGCGGCCTCGAAACCGATCAGCGCTTCGACCTGATCGGGGGCCTCTCGATCGGGCGCTCGAAGGACTGCGACGTGCAGATCGATGACCGCTATGCCTCCAGCCTTCACGCCCGCGTCTTCGAACGCGGCGGTCGCACCTTTGTCGAGGACATGAGCTCGACCAACGGCACCTTGCTCAACGGCGCCACCCTGAAGGGAGAGGCGGAGTTGATCGACGGCGACACGGTTCAGATCGGCGACACGGTGTTCAGGCTCGAGGCGCAATGACCCTGCGGATAGAAGACCAGGCCTTCCGCACCGACACGGGGCGCCAGCGCAACGCCAACGAGGACTCGCTCTTCACCCGCGAGCCACTGTTCGTCGTCGCCGACGGCATGGGCGGCGCGCAGGCCGGCGAGGTCGCCTCCAAGACCGCGGCCGAGTCCTTCGACCAGGAGCTGCCGCAGGGGCCGCCGGAGCAGGTCCTGCGCGAGACGATCGAGCTGGCGAACCGGACGATTCACGAGCGCGCCGGCAGCGATCCCGACCTGGCCGGGATGGGGACGACGATCACCGCCGCGATCGTCGACCTCGCGGCCGAGGAGGTGGCGATCGGGCACGTGGGCGACAGTCGCGCCTACCGCCTGCGTGGCAACAAGTTCGAGCGCCTGACCCGCGATCACTCGCTGGTCGAGGAGATGCGGCGCAAGGGGCAGCTCACCGACGCCCAGGCCGAGGACCACCCGCAGCGCTCGATCATCACCCGCGCCCTCGGTCCCGAACCGGAGGTTGAAGTCGACCTGCAGACCGTGCCCGCCCAGGCCGGCGACGTCTTCCTGATCTGCTCCGACGGCCTGACGACGATGCTCGGCGACGAACAGATCGGCCGCCTGCTGGCCCGCGCGACCTCGATGCAGTCGGCGGTCCGCGCCCTGGTCGACGAAGCCAACCGCGCCGGCGGCCGCGACAACATCACCGTCATCGCCTTTCGCCTCGGCGACGCCTCGGCGACGACTCGGGACGCGGGCGCGCCGGCGGGTGCCGCGCCCGCGGAGGGGGCGACGCTGGTCGGCTCCGCCGCCGAGGAGGCGGGCCTGACCGCGACCGAGGTTCGCCGGCGCGCCGCCGCCGAGGCGGCGAGGAAGCGCCGCGAGGACCTCGATGCCAAGCCGCGCCACCGCGGCCTGCGCACGGCGGCGAAGGTGCTGCTGGCGCTGCTTGTGGTCGCCGCCCTCGCCTTCGGCGCCTGGTACGGCAACCGCCAGGTCTGGTTCCTCGGCACCGACGCCGCCGGCCGGGTGGCGCTCTACCGCGGCGCCCCCTACGAGCTGCCCTTCGGGATCAAGCTCTACGACGAGCGCTACGCGAGCCCGATCCAGACCGAGTCGCTGCCGCCGAAGCGCCACGACGCGGTCACCGGTCACGACCTGCGCTCGCGCGAGGACGCCGTCTCCCTGATCGAAGACATCCAGAAGAGCCAGGGGGTTCCTTGAGATCGGCCCGGAACCGGGAGCTGTTCGCCCTGGTTCCCGTCGCCGTCCTCCTCACGGCCGGGTTCGCCGCCGTCTTCGCCCAGGAGGACACCCGCCTCGACAACCTCAGCCTGATCTACGGGGCCTACTTCCTCGCCGTCTGCGTGGCGACCCACATCTACCTGCGGATCCGCCTTCCCGACGCCGACCCCTACCTGTTCCCGCTGGTGGCGCTGCTGACCGCCTTCGGCCTGGTGATGATCTACCGGATTGACGACTCGCTCGCCCGCGACCAGGCCAACTGGTTCGTTCTGGGGCTGGTCCTCTTCGCCCTCACGATCCAGTTCCTGCGCGACTACGAGGTGCTGGAGCGCTACCGCTACACGATCGCCGTCGGTGGTCTGCTGCTGCTGCTGGCGCCGCGGCTGCCGGGCATCGGGCAGCAGGTCAACGGCGCCTACCTCGGGATCAAGATCGGGCCGCTTGCCTTCCAGCCGGCCGAGTTCTCGAAGATCGCGATCGTCATCTTCCTCGCCAGCTACCTGCGCGAGAACCGCGAGGTGCTGATCGTCGGGGCACGACGCGTGCTCGGGGTGACGCTGCCGCCGCTGAAGCACTTCGGACCGATGCTGGTCGTCTGGGGGGCGTCGATGTTCATGCTCGTCTTCATCCGCGACCTCGGCAGCTCGCTGATGTTCTTCGCCGCCTTCCTCGCTCTGCTCTACGTCGCGACCGGGCGCTTCTCTTTCGTCGTCATCGGCATGGCGATGTTCACGGTCGGTGCCTGGTTCTTCGCCTCGACCGTGCCACACGTCGGCGACCGGGTCGAAATCTGGCTCGACCCCTATGCCGACCCGACCGGCACCGGCTACCAGATCCTGCAATCGATCTTCGCCCAGGCCGACGGCGGTCTCTTCGGCAAAGGCTTCGGGCAGGGGCTGATCACGATCCCCGGCACCGACGATGCGCTGTTGCCAGCGGCCCAGACCGACACGATCTACTCGCTGATCGTCAATGAGCTGGGCCTGTTCGGCGCCTGCGCGGTCGTCCTCATTTACATGCTGATCGCCGCCCGTGGCTTCAAGATCGCGCTGCTGGCCCGGGACGGCTTCTCGAAGTTGCTGGCGACCGGCCTCACCGCGGTCTTCGCGATCCAGGCCTTCGTAATCATCGGCGGCGTCACCCGGGTGATCCCGCTGACCGGCGTCACCCTGCCCTTCATCAGCTACGGCGGCAGCTCGATCATCGCCAACTTCGTGCTGCTGGCGCTGCTGCTCCTGATCTCCGACCAGGCCCGCCGCGAAGCGATCGAACCCAGCGGCCGGGCGCTGGCGATGGGACGCTCGTGAACCGTCAGATCGTCAAATTGTTCGGCTTCATCGTCGCCCTCTTCGCGATTCTGGTCGGCTTCACGTCCTACTGGTCGGTCTTCGACGCGAAGGCGCTGAAGGAAAAGGAAGCGAACAAACGGCCGCTGCTGGAGCAGCAGCAGATCCGCCGCGGCCGCATCCTCGCTGCCGATGGCACCGTGATCGCCAGGTCGGTGGCGAAGGGCAAGGGCGACTCCCTGCGCTTCGTGCGGCGCTATCCGGAGGGGGCGCTCTACGGGCACCCGATCGGCTACAGCTTCGTGAGGCAGGGCGACAGCGAGTTCGAGCAGTTCCACAACGACGAGCTGATCGGCGAAGAATCCGAATTCAGCTCGATCATCGACGAGCTGCGCGGGCGCACCCAGGAAGGCAACGACATCGTCACCAACATCGATCCGGCGGCGCAGCGGACGGCACTCGGCGACCTCGAGGAACTCGGCAATTTCGGCGCCGTTGTCGCGATCGAGCCGAGCACGGGCGCGGTCAAGGTGATGGCCTCGAACAAGTCCTATGACCCTAACCGGGTGCCCTACGAACTGGAAAAGCTGAACCACAACGTGATCGAAACGCCGCTGTACAACCGGGCCACCCAGGGCCTTTACCCGCCGGGCTCGACCTTCAAGGTGGTAACCGCCGCGGCTGGGCTGGAGAGCGGCGCGATCACGCCGGAAACGACGATCGACGCGCCGGGGACGCTGGACGTGGAAGGGCAGCCGCTCAACAACGACTTCAGCGAGGACTTCGGCCCGATCGCCCTCGACACGGCGCTGACCAACTCGGTCAACACCTGGTTCGGGCAGCTCGGCCAGCAGCTCGGCAACGACCAGCTGTTCGAAACGATGGAAAAGTTCGGCTTCAACTCGAAGCCGCCGATCGACCTGCCCGAAGACGAGGTCGAAGCGAGCGGCGTCTCGGGCGAAGGCGGGTTGCTGACCGTGCGCGACCCGGTCGACCTGGCCCGGGTCGCGATCGGCCAGGAGCGCCTGTTGGCGTCGCCGCTGCAGATGGCGATGGTCGCCGCCGCGGTGGCCAACGGCGGCAAGCTGATGAAGCCGCAGATCTGGAACCGGGTGGTCGACCCCGATGGCCGCACCACCGACCGCCTCGACCCCTCCGAGTACAGCCAGCCAATTTCCGCCGAGAGCGCCGAAGAGCTGACGACGGCGATGGAAGGAGTGGTCAGCGAAGGGACCGGCACCAACGCGGCGATCTCCGGCGTCACCGTCGCCGGCAAGACCGGCACCGCGGAAACCCCTGGCAACAAGGCCTGCGGCGGCGGGATCGACGAGAACCAGGCCTGGTTCATCGGCTTCGCGCCGGCCGACGACCCGCAGATCGCGATCGCCGCCTCGGTCGAGTGCACGACCGCCTTCGGCAACGATGCCGCGGCGCCGATCTTCCGCGACGTCGCGGAAGCGATCCTCAATGGCGAATGACGTGATCCATCCACCTGAAGAAGGAGACCGTGGTGCCTGACGTGAGCGAGGGAAGCGTTGTCGACGGCCGTTACCGGGTCCTGCGCCGGCTCGGCAGCGGTGGCATGGCCGACGTCTGGCTGGCCGAGGACACGCACCTGCAGCGCCAGGTCGCGCTGAAGATCCTGCATCGCCGCTTTGCCCAGGACCGCGAGTTCGTCCAGCGCTTCCAGCGCGAGGCGGAGTCGGCGGCTGGCCTGCAGCACCCCAACGTCGTCTCGGTCTTCGACCGCGGCGAGTTCGAGGGCACCTACTACATCGCCATGCAGTACATCGACGGCCCGACCCTGAAGCAGCTGATCGACCGCGGGCTAACTCCGGAGCAGGCGGTGGCGCTGATTCGCCAAGTGCTGGAGGGCGCCCGCTTCGCCCATCGCAAGGGCATCGTCCACCGCGACCTGAAGCCGCAGAACGTGATCGTCGACGGCGAGGGCAAGGCGGTCGTCACCGACTTCGGGATCGCCCGCGCCGGCGTCTCCGAGATCACCCAGACCGGCTCGGTGATGGGCACCCCGCACTACCTCTCGCCCGAGCAGGCGCAGGGCTTCGACGTCACCGCCGTCTCCGACCTCTACTCGATCGGGGTGATGCTCTACGAGGCACTGACCGGGCGCGTCCCCTTCGAGGCCGACTCCGCCGTGGCGGTGGCGATGAAACAGGTCTCGCAGACGCCGTTGCGGCCGAGCTCGATCAACCCCCGCGTCTCCCCGGCCCTGGACGCCGCGGTGATGCGGGCACTGGCGAAGGAGCCCGGTGAGCGCTTCCAGAGCGCCGACGCTTTCATCGCTGCCCTCGACGCCGCCCTCAAGGAGCCTGGCGCCGGCGACGGTACGGCCGACTTCGCGGCGCTGCCGCCCGTGGTCGCGGTTGCGGTCGAGGAGGAGCCCGACGAGGAGGACGAGGATCGCAAGCGCCGCCGCCGCTGGATCGCCGCCGCGATCGCCGCCGTCCTGATCGGCATCCTCATCGGCCTCGCTCTGACCCGCGACACCAGTACCGAAGTGCCAGCCGTGACCGGCAACCAGCTCAACGTCGCCATCGCCCTCCTGCAGCAGGACGGCTTCTCTGTTGGCGAGGTCAAGCGGGTCAATCGCGAAGTGGCGCCCAACACCGTGCTCGAGCAGGACCCCGCGGCCTCGCCCCCCGGCGACGAGGCCTCGCTTGACTGCTCCTTCCTCACCTTCTTCTGCTCGAAGCCGGAGGTGACGTTGACCGTCAGCAACGGCCCGGGCAGCAGCAAGGTTCCCGCGACCGCCGGCCTCCCGCGCGACGAAGCCAGCGAAAAGCTGGAAGAGGCCGGCTTCCGCGTCGACGTCGAAACCGTCAGCTCCGACTCGGTCGAAGAGGGACTGGTGATCCATTCCGAACCCTCCGCGGGAGAGACGGCCACGAACGGCTCCACGGTGACGCTGGTCGTCTCGGCCGGGCCGAAGCTGGCCAAGGTGCCGGTCCTGGTTGGCACCCAGAGGAGCGTCGCCGTGCAGCAGATCCGCGGCCGCGGCCTCGAACCGTCGATCTCCGAAGAAGAAAGCGGCGCCCCGGCGGGTGAGGTGATCGGCCAGTCGCCCGACGCCGGCACCGAGGTCGAACCCGGTTCCTCGGTCTCGATCGTCGTCTCCGCTGGCAAAGAGCAGGCAAAGGTGCCAAACGTGATCGGCAAGCTGCGGGCCGAAGCGGTGCAGGCCGTCCGCGACGCCGGCCTCAACCCGACGGTCGAAGAAGAAGAAACCGAAGTCGCCGGCAAAGTCGGTCGCGCGATCGACCAGTTCCCACCGCCGGGCTCCGAACTGGAACCCGGCGACGCGGTGACGATCGTCGTCGGCAAGCAGGAGCCGGTCGAAGCGGAAGAGGAAGAACCGTGAGGATCGCGGTTCTCCGCGGCGGCCGCTCCTCCGAGCATGACGTCTCGCTGCGCTCCGGTGCCTCGGTCGCCCGCGGCCTGGCGGCGGCGGGCCATGAGGCGGTCGCGGTGACGATCGAGCGCGACGGGCGCTGGCTCCACGAGGGCTCCCCGCTCGTGCTGAGCCCGGCGGGTGGCCTACTGGGCGCCGACGCGGTCTTTCCCGCCCTGCACGGTGCCTTCGGCGAGGACGGCAGCGTCCAGGGCTTGCTGGAGCTGCTCGACGTGCCCTACGTCGGCTCCGACGTGCTCGCCTCGGCGATCTGCATGGACAAGCTGACCCTGAAGCGGCTCTTCGCCGTGCGTGGCATTCCCCAGGTCGATTTCGTCGCCTTCGGCGAGGACGGCTGGCGGGCCCGCTGCGAGGCGATGGGGCTGCCGCTGTGGGTGAAGCCGTCGCGGATGGGCTCCAGTGTCGGCATCACCCGCGTGGACGACCTCGGCGACCTCGACGCGGCGGTCGAGCTGGCGCTTCGCCACGACTCGAGGGTCATCGTCGAGGCCTCCGCCAGCGGCCGCGAGGTCGAGTGCTCGGTGCTCGGCAACGAGTCGCCGCAGACGTCGCTGCCGGGCGAGATCGTCGCCAATGCCGACTGGTATGACTTCGAGGCCAAGTACGAGGAGGGCGGGATGGAGCTGCGGGTTCCGGCCCCGATCTCAGAGGCCGGGGCTGAGCGCGTGCGCGAGCTGGCGGCTTTCACTTTCGCCCTCGCCGGCTGCTCCGGCCTCGCCCGCTGCGACTTCTTCGTCGAGCCCGGCGGCGAGATTCTCGTCAACGAGATCAACACCATGCCCGGCTTCACCGAGACCAGCGTCTACGCGAAGCTGCTCGAGGCCAGTGGGATCGCCTACGCGGACCTCTGCGATCGCCTCGTCGAGCTCGCGGTCGAGCGCCACCGCGCCGCCCGCTCGCACGAGTTCTAGTTCGCTCAGTCGATCAGCTTCACGTCGTCGATCTCGAGTCGGTAGCGACCGCTCTGGTCGCGCGACGGGGCGGCTTTGGTGAACCAGATCAGGAAGTACTTGGCGGGGCTGGGAACGTCGAGCTGGATCTCGGCGTTCTCGCCGGCGTCGGCCACGGCGCCAACCGGTTCGCCCCATTCGGACAGCTCTTCCGGCGGCCCCGCGGCGGCGGCGTAGATCTCCGCGTCCCAGCCGGGCGCCCCGCGCACCACCATCTCCGACGGCTGCGCCGCCGATTTGGCGGCCACGTAGAGGCCGACGCCGGGGTCTTCGCCGCTCTTGGTCCCGGCGAAGTCGGCGGTGTCGTAGTGCTCGCTGGTCCAGGCGGTCCCGGTGGGGTTGCCGTCGACGGCGAGGCTGACCGATTCAGGGCCCTCTTCGCCGTCGCCGAAGGGGTCGAAGTCGGTCGCGGAGGAGAGCGCGAGGACCGAGCCCTTGTCCTTCAGCGCCCCACCCCCACCCCCGCCGTCGCTGATGACCCGCACGATCAGCAGCGTCCCACCGACGATCAGGACCAGCAGCACGATCGCGGCCCACGACCAACGCGCACGACTCGAGAGCTTGCGTTTCGGCGCCGGCACCGCCTCCAGCACGCTGGTCGCCTCGCCGGTGGTCGAGCCCGCCCGCGCCGCCTCGACCTCGAGTGCGGTCGAGAGGTCGTCGATCATCTCGCCGACCTGGGCGTAGCGCTGGGCCGGGTCCTTGTCGGTGGCGCGCTCGACCACCAGGGCGGTCGCCGCCGAGATCTCGGGCCGGCGCTGCTGGACGTCGGGCAACTCCTCGTTGACGTGTTTCATCGCCACCCCGACCTGGCTGTCGGCGTGGAAGGGGACCTGGCCGATCAGCATCTCGTAGAGGACGACGCCAAGCGAGTAGATGTCGGAGCGCGGGTCGACCGGGTGCCCCATCGCCTGCTCGGGGGCGACGTAGTCGGTGGTGCCGAGGACGCGGCCGGTGGCGGTCATCCCATCCTGTTCGAGCTGGCGGGAGATGCCGAAGTCGGTCAGCTTGGCCCGCCCCTCGGCGTCGATCAGGACATTCTGCGGCTTGATGTCGCGGTGGACCATGTTGCGGGCGTGGGCGACGGTGAGGCCGCGGGCGATCTCGATCGCATAGGCCAGCGCCTCCTGGGTGTCGAGTGCGCCGAGCCGGGCGATCCGCTGCTTCAACGTCTCCCCTTCGACGTACTCGAAGACGATGTAGGGGTGGCCGCCGTCCTCGCCGGCATCGATCACCGCGACCACGTTGGGATGGGAGAGCTTGGCCACGGCCCGTGCCTCCTGGCGGAAGCGCTCGAGCTGGTCGGGCTGCTCGGACATCTCGCGATGCATCACCTTGACCGCGACGGCGCGGTCGAGGGTGGCGTCGTTGGCGAGATAGACGGTCGACATGCCGCCACTGCCGAGCTTGGCCTCCAGCTTGTAGCGGCCGGAGAGCACCGTGCCGATCATCTGGGAGCTGGTCGAGCGAGGGTCCATCAGTGGGGCGGAACGTTATGAGGCATGGCAAGGGCTGTCCACAGTCTTTTACTCAAGTGTCGATACAGGTTCGCTACCGCGCCGATCCTGCCTGCGGCCGTCCCATCGCGCGGTTCCTTTTGCACGAAATGCGTCGCTAAGGAACCACGGGTTTGGAGCGACGCACTTCCTTGGGCCCCGCGGTTGCCCGCCCGATCGGTTGTGCGTCGGGGTAGTGCCCCCGCAGCAGGTCCAGCGCCGCTGCCTCGTCGCTGGCCGCGACGACGACGCAGAAGCCGCAGCCCATGTTGAAGACGTCGTACATCTCCTCTTCGGAGACTTCGCCCTGCTCCTGGATCAGGGCGAAGATCGGCGGCACGGGCAGCGGCTCGTCGATCTCGTAGCCGCCCGCGGCCGCCAGTCGCAGCAGGTTGGCGGTGCCGCCGGAGGTGATGTGGGCAAGGCCGCGGACCTCGACCGCGGAGCGCAGCAGCTCGACCACCGGCTTGACGTAGATCTCGGTCGGCTCCAGCAAGACGTCGCCGAGCGGCCTCCCGAGGCGCTCGTCTTCGAGGGAGATCCCGGCGAGGGCGGAGCGGGCGAGGGTGTAGCCGTTGGAGTGGATCCCCGAGGAAGGCAGCCCGATCACGATATCGCCCGCCTGCACCGCCGAGCCGTCGACGATCGCGTCGAGGGCGACGGTGCCGAAGCAGGCGCCGGAGACGTCGACGCTCGAGACCAGCTCGCCGAGCTGGGCCAGCTCGCCGCCGGGGATCTCGACCCCGGCCAGCTCCGCACCGCGGGCCAGGCCGACGCCGATTTCCTCGCAAACCGCCGGCTCCGCCTTCTGCACGGCGATGTAGTCGAGCATCGCCAGTGGCTCGGCGCCGACGCAGATCACGTCGTTGACGTTCATCGCCACGCAGTCGATCCCAACCGTGTCGAAGCGCCCCAGCTCCTCGGCGACCAGCAGCTTGGTCCCGACGCCGTCGGTCGAGAGCGCGATCCCTGTTCGCTCGTCGAGCGCGATCACGCTCGCGTAGTGGCCGGGCAGCGGCACCTGCAGCGAGGGGCGGTCGAGCTCGATCGCGCTGAGGGCCCGCACCAGGCCGGCAACGGCCGCGTCCGCCGCCCCCTGGTCGACCCCGGCTTTGGCGTAGGCGTCGCTCATCTGACACCCCCACGTTCGCGTGCCGATCGCCCCGGACCCGAGTAACCGGAGATCGCCATGTCGATCGGCATGCTCACCGGCGCAGCTTTGCAAGAACCGCGGCGGCCAGGACGCCCCGGTAGGCCGCGTACGGCCACAGCGCCCGGTCGCGCTCGACGAGGTCGATCAGGCGCTGGGAAGCGAAGGTCGAGGCGAAGGAGGCGGCGGCGCCGATGGCGAGCGTGCGGCGCAGCTCGGGGGTGGTGCCGCGGCGGGCGAGGCGAGTGCCCTTGAGGGCGGTGGCGCCGACGACGATCGGCAGCGCGATCATGCGCGAGAGCAGGTTCGCCTGCTCTCGCGAGAAGCGGCGCCAGCGGGCCGCGGCGAGGGTGACCCCGTTGCGAGAGACTCCCGGCGCCAGCGCCGTCGCCTGGGCGATGCCGAGGGCAAGGCCGTCGCCCGCGGTCGCCTCGCCACGCCCGCGGCACTGCGGTCGGCGGTCGGCGAGGAGCATCGCCGCCGCGCCGGCCAGGAGGCCGTAGGCCGTGGCCCGCGGACCGCCCAAGCGCTGCTCGATCGGCCGCTCCAGGGTGTAGCCGACGACCGCCGCCGGCAGGAAGGAGAGGCCGAGGAAGGCGATTCTGCGGCTGTCGAGCTCACGCAGCTCCTCGCGGAGCACGCGTCGCTGGCCGATCAGCAGGGCCAGGGTGGCGCCGGTGTGCAGCGCCACCTCGAAGCTCTTGCGCAGCTCCGGGTCGATCGAGTCCCAGTCCCAGCCGGCCAGCCAGGGAACGAGGACGATGTGGGCCGAGCTGGAGACCGGCAGCAGCTCCGCTGGGCCCTGGACGATGCCCAGAACCGCCGCGCGACGGCTGGGGAGTCGGCCCTCGCGCGCTTCGCTCAAGCGCCGGTGGTACCGGTTGGCTCGGCACCGGCGCCCGGCTTGTCCGCCTCGGCGTCAGGCCCGCCCCCGCGACGGCGCCTGACGATCAGATAGGCGGCGAGGACAAGGATCGCCACGACCACCAGGTAGTCCAGGTAGTGCAGGTGCTCGCGCCATTCCTCCCAGTTGTCGCCGACGCTCTTGCCGACCAGGGTCAGCATCAGCACCCAGGGGACGCAGCCGAGCAGGGTGAGGAAGGTGAAGCGCCAAAACGGCATTTTCGCCACCCCGGCCGGCAGCGAGATGAAGGTGCGCACGATCGGCAGCATCCGCGAGAAAAAGACGGTGGCCGAGCCGTAGCGCTCAAACCAGTCGTCGGCCCATTTCAGGTGCTTGGGGCTGACGTGGATGAAGCGGTTCTTCTCCAGCAGGTCCAGTCGTCCGTAGTAGCCGACCGCGTAGGCGATCCAGGAGCCGACCAGGTTGCCGAGCACGCCGGCGGCGACGACCCCGAAGAGCGTCAGTTCTCCCGCGGCGACGCTGGAGCCGGCGAAGAGCATGATCGCCTCGCTCGGCACCGGCAGGCAGGCCGACTCCAAGGTCATCAGCACGAACACCGCCGGCAGGCCGGTGGCGCTGATGAAGTCGGTGCCCCAATTGACGATCGGGTCGAGGAAGAAGTCGGTGACGCTGGCGTAGAGGAGGGCGTGCATCGAGCGGCACATCGTAGGGAAGAAGGCCCTATCCGCATCGCCTAGCCCTAAACTGCCCCTTCTAATGGGCCGGTTGAATCACCCCGTCTATCGCAACCGGATGCTGCAGGTGGCGGCCGACGCGGCACTCGTCGCACTGGCTTATTTCCTCGCCTTCCAGCTGCGCTTCCTCGACGAGCCGAACGGGCTGCCGCACCGCTACGAGGTGCTGTTCGCGCAGTCGGTCGGCTTCGTGATCGTCGGCAAGCTGGCGATCTTTGCCGCTTTCGGGCTCTACCAGAAGTGGTGGCGCTACGTCAGCGGCCGCGACTTCCTGCTGATCTTCCGCGCCGTCGCCGTCGCCAGCGCGATCCTCGTCGTCTTCTTCGCCGTCGCCAAGCCCTTCGCGCACACGCTGCCGCGCTCGGTCGAGGTGACCGACTTCGTGCTGACGATGATGTTGATCGCCGGTGCCCGCCTGGCGGTGCGGCTGATCGTCGAGCGCCCTTCGCGCGGCTCGCGGCTGCCCAAGCACGAGGTGCTGGTCGTCGGCGCCGGCTCCGGCGGCCAGATGGTCGTGCGCGAGCTGCAGCTCAACCCCAACCTCGGCGCCACCGCGATCGGCTTCATCGACGACGACCCGCGCAAGCGCGGGATGCGGATGCTGGGGCTGAAGGTGCTCGGCTCGACCAAGGAGATCGTCAAGATCCTCGACGAGACCGAGCCCGACGAGGTCGTGATCGCGATCCCCTCGGCGCCGGGGCAACTGCGCGGCCAGGTCGTCTCCGCCTGCCGCGATCGCGAGATCCGCATCCGCACCCTGCCGACCGTGTTCGAGCTGCTGCGCGGCGGCGTCCAGCTCAACAAACAGCTGCGCGAGGTGCGGGTCGAGGACGTGCTCGGGCGCGACCCGATCGTGCGCGAGCTCGACCGCGTCGGCGCCTACCTGCGCGACCGCATCGTCCTCGTCACCGGCGCCGGCGGCTCGATCGGCTCCGAGCTCTGCCGCCAGATCGCCCAGGTCAAGCCGCGGCTGTTGGTGATGCTCGACCACGCCG
Source organism: uncultured Solirubrobacterales bacterium (assembly GCA_963811375.1). Classification (GTDB taxonomy): domain Bacteria; phylum Actinomycetota; class Thermoleophilia; order Solirubrobacterales; family 70-9; genus VAYN01. Next base: position 483,082 of record CAWEQY010000006.1, read on the forward strand.
AGGACAACCTCTTCGAGATCGACCGCGAGATGGTCGAGCTGCGCCACTTCACCAACGTCGAGTCGGTGCTGGCGGACTGCAAGGAGCCGCACCGGATGCTGGAGGTGATGCAGCGCTTCAAGCCCGAGGTCGTCTTCCACGCCGCCGCCTACAAGCACGTGCCGCTGATGGAGGCCAACCCGCTGGAGGCCGTCCGCAACAACGCGATCGCCACCCGGATCACCGCCGAGACCGCCGCCGCCTCCAAGGTCGAGCGCTTTGTCCTGATCTCGACCGACAAGGCGGTCAATCCGAAGACGGTGATGGGGGCCTCGAAGGCGATGGCCGAGTGGATCGTCGAGGAGGCCGGCAACAAGCACCCCGGCACTCGCTTCGCCTCGGTCCGCTTCGGCAACGTCCTCGCCTCTTCTGGAAGCGTGGTGCCGATCTTCCGCAACCAGATCGAGCGCGGCGGCCCGGTCACCGTCACCCACCCGGAGATGACGCGCTACTTCATGACGATTCCGGAGGCGGTGCAGATGGTGATCCGCGCCGGCGACATCGGCGCCGGCAAGGGCGAGGTCTTCGTCCTCGACATGGGCGAGCCGGTGAAGATCGTCGACCTCGCCCACAACATGATTCGCCTCGCCGGCTACGAGCCCGAAGAGGACATCGCCGTCGAGTTCACGCAGCCGCGCCCCGGCGAGAAGCTGCACGAGGAGCTCTTCGGCACGGCCGAGCAGCTGCAGCCGACGGCGGCGCGCCGGATCAACCGGGCGGTGCGGGCGGTGCCGATCGACTCCGCCTGGGTCGAGTCGACGCTGACCTCGCTCGAACACCTGGTGATGGCCGGCGACGAGGCCAATCTGGCCGAGCGGGTGGTCGAGCTGATCGCCTCGCCGGGTGGCGAGGCGGCGGCGGTCGTCCCCGCCGAATAACCTCCCGCAGCCACTTTGGTCCGGGTTATCGAACAAATAGGCGCGTTCGCCGGCCTCGCCGCTTTCCTCGGCCTGGGCGTCCTTGCGCTGCTCTCGTTTACGCACGGGCGCGATATCCGCCGTCTGCGCGAGTGGGCCGGCTCGGCTCCGGAGCGCGACGCCGAGCGCAAGGAGGCGACCTCGACGATCGCCGCCCAGCGGGCCGAGGAGCTGCGCCAGCTGGAGGAGTCCCGCACCGCCGAGCACGAGGCTGTGAGCCACCGCGAGGAGCGCCGCCGCCGCCGCGACGCCGGGTTGCCGGAACTAACCCGGCGCGAGCGCTTCAGCGAGCGCACCTCCGAGATTGGCGCCCGGCTGGCCGAACCGCGCTGGCTGGCCGCCATCTTCGTCGTCCTGGTCCTTGTCGTCGGTGGGGTTGCCTACACGCTGCTCAGCGGCTCCGACGACAGCGCCAGCGGCAAGAAGGGCAAGCAGGCCGCGGCGAAGGTCCAGCCGAGCGAAATCGACGTCGCCGTCCTCAACGGCACCGCCACCGACGGCCTCGCCGGCACCTACGGCGGCAAAGTCGAGAACAAGGGCTTCAAGCTCGGCGCCGTCTCCAACACCGAACAGAGCTTTGCCACCAGCGTCGTCATGTTCGAACGTGGCCACGCCCCGGAAGCGCGCAAGGTCGCCAAGCAGCTGGAGATTTCGAAGGTCGAACTGATGAGCTCGGAAGTCAAGTCCGCCGCGGCGGGGGCGGACGTCGCGGTCGTGGTCGGCGAGGACAATGCCACGGCGGCGGGTTAGCCCAGCCGCACTGGTCTTCGCGCTTCTCGTCCTCGCCACGGTTGCCGCCTTCGGCTGGGCGCAGCGCCTCAAGCGCGACCCGCTGGTGCTCGACCGGGTGACCTTCGTCGGGGCGCCGGTGCTGCACCCGAAAAACCCGGTCCACAGCTTCACGCCAAACGGCGACTGCCTCTATGACCAGGCCCGGATCAAGTTCCGCGTCACCCAGTCCGACCGTGCCACCGTGCAGGTGGTCAAACCGGGCGGCCGCGTCGTCATCACCCTCGGCCGCGACCGCTTCCTCAAGCGCTACCACTACTTCAGCTTCTACTGGGACGGGCGCCAGCGCGGCGGCGGCATCGCTCCGGCCGGCCGCTACAAGCTGCGGGTGAAGCTGCTCGGCCAGGAGCGCAACCTCGTTCCCCCGGGGGTGATCCGGCTGCACCGGGTGCCGCCGCGGCCGGCCGACGAGTGCGGGTCGGCCCAGAGGCAGTCGCCTTGAGCGCTTTCCTCGCGGCCGCCGGTGTCCTGATCGCGGCCGCCGCCTGCGCGGCCTCGATTCTGCTGCCTCCGGGCCGCCTGCGCTCGCTGGCGATGCTGCTGGCGATCGGCCTCTTCCCGCTCCTGATCCTCGGCGACCAGTGGCACACCACCCAGATCGTCGACCTGCGCCATGACGACGCCCGGATCGCGGAGCTGCTCCTCGCGGCCGCCGTCGCGGTGGGGGTGCTGACCTACGTCTTCCGCCGTTGGCCGATCCTGTTGCCGCTGGCGATCGTCGCCGCGCTGCCCTTCCGGGTGCCGCTGGAGGCCGGCGGCGACACGGCCAACCTCCTGGTCCCGCTCTACCTGGTGATCGCCGCGGGAGTCGTGTTCACGTTGCTGCGGGACTGGGCTTCTCCTCCCAGCAGCTGGGCCCCGCGCCCGCTGGCCTACCTGCTCGCCGCCTTCGTCGTCCTCTACGCCGTCCAGACCCTCTACTCGGGCGACTTCTCGAAGGGACTGCAGAACGTCTGCTTCTTCCTCGTCCCGTTCACGGTCGCCTACCGCCTGTTGCGGGAGGTCGAGTGGGATCGCCGGCTGCTGACCCTGGTCCTCTGGGTGGTCGCGATCGAGGCGGTCGCCTTCGTCGCGATCGGCGGCGTCGAGTACGTAACCCGGAGCCTGATCTGGAACGACCAGGTGATCAGGTCGAACGAATTCCACACCTACTTCCGCGTCAACTCCGTCTTCTGGGACCCCAACGTCTACGGTCGCTACCTGGCGCTGGCGATCGTGGTCGCGATGGCGGCGCTGCTGTGGGTGAAGGAACGCCGTGCCTTCGCGCTGCTGACCGTC